>NZ_CP033364.1:0-1822500 GCF_013170765.1 Mesorhizobium sp. NZP2234 | reverse complement strand
CTCGAGCGTGCTGATGGGCGTGGCGCTGTTCGCCGCCCTCGACGGTCGCCAGCAACTGGCCACTCCACCCGAGATCGCCGAACTCATCGGCCTTGCCAGCAATGGCGATTCCGGCGAGGTGGCCAAGACGACCAGGCTTGTGGCGCCGCGCCAGATCGCCAAGGCCAAGGACCGCCGCCGCATGGAAGTGTCGATGGTCACCAAGGTCGGCGACCGCGATGTCATCCACACCATGCCTTTCGTGCAGATCAAGATGGCGCTCGCCGCCGGCCACACCACCAGCCGGCCCTACCCGCCCTTCGACCCGATGCAGGTATTCGGCGACGACGGCGACGATACCCCCGCGCAACCAGCGACGGCCTCCGCAGCCTCCGGCCAGATCTATGGCGCCAAGGTCGAAAGCGAGATGAGCCTGAAGACCGTCGACTTCCCCATCGAGACGGCAACCTTCGATGAAAAGAGCGACCTTTCCGCCGACGAGGTGGAAAAGGTGGTACGCGAAGCCGGCACCGACCTCAGCGACGGCGCCGTGCAGGTCGCTTCACTCCACTATGTCGATCCGCAGCGATTCGGCGAAGCCTTTGCCGAGTCGATGGCCGGCTCCTACGACGTCAAGATCGTGCCGGAAAACGTCTCGGTGTCGCCGCGTGCTGCCATTGACGACCAGGCACCGGCTTTTGCCGAGGAAATCATCCCCTTCACCAAGGACACCGACCTCACCGAGGCCTTTGCCGATTCGGGCTATACGGGTGACGACGCCACGGGCATGGCCGAAGCAATCGCCAAGCTGTTGAACGCGCCGACTTTGAAAGCCGGAACCGTTCTGCGCGTCGGCCTCGAAGTCCACGGCGATGCCGCCAAGGTCGTGCGCACCAGCGTCTACGACAAGACCACGCACATCGTCACCATCGCGCTCGATGACCGCGGCCAGTACGTGCCGGCGCAAGAACCAGAGCCGAATCCCGAACTCTTGACGGCGTTCGATGATTCGTCCGCACCCGTTGTGGTGCGCGGCAACCTGCCCAATGTCTATGACGGCATCTACCGCGCCGCCTATTCCTACGGCATGTCCAAGGCGATGACCCAGCGGCTGATCAAGCTCCTGGCGTCCGATGTCGACTTCCAGTCCCGCCTCAATCCCTCCGACCGCCTCGAAGTGCTGTTCTCGCAGCCCGATGGTGACGACCAGACATCGGACAATTCCGAACTTCTCTACGTTTCGGCGACGTTTGGCGGCACCACGCGCAACTTCTACCGTTTCCAGATGCAGGACGGCAGCACCGACTATTTCGACGAGGACGGTTCGAGCGCCCAGCAGTTCCTGCTGCGCAATCCGCTGCCCGCCGGAAAATTCCGCTCCGGTTTCGGCGCCCGCAAGCACCCGATCCTCGGCTATGTCCGCATGCACACCGGCGTCGACTGGGCGGCCCCGATCGGCACGCCGATCATCGCCGCCGGCAACGGCGTCATCGAGAAGGTCGGCTGGGCCGGCGGCTACGGCAAGCAGATCATCATCCGCCATGCCAATGGCTACGAAACCTCGTACAACCACCAGAGCGCCTTTGCCAAAGGCATGGAGCCGGGTATGCGGGTTCGCCAGGGTCAGACCATCGGCTATCTCGGCCAGACCGGCCTCGCCACCGGCCCGCATCTCCACTACGAGTTGATCGTCAACGGCACCAAGGTCGATCCGATGCGGGTCCGCCTGCCGGTCGGCAAGGTGCTGAAAGGCGACGACCTCGTTGCCTTCAAGCGCGAGCGCGAGCGCATCGACGATCTGCTGAAGCAGGAAGATGGCAATTCACTGAAAGTCGCCAGCGCCAAGATCGAAGGCTGAGCCTGCGCGTTTCAGTCTTGCCTGGTTTCGGTACGTCGCGACCACGGCAGCGGCTCTCCGGAAATTGTCGTCCACGCGATGACAGCTGAAAGCAGGCAAAGCAGCGCCGTCACCCAGGAGACCACGGAGAAGGCTGCGTCACTGGCGGCCAGCCGTGCCGCGTCAAGCGCGGGCGCAAGTCCAGCCGGTGCCGGTTCGCCGAAGCCTGGCACGGCTGAAATCGCACTCCCGTCCAGTGCATGGGCATAGACCCAGGCCGCCAGCGATCCCATCGCCGCCACCGCGATCAGGCCGCCAATACGAGAGACGGCATTGTTGATGCCGGAAGCTGCCCCCGTATCCTTGTCTTCCACCGCTGTCATGATCGCGGTCGACAGTGGCGAGACGACCAGCGCCATGCCGAGTCCCATCAGCGCCATCAGCGGGAACGTCCCCGTCCAGAAATTATGGATGCCGGCATGGGTGAGCAAGGCAAGTCCGGCAAAGGCGAAAGCCACGATCAGGCTGCCGCAGGCGATAGGGAAACGCGGCCCGATCCGGTCGGACAATTGACCGACCGGCCCCGACAGAAGTGCGATCGATGCGGACAGCGGCAGGAAGATGAAGCCGACCTCGGCCGTGCTCAGCCCCCAGCCGGCGATGAGCAGCATCGGCAGATAGAAGAGATTGGCCGACAGCGCGAAATAGAGAAAGAATGTCGCGACATTGGCGCCGGCGAAAGCACCGATGCGAAACAGGCTGAGATCGATCATCGGCTCGCGCTGTCTCTGCTCGAACAGGATGAACACCACAAGCAGCACCGCGCCGGCGGCAATGCTCGGCCCCGCCATGTGGCCCTCGCCGCTGGAACTCATTGACGTCAGCCCATACGCGAGCGCGCCGAAGGCCAATGTCGCCAGCGCCCCACCGCCGAGATCCAGGCTGCGTTTCTCCGTCGGTGCATCGGCTGGAATCTTGGCAAGCAGGAGATAGATCGAAATCAGGCCGAGAGGCAGGTTGACGGCGAAGATCGCCCGCCAGATGCCGCCGCCGAAAGCCGACAGGACAAGGCCGCCGAGCACGGGGCCGAGTGCGGTGGTCAGCGCCGAGGCCGCCGCCCAGATGCCGATCGCACGGCCGCGTTCTTTCTTAGGGTAGGCCTTGGCGATGATGGCGAGGCTGCCCGGCACCATGATCGCCGCGCCAATGCCCTGGAGGGCGCGAAACGCGATCAGCACGACAGCATTCGGAGCCAGCGCACAGGCAAGCGAGGCCGCGACAAACAACACGATGCCGGCCACGAAGGCCCGGCGCAGCCCGAACCGGTCGCCGGCGGCCCCACCGGCAAGGATCAGCGCCGACAGTGTCAACGCATAGCCATTGGAGATCCACTGCGCCTCGGCGAGACTGGCGCCAAGATCGACGCGGATCGCCGGCATGGCGATGGCCAGGATCGAACCGTCGATGAAGCCGAGCGCCGACGCCAGGATCGCCGCGATCAGCACGTATCGGCGCTGCGATTGCGGGCAGAACGTCCCGTTCGTGAGCGGTCTGGTCAGCGGAATTGCGGCGGCTTCATCTGGCGAATGCATGGCACTCTGCTTAGACCGCCGCTGGGCTGGCAACAACCGGCCAGCGGCTTGTAGTCCTTGAAACCAGCCATATTGCCAGGGAACATCCCGCCTGGACGCAAATGGCGTCAGTCGTGCTAGATTTTTCTGGAGAACCGCAGGCGGAGGAAACGATGAAGCGTCCACTCGAAGCGTCGGCGGAAGGACGCGGCCGCATTGTCGGCATCACCGACGGCGTCTTCGCCATCGCGCTAACGCTGATCGTGCTCGAGATCAGGGTGCCGGCGCATGAGGCTGTTCATTCCGAGAGCGACCTGCTTGCCGCCATCGCGTCGCTCGCGCCACGCTTCCTGACCTATGCGTTGAGCTTCCTGACCTTGACCATCTTCTGGTTCGGTCAGCAGGCCCAGCATGGACTGATCGCCAAGTCCGACAGACGGCTCGCCACGCTGAACCTTTGCTTTCTCGCCTTCATCGCGCTCTTGCCGTTCTCGACCGACCTGCTGGCGGACTTCCTCGAATTCAGGACCGCGGTGCTGGTCTACTGGCTCAACCTGCTGATGCTCGGCGTCACCCTGTTCGCCAGCTGGCACTATGCGGAGAAGAACGGCTTTGTCGCCGAAGATGTCGACGCCGACACAAGGCGCACGGTCTACATGCGAATCGTCAAGGCCCAGATCCTGTGGGCGATCGGCGCCGCACTCTGCCTGCTCAACCCATTGCTCAGCGTCGGCTTCATTCTGGTCGTGCAGCTGATCTACGCCGCCGCGCTGCGCGGCTCATTGCTGCGCAACGTCATCGGCTGAAGGCCCGCCAACGAATTCCACGGTAACCCCCGGCGACACCAGCTTGGCCAGTTCGCGCGCGTCCCAGTTGGTCAGGCGCACGCAGCCATGGCTTTCGGTCTTGCCGATCTTCGACGGCTCGGGCGTTCCGTGGATGCCATAGGTCGGCTTGTCCAGCGCAATCCAGACCGACCCGACAGGTCCGTTGGGGCCTGGCGGAATGGTCAGGATCTTGTCGTTTTGGCCCTGCTTGAAATTGATGTTCGGGTTGTAGGTGTAGTTCGGATCGAGCGCGATGCGCGACACCGCATGGATGCCGGTGGGCGACGGCGTATCGGCCGAGCCGATGGTGGCGGGATAAGCCGCCACCAGCTTGCCACCCGCATCGTAGGCGTACACTTCTTTCTTGGTCTTGTCGGCAACGATCCGCGCGACCGGCGTTGACACCAGCTTGCCGAAATTGGCGACCTTGATGATCGTGCCGGGGCGGTTGAAGTCGAGGCCCTTGTTGATCGACTTCAGATAGTTCTCGTCCATGTGGAAGCGCTCCGCCAACGCCTCGGTGACAGAGGTGTAGCACATGCAGTTGAGCTGCGCCTTCTGGCTGTAGTCTTCCGGGACCGAGGCGACATAGGGGCCCGCCGCATCCTCCGCGGTGATCGTATAGTTGGCAAACGCGTCGCCACCGGATTGCGCAAGAGCCGTCTGGATACCGACAGCATCGGTCGACTTGAGATTGCTGCCGGTGATCTCATTATAGGCGGCGATGGCCTTGTCGACATTCGAGCCGAAGCGCCCGTCGATGACGCCGGGCGAAGCGCCGCCCCGGTCGAGCAGCACCTGCAGCGCCGCCACATCCTGGCGGGCGCCCAGCGACAGCGATGGGTCAACCGTGGTCTTGCCGCCAATCTTCGGCGGCAGTGCCGATTGGTCGGCCGGCGGGGCCTGTTCCGTCGGGGTAGCGGGCTGCAAAGGGTCTATCGAGGCCTCGTTCAACGGCTGGCGCTTGATGGTGCCCGGCTTTGCCGGCTGCGGCGCATCGGGATAATTGTTGTCGTAATTGCCGTTATCCTGCGGCGCCGGCGGGTAGGCTTCCACCGAATTGTCGCCATACGGGTCATATTCGTCGGCCGGCGGCGGGATGACCCGGCCTTCCTCTTCCAATTGCTTGCGGCGGAACCGCGCCATGTCTTCCGGATCGTCGAGATAGTAGCGGTCGTCATCGGCGGGAGCCCGGCCCAACTCGCGCAACCTTGTCTCGCGGCGCAGCGCGCGCCGGTCAAGCCGGGTCTGCGGCGGCTGGATGGCGATGACCTTTCCGGTATCGGCATCGACAATGACGCGGTTGCCGCGGGCGTCGTAGTAGATGTCCAGATTTCCGTCCTGCGCGACGAGAATGCCGCCGTCATCGGCAGCGCGGACAAGCCGTGGTGCATTGTCCTGTGTCGGCGCCGCAAGCGCACCAAAAGACACAAGCCCGGCGGCAAGCGCCGAAAGGGCAGAGATTGTGCGGAACATCGTGGCCAAACTCTCCGGTCCGTAATTGCCGCCGCCCGGCGTTATTCTTCGGCGAACCCTTCGCCAGCAAACCAGTTACCCCACCATATGGTTCCAACATGAACCGGGCATGAAGATGGCGGTTTCCCGGCGTATGGACGAATATCAGCTAGCTTGCGACAAGGCCCAGGTCCTTGCGCGCCTGCTTGGTCAGCTTCAGGGCGACAAGGCGATGGCTCTCGCGCAAATAGTCCTTCAGCGCATCATCATCCATGCTCTGGCTTGTCCGACGCTGGATCCATTTCATGCCGCGAGAGGCAAGATAGGGCGCGGGCCGCAGCCCCGGCTGTTCCTTGAGCACGTCATAGGCAATGTCGGAACATTTGAAAGTGACAAAGAGCTGCTGGCCCTGATCCCAGCCGCCGATCGCAAACACCTTGGTCCCGACCTTCCAGACATGGGCGTCACCCCACTGGACGACATGGTTTGTTGCGGGCAGCGAGGCGCAGAAGCCGTTGTAGTCGTCCAGCGTCATCCACGCCCCGTCATCAGTATGAAAGCGCCGCGCGCCCAGGGTGGACGCGCGGCGCGGGATCAAGCCGCCGCTTCGGTCGCCACGACCGTCGGCTTCGAACGGAAGTTCAGCCGGTCGGAGCCGGCCGTCACCTTGACGGTCGAGCCGTCGAGGATCTCGCCGAGCAGGATCTTCTCCGCCAGCGGATCCTGCAACTCCTTCTGCATCACCCGCTTCAGCGGCCGCGCGCCATAGGCCGGGTCATAGCCCTTGGCCGCCAGCCACTCGATCGCCTCGTGATCCAGCGACAGCGTGACCTTGCGATCGACAAGCAGGCTTTCCAGCCGCTTGAGCTGGATCTCGACGATGCGGTCCATGTCCTTGCGGCGCAGCCGGTGGAACAGGATCACCTCGTCGACGCGGTTGAGGAACTCCGGCCGGAACGACGCTCTCACCACGCCCATCACCTCGTCGCGCACCGCGTCGACGTCCTGGTCCTCGCCGAGATTGACCAGATATTCGGCACCGAGATTCGACGTCATGATGATCAGCGTGTTGCGGAAATCAACCGTGCGGCCCTGCCCGTCGGTGAGCCGGCCGTCATCGAGTACCTGCAAGAGCACGTTGAAGACATCGGGATGCGCCTTCTCGATCTCGTCGAACAGCACGACCTGATAGGGCCGGCGCCGCACCGCTTCGGTGAGCGCGCCGCCTTCCTCATAGCCGACATAGCCGGGAGGCGCGCCGATCAGCCGGGCGACCGAGTGCTTCTCCATGAACTCCGACATGTCGATGCGCACCATCGCGCTCTCGTCGTCGAACAGGAAGCTTGCCAGCGCCTTGGTCAGTTCGGTCTTGCCGACACCCGTCGGCCCGAGGAACATGAACGAGCCGATCGGACGGTTCGGATCCTGCAGGCCGGCACGGGCGCGCCGCACTGCCTTGGAAACGGCTTGCACCGCCTCACCCTGGCCGACGACCCGCTTGCCGATCTCGTCTTCCATGCGCAGCAGCTTGTCGCGCTCGCCCTGCAGCATCTTGTCGACCGGAATGCCGGTCCAGCGCGAGACGATATGGGCGACGTGGTCGGGGGTGACCACCTCCTCGACCATGCCGGCCTTGCCGTCCTGGGCTTCGGCTTCCTTGAGCTTCTTTTCCAGTTCGGGGATCTTGCCATAGGCAAGCTCGCCGGCGCGCTGGAATTCACCCTTGCGCTGGGCAATGGCCAGTTCGTTGCGCGCCTCGTCGAGCTGCTTCTTCAAGTCGGCGGCAAGACCGAGCTTCTGCTTCTCGGCCTGCCATTTGGCGGTGATCTCGGTGGATTCCTCTTCGAGCCCGACAAGTTCCTTTTCCAGGCGGGCGAGCCGGTCTTTCGAGCCGTCATCCGTCTCGACCTTCAGCGCCTCGCGCTCGATCTTGAGCTGCATGATGCGGCGGTCGATCTCGTCCAGCGCCTCGGGCTTGGAATCGACCTGCATGCGAAGCCGCGAGGCGGCCTCGTCGACCAGGTCGATCGCCTTGTCCGGCAGGAAGCGGTCGGCGATGTAGCGATTGGACAGCGTCGCCGCCGCCACCAGAGCCGAGTCGGAGATGCGCACCTTGTGGTGCTGCTCGTATTTCTCCTTCAGGCCGCGCAGGATCGAGACCGTATCCTCTACTGTCGGCTCATCGACGAAGACCGGTTGGAAGCGGCGGGCAAGTGCCGGATCCTTCTCGACATGCTTGCGGTATTCATCGAGCGTGGTGGCGCCAACGCAGTGCAGTTCGCCGCGCGCCAGCGCCGGCTTCAACAGGTTAGACGCATCCATCGCGCCATCCGCCTTGCCAGCGCCGACCAGCGTGTGCATCTCGTCGATGAACAGGATGATGTTGCCATTGGCCGAGGTGACTTCCGAGAGCACGGCCTTCAGCCGCTCCTCGAACTCGCCGCGATATTTGGCACCGGCGATCAGCGCGCCCATGTCAAGCGCCATCAACTGCTTGTCCTTCAGCGATTCAGGCACATCGCCATTGACGATGCGCAGCGCCAGGCCTTCGGCGATCGCCGTCTTGCCGACGCCCGGCTCGCCGATCAGCACTGGATTGTTCTTGGTGCGCCGCGACAGCACCTGGATGGTGCGGCGGATCTCGTCGTCGCGACCAATCACCGGGTCCAGCTTGCCGGCGCGGGCATCGGCGGTCAGGTCGCGCGCGTATTTCTTCAGCGCGTCATAGCCCTGTTCGGCACTCGCCGAATCGGCGGTGCGGCCCTTGCGGACATCATTGATGACCTGGTTCAGCGCCTGCGCGGTGACACCGGCCTTGGCCAGGATGTCGGCGGTCTTTGCCGACTTCTCCATGGTGAGCGCCTGCAACAGCCGCTCGACGGTGACGAAGCTGTCCCCGGCCTTCTTGGCCAGTTCCTCGGCGGTCGAGAACACCTTGGCGAGCGGCTGCGCCAGATAGAGCTGGCCATTGCCGCCTTCGACCTTCGGCATTGCCTCGAGCGCCGTCTCGACGCCGAGCTTGACGTCGCGGACATTGCCGCCGGCGCGTTCGATCAGCGACGCGGCCAGGCCTTCATCATCGTCGACGAGGACCTTCAAAATGTGTTCGGGAGTGAATTGCTGGTGATTGCGGGAGAGCGCCATGGTCTGCGCGGACTGGATAAAGCCGCGCACGCGCTCGGAGTACTTCTCAAGGTTCATATCTGTCTCCTTCCATCACCGGCCCGCTTCGCGGCACCGGATCAGATTGCGGTGACGGACCCGCCCATTCGAGCCGGATCCTGTTCAGCCGAGATATGGGGCATGGACCATGCCGTCTCAAGACGCATTGATATCGGTCAATGCATAATATTCCAGGTCAGCCCAAACGGAAACGGCGGAGATTTCTCCCCGCCGTTCCACGTCTTGAAATGGTGTTCGATCAGTTGTCGATATCGGCAATCACCGGCTCGGAACTGCCGTTGTCTGCCGGAGCCGCGGCCACCTCGCCGGCATCCGCATTGCCGCTGCCGGCGTCGACCTGGTCGGCACTGGCGCGCGGACGGCGCGGACGGCGCGGACGGCGGGCGGCACCGCTCTCGGTGGCCGCCTCGTTGAGTTCGGCCTGGGCGGCAAGAGCCGCAGGCGAAAAACTCTCGAACAGCGGCGCCGGCTCGGCTATCACGGCGGTCTCGGCCGGCGAACCGGACTCTGCCTGTACTTCTGCCTGCCCCGGGAACTCGTTGCGCTGCTGCTGACCGCCTTGCTCGGCGGACGAAGCATAATCGCGCTGGCCATTCTGGCCATAGCCGCCATTGGGACGGCGATCGCGGTGGCGCCCGCCATTGCTGTCGCGGTTATTGTTGCGTCCGTTATTGTCACGCCCGGCGTTATCGCGCCCGGCATTGTCACGCCCGGCATTGTCACGATTGTCGCGGCCGTCCCGGTTCAGCGCGACCTCCGCCGGCATGCCTTCGATCACCGGCTGCGGACCAGCGCCGTGGTTGATCACAGGTACTTGTGGTTCGGAAACGGTGTTGCCGCTGTTGCCGGCCCCATTGTTACCTGCATTGTCGAACTCGTCGCGATCCTCATCACCGTCATCGTCGAAATCGTCGCGGTTCTGCTGGACGTTCTGGATCGGCATCTGCGCCTGCGCGGCGGCAATGATGCGATTATAGTGTTCGGCGTGCTGGAGATAGTTCTCCGCCATGACCCTGTCGCCGGAGCTTTGCGCGTCACGGGCCAGGGTGGCGTATTTTTCGGCGATCTGCTGAGCTGATCCACGGATCTTCACGTCCGGGCCGTTGCTCTCGTAGTTGCGCGTCAGGGGATTCGGGCCCTTGCGGTTGTTGTTGTTATTGTTATTGCCACCGCCGCCGCCATTGTTATTGCGACCGCGCATGCGCCTGTTCTGCTGTTGTGGCCTCATTCGACTCTCTTCATCTTGAAATTTTCGAAAAATCGTCACGAACGGAGGCGCTCATGCAGCCAGCCGTTTCGTTTCTTCACCGGCGTTCGCCCGCATCAATTGCGTTGGCGCCACGTGCCATCCTGTTCCGGTTACATCACTTGCCGGACGATTCCCGCACGAAGCTTGGGCGTCGTTTGCGCAAGAAGGCAGCTATTTCCAAGGAGGACCGAATCGCTAAGAGCACTGCCTGCTTCGTCTCATCCGGTTGAGGCGACCCTAGCCGCATTCCCCGGTATTGCCAAGCGGTTTTTTCGCGGTGCGTCAAGGCTTATCCCCTTTGAAAGACAAGAACCCTGTCGTTTCCGCCAAGATCACGAAACAACTCGCCCGCAGCGTAGCCGGCTGCGCGGAATATATCGTTGACCTCGGTGCGTTGCGTGTGGCCGATCTCGACCGCAATCCTGCTTTCTGCTTCCAGAAACGGTGCCGCTTCGGCGGCGATGATCCGGTAGGGGGTCAGCCCATCCACGCCGCCATCCAGGGCCAGGCGCGGGTCGAAATCGCGGACCTCGTCCTGCAGATTTCCAATGTGTCGTGAAGGTATATAGGGAGGGTTTGCGGCAATTACATGGTATCGGCCGGAAACTTTTTCGAACCAATCCGACCGCACCGTCGCGAACCGGTCGCCAAGTCCGGTTTGCCCGGCATTGCGGGCCGCCGTCGCCAGCGCTCCGGCTGCGATGTCGACACCGGTGGCGGTCGCGGTCGGCACCGCACTCAGCAGCGCGAGCGCGATGGCGCCCGTCCCCGTGCCGAGATCGAGGATGCGGCACGAACCCTCCCGCGCGGCAATTGTCTTGACGAAAGGCAGCACCGCCTCGACCAGCGTTTCGGTATCCGGCCTTGGCTCCAGCGTTTCCGGCGACAGCGCCAGACGCAAACCGTAGAATTCACGGTAGCCCAGGATGCGATGCACGGGTTCGCCGGCGGCTCGGCGCCCCAGGGCGGCGTCGATCGCGGCGATGGCGTTCCTGTCGATCTCATGTTCAGGGTCGGCAATGGCCTGCGTACGGGTCGTGCCGGAAAAATGTTCGACAATCAGCCGTGCGTCGAGTACGGGATCATCCACCCCGGCCGCCACAAGCCTGGCCCGCGCTTCCCGCAACAGCGGACCCAGCGCCTTGGGCAGCGGGTCAGCCATCGAGGCCGATATCGGCCAGCAGTTTCGACTGGTGGTCGGCGATCAGCGCGTCGATGACTTCGTCGAGTTCGCCCATCATCACCCGGTCGAGCTTGTAGAGCGTCAGGTTGATGCGGTGGTCGGTGACGCGGCCTTGCGGGAAATTATAGGTTCGGATGCGTTCCGAGCGATCGCCGGAGCCGACCTGCGATTTGCGTGATTCGGAACGCTCCTCGTCAGCCTTGCCGCGCTCCAGGTCATATAGCCGGGCGCGCAGGATCTGCATGGCCTTCGCCCGGTTCTGGTGCTGCGACTTCTCCGCCTGCACCACCATGATGCCGGTCGGCAGGTGGGTGATGCGGACAGCCGAATCGGTGGTGTTCACGTGCTGGCCGCCCGAACCCGAGGCGCGCATCGTATCGATGCGGATGTCCTCGGCACGGATCTCGATGTCGACCTCTTCGGCTTCCGGCAGCACGGCGACCGTCGCCGCCGAGGTATGAATGCGCCCGCTGGCCTCGGTTGCCGGCACGCGCTGCACGCGATGCACGCCGGACTCGAATTTCAGATGGGCGAAAACGCCCTTGCCGGAGACCGTGGCGATGATTTCCTTGAACCCGCCAGCATCGCCGTCGCTGGCCGACACCGTCTCGAACCGCCAGCCACGCTCGGCGGCATAGCGCTCATACATGCGAAACAGGTCGCCGGCGAAGAGCGCGGCCTCGTCGCCGCCGGTTCCGGCGCGGATTTCGAGGATGGCGTTCTTGTCGTCGGCGGCATCCTTGGGCAGGAGCAGTATCTGGATGTCCTTCTGCAACGCCTCGATGCGCTCCTCCACCCCCGGCAGATCCGCCTCGGCGAGCGCCCGCATCTCGGCGTCGGTGCCCTTGTCGGCGAGCATTGCCTCGAGGTCGGCCTGCTCGTGTTCGGCCGCTCGCAATTCCCTGACCTTGGCCACCATGTCCTGCAGTTCGGCATATTCGGACGCCATCTTCACATAGGCATCCGGCGCCGGTCCGGCCGACATCTGCGCTTCGAGCATCTCGAAACGCTTGACGACTTGATCCATGCGATCGCGGGGCAAATTGACCATGATTTGATGCTACAACGGGATCGAGCGGTCGTCGGCAAAGGCCTGCAACAGCGCCCGCATCGGCAGCCCCTGCGCGGGCGCCATCAGATTGTCGTCGAAGAACTCCGTCAGCTCATCCAGCGGCAATTCCGTCAGCATCGCCTTGACCGGGCCGATCGAGGCCGGTGACATCGAGATCGAGCGGAATCCGAGGCCGATCAGCGCCATCGCCGAGATCGGCTTGCCGGCGAGCTCACCGCACAGCGTCACCGGCGTGTGGTTGCGGATGCCGGCATCGGCGATCAGCTTCAAGACGCGCAGGAACGGCGCCGACAGCGTGTCGAAGCGGTTGGCCAATTGCGTGTTGCCGCGGTCGACCGCCATGACGAACTGGAACAGATCGTTCGACCCGACCGAGACGAAGTCGACCGCCTTCATCAATTCGTCGAGCTGGAACAGAAGCGACGGCACTTCCAGCATCGCGCCCAGCTTGAGGCTGGTCGGCAGATGGTGGGCGAAGCGCGACAGATGCCGCACTTCGCGGTCGATGATTTCTCGCGCCTGGGCAATTTCGCCGAGCTCGGTCACCATGGGCAGCATCAGCTTGAGCTCGCGCCCGCCGCTGGCCTTCAGCAGGGCGCGGATTTGGGTGCGCAGCAGCCCCGGCCGATCCAGCGTCAGGCGGATCGCCCGCCAGCCGAGCGCCGGGTTCTCTTCTTGGATAGCGCCCTTGAAGTAGGGCAGCACCTTGTCGCCGCCAATGTCGATGGTGCGGAAGGTGACCGGCTTGCCGCGTGCGGCCTCCAGCACGTCGCGATAGAGTTTTTCCTGTGCCTCGGCACGCGGAAAGGTCGAGGCGACCATGAACTGCAACTCGGTGCGGAACAGGCCGATGCCGGCAGCACCCGCCTCGGCCAGCTGCGGCAGGTCGACGGCAAGCCCGGCATTCATCAAGAGGTCGACCTGGACGCCGTCCCTGGTCATCGACGGCTTCTTGCGCAGTTCGCGGTAGACCTCCTGCCGGCGCGCCCTGAACCGCACTTTTTCGGCATAGGCGGCTTCGAGATCGGACTGCGGCCGCAGATGGATCGTGCCTTCCTCGCCGTCGACGATAATGGCGTCGCCGTTTTCGGCCATCGAAACCGCGCCCTTCATCTGGCCGGCGACCGGAATGCCCATGGCGCGGGCGACGATGACGACATGGCTCGTGGCGGCGCCATCCTCCAGCACCAGCCCGCGCAGCTTGTCGCGAGGGTAGTCGAGCAGTTCGGCGGCGCCCATCGAGCGGGCGACGATGATGGCGTCCTTCGGCAGCGAAGCCGCGACATCTTCCGGCCCGCGTCCCATCAGCTGGCGCAGCAGCCGGTTGGCGAGGTCGTCGAAATCGCTCATCCGCTCGCGCAGATAAGGATCTGTCATGTGCAGCATGCGGGCGCGCATGTCGCTCTGCACCTTTTCCACCGCGGCTTCTGCCGTCAGGCCGTTGCGGATCGCCTCTTCCAGGCGTCGCACCCAGCCACGGTCATTGGCGAACATGCGATAGGCTTCCAGCACCTGGCGGTGCTCGCCCTCGAAAGCGACGTCGCGGCGCTCCAGCATGTCGTCGATGGAGAGCCGCAGCGACCCGAGCGAGCTTTCCAGCCGTCGGACCTCTTCCTCGCTGTCCTCGTTGAACAGATTGGTGACGACGATGCGCGGCTCGTGCAGCACGACATGGCCAAGCCCGACGCCATCGTTGAAGGACAGGCCGGTGAAGCTGACAGGCCGGCGCAAGTCGAGTTCGAGGCCGGGCCGGGTCAGCCGCGCCAGGTCGCCGGTGGCGATCATCTCGGCGATGACCATCGCGGTGGTTTCCAGCGCCTCGACCTCGTCGTCGCGGTAATGACGCATGGTCTTGTTCTGGACGACGAGGACGCCCAGCGTGCGCCCTGCCCTGAGCACCGGCACGCCAAGGAAGGAATTGTAGATTTCTTCCCCGGTCTCCGGCAGGTAGGCGAAGGCCGGATGTTCCTGAGCATTGGAGAGGTTGAGCGGCCGTGCGCTTGCGGCGATGGTGCCGACCAGGCCTTGTCCCAGTCGCAGTTGCGCCAGGTGGACGGCGTTCGGGTTCAGACCCTCGGTGGCGTAGAGCTCGAGCACCGAATCGGCGCGCAGCACATAGAGCGAACACACTTCCGCGACCATGTTGGACGCGATGTCGCGCACGATCCGGTCAAGCCGCTCCTGCGGCTCCAGCGGCTCCTGCATGAGCTCGCGGAGCCGTTTCAGCAAAACGCGCGGGCCACTGGCCTGGTCACGCATCGCGGCTTCTTCTCCAATGAAACACCTGCCGGCGCAGTTTCCGCCGCTGCCGGCACGCGCGCAACAACTGATTCAGTCTGCTACTGCTTATCCAGACCGTAGACGGAATGCAAAGTGCGAACCGCAAGTTCGGTGTACGGACCGTCGATCAGTATCGAAATCTTGATCTCGGAGGTGGTGATGGCGCGAATGTTGATCGCCTTGTCCGCCAGTGCCTTGAAGGCGGTGGCGGCGACACCGGCGTGGCTCCTCATGCCGATGCCGATGACCGAGACCTTCGACATGCCGGCCTCGGACTGCACGACATCGTAGCCGACCTCGGCTTTCAGCCGGTCGAGCACGGCCAGCGCCTTGTCGACGTCTCCCGATGGCACCGTGAAGGTCATGTCGGTGAACTTGCCGTCCTCGGAGATGTTCTGGACGATCATGTCGACATTGATGTTGGCCTCGGCCAGCGGCCCGAAAATGCCGGCGGCGACGCCTGGGCGGTCGCCGACGCGACGCAGCGAAATCTGGGCTTCGTCCTTGGCGTAGGCAATTCCGGTGACGACCTGCTGTTCCACGATCTCTTCCTCGTCGCAAATGAGCGTTCCCGGAGGATTGAGCAAATCCCCCATTCCGGGCGCGTCGGGATCGTCGAAGGACGACCGCACGAAGGTACGCACCCTGTGCACCATGGCAAGCTCGACCGAACGCACCTGCAGAACCTTGGCGCCGAGCGAGGCCATCTCAAGCATCTCCTCGAAGGAAATCTTGGCCAGCCGCCGCGCCTTGGGCTCGATGCGCGGATCGGTGGTGTAGACCCCGTCGACGTCGGTATAGATGTCGCAACGGTCCGCCTTGACCGCCGCGGCGATGGCCACGGCACTTGTGTCCGAACCGCCGCGGCCAAGCGTGGCGATGCGATTGTCGGGCCCGATGCCCTGGAAGCCGGCGATGACGGCCACCTGGCCCTCGCCGAAGCGCTTGACCAGGAAGGCGCCGTCAATGTCGAGGATGCGCGCCGCGCCATGCGCGTTGTCGGTCTTGATCGGAATCTGCCAGCCCTGCCAGGAGCGGGCGTGCACGCCCATGTTCTGCAAGGTGATGGCCAGCAGGCCAGCGGTGACCTGTTCTCCGGAAGCGACGACAGCGTCATATTCGCGTGCGTCATGCATCGGCGAGGCCTCGCGCGTCCAGGCAACCAGTTCGTTGGTCTTGCCGGCCATGGCCGAAACCACCACCGCGACCTCATGGCCGGCGTCGACCTCGCGTTTGACGTGACGCGCCACATTGCGGATGCGGGCGATGTCGGCGACGGAGGTTCCGCCGAATTTCATCACGATACGCGCCATGGAAGCGAAATGCCTTTGACTGAAGCCGGCCCCTTGCCAAAAAACTGGGAGCCGAAGCGGAGGAAAGCGCCCGGCTGGTGCCGGCTGCTGAATGCGCGGCCTCCTTAGCCAAATGATGAAGGTTTCGCAAGGCTGGCGGCGGAATGCCGGCGTCAAGAAGACGGCATATTGCCTTCCAGGCCCGTGCCGCTTACCAAATGCTGCCCGCGGGGAATCCATTTGGTTCGGCATAACAGATGATTGCTCGTCTTCGACGCGCCATGCGATTGCAATCGCTCCCGCTTGTCGCCGGCTTCGCCGTGCTGGCATTGATCGTCGGAACGCGTGCCGTGCTTGTCGAGGGCCAGAGGGCCAATCGTGCCGCCGCTCGCGAGACGATCGAGTACCAGGAACTGCTTTCCGGGCTCCTTTCAATGGCGCAGGATGCCGAAAGTGGTCAGCGCGGCTACCTGCTGACCGGGGAAAAATCCTATCTCGAACCGTATCGGAAGGCCGTCGAGGCAATCCCCGGACAGCTCTCCCGCATCGATGCCATGACGGCTTCCGACGACCAGCTGGTCCAGCAGATCAGTCACATCAAGGACGCGCTGGCGCAAAAACAGGCTGAACTGGCCGTAACGATCGCCCTTTACGACAAGGGCGACGTCGCCGGGGCCTTGCGGCTGGTCCGCAGCGGCCAGGGCAAAGCCGCCATGGACGAGATCCGCGCCAGCATGGACACCATCCGGCGTATGGAAGGCGCCGCGATTGCCGAGCGCGACGAGCACACCGACCAGGTCGAGACCTGGCTGCGCATCGGCTCGCTGGCGGCCCTCTTCGCGATCTTCCTGCTCGCCACCTACACAATCCGCGAATCCCGCCGCCGCTTCCGCGAAGTCGCCACCGCCCAGGCAGAGCTGATGGGCAAGAACATCGAGCTCGGCAACGAGATCGACACCCGCGAGAAGGCCGAATCCCAGATCCGCCAGATGCAGAAGATGGAAGCCGTCGGCCAGCTGACCGGCGGCATCGCCCACGATTTCAACAACATGCTGGCGGTGATCCTCAGCGCCATGAACCTTGCCCAGCGCAAGCTGAAGCGCGGCGAGAACGACATCGAGAAGTTCATCGAGGCCGCGACGGATGCGGCCAGCCGTGCCGCCAATCTGACCGCCCGATTGCTTGCCTTCTCCCGTCTGCAGCCGCTGGCGCCGCAGGTCGTCGACACCAACCGGCTGGTGACCGGCATGTCCGACCTTCTGCACCGAGCGCTCGGCGAAGGCATCCGTATCGAAACGGTTTTGGCGGGCGGCCTGTGGAAAATCCACGCCGATCCGAGCCAGATCGAGAACGCGATCCTCAACCTGGCCGTCAATGCCCGCGATGCCATGGACAATGACGGAAAATTGACCATCGAGACCGCCAACAGCCATCTCGACGAGGCCTACGCCTCGACACACGCCGAAGTCACGCCTGGCCAATATGTGATGGTGGCGGTGACCGACACCGGCGCCGGCATGCCACCGGAGGTCATCGCCAGGGCCTTCGAACCGTTCTTCACGACCAAGCCGGTCAACAAGGGCACGGGACTTGGGTTGAGCCAGGTGTTCGGCTTCGTCAAACAGTCGGGCGGCCACGTCAAGATCTACTCCGAACCGGGTGAAGGCACGACGATCAAGATCTACCTGCCGCGGTTTTTCGGCTCGGAGGAGCCAGCAGTACCCGTCGGGCGCGGCAAGAGCTCCGTCAAGGTCACCGAGACGATCCTCGTCGTCGAGGACGACGCCCGGGTGCGGGCCGCCACGACCGACGCCATGCGCGAACTCGGCTACACCGTCATCCATGCCGCGAGCGGTCCGGAGGCGCTCGAGAAGCTCGACGCGTCGTCAGGCATCGCCCTGCTGTTCACCGATATCGTCATGCCGGTGATGAACGGCCGCAAGCTCGCCGAGGAGGCGGTCGCGCGCCAGCCCGGACTGAAAGTCATCTTCACCACCGGCTTCACCAGGAATGCGGTCGTCCATAACGGCGTGCTCGACCATGACGTGCACTTCCTGGCCAAGCCGTTCACCATCGAGCAACTGGACGCGAAGCTGCGCGACGTGCTGGACAGGACCAGCTGAGTCCGACGGACCGTGTTTGGCAGCATTGAAAAAAGCTGCCTTGACATTCGCTCCCCCACGCCCGACTTCCTAGCGCTCTAAGGCCGTTCCAGGAAAAGTGTGAAGCGGTTTTCCGTTCGCAATTGCGACCAACAAGAGCTCTAGGAGACAACCGATGCCAGAGCCCCGACGATCGACGATCGATGCCGGAGAAGTGGAACGCTTTTCCGCCCTTGCCGCCGAATGGTGGAATCCGAACGGCAAGTTTCGTCCGCTGCATAAATTCAATCCGGTCCGGCTTTCCTATATCCGCGACCAGATAGCATCGCGCTTCGGCCGTGACCCACGCGCCGCGCGGCCGTTCGAGGGCCTGCGGATCCTCGACATCGGCTGCGGCGGCGGGCTTTTGTGCGAGCCGATGGCGCGGCTTGGCGCCGAGGTCGTGGGAGCGGATGCCTCCGAAACAAACATCGAAGTGGCGAAACTGCATGCCGCCGAAGGCAATGTGAGCGTCGACTATCGCGCCACGACGGCCGAGGACCTTGCCGACGCCGGCGAGACATTCGACGTCATCCTCAACATGGAAGTGGTCGAGCATGTCGCCGACATCGAGCTGTTCGTCGCCAAATGCGGGCAGATGGTCCGACCCGGCGGCATCATGTTCGTGGCCACCATCAACCGCACGCTGAAGGCGCTGGGCCTGGCCATCATCGGCGCCGAATACGTGCTGCGCTGGCTGCCGCGCGGCACCCACCAGTTCGGCAAGCTGGTGCGCCCCGAAGAGCTGGAAAAGGCGCTTGGCGGCGCCGGCCTGACGATCATCGACCGCACCGGCGTCACCTACAATCCGCTCGCCGACCGCTGGGCGCGATCGAAGGATATGGACGTCAACTACATGGTGCTGGCGGAAAAGGGATCGGTCTGACCGAGCAGGCGTTCCGGAATTCGTACCGCGGGCGCGCGGGCGGTCGGCATCCTCGGCCGCAGCCGGAGCCCGGTGGCGATGCCGACGACGGCACAAACTGAGACGTCAGGCTTTCTGGCTTTGCGCCTTGGTGGTGATGAAAACGCCGGCGGTGATGATGACGGCGCCGACCCAGGTCAGCAGCCGATAGTGCTCGCCAAGGAAGATCGTGCCGGCAAACAGGCCGACCGCGGCCGCGACATAACCGATCTGGCTGAGATAGACGGGGCCGCCGACCGCCTGCAGCCGGAAGAAGAAGGCGAACATCGCCGACGCGGATGCGACTTGCGCGACGACGACCAGCGGCACGCCGTCGAGCGGCGCGAAGGCCTTGATGCCGAACAGGGTGAGAATACCGGCGAGCAGCAGCGTCGCCGACGCCAGATGACTGCCGACAGCGAGTTCGATCGGGCCGGTGCCTTCAGGCCAATCCACCGTGCGATAGATGTTGCCGACGGCAAGGCTGACCGGGATGAGCAGGCCAATGACCACCCAGAAGAGATCGGCCGGCTGGCCGGCCTCTCCGCGCGTCACCGCCACCATGACGGCGCCGACGAAGCCGACTGCAATGCCGGCAATGCCCAGTATGTTCGGGCGCCGCACACGCAGCAGGATCGACAACACCAGCGTGATGACAGGTGACAGCGTGAACATGATGCCGGTGTAGCCGGCGCCAAGGTGCGGAATGGCCGAGAACATCAGGAGATTGGGGACGGCATAGGACACGGCGGCCGTGACGAAGAAATAGCGCAATTTGTGCGCGGTGAGGCGGACACGCTCCCCGCGCAACAAGAGCACGCACAAAAGCACGCCGCCGGCACCGAGCGAGATGACGAAGGCCCAGACCATGGCCGGCACGCCGGCTGCCGTGGCGAGCTTGCCGAAGGGCAGCGTCAGCCCGAGCAGGCCGCCGGTGACGACCAGCAGGCCGAGCGCCGAATCCCAGAGAAATTTCATCGGATGGTCCCGTCACTCAAATTGCGAATTCGGCACTCGCGACGCTTGGCCGGTTCTGTATCTTGAGGTAAGATAACGCAAAGATTCTTAACATCAAGATATTTAACGGTGAGACAAATGGATCGCGCGGCAAAAGCGATCGAGCAGTGGAAACGGGAACGGCCGGATCTGAACGTCTCGCCGATGGCGGTGCTCGGGCGATTGAACGAGGCCTCGTCGCTGATCGCGCGGGATCGCCTCGCCCCGCTGTTTGCCCGTTTCGGGCTCCAGGCCGGCGAATTCGACGTGCTGGCTACGCTGCGCCGCTCCGGAGCCCCTTACGCGCTGACCCCCACCGCTCTCTATGAAGCGACGATGGTGACATCTGGCGCCATGACCAACCGGCTCGACCGGCTGGAGAAGGCCGGATTGATCTTGCGCGGCCCGCACCCCAATGACCGTCGCGGCATTGTCGTGCAGCTTACCGGGAAAGGTCTGGCCTTGATCGACGAGGCCTTGACCGCCCACGTCGCCAACGAGCATGAAATTCTCGCCGATCTAAGCGACGCCGAACGCGAGATGCTGGCTCGGCTGCTTGGCAAATTGATCGCAAGCGTGAGCTAACCGCTCAGTTGCGGTCGTCCGGAAACACCGGGATCGGCATGAACTCGACGCCGTCCTCGGCAAGGCTCTTGGCCTCTTCGAGCGTCGCCTCGCCATAGATGCCGCGCGGATCGGTTTCGCCGAAATGGATTTTTCGCGCTTCCTCGGCGAACTTGTCGCCGACATAGTCGGCATTCTCGCGCACTTTCTCGGCCATCGCCTTGAGTTGCGCCAGCGCCTGTTTCTGCGCCTCGCCCATGGCGAGCGCGATGGTCTCCTGCTTGCGGGCCGTCGAAACGGCGGGCGCCATCAGGGCCTTCTCCACCTTGTGTGAGCCGCAGCTTGGGCAATCGACAAAGCCGCGCTTCTTCTGGGTATCGAAATCGTCATTGCTGCGAAACCAGCCCTCGAACTCGTGCTCGTTTTCGCAGATCAGGGAAAAGCGGATCAAGAGGCGGCACCCCTGAGACGCGGCGCGTCGACCTCGCCGCCATTGATGTCGAAATCCCGCGCATTCTTCAAATTGGGGATCTTCTTGCGCGCCGCAAGCGACTGCGCCGGGTCGATCTCTGCAACGATCACCGCCGGCTCGTCATGCGCGGCTTCGGCGATGATTCGGCCCCAGGGATCTACGATCAGCGAATGGCCATAGGTCTCGCGGCCATCCTCATGCAGGCCGCCTTGCGCGGCGGCGACCACAAAGGCACCGTTCTCGATGGCGCGCGCCCTCAGCAGCACATGCCAGTGCGCTTCGCCGGTCTGGCGGGTGAAGGCGGCGGGCACGGTCAAAACATCGGCGCCAGCGAGCGCCTCGGCACGGAACAATTGCGGGAACCGCAGGTCGTAACAGACCGCAAAGCCCAATTTCGCCCCCGCTATCCCGGTCACGACGGCCTCGGTGCCAGGTTCGTAGGCCGAGGATTCGCGCCAGCTCTCGCCATTGTCGAGGTCGACATCGAACATGTGGATCTTGTCATAGGTGGCGAGCGTCGCGCCATCCGGGCCAAACAGCAGCGCCCGGTTGGCGAGCTTGCCGTCGGCGCGCAGGATGGCCGTCGAGCCGACATGCAGGAAGATCCCGAGTTCGCGCGCCAACCTGCGCGCGGTCGCCACGATGATGTCCTTGTCTTCGGAGGTGAAGGAGGCTGCGCGCGCTTGCTTGTCGCGGATCAGCGCCCCGGTCATTTCCGGCGTCTGGATATAGGTTGCGCCCTGGCCTGCCGCCTCACGCACCAGCCGCTCGAGATCGACCGCATTGCGCTCGGGACTTTCGCCTGAACGCATCTGGACGGCGGCAGCCTTGAAAACACCCATCATCAAATCCTCAAATCGTCGCGCCGTTGGCGAGCAGTTTGTCGAGCCGGCCTTCGGCCTCCAACTCGTGGAGGTCGTCGCTGCCGCCGACATGCGTTTCGCCAATGAAAATCTGCGGAAAGGTCGTGCGGCCGTGAGCGCGCGAGATCATCTCCTGGCGCAGCTCCGGCGAAAAGGAAGCGTCGTGCTCGGTATAGGCAACGCCCTTGCGCTCCAGCAGCCGTTTGGCTGCCGTGCAGTAGCCGCACATCATGCGCGTATAGATCGTGACATCCACCATGACGAATTTCCACTTTCGTTGCCGACTTATATAGTCGCGGACTCGTCGGGCCGAAAGTCCCCCGGCAACACGCGGGCAAAGGTCAGCACATCGACGGCCCCGGCGCCCCCTTTTTTCAGCGCCTTGGTGGCGGCGCGCACGGTGGCGCCGGTCGTGTAGACATCATCGATCAGGAGCACCCTGCGGCCGGCGATCTCGATTTGCGCCTCGACCGGCACGCGAAAGGCGGCCCGCACATTCTCCTCGCGCTCCTGCCGCTCCAGCCCGACCTGCTGGCGGGTAAGTTTCACGCGCCGCATGGCGGCGGGCGCGAAAGACAGCCCGCTGAGTTCGCAGACCGCACGCGCCAATTCCGCCGACTGGTTGAACCGCCGCCGGAAAAAACGCCGCCAGTGCAGCGGCACCGGCACAACCACATCGGCCTCGGCGATGAGATCGGCGCCCGCCCGCGCCATCCAGCGCGCCATCCAGGGCGCAAGATCGGTGCGATCCTGATATTTCAGGCCTTGCACCATCTGGCGGGCAACGCCGGAATAGACGACGGCTGCTCGCGCCCGTTCGAAGGGCGGCGGATCGGCGATCGCCTCGGCCGACAGAAAGCCCTCGCCCATATGGTGGGTGAACGGCGTGCCCATCACCGGGCACCACGGCCGTTCCAGGAGCCTCAGCTTCGGCCAGCAGGCGCCGCAAAGCACCCCGGGTTGCGAGACATGACGGCGGCAGCCGGCGCAGACCGGAGGAAACAGGATACGCGCCGGCCAGCCGAGGGCCGATCGGGTGAAGTTCCTGATCCCGATGGACTTGATCTCTGGCATCGGATCGGCCACGTGGTTGGTTCTCCGTGCCATCATACCAACTATATCAGGGCGTGGACAAACAAGGATCCGCCCGTTGCAGCCTATTATCGATACCTCACTGTGGCTGGCGCACAAGCGGCGTGCGCTCACCCACCCGGTCGAGGGTGCCGATTTCCTCATGAACCGCGCCGCCGAGGACCTTGCCGACCGGCTGGGTGCCGTCGAGCGCAGGTTCGGCAAGGCTGCCGTGCTGTTTTGCCAGACACCGGCCGCGGCCGGTGTGCTCGCCGCCAGCGACAAGGTGGCGGAAATCGCCCGTGTCGAGACGGACGCGGTTTTCCTGGATGGTGCGGCCGGCCTGGTCGCGCCGCTGGAAACAGTGCCCTTCGAGCCGCAAAGCCTCGATCTGGCGGTATCGCTTCTGTCGCTGCAGGCGATGAACGACATTCCCGGCATGCTGATCCAGATCCGTCGCGCCTTGCGTCCGGACGGGCTCTTTCTCGGTGCCTTCGCCGGTGCCGGCACGCTCAGTGAGCTGCGCGAAAGCCTGCTTGCGGCCGAGAGCGAGCTGTATGGCGGCGTCAGCCCACGCGTCATCCCCTTTACCGACGTGCGCGATGCCGGTGCGCTGCTGCAGCGCGCCGGTCTTGCTCTGCCGGTCGCAGACGTCGAGACCGTGACGGTGCGCTATGCCAATTTGTTTGCCCTGATGGCCGACCTTCGCGCCATGGGCGAAACCAGCGCGCTTGCCGATCGCAGCCGGCGGCCGGGCACGCGTAGACTGTTTGCCCGTGCCGCCGAGATTTACGCCGAGCGGTTTTCCGACCCGGACGGTCGGATCCGGGCAAGTTTCTCGATGGTCTGGATGTCTGGCTGGGCACCCGATGCATCGCAGCAGAAGCCACTCAAACCTGGCTCGGCCAAGGTCTCATTGAAGACCGTACTGGAGGGTCCGGAAGGGCATTGACCGGCCCGCGGGTGCGGACAGGGTCGCAAGTCAGTGCGCGAAAGCGTTCGCAAGCCTGCTGGTGTTGTCGCTGAACAACCAGGTAATTGAGTTGAACACTTGGCCGATGCCGCCGATGATCGTCAACGACAGCACCATGACGATCAGGGCGTATTCGACGGCCGTGGCGCCATTGTCGTCCTTCAGAAAACGCAGCAGCACTGTTTTCATCGCCTTGATCCCCGTTGCCAGGACCTTACCGTCGATCTGTTAAGAAAGGTTAACGGTAAAGCCTTAACAGGCGGTGAAACCGCCGCCTTCCCGGAAAATTCTTAACCATGTCAGCAGTCACCGCTGGTCCTGCCGTCGGACCCGATGATGCAGACCGAACTGGGCAGCGGCTGCAGCACGCTGCGACGCACCGTATAGGTGCCGCGATGGCCGATCGAGCCAGTGGCCGTCATGTCGAGGCCGGGAAAATCATCCCGCACCGATTGCGAGCGCGTCTGGCTGTCGAGGAAAGGAGTCGCGATCAGCGCCAGCGCCACCGCGGCCGACCCAAACAGCAGCGTGACGCGCAGGATGCCCATGCCGGCATCGGCGGCACGAAAGCCCCGGTCAGGCCGGATCGAGTCCCAATCCCTGTCTAGGCTCATGCTGTCGCTCCCGGGCAAATCGGCCATGCGGCCGCGACGACACGGCCATGCATCAATTTTTCATGATGAGATAAATCTTCCATTAACGCTGGCTGATATGGACCGTGGTCCCGATCGTCAGAGCAATTCCAGGAAAAGTGTGAAGCGGTTTTCTGTCCGGAATTGCGTCAAAACAAATCCTCAGAGCAGGTCGATGAGGAACGGAATCAGCGGCGCGTCGGCCGGCGGCATCGGGTAGTCGCGCATCTGCTTTGGCCGCACCCATTTCAGCGCCTGCCCTTCCCTGGGCTGCGCAATGCCCCGGAAGCGGCGGCACACAAACAGCGGCATCAGGAGATGGAAGTCGTCATAGGAATGGCTGGCGAAGGTGAGCGGCGCCAGGCACGGGATCTCGGTCTCGATGCCGATCTCCTCATGCAGTTCACGGATGATGCATTGTTCCGGCGTCTCGCCGGGTTCGACCTTGCCCCCGGGAAATTCCCACAGGCCGGCAAGCTGCTTGCCTGGCGGCCGCTGCGCCAGGAGCACGCGGCCGTCGGCGTCGACCAGCGCGCAGGCCGCGACCAGGAGCAGGCGCTTGGCGGTATTCACCAGGTCATTCATGCCTAACTTCACTCATGACCGGGCGGCCGGCGGTAGTGGTATCGGTAGACTTCGTCGAAGCCGAGTGAACGGTAGAGCGCAAGCGCCGGCGCATTGCCAGCCTCGACCTGCAGCCAGGCTTCGCGCGCGCCGCGCAGCCTCGCCCACTTGAGCGCCGACAGTATCAGGTTGCGGCCGTGGCCCTTGTTGCGCGCCGACTTGTCGGTGGCGACCTCGAACAGGCCGGCAAGATCGCCGTCATGCACACAGATCAGCGTCGCCAGCGCCTCCACTCCATCCTCGAGCGCGAACAGCCCGGCCTCGGGCTGAATGGCGCCTATGATCTCCGACAGGCCGGGCCGCAGCGAAACGTCCGAGCCGCTGACCTTGAGCGACGCGCCGATGAAGCGGCTGATGTCCTTGAGCGGAATCTGGTCCATGGCGGCGTCTAGTTGGGCATCGGCCAGCGGCAGCCGCATGACCAGCGATTCGTCGAACCGGCTCCAACCCTCGTTGTCGAGATGATTGGCCAGATCGGGACCCGAGAGCGGCGACATGCGGAACGTCAGCGGCCTTCCATAGGCATCGAAACGGCGGCTGGCCCGGCCGATACGGTCGGCGATGTGCTGGATGTCGCCGGGATCGAGCGGGTTGACCGAATTCAGCCGCTTGGCCGGATGGCCGGCTGTCAGCCGCACCACCCAGGTGCCGTCATAGTGGACGGCCGCCGCCGGCCAGGCGCGAAAGCCGGCCGCCTCGTAGCGACGCACGATCGCGAGCATGCTTGCCGGATGCCTGGGAGCCAAAACCGTCAGCTCCGATAATCGCCATTGATGGTAACGTATTCCTTGGTGAGATCGCAGGTCCACACCGTTGCCTTGCCGCGGCCGATGCCGATATCGGCGCGGATGCGGATATCGTCGCGCTTCATGTAGGCGGACGTCTTTTCTTCCGAATAGGCCGGATCACGCTCGCCCTCGTGCGCCAGCCGGTTGTCGCCGAACCAGATCGACAGCCGGTCGCGGTCAGCGGGCTCGCCGGCCTTGCCGACGGCCATCACGACGCGGCCCCAATTGGCGTCCTCGCCGGCGACTGCCGTCTTGACCAGGGGCGAATTGGCGATCGACAGCGCGATGCGCTTGGCCGAGCGGGCCGATTTCGCACCGGTGACGGTGACTTCGACCTGCTTGCGCGCGCCCTCGCCGTCGCGCACCACCTGCAGCGCCAGCGACTTCAGCACCTTGCCAAGCGCCCGGCGGAACTGGCCCAGGCGCGCATCTTTCGGGTCGGTGATCTCAGGCGCGCCGCGCTTCGCGGCCTTGCCGGTGGCGAAGATCAGCAGCGTGTCGCTGGTCGAGGTGTCGCTGTCGACGGTGACCGCGTTGAAGGTCTTGGCCGTGCCGCGCGACAACAGGTCCTGCAGCACCGGCGCCGCGATCGGCGCGTCGGTGGCGATGAAGGACAGCATCGTCGCCATGTCGGGAGCGATCATGCCGGCGCCCTTGGAGATGCCGTTGATGGTGACTTCGGTGTCGCCGAGCTTGATCGTCTGCGTCGCCACCTTCGGATAGGTGTCCGTGGTCATGATGGCCTTTGCAGCCTCGGTCCACAGGTCGGGCTTGCCATCGCTGACCAGCCCGGCGAGCAGATGGCTGAACTTGGTCGTGTCGAGCGGCTCGCCGATGACGCCGGTCGAGGCCAGGAACACCTCACCGGCCGTGCAGCCGGCGGCCTTGGCCGCGGCCTCGCCGGTCAGCGCGGTGGAGTCGCGGCCCTTCTTGCCGGTGAAGGCGTTGGCGTTGCCGGAATTGACCACCAGCACCCGCGCCTTGCCGGCGCCAAGGTTCTGGCGGCAGAAATCGACCGGCGCCGAGGGACATTTCGACTTGGTGAACACGCCGGCGACCGTGGTGCCGGCGTCGAACACCATGGCCAGGAGATCGGTGCGGTTCTTGTACTTTATCCCCGCTTCGGCGGTGGCGATGCGCACCCCTTCGATGACCGGCATCTTGGGGTACTTCTTCGGCGCGAGCGGCGAAATCGTCGTGGACATGGAGACCTCGGGCGGGAAAATCGCAAGGAAAGGCCGGTTTGCCCGATACGGCGCGCGGGCGCAAGGGCGTTTTCGCCGCGCCTGCCGGGGCGGCCAACCGCGCCGGATCAAGCCTGCATTTCAAACCTGTTGGCGTCGCCGGCGCCAGTGGCGCTATGATTGCGCGCCCATGGGCAGGGGGCGCGTCACGCTCGGGCTGGTCAAGGCCGCGGAGGGACGGCGCATCGAATCCGAAACCTCGCAAGCCATGCAATGAGCGCTGATCCGCGGCGCGAATTCACGTGCTTTCGCGCGACATGAATTCGGTGGCGAAACAGAGCAGTCCTGCAATCGGCAGTGCCAGCCCGATCCAGGACACCAGCGGCCAGCCGCCTTGCGCATACGCCCAGCCGCCAACGCCCGAGCCGATCGCGCCGGCGATGAAGAACGTCGCCATGTAGAGCCCGTTGAGACGGCTGCGATGTGCGGCGCCGAGCGCGAACAGGTCCCGATAACCGAGGACAAGGTTGGTCTGCACGCCGAAGTCGAGGACGATGGCGGCGACAATCAGCAGCGCCAACGAAAGCGTCGAGCCGGTGTGGGCGATGTGGGTTACGAGAAACGCGACGGCGACGCACAGCATGGCGAAGGCGGTGGCCGGCCGGCCCCATCCGCGGTCGGCGGCTCTTCCGGCGAGCGGCGCGGCGATTGCGCCGGCGACGCCGGCCAAAGCGAACAAGCCGATGCCGCGCTGCGTCAAGTTGAAATCTGGACCGCCCAGCAGCAGCGGCGTCGTCGTCCAGAACAGGCTGAAAGCCGCGAAAAGGAATGCCTGGTAGAGAGCCCGACGGCGCAGGACCGGCGTCGTGCGCGCAATATGCACCATGGACGCCAAAAGCGCGCCGTAGCTTAGACGCGCCGTCGGCTCGCGCCTGGGCAGCGCAAACCGCAGCACCACGGCCAGCAGGATCATGACGGTGCAAGAGGTGAAGTAGACCACATGCCAGGACGACAGCGCTGTGATGAAGCTGGAAAACGGGCGTGACAGCATGATACCCAGCAACAATCCCACCGAGACATTGCCGACCACGCGGCCACGCCTTGCTTCCGGCGCCAGGTGCGCCGCATAGGGGATGAGCATCTGCACCGCGACCGAGCCGAGGCCGACAAACAGCATCGCGGCCAGAAAAGCCATTGGCTGCGTCGAAATCGCCGCGCCCAGCAAGGCGAGCGTTGCAATGGCGAGTATGCCAAGCACGAGCCCGCGGTTCTCCATGAGGTCGCCTAGCGGCACGATGAACAGCAGGCCCACCCCGTAGCCGACCTGGGCCATCGTAACGATCAGGCCCGCCGCATGTGGCGGCAGGCCAAGTTCGGCGCCGATCGGGCCGATCAGCGGTTGTGCATAATAGATGTTGGCGACAATCAGACCGCAGGCGGCTGCCAGCAGAAAGGTCATCCAACTCGAAATCGTCGTCTCGGCGGACGCGGAGCCGGATGCGATAATGGTCGTCATGGCGATACCCATCGGAACGGAACGTTCCGATGGGTAGAACGAACCGTTCCGTTTCGTCAAGCGATGATGTATGAACATCTCGATGCGTGGCACATCTTGGCATCAGCGCTTTTTGCGGCCAAATGGCTTCATTTGGCGTCCGCACGAATGCGGACAGGAAAACGAGCGCTTTTGCTCCGGATGGTTCCTGTCCGAGCAAGAATGTGGTGAGGCAAAGAGTTGCTGGCGGGTTGTTGTTCCAGCAGAGACGAGAACCGCTTCAGGAGGAACGGCCAATGAGCGAAATCGCCGATCCGGCACGCAGATCGATTGGCGCCAGGCGCAACCCCGACAGCGCCGAGGCGATTCTGGAGGCCGCCGAGGCCGTGCTGATCGAGGCCGGTTATGCCGGGTTCTCGATCGAGGCGGTGGCGCGGCGCGCCCGCGCCGGCAAGCCGACCATCTATCGCTGGTGGCCGAGCAAGGCGGCCCTGCTGCTCGAAGTCTACCAGCGCCAGAAGCGCGTCGACGTCCCCGATACGGGAAGCCTGGAAGAGGATCTCGTCGGCTTCCTGGTCAATCTGTTCGCGCACTGGCGCGAGACATCGTCGGGCAGCGTGTTCAGGTCGCTGATCGCCGAGGCGCAGTCGGATGAAACCGCGGCCGCGGCCCTCGCCGGTTATGCCGGAGGGCGCCGCACGCATACCGGCCTGATCATCGAGCGCGCCAAGGCAAGGGGCGAAATCCCGAGCGACATCGACCCTGGCGTGGTCGCCGACCTCGTCGCTTCCTATGCCTGGCGGCATCTCTTGACCAACCGGCTCGACGAGCCTGAGGCGACGATACACAAGATGGTCCGCTATCTCCTGCAAGGCATAGCTGCGCCCGGCGGATAACGGCATCGGCGCACCAACAAAAAGGGCGCGGCAACCCTTGGCTGCCGCGCCCCTCTTTGAAAAACCGTCCAGGCTTACTTGCCGGCTTCCATCGTATCGACGGCCTGCTTCAGCTTGGCGTCGGGGATCTCGACCTTGGCATCGGCGCGCAGCGACTTGACCAGCGCGAAATACTTGTCGCGGATGACCGCCTGCTTGGCCTGGTCCTTCACCTCGTCGAAGGCCGGCGGCTGCTTGGCCCGCTTGTCCTCGAGCTTGATGACATGCCAGCCGAACTGCGTCTGCACCGGCTGCTCGGTGTATTTTCCGACATCGAGCGCGAAGGCCGCCTTGTCGAATTCCGGCACCATCTGGCCAGGTCCGAACCAGCCGAGGTCGCCGCCATTGGACTTGCCGGAGGGATCGCTGGTGTGCTCGTTGGCGAGCTTCTGGAAATCGCCGCCGCCGTCGAGCTGCTTGATGATCGCCTCGGCCTCTTCCTTCGTCTTCACAAGGATGTGACGGGCATGCACCTCGTTGGCCGGCGGCGTGTTGGCGATTTCCTGGTCGTAGCGGGCGCGGACCTCGGCGTCGGTGACCTTGTCGACGACGCCCTTCTCGACCATCTCGCCATGCAGCGCGCGCTGCTGCAGGAAGGCCATGCGGCGCTGGAAGTCGGGATCCTTGTCGAGACCGTCGGTAACGGCCTTGGCGGCCATGACACGAATCTCGATGGCCGCCGAAAGGGCCGCCGCGCGGCGCTGTTCGGGCGGCAGCTGCGCGAATTGCTGCGACAGCTCGCCTTCGGCAAGCACCAGATCGGCTTCAGTCAGGGCCTGGCCGTTGACCGTGGCCACCACGGCGTTCGGATCGACCGGCGCCGCCGCGGGTGCGGCCGGAGCAGCAGGAGCGGTCTCCTGCGCCATCAGCGGCGACAGGCAAAGAGCCGACAAGCCGAAGGCCAAGCCAAGGCTGGCGAGCGACGCACGGCGGAACAACAAGGACATAAGGATGACTCCGGTGAAGGATTGTAAGGAGGGATGGCTTCCAGATCAGCCAGATTGTGGCGGAATTTGGCGCGACCGGCATGGCCAGCGCGGCGTTGACATCAGTTGAGCCCCCTCTTATCTGTCCAACGACTTGGCGTCCAGAACCGTTTTCCGGGCGCTTTTTGTGTTTGCCCGCATTCAGGCGGTGCGTTCACGCGGATTTGATGGGGCCGGCCGGCGCCTGTCTCAAGATTGAGAATTCTATCGAAAGGACCATTGGATGGTCAGTCTCGGCGGTCTCGCCCGTAAGGTTTTCGGTTCCTCCAACGACCGTCGGGTCAAATCAACCCGGCCCCGCGTCGAGGCGATCAACGCCATGGAAAACGAGATGCGGGCGCTCTCCGATGCCGAGCTTGCCGGCCGAACGGAGAAATTCCGCCAGGATATCGCCAATGGCGCCAGCCTTGACGACCTGCTGGTCCCGGCCTTCGCGACCGCGCGTGAGGCGGCGCGCCGCGTGCTCGGCATGCGCCCCTTCGACGTCCAGCTGATCGGCGGCATGGTGCTTCACAATGGCGGCATCGCCGAGATGCGCACCGGCGAGGGCAAGACCTTGGTGGCGACGTTGCCGGTCTACCTCAATGCGCTCGCCGGCAAGGGCGTCCACGTCGTCACCGTCAACGACTATCTCGCCACGCGCGACTCCGAATGGATGGGGCGCGTCTACAAATTCCTCGGCCTCTCGGTCGGCGTCATCGTCCATGGCCTGTCCGACGAGGAACGCAGCACCGCCTACGCTGCCGACGTCACCTACGCCACCAACAACGAACTCGGCTTCGACTATCTGCGCGACAACATGAAGTATGAGCGCGCCCAGATGGTGCAGCGCGGCCACAATTACGCGATCGTCGACGAAGTCGATTCCATCCTGGTCGACGAGGCGCGCACGCCGCTGATCATTTCCGGTCCGCTCGAAGACCGTTCGGAAATGTACAACACGATCGACACCTTCATCATCCAGCTGCAGCCGCAGGATTATGAGATCGACGAAAAGCAGAAGACCTCGATCTTCACCGAGGAAGGCACCGAGAAGCTGGAGAACCTGCTGCGCGACGCCGGCCTGTTGAAAGGCGAGTCGCTCTATGACGTCGAGAACGTCGCTATCGTTCACCACGTCAACAACGCGCTGAAAGCGCATCGGCTGTTCCAGAAGGACAAGGACTATATCGTGCGCAACGGCGAGATCGTCATCATCGACGAGTTCACCGGCCGCATGATGCCCGGCCGCCGCTATTCGGAAGGCCTGCATCAGGCGCTGGAAGCCAAGGAGCATGTGGCGATCCAGCCGGAGAACCAGACGCTCGCCTCCGTCACCTTCCAGAACTACTTCCGCCTCTACAAGAAGCTTTCCGGCATGACCGGCACGGCGCTGACCGAGGCCGAGGAATTCGGCAACATCTACGGTCTCGAAGTCACCGAGATCCCGACCAACCTGCCGGTCATCCGCAAGGATGAGGACGACGAGGTCTACCGGACGGTCGAGGAGAAGTACAAGGCGATCGTCAAGGAGATCCGCGAAGCCAGCGCCAAGGGTCAGCCGACCCTGGTCGGCACGACCTCGATCGAGAAGTCCGAGCAGCTGGCCGACCGCCTGCGCAAGGAAGGTTTCAAGGATTTCGAGGTGCTGAACGCCCGCCATCACGAGCGCGAGGCGGCGATCGTCGCCCAGGCCGGCAAGCCCGGCGCCATCACCATCGCCACCAACATGGCCGGCCGCGGCACCGACATCAAGCTCGGCGGCAATGCCGAGATGCGCATCGAGGAAGAATTGGGCGACATGCCTGCGGGTCCCGAGCGCGAGGCGCGGGAAAAGGAAATCCACGCCGATGTCGAGCGCCTGAAGGAAAAGGCGCTGGCCGCCGGCGGCCTCTATGTGCTGGCCACCGAGCGCCATGAATCGCGCCGCATCGACAACCAGTTGCGCGGCCGCTCCGGCCGCCAGGGCGACCCCGGCCGTTCGAAATTCTTCCTGTCGCTGCAGGACGACCTGATGCGCATCTTCGGCTCCGAGCGCATGGACGGCATGCTGCAGAAGCTCGGCCTCAAGGAAGACGAGGCGATCATCCATCCCTGGATCAACAAGGCGCTGGAAAAGGCGCAGAAGAAGGTCGAGGCGCGCAACTTCGACATCCGCAAGAACCTGTTGAAGTATGACGACGTCTCGAACGACCAGCGCAAGGTGGTGTTCGAGCAGCGCATCGAGCTGATGGACGGCGAAGGCCTCTCGGAAACCATTGCCGAGATGCGCGAGGGCGTCATCGACGAGATCGTCGCCAAGGCGATTCCCGAAAACGCCTATGCCGAGCAGTGGGATGTCGCGGGCCTGAAGGCCGAGGTCGCCGAATTCCTCAATCTCGACCTGCCGGTCGAGGAGTGGGCCAAGGAAGAAGGCATCGCCGAGGACGACATCCGCGAGCGCATCACGCAAGCCGCCGACGCCGCCGCCAAGGAGCGCGCCGAGCGTTTCGGGCCTGAAGTGATGAATTACGTCGAGCGCTCGGTGGTGCTGCAGACGCTCGACCATCTGTGGCGCGAGCACATCGTCAATCTCGACCATCTGCGCTCGGTGGTCGGCTTCCGCGGCTACGCCCAGCGCGATCCGCTGCAGGAGTACAAGAGCGAGGCATTCGAGCTGTTCCAGGCAATGCTCGGCAATTTGCGCCAGGCCGTCACCGCGCAGCTGATGCGCGTCGAACTGGTCCGCCAAGCCGCCGAGGCTCCGCCGCCGGAAGCACCCGACATGTTCGGCTCGCATATCGACGGCACCACCGGCGAGAACGATTTTGGCGACGGCGAGACGGCCCTTCTGGTGCGCCAGGAGCAGAACGCCGTCGTCGCCCCCGAGGACCGCGATCCGAACAACCAGGCGACCTGGGGCAAGGTCGGCCGCAACGAAGCCTGCCCCTGTGGCTCCGGCAAGAAGTACAAGCACTGCCATGGGGCGTTTGCGTAAGGACGCCGCTTCTTCCTTCTCCCCGTTTCACGGGGAGAAGGTGCCCGAAGGGCGGATGAGGGGCGCTGAGTTTCATGATTTTCGCGTGTCTCCGACCAAAAGCGATGAGACGCTCGCCCCACAAAGTCGCTTCGTCCGCAGATAGCTCTTCTTCCTCTTCCCTATCGGTGCAAAATTGCCGAAAGCCGGCGCTGCCCCTCATCCGCCTGCCGGCACCTTCTCCCCGTAAACGGGGCGAAGGGAGAACCCACCCAACCGTTTCTTAATGTGTCTCCGCTACACCAAAACCTGAAAAAGAGGCGGAAAACGGAGAGAGATCGGGGTGCGCTTTTCCGCGGCCACGACTGCCGGGCGGTTCTTGCCGCAGCGTTTGGCGCTGCGCGTGGAGCCGCTGCTCGGCCGCATCGACGCCGTGCTGTTCACCGCCGATGAACGCGGCGAGGCCGGCCGCATGTCGGTCATCGCCTTCTCCATCCGCATCGTGAGCGCCGTCATCGCCTTCATCAGCCAGGTGCTGATGGCGCGCTGGATGGGCTCGTTCGAATACGGCATCTTCGTGCTTGTCTGGGTGACGATGGTCATCGTCGGCAACCTCGCCTGCCTCGGCTTCCATACCTCGGTCATCCGCTTCATCCCCGAATACCGCGAGCGCGGCATGATGGACGAACTGCGCGGCATCGTGGTGGCCAGCCGGCTGTTCGTGCTGATCGCCTCGACGATCATCGCCGGGCTAGGCGCGCTCACCGTCTGGCTGGCGGCGCCCTGGATCGAAAACTACTACGTGATACCGTTCATCCTCGGCGCCTTCTGCCTGCCGATGATCGCGGTGTCGGATCTGTTGCAAGGCCAGGCCAGGGCGAACAGCTGGGCGCTTTTCGCCCTGTCGCCGACCTATCTGATAAGGCCGGTGCTGATCCTGCTGTTCATGGCGCTGATGCTTTTCGCCGGCTACGCCGCTGATGCCAGGACGGCGATTTTCGCCTCCATTGCCGCCACCTACGTCACCACGCTCGCTCAGCTCATCGGTGTCACCCACCGCATGGAAAGGCAGATCCCGGCCGGACCCATGAAGGTGCATTTCGCGCAATGGTTCGTCGTCTCGCTGCCGATCTTCCTGGTCGAAAGCTTCTTCTTCCTGCTCACCAATGCCGACGTGCTGATGGTCGGCGCCTATATGGATCCCAACGACGTCGCCGTCTATTTCGCCACGGTCAAGACGCTGGCGCTGGTGCATTTCGTCTATTTCGCGGTCAAGGCCGGCGTTGCCCAGCGCTATGCGCAATTCACCCATGGCGATCCGGAAAAGCTCGCGGCCTTCGCTCGCGAGACCGTGTCGTGGACCTTCTGGCCCTCGCTGCTGATGGCGCTGCTGGTGCTGGCGCTGGGCAAACCCATGCTGGTGCTGTTTGGCCCCGAATTCACGTCGGGCTATCCGCTTCTGTTCCTGCTCGTCTTCGGCGTCGTGGCGCGCGCCGCCGTCGGTCCCTGCGAGAGCCTGCTCACAATGAGCGGCAACCAGAACATCTGCGCCGCCGTCTATGCCATGACACTGGCCTTCAACATCGGTCTCAACGTGATGCTGATCCCGCATTTCGGTCTGTGGGGCGCGGCCATGGCCACCGCCTTTGCCATGATCTTCGAGGCCAGCGCGCTGTCCTTCACGGTGTGGCGCAAGCTCGGCATCGTCATGGCGATCTTCGCGCCAGCCAAAGGAGCCGCCTGATGGCCGCCATCCCGTTGCTCGAGGAAACCAGCGGCGGCACCGCCGGCGCCATGGTGTCCGGCCTTGCCGGGCTGGCGCGCGACCCCGACCCCGCCCATATCGAGATCTTCGCCAACAACCGGCCCGAGCGCAAGCTTGCCATCTATCCGGCATCGGCCGGTTTCGACCTGGTCGAGGAACTGGACTATCTCTGCGCCCGCACGATCGAGCCGAACGTTTTCTTCAACCCGCGCTTCCTGGCACCCGCAATGCCCCGGCTGGAAGATCGCGAAGTGCGGCTGGCCGTGATCCGCGACGGCGACGAATACCGCAACCGGCTGCGCCTCCTGGTGCCGATCTCGGTGGAGCGCCCGGTGGTTCCGCTCGGCGTTCCGGTGTTGCGTACCTGGTCGAGCCCCTTCGGTCCGCTCGGCACGCCGCTGGTCGACCGCGACGATCCGGTCGGCGTCGTCGAGGACTTCTTCTCTATGCTGTCGCGCCCGCATCTCAAACTGCCGAAAGTCTTCGTGCTCCCCGACATCAGGCTCGATGGCCCGGTGGCGAGCCTGCTCGGCACCGTGGCCGAAACGCGCGGCCTGACGCTGGTCACCACCGGCCAGACCCTGCGCCCGGTGCTGGAGAGCCAGCTCGACGGCGACGACTATCTGAAGGCATCGCTGCGCTCGCACCATTATCGCGAGTTCCGCCGCCTGAAGCGGCGCCTTGCCGACCTCGGCAGGCTGGAGCATGTGGTGGCGCGCGGCCCCGAGGAAATCCGCCACGCCATAGAAAGCTTCCTGACGCTGGAAGCGTCCGGCTGGAAGGGCCGCGAGCGCACCGCCATGGCGATCGACCGCTTCCGCGCCGCCTTCGCCCGCGAGGCCGTGCACCGGCTCGCCGAACAGGACATGTGCCGCATCCATTCGCTGACGCTCGACGGCCGCACCATCGCCTGCCTGATCGTCTTCGTCGAAGCCGGCGTCGCCTATACCTGGAAGACGGCCTATGACGAGACGCTGGCAGCCTATTCGCCGGGCACGCTGCTGATGATCGAGGTCACCCGGCAGCACCTCGACGATCCCAACATCATGATGACCGATTCCTGCGCGGTGCCCGACCATCCGGTGATGAGCAGGCTGTGGAGCGAGCGCAAGCCGATCGGCACGCTGGTGATCGGGCTGACCACGGACGCCGACCGCCTCGCCCGCCAGGCCGCCTCGCAACTGCATCTCTACCGCGAGACCCGCAACATGGCGCGCCTGCTGCGCAACCGTATGAAGAGCCTGTTGAGACGGCGCTGAATGCCGGCCCCGGTTTGCGACAACCCGGCCTTTGGATGGCCTTGTTGATCGGCCTCTTGATCCTGCTCAAATATCTATTCGGGGACCGGATCACCCTTCTGGCCATCGGCTGGATGGCTGGCCGGCCGCCGCGCAACCGGCCGGTTTGAGCGTGCCGCCGCCGTCTCGCCGGTGTGGCCAATCTGCATCGCCGAGATCCTGCCGAGAGCTGTACGGCCAAACACGTCCACACGAACGGCACACCGTCACATAACTGTAATGGCGCGCGCCTAGCTAAATCGCCGCCACATCCCAACGCGCCGCTCTATCAGATGCGCCGCCACATCTCGAGGAAAGACCATGCTTTTGCGCACCATCGTCGCCCCATTGGGCGTTTGCTTGTCCATGGCCACATCAGCCTTTGCGGCTGATCTGGTCGAAGCCCCGCCACCGGCAGCGCCGACCTGGACGATTGGAATAGAGGGGAGCCCGGAATTCTACGCCATCAACAATGGCAGCAACACCGCCCGGTCGCTTGCCGACACCTATTTCAAGCTCAGCGTTTCGCACAATTTCGACAACAATTTCGTCGGTGGCATCTTTATCCAGCCCACCTTCAAGACCGGTGGAAAATCCCAGTACTACGCCGAAGCCAGCCTCGGCTACAAAATCAAGGTCACGGATGCCTTCACCCTGACCCCCAGCCTGGGGCTCGGCTACACCTGGCACGATACGGGCATTATCAAGGATGCGGATGCCAATGCGAATGTTCCTTACTACGCCCTGTATATCGCGGGCGATTGGAAGGTCTCCAAGCAATGGACCTGGAACGTCTTCAACTTCCGCTACCGCAATGCCTTCAACACCACCTGGGAAACGCCAAAGCTGGCCACCGGATTGACCTACAGCATCGACTCCACCAACGCGGTCTATGCCAGCGTTGGCTATTCCTGGAAGAAGACCGACACCACTTCAGCCCCCTACAACGATCTCGCGGGCGACAAATGGAATATCGCGATCGGCTATAAGCATTCGCTCTGAGCGGACTGGAGAGGGCGCAGGCTGGCACTGAAGCTGGCCTGCGCCCTCAATCTGCCGGTGGGTTTTGCCCCGCACCATGGGCAGGCGAGCAACACGATCAGGTCTGAACATGGAATGGTGCCCCTAGCCGGGATCGAACCAGCACTCCTTGCGGAACTCGATTTTGAGTCGAGCGCGTCTACCAATTCCGCCATAGGGGCTCAGGCCGGAGAGCCTGGATGGGCGCGGACTATACGGTCGGAGGCCTGTTCGTCAACTGGCCAATTCTCAGCTGTCCCCGGATGCGACCAACTGCGCCTTTCGATTTCATGGCGGCGCTGCCATTGTGCGGCGCGGAAAATCTTTCTAGACAGGCGGCGCATGAAGCGTGGCGGGTCTGAAGGCACCGACGCGCAAGCCTGGGCCCCTGTTTCGTCCCTGCCATTGTCCCCGGGCGGCTGCGCATTATGGACCATGCATTAGGAGAGCCGATGCTTCGCGGACTGTACGATTGGACCTTGTCGCTGGCGGCCCGCAAATCCGCGGAATGGTGGCTGGCCTTCATCGCTTTCGTCGAAAGCTCTGTGTTCCTGGTGCCGGCCGATGTGCTCTATCTGCCGATGGCGCTGTCGCGCCCGGATCGTGCTTATCGCTATGCGCTGATCGCCACCGCCGCCTCGGTGCTGGGCGGCATTGCCGGCTGGTTCATCGGCCACTACGCCTATGAGGCGGTGGCACGGCCGATCCTCGAATTCTACGGCAAGTATGATGAATTCGAGCAACTGCGCACCTCGTCGGGCATCGGCTTCATCATCCTGATGCTGATCACCTCGGGCGCGGCGCACCTGCCGCCGATCAAGGTGGTGACGATCCTGTCCGGCGTCATCGGCGTCAATCTGGCGCTGTTCATCGTGCTGGCCATCGTGGCGCGCGGCGCCCGTTTCCTGCTGCTGGCCTGGTTGTTGCGCCGCTACGGCGAGTCGATCCGCGAGTTCATCGAAAAGCGCCTTGGCCTGATCGTCGGCGCTGCCGCGGCTGCCCTGATTTTGCTCTATATCCTGATCAAATACGCGCTCTGAGGCCCCGGTCTCAAAACCGGGTGACGGTTTTGAGGAGCAAGCGGACCGGCGGGTGGCGAACACAACGGACGAAAGCCCATGACAGCGACCATGAATATCGATACCGCACGCCAGCGGACGCGGACCGCCCTGTTTCTCGCCGTCGCCATGGCCGCGACCGTCGGCTCGGCGCTCGGCTTCCAGTATATTGGCGGCTACATCCCCTGCCATCTCTGCCTGGAACAGCGCACCCCCTACTATATCGGCGTCCCGCTGATGGTGCTGGCGGTGATCGCATCGATGCTGCGCGCGCCCGCCTGGCTGACGCGCGGCCTGCTGGGCATTGGCGGTCTCCTGATGCTCTACGGCCTCTATCTCGGCGTCTACCATTCCGGCGTCGAATGGCAGTGGTGGGCCGGCCCGACCGACTGCACGGCGGGCGCCGGCCCGGTCGACACCGGCGGCAAGGGCGTGCTCGACGCGCTCGACAAATTCGTGCCGCCCTCCTGCGACAAGGCGGCTTTGCGCATCCTCGGCCTGTCGCTGGCCGGTTGGAATGCCATCGTCAGCCTCGTCTTGGCCGCTGTCGCCTTCCGGGGTGCGCTGGCCCGCGACTGATCAAATTCGATTGTGCCCCACGGCGCATGGTTCGAGCAAAATTCGGCAGGCTGAGTCGAATGGCGCGGCTTTCGAGAACCGGAGCGGAGCGTACTTAGGTACGTGAGCAAAGTCCAACTGCGACGCAGTAGAACGGGGAAGCACAGAAAGCTGCGTCAAGCGGCCAGCATGGCGGATTTCTGCCGAACTCTATGGTTCGAGTTCGACATCCCAGTAGAGATAATCCATCCAGCTTTCATGCAGATGGTTCGGCGGGAACAGGCGGCCGTTGTTGTGCAGGTCGTGCACCGTCGGCTGGTAAGGCTTCTGCAGCGGCCACATCTTGGCGTGCGCCGGCATCATGCCGCCCTTCCTGAGGTTGCAGGGCGAACAGGCGGCGACGACATTCTCCCAGGTCGTCGCGCCGCCGCGATGGCGCGGGATGACATGGTCGAAGGTCAGATCCTCGGGTGTGCCGCAATACTGGCATTGGAAGCGATCGCGCAGGAACACATTGAAGCGGGTGAAGGCCGGATGCCTGGACGGCTTCACATAGGCCTTCAGGCTGACCACGCTCGGCAGCTTCATGGAGAAGGTCGGCGAAGACACCGCATGCTCGTATTCGGCGACGATGTTCACCCGGTCGAGGAACACCGCCTTGATGGCATCCTGCCAGGACCAGAGCGACAAGGGGTAATAGCTGAGCGGACGGTAATCCGCATTCAGCACCAGTGCTGGAAGCCCATCCGGAGATACGGCGACCGTCACGTGTTTACCTCCTTGGTTCTAGACCCGAACGGCGCGGATACTGTAAGCCCGACATGACAGGGATGTGAAGCGGATTGTCGCTTGCCCAAAGCGTCAAAAACCCCCGATTTTTATGCTTTTTTGCGGATTCAGGATGACGGCGCGGCGTCCCTGCCCCTGGTTTCGCGATAATAGGACCAGAAAAGCCGCGATGCGACACCTCGCCACGGGCTCCATGATTCGGCCAATGCGATCAATGTTTTCTCCGGCGGACGCGGGTCGATGCCGAGCGCGTGGCCGACCGCCGTTTGCAGCGCGACATCGCGCGCGGGAAAGATGTCGGGGTGCCCGGCGGCAAACAGAAGGTACACTTGCGCCGTCCAGGGACCGATGCCGGGCACCGCGGTCATCGCCGTGATCGCATCGGCCGCGTCGAGCGAACAGAGGTGATTGAGGTCGAGCCCGTCGGCCACGGCCTGGGCAACCGCGATCAGTCCGCGCTGCTTGGGCCGCGACAGGCCGGCCTCGCGAAACATGTCCTCGCCGGCGGCCAGGATCGCCTGCGGCGTCAGCGGATCGACGAGCCTGGTCAGCCGGCCGAAGATCGCATCGGCGCTCGCCCGGGAGACCTGTTGCGAGACGATGATCGAGGCCAGGCTCCTGAACCCCGGCTCCGAAAGCCTGAGCGGCACCTCGCCGGCCATGCCTCGCACCTTTTCCAGGCGCGGGTCGATGATGCAAAGCGCATCGAGCCCGCGGGCAATGTCGTCCAGTGTGGCAATGCGTTGCATGGTTTCCTTGTCCTGGAATGTGCCGCAAGGTAGCAACCGCCGAAACAGCAGCACAACCCGATTGCCGCCACAGACATGACGCTCCTGACATTCCGCTTCGCGCCCAGCCCCAACGGCGAACTGCATCTCGGCCATGCCTATTCGGCGCTGCTCAACCACAAGCTCGCAAACGCCAGCGGCGGCCGCCTGCTGCTGCGCATCGAGGATATCGACACCACGCGCTGCACGCCGCAATTCGAGGCGGGCGTGCTTGCCGATCTGAAATGGCTGGGGCTTGGCTGGGAAGAGCCGGTGCGCCGCCAGTCCGAGCATTTCGCGGAGTATCGGGCGGTGCTTGACCGGCTGATCCGTGAAGAACTCGTCTATCCCGCCTTCATGAGCCGAGGCGACATCAGGGCCTTCATCGCCGATAGCGAAAGGCGCGGGCGTGACTGGCCGCGCGATCCCGATGGCGTGCCGCTCTATCCCCCAGCAGACAAGGCGCTGCCGGTGAAAGAACGCAAACGGCGCATCGCCGGCAACGAGCCTTTTGCCTGGCGGCTGGATGTCGGCGCCGCCATGGCGCGTGTCGGCAGGGATCTCGCCTGGACCGAATTCACCGATGAGACGTTATCCGCGACGCGCCCTGTCGAGGCCCGTCCACAGGATTGGGGCGACGTGATCGTGGCACGGCGCGACATCCCGACCAGCTACCACCTCGCCGTCATTGTCGACGACGCCCTGCAACGCGTCAGCCATGTCGTGCGCGGCCAGGACCTGTTTTCCGCCACCGGCGTGCAGCGCCTGCTGCAGGAATTGCTCGTGCTGCCGCAACCCGCCTATTTCCACCATCGGCTCATCCTCGGGCCGGACGGGCGAAAACTGTCGAAGAGCCTTGGCGACACCGGCCTTGCCAAGCTGCGCGGGGCCGGCGCGACACCTGACGACATCAGGCGGATGATCGGACTTTGACCTCCACGAGGTCGGGAGAACCGCATGCCGGACGCGCCGCCGATTGAATTCCCGTGATGCATGGATCAATCGTTTCGTTTTGCGCGCTGCGTTGAACGGGACTAGAGCATCGCCACGGTCAACTCTCTGCGGCGGTCTCCGGAAAATGCACAGCATCAAGCGGTTCATCCCCGCCACCTTCGTCGTCCTGTGGGCGACCGGCTTCATCGGCGCGCGCTACGCCATGCCATGGGCGGAGCCGTTCACCTTCCTCGCCGCGCGTTTCGTCATCGCCGCCATCCTGCTGGCTACCCTGATGCCGGTGCTGGGCTCGAAGCGAGCCACCCGCAAGGAGGCGCTGCACGCCACCGGCGCCGGCGTGCTCATGCATGGCGTCTATCTCGGCGCCGTCTTCTGGGCCATCCACAGGGGCATGCCGGCAGGGTTTTCAGCCCTGATCGTCGGCCTGCAACCGCTGATCACGGCAGTGCTTGCCGGCAAGTTCCTCGGCGAGGCAATCCTGCCGCGCCACTGGCTTGGCCTGGGCATTGGCCTGATCGGCATCGTCATCGTGCTGTGGCCAAAACTTGGGGCGCTTGGCGGCGGCGTCACCGCCGCGACCCTGACCGCCTCGTTGGTCTCGGTGCTCGGCATGAGCGCCGGCACCATCTGGCAGAAGCGTTTCGCTTCCGGCGGCGACCTCGTGGCCGCCACCATGTGGCAATATGTCGGCGGCGCCTCGCTGATGATCCTCGCCGCGCTTGCTTTCGAGACGCACACCGTCGTCATCAACGGCGAACTGATCTTCGCCATGGCCTGGCTCGTACTGGTGCTGTCGCTCGGCGCCATCTTCCTGTTGATGGTGATGATCCGCGACGGCGAGATGTCGAAGGTCGCCTCGCTGTTCTACCTCGTCCCGGCGGTAACGGCGGTCATCGCCTGGGCGTTGTTCGACGAGCAGCTCAACGCGCTGCAGATCGTCGGCATGGCCATCACGACTTTCGGCGTTGGCCTGGCAACGGCGCGGCAGACCAGGGGAAGATTGCAGGCAAGGGAGGAATTGAGGAATTGAGGAAGAAGCACGCCACGCCGGATATGGCCACTTTTCTTCACTTCCTCAATTCTCCAGCTCTTCAATTCCTCAATCCGACCGGCACCGCCTCATCCCACCCGGGCACGCGCCTCCAGATAACGGCTGATCGCGGCATTGAGCTCGCCGCCAAGGATGAAGATCGCCGAGACGATGTAGAGGAAGACCACCGCGATCATGATCGAGGCCAGCCCGGCATAGGTCGTCACATAGGACGAGAAATGGTCGAGATAAGTGGCGAACATCGTCGAGCCGATGAGCCACGCCGCCAGTGTGAAGACGATGCCCGGCACCAGCGAGACGAAGCGGCGCTTGCCGGCCGGCAGCCAGTAGTGCACGGCAAACAGCCCGCCGATGATGACGGTTGAGGCGATGACGTAGCGCCACAGCGTGATCGTGCCGGTATAGGGCTTGATCCACTCGAAATGGGCTTCCGCCAGCCGCGCCAGCAAGGGCGCGAACACCAGGAGCACGCTGATGGCGAGGAACCCGGCGGTGGCGATCAGCACGAAGAAGATGCTCTGCACACGACGGTAGATGATGCCGCGCGTCTCGGTGACGCGATAGGCCCGGTTGAGCGACGTGCGCAGCGCCTCGATGCCGTTCGAGGCAAAGTAGGCGGCAAGCAGCACGCCATAGGTCAGCAGGTCGGTGCGCCGGACGGTCAGCACGTTCAGCACCTCATGCGCGATCGGCTTGGCGATCTGATCGGGCCAGGTATCGAAGACCAGGTGCACGGCCGTGTCGGCAAAGGCCTCGGCGCCAAGGAAGCTGCCCAGCGTCGTGGCGAAGATCAGGAACGGAAACAGCGCCATCAGCGAAGTGATCGCCAGATGGCTGGCCATAGCCCAGCCGTCATCGGTGTTGAAATGGCCGAGAGCGTCGTAGAGCACGCGGCGCAGGGCGACAATATTCCGCAGCAAAAACGCGCGCTCCCCTTCGATTGTCTAGACGCCGCGAATATGGGAAGTGAATGCGGCAAATGGCAACCCTTCGTCAAACCACGAATTCTTCAGCGGCGGAGTTGCGCACCGTCATCGTCACCGGCGCGTCTTCAGGGATAGGCGCCTATTGCGCCCGCGCGTTGAAGGCCGAGGGCTGGCGGGTGTTCGCGACGGCGCGCAAGCCGGAAGACATCGCCGCCCTCGAAGCGGACGGCATCGAGGCTTTTTACCTCGACTACGGCGAACCGGATTCCATCGCCGTCCTGGTGACTTCAGTGCTCCAACGCACCGGCGGCCGGCTCGACGCCTTGTTCAACAATGGCGCCTACGCGCAGGCCGGTGCGGTCGAGGACCTGTCGGTGGCCGCGCTCAAGGAGCAGTTCGAGGTCAATTTCTTCGGCTGGCACGATCTGACCCGCCGTCTGGTGCCGGTGATGCGCCACCAGGGTCACGGCCGCATTGTCCATTGCTCGTCGATACTCGGCCTCGTGCCGGTGCGATTTCGCGGCGCCTATTCGGCGTCGAAACATGCGCTCGAGGCGCTGATGCTCTGCCAGCGCCAGGAACTGGAAGGCAGCGGCATCCATGTTTCGCTCATCGAGCCGGGGCCGGTGAAATCGAAGATCGCCAGCAACGGCCTGCCCTGGTTCCTGAAAAACATCGATATCGAGAATTCCGTGCACAGTGCGGACTATGCCGCGCAGCTGGAACGGCTGCGGGCCGGCGGCAGCCAATCGACGCTGAAGCCTGGGCCGGAGGTGGTCCACAAGGTTCTGCGCCATGCACTTCTGTCGCGGCGCCCGCGCCCGCACTATGTGGTAACAGTGCCGGCCAGGATCGGCGTTGTATTCAAGCGCATCCTGCCGGCATCGATGCTCTACCGCCTGATGGCCAAACGCGCCTGAACGCGAAAACAACTGGAAACGCAACAATGGCAACCGTCTTCAATATCCTCGCCATTCTGGTCATGGCCGCCGTGGTGATCGTGCTGATCCGGGGCCTCGTCAACATGATGCGCGGCGGTACCGGCGTCACCTCGAACAAGCTGATGCAGGCACGCGTCATGCTGCAGGCCGTGGCGCTGGTGCTGATCCTGCTTGCGGTGTATTTCACCCGCAAATGAGGACCGTTCGGGAGGCGATGTGGTCAAGCTCAACAAGATCTACACCCGCACCGGCGATGACGGCACGACAGGACTCGGTACCGGGGAACGGCGGCTGAAATCCGACCTGCGGGTGGATGCCTACGGTACGGTCGACGAGGCCAATGCCTGCATCGGCGTTGCCCGTGTCCACACGGCAGTGAGCCACCCGGCGATCGATGCCATGCTTTCGCGCATCCAGAATGATCTGTTCGACCTCGGCGCTGACCTTGCCGTACCCGACGACGGCAAGCCGCTGGGATATGAGCCTTTGCGGATCACGCCCGTGCAGACCGACCGGGTCGAAAAGGACATCGACCTCCTCAACAAGGATCTGCAGCCGCTCAAATCCTTCGTGCTCAACGGCGGCACGCCGGCTGCCGCTGCCCTGCATCTTGCCCGCACCGTGGTACGGCGGGCCGAACGGCTGATGGTGGCGCTGGCTCAAGATCCGGCCGAGCATGTCAACCGCGACGGGCTGAAATACATCAACCGCGTCTCGGACTTCCTGTTTGTCGCCGCCCGGGCGGTCAATGACAATGGAAATGCCGACGTGCTATGGGTTCCTGGCAAGAACCGCTGAACGGACCGAAAGCGGGAGGGGCCAGACACGCATGTTCATCCCGCTTTACGACACCAACAGGCTGCGCCACATCCGCCTGCAATATGTGACGATCGGCCTGATCGTGGTCAACGCGCTGGTCTATTGCGCCACCGCGCTCGGCGGCGAGAATTTCACCAACGCCGCCGTGCTTGGCCTTGGCTTCATCCCGTCAGTCGTCCATGACACGGCCGAACTCGACCCTCGCTTTGTCATCATCCCCGAAAGCCTGAGCTACCTCACCTATTCCTTCCTGCATGCCGACATCTTCCACCTTGGTGGCAACATGCTGTTCCTGTGGGTGTTCGGCGACAATGTCGAGGATGCCCTCGGTCACATCCGCTACCTCATTTTCTATCTCCTGTGCGCCGTCGCCGGCGCCGCCTTCCAGAGCTTCGTCGCCTGGGACTCGCAGGTGCCGCTGATCGGCGCCTCCGGCGCCATCGCCGGCGTGGTCGTCGCCTACCTGATCCTCTATCCCAGGGTGAAGGTCTGGGTGCTTGCCTTTGCCCGCATACCACTGCGCATTCCGGCCTTCATCCCGCTTATCCTGTGGGTGCTGTTCCAGGTCTTCATGTTCGCCGCTGGCGGCGAGGATCAGATTTCCTGGGCCTGCCACATCGGCGGCATCATTGCAGGCGCGGTGCTGGTGCTTGTCCTGCGCAGCCGCGGCGTACCGCTTTTTGCCGGCGCCGATGAGGATACAGTGGTTCCCACTCCCGACCAGCCGACGGTTGCCGCTCGGCCAGCGGCGCCCGAACCGCCCGCCACCACGGCGCGCTGGGGCCGGGGAAACCCTTCTGGCCCAAACTGAACCGATTTGAGCCGCTTTCAGCGTATTGACGTCAAGGGTTGCCCCAACTACGGAAACGTCTCCGTCCGAGCCCAGGGCTGTTAAGGAGCAGTCAAGACGGGCAAAGACCAGAATTTCCATCCGGCCAGAATTCCGTCTGGCCGGAATTCAGTCAGGAATGTCGGCTTTCGACAACTCAGAAAGGGCGCAGGCTGTTATAGCGCGCCCAACTAGCGTGAAGAGGTGACAGGCAAATGAAGATCCTTGTGCCCGTGAAGCGGGTTGTGGATGCGAACGTCAAGGTTCGCGTGAAGGCTGATGGTTCGGCGGTTGAGCTCGCCAACGTCAAGATGGCGATGAACCCGTTCGACGAGATCGCGGTGGAAGAGGCCATCCGGCTGAAGGAAGCCGGCAAGGCCGAGGAGATCATCGTCGTCTCGATCGGCCCGCAGCAGGCGCAGGAGACGCTCCGCACCGCGCTCGCCATGGGCGCCGACCGCGCCATCCTGGTCAAGACCGACGAACAGACCGAGCCGCTCGGCGTCGCCAAGGTGCTGAAGGGCGTCGTAGAAGCCGAACAGCCCGGCCTCGTCATCCTCGGCAAGCAGGCGATCGACGACGATTCCAACCAGACCGGCCAGATGCTGGCGGCACTGCTCGGCTGGGCGCAAGGCACCTTCGCCTCCAAGCTCGTGCTCGACGGCGACAAGGCCAAGGTGACGCGCGAAGTCGACGGCGGCCTGCAGACGGTGGAACTGAAGATGCCGGCGATCGTCACCGCCGACCTTCGCCTCAACCAGCCGCGCTACGCCTCGCTGCCCAACATCATGAAGGCCAAGAAGAAGCAGCTCGACGAGAAATCGCCGGCCGACTACGGCGCCGACGTCAAGCCGCGCCTCAAGGTCATCAAGACCGAGGAGCCGGGCGGCCGCAAGGCGGGCGTCAAGGTCAAGAGCGTCGCCGAACTGGTCGACAAGCTCAAGAATGAAGCCGGCGTGCTCTGAGATCGGAAGGAACAGATAAAATGGCAATTCTCCTTATCGCGGAACACGACAACGCCACCCTTTCCGACCAGACCGCCAAGGCGCTGTCGGCGGCCCTGCAGATCGGTTCGGACGTGCATGTGCTGGTGGCCGGCAAGGGCGCCAAGGGCGCTGCCGACGCCGCCGCCAAATTGAAGGGCGTGAGCAAGGTGCTGCTCGCCGAAGCCGACGAACTCGCCGAGCGCCTCGCCGAACCGACGGCAGCCCTCGTCGTATCGCTGGCTGGCGCTTACGACACCATCATCGCCCCGGCGACCTCGTCGGGCAAGAATGTCGCGCCGCGCGTCGCGGCGCTGCTCGACGTCGCGCAGGTCTCCGAGATCATCGAAGTGGTCTCGCCCGACACATTCAAGCGTCCAATCTACGCCGGCAACGCCATCCAGACGGTGCAGTCGACCGACGCCAAGAAAGTCATCACCGTGCGCACCGCCTCCTTCCAGGCGGCGCCCGAGGGCGGCTCTGCCGCTGTCGAGACCGTCAAGGCGGCCGCCAATCCGGGCCTGTCCTCCTTCGTAGAGAACAGACTGTCGGAGACCGATCGTCCTGAACTGACCTCTGCCAAGATCATCATCTCGGGCGGCCGCGCGCTCGGCTCGTCGGAGAAGTTCCAGGAGGTCATCCTGCCGGTAGCCGACAAGCTCGGCGCCGCGGTCGGCGCATCGCGCGCCGCCGTCGATGCCGGCTATGCGCCGAACGACTGGCAGGTCGGCCAGACCGGCAAGGTCGTCGCCCCCGATCTCTACATCGCGGTCGGCATCTCCGGCGCCATCCAGCACCTCGCCGGCATGAAGGATTCCAAGGTCATCGTCGCCATCAACAAGGACGAGGAGGCCCCGATCTTCCAGGTTGCCGACTATGGCCTCGTCGGCGACCTCTTCGTCATTCTGCCGGAGTTGCAGAAGGCGCTTTGACGCTCTCTGGCAAAGCGTATTAAATGCTTGGGGTGGGGTAGACGAAGTCGCCCCGCCCTTTTAGTTTGCACCGCACAAAAAGCAGGCTGCAAAGGCCTTTTGACGGGATCGGTGTAATGAGCAAGATCGAGACGATCGGCATCATCGGCGCGGGCCAGATGGGTGGGGGTATCGCCCATGTCTCCGCGCTTTCGGGCTACAAGGTGCTGATCTACGATATATCGCCCGACCGCATCGAGAAGGGCATCGCCACCATCAGCGGCAACATGGCCCGCCAGGTGGGCTCCGGCAAGCTCGATGAGAAGCTGCGCAACCAGGCAATGGCGCGCATTGCCTCGGCACCGACGATGGCGGATCTCGCCGGCGCCGATCTGGTGATCGAGGCGGCAACCGAGGACGAGACCGTCAAGCGCAAGATCTACGCGCAGCTCTGTCCGCAGCTCAATCCCGAAGCCATCCTGGCGACCAACACCTCGTCGATCTCGATCACCCGGCTTGCCGCGCAGACCGACCGGCCGGAGCGTTTCATCGGCATACACTTCATGAACCCGGTGCCGCTGATGAAGCTGGTCGAACTGGTGCGCGGCATCGCCACCGAGGACCAGACCTTCGAGGCGGCGAAGACCTATGTGAAGCAGCTCGACAAGACGATCACGGTCTCGGAGGACTTCCCGGCCTTCATTGTCAACCGCATCCTGTTGCCGATGATCAACGAGGCGATCTACACGCTCTATGAGGGTGTCGGCTCGGTCGACGCCATCGACACCGCAATGCGGCTCGGCGCCAACCATCCGATGGGGCCGCTGCAACTGGCCGATTTCATCGGCCTCGACACCTGCCTGTCGATCATGCAGGTGCTGCATGACGGCCTGTCGGATTCGAAGTACCGCCCCTGCCCGTTGCTGGTGAAATATGTCGAGGCGGGCTGGCTCGGCCGCAAGACCGGGCGTGGCTTCTACGACTATCGCGGCGAGCATCCCGTTCCGACGCGCTAGAGCAACTCCAGGAAAATGTGGGCGGATTTCCCGGGAAAAGCGCGTAGCGCTTTCCCCAGGGAATTGCGTCAGAACAAGGCGTTAGAGTGGTTCACCGTTTCCGTGAAACGGTGAAGTGCCCTGGCGTTTCGGCCGGCCGCCGCTCACGACGCCGCGGCGAGCGGCTTGGGCGCTGCCGATCCGTGGTCGGCAATACTGCCGTCCGGCGCCACGCAGACGCATCCGCGGCCGGCGGCCTTGGCCGCATAGCAGGCCGCATCGGCCCTTGCGATGATCTCATCGGCTTCGCCGCAATCGGCATTGATCGCCGCCAGCCCGATACTGGCGCCGATCGCGTGCGGCCGGCCATCCCAGGTGAAGTTCAGGCCGGCTATCGCATCGATGATGGAGCGCGCCGCGATCCTGGCACCGGCGGTCGAACCCGATTTCAGGATGACGGCGAATTCGTCGCCCCCAAGGCGCGAGACGATGTCCTCGGGACCAAGCACGCCGCGCACGGCTTCGGCGACCCGCTTCAGCAAGGCGTCTCCGGCGGCGTGACCACCCGTGTCGTTGACCAGCTTGAAATGGTCGAGGTCGATGAACATGAACTGATGGCCGCCCCCGGCCGGCGTGCCGTCCTTGCGTGACTGCTCGACCAGTTCCTCCATCGTTCGGATGAAGCTCGAGCGATTGGCAAGGCCGGTCAATGCGTCATGTGCCGCGGCGTGGGCAAGCTGGCGCTGCAGCGCGCGCGCATCGGTGAAGTCCTGGAAGACGATGACCAGCCCGCAGAATTCATTGCGCTCGTTCATGATTGGCGACACGACCTGGCGGATGCTGCAACGCGTGTTGTCGCGGCGGACCAACACGGCGCGGCTGTTCTGGTCGGCGGGAGCCTCCCCGCCGATCGCCGGCCGCGTCACGCCGATCCTGTGACCCGTCTCCTCGTCGACCGCCCAATAGACATGGCCGAGCGTCTTGCCGAGAGCCGCCTCGCCGGAAACGCCGGTCAGTTTCTCGGCAACCGGGTTCATGAAGGTGACGCGGTTCGCCGCATCGGTGCAGATAACGGCATCGCCGATCGACTGCAGCGTCACCCGCAGCCGCTCCTTCTCATCGGCCAGCATTGCCGCCGACACGGTCAGGCGCTCCTCGATCTCCTTGCGCCGGGTGATGTCGGTCAAGCTGCCGATGGCCCTGATCAGACGCCCGTCCTCGTCGCGCTCGATGGCTTTGCCGCGATCGAGTATCCAGATCCAGCGGCCGTCCTTGTGGCGCATCCTGAATTCGGCTTCGAAGAATGGCGTCTTGCCGTCAAGGTGGGCACGATCCGCTTCGGCGACGGTCTCGCGGTCGTCGGGATGGATCATGGTCAGCCAGCGATCGGGATCGCCATCAAGCTCGCCCTCATCGAACCCCAGCATCTTGACCCAGGTCGAGGAATAGGTTGTGCCGCCCTTGCGCATGTCGAGGTCCCACACGCCCTGACCGGCGCCGGCGAGCGCGAAATTCCAGCGCGTCTCAGCCTCGGCGATGCGCGCCTCGGCCTGCTTGCGCGCGTCGATGTCCTCGATCTGCGAGACGAGATAGAGCGGACGACCGCTTTTCTCGTCACGAATGACGGAGCCGGCGAGATGCGCCCAGACCGGCGTGCCGTCCTTGCGCAGGTAGCGCTTCTCGAAGTGGAACGCATGGGCGGTCCCGGCTTTCAAATCCTCCATCGTTTCGCGGCCGATCTGCAGATCGTCGGGATGCGTGATCTGGAAAAAGGTCAGCGCCTCGATTTCTTCGCGGCTGTAGCCAAGCATGGTCGCGAAGGCCGGATTGGTTTCGAGTATGCGCCCGTCCAGCGCGACAATGGCGATGCCGATCACCGAATCCTGCATCGCCCGGCGAAAGCGCTGCTCTCCCTCCGCCATCTGTCGTCGATCTTCCGAGATGCGACCGATGAAAAGATAGGCGAAGAAAAGCGCGCAGACTGTCACCGCTACCGATATCTGAAGACAAAGTCTGAGCGCTTCGGCGCCAAGGTCCAGCCTGGACAGCACAAGGGAGGCCGACATCACGCCAAAACCGGCCACAAGCAGCGCCAGCGCTGGATGCTTGTAGGCTCCCGGCCCGATCATTCCTCGCAAAGTCACGATCCGTACCACCCCCGTGGGCAATCGCTTTTTCCCGCTAAAACCCTGAAGGATCGATTTTAAGGAAAGGTTGCCCCGGGGCGTTGGCGACATGGACAACCGGCAAACAATTGCCGGCATGATTAAGGATCGGTATGCGCTATGGGGTGGTCGCAGGTATCCTGCTACCAGCGCACGAAGAACCGCCCGCCGAGCGCGCCAAGCACGGCGAGCGCGGCGATCGCGATCGTGTACCAGGTGGCGACGAAAAGCGGCGAATCGTCGAAGCAGTGCGCGGCGTAGAAGGTCGCCGCCAGTCCACCGGCAAGTAGGCCCGCGACAGCGCCGGCAAGCACCGGCCGCGTCGGCGCGCCGTAGCGCAGCATCCACAGGAAGATCGCCAGCGGGCCAATGCCGATCAGCGGAATGAAGCTCATGCAGATCATCATGTTGGAACCGACCATGCGCGTGCCCCACAACGCCTCCGGCACCATGAAGAGCTCCAGAACCACGGCCACGGCCACCAGCAGAGGCGCGGCCAACATCCCTGCCATCGCCCGACCCGTCGACGCACCCGGCGTCGACAAAGCGCGGATCAGGGCGAAGGCGCTGACGGCCAGCACGATGGTGAAAACGAATTTCGACAGGAAGCGCATCGTATGCGCGGCCACCATGAAGTCGGGGCGCGGGCCGATCGTCAGCAGGAAAACGACGGCCGCGATGACAATGGCCGCACCGGCAGCCAGCCACCAGGCCGAGCGCAACGGCATCGCCTTGCTGCTTGCATCGGCGTCGAGCGCCTTGATGAGATCCTCGGTCCTCATGTCATTCCCGCCCAAATCGCCCTTGCCCAAATCGCTTGGCTATGGCGGCAAGCCCGCGATGCAGCGACACACGCACCGCCGTCTCGCTGATGCCGAACTTCGCTGCCGTCTCGCCGATCGAGCGGCCTTCCACCGATACGGCCGAGACCACGGAACGCTGTGCCGGCGGCAGCCCGTCAAGGGCACGGTTGATGTCGCGCTCACTGACGGTTTCGGTTTCCGGTTCGGCGAAGGTCTCGGCGATATCGTCGACATCGATCTCGATGCGCCGACCGCGCCGCCGGAACGCGTCGATCAGCTTGAAGCGGGCGATCGCATAGACCCAGGGCAGGACCGGTGCGTCCTGGCGCCAGGTATGCCGTTTCACATGAATGGCCAGCAAGGTTTCCTGCACGACATCCTCGGGATCGACCCCGCCCTGCACGATCTTGCGCCTCACAAAACCGCGGATCAGTGCGGCAATCCGGTGGAGAAAGTCGGCATAGGCCTTTTCATCTCCCGCGATCGCGGCCCGCAACAGCCGGGAAAGCTCGGCCTCGTCCTTGCCGCTCACAAGAGTTCACTCCCCGGTTTTCGCACCTCGGCGCAGATTTGTTACGTGGCCGGCGAAATAATGTCCAAGCCAAACTATGGGCAAGTCACGAAAGTTTGCGAGGCGGCCCATGAATTCCATGTCGATGGCTGTATCCGGAGCCACGGCCACCGGGCCACCTATCGGGTGGCATGTCGTCTCGGTGCCGCGAAGCGCAAAACCGTGATGAACGGAATTCAATCTTGACTAGTGCATTCATGAATTGATACTCGGTCGCATCCGCAGCGCGGACAACCCGAGGAGTACCCCATGAAATCGCCCCTTCTTGCCCTTGCCGGTGTCGCCGCATTTGCAATCAGCCTGGCTGCCGGTCCGGCAATGGCCGAGGATGCGGGCATCATCGTCTACAACGCCCAGCATGAAAGTCTGGCCAAGGAATGGGCCGAAGGTTTCACCAAGGAAACCGGCATCAAGGTCACGCTGCGCAATGGCGGCGACAGCGACTTCTCCAACCAGATCGTCGCCGAGGGTGCCGCCTCGCCCGCCGACGTGTTCCTCACCGAAAACTCGCCGGCCATGGTGCTGGTCGAGAATGCCGGCCTGTTCGCGCCGGTCGACGCCGACACGCTGGCTCAGGTGCCGCAGGACTATCAGGCGGCCAGCGGCAAATGGGTGGGCGTGGCCGCGCGCAGCACCGTCTTTGCCTACAACACCACCAAACTCAAGGCCGACCAGTTGCCCAAGTCGCTGCTCGACCTTGCAGACCCGAGCTGGAAGGGCCGCTGGGCGGCATCGCCCTCGGGCGCCGATTTCCAGGCCATCGTCAGTGCGCTGCTGCAGCTCAAGGGCGAGGCCGCCACGGCGGACTGGCTGAAGGCGATGAAGGATAACTTCACCGCCTACAAGGGCAACAGCACCGTGATGAAGGCGGTCAATGCCGGCGAGATCGAAGGCGGCGTGATCTACCACTATTACTACTTTGGCGATCAGGCCAAGACCGGCGAGAACAGCAAGAACGTCGCGCTGCACTATTTCAAGAACCAGGATCCGGGCGCTTTCGTCTCGGTCTCCGGCGGCGGCGTGCTCGCCTCGAGCAAGCATCCGAAGGAAGCCCAGGCTTTCCTGAAGTGGGTGACGGCCAAGGGCGGCCAGGAAGTGCTGAAGAACGGAACCTCCTTCGAATACGCGGTCGGCAAGGGCACGGAATCCAATCCGAAACTGGTGCCGCTGGCCGATCTGCAGGCACCGAAGGTCGACGCCGCGACGCTGAACTCCAAGAAGGTCACCGACCTGATGACGGCAGCCGGCTTGCTTTAGTTGCTGTTCGTCCTAATAAGGACAGACCGACCGAGCTCCCGCGGGACTTCGCCTTCCGCGGGAGCGTTTTGTTTTTCGAGATGGCATTCGTCGATGACGACACGCTGCGTTCCTGACCGCGATCGTGGTCCCTCTATTGCCGCCACCGCACCCCAACCGTGTGGTGTCTGAGCCGATGCAGCCCGCGGTCGATCTCGCGCGCGCTGGCTTGCCGCCGACGATGCGCCGAAACGCGCGGCGGCGGGCGGCACCCTGGCTTGTCACCGCCGCTCTTCTGGTCTCGCTGCTCGCCCTTCTGCCGCTCGCCTTCATCATCTGGACCGCGGTGCAGACGGGCTGGGAAACCGTTTCGGCGCTGGTCTTTCGGCCTCGCGTCGGCGAACTGTTGGTCAACACCACCCTGCTGGTCCTGCTGGCAGTGCCGATCGCCATCGTGCTGTCTGTCGCGCTGGCCTGGCTGACCGAGCGCAGTGACCTGCCTGGCGCCAGGCTTTGGGCCTGGCTGTGCGTGGCGCCGCTTGCCATTCCGGCTTTCGTGCACTCCTATGCCTGGATCACCATGGTTCCCGGGCTGCACGGCCTGTGGGCCGGCGTACTGGTGTCCGTGATCGCCTATTTCCCCTTCCTGTATCTGCCCGTATCGGCGGCGCTGCGCCGCCTCGACCCCGCCCTGGAGGACGCGGCCTCAGCCCTTGGCCTCGGGCCCTGGCGCGTGTTCTGGCGTGTCGTGGTGCAGCAGCTCAGGCTGGCCATCTGCGGCGGCTCGCTGCTGGTCGGACTGCATCTGCTGGCCGAATATGGCCTCTACGTCTTCATCCGCTTCGATACCTTCACCACGGCGATCGTCGACCAGTTCCAGTCGACCTTCAACGGACCCGCCGCCAACATGCTGGCCGGCGTGCTGGTGACCTGCTGCTTCGTGCTTCTGGGCCTCGAAGTGCTGGTGCGCGGAGAAGAGCGCTACGCCCGCGTCGGCTCCGGCGCGGCGCGCCACCAGCAACGCACGCGCCTCGGCCGCGCCACCATCCCGAGCCTGGCCTTGCTTGCCGTCACCACGCTGCTGGCGCTTGGCGTGCCGTTCGTGACCATCGGCCGCTGGCTCATCGCCGGCGGCGCCGAAGTCTGGCGTCTCGACGAGATAAGCCTGGCACTGGGCCAGACGCTGTTCCTGTCGCTTGCCGGGGCCTTGCTTGCCACCGTCGCCGCCATGCCGATGGCCTGGATCTCGATCCGCGCGCCGGGACCGTTGCAGCGCCTGCTTGAGGGGTGCAACTACATCGTCGGCTCGCTGCCGGGTGTCGTCATCGCGCTGGCGCTGGTCACCATCACCGTGCGTATCGCCCTGCCGCTTTATCAGACGCTGTTCACCATCCTGGTCGCCTATGCACTCATGTTCCTGCCGCGCGCGCTGGTCAGCCTGCGCGCCTCGATCGCCCAGGCCCCGGTCGAGCTCGAGCGCGCCGCGTCCAGCCTCGGCAGGCCGCCGCTCAACGCGCTGTGGTCGACGACCATCCGCCTGTCGGCGCCCGGCGCCGCGGCCGGCATGGCGCTGGTGGCGCTCGGCATCATGAACGAGCTGACCGCGACCCAGATGCTGGCGCCAAACGGCACCCGCACGCTGGCGATGGCGTTCTGGTCCTACAGCGGCGAGATCGATTACGCCTCGGCGGCACCTTACGCCTTCATCATGGTGGCGATGTCGCTGCCGCTGACATGGCTGCTCTATGTCCAGTCGAAACGGATGGCGGGACGATGAGCTTCCTCGAAATCAGCGGCCTGAAAAAGCATTACGGCCCGGTCGCGGCCCTTGCCGGCATCGACCTCGATGTCGCCAGCGGCAGCCGGACCGCGATCGTCGGCCCCTCCGGCTGCGGCAAGACGACCTTGCTGCGGCTGATCGCGGGCTTCGAGGCACCGGACCAGGGCCGTATCATGCTCGACGGCAAGGTGCTGGCCAATGGCGGCGCCGCCGTCCCGGCACATCGCCGCGGCATCGGCGTGGTGGCACAGGACGGTGCCCTGTTCCCGCACCTGACCATATCGGACAATATCGGTTTCGGCATGGACCGGGGCGAGGACAAGCGCGCCGAGCGCATCGTCGAGCTCGCCTACATCGTGGGGCTGGACAAGGCGATCCTCAAGCGCCGCCCGCACGAACTTTCAGGCGGCCAGCAGCAGCGTGTGGCGCTGGCCCGCGCCATGGCGATGAAGCCGCGGCTGATGCTGCTGGACGAGCCGTTCTCGGCACTCGACACCGGCCTGCGCGCCTCGATGCGCAAGGCGGTGGCCGAGCTTCTGGAGGCGGCCGGCATCACCACCATCCTGGTGACGCACGACCAGGCCGAGGCGCTGTCCTTCGCCAGCCAGGTGGCGGTGATGCGCGACGGCATATTCTCGCAGGTCGGCACGCCGCGCGATCTCTACCTCAAGCCGAAGGACAGGATGATCGCGGAGTTCCTCGGCGATGCCATCATCCTGCCGGCGAGCATCTCGGGCGGCTTCGCCAGCTCGCCGCTTGGCCGCATCGCCGTCGACACTTCGGACAGCCGCGATGTCGCCCGCATCATGCTGCGGCCGGAGCAGATCGGGCTGAAACGGACGTCGCGCGAAGGCATGTCAGGCACGCCGGACATGTTGTTCGGCGAGGTGACGGAATCGGAATTCGCCGGCGCGACGTGCACGATCGCGGTGCGGCTCCTGAACAACGCCGATCCGCCGGACGCCGCCGCGATAGGCAACACGCCGCTGATCCTGCGCAAATCCGGTATGGACGCGCCGGCCGTCGGCGAGATCGTGCGGCTCACCGTGTCGGGAAAGGCGCATGTGTTCGCCTGAAGCGCGACGGCACCGCCGGCGCGCAATGGACAGTTCAGGCGGCGATGCGTTCGCCGGTGTCGGCCGACCAGGTCGGCCACTGCTCGAGGAAGCCTGAAGATCAGAGCGCCGGTTCGGGCACGGACGCCTTGAAGACATCGAGGCGGCTTCCCGTCTCCGACGAGAAGAAATGCATGTCCTCGGGCAAGATCTTCAAGCCGACAGCACTGCCCGGCTCGGGGCGGACCGCCTCGGACGTCATCACCGAAAACGGCGCGCCGTCGAGATCGACATGGATCACCCTCCCCGCGCCCAATTCCTCGACCAGGTCCACGGTGGCGTCGAGCGCGCCGGCCGTGCCCGGTGCCACCAGCCGTACGGCTTCCGGCCGGATGCCCATCGCCACCTTCGTGCCGACCGGCAGGCCGGCGCGAGCGATAGCCAGGCGCCGTCCGCCGCCAAGCAGCGACAGCCCGTCGAGCTCGACCGTGCCTTCCAGAATGTTCATCGCCGGCGCGCCGACAAAGGTGGCGACGAAGCGGCTGGCCGGGCGGGTGTAGATTTCACCCGGTGTGCCGACCTGTTCGACGCGTCCGCCATTCATCACCACCAGCCGGTCGGCGAGCGTCATCGCCTCGACCTGATCGTGCGTGACGAAGACGGAGGTGGCGTTCAGGCGGCGATGCAGCTTGCGGATTTCCGAGCGCATCTGCACGCGCAGCTTGGCGTCGAGATTGGACAGCGGTTCGTCGAACAGGAACACCTTCGGTTCGCGGATCATCGCGCGGCCCATGGCGACGCGCTGACGCTGGCCGCCGGAAAGCGCCATCGGCTTGCGGTCGAGCAGATGTTCAAGCTCCAAAGTGCGGGCAACCGCCTGGATCCGCTGCGTGCGTTCGGCCGAGGGCACACCGGCGACCTTGAGCGAATAGCCGATGTTCTGGGCGACGCTCATATGCGGATAGAGGGCGTAGTTCTGGAACACCATGGCGCAGCCGCGCTCGCGTGGCTCCAGCTTGTTGACGACAGTGCCGTCGATCGCGATCTCGCCGCCGGAAATCTCTTCCAGCCCGGCGATCATGCGTAACAGCGTGGACTTGCCGCAGCCGGACGGTCCGAGGATGACGACGAATTCGCCGGAGGCGAAGTCGAGGTCGACACCGTGCACGACCTGCGTCCTGGCATAGTTCTTCTTGACGCCGCGTATTGCGATGGAGGCCATTTTTGTCTCCTCTTATTTCTCGGTGGCGATCAGACCGCGCACGAACCAGCGCTGCATCAGCACCACGACGATCAGCGGCGGCAGCATGACGATCAGCGTCCCCGCCATGGCGATGTTCCATTCCGGAATGCCGCCGACATTGGGGATCAGTTGCTTGAGCTCGGTGACCGCCGTGGCGTGCGACTGGTCGGTGGTGATGAGCAGGGGCCAAAGATACTGGTTCCAGGCCCATAGGAACATGATGGTGCCAAGTGCCGCCATGTTGTTGCGCGACAGCGGCAACAGGATATCGATGAAGAACCGCAGTGCCCCCGCGCCGTCCATGCGCGCCGCCTCGGTCAGTTCATCCGGCACCGTCAGGAAGAACTGCCGGTAGAGAAACGTGCCGGTGGCCGTCGCGATCAGCGGCATGATCAGCCCGGTATAGGAATTGAGCAGCCCGAGACTGAGCGAGACCTGCACGCCCGACACCTTCTCGATCAGCCAGCTCAGGCCGGTCACGTCCAGAATCGCCTGATAGGGCGACAGCACATTGGCAACGACCGCGTAGGTCGGCACGATGCGCACCTCCAGCGGCAGCATCAACGTCACGAAGATCAGCCAGAAGATGAAGTTGCGCCCGGGATAGCGGAAATAGACGATCGAGAAGGCGGTGAGCGCCGAGATGATCACCTTGCCGGCGGCGACACCTGCCGCCATGATGAAGCTGTTGAGCAGCTTGGGGCCGAGGTCTGCCGTCGTCCAGGCGGTCTTGATATTGACCCAGAAGTCGCTGCCCGGCAGCAGCGACATCGGCACGTCGTTGACATCCCTGAGATTGTGCGACGCGGCGATCGCAACGACCACGAACGGCGCGATGCAGAAGACGAAGCCGATGAACAGGATCAGGTGCGTGAAGAAATTGAGGAACGGAGTGCGCTCGACCATGGCGATCTCACCTGTAATGCACGCGCCGCTCGATGAAGCGGAACTGGAAGATGGTGAGCACGATGATAAGCAGCATCAGGATAATGCTCTGCGCGGCGGCGCCCGAATAATCGAGGCCTTTGAAGCCGTCTGAATAGATCTTGTAGACCATCAGATTGGTGGCGTTCGCCGGGCCGCCAGCGGTCATGATGTCGACGATGCCGAACGAATCCTGGAAGCTTTCGGTGATGTTGATGACCAGCAGGAAGAAGATCGTCGGCGTGATTAGCGGGAACTGGATGTCCCGGAAACGCCTGATGACACCGGAACCGTCCATCGCGGCGGCCTCGATCAGCGAACGCGGGATGGCCTGGAAGGCGGCCAGGAAGAAGATGAAGTTGTAACCGACATATTTCCACGAGAAGGCGACGATGATCGAAGCCATGGCGTCGGCGCCGTCGAGGCCGGGATCCCAGAAGCCGGGCCAGACCCGGTTGACCACGGCCATGAAGCCGGCTTCCGGCGCCAGGATGAAGCGGAACGCCATCGCCAGCGCCGGCGCGGCGATGCCATAGGGCCAGATCAGCACCACGCGATAGAGACGCGAGCCGGCGAGTTGCCGATCGGTCAGGGCCGCGAGCACCAGCGCGATGAACATTGCAAGCCCGGTGCTGATCCCGGCAAAAATCAGGCTGGCGGTGATGGAGTTCCAGTAATCGGCGTTGGACAGGATCGAACGGAAATTGTCGAGCCCGACCCAGATGTTGCCGCCGCCCCAGGGTTGCTGCAGCGTCAGCGACCAGTAAACGGCCTGGCCGGCGGGCCAATAGAAGAACGTGAAGATCAGGAGGAGCTGCGGCACCGCAAAAAGGATGCCGATCGTCCATTTGCCGAAAGTGACGCGTTTTTCCATCGATCCGCCGATGCCGTTGAACCGCCGATCCGCTTTCCCGGCGGAAGACTACTGCATGTCTCCGAAACGGATCCCGGTTTCGGGATAAGGGCATGCGTAAATCAAAACTTGTACGAAATGGCCGTCCGTCGAGTCCCGACGGACGGCCGCTCCGCTATCCGGGATTAGGGCAGGGTCTTGCCCGGATAGGTCTGCTGGAAGCGGTCGAGGATGGCATCGCCATTCTTGACCAACGTATCGAGGCCCTCCTGGACGCTGACCTTGTTGGCGAAGATCGCCTGCATCTGCGTACCGAACTCGGCGCGGATCTGGGTGAAATTGCCCAGGCGCACACCGCGGGTGATTTCGGTCGGTTCGGAAGCGGTCAGGCTGGCGATCGCGACTTCACGGCCCTTGTAGGGAGCCTTGTCGTAGAACCCGCTCGACTTCATGTAGTCGAAGCCCGACTTTGTCACCGGGATGTAGCCGGTGTTGGTCGACCAGAACAAGGCGGTCTTGGGGTCGTGGATGAAGTTGAGGAACGCGGCCGCGCCCTTGTATTCCGCATCCGACTTGCCCGAGAGAACCCACAGGGAGGCGCCGCCGACGAGCGAATTCTTGCGCTCGGTGCCGGCATAGACGGGCAGCTCGGCGACATCCCAGTTCATGCCTTCCTTCTGCGTCTTGCCGACGGTGCCATGGTCGCCGACCGAGGTCAGGATGACCTGGCAGGTGCCCGAGGCGAAGGCCTGGACCATGTCCTGGCCAAGATCCTTGGACTTGATCTTGATGAGACCGGCGTCATACCACTTCTTGAGATCGGTGACGTACTGGACGAATTTGGTCTTGTTGACTTCCAGGCGCGCGTCGAGGCCGTCATAGCCGTTGCTCTTGGTGGCGATCGGCTGGTTGTGCAGCGCCGAGAACTGTTCCATCAGCTGCCAGCTTTCGTTGGCCGAGATGTTGATCGCCATCGGGCATTCGTAGCCGGCTTCCTTCATCGCCTTGAGATCGGCGCCGACATCTTCCCAGGTCTTGGGCGCCTCGGTCTTGCCGATCTTGGCGAAGGCATCCTTGTTCCAGTACATCAGCGCGGTCGAGGAATTGAACGGGAAGGACAGCATCTCGCCCTTCGACGTCGCGTAGTAGCGCGCGATGCCGGGGAAATAGTCCGCGTAGTCGATCTTGTAGCCGTTTTCTTCCATCAGCTTGTCGGCGGGCTTGTAGGCGCCGGACAGCATCATGGTGGCGGTGCCGACATCATAGACCTGGACGACGGCCGGCTGCTTGCCGGCGCGGAAGGCGGCAATGGTGTTCTGCAGCGTGGCGTCGTAGTTGCCCTGACTGGTGCAGACGACTTCATAGGCCTTCTGCGACTCGTTGAAATTCTTGCACAGCGTGTCGACGACGCGGGCGAGGTCGCCCGAAAGGCCGAACCAGAAATCGAATTTTACCGGCTCCGCAAAGGCAGGCATCGCCAGCGCGGTGCTGAGTGCACCTGCGGCAAGGGCGGCAAGGCCCCGCTTGATCATGGTCATGGTTTTTCCCTCTTGAGTGGCTGGTGACAAGGGTCTTGCGCAAGTCCTTGCCCGCTCTCTTAGAGAAGGTATGTGACAGTTCTGCTGTGGCGTTCAGGCCTTTGCACGGCTGCTCGCTCCTCTCCCTCGGCGGCTTGACCGGCATCAAAACGTCGCACCGGCGCCTTGGATAGCTAGGGCGACCGAAATCCTGGCATGCTACGGGCTTCACGCCGGAAATGCACGCTACAGTTGCAGGCGACTTCATCGATCCTTCAACGGCCAAGCATTAATCAGTCATATTTCGTTTTTTATTTCCGATGGGCTTGGGGAAATAAGATGTTGACGGTCTATAATTGCATCGTGAACCAGCACGATCTGAGACTGGTCGCACTCGCCGCGCTGATCTGCGGAATTTCCTGTTTCTCTGCTGTCAATCTGCTTCACCACATCAGCCGCTCGACGGACAGGAACCGGCTTGCCTGGCTGATGATCGCGGCCACCTCGACCGGCTTTGGCATCTGGGCAACGCATTTCATCGCCATGCTTGCGTTCACGCCGGGCATACCCAGCGCCTACGATCCGGGGCTCTCCGTGCTCTCGCTGGCCGCTTCGGTGACGCTGACGGCGGCAGGTGTCTGGATCGCCACCTTGCGGGACGAACTTGACTATCATCTCGTCGGCGGCGCCGTTCTAGGTGGTGGCATCGCGGCCATGCACTACACGGGCATGGCGGCATTCGAGGTTCAGGGCCGGATCGAGTGGAACCTGTTGCTGGTCGCCGTTTCCCTGCTGGCGGGCGTAACGCTCGCGGCGCTGGCGCTGCGTGTCGTGCTGCGCCGCCCCTCCTTGCCGGCGACGTCCGTCGGCGCGGTGCTTCTGACGCTGGCGATCTGCACCTTGCACTTCATCGGCATGGGCGCCGTCTCGATCTTTCCCGATTCCTCGATCACCATCTCCGAATATACGATCGCGCCGACCTCGCAGGCCTTCGCGGTCGCCGCCGCCACGCTGGTCATCCTGGTGCTGTCGGCATCGGCGCTGTGGATCGACCTGCGTTTCCGTCGCCAGAAGCTCGAGGTCGACCGCATGCACGGCCTGGCCAATGCCGCCGTGGAGGGGCTGATCGTCTGCGACGGCAACCGCATCGTCAGCGCCAATGACAGCATGGGCAAGCTGGCCGGCACGCCAGCCGCGGCGCTGCACGGCAAGGAACTGGGCGAGCTCTTCGACGAACGCACCGCAACCGACGCGGCCAGCCTGGAAGGCCAACCGCGAGAGGCGGAGTTGAGGAACAGCGACGGCGCGCAAATTCCCGTCGAACTGATCGCCCGAAGCATCGACTATTGCGGCAAACCCCACAATGTCATCGCCGTCCGCGACATCCGCGAACGCAAGAGGGCTGAGGAGGAAATCCTTCGCCTCGCCCATTTCGACCCGCTGACAGGGCTTGCCAATCGCCGCAGTTTCTCGAGCCGCCTCGACGCGGAAATCGCATCCATGAACCGGGCCGGCACTGCCGAGACGGCCGTCAAAGGCCGGCATCTCGCACTTCTGCTGTTCGACCTCGACCGTTTCAAGGAAGTGAACGACCTCTACGGACACGGCGCCGGCGATGCGATGCTGCAGAAGGTGGCAAGCTGCGCGGCGGGCGTTCTGCGCCAAGGACAATTGCTTGCACGCCTTGGCGGCGACGAATTCGCCATCATCGCCCCCAACCTGCCCGACCCGCAGGCGGCGGGCCGCATCGCAGGCTCGGTTCTCGCCGCCATGCGTGAAGAAAACCGGTCAGCGGCAGGTGGCGGGCTGGTCTCTGCCAGCATCGGCATCGCGATCTATCCGCTCGATGCCGGGGACCAGACCAGCCTGATCAGCCATGCCGATACGGCACTCTACCGGGCCAAGACCGAAGGCAGGGACACCTATCGCTATTTCGAGGCGTCGATGGGCACCGAGGCCCGCGACAGGCGCGTGATGGAGCACGAATTGCGCCAGGCCGTCGCGCGTGGCGAATTCTACCTCGTCTATCAGCCGCAGAAAGAGATCAGCAGCGGCAGGATGGTTGGCTTCGAAGCCCTGATCCGCTGGCGCCATCCCGAACGCGGCGACGTTTCCCCGGCCATATTCATCCCGGTCGCCGAGGACAGCGGCGCCATTGGGCAGATCGGCGACTGGGTGCTCGACGCGGCCTGCGAGGAAGCCGCCCGCTGGGAGAATCCGCTGATGGTCGCCGTCAACGTCTCCGCGGTACAGCTTCACAATCCCAATTTCAGCCGCAAGGTCCATGAGACCCTGCTGAAGACAGGCCTTGCCCCGACACGACTGGAACTCGAGATCACCGAAACAGCGCTGGTGAAGGACATGCCGCGCGCGCTGGCAACCCTGCGGCAGGTCAAGGCGCTTGGCGTGCGCGTCGCCATGGACGATTTCGGAACCGGCTATTCCTCCCTCTCCAACCTGCGCGCCTTCCCGTTCGACAAGATCAAGATCGACGCCTCCTTCATCAAGGCGGTCGACACGAACGGTCAGGTAGCGGCGATCGTGCGCGCCGTGCTGGGGTTGGGACGTGGCCTCGGCCTGCCGGTCCTTGCCGAAGGCGTCGAGACGCTTGGCGAGCTCAAATTCCTGGACGCGGAAGCCTGCGAGATCGGCCAGGGCTACTATCTCGGCAAGCCGGCGCCGATCGAGGCGTTTGACGATCTGACCGGCCATGGCAAGCGCGCTCCGGTGCGCGTCGCTCCCCAGGACGGCAATCTCGTCTTGCTCAAACCAAACGTGCGCTCCGCGTGAGCAATTCGAGGAAATGGGTAAAACGGTTTTCCCCGGGAATTGCGTCAAGACACTCTGATGTTCACGATCCGAGCGCCGTCTCGACCAGCCGCTTGGCGTCAGGCCCCGACCATTCGGCCGGACCGTTCATATGGGCGATCAGGCAGCCTTCGCCATCGATCAGCAGGGTGACGGGAAGGCCGAGTGCCAGGCCCCGTGCCTTGAGGTCGTTGAACAGGGCCACCGTCGAATCCCGGTAATAGCCGAGCGCCTCGACGCCGGTGTCCTTGAGGAACTTCTTCGGCTTCACATCGTCGCCGGCATCGACATTGACGGCGACGACTTGGAAGGCGGCGCTGCCTTTCTCCTTCTGCAGCGCATCGAGCGCAGGCATTTCGGCGCGGCACGGCGCGCACCATGTGGCCCAGAGGTTGAGCAGCACCGTCTTGCCCGCATGGTCGGCGATCGTCATCGGCTTGCCATCCGGGCCATTGAAGGCGAGGCTCTTCATGGATTGCGGCGGATCGGCGGGCAAAAGTGCGGCGACCTCGCCGGTGGCCGAGGCCGCTACCTTCTTGGCGCGGTCGTTCTTGGCGGCACAGGCGATGTCGTCCTTGCTCTCGCCGACCGCCGCTTGGGGCGCGGCGTTGTTGCCAGACCGGCTCTCGCTGACATATACCGCGACCGCGCCGGCCAGCGCTCCCGCCACCAGGGCGGCGAGGATCAGGCGCGGGGCCGGGAAAAATCTGTTTCCGTCTGCCATTTTCTCAAAACTGCTCCGAAGCACGGGTTTTATAGCGATGAGCGACAAGAAGACCAGCAACCAGATGTGGGGCGGACGATTTGCCTCGGGTCCGGCCGCGATCATGGAAGCGATCAACGCGTCGATCTCGTTCGACCGCAAACTCTACGCGCAGGACATACGCGGCTCGATCGCCCATAGCGAGATGCTGGCGCAAACGGGCATTATTTCGGCGGCCGATCAAGAAAAAATCGCTCACGGCCTGAACACGATCCTGAAAGAGATCGAGGCCGGCGGCTTCGAGTTTTCGACCAAGCTTGAAGACATCCACATGAATGTCGAGGCTCGCCTCGCCGACCTGATCGGCCCCGCAGCCGGCCGCCTGCACACCGCCCGCTCGCGCAACGATCAGGTGGCGGTGGATCTGAGGCTGTGGGTCAAGGACGAGTGCTTTCGCGTCGCCGAGGCGCTGAAAGGGCTGATCACCGCGCTGCTGGAGCGGGCCGAGGAGCACGCGGCGACCGTTATGCCGGGCTTCACCCACATGCAGGCAGCACAGCCCGTGACCTTCGGCCATCACTGCATGGCCTATGTCGAGATGTTTTCGCGCGACCTGTCGCGCGTGCGCGATGCGATCGAGCGGATGGACGAGAGCCCGCTTGGCGCCGCCGCCCTGGCCGGCACCAGCTTCCCCATCGACCGCCATAAAACGGCCAAGGCGCTCGGCTTCCGCGAGCCTATGCGCAATTCGCTGGACAGCGTCTCCGATCGTGATTTCGCGCTGGAATTCCTCGGCATGGCGGCGATCTGCGCCACGCATCTGTCGCGGTTGGCCGAGGAGATCATCATCTGGTCGACGCCCCAATTCGGCTTTATCAGGTTGTCGGACAGTTTCTCCACCGGCTCCTCGATCATGCCGCAGAAGAAGAACCCCGACGCCGCCGAACTGGTGCGCGGCAAGACCGGCCGCGTCAACGGCCATCTGGTCGGCCTGCTGACGGTGATGAAGGGCATGCCTTTGACCTATGGCAAGGACATGCAGGAGGACAAGGAATCGGTCTTCGATGCCGCCGAGACGCTCGACCTGATGCTGGCGGCGATGACCGGCATGATCTCGGACATGACGGTCAACGCCGCCGCCATGAAGAAGGCCGCCGGCTCCGGCCACGCGACCGCGACCGACCTCGCCGACTGGCTGGTGCGTACGTTGGGCCTGCCGTTCCGCGAGGCGCATCATGTCACCGGCCGTGCGGTGGCGCTTGCCGAAGACAAGAAGGTGGGGCTGGAGAAGCTTTCCCTGGAGGACCTGCAGTCGATCAATCCGGGCATCACATCCGATATTTTCTCCGTGCTGGCGGTGCAGAATTCGGTCAAGAGCCGCACCAGCTTCGGGGGCACCGCGCCGTCGGAAGTGAGGAAGCAGATCCGCTACTGGAAAAAGCGGCTGGCGAAGGCGTGATGCCCGATATTGCGATCGCAATATCCGGGGTGCAATGCGCCGAGAACTCGGCTAAAAGCGGCGGCTGACAGAACGTTTCGGACGGATGGATCGATGACCGGAAGCAGGATTTTGGTGACGCTGACGCTGCTGGCGGCGATGGCCGTCGTGACTGCCTGCGGCCGCAGGGCCGGTCTCGACACGCCCTACGAGGCGGCCGTCCAGGCGCGCAAGGATGCCGAGAGGGCCAAGCAGCCCCTGCCGCCGGAGCCGGAAAAACCGGTCAAGGACAAGAAATTCATCCTTGACCCGCTGATCTAGAACCGATCGGACCGGGTTTGGTCTTCTGAACCCGATCTCATCGTGCTCCAACTTTCCGGAACCACTCTCGTGAACCATTTCGACTACCGCGACGGCGTGCTGCATGCCGAGGACGTGGCAATCCCCGATATCGCCGCTCAGGTCGGCACGCCGTTCTACTGCTATTCCACCGCCACCTTGACCAGGCACTACCGGGTGTTCGCCCAGGCCTTTGCCGGCCTCGACACGCTGGTCTGCTACGCCATGAAGGCCAACTCCAACCAGGCCGTGCTGCGGACCCTGGCCAAGCTCGGCGCCGGCGCCGACGTGGTCTCGCAAGGCGAATTGCGCCGTGCGCTGGCCGCCGGCATTCCGGCGAGCAAGATCCTGTTCTCCGGCGTCGGCAAGACCGCGCGCGAAATGGACTTCGCGCTCGAAGCCGGCATCCTTTGCTTCAACGTCGAATCCGAACCGGAGCTTGACCTCCTCTCGGCCCGCGCCGTGGCACTCGGCAAGGTGGCGCCGATCTCGCTGCGCATCAATCCAGATGTCGATGCCAAGACCCACAAGAAGATCTCCACCGGCAAGGCCGAGAACAAGTTCGGCATTCCGTGGCAGCGCGCACGGCAGGTCTATGCCCGCGCCGCAACGCTTCCGGGCATCAAGATCACCGGCATCGACACCCATATCGGCAGCCAGATCACCGAACTGCAGCCCTTCGACGACGCCTTCGCCCTCCTTGTCGACCTGATCGGCGCGCTGCGTGCCGATGGCCATTCGATCGAGCACGTCGATCTCGGCGGTGGGCTGGGCATTCCCTACCGCGTCGACAACAACCCTCCGCCCCTTCCCGACGCCTATGCCCAGATCGTCAGGAAGCATGTCGCCAAACTCGGGCTGAAGGTGATGTTCGAGCCGGGCCGGCTGATCGTTGGCAATGCCGGCATCCTCATCTCGGAAGTGATCTTCGTGAAGGAAGGCGACGCGAAGAATTTCCTCATCGTCGACGCCGCCATGAACGATCTGATACGGCCGACGCTCTACGATGCCTTCCACGACATCAGGCCGGTCGTGCAGCCGCCGGCCGATACGCCGCGCATGATGGTTGATGTTGTCGGCCAGGTCTGCGAGACCGGTGACTATCTCGGCCTCGACCGTGACCTGCCCACGCTGAAGGCCGGCGACCTCGTCGCTGTTTTCACGGCCGGCGCCTATGGCGCCGTGCAGGCCGGCACCTACAACACCCGCCTGCTGGTGCCCGAGGTGCTGGTCGACGGCGACCGCTTCCACGTCGTGCGCCCGCGCCTGACCTATGACGACCTGATCGGGCTGGATTCGGTCCCCGACTGGCTCGCATAAGGCGCAATCTCACGACGAGGAGCAAGTCATGGCGCAAGGCAACACCGTCACCCGCGAACGCATTGCCGCGATGGAACCGCGCATCCGCCCCTATGTGCGCCACACGCCGGTGCTGCGCGTCGACATGGCCGACTTCGGCCGGCCGCCGCTGGCCATCGACCTCAAGCTCGAATGCCTGCAGCATTCCGGCTCGTTCAAGGCGCGTGGCGCCTTCACCAATCTGCTCGAGCGGCAGGTTCCGGCGGCCGGTGTCGTCGCGGCATCGGGCGGCAATCATGGCGCCGCCGTCGCCTATGCCGCCATGCGGCTCGGCCACAAGGCGACGATCTTCGTTCCCGAAGTGAGCCCGCAAGCCAAGCTCGACCGCATTCGCGGCTATGGCGCCGACCTTGTCGTCGGTGGCGCTCGCTATGCGGAAGCCCTGGCCGCCAGCGAACGTTTCGCCGAGGAAACCGGCGCCTTGCAGATCCACGCCTTCAACCAGGAGGAAACGCTTGTCGGCCAGGGCACGCTCGGTCTCGAAATCGAGGCGGACTTGCCTCAGATCGACACGTTGCTGGTCGCCGTCGGCGGTGGCGGCCTGATCGGGGGCATCGCCGCCTGGTACGCCGGCCGCATCCGTATCGTCGCCGTCGAGCCCGAGGGTGCGCCGACGCTTCATCGCGCCTTCGAGGCCGGCCATCCAGTCGACGCGCCGGCCGAAGGCATCGCAGCCGATTCGCTGGCGCCGAAGCGCGTCGGCGAAATGATGTTCCCGATCGCCGAAGCCTTCGTCGAACGCTCCATCCTGGTCAGCGACGACGATATCATTGCTGCCCAAAAGGCCCTGTGGAACCGCGTTCGCATCATTTCCGAGCCGGGCGGGGCGGCAGCCTTCGCCGCAGTGGTGTCTGGCCGCTATGCGCCGGCGCCGGGCGAACGGGTCGCCGTGCTGGTCTGCGGCGCCAACGCAAACCCCGCCAATTTCTGATTGCAGCCGTTTCGGCCGGGTTCACGTTTTTTCAAACTGCCTCGCCTTTGCCGTGTTTGCTGGTATTCTTCGAGTCGTGAGGCTTGGGCTATCCTGCCCCGCCCCACGGCATGATCTCGAAAACAGATCATGCTCAAAGAGACAGAGCCCCACCCCGTTTCTTTCGGGATGGAACAGGCTCTAGGAAGGGCCGATGACCGAACGACCCACCTTCAGCAACGACCGCGGCCTGGCCGGGCGCCTTGCCTTGAGCCGGCTGGCGACACGGGTCTCGATGATGATCGAGCGCGGCTGGCCGCTGCTGCTCCCGCTGCTTGTTGTCGCCAGCCTGTTCCTGAGCGTGTCCTGGTTCGGCATCTTCTCCCGGCTGCCGGATATCGCGCGCATCGGCGTCGTCGCGGCATTCGGCCTGGCAGGGCTGGCGGCGCTCTATCCGCTGCGCTTCTTCCGCATGCCCTCGGCCGCCGAGGTCGATCGCCGCATCGAGGCCGCCAACAGGCTGCTGCACAGCCCCGTGCTGGTGCAGACCGACCGGCCAAGCGGCCGGGAGAGCAGCTTCTCGCAGGCGTTGTGGCGCGAACATCAGAAGCGCATGGCCGCAAAGCTCGACGGCCTCGGCGCCGACCTGCCGCGCACGCGCGTGCCGGAGCGCGACCCCTGGGGGTTGCGCGCTGTGGCGGCGCTGCTGCTCGTGACCGCCTTTGCCTTCTCCTTCGGGCCGACCGGCGGCAGGATAGCCGACGGCTTCAGCGCCCACGGTGCGCATGATGCCGTGCCGCCGCGCATCGATGCATGGGTGACGCCGCCGGCCTACACCGGCAAGCCGCCGGTTTTCCTGACCGCCGACGCCAACCAGGCGACGCCAACGTTTCATGTGCCTGAGGGCAGCGATGTCTCCTTGCGCGTCACCGGCGGCTCGGGCGAGGAAACGCTTGCCTATGCCGACAAGGATGGCAATTCGCGCGCCATCGACCCGGCCGCCGCGACGGCCAAGCCTGCCGCAACCCCGGCGGCGCCGTCCGCCAACTCATCTTCGAGGGTGCGCCAATTCATCGGCAAGCTGACCGGCGATGGCACGCTGACGTTGAAATCGGGCGAGGATCAGCTTGGCCGCTGGGCCTTCGCGGTGATCCCGGACAAGCCGCCGCAGATCCGCTTCGTCGGCGAGCCAAAGCGCGCCGCCAACGGCGCCTTCGAACTCAACTACCAGATCGATGACGACTATGGCGCCGCCACCGCCAAGGCGGTGTTCGCGCTGGCCGACCCGCAGGCGCCGGATGCGCATGCGCTCTACGGCCCGCCCGAAATGCCGCTGACGCTGCCGCGCCGCGGCGGCAAGTCGAATGCCGCCAAGACGACGAAAGACCTGACCGAACATGTCTGGGCCGGCAGCAGCATCAAGCTGACGCTGGTCGCCACCGACGATGCCGGACACACCGCGTCCAGCGAGACCAAGACGCTTGTTATGCCAGAACGCCCGTTCGCCAACCCGCTGGCGCGTGCGGTGATCGAACAGCGGCGCCTTCTGGCGCTCGACGCCAATGCCAAGCCGCGCGTACTCGACCTGATCGACGCCATTACGCTGCGGCCGGAAGACACGTTCGACAACATGTCGCACTACCTCGCCATCGTGAGCGCGCGCAGCCGGCTGAAGCTGGCCGGGAATGACGATCAGCTGCGCGGCGAGGTCGGCTATCTCTGGGAAATCGCGCTTGGCATCGAGGAGGGCAACCTCTCGGCGGCCGAGAAGCGGCTGCGCCAGGCGCAGCAAGCGCTGCAGGACGCCATCAAGAACGGCGCCAGCGACCAGGAAATCGAAAAGGCGATGAAGGAACTGCGCGAGGCGATGAACCAGTTCCTGCAGGAATTCGCCGAACGCGCCAAGCAGAACCCGAACGCGCCGCAGATGCAGCAGAACGGCCAGGAACTGCGCCAGAGCGACATCGACCGGATGATGGATCAGATCGAAAACCTGGCGAAGTCGGGCGATCGCGACAAGGCGCAGCAATTGCTGTCGCAGTTGCAGGACATGATGAACAATCTCCAGGCCGGCCGTCAGCAGCAGGGCGGCGAGCAGGACAGCCAGATGCGCCAGCAGATGGATAAGCTCGGCGAGATCCTGCGGCGCCAGCAGGAGATGATGAACGACACCTTCCGCATGGACCAGATGAGGCGCGGCGAACGCCAGCGCGGAAAGAACCGAGACGAGCAGCTTGGCCAGGATGGTGGCGAGGACCAGGACAAGCCCGGCGTCGGCCAGGACCGCGACCCGCTCGCCAGACAGAAGCCGATGACGCCGCAGGAATTCGCCGATGCGCTGAAGCAGTTGCAGGAAGGCCAGGGCCAGCTGAAGAGCGATCTCGACAAGCTGAAGAAGAGTCTCGAAGGCATGGGCATGGAGCCCAATGAAGGATTTGGCGAGGCGGGCAAGTCCATGGGCAGCGCCGAGCAGGCGCTTGGCGAGGGCCAGGGCGACGAGGCCGTCGGTCACCAGGGCCGGGCACTCGAGGCGCTGCGCAAGGGCGCCAAGGACATGATGAAGCAGATGCAGGCCATGCAGGGCGACCAGGGCGGCAGCCAGGAGGGTGGCCGCCAGCAGAATGCCGACCGCGACCCGCTCGGCCGGCCGCGCGCCAGCCAGGGTCCCGATTTCGGCGATTCGGTGAAGGTGCCCGACGAGATCGACGTCCAGCGCGCCCGACAGATCCTGGAAGCGATCCGCAAGCGGCTCGGCAACGCGCTCAGCCCCGACATCGAGCGCAGCTATCTGGAACGGCTGCTTGAGCTGAAATAGGAACCGCCGCTCCCAAATCCCGCCCGAACGGTCACAGCACCATGCCGAAGCTCGGTACTGTCACGCCCATCCTGCGCATCTTCGATGTCGCCAAGGCGCATGAATTCTACGTCGGTTTTCTCGGTTTCGAGGTGCAGTTCGAACACCGCTTCGAAGACAACACGCCGCTTTACACAGGCGTTTACCGCGACGGCTGTGTCTTGCATCTGAGCGAACATCATGGCGACGGCGCGCCGGGCTCTCATGTCCGGATCGAGACGACCGACATCGCCGGGCTCCATCGCGAGTTGACCGAAAGAAAGTACCGCTTTGCCAGGCCGGGGTTGGAGGAGACGCCTTGGAAGACGAAGGAGGTCACGGTCAACGATCCGTTCGGCAACCGCCTCACCTTCTATGAGGATGCAAGAGACTGACCTTGCCGGTTGACGAACGCTTCGCGGATCGCCTCCTGCATGCCGTCGATCGCCTCGCCCGATGCATTCGAGTTGCGATGCATCACCACATTGGAGGAATCGATGTCGCCGAATCCATCGGCGGACGTCAGTTCGCGGCAGCCGTCGGGAATGTTGCTGCGCGATATCGGCGCGATCGCCAGTCCGGAGGTGACGGCAAGCTTCAGGCCGCCTGTGGTGTCGCTGGTATAGGCGACACGATAGGCAAGCCCGCGCTGCTCCAGCGACTTGATGGCGAAGTCCTTGCACCAGCTCACCCGGTTGTAGAGCGCGATCGGCACCGGCCGTTCCTCGTGCATGTGATGCAGGGCCGACGTCACCCACACGGTCGGGTCGTGCATCAGCACTTCGCCGCCGGCCGGGTCCTGCCATTCAAACACCACGCACAGATCGAGTTCGCCGGCGGCAAGCGCCGCCAGCTGCGCCTCCGAATGCGCGTAGCGCACGGTGACCTCGACCTTGGTGTGGCGCTTCGAAAATGCGCCGAGCGCGCGCGACAGGATGGCGTGGCCATATTCCTCCGGAATGCCGATGCGCACCGGTCCGCCGAGCGGCGCGGCCGCCATCGACGCCGCCGTTTCGTCGAGCAGCGAGACGATGCGGCGGGCGTTGACGATGAGTTCGCCGCCGCGCCGCGTCAGCGCGACGCCGCGCGAGCCGCGCTCGAACAGGCTGTCGCCGATCAGTTCTTCGAGCTTCTTCATCTGCATCGACACCGCCGACTGGGTGCGGCCGGCCTGCTCGGCCGCCCTGGTGAAATTGCCGGCCTCGGCGATGGCGACGAAGGTGCGCAGGAGATCGCTGTCGAGGGTCGGACGCATGATTTCCATCATAAGAAAATTTGATTGCTGATATCATTCCAATTCGTTTGCAACATGTCAAACGCCGGATGATAGTCGCCATACCCATTGGATAAGCGGCCGCGAAATCGGCCGCGGACCAATCAAAGAGTCCTCACTCGTGCCCGCTGCCCGAAAAGGTGGCGGGTTCTTTTTACTCCGCAAGCGACAGCTTCGGGCCATACGCGCAGGAGCCGGAAACCAGATGCAGAATAGGATGGTGCGCGGCATCCTTAGCCTGTGCCTGGGCGTGCTGGTTTTCTCGCTGCAGGACCCGCTCGTCAAAGCCGTGTCGAGCTCCTATCCGGTGACCGAAGTGATGGCGATCCGTTCGATCGTCGCTTTGCCCATCCTGATCATCCTCGTCCACGCCGATGTCGGGCTGCCGGCAATCCTGTCGAAGCGGTTCGACCTGCTGACGATACGCGCCTTCATCCAGTTCACCTCCTACACGGTGTATTATCTGGCCATCGCCGCGCTGCCGCTGGCTGACGCCGTGGCGCTTTATTTCATGGCGCCGCTGTTCATCATGGCGCTGGCCGGACCTTACCTTGGCGAACGCGTGTCCTGGCGGACGCTGGCGACAGTGCTGATCGGACTGCTTGGCGTCATCGTGATGGTGCGTCCAGGCGCGGGACTGTTCGACTGGGCGGCGCTGCTGTCGCTGGGGTCGGCCCTGCTCTATGGGTTCTCGCAGTTGATGGCGCGCAAGATCGGCGATACCGAATCGTCCACGGTCATGGCCTTCTACCAGAACGGCGCCTATCTCATCGGTGCGGCCGTGGTTGCCGGAACATTCCACCTGGCCGGCATAACCCACGCCGTCCATCCGAGCCTTGAGTTCCTGGTGCGGCCGTGGATATGGCCGACGCTACCGGATTTCCTCAAGATGGCCGCCTGCGGCTTCGTCGCCTCCGCCGGCATGATCCTTCTGTCGCAGGGCTACAGGCTGGCACCGGCCAATCGGGTCGCCACCTTCGAATACACCGGCATTCTATGGTCGCCGCTCTGGGGCTTTCTGTTCTTCGCCGAGGTACCCAGGTCGACGACCGTGATCGGTGCGGCCCTCATCATCGGAGCCGGCCTGCTGGCGCTCAACACGGAACGGCGCAGGAGCCGAGCACCCGGGCTGGCAACTGCCGGTCCGGTCTGATCAGGCGAAGCAGATCAGCGCCCGTTCGACGCGCGAGCGGATTTCGGCCAGTGTGAAGGGCTTTTGCACGACGTCGAGGATGATGCCGTTCAACTCCTCGGCGCGCTCGCGCTGGTCGGCGTAGCCGGTCATCAGCATGATCTTCATCGCCGGGAAGAGGGCAGCAGCCGCGATCGCCATCTCGATGCCGTCCATCTCCGGCATGCGGATATCGGAGACGACGAGATCATAGCCGCCATTCGCGGCGCGTATCAGCGCCAGGCCTTGAGCGCCGTCCGCCGCGATATCGATTGCGTGGCCGGCGCGTTCGAGCGCGCGGGCTGCGAGGGTGCGGACGGACTCATCGTCCTCGACGATCAGAAGCTTTGCCATGGCCGGCATATTTGGCGGGCAAAAGTTGACTTTTCCTGAAAGGCCCGACGCTCGACAGGCGTTAATTTTCCCGACGCCGTTAAGGCCTTTTTCAAATTCGCCGCCGCGAGGCGCTCGCCTCACGCATCGCCTTTCACAACACCGACAAACGGCAATTCACGAAAGGCGTGCGCGACATCCATGCCGTAGCCGACGACGAAGTAATCGGGGCAGTCGAAGCCGACATAGTCGGCGGTGAGCGCGGTCTGGCGGCGCATGCGCTTGTCGAGCAGCACGGCGATGGCACAGCTTTTGGCCCCACGCGACAGCATCAGGTCGCGGGTGAAGGTCAGCGTCTTGCCCGATTCCAGAATGTCGTCGATCAACAGCACGTCGCGGCCGGCGACTTCATTGTCGATGTCGCGCAGCACCCTCACCTCGCCGCTGGTGGTGCCGGCGCCATAGCTGGAAATGAAGATGAACTCGACCTCGGGCGACAGGCCGACATCATGCATGGCGCGGATCAGGTCGGCGGCGAAGATGAACGACCCCTTCAGCACCGAAATCACCAGCAGATCATGATAGTCGTGCCCGGCGATCTCCTTGGCGAGTTCGAGATTGCGCCGGGCGATCGCCGACGCCGAAAACAGGACTTCGATGTCCTTGTCGCGTACGATGGGCATTGGTGGTCTTCCCCGGTGATCGCCTACTCTGCGAAAGTAACCAAAACGGTTCTTACGCCGTTCTTAGGCACGTCGAGCCGGCTGGCAAAGCCGAATCTTTCACCGGACGCCAGCGAATGGCCGGATGTCCCCAACGTATAGCGGGTTGTGCGCCCGTCATTGCCCGTCACCCGGATTTCAAGCGGTGGCATTGTCACCGGCCCCGTCCCGTCATTGGCGGCCTCGCCATCGACGAACAGCACCGGATTGGCTCCCGAGGCGTCGACGCGTGAGGTGACGCCTGAAATGGTCAGCGCCGACGCCTGCGCGCCAGACAGGAACGGTGCCTGGCGTACCAGCGCATGTCCGCCGGAGACCCAGAAGGCGGCAAGGGCGGCACCGATGCCGGCGATCCAGAAAATCGGCCCGCCGCGGGCGGCCGGCGGCCGTTCCGCCGGCGCTTCCGGTTTGCGCAGCATGTCCATGCCCTCGATGGACGGCGTGACGATCAGGCGCGGTGGCGGTGAAACACTTTCCACCGTAGGGACAAAGCGCGGCATCACTTCATAGTCCGCATCGACGATATCGGCCGCCGGACCGCGCGCGATCCGGTCCGCCACGGCAATTGCCGGGGGATCGGTCATGATTTCGCCGGAAACCGGGCGCGCGGTTCGTTCGTCAGCCATCATGGCCCCGTTATTGCGCGTGTTCGCTTTTCGTTTCTTTTGCGTAAACATAAATGGTTAACGCTTCCCCACCGGAGCCGTCGTGACACGCCGAAACAGCACAGGAATTAACCGGCGGTTAACCATGCCGGCCGATGGTCTTTTCCCAGAACGGGATGGCTCGCCACTGGTTCTAAAAGAGACAGAGCATGATGTCGTCCGAAAACCGCGTCACACTTTTCGGCATCATGCTCTAGGAACTTCAGGTCGTCGAAATTGATTCGCTTCGAAAATGTCGGCCTCCGCTATGGCATGGGTCCGGAAATCCTCCGTGACATTTCCTTGCATATACCGGAGCGCTCCTTCCAGTTCCTGAGCGGGCCTTCGGGTGCCGGCAAGACGACCTTGCTGCGCCTGCTGTTCATGTCGCTGAAGCCGACACGCGGCCTGATCACCATCTTCGGCAAGGACCGCTCGCGCATCTCGCGCACCGAACTGCCACATCTGCGGCGCCGCATCGGCGTGGTGTTCCAGGATTTTCGCCTGCTCGACCACATGACCACTTATGAGAACGTCGCATTGCCGTTGCGCGTGCGCGGGCGCGAGGAGGCGAGCTACCGCACCGATGTCACCGAGCTGCTGAAATGGGTGGGGCTGGGCGAGCGCATGCATGTGCTGCCACCGGTCCTGTCGGGCGGCGAGAAGCAGCGCGCCGCGATCGCGCGGGCGCTGATCGAGCAGCCCGAGATCCTGCTGGCCGACGAGCCGACCGGCAATGTCGATCCCCCGCTGGCGCGGCGGCTGCTGCGGCTCTTCATCGAGCTCAATCGTCTCGGCACCGCCGTGGTGATCGCCACCCATGATCTTGGCCTGATGGAGCAGGTCGACGCGCGCCGCATGATCCTGGCCGGCGGAAGGCTGGATATCTATGACTGACCTGTCCGCCGAACATTTCGAAGAGCAAGAGCAGGACGCCGAGGCAACTGTGGCACGGCCGCGTGCGCAGCGCCGGATGGCGCCGATTGTGCCCGCTCAGAACATTGCCGGCCGGGCGCTGGTCCTGGTCATCGCCATCATGACCTTCCTGTCCTGCCTGACCTTTGGCGCGGTGACGCTGGTGCGCGACACCGCCTCGGTCTGGGAAAACCAGATCTCGCGCGAGGCGACGATCCAGATCAAGCCGGTCGACGGCCTCGACATGGAGGCCGCCCTCACCCAGGCCTCGCGGATCGCCGGCGAATTCCCCGGCGTGAAGTCGACAAGGATCATCGATCGCGAGGCGACCGCCAGGCTGCTGGAGCCATGGCTGGGTTCGGGCCTCAACATCGACGACCTGCCAGTGCCGCGTCTGATCATCGTCACCATCGACGAGAACAGCCCGCCCGACTTCGCCGCCATGCGCGCCGCGATCACGCCGAAGCTGCCAAGCGCGTCGCTCGACGATCACCGAACCTGGGTCGACCGGCTGGTGGCGATGGCGCGCACGACGGTGACCATCGGCATTGCCGTGCTGGCGCTGATGCTGTCGGCGACCGTGCTGACGGTGGTGTTCGCCACGCGCGGCGCCATGGCCGGCAACGGCCACATCATCGAGGTGCTGCATTTCGTCGGCGCCGAGGCGCGCTTCATCGCGCGCGAATTCCGCCGGCATTTCCTGGTCACCGGCATGAAGGGCGCTGCCGCCGGCGGCGCGGCGGCGGTGCTCGTCTTCATCGTCTTTTCCTGGTGGTCGTCGCGCAACATGGCAACGCCGCAGGCCGACCAGGCAACCGCCTTGTTCGGCAATTTCGCCATCGGCTCTGCGGGTTATCTCGGCGTCGTCCTCATGGTGCTGGTGATCGGCGCGCTGACGGCGGCAACCTCGCATGCCACCGTCGTCGCCTATCTCAGCGACATCGACGTTCGCCAACCCGACGCGTGAGAAGCGAACATGCTTTGGCGAGGTCGAAAGCAAGGTGATCACGGATGGAGAAACGGCGTAACGCAAAGTGCGTCTTTTACCTACCAAAGGCCGCATTTCAGGATTAACCCTATGGCCATGGACGTGCGGGATTCGACCGGGACGGCTGGACAGATGCCAGTGGTGGTTGCTCGTTTGCGCGACCACGGCCGGATTAGCCGTTTAAAGACCGCACTTCGGGTTTCCGCGCTCTCTCTTCTCGTCCTCGCAACCCTATTTGCCGGCGGCTTCGGCTGGTTCGCCAACAAGGTCAGCCATCTGACCACGCCCGCCAATCCGGCCAAGGCCGACGCAATCATCGTACTCACTGGCGGCCAGTCCCGTCTCGACGCCGCGATGGAGCTGCTGGCGTCCGGCAAAGGCGAGCGCCTGTTGATCAGTGGCGTGCATCCCTCGGCGAGTCGGCGCCAGTTGCAGGTAGCGACCGGCGGCGACAAGAAGTTGTTTTCGTGTTGCGTCGACATCGACCGCGCCGCGCTCGACACGATCGGCAATGCCGAGGAAAGCGCCAAATGGGTCGAAAGCCACGCCTACAACACGGTGATCCTCGTCACCAACAACTACCACATGCCGCGCAGCCTGCTTGAAATGAGCCGGCTTCTGCATGGCGCCAAGCTGGAACCCTATCCGGTGGTCAATTCCAACCTCGACAATGGTGGCTGGCTGACCAAGCCGCAGGCCTTGCGCGTACTGTTCACCGAGTACAACAAATATCTGCTGGCGCTGGCACGCGGCATCGTACCGGTGAAACCGACCCCGGACGGCATCGCGCTGGCCGAGACCGCCGCCGGCGGCTGACCCCTCGGCTGTACCGTCATTCCTTGTCTGTCCCCGTCGACGCCTGCTTCAGGCGCGCGATCTCCTGCTCGAGGTGCTGGATACGCTTGTCGCGTTCACCAAGCGCTGCCGCGACATCGGCGGCCTCGAAACGCTGCGGAATATGTTGCGGGCAGTTGGCATCCCATGCCGAGACGGTGAACAGGATGACCTGCTCGGGACGAGCCTTGTAATCCTGCGGCATCAGCTTGGCCATCAACTCGGCATCGTCTTCTACCACGCGCGCCGTACCCCAGATCTTGATACGCTGGCGCAGCATATAGTCGATCAGGAACAGAAAGGCGCGTGGGTTGTCGGCCAGGTTGCCCTGCGTGATGAACTGCCTGTTGCCGGAAAAATCCGCGAAGCCGATCGTCTTTTCGTCGAGCACCTTGAGAAAGCCGGCCGGCCCGCCGCGATGCTGGATATACGGCTGGCCATCGCCATTGGCCGTCGACAGGAAGACGCTGGTCTGCATCTCGATGAAGGCGGCAAGGTCCGGCGTGATCACCGATTTCCAGCCACCGCGCTCCTCGACGCGGGAGTAGGACTGGCGCGAGCCCTTGCGCGTCTGGATCGCCTTGACGGTCGGCGTGAAGGCGACGTCGCTGGCAAAAGCATGTGCGTTCATCGAAAGCCTCCTTGCATGGGGCGGGGCTTGCGGCGGTTGGCGCAATTCCTGTGGGAAACCGTTTCGCACTTTTCCCGGAATTGCTCTAAAGCCCGAGCTCCGACAATGTTGGGTGATCATCCGGGCGGCGCCCGAGCGGCCAGTGATATTTACGGTCGGCTTCCGCGATCGGCAGGTCGTTGATGCTCGCGATGCGCAGGCGCATCAGCCCGTGCTCGTCGAACTCCCAGTTCTCGTTGCCATGGCTGCGGAACCATGAACCGCTGTCGTCGTGCCATTCATAGGCGAAGCGCACGGCGATGCGGTTGCCGTGGAAAGCCCAGACTTCCTTGATCAGTCGATAATCGAGCTCGCGGCTCCATTTGCGCGTCAGGAAAGCCTGGATGGCATCGCGACCTTGCAGGAATTCAGCGCGGTTGCGCCAGCGGCTGTCGGTCGTGTAGGCAAGCGCGACCCGCGCCGGATCGCGTGAATTCCAGGCATCCTCGGCCGTGCGCGCCTTCTGCGCGGCTGTTTCGGCGGTGAAGGGCGGAAGCGGCGGGCGGCTTTCAGACATGGGAATCCTCTGCGGCGTGAAGGGTGGGACCGGCGGACACCGCATGCCCTTTCCGGTTTCAGGCAGCATCGCGGATAGAAACAACCGGAAAATCGATCTCGGTCTGGGCGACTTCATTGATATAGTTGGTCCAGACGTTCAGGGCGACATGCTGGACGATCTCGATGATCTCTCCATCGTCGTAGCCTGCCAGCCTGACGGCGGAGAGATCCTCGTCGCCGATATGGCCGCGACTATGCGCAACCCTGGCGGCAAAACGCACCGCCGCGCCCGCCTTGGGGTCCGTGGAGCCACCGTGGCGGTTGGCGAGCATCTCGGCATCGTCGAGCCGGGCGAGGTTCTTGCCAAGGTAGGTGTGTGCGGACAGGCAGTAGCTGCAGCCATTGATCTCGGCGACCGCCAGCGCGATGCGCTCGCGTGTCGACGCAGGCAACCGGCCCTTGGCCAGCGCCCCCGACATGCCGAGATAGCCTTCGAGCGCGGCTGGACTGTTGGCAACCATTCGAAACAGGTTCGGCACGACGCCGAGTTGCTTCTCGACAGCCTGCAACATGGGTTGCGTTGCCGTGGGAGCGGCGGCGATGGACGATGGCGTGGTGATGCGCGGCATTGCGATATCCCTGTTGGTCACACCGCCTATTTGCGCTCTTCCACTTGCCGGATGTAGATGGCATATTTGCAATCAATCCTTCCAATTTCTGGTAGAAACGATGGATCGCCTCGAGGCCATGTCCCTTTTCGTCGCGACGGTGGAGGCCGGCAGCCTTTCGGCCGCCGCACGCCGTTCGGGCATTCCGCTTGCGACCGTCAGCCGCAAGGTCTCAGATCTGGAACGGCATCTCCAGACACGTCTGCTGAACCGCTCGACACGCCGGCTGACGCTGACCGACGCAGGCGACGCCTATCTTGCCGCCTGCCGCCGCATCCTCGACGAGGTCGGCGAGGCCGAACGCGTTGCCGGCGGCGAATACAGCGCCCCGACCGGCGAATTGATCATCACCGCGCCGATCGTCTTCGGCCGACTGCACGTGCTGCCGATCGTCACCGCGTTTCTCGCCGCGTACCCGCAAGTGGATATCCGCCTGACGCTTGGCGACAGGATAGTCCAGTTGGCCGAGGATCATATCGACCTCGCCATCCGCATCGGCCGGCTGCCGGACTCGCGCATGGTTGCCATCGGTGTCGGCTCGATCCGTCATGTTGTCTGTGCAAGTCCCGCCTATCTGTCCGAGCATGGCACGCCGAAGACTCCAGGAGATCTCGAGACGCACAGCTGCGTCACCTTCGAAGGCCTTGGCTCACTCGCCACCTGGACCTTCGCAGTGGAAAAGGCCGACGTTCCTGTCCTGGTCCGCTCAAGGCTGCGGGTCAATACAGCGGAGGCGGCGATCGATGCCGCTATTGCCGGTGTCGGGATGACGCGCGTGCTTTCCTACCAGATCGTCGCCGCTGTACGCTCAGGAACGTTGCGGCCCGTGCTCAGGGATTTCGAGCCCGAGCCGTGGCCGGTAAACCTGGTGCACGCCGGCCAGGGCCGGCTACCGGTGAAACTGCGCGCATTCCTCGACTTTGCCGCCCCACGCCTGAGGGAATGTCTGGCGCAGGCGACCTGGTAGTATGAGCCGCATCGCCCTGTTTCCTTTTTGCCGCTGCTTGGTGTAACCAACGCACACTTCCTCACCGGACCTCCCCCATGCTCTATGTCAGATCGCTGGCGTTCAACTTCGTCTTCTACGTCAATCTGATCGTCCAGATGATCCTCTGGACCCCATACTATTTCCTGTCGCCCCGCCACCGCGCCTGGTTCGTGCCGAAATTCTGGTCGCGCAGCTGCATGTGGCTCTATGACAAGATCGCCGGCACCAGAAACGACATCACCGGGCAGGAAAACCTGCCCGAAGGCTCCTTCATCCTGGCGCCGAAGCACCAGTCGTTCTGGGATGCCATCGCCTTCTTTCCTTTCCTCGAGGACCCGCTCTACATCCTCAAGCGCGAGTTGACCTGGATCCCGTTCTTCGGCTGGTACATCATGAAGATGCGCATGATCCCGGTCGATCGCGGCAGCCGCTCCAAGGCGCTGAAGGCGGTGGTCGCGGCGACCAAGGAAGAGATGGCGCGCAACCCACGCCAGCTGATCATCTATCCCGAGGGCACGCGCCGGGCGCCGGGCGACGAGCCCGCCTACAAATACGGCATCGTCGAAATCTACGCGCAGCTTGGTGTTCCGGTGGTGCCGGTCGCCCATGTCGCCGGCCTCTATTGGCCGCGCCGCAAGTTCCTGCGCTATCCCGGCACCATCAAGGCGCGGTTCCTGCCGCCGATTCCGCCGGGCCTCGGCAAGGACGAGTTCATGGCGCGGCTAATCGGCGAGACGGAAGCCGCCTGCGATCAGCTTCTCATCGAGGCATCGCGCGCACCCAACCCGCCGGCCCTGCCGCCAGCGGCGGTGAAGCGGCTGCGGGAACTCGGCGCGAAGCCATGAAGGCCCTCCAGCCGGGCAATCAGCCGTAAACAGCCAGCACCGTGGTCAGCACCAGTGTCGCGGCAAAAACCAGGTTGATGATCCGGGAAGTGACAGGCCTGCGCAGGAAGCGCGCGAACGCCGCACCGGCGAGAAGCCACACTGCGTGGATGACAACGATCATCCCTGCCAGAACCGCCAGCTTCAGCCATGGGCCAAGCTCTGCCGCACCCTGCTTCGACGAGGCGCCGGCAAACACAGCGGCGATCGCCACATAGGCTTTCGGGTTGGCGACCGCCAGCAGAAACCCGGCCAGCCAGGTCGGTCGCGCGGCCTCGGCCGTGCGCGCCGCCAAGGGCGGTGCCGTAGCGATCTTGAAGGCGAGATAGAGGATGTAGGCGGCGGACGCGACAACCAGCACCGGCGCCAGCCTCGGCATCGACCCGAGCACCGCCACGATCCCTGTCGCCACAACGAGCAAGACGGCGGCCGTGCCAAGAACGATCCCGCAGGTGTAGCGTAGCGAATCGCGCAGGCCGAAGGCCGCGCCAACAGCCGTAACGCTTATCGTTGCCGGACCCGGACTGCCCATGACCACCGTGGCGGCCAAGACCAGAGCGAGCAGCGGACGCCAGAGTTGCGGTTGCGAGAGAAGCGGTTCAGTCATTGCGCCCCCTGTCTTGCCACGAGCGCAGGACGCTATGGCAAGACAGGGGCATGGTCTTGGACGTTCGTGCGTACAGCGACGACCGAAACCTCAGCCGCTCGCTCTGTCGAGTTCGGCCATGTCGTCGGCGGTCAATTTCAACGACGCCGCCTTGATCAGGCTGTCCATCTGACTGGGCTTGGTGGCGCTGGCAATCGGCGCGGTGACGCCTGGCCGCGCGATAACCCAGGCAAGGGCGACTTCCGCCTGCTTCGCCGAATGCTTGGCGGATATGGCATCGAGAGCGGCCAGAATGCGCATGCCGCGCGCATTGAGGTAGTCCTTGACCCCGCCGCCGCGCTCGCTTTGGCCAAGATCGGCCTCGCTGCGGTATTTGCCGCTCAGAAAACCCTTGGCCAGGCTGAAATAAGTGATGACGCCGATATCCTCGGCCACGCACAGATCGCGCAACGGCCCGTCGAAGGAGGAACGATCGTAGAGATTGTATTCCGGCTGCAGCACCTCGTAGCGCGGCAGGCTGCGCAGGCTCGCCACATCGAGTGCGGCGCGCAACTGGCCGGCGTCGAGGTTCGAGCAGCCGATATGGCGGACCTTACCCTTGGCAAGCAGCTTCTCGTAGGCGCCGAGGGTTTCCTCATAGGGCGTGGCCGGATCCGGCCAATGGGACAGATAGAGGTCGATGAAATCGGTTTGCAGCCGCTTCAGCGACGCTTCGACGGCCTTCTCGATATAGGCGGCGGACAGATCCTTGTGGCCCTGCCCCATATCCGAGCCGACCTTGGTGATCACCACGACCTTGTCGCGGTTGCCACGGTCCTTCATCCATTTGCCGATGATGGTTTCCGATTCACCCCCCTCGTTGCCCGGCACCCAGCGCGAATAGGCGTCCGCAGTATCGATCGCGTTGAGTCCGCCGCCGACGAAGCGATCAAGCAGGTCGAACGAGGTCTTCTCGTCGGCGGTCCAGCCGAAGACGTTGCCGCCCAGAACCAGCGGCGCGATGGAAAGGTCGGTGCGACCGAGACGGCGTTTCTGCAAGACGAATCTCCGTGATGATTGAGACCGGGCGGATGCCGCCCGCTGGCTGGGTTCGGACCCTAAGCTAGGTCGTGCCCCGTCGAGATCAAAGGCCTGGCCGCCTTTTTCCGCAGAGCCAGCGCTTCACAAAGGCGCTATCCCCCGCGCCACCTCCTCCAGCCAATGGTCGCGAATGCCGAGCGCTTCCAGATGCTTCAGCGTGCTGAGAACATAATCCTCATTGTTGCCGGACTGGCCGACCGCGCCGCGCACGACCGCCGCCGCCTCCGCCGCGTCCAGCGCGCCGGCATATTGCTCATGTTTGCGGTCGACGATGTAGGCCACGGCTTCGACCGTACCGCCGCCGTCGAGCCGGACCTTGAGGGTGCGCTCGAGATAGACCGATGTGACGAGTTCACGCTCGCGCAGATAGGCGATGACCTCGTCGCGCAATTCCCCGGGCACACGGAAAGCCAGGCCGACGCAGGAGCCGCCACGGTCGAGGCCGAGCACCAATCCGGGCCGCTGGCGCGTGCCGCGATGCACGAAGGAATAGACGCAGAGCGAGCGGCGGTAGCCGTGCAGCTGGGCGCGTCGTGTCTCGATATGCGCGAAACCCGGCCGCCAGATCAGCGAACCGTAGCCAAACACCCAAAAATCGCCCATATCGCCGCGCCTGATTGCAAAAAGAATGGCACCACCGCACCGGAAACCGGTGTTTTTTCCAACCGTCCCCGGCTACCTATTCGTCTCTGTCTGCCAAGTGTTGTCGGAATCGAAGGTCCGTCCGCCAATACCCATGCGTTAATGAGAGCCAAAGCATGACGTCAAGTGACGAACGCCAACCAAAGTCCCGTCGCGGCCTGTTCTGGCTTGTGACGTTCGTCGTTGTGCTGTTTGCCATCTACAGCGGCGGCTGGTTCTATCTGGCCGGCAGGGTGCGGGCTGAAGCCGACAAGGCGGTTGCCACGCTCAACAAGAGCGGCATCGAAGCCGGCTGCGCCAATCTCCAGGTCAGCGGCTATCCCCTGAGCTTTGCCGTCTCTTGCGACAATTTGGCGTATGAGGACGATGCCAAGAACATCGCGGCCTCGGCCGGCTCCTTCAATGCCGTCGCCCAGATCATCCAGCCTTTGTCGCCGGTCGCCGATCTGCGCGGCCCGCTCAGGACCTCCGTCCCCGGCATGGTGCCGCTGTGGATCGACTGGGACAATCTGCAGGCCAACGTGAAACTGTCATGGCCGCTGCCGCGGCGCATCGCGCTGCAGGCGGAGGGGCTGTCCGGCCAGACCGATCCGGCCGACGACACCGATCCAGTGGAATTGTTCAGCGCCGGCAGGGCGGCCGGCCAGTTGCAGCCGAACGGCGTGGATCTCGACTATGTCGGCAGCTTCACCGATCTGGAGATCGACCCGGATGCGATCGGCGGGCGCGTGCTGCCGGCGCTCGATGCCAGCGGCGATGCCACGCTGAAGAACGGCGTCGCATTGATCGGAACGCAGGTGAAGAGCCTGCGCGGCCAGAGGGTCGATATTCGCAACCTCGATTTGTCGTCGGGCACGGCGAAGGTTACCGTTTCCGGGCCGTTGTCGGTCGATGCCGAAGGCCTTGTCGACGCCGACCTGATGATCAGGATCAAGGATCCGAAGGCTGTCGCCTCCATCCTTGCCGGCGCCATGCCCGAGCAGAAGAACGCGATCGAACAGGGTTTTGCCGCTCTGGCGCTGCTCGGCAGCGAACCATCGATGCCGCTGAAGGTGGTCAAGGGCAAGGCCTCGCTCGGCTTCATCCCGCTCGGCAAGATCAAGCCGGTTCAATAGCGCTGCCATGGCAAGACCAGCGAGGCTCCTGAGTGTCGGCGCGCTGACGCTGGACACCATTCTGCGTGTCGAGACGCTGCCCGCGCATCAGGGAAAATTCATCGCCTCCGACGGCGTCCAGATCGCCTCTGGCATGGCCACCAGCGCGGCCTGCGCCGCGCATCGCCTGGGCGCCGACGTGTCGCTGTGGGCGAGTGCCGGCGATGATCCGGTCGGCGATCAACTGATTGCCGGGATCGAGGCCGAAGGCGTTGACTGCAGCTATGTGCGCCGCGTCAGCGGCGCCCGCTCGGCGCTGGCATCGATCCTGGTCGACGCCCATGGCGAACGCATCATCGTGCCTTTCTATGACAGTTTGGCCCAGACCGATCCCGATTCTTTGCCTTTCGCCGACATCGCAGCATTCGATGCCGTGCTGGCCGACGTGCGCTGGCCGGGTGCCGCGGCCCTTGCCCTGAAGGCGGCACGCGCCGCCGGCCGGCCGGCGATTCTCGACGCCGATACCGCGCCGCTGGCGGTGCTGGAGCAGCTGTTGCCGCTGGCTTCGCACATTGTCGCCTCGGAGCCGGCGGTCCGCATCATATGCGGCCAGGCGCTGGATCTGGAGACCGCCTGCACCGACATGGCCTCCCGCACCGATGCCCTTGTCGCGGTCACCGGCGGCGCGGCGGGCACCTGGTGGTTCGATCGCGCGGCGGGATCATCCCGCCATGTCGCGGCGCCAAGGATCAGGGCGGTCGACACGCTCGCCGCCGGCGACGTCTTTCACGGCGCCTTTGCCGTCGGGCTGGCGGAAGCCATGCCGGTCGAGCAGGCCATGCGCTTTGCCAGTGCCGCCGCCGCGCTCAAGTGCCTGCGCTTCGGCGGCAGGCTCGGCGCGCCGGACCGGGCCGAGACACTGGCGATGGTCGCGGCGACCTGGCCTGAAACAGCCTAAGCAATTCCAGGAAAAGTGTGAAACGGTTTTCCCGGGCAAAGCCCATAGCGCTTTGCCCTTCGGAATTGTGTTAAAACAAAAAGTTAGAGCGGTTCGCCGTTTCCGTGAAGCGGTGAACAGATCTAATTCTTCGACGGGTGCTCCACCGCCTGGCGGCCGAAATCGGGCACGTCGATGTCCTGGCCCGCCTCGATGATCGAACGACGCACGGCCCGGGTGCGGGTGAACAGGTCGAACAGCTTGTCGCCGTCGCCCCAGCGGATCGCCCGCTGCAGGAACGCCAGGTCTTCCGAGAACCGCGCCAGCATTTCGAGGATGGCATCCTTGTTGTGCAGACACACGTCCCGCCACATGGTCGGGTCGGAGGCGGCCAGGCGCGTGAAGTCGCGAAAGCCGGAGGCGGAATATTTGATCACTTCCGTCTTGGTCACCGATTCCAGATCGTCGGCGGTGCCGACGATGTTGTAGGCGATAATGTGCGGCAAATGCGAAACGATGGCGAGCGTCATGTCGTGATGCTGTGGGTCCATCGTGTCGATGTTGGCGCCGCAGCGGCGCCAGAATTCCGACAGCTTCTCCAGCGCGTCCGGATCGGTGCCCGGCAGCGGCGTGAAGATGCACCAGCGATTGTCGAACAGGTCGGCGAAACCGGCATCCGGTCCGGATTTCTCGGTACCCGCCAGCGGATGGCCGGGAATGAAATGGACGCCATCGGGCACATGCGGCTGCATCTGCGCGATGACGGAGGCCTTGGTCGAGCCGACATCGGTGAGGATCGCGCCCTTCTTCAGCGCCGGCGCGATCTCCTGCGCCACCGCGCCGGACGAGCCGACCGGCACCGAGACGATGATCAGATCGGCGTCGCGGACCGCTTCCCTCGCATCGGTCGTATAGGAATCACCCAGCCCAAGCTCCCGCGCCCGCGCCAGCGTCGCCGCGCTGCGGGTCGAGATGGCAACGTGGCCGGCAAGGCCCTCGCGGCGGATGACGCGGGCCAGCGACGAGCCGATCAGGCCGATGCCGACCAGCGCGATCTTTTCAAACATCGGTGATGTCATGGCGTTAGAGCTTTCGGGCGTTCTAGCTTTTCAGGAATGTCGTGAGCGCGGCAACGACGCCGCGATTGGCCTCTTCGGTGCCAACGGTCATGCGCAGCGCGTTGGGGAAGCCGTAGCCGGAAACGCGCCGCAGTATGTAACCGCGCGCGGTCAGGTAATCGTCCGCCGCCGCCGCCGAATGCTTCTGGTCGTCGGGAAAATGAATGAGGAGGAAATTGCCGACGCTGGGCGTTACCCGCAACCCAAGCCCGGTCATCTCTGCGCTCAGCCAGGTGAGCCAGGTCTCGTTATGCGCCACGCTGCGCTCGACATGGGCGCGGTCGCGGATCGCGGCGATGCCGGCCTCGATCGCAGTCGCATTGACATTGAAGGGACCGCGCACGCGGTTGATGGCGTCGACGATGTGCATCGGCCCGTACATCCAGCCGATCCGCGCTCCGCCAAGGCCGATCTTGGAGAAGGTGCGCGTCATCACCACGTTCTCGGCGCTGCCGACCAGTTCGATGCCGGCTTCGTAGTCGTTGCGGCGGACATATTCGGCATAGGCCGCGTCGAGCACCAGCAGCACATGTTTGGGCAGGCCGGCATGCAGGCGGCGCACCTCCTGGAACGGCACATAGGTGCCGGTCGGATTGTTGGGATTGGCGAGGAACACGATCTTGGTTCTCGGCGTGACGGCGGCCAGCATTGCATCGATGTCGGCGCGCTCGTCGGTCTCCTTGACCGCGATCGGCGCGGCGCCGGCCGACTGGATGTAGATCTTGTAGACCATGAAGGCGTGTTCGGTGAATATGGCCTCATCGCCTGGCGCCAGATAGGTCTGTGCCAACAGGCCGAGGATCTCGTCGGAGCCGTTGGAGCAGATAATGTTCTGCGCGTTGAGGCCATGCACCTCGGCGATCGCCTCGCGCAGCCGCCTGGCGGTGCCGTCGGGATAGACGTCGAGCCTGGCGGCGACGTCGCGCGCGGCCTCGATCGCCTTCGGTGACGGACCGAGCGGGTTCTCGTTCGACGACAGCTTGTAGACCTTGGCGACACCGGCCGGCGCCGTGCTCTTGCCGGGCACATAGGCGTCTATGTCCATGATGCCCGCGCGCGGGGTTGGACGTGCCTGATCCGGTGTCTGGTTCATTTTTTGCAAAATCCGTCGAAAATGCCTCCATCCGGAGGCCGCAGCGGAAATACAAGTCATGGCCGGCAATGTCGAGAGGCGGCGGTGGGGCCAGCAGCCGGCCCGGTTTCCGGCCCGGGCTCCGGCATTGACGGCGAGGCGGGCGAGTTCTAGAAGGACAGTGACAGTTCCGTGGTGATTTGGCCGGTCGGCTTGCAGCCACGTTAAACAATTCGCTAAAGGGCCGTTTGCGTGACGTAACCGGCTTTGCGAAGGCAATGCCGGTTTTTTATTGTCCGCGGCCGGCCGGACAAAACGCATCGGCGGCGATTTTTCGTCGGCCATGATGCAGCAAGTGAGTACGTGAATGGCCGCTCCGCGTGCAGGAAAGACCAACAACGAGGCCGACCAACCGTCGAGCCCGGTGTTGCGCTTCGGGCCCGACCAGCCGCTCAAGCTCGACGCCGGCACGCTTTTGTCGCCGTTCCAGATCGCCTACCAGACCTATGGCACGCTGAACGATGCCCGCTCCAATGCCATTCTCGTCTGCCATGCGCTGACCGGCGACCAGCATGTCGCCAACACCAACCCGGTGACCGGCAAGCCGGGCTGGTGGGAAGTGCTGATCGGCCCCGGCAGGATCATCGACACCAACCGTTTCTTCGTCATCTGCTCCAACGTGATCGGTGGCTGCCTGGGCTCCACCGGTCCGGCCTCGACCAACCCCGTCACCGGCAAGCCCTATGGGCTCGACCTGCCTGTCATCACCATTCGCGACATGGTGCGTGCGCAGCAGATGCTGATCGATCATTTCGGCATCGAAAAGCTGTTTTGCGTGCTTGGCGGCTCGATGGGCGGCATGCAGGTGCTGGAATGGGCGTCGAGCTACCCCGAGCGTGTCTTTTCGGCGCTGCCGATCGCCACGGGTGCCCGCCATTCCTCGCAGAACATCGCCTTCCATGAAGTCGGCCGGCAGGCCGTCATGGCCGATCCGGACTGGCACGGCGGCAAATATTTCGAGCACGGCAAGCGCCCGGAAAAGGGCCTGGCGGTGGCGCGCATGGCGGCCCACATCACCTATCTGTCGGAAGCAGCTTTGCACCGTAAATTCGGCCGCAATCTGCAGGATCGCGACCACCTGACTTTCGGCTTCGACGCCGACTTCCAGATCGAAAGCTATCTGCGCCACCAAGGCATGACCTTCGTCGACCGCTTCGACGCAAACTCCTATCTCTACATGACGCGGTCGATGGATTATTTCGACCTCGCCGCCGATCATGGCGGCAGGCTGGCGGATGCCTTTGCCGGCACCAAGACCCGCTTCTGCCTGGTGTCGTTCACATCGGACTGGCTGTTTCCGACCGAGGAGAGCCGCTCCATCGTGCACGCGCTCAACGCCGCCGGCGCCTCGGTATCCTTCGTCGAGATCGAGACCGATCGCGGCCATGACGCCTTCCTGCTCGACGAGCCGGAACTGTTCGCCGCCATCAACGGCTTCATCGGCTCGGCGGCCCGCGCCAGAGGGCTGAGCGCATGACCCCGGAACGTCGCGGACTTTCAGGATCGGGATCATGCGCCACACAGGAGGCGATATCATGAGCGTCAACGGCAGCCAGCGCGTCGACCTCGAGGTCGTCGCCAACCTTATCCCGCCACAGTCGCGCGTGCTCGACGTCGGTTCGGGCGACGGCTCCTTGCTTGAATTGCTGCAGGAAACCAAACAGGTCGACGGTCGCGGGCTTGAACTGTCGCAGCGCGGCGTCAACGAATGTGTGGCGCGCGGCCTCTCTGTCATCCAGGGCGATGCCGACAAGGATCTCGAATTCTATCCCGACAAGGGTTTTGACTTCGTCGTCCTGTCGCAGACCTTGCAGGCGACCCGCAACCCGAAGCTGGTGCTCGACGAACTGCTCAGGATCGGCAACAGGGCGATCGTCTCTTTCCCCAATTTCGGCCATTGGCGGGTGCGCCTGTCGCTGTTCGTCAACGGCCGCATGCCGGTAACCCAGGACTTGCCCTATTCCTGGTACGACACGCCCAACATCCATTTCTGCACCATCCGCGACTTCGTCAACCTGTGTGAGGAGCTTGGCGCGACGGTGGAAAAGGCGACCGCGCTCGACGCCGCCGGCCAGAGGATCGGCCTGTCGATGCCCTGGTGGTTCTGGAACTTCTTCGGCCAGCAGGCGGTGTTCTTGCTGAAGCGATAAGGCACGGAACGTCTAGCCCAGGACATCGGTGGCCTTGTGCGGATGTTCGACACCGTCGGCGAACACCACATCGGATTGGGAATTGTCCGTGCGCAGGGCCAGTATTGCCTGATAAGCGGGCGAATCATACCACCGGCGCATCTGCCGCCGGTCGGGAAATTCGATGATGATGAGGTTGCCCGGCCAATCGTTCTCGATCACCTCCAGATTGCCGCCATGGACCAGGAAGCGACCGCCGAAAGGTTCCAGCGTGGCATCGATCCTGTACAGATATTCGACGATCTGCGGACCCATACTGACCTGGCGCATATGGGCAACGGCGTAAGCGGCCATGACGTAACTCCCTTGTCGAGCGAGGCCGATTTGCCGGCCTCGTGGCTGCAGATTGCCAAAGGGAGTGACGAGACTCGATTACGCCTGAGGTAATAGGCCGACATCGATCCACCGCGCACGAATCACCCTTGAGCGCGAGCGAAACCGCATCCCTATTGGGGCGTGGAGGCCCAAAATCGGCGTTTCACGGTGCCCGGCCGGCTCCGCCAGGCCTACCGGTCGAGTTCCGGGAAATAGGGATCCGACAGGAATCGCCTGTCCCGTTCGCCCTTCAGGCAGTCGATCGGCGCGTCCGCTTCGACGGGAATGATCTCGGCCTTGTCTTGAATGCCGCTCACTTCGAGGATCAGCTTGCGCCGGATGGCGGTGGAAAATTCGGCGGCCGCGTGGATCGGCAGCACGAAGGAGCCAGGCCCGCCGGTCACGCACTGCGCATAATACTGGTCGAGATGGCTGAAGGTCGGCGACGGGTTGATCAGGATCGGCAGGCCGTTGATGACGATGCCTTTGGCGATGGCCGCGTCGCGCGTGGCGGTGACCGGCGGCCCGATATTGTTGGGACCATCGCCCGATATATCGATGACGCTGCGTTCGCCGGCGAAGTTCGTCCTGTCGAAAAGCCCGGCACCGAAGGCAAGCGCGGTGGAAATCGAGGTGCCGCGAAAACTCCGGAACGGGCGCGCCGCCACCTTGTCGGCAAAGCTGTTGGCGCTTTGCGCGCTATCGATGATCTGCCAGCCGATGATCGCGTCATCGCGCACGGTGCCCGCCCATTCGAAATAGGCGAGCGCGATGCGGCCCGTATTGCCGGACCGGACGGCCTGGATGAAGTCGGGATGCCGCAGCGCCTCGACATAGCCGGCGCGTTGCAACGCGAACTCCTTCTCATCCATCGACAACGAGATGTCGACCGCCAGGACCAGTTCGACATCGACCGCCAGCGCCGGTGGCGAGGCAATGGGCGCAGCCTGCGCGCAGGTGAGACAGGCAATCAGAAGAGCATCAAACATGGCGGCGCCAGGGTTGTTTCCCCTGAAAATCTTCCGCCGCGATCACGGCAAAATAAGGTTTTGCGCAGGCAGCCGGAGAAACAGCCTACTTCTTGCGGCGAACGGCGGGTGGCGGATCGATGGCGCCGGCCCTGACACGGGCGGGTTTCAGCGCCGGCGCAGCGGAATCCTTCACGATCGTCAAACCGCGCGGAAAGAACTGATTGTTGTGCTGGCCGCGCCCGATATTGATGATCGTGGCTCCCGTCAGGTGCTTTTCCAGCATCGCCAGCACGCGTCGCAGCGCGGGTCCATCGAACGCATCCATCGCTTCGTCGATGATCACCCATTTCGGCTGCCGCAGGGCGAGCCTGGCCACGCCCAGCAAGCGCTGTTCGTCATCACCCAACTCATGGTCCCACCGCCCGACACGGTCGAGCGACGACGACAGCCGTTCAAGACCTACCTCGGCCAGCACCGCCGAAATGTCGGCATCGCTCGCGGGCGCATGCCCGTTGGCGTGATTGAGCACCTCGCGCAGGGTGCCCGCGGGCAAATACGGGACACGTGGCACGAAGATGAGGGTTTCTCCCGCCGGCAGGCCGATCTTTCCGCCGCCCCAGGGCCAAAGCCCGGCGATGGCGCGGAAGAACAGCGTCTTGCCGGCGCCCGGCTCGCCGGTGATCATGACGCGCTCGCCGGGGCGGATTTCGACATGTTCGTCGGAGAGTTTTGTGCAGCCCTCCGGCGAGGCCACTTCGAGCTTCTCGAAGGTCAGGCTGCCATTGGCATTTTGGTCGAAGGTGATGCGCTTTTCGGTGTCGTGCAGCACATCGGTTTCATTGAGCGCGATACGGAAATCGGCGACGCGCATCAGCGTGGCGCGCCAGTCGGCGATGCTGCCGATATTGTTGATGAACCAGCGCAACGACGAGTGGACCTGGTTGAAGGCGCCGACCGCCATCATCAGCCCGCCAAAGCTGATATCGCCCGAGAAATAGACCGGCGAAGCGACCAGGATCGGTGCCACGACGGTGATCCAGCCATAGGTATCGGTCACCCAGGAGAGGTTGATCTGGGCGGTATAGATGCGCCGCATGGCGCCCAGCACCGTGCCGAGGTCGAGTTCGAGCCGCCGCCTGGCATCGTCCTCGCCATGGTAGAGCGCGATGGCATCGACATTCTCGTTGACGCGCACCATCGAGGAGCGCAGCTCCGCTTCGCGCGTGTAGCGGTCGCTGTTCAGGCTGATGAGCGGGCGCCCGACCAGCCAGCTCAGCCAGGAGGCGGTGCCGGCGTAGAGAAACGCGGCCCAGACCATGTAGCCCGGTATGGCCAGCGACCAGCCGTTGACGTGGAAGACGAAACCCGAGGACAGTTCCCACAGCACCCCGACGAAGGAGACGAGCAGGATGAGCGACTGCAGGAGCCCGACGCCGAGGTCCGTCGACAGGTCCGACAGATGCGCCGCGTCCTGCTGCATGCGCTGATCGGGATTGACGCCGATGGCGCCGGCGTTGGCCAGCCGGAATGCGCGCGCCGGCCGCATCCACTGGTCGATCAGGTCCAGCGTCAGCGCCTCGCGCAGCTTCAGCCGGATCATCTGGTTGAGCCAGGTCTGGCCGATATTGAGCACCAGCAGCCCACCGGCGATCATGGCAAAGACAAGGAGCTGGTGCAGGAAGGCCGCCATGTCACGGCGCGCCAGCGCATCGTAGAAGGGCTGGTTCCAGCGATTGAGCAGGACCTGGCCGATCGATGTCGCGACGATGACGGCCATGATGCCGACCGATGTCCACAGCAACCACCTGCGAACCGGCGATACCACCAGCGCTTGCTTGATCGTCGCGACCTGATCGCGCAGGCTGCTGGCCACGGCGACCGGCTGAACGGTGGCCTGATTGTCCAGTTGATCAGCCATATCAGAAGTCCTTGCGTTCAGGTGCGATGCTGAAACCGGATGAAGAGAGCCGACGGCCGCCGCCCGTGCACGACAGATAGGCCGGAAAAATGCCGCGCGAGGAAAGTTTCCGCGCTGATCACGAAGGTTTCACCTGGCGAGCCGACGTTGCCGCGCCTCCGGCCTCGGCCCGGCGGCCGAGCCGTGTCGCGCCATGCGGCGACAGCACCGGCACGAAGACGCGGCGAGACGCGCGCTGGACCACCGGCACGCCCTGGTAGAGCCGCTTCTGCGCCTCGACGACGATGACACCGGAAAAGATCGGCCACAGCCGCCGGCCGAAGCGCTCCAGCACGTTGTGGAAACGCATCATGAAGCGTCGCCGCGATGGCGGGAAGAACAGCGCATCCGACCACGCCGCGGGCGTGAAATTCGCCTCGCGCAGCAGTTCCGTCAGCTGCCCGCGCGAGAAAGGGCGGCCATTGCCGAACGGCGTGTGCTCGAAGCGCGCCCAGACCCCGCGCCGGTTCGGCACTACGATGACGACACGCCCGGCGGGCGACAGCACCCGCCAGATCTCGTTCAGCGTCTCGCGCGGGTTTTCGACATGTTCGAGCGAATGGACGAGCAACATGCGGTCGATGCAGGAATCGACCAGCGGCAGTTCCTCGTCGAAGACCAGCGCGGTCGCCGTCGGCCCTGTTGCCGGCCAGACCACGGCGCCCTGCGTCGCCGGCATGAAGGCGAAGACCCGCTCGGCATCGGAGCCGAAACGCTCCAGCCAGGGCAAGGTATAGCCGAGACCGACCAGGCGCTCGTTTGGCACGGCGGCCCATATCGAGGACAGAGCCATGGTGATCGAGCGTTCGGCGAACCGGCCGAGCGTTGTCGAGTAGAAGGAGCGAAGGTCGACGATGTCGGAATGCATGTCAGGGATGTAGCCGTGATATCGGCCGGATTCAACAAAGGGCCCTGAGGCGCCCGACATACTAGGATGAGATTCATCGTCCACGGGAATGACATTCGTCATCCCATGGATGACATCCGTCCTCTGGCGCCCTATGTCTGCGGCGACAAAAGGAGAGATGCGATGGCGGTCGAAATCGAGCAGTTCATGTGCCGCACGGACAATTTCGGCGTGCTGGTGCATGACCCCAGGAGCGGGCAGACCGCGATCATCGACGCGCCCGAGGAGGCGCCGATCCTGGCCGCGATCAAGCGCACCGGCTGGACGCCGACGATGATCCTGACCACGCATCATCATATGGATCACGTCGAGGCCAATCTGGCGCTGAAGGAGCGCTTCAAGCTGCGCATCGTCGGCCCGGAGGCGGAAAAGGCCAAAATCCCCGGCATCGACGAGACCGTCGAGGAAGGCTCAATCCTTCATCTCGGCGATGAGCGCATCGAGGTGATCGCCACCCCCGGCCATACCGCCGGGCACGTCTCCTATCATCTGCCGGCATCGCAGGTGGCGTTCACCGCCGATACGCTGTTCGCGCTCGGCTGCGGGCGGCTGTTCGAATGCAAACCGCCTGTGATGTATGATTCTCTGAAGAAACTGGCCGCGCTTCCCACCGCGACGACAATCTATTGCGGCCACGAATATACGCTCGCCAACGCCCGTTTCGCGCTGGCCGTCGACCCGACCAATTCGGCATTGAGGGAGCGCGCAGCCAGGATCGAGGCACTGCGGGTCGACAACAAGCCGACACTGCCGACGACGATCGGCGAGGAACTGTCGACCAATCCCTTCCTGCGCTGGCACGATCCTGCGATCCGCAAGCATCTCGGCATGGAAAAGGCCGGGGATGCCGAGGTGTTCGCCGAAATCCGCAAGCGCAAGGACAATTTCTAAGCCTGGTGGTATCGTCGACCCCATGACGAGTTCCGCGGAAATCATCGCTTTGCTTGGGCTGAAACCGCATCCGGAAGGCGGCTGGTACGCGGAGACATTTCGCGACGAAGCCGGCGGTGCGCGTGGCCATTCGACCGCGATCTACTTCCTGCTGGAACAGCACCAGCTTTCGGCATGGCATCGGGTCAGGGACGCCGCCGAGGTCTGGCATTTCCACGCCGGCGCGCCCCTGGCGCTGTCGATGTGGGAAGAAGGCGCAGCCGTGATCGAGCAGGTGCTGGGCATCGAACTCGCGGCGGGCGAACGGCCGCAGATCGTCGTGCCGGCAGGCTGGTGGCAATCGGCGCGCAGCCTGGGCGACTGGACGCTGGTCGGTTGCACCGTCGCGCCGGGGTTTGATTTCTCCGCCTTCGAACTGGCGGCGCCGGGCTGGAATCCTAACCCAGCAGGAAACCCAGCGTAATCGCGACCTGGGCGGCATAGTACAAGACCCAGACGGCCAAACGCATCCAGCCGCGATGTGGCGAGATCGCCGCGACCAGGAATTTCTCCGTGGCCAGCAGCCCGTCCGATGCCATGAACAGCACCGCGCCGCCGATGACCCAGGCGCTGTTGGTGGTCAGTGCCGCCATGCCCATCGCCAGGATCGCCAGGACATAACAGGCGATCGGAACACGCAGGCTGGGGCCGACGCGGCGCCAGAGCGCGGCCAGCATGACGATCACGAATACCGCCAATGCCAGGGCAATCGCCCCACGCCAGGATTCTGCGCCAAGCAGTGCCAGCCCGCCACCGCTGCGCAGGAACAGCGCGATATAGACGATGTGGGCGACGAGAAAGCTGGCCAAACCGCCGAGAAACGCCTTCTCGCCGTCGCGCGACAGGAACGCGTCGCCAATGGCGCTGAGCGCAAGAGCGGCGACCAGCAGCAGCGGGCCACCTTGCAGCGCCGCCAGCACGGCAAGCATCGCGACCGCGAGCGTCTTTGCCGCCGAGCGGGCGAGCGTCGGCGCCATGCCTGAGGAGAAGGCGTAGATCACCGCCGCCACCAGCGAAAAGATAAGCGTTGCATTGGCGTTGGCGTCGATGCCGCCGGCAAACGGCATCGTCATGCCCCGGCTCCGCTTTCGGATGCGCCGGCCTCGCCCTCAATCGCCGCCGGCTTGCGCAGGAACAGCGACTTCGCCGCGAGCGCCGCGCCGCCGGTGATCAGCACGCAGGCGGCCAGGATGCGCAGCGATGGCTCGGCGACGCCGGCCGCGATCAGCACCAGTGTCGACAGCAGCGGCGCCGCATAGCTCGCCGCGCCCAGCACCTGGATATTGCCGCGCTTGACACCGATGTCCCAGGCATAGAAGGCAGCCCCCACCGGCATCAGGCCAAGGCCAAGCACCGCCAGCCACTGGCCGGCGCCGTCCGGCAGGATCGTTTGCTCCAACGCCAGATGGCAAACGAGCGACAGCACGGCGGTCGCCCCGCAGAACCAGGTGACGATGCTGGTCGGTACCGACGGAAAGCGCCGCGACAGGAGCGAATAGGACGACCACAGCAGGGCGCAGACGGCTGCCATGGTGTAGCCGAACGTGTAGCGCGCGTCGAAGGCCAACCCGCCACCCTTGGTCACGATGAGCACGGTGCCAGCGAGGCCGAGCAGCGCGCCGACGACATGGTTCCACGCCAGTTTTTCGCCCGGCATCAGCGCCGAGCCCAGCACGATCAGCAGCGGCCACAGATAGGCGATCAGGCTCGCCTCCACCGCCGGCGCGTTGCGCAAGGCGGTGAAATAGAAAAAGTGGTAGCCGAACAGGCCGGCAATACCGATGACCCAGACCTGGGGTGGTATCTTCTGGCTCCTGTCGGCGGTTGGCATCAGGAGACGCGCGACAAGACCGACCCCTGTACCGATCGAGAAGGTGATTGCCGACAAAAGGAACGGCGGCACCTTGCCGGATGCGTCGGTGAGCAGCGCCAAGAGCGCCCACATGGCGACCGCCGAAAAGCCGATCAGTGTTGCGCGCCCCATTTTTTCTCCCGTGGCGCGCCCTCTTCTGTTTCCGGTGGCGTGCCTATTGTACCGCTTCGAAACGCCCGGCGCTGATGGTCAAGGTGCCGATCTGCGTTCCGACCGTGGCGTGGATCGGCGCATATACTCCGGTTTGGCCGAGCGGCGCAAACGTCACCATCATGCGGCTTTTGTTCTTGAGATAGTTGAGCGCCTTGCGTCCCTTGCGATAGCCCGCCACCGGCTCGAAACCCATCTGGCAGGTGATGGTATCGCCCTTGTAGCCCGGCACCGAGATCTTGCCTTTCGAGGCGTAGGTCAGCGTCAGGTCGGCGCGCATCTCGCCATCATAGAACTTGACCTTGCGGCCGCAGACCTGGTCGAGACTGTCGGCATGGATGACGGTCGCCGCCATTGGATCGAGCACCGCGGCGAGGTCGCCGGCACCGATCGGCACCCAGGCATTGGGGTCGCGCTTGCCGGGCGCTGGGATTACCTGCGTCGAGGTCACGTTGCCATTGGTAAAGCGGATGTCGATCGCGGACGCCTTCTTGCCGGAGGTGTAATCGGCACGAAATGCCTGCGGCACCATCTTCTGGCCCGAAATCGTGCCCTTGGACGAGATCGTACCCCGCGTGTCGTCGAACAGCTTGGCGAGGCCGGCCGCCGTCACGGTACCGTCGATCGCGTAGGCGCCGTTCTCATAATGGCTTGAGAAGGTCGATCTTGCGATCGTGAGGCCAAGGAACGAGACCGTATATTCTCCTTTGAAGGACTGCGGCGAGGCAGCGGACGCGGCCGACGGCAAGGCGATGGCAAGCACCGAAACAAGTGCGTGAGACAAACGAGGCATGGCGGGATCGGATCCTTGATTTTCGGCCGGAGGCGGGCAACTCCGGTCTGGCATGTCCCTGTAAGACCGCTTATAGGGTGAAATCCGGCCTTAATATGAAATGCCGGGCGCTTCCGTGGGGAAGCCGGAGCTTGACGCCCCGGTGAAATGCAACTATGGAACGCCAACTTTTTCCATAAGGCCGCCTGACCAGAACCGCGCGCCACCCGGCGTGGGCACAAGGGTTTGGCAGGTCCCGAGAGAACTGAAGGTTAGAATTATGTCCCGCACCTGCGAACTCACTGCCAAGGCAGTCCAGACCGGCAACAATGTGAGCCACGCCAACAACAAGACCAAGCGTCGCTTCCTGCCGAACCTCGTCAATGTGACGCTGATCTCGGAAGCGCTGAACCAGAATGTGCGCCTGCGCATCTCGGCCAACGCGCTGCGTTCGGTCGAACATCGCGGCGGCCTCGATGCCTTCCTGGCCAAGGCCGATGCCAAGGAATTGTCGCAGCGCGCGCGCCTGCTGAAGAAGCAGATCGCCAAGAAGCTCGCCGAGCAGGCTGCCGCGTAACGTCGGATAAAGGCGGGGGACGACCGCCCTGGCCGACCTCTTGTTGGCCTCTGGCCAACATTTCGTTGGCCGCGGCATCGGATGGATCCGCAAGGTTCGACAATCCGATGCTCAGCTACGAAGCGAGCACCGCCCGATGGGCAGATGCTCCGCTGGTTCCATTACCCAGGATAAAAAAATGACTTCCTTCTCGCGATATTTGCCCTTCGTGGCCGCCATGGCGCTTGTCGTCGTGGCGTCGAACATTCTGGTGCAGTTCCCGATGCAGGGCCAGATCGGCGGCCTGTCGCTGGCGGACCTGCTTACCTGGGGCGCTTTCACCTATCCCTTCTCGTTCCTCGTCACCGACCTCGCCAACCGCCGCTACGGGCCTGCCGTGGCGCGCCGGATCGTCTTTGTCGGCTTCATGACGGCGGTGGTCTGCTCGATCCTCGTCCCGCCCTTCCTGTTCCGCCATGGCCTGATCGAATTCGAGACCGCCGCGGACCGGCTGGCGCGCATCGCCGCTGCTTCAGGCGCGGCGTTCCTGTCCGCGCAATTGCTTGACGTGACCGTGTTCAACCGGCTGCGCCGGCAAAGCTGGTGGCGGGCGCCGATCGTCGGCACGCTGGTCGGATCGGTGTTCGACACGATGGTCTTCTTCACCGTCGCTTTCTCGGCCGCCTTCGCCTTTGCTGGCCCGAACGATAGCTTTGCGCTCGAAACGGCGCCGCTGATGGGCGTCTTCCATATCGAGGCCATGCGCTGGGTTTCCTGGGCGCTGGGCGATCTCTCGGTGAAATTGATCATTGCCGTGGTCGCGCTTATCCCCTACCGGCTGCTCGCCGCCCGCTGGAGCCAGCCGGCGGTGGCGGCTTAGACCATGCTCCTGGAAGGTGGCCACCGGTTTTCGGAAAAGATCATGGTCAGACAAAGCCCATGATACCTTGGATCCAGCTCGATTCGGCGAAGACTCCGGACGGCGCGCAGGAACTTCGCCTCAAGCGGCGCGGCAGCGAATTCTCGATCATGCTCGGCACCAACGAGCTGATGAACAGCCGCCTCAGCGGCTCAGAGGAAGCGCTGGCGAAACTGTCATGCCAGAGGATTTCGGGCCATCGGCAGCCGAGGATCCTCATCGGCGGCCTTGGCATGGGTTTCACGCTGCGCGCTGCTCTTGCCGAACTCGGCAAGGATGCCAGCGTCACTGTCGCCGAACTGGTGCCCGCCGTGGTCGCCTGGGCGCGCGGCCCGATGGCGGACGTGTTTGGCGGTTGTCTCGACGATCCCCGCGTCACCGTCCAGGAGACCGATGTAGGGCACTCGATACGGTCCGGGCCAGCGGCCTGGGACGCGATCCTGCTCGATGTCGACAATGGCCCCGAAGGCATCGTCCACAAGGGCAATGACGCCCTCTACAGCCTCGCGGGCCTTGGCGCCGCGCGCAGTGCTCTCAAACCAGGCGGCGTGTTGGCGGTGTGGTCGCAGGGGCCGGATACAGGTTTCACGCGGCGGCTCAAGCAGGCGGGTTTCGCTGTCGAGGAGGTCAACACGCGCGCCAACGGCAAGCGTGGCGCGCGCCATGTCATCTGGATCGCCGCCAACGGCTCCTGACCAAAGCCGTCGTCACGCCGCGTCAGGTTTTTGACCTCTGAAGTTCCGCTGCAAGGGCCTCCAGCAGCCCGCGCGTCCCCTCCTCCCGCCCCTTGGCGGAATCGACACCATCGAAGAAGGCGCCCTGCTCGGTATAGGTTAGCCTTGTGCCATCGCCTGTAGGCGTCAGCTCGACGGTGGTCAGCGACACCGACATTGGTTGCGGCCCGATCGCCATCCGGTAGGAAAACACGATGCGCTGGTCCGGAACGATGTCCTGGAACTGGGCGTCGAGCCTGACCTCCGGGCCGCCGCCATAACTGAAGCGCGACACCTCGCCACCGCCGACACGGAAATCGAAGCTGAATTCGGCGATTGTAAAACCGTCGCCTTCGACCCGCCAGCGCCGCACCGTCGCCTTGTCGGCAAAAGCATGGAAGACTTTGGCCGGCGATTGCGGGTAGGTCCGCTCGATGGTGAATGTGGAGTGGATGACGGAATGCTCGTCCTTCACGGGGGCGATCTGGTTCATTGCTTCTCGTCCTTTTGCTGTTCCTGGTTTTTCGGAGGCGGTTGGTCCGTCTCGGCCAGAATTTCACCGAGCCGGTCGAGGTGGCGTTCCGCCGGTATGCGGCGTTCGGCAATCCAGTCGGCGAGCGGGGCAAGCCCACCCGGTTCGATCCGGCAGGTGCGCACCCGCCCGATCTTTTCACTGCGGATCAGCCCGCAGGCTTCCAGCGCCTGCAGATGCTGCAGCACGGCGGCAAACGTCATGCCGAACGGCTCCGCCAGCTGACTGACGGTGGCGGGTCCGCGGCTCAACCGTTCCAGGATCTGGCGACGGGTCGGCTCGACAAGAGCGCGAAGGATGCTGTCGATCTCGGAATAGTTAAGCATGGACTTGAGTATTGCCCTGGCGGCGGCAATTGTCAAGTCTTGACTTAAGTATCTTGACAAAGCCTGACACCCTCCCACGCCCCGAAAGCGGAAGGTTGCGGCGAGGACGCGAGGAAGAACGAGCGGCAACGGCCGCAGATCAGTACAGGCGAAAAGCCTGGGCCCGCCTCATCTGAGGGTGAGCGAAAAGCCGTGTATGGCCGCGCTCAATCCTGGTGGAGGACGAATTCCAGGTAGAGGTTGCGCTGCAGGATCGAGTGGTTGTCATCGGAGATCAGCGACACCATCAGCGCGCCGTCATCGCGGGTCCAGACGTCGAGACCTTCCATATTGTCGATCTGGTAGCCCATGTCGGCGTCCAGCAGCACCGGCCCGTCGGCGACGGCGCCCTTCTCGACGCTCTCGCCATGGATGCGCCTTAGCCGCATCTTGAGCCCGCCCGCCATGGTGAAACTGCGTTCCAGCAGCAAGAGGTCGCCATCCGGCAGGAAGGCGCCATCGGTGATGTCGAAATCGTCGTTGCGCTTGACGGTGAAGACGCCCTTGCGCGGCCCTTCGATGATAGCGGCATAGATATTGCCGGCCTTGTCCAGGCTCTTTTCCGAGACCACGACCAGACCGCCTTCGTGCTGGCCATTGGCATTGGCATGGGCGACCGTCTCGAAGCCGCGGTTCTGGCGCAACTCCCGCGCCGGCACCTGGAAATCGAGTTGCCGGTATGGCGCCTTCATATTGGTCGGGTCGATCCTAAACTGGGATACGCGGTGGTTGCGCTCGAAACCGACCGTGGCGATGCCATCCTTGACCGCAAGGCCCTCGGCGTCGACTTCCCATTTCTCGTCGATCGGCTGCCCGCCCTGGTCGACCATCTGCTGCATGCGGAAGTTCTGGATGGCCACGGGTCGCCTGTCGGCATCACGAGCCACCGTGCCGAAGAACCAGTAGCCGGTGTCGGCCACGCCGATGAAATCGCTGCCCGCTTTCAGAAAGCGGAAGGCAGACAGCGCGCCGAGATCGCGCGATTTCGAGGTCATTTCCAGCCCGCCGACGAATTCGAGCGGACCGAACTGCCTGTCGGCCCGGCCAATGCGGAATTCGGTGATCGGGCGGGCCGAAATCTCGATGGGCTCAACCGGGGCCGGCCCAGCCGCACCGGCTGGCGCCGAAGCAACGCCGGCAAGCAGGGCGATGGCAGCGAAAAGCGTCTGCCGAAACCCGCCCCGCGAAAGGATCATCCGGCGCGCCGCATGCCGCCGCGCCGCGTGTCGCGTACGCTTTCTTCGGCAAACAGCGAGGCCAGCTGCTCGGTCATGGCGCCGGCCAGTTCCTCGGCATCGACGATGGTGACGGCGCGGCGGTAATAGCGCGTGACGTCATGGCCGATGCCGATGGCGAGCAATTCCACCGGCGAGCGCGTCTCGATCAGTTCGATGACGGCGCGCAGGTGCCGCTCGAGGTAATTGCCCGGATTGACCGACAGGGTCGAATCGTCGACCGGCGCGCCGTCAGAGATCATCATCAGGATCTTGCGCTGTTCTGGCCGGGCGATCAGCCGGTTGTGCGCCCACAGCAGTGCCTCGCCGTCGATGTTTTCCTTGAGCAGGCCTTCGCGCATCATCAGGCCGAGATTGCGCCGTGCCCGCCGCCACGGATGGTCGGCGGACTTGTAGATGATGTGGCGCAGATCGTTTAGGCGGCCGGGGTTCGGCGGCTTGCCGTCCTTCAGCCACTTCTCGCGCGCCTGCCCGCCCTTCCACGCCCGCGTGGTGAAGCCGAGGATCTCGACCGAGACACCGCAGCGTTCCAGCGTGCGCGCCAATATGTCGGCGCAGGTGGCGGCGACAGTGATCGGCCGGCCGCGCATCGAGCCCGAATTGTCGAGCACCAGCGTCACAACCGTGTCGCGGAATTTGGTGTCGCGTTCCTGCTTGAAGGACAGCGGCTGCATCGGGTCGATGACGACGCGCACCAGCCGCGCCGGATCGAGGTAGCCTTCTTCCAGGTCGAAATCCCAGGACCGGTTCTGCTGCGCCATCAGCCGGCGCTGCAGACGGTTGGCGAGCCGCCCGACCACGCCCGACAGATTGGCCAGTTGCTTGTCGAGGAAGGCGCGCAGCCGGTCGAGCTCTTCCTCTTCGCAAAGCTCCTCGGCGCCGACCGTCTCGTCGAAAGCGGTGGTGTAGACCTTGTAGTCGATTTCCTTCGGCAGATTGGTGAAGGGATTGTCGTTGCGCCTAGCCTCACCGGGGGTCTCGGCATCGGCGTCGTCATCGTCGGACAGGTCGTCGGCGGTGGCGTCGGAGGCTTCGGTTTCCGACGACTGCTCGTCATCGGCCGAAGCCTCGGCATCCTCGGACTGCGACTGCTCGGAGCCGGAATCCTCTTCGCCGCCCTCCTCGCTCTGCTCCTCGCCTTGCGGCTGGTTGTCGTCATTGTCCTCGGAGTCTTCCGTCTCCTGGTCGTCGCCGAGTTCCTCGGCCATTTCCATGGAGGCGAGCATTTCGCGCACGACGCGGGCGAAGGCCTGCTGGTCGTCGAGCTTGGCCGACAGCCCGTCGAGGTCGGCCTTGGCCTTCTCCTCGACCCAGGGCCGCCAGAGTTCGACCAGCCGCTCGCCGCTCTTCGGGACCGGCCGGCCGGTCAGCTTCTCGCGCACCATCAGCGCCAGCGCTTCCTCGATCGGCGCGTCGGCCTTGTCCTTGACGTCGACGAGGTTGGCCTTGGCGTATTTATCCTCCAGCATCGAGCCGATATTGTCGGCGACGCCCTGCATAGCGCGGCTGCCGATCGCCTCGACGCGGGCCTGCTCGACCGCGTCATAGATGGCGCGCGCCGCCTTGCCTTCCGGCGCCAGCTTGGTGTGGATGCGCGCATCGTGGCAGGCGCGCTTCAGCGCCATGGAATCGCCGAGCCCGCGGGTGATCGCGATATCGGTCTTCGAGGCCTTTTTGGGCAGTTCCGGCAAACGCGCGCGGCTGCCGGCAAGCGCCGGCCGATCCTTGGCGAAGCCGACTTCCATGTCCTTGTCGCCGGCAATGGCGCGCATGCAGACGGTGACGGCGCGCTTGAAGCTGTCGGCTTCAGACCCCGTCTTGGACTTGTTGCGCGTGTTGTCGCCCGGACCCGCCATCGAGGCTCTGCTTAGCCCAGCACCACGTTGGCGGCACTCTCGGGCAGATCCTCGCCGAAGGCGCGCTGATAGAACTCAGCCACCACCGAGCGCTCGAGCTCGTCGCACTTGTTGAGGAAGGTCAGCCGGAACGCCATGCCTATATTGCCGAAGATCTCGGCGTTCTCGGCCCAGGTGATGACCGTACGCGGGCTCATCACGGTCGACAGATCGCCATTGATGAAGGCCGAGCGCGTCATGTCGGCGACGCGCACCATCTTGTTGACGATGTCCTTGCCCTTGCCGTCGCGATAGTGCTTGGCCTTTGCCAGCACGATGTTCACTTCATTGTCGTGCGGCAGGTAGTTCAGCGTGGTGACGATCGACCAGCGGTCCATCTGCGCCTGGTTGATCTGCTGCGTGCCGTGATAGAGGCCGGTGGTGTCGCCGAGGCCGACCGTGTTGGCGGTCGAGAACAGGCGGAACGCCGGATGCGGGCGGATGACCCGGCTCTGGTCGAGCAGCGTCAGCCGGCCCGAGGATTCCAGCACGCGCTGGATGACGAACATCACATCCGGGCGGCCGGCGTCATATTCGTCGAAGCAGAGCGCGACATTGTGCTGGTAGGCCCAGGGCAGGATGCCGTCGCGGAATTCGGTGACCTGCAGCCCGTCCTTGACGACGATCGCGTCCTTGCCGACGAGATCGATACGGCTGACATGGCTGTCGAGGTTGACGCGCACGCAGGGCCAGTTGAGGCGGGCCGCGACCTGTTCGATATGGGTCGACTTGCCGGTGCCGTGATAGCCCGACACCATGACGCGGCGGTTGTAGGCAAAGCCGGCGAGGATCGCCAGCGTCGTTGCCTTGTCGAACAGATAGTCGGGATCGACGTCAGGCACATGTTCTGATGTCACCGAATAGGCCGGCACCACCATCTTGGAGTCGAAGCCGAATTTCTCCTTAACCGACACCGTCGTGTCGGGCAGGTTGGCGATGTCGCGATCGACCTTGTTCATATCTCTCAACGTCTCCACGGGCGAAACGTCCCGTTTCGCCGGCAATCGATTTTGTTCGGGGGCGGTCTTAAAGCCTTTTCCAACCTTATGAAAGTTGGAAAACGACACAAACCATAGGGTCGCTCAGCACAGGCCCGCCTGTTTGAGCACGCGATAGGCTTGCAGCACATCGCGGAACCGGTCTTCCGAACCTCTGTCGCCACCATTCGCATCCGGATGGTGACGCTTCACCAGTTCCTTATAGCGCGCCTTGATATCCTTGCCAGTCGCCTTTGTATCAAGGCCAAGCGTTTCCAGCGCCTTGGCCTCAAGCGGCTTGGCCTTGCGCTCGCGCGCCTCGCGCGGATCCTTCGGTCCCTTGAACAGGTCGAACGGGTCGCGCATGCGGTTGTAGTAGCCGGCGCGGCCGGAGCGCATCTGCGCCATATCGGGCGACGCCATCCCGGGAGAGGTACGCGTCGAGGCGCCGTTGACGCCCATCTTCCAGGTCGGCCGGTGGCCGGTCATCGCTTCCTTCTGGAAGCGCGCCACCTCGGTATCCGGCACGCCGGAGAAATAGTTGAAGCCCTTGTTGTACTCGCGCACATGGTCGAAGCAGAAGCGGAAATACTCGCCCTCCTTCATGCGTCCGACCGGCGCGCGATGGGTGCCCGGCTCCTTGCAGCCGTCCCACTGGCAGATCGGCGAGTGCGACTTCAGCTCCGCGTCCTTGTCGGGGCGGACGCGAATCTTCTCGAAATATTTGGGATACGGCTTCATCTCACCCATTTATGGGGCGTTCGCAGATGCGAAACAAGAATTGACATTTTCGCGATCATCGCCCTAACCGCTGAATCGCGGCTTAAAGCAGGCGAATGGCGGATTTAGTTGCGAAACAGCGGCCCCAGGGCTGGTACGCCAGCCATATGTGGTGAAGGGAGACGGCAATGTCCATACAGGCAACCATGGAAGACAAGCTCAACAAGGCATTTTCGCCGGACCGGCTGGTCATCATCAACGAAAGTCATCTCCACGCCGGCCACCACCACCACGGCTCCGACCATCATGGCACCTATGACGGCACCGGCGAGACGCATTTTCGCGTCCGCGTCGTCTCAACCGCCTTTACCGGCATGAGCCGCATCGACCGCCACCGCGCCGTCAACGAACTGCTGGCCGATGAACTGAAGGCCGGCGTGCACGCGCTGGCGATCGAACCGGCAGCGCCCGGTGAGAAGACGCGCTGGTAGGTCGGACCCGCCCGCCCATCGGTTGGACAATCAGATCACGGCTTCGATCAGGAACGGGCCGCGCCGCGACAGGGCACTGTCCAGAAGCGCGTCGAACCGCTCGCATGTGTCGGCGCGCGCCGCCTCCACCCCCATGCCCTTGGCCAGCGACACCCAGTCCAGCGCGGGATGGTCGAGGTCGAGCATGCGCCTGGCGTTCTCGCCGATCGCGTTGACGCCGACATTCTTCATCTCGCCATGCAGGATCGCGTAGGTGCGGTTGGAAAAGACGATCGTCACCACGTCGAGATTTTCCCGCGCCTGCGTCCACAGCCCCTGCACCGTGTACATGCCGCTGCCATCGGCCTCCAGGTTGATCACCTTGCGGTCGGGACAGGCGATGGCCGCTCCGGTCGCCATCGGAATGCCGCCGCCGATCGATCCGCCGGTGCCCATCATGTAGTCGTGCGGCGCGGCAAAGGCCGATAGCGCGAAGAAACGCCTGGCCGAAGTGACCGCCTCGTCGCAGACGATCGCATTGGCCGGAAGCTTGCGCGCTACCGACAGCGCGATGGCGTCTTCCGTGAGTTGGCCGCGCGGCGCTGCCCCGTCGGGAAAGGCGGTCGCGAACACCGTCTGCTGCGACGGCTTGACACTGAGTTCATCACGAAGCGCTCCGAGCGCCGCCTGCAGATCATCGCCATGGGCGGCCAGTGTCAGCACCTGGCAGTCGTCGCGAACTAGCCGCCCCGGTTTTCCCGGATAGGCGAAGAAGGCGACCGGCTCGCTGCCGCCGACCAGCACCAGGACATCGATATCCATCAGCAACGTCGTCGCCGCATCGATCGGATAGGGAATGCGGGTCGGTGCCACGCGCCCTCGACCGCGCTGCATGCGCGCGATCAGCACCTCACTGAACAGGCGGACATCGCAGGCTGTCGAGATCTGGCCGGCGATCTCGAGCGCATCGGCCCGCGCCGCACGCCCGCGGACGATCATGCCGACCCGCCCCGGCGCGGCACGGATCGCGGCGGCAGCCTCGCGCACGGCATCCATGTCGACCGCCGGCGGAGAAAGCACGACCTTGCCCGGCGAGGCAGGGTTGGCGTCGCCCCAGGCAGCATCAGCCGGCAGGATCAGCGTGGTGACCCCCGGCGGCGTCAGCGAGGCGCGGAAGGCGGCTTCCGTGGCCGGCTGGACATCCGCTGGTCCTTCGATCCGGCGCACCCAGTTGGACATCGGCGCCGCAAGGCCTTCAATGTCACTGGTGAGCGGCGCGTCGAGGGGCAGGTGGTAGGAAGCATGGTCGCCGACGATGTTAATCATTGGCGTCCTGGCACGGCGCGCATTGTGCATGTTGGCCAGCCCATTGGCCAGGCCCGGACCAGTATGCAGCAGAGTCGCGGCCGGACGGTCGGTCATGCGCGCATAGCCGTCGGCCGCCCCCGTCACGACGCCCTCGAACAGGCCAAGCACGCAACGCATCTGCGGCTTGCGGTCGAGCGCGGCAACGAAATGCATCTCGGAGGTGCCCGGATTGGCGAAGCAGACCGTCACATCATTGGCCAGCAGCACGTCGCACAGCACATCGGCACCATTCATGCAATTTTCTCCCATTCGCGGTCAGGAGCAATCCCGGGAAAGGCGCGTAGCGCTGCGGATTGCGTCAAACAGATGGAGCAATTGCACCCGTGGATGTCCGCGCGGCAATATCCCGCCGCCGCTTTTGGCATGATCCAGTTGCCGGAGTGGACGAGCGGAAGTCGCCGGCGATCAGCCGGCCGCGGATTTCAGGAATGCCAGGGCGGCGGCGGTCAGCGCGTCACCATCCTCGCCGAAATCGCGGTTGATCGACATATGCGTATAGGCACTGCCGTCGAACAGCGTCACCTCGGTACCCGTGGCGCGCAGGCGCTCGGCAAAGGCCTTGGACTCCTCGCCACGGCCCTCGGCGCGCGAATAGGCGATGAAGGTCGGCGGATGCTTGCGGCCGTCGACATAGCTGGCCGGCGAGAGTGCCGCCCATTGCGAGCGATCGGAAAAGACCCGCGCATAGGCCCGCACCATGCCGCCATTTTTCTCGAGCGCCGCCAGGTCATAGGCCCTGGTGTCGTCAAGGAGCAGGCCGGCGACGCCGGGCAGCCCGCCGCGCATGCCGGTCAAGGCAATCAGATGGCAACCCGCCGAATGGCCCATGCCGACAATGCGCTTGGGATCGCCGCCATGCCCGGCGATGTTGGCCCTGACATAGGCATAGGCCTTTTCCACATCGGCGGCCTGGGTGGCGACATCGGCCTCGGGCAGCATGCGGTAGTCGATCGAAACGAAGCAGAAACCGTTGGCGAGCAGGAATGCCGGCTTGGCGCCCACCTGGCTGCGTTTGCCGAATTCCCAGGCGCCGCCGTGGACGAAAAAGACGACTGGCAGTCCGTTCGCGCCGTCGGGCGCGTAGATGTCGAGCTTGGCCGGCCCGTAATCGAAGGTTTTGGGAGAGAGCGAGGATTGGCGCGCGAATGCCGTGGCCGGCAGAAAAGCCGCCATCGAGGCCAAAAACAGGGTTCGCCGATCGATCATCATCTTCTCCTGACCGCCCGGCGCAAAATGCACCGGGACGACGCGAAGTTCCAATGAAGGATCGGTAACGTGGCCTGCCGCGGTGCTATGCGACCGGCCTGATCCTGATCCTGGCGATCCGGTTCTTGTCGCGCTTCATGACGATGAAGCGCTTGCCGTGAAAGGTGAAGGCCTGCTTCTCCTCTGGTATCGACTGTGTCTCATGGATGACGAGGCCGGCGATGGTGGTCGCCTCCTCGTCTGGCAGGTTCCAGTCGAGCGCCCGGTTCAGGTCGCGGATCGGCACCGTGCCGTCGACGACAACGGAGCCGTCCGCCTCCTGCTTGACGCCCTGTATGTCGACATCGTGCTCGTCGGCGATTTCGCCAACGATCTCCTCGATGATGTCCTCCAGGGTCACCAGTCCCTCGACCTCGCCATATTCGTCGACGACGATGGCGAAATGCGCCTTGCGGCGCAGGAAGGCGTTGAGCTGCTCCTGCAGCGTCGTGGTGTCGGGCACGAACCAGGGTTTCGAGGCGATCTTCATCACGTCGATCCTGGAAAAATCATTGCCGACTTCGTTCAGCGCGCGCAACAGATCCTTGGCGTGCAGCACGCCGACGATATTGTCGAGCGAGCCCTTCCACAACGGCATGCGCGTGTGTGGGCTCTGCAGGATCTCGCGCACAACCGCTTCCGGCGCATTGTCGGCATTCACCGATCGCATGTTGGTGCGGTGCACCATGATATCGGAGACTTCGAGCTCTTCGAGATCGAACAGGCCGCCGACGCGGTCGCGGTCCTCGCGCACCACCTGGCCGTCGCGGCGGAAATCGTCCACCGCGCCACGCAATTCGTCCTGGCTCGACCGCTGCGGCTCGATTCGCGACAGCTCATAGCCGAACATTGCGAGAAGACGCGTGCGCACGGCAACCACCAGCAGGACGACGATGGCAAGGACAGCGACGACGATCCAGCCCGTCTCGTTGTCCATCTCAGCCGGCTTTCCGGCTGGTGGGATGGTTTTCCCTCAGGAAGGACAGCACTTCCGAAGCAGGCACGTCCTTGGCGATGAAGGCCCGGCCGACACCGCGCGTCAGGATGAAGGTCAGCGCCCCGCGCGATACCTTTTTGTCCTGGCCGATGAAGGAAAGCAGCGCCTCGGCATCGGGCAAGTCACCTGGAATATCGGACATCCGCCACGGCAGGCCGACGGCGCGCAGATGCGTCTCGACGCGCGCCGCGTCGTCGGGACTGGCCAGATTGAGCCGCGAGGAGAACCGATGCGCCAGCGCCATGCCGATGGCGACCCCTTCGCCATGGACGAGGCGGGCTCCGTCATACTGCGTGGCGGCTTCGAGCGCGTGACCGAACGTGTGCCCGAGATTGAGCAGCGCGCGGTCGCCGGTCTCGAACTCGTCGCGCGCGACGACATCGGCCTTGGCCCGGCAGGCCTCGGCAATCGCCTGTGCCCTCTGCGGCCCGCCGGCGAAAACTTGTCTCCAGTTCGCTTCCAGCCAGGCGAAAAATTCCGGCCGGTCGATCAGCCCGTATTTGGCGAGTTCGGCATAGCCGGCGCGGAATTCGCGGATCGGCAGCGTGTCGAGCACTTCAGTGTCGGCCAGCACCAGCTTGGGCTGCAGGAAGACGCCGACAAGGTTCTTGCCACGCGGGCTGTTGATGCCGGTCTTGCCGCCGACCGAGGAATCGACCTGCGCCAGCAGCGAGGTCGGGATCTGCACGAAATTCATGCCGCGCCGCACGATGCCGGCGGCAAAACCGGTGAGATCGCCGATCACGCCGCCGCCCAGCGCGATGACGACGTCGCCGCGCTCCAGCCTGGCTGCCAGAACGCCATCGACCACCTCTTCGAGATGGGCGAAGCTCTTGGTTTTCTCGCCGGGTGGCATTGTGATGACGGTGGGCTGGATGCCGCCCTTCTCAAGCCCTGCCTTCAGCGTATCGAGATGCGCGGCGGCGACATTCTCGTCGGTGACGACTGCGGCGCGCGTGCCCGGCAGCCGGCGAGAAATCTCCTCACCGGCGCGCGACAGAAGACCGGAACCGATCAATATGTCGTAGGCCCGGTCGCCAAGTCCGACTTCGACGGTGACGGGCACGCTCACGATTCGACCTCGCCCGTCGCTGCGATTTCCTCGATGCCGAAATGCCGGCACAGCGCGGCCAGCACCTCGGCGGCGATGATCTCCTTGCGGTCGTCGCGGGTCGGCACGGTGACATCAGCGGTCGCATAAACCGGATAGCGCTCCCCCATCAGCCGCTCCAGCACGGCGCGGGGATCGGCGCTCTTCAGCAGCGGCCGGTTCTGCTTCTTGGAGACCCGTTCCATCAGAAGGTCGAGGTCGGCCTTCAGCCACACCGACACGCCATGGGCCGCGATGGCCTCGCGCGTCTGCGCGTTCATGAAGGCGCCGCCGCCGGTCGACAGAACCTGCGGGCCATTTTCCAGCACGCGCAGGATGACACGCTGCTCCAGCGCCCTGAACTCGGTCTCGCCATAGCGCTCGAACAGCTCCGGCACAGTCATGCGCGAAACGCTTTCAATCTCCTGGTCGCTATCGATGAAGGGCAGCGAAAGCATGGTCGACACCTTGCGGCCGATCGCCGTCTTGCCGGCGCCCATCAGGCCGACAAAGACAATGGACCTGCCGCCCAGCCGGCCAAGCAGCGCGGCATGGGTCTCGCCTGGAGGATTTGCCTGGTGCGCGTTCATCAGCTGTTTCTTGGGCCCTCTTTGCCGGCGTATCGACATGAAAAGCCGGTTTGCGTCAAGCGTGCCGAGCGCCCGGAGCCCGATATGGGCGGATGGGCGCCTGCATCAGAAGTTGCTAACAGGCCTCCGCTTCTTCCTTGAATTGGCCGGATTGGCGTCCCATAAGGGCACAGGGTTTGGAAACGCAGAACAAGAAGACGAGCGAAAATTGATGCCGACACTGTTTCGCTTTGTCGTGACCCTCGCGATTCTGGCCGGCATTGCCTATGGTACGATGTTCGCACTGGTGATGTTCGTCGAGCCGAAAAAAGCGGAGATGAGCGTGCGCATCCCCCCGGACAAGCTGAATCCCAAGAAGAATTGACCCGAGAAACTGATCCCTAGGATGAACAGCGCCGCCCGCATCGAGGCCTTCCTGGAAATGATGAGCGCCGAGCGGGGCGCTGCCGAAAACACGCTTTCCTCCTACCGGCGCGACCTCGAAGACGCTTCGCGCGAGATCGATGGCGGGCTTGCCGGTGCGACAGCCGCCGATATCCGCGCCTATCTCGACGACATCGCCGCGCGCGGCTTCGCGCCGACCTCGCAAGCGCGCAAACTGTCGGCGATCCGCCAATTCTTCAAATTCCTTTATGCCGAGGGTCTGCGCGGCGACGACCCGACCGGCACGCTGGACAGCCCGAAAAAGGGTCGGCCGCTGCCCAAGACGATGAGCGAGGCCGAGACCGGCCGGCTGATCGACCGCGCCGCGACCGAAGCCGGCGATGCCGGGATGGGCTATAGCGACGACCGGCTGGCGGCGCTTCGCCTGCATGCGCTGGTCGAGGTGCTCTACGCCACGGGCTTGCGCGTGTCCGAACTTGTCGGCCTGCCTGTGACGGTGGCGCAGCGCGACGACCGTTTCTTCATGGTGCGCGGCAAGGGCGACAAGGAGCGCATGGTGCCGCTGTCGGCCAAGGCGCGCGCGGCGATGCGGACCTGGCTGGCCGCCCGGGCCGGGGTGCCCGCCTTCGCCGACAGCCCGTTCCTGTTTCCGGCCGCATCGGACAGCGGCTACCTCTCGCGCCAGGTCTTTGCCCGCGACCTCAAAGGACTGGCCGCGCGGGCCGGCATCGCTTCGGGCAAGATATCGCCGCATGTGCTGCGCCATGCTTTCGCCAGCCATCTCCTGCAGAATGGCGCCGATCTCAGGGCGGTGCAGCAGCTGCTCGGTCATGCCGACATATCGACGACACAGATTTACACCCATGTGCTGGAGGAGCGGCTGGTGCGGCTGGTCAACGATCATCATCCGCTTGCCGACTAGGCCTCATATCGCTATGTGAGGACGACATTTCACCGCCCGGGACCCTGGTTTCAAGGGTTCCGCGGTCCTTGCCTTCCGACGTATCGGTCCGCTCAAGCATGTACAATTACCTCGATTTCGAAAAGCCGGTGCAGGATCTTGAGCTCAAGATCCTCGAGCTCAAGAAGCTTGCCGAGAACGGCGAGGCGGTCGATGTCGCCGATGAGATCACCAGGCTCGAGAAGCGATCGCGCGACGCGCTGCGCGATCTCTACAAGGCACTGACGCCGTGGCAGAAGGTGCAGGTAGCGCGCCATTCCGACAGGCCGCACTGCGTCGACTACATCAAAGGCCTATTCAGCGACTTCACGCCGCTCGCCGGCGACCGCAATTTCGGCGAGGACCAGGCGATTGTCGGCGGCTTTGCCCGCTTCCGCGGCGAGCCAGTCGCGATCATCGGCCAGGAAAAGGGCTCCGACACGACAAGCCGCCTGAAGCACAATTTCGGCTCGGTACGTCCCGAGGGCTATCGCAAGGCCGTGCGGCTGATGGAACTCGCCGACCGCTTCAAGATTCCGCTCCTGACGCTGGTCGACACGGCGGGCGCCTATCCCGGCGTCGGTGCCGAGGAGCGCGGCCAAGCCGAAGCCATTGCCCGTTCGACCTCGGCCTGCCTTGCGCTGAAAGTACCGTCGATCTCGGTGGTCATCGGCGAAGGCGGTTCGGGCGGCGCCATCGCCATCGCCACCGCCAACCGAGTCTACATGCTCGAGCACGCCATCTATTCGGTGATTTCTCCGGAGGGCGCCGCCTCGATCCTGTGGCGCGACACCACGCGGTCCAAGGACGCGGCGACCAACATGAAGATCACCGCGCAGGATCTCCTGGAGCTGAAGATCATCGACGCCATCATCCCCGAGCCGATGGGTGGCGCCCAGCGCGCCCCCGAAACAGTGATTGCCGCCACCGGCGACCTCATCGCCAAGACGATGAAGGAATTCGCCGGCGCCAACACCGACTTCCGTGAACAGCGTCGCGAGAAATACCTGGCCATGGGCCGCAGCCTCTAGCGACTGGCCACGATGGACACCGACACCGCAAAGTGGCGGGAAGGCACGATTCCGCCACAAAAATGCCGTCGCATTCGGTTCAATGAAATTGCTGTGAGGCGTTGGCCGAGGCTTGCGGTAAGGAATTTTCAAGGTTAACGGGCTTACGGTCCGTGGGTGTTCAGCATGCGGGCCCGGCATTTTGAAGCCATTGGCCCGAGGGAAAAGACATAGCCGTATCCATGTTTGCCAAGCTCGCCCGCACCGGAGTCCTCATCACCTCGATAGTCGTAGCCGGCTGCAATGATTCGTCGATGAAGGACTTTGCCCCGGAAGCCAACAAGCCGCTGCCGGACAAAATCCTGGCCGACATGAGGGCCAAGGGCATGGTGCGCACCTCTTCGGTGATGGCGCGCATCTTCAAGGAAGAGGGCAAGCTGGAGATTTGGAAGGCCAAGACCGACGGCCGCTACGGTCTCGTCGCTTCCTATGACATCTGCAAATGGTCGGGCAAGCTCGGGCCCAAATACACCGAGGGCGACCGCCAGGCGCCGGAGGGCTTCTACACGGTGCGTCCGTCGCAGATGAATCCCAGGTCGAACTATCACCTGTCCTTCAACATAGGCTTTCCCAACGCCTATGACCGCGCCAACGGCCGCACGGGTCAGAACCTGATGGTGCACGGCGCCTGCTCGTCGTCGGGCTGCTACTCGATGACCGACGCGCAGATCGAGCAGATCTATGCCTTCGGCCGCGACGCCTTCCAGGGCGGCCAGACCGAATTCCAGATCCAGGCCTTCCCGTTCCGCATGACCGCCGCCAATATGGCGCGTTATCGCAACGACCCGAACTATGAATTCTGGAAGATGCTGAAGGTCGGCTACGACAATTTCGAGATCACCAAGGTGCCCCCGAAGGTCGACGTCTGCGAAAAGCGCTACGTCTTCAACCAGGTCGCCGCCGACGGCCAGACATTCGATCCGACCGGGCCGTGCCCGGCGACCACCCAGCCGGATTCGCTGAAGAGCGCCTACAACGCCTACCAGAGCACCTATGACGCTGCCTTCAACAGCGCGCTCAGGGCAAGCGTGCCGCCGCCCAAGCCGACCATTGCCGGCATCAAGGAAGCCAGCATCGTCTCCGACTGGTCGAAGCGACGGGCGCGCGGCGAGCGCGTGCCGATCGATCCGCCGTCGCTCAATTCCGACGGCTCGGTAACCGAGACGGCGCGCATGGGTCGCATCGATTCGCCGGCCGGCCGCAAGATGGCGGCATTGGATGCCGAGAAAGCCGCCAAGCAGAAGGCCGAGGAGCAGCGGCTCGCCGCCATAGAGGCCGCCAAGCAGGCCAAGGAAGCCGCAAAGGCGCAGGCGCTGGCCGAAAAGGAAGCGGCCAAGGCGCAAGCCGTTGCTGCAAAGGAAGCTGCCAAGGCCGCCAAGGAGGCTCCCGTCGCCACCGCCACCATCGCGGCCCCCACGGATGCCGCGCCGGTCACCGAAACGCAGGCCGCAAGCGCTGATGAAAGCCGGGTGACAAAGCTGAAGAACAAGCTGCTCGGCATGTTCGGCGGCTGAGCTTGATCTTGGTGGATACCGCCATCTATGACCTGAAGGGCCTGAACTGCCCGCTTCCCGTGCTCAAGGCAAAAAAGCGCCTGGCAGGGATGGAGCCGGGCAGTCGACTCTGGCTCGAGACCACCGATCCGCTGGCCGTCATCGACATACCGGCATTCTGTGCCGACAGCGGCCATCATCTGGTGGAAACGTCGGCCGTTTCCGGTGGTCATCGCTTCCTGATCGTGCGCGGCGAACAGCGATCGTAGCAATTCAAAGCCCGGCGATCGCCAGCGGATTGTTTTCCAGCGCCGCCCGATCCGGCGTGTCGATCGACGGCTGGTCGGTGAAGGCGGCGAACAGCCGGCGCACATAGTCTTCCGGCATATCGAGCGTGATCAGCACCAGCCGTGTGCCACGCTGGCCGTCGGGCCAGGCCGGCAGGCGCGCCGGCGGATGCAGGATCTTCTGCACGCCGTGGATGACCAGCGGGCGTGACGGATCTTCCCTGAGCTCGATCACGCCCTTCATTCGCAGCAGCTTCTCGCCATGCGTCGAACGCAAGAGATCGAGGAACATTTCTATGGCTGAAAACGGCACCGGACCATCATGGACGAGCGAATAGGAGCGCACGCGCTGATCGTGGCGATGGCCGTGATCATGATCGTGGTTATGCCCGTGGTCATGACCGTCATGGTGGTGGCCGTGGCCATGGTCATGCGCCGCTTCCTCGCCGAGCCAGCGCCGCACGTCGGCGGATTTGGTGGCGGGATTATAGAGGCCGCAATCAAACAGCGCCGCCACGCCTGTTGCTGAATTGCCGGCATCAAGCAGTTCGGCGCCCGGATTGATCTGCCGCAGGCGCGTCCGCAGCGTGTCGAGATCGCCGGCATCGGTCGCCAGGTCGACCTTGCTGAGCACGATGCGGTCGGCGACGGCAACCTGCTTCACCGCCTCGACATGGGCATCGAGCGTGGCATTGCCGTTGACCGCGTCGACCAGCGTGATGACGCCGTCGAGCCTGAAGGCCTGGACGAGCGCCGGATGCGCCATGATCGACTGCAGCACCGGCGCCGGGTCGGCAAGGCCCGTGGTCTCGACGATGACGCGGGCAAGCCGGCCGATGCGGCCGGTCTGCAGCCGGTCGACGAGGTCGGCCAGCGTGTCGACCAGTTCGCCGCGCACTGTGCAGCACAGGCAGCCGTCCGAAAGCTGGATGATGCCGTCGGAAGCCTGCTCCACCAGCAGATGATCGATCGCCACCTCGCCATACTCGTTGATGATGACCGCCGTATCGGCCAGCGCCGGATCTTTCAGGAGCCGGTTGAGCAATGTCGTCTTGCCGGCTCCAAGGAAGCCGGTCAGCACCGAGACAGGGATCGGGAATCCGCTCATCAGGTTAGTTCGCGACCTTGGCCGGCTGATCGCCTTGCGCGGCGGAACCGGCAACGGCCGGACCGGCGCCGGTTGGCGCCGGCCGATCCGGCCGCCAGCTCGGAATCGGCACGTCGGCATATTCCTTGCCGCCCTGGTCGAGCATCGCCTTCGGCGCCGGACCTGTAGCGCCGCCGAGGCCGACGGCGACCAGCGTCGGCACGTGGTCGAGCTTCTTCTGGTAGGGCGATTTCGGCACGTCCTTGGCGGCGGCGGCCGGCGGCGCCTCGGACTGCTCCTCCGGCGTCTTTTTCTTGCAGACCTCGTCATGCATGTCGTTGGGCGAGACCGTGTCACCGTAGGGCGCCAGGGTGGCGACAGTGGCCGAGCCGGCGGCTTGCGTGTCAAATCCCTGGTCGAGCAGTCTTGCCGCGGCCTCGGCACGGCTGACCGCCGATTTCTCGCCAAGCACAACCGCGACCAGCGTACGCCCGTTGCGCGTCGCCGAACCGATCATGTTGAAGCCGGAAGGGCAGACGAAGCCCGTCTTCATGCCGTCGGCGCCGGGATAGCGGCCGATCAGGAGGTTGTAGTTCGGGATCGCCTTCTTGCCGACCGCCAGCCCTTCGATGGAGAACCACGGCGCATATTGCGGGAACTCGCGGCGGATCGCCATCACCAGCACCGAAAGGTCGCGCGCCGTGGTGTATTGGTCGGGCGAGTAGAGGCCGTTCGGATTGACGAAATGGGTGCCGTTCATGCCGAGCCGGGCCGCCTCGGCATTCATCCTCTCGGCGAAGGCGGCCTGCGAGCCGCCGACATTCTCGCCGACCGCCATGGCGATGTCGTTGGCCGATTTGACCAGCATCATCTTCAGCGCATTGTCCAGCCGCATCACCGAGCCCGGCTTGAAACCCATCTTGCTCGGCGGCTCGCCGGCGGAATGCTTGGTCACCTTGATCGGCGAATCAAGCTGGACTTCGCCGGCCGCGATCGCCCGGAACGTCACATAGGCGGTCATCAGCTTGCTGAGCGAGGCCGGATACCAGCGCTTGAACGCATCCTGATGCTGCAGGATCTGGCCGTTCTTCAGGTCGAAGACAACCACCGGATTGGCCAGCCCCGGCCCGGCCAGGACCGGGAGCACGATTGCGCCAGCCGAGAATAGTTTGAGGAAATGCCTGTGCCGCATGATCGAATCCGAAATCGCCTCTTGCCCTGATCGCCCCTGGCTCCGTAAGATTTCGTTACGTGACCGCCAGCATAAGGAGTCCGTCCCTCAAAAACGGACCGCATTGTTGCGGTGCTATTTACCCTATGTGACGCCAACATGGCAAAGCACCTGACAATCACAATTGCAAAACACCCGGCACAATTGCAAAACGGGCACAATTGCAGAACACTGGGCCCAGTTGCAAACACCAGGCTGAAGCCGGCTGCTCCAACCACGAAATGGAATCATCATGCCAATCCTGAACCGCGCCGCTGAAATGCAGGACGAAGTTGCCGGCTGGCGTCGGCATCTGCACCAGACGCCGGAGCTCAATTTCGACGTCTTCAAGACGGCCGCCTTCGTCACTGAAAAGCTGAAGGAGTTCGGTTGTGACGATGTGGTCACCGGCCTCGGCAAGACCGGCGTCGTTGGCATCATCCGCGGCCGCCAGGGCGAAGGCGCCACCATCGGCCTGCGCGCCGACATGGACGCGCTGCCGCTCAACGAGATATCAGGCAAGGCCTATGCATCGACCGTTCCCGGCAAGATGCACGCCTGCGGCCATGACGGCCACACGGCGATGCTGCTGGGCGCCGCCAAATATCTCGCCGAGACACGCAATTTCGCCGGCTCCGTGGCGGTGATCTTCCAGCCGGCGGAGGAAGGCGGCGGCGGTGGCAACGAGATGGTCAAGGACGGCATGATGGAGCGCTTCGACATCGCAAAAGTGTTCGGCATGCACAACATGCCGGGCCTGCCTGTCGGCCAGTTCGCCATCCGGCCGGGCCCGATCATGGCGGCGACGGCCGAATTTACCATCACCGTGAAAGGCCGCGGCGGCCACGCCGCGATGCCGCATGGCACGATCGACCCGATCGTCATCGCCAGCCAACTGGTCGGCGCGCTGCAGACGATCGCCTCGCGCAGTACCGATCCGGTCGAGGCCGTAGTGGTATCGGTGACCAAATTCCATGCCGGCGACGCCTACAACATCATTCCCGAATCAGCCGAGATCGCCGGCACCGTGCGCACCTTGCGCAAGGAGATCGCCAAGAAGTCCGAAGAGCGCATCCGCGCGATCTGCGACGGACTGGCGACCGCTTTCGGCGCCAGGATCGAAGTGGACTACCAGGCAAATTATCCCGTCACCTTCAACCACGCTGAAGAGACGGTGTTTGCCAGCGACGTGGCGGCCGATGTCGCGGGCGACAGCCATGTCCACCGCGGCATCCAACCGGTGATGGGCGGCGAGGATTTCTCCTACATGCTGGAAGCCCGCCCTGGCGCCTTCATCTTCATCGGCAATGGCGACACCGCCGGTCTTCACAACCCAGCCTATGATTTCAACGACGAAGCCATCCCGCACGGCATGAGCTACTGGGTGAAACTGGCGGAAACCGCGCTGGCCGCCTGAGGCCCGCCGCGCAAGGAGCCGGCCGAATTGCATGCGGCCGGCCCCTTGGCGAAACGATCCGAAGCGGCTATGTGTCTGGCCGCGTGGTCCCGTAGCTCAGTAGGATAGAGCGGCAGATTCCTAATCTGTAGGTCACAGGTTCGATTCCTGTCGGGATCACCACGAAAAACACAGGAAATTCAGCCGGTTAGACGATCTAATCCAAAGGTTGGTTGTCATTCGATCGGCAAGGAAGTCATTTGAAGGGCTTCAAAATCCATCGACGGTGGTTGCCACTACCTGCAAATCAATAGGCGATGCGCAGGTTGGCATTGAAGGTCCAATCGCCGATAACGCACATCAGATCGGCATTGTGCGCCTTCCCGGCGTATCCGGGTTTCGTTCCCTCTTTTCGGGCGGTCCGCTCTTTCTGCTCATCGTACGCAACCTGTCGACGCCGGCCAAAGCCACCACGATAGCGGATTTGGCCCCTGCCTTCGGTCTGACACCCGCCGAACAGAGGCTGTGCGAAGTGCTCTTGCTTGGCCATCCACCAAAGGAAGCCGCCGATATGCTGGGGATCGCCTCCGAAACGGCCAGGCATAGGCTGAAGGCAATCTTTCAGAAGACCGACACCCATAAGCAGAGTGAGCTGATCGCCCTCCTGGGACGGCTACTCTGAGATTGGGCGCGCACCCTCCGGCCAGCTCGAACTGAACGGCAGTAACCAGGCCCGGCTTCAAGACCTGTTTGTCGCCCGTGGCGACTGTCGAGCCAAATGTGGTTGCCTGGACCGCACAATTTGGCGTCAGCCGGTATCCGCGTCTATTTCGTCACGACCCAAATACGGGATCGCGCGGATGGCGCATTCTCGAAGGCGATGATTGCTCCTTCAGCGCACCAATGGGCAGACAGCTGCCGCTCCACGTCACCGCGCCATAACCCTCTTTGACCAAGGACCGGAAGCCTACTGAGGCTTGTCGCTCGGCGCCCATTTGAAGTGATCGCCGTCTTTCTCGATATAGCCGACACCCGGGAAGGGGAAATGTGGCGCAAAGATCATTTCGTGGTCCTTGGCCAGTGTCGCCAAAGTCTTGGCCCGGTTGTGTTCCGCCTCCGGCTTGTCGCCGTCGAAGGCCACCGCCCAGTCGGGCCTGGCGAGCGAGAGGATCGAACTGTGCACGGTATCACCGATATCAAAAAGCCGTTCTTTTCCGGATTTGATCTGATAGCCGACATGGCCTGGCGTATGGCCCTTGAGCGCTACCGAGGTGATGCCGGGGGCCACCTGGGCGCCGGCCTTGAACGGTTTCACGTGATCGGCGATCACGTTGACGATATCGGCCACTGCCTTGTTGGACTTGGCAAAATTCCACTCCACGTCCGACATCCGTATCGTGGCGTTGGGGAAAGCGAGTTGCCCATCCTTGACCAGTCCTCCGATATGATCGGGGTGAGAATGGGTGATCAATATTTCACTGACGTCACCTGCTTTCACCCCGGCCTTGGACAGGCTGTCCTGCAGCGCGCCGCCGACTCCGGTGTCGATCAGCACAACGCTGTCCTTTGATTTCACCAGCAAGGCATCGACGCTCAGCGTGATGGTGTCAGTCGGAGCCCCCGCGGCCTTGAGCAATTCGCCGACCTCCGCGGGGCTGTGATCGAGGCCGAAGGTCGTGCCATCGTTTGGCTTCACGAACTGGGCGTCGTGCAAGGCTGTAATGTCAAGCTCGCCAAGCTTGAACGACTTGGCGTCCGGCTGCTGCGCAGGCATCTGCGCCATTGCCAACCCCTGATGCAGAACCATCAAGGCCGTCACGGCCATCAGCCTGACCGTGGAATTGAACCTCGTCATATGGGTATCCTCTCGCTGCGGGCGGCGCGACCGTAACGGATTGCCTTCACCGCGACAGGCAGTTTGGGGTCCCGTTCGATCACAAATGCGCTAGCGGATATAGGTCTCGAGCATGCTCCGGCAACGGCAGTCCGGTGCCGATGTCGGTTTCCTGGGACAACTTACGAGCTGGCAAACAAGCATTCTCCAACGCTCGGCCTGCCTGTGACGTAGTCGAAGTAGGCATCGTCCTCTTCTGTACGGACCGTACGATGACGAGGCGCGTCATGAGAGGCACAAGCGTCCGCATGTCCAAGCGAGGCAACCCGTCAAGCCGGCAAGGAAAAGCCCGCCATGGTTCGCCATGGCGGGCCTCTCATGCTGCGACTTCGATCAGGCTGGTTCAGCCAACCCTGACCACGAAATGCTTGGTCACCGGCTCGATGATCTTCCAGGTTCCCTTGAAATCGGCTTCCACGACGAAAGCATCGCCGGGGCCCACTTCGACAGGCGTGCCGCCATCCGGCGTGATGATGATGCGACCGGCGATCATGTGCACGAACTCGTAATCGGTGTAGGTCGCGTGATAGGTGCCGGGTGACGCCCGCCAGGTTCCCGATATCACCTTGCCGTCCGCTGTCGTGTGCTGGACGGCGGTCTGCATGGTCGGCTGGCCCTCGACCGCGATCCAGCCAGGCAGGTCGCCGGCTTCCGCGTGTTCGACGGGGCCGAATTTCAGGATCGTCTTGTTCGTCATGCCTGGCTCCTTTTGCTTCATCTGTCCGAGAGGTCGGATAGCCGATGCGCATGACGGGAGCAATGCAAATACCAGGAGAACCAGCGGCGTTTCCGCATCGGTAACCCAGCTTGGAACGCCCTGTTGCCCGCTACCGCGCTACGGCTTGTGCCGGGCCGAGACGAGTTCGGCCTTGCGGTGCGCCGTTTCCAGCCCGAGACCGATGAAGGCGCGCGCGTGCTTGGCGAGCGCCATGTTGTCGGTCCACAGATTGCGCCAGATCGCGGTTTTCTTCGACAGGTTCTCATCGACGATCTCCGAGGAGAAGGATTCGAAGCTGAGATCGTCGGCGTAGCCGATTGCGGTCAGCGCATCGAAAATCCCTGCGAAGTCGATGTTGCCGGTGCCCAGGAAACCGCGATGGCTTTCGCCGATATGGACATACCCGATCTTGGCTGCGGCATGGCGGATGGCCAGCCCGACATCGGCCTCCTCGATGTTCATGTGGAACGTGTCGAGATGCAGGAAGATGTTGTCCGACCCGGTATCCTCGATGAAGGCCAACCCTTGCGCGGCGGTGTTGAGCAGATTGCTTTCGAAGCGATTGACGATCTCGAGATTGAGCGTGACGCCGGCCGCCTTCGCCGTCTCGGCGACCTTGGCCAGTGTTCCGGCGCTGCGGTTCCATTGGTCGCGCGTCGGCGCTTCGACCTGCAGGCCGTGGCTGGTCGAGAGGATCCCGGCGACCTTGCGGCCACCAAGGTCGCGCGTCAGCGCGATGGTGTCGTTGAGGATATCGACGCCTCGCGCGGCTGCCGCCTTGTCGGCGCTCGATATGTCGCCGTCGCCAGGCAATCCTATGCTGATCGCCACGCCGAGGCCGAGATCGGCGATACGTTTGGCAAGCCCGCCAATGTCGACGTCGGCGGGATCGAGATAGGAGAATTCGATCAGGTCGAAGCCAGCCTCCCTGGTGTTGGCCAGCGTGCGTTCGAGCTCGCTCTGCGCCGAGCTTGCCGACCAGACGAAAGAATGGATTCCGATGCGCGACATGATCGTCTCCGGGTTAGCGGCGATGAGGAAGGCGCGGCCGGATCAATCCGGCCGCGCTTGTGTCGGACTGATCAGCGGGCCGCGGTCCAGCCCTTGTAGTCCTTCAGGTTCTCGGCGGTGATCAGCTTGGGATCGAGCAGCACGGTTGCCTCCGCCGGCTTCTTGCCGGCGAGCAACTCCGCCGCCATCGTCAGCGACTGGCCGGCCATCACATAGGGGTCCTGCGAGGCCGAGGCCTTGATCATCGAGGTGCCGGAAGAGAGTTCCTTCTCGATATCGGGCGCGCCGTCGACCGCGGTGATGATGAACTCGGAGCGGTTGAGCTGCTTGGCGGCGAGCTGCGCGCCGATCGCGGTCGGATCGTTGATGGCGAACACCGCGTCGATCTTGTCGAAACGGGTGAGCAGCGACTGGAATACCTTCAGGCCGCCATCGCGCGAACCTTCGGCGTTCTGGTCGTCCGAGAGGATCTTGATGTCGGGATGCTGAGAAAGCACGTTCTTGCAGCCCTTGACCCGTTCCAGGATCGACGACGACGCCGGGCCGTTGAGGATGACGTAGTCACCCTTGCCGCCGGTGTGGTCGACCAGGTACTGGCAGGCTTCCTCGCCGGCCTTGACGTTGTTGGTCATCACGGTGACGTCGGCCCCCGGCGCCGAAACGTCGAAGGCGGCAACGATGATGCCGGCGGCCTGTGCCTTCTTCACCGCCGGTGCGATCGCCTTGGCGTCGACAGCGTTGAGCATGATCACGTCGACGCCGGCGGCGATGAAGGAATCCACCTGCGAGACCTGCTTGTTGAGGTCGTAGTCGGCCGACACCGACGTCACCTCGACCTTCGGGTTGATCTTCTTGGCCGCGTCCTCGATGCCCTTGATGGTGGCGACGAAGAAGGGGTTGCCGAGCAGGCCGACCGAGATGCCGACCTTGTTGAGGTCCTTGGCCGATGCCGGCGCGATGGCGGCGGCCGCGAATGCGGCGCCGCAGAGCAGTTTGGCGATGGTTTTCATTACGCTTACTTCCTCCGATTGCCCCGCGCCTCTCACGGTGCGTTACACAAGCCTGCCTTTGAAGCCGGCGACCAGGTCACTCACGTTCTCGCCCCTGCCTGGAGCCGGTAGCGGTCGAGGGCGACCGCCACGATGATGACCAATCCCTTGATGATGTACTGCCAGATGTCCGAGACGCCGGCCAAGATGAGCCCGTTTGAGAGCACCGCGATGATCAGGCCGCCGATCAGCGTGCCCCAGATCGAGCCGACGCCGCCAACGAAGCTGGTGCCGCCCAGGATGACCGCGGCGATGGCGTCGAGTTCGTAGGACTGGCCGAGCTGCAGGCCGTTGGCGGCGTAGAGCCTTGCCGCCGACATCGCGCCGCCGAGCCCGGCGAGCAGGCCGGAAACGCCATAGACGAAGAGCAGCACCAGCGGCACCTTGATGCCGGTCAGCCGCGCCGCCTCGGCATTGCCGCCGACGGCATAAATCCATGTGCCAAGCACCGTTCGCTTGAGCACCAGCCAGGACAGCACGACGACCGACAGTGCGATGATGACCAGCCACGGAATGCCGAACAGCGAGCCGTTGCCGATGAATTCGAACGGCAGGTCGGAGTTGAACACGGTCGTGTCCTGCCCGAGCAGGCGGGCGATGCCGCGCACGGCCGTCAGCGAACCCAGCGTGACGATGAAGGGTGGCAGCCTGACATAGGCGACGAGCAGCCCGTTGACGAGGCCAAAGCCGAGGCCGGCCAGGATGGCCGCCGGCACGCCGAGGAGACCCCAGTCAGGCACCAATGACACCAGCACCGCCACCATCGCCGCGGCGGCGAGGATGGAGCCGACCGACAGGTCGATGCCGCCGGTGAGGATGACGAAGGTCATTCCGGCCGCCAGCACGATGTTGATCGACGATTGCTGTGTGACGATGAGCAGGTTGGTTTGGGTAAGGAAGCGCGGATTGATGAACTGGAAGCCGGCCGCCAGCAGCACCAGCACCGGCAGCATGCCAAGTGCGGCAAAGGCGGTGCGCAGCCGGCGGCTTCTGACCGCGGCCTGATCCACGCTCGTCGTCGTTCTGTCGGTCATTCCTGGGCCGCTCCCGTCGCAAGTTCCATGATCGCTTCCTGACGAAGCGGCTCGCCCCCGGATGCAGTCACCTCGCCCGCTATGGTGCCGTCGCGCATCACCAGCACGCGGTCGGCGACGCCGATCACCTCGGGCAATTCGCTGGAGATCATCACGATGGCGATGCCTTTGTTGGCGAGATTGTCGATCAGCCGGTAGATTTCCGACTTGGCGCCGACATCGACGCCCCGGGTTGGCTCGTCGAGGATGACGACCTTCGGCTCGGTCTCCAGCAGCCGGGCGAGCAGCACCTTCTGCTGGTTGCCGCCCGACAGCGAGCCCGCATTGGCCTGCGCCGAACGGGTTCGGATCGACAGGTCGGTAATCGCTTTTGCCGCACGCCTGTCGGCGGCGCTGAAATCACGGAATCCGGCGGCCCGCGCGTCCCTGGCCAGCACGCCCATGTTGATGTTGTCGGAAATCGACATGTCGAGGAACAAGCCAAGTTCCTTGCGGTCCTCGGTGAGGTAGGCGATGCCGGCCTCGAGCGCCTCGCGCGGCGAGCCGATGGAGATCGGTTTGCCCTCGAGCTCCACCGTGCCCGATATGCGTTTGTCGGCGCCGAAGATCAGCCGGGCGAGTTCGGTGCGGCCGGAACCGACAAGACCCGCCAGGGCCAGAACCTCGCCCTTGTGGAGGTCGAACGAACAGTTCTTCAACAGCCGCCCGTCGGACATGCCGCGCACCGAGAGCGCGACCGCGCGCTTCTCGTCCGGTGGGCGATGATCCTTCTTGTAGAAGGCGGAGAGATCGCGTCCGACCATCATCGACACCAGCCGCGAAGCGCTGAGGTCGGCGCGCTCCAGCGTGCCGACATAGCCGCTGTCGCGCAGCACGCTGACGCGATCGGCGAGCTGGTAGACCTCTTCCATGCGATGGCTGATGTAGATGATGGCGATGCCTTGCGATTTCAGCGTCGCGATCACCTCGAACAGCCGGTCGGTCTCGCGCGAGGTCAGCGACGTGGTCGGCTCGTCCATGACGATGATGCGCGCATTGGTCGATAGCGCACGCGCGATCTCGACCATCTGGCGCTCGCCGAGCGACAGGCTGGAGACCAGGGCACGCGCAGAGAAGGAAACGCCGAGCCGCGCGATGATTTCGTTCGCGCGCCGGCTGCATTGGTCACGGTCGACGATGCCGAAGCGCCGCGGCTCGTTGCCGAGGAAGATGTTCTGGGCCACCGTCAGGTTGGGCGCCAGCGACAGCTCCTGGTAGATCACCGCGATACCCGCGGCTCGCGCCTTGATCGGATCGCCGGTCGCGGCGGGCGCGCCATCGATCAGGATCTCGCCGCCGGGATCCGGCCGATAGGCGCCCGACAGCACTTTCATCAGCGTCGACTTGCCGGCGCCGTTTTCGCCCATCAGCGCGTGCAGCTCGCCGGCATGGACGGTGAGCGAGACATCGTGCAGGGCGCGGATCGCGCCGAAGGTCTTGGAGATGTGGCGCATCTCCAGCACTGGATGACTGCTTGCGTGTTTCTGCGCCGGCACGCTCATCGTACACCGCCCGCAGCCTTGACGGCGGCGCCCCGCGCGGCAATGCGATCGCGCCAGGCGTCGCGATAGCCGGCGAGGCCGCCGAAGCCCGCCGCATACACCGCCTCTGGCGCCTCGGCGGCGAATTCGCGCCCAACGCTCTCGAAGGCGAGCGCCGCGGCCCCCGTGGCACTGCCTTCCAGCGAGGCGCCCTGCAGGAAGGCCTGGCCGGGGCGCAATTGCGCAATGAGCCCCGCAAGCAGGCCGCCGGCGTTCAGCCCGCCATCGACAATGACGGTGTTTTGCGAATGGATGAGGTCAAGGCAGAGATCGACCATCAGCGCCACATAGAGCAGAGCCGCCGCGGCGCGTTCTCCGGCATCGGGCGTGCGCCCGACCAGCCGGCCGGCACTGTCCGGCATCGGCCCGCCCGGCGCGAAGCTCGGCAGCGCCATGATGCCGGCGTCGATCGCTTGCTGGATCGAGCCATGCGGAATCGCGCCTTGCCAGCCGTCGCTGATGACGGCGAATTCGCGCCCGCCCATGAAGCGGATGGTCGGCACTGGACCGCCGTCGACATCGACATTGACCAGCATGTCGCGCTCACGGTCGAGCACTTCCAGCGGACAGTCGGGATTGAGCACGATGACCCAGGTGCCGGTCGACACGACGGTCAGCGGGCCAAGGTCCTGCCGGCGATAGGCATGCAGCGCCGCATTCGAGTCGTGGACGCCATTGTGGATGGCGATCGGCCGCGCCGCGCCTGCGAGGCGCCGTTCGCCGATGACCGTGCCGGCGCGCTCGAAGGCCGGCATCCGCCCGCGCCATCCCTGGGCATCGACCAGTGAGGAGAAATCGCGTTTGCGCGGCGCCCACAAATGCGAATGGCAACCGAGATAGGACACTTCGCATGCTGCCCGGCCGCCCAGGCGCCAGCTCCAATATTGCGGATAGCCGAGGATCGATTTCGCCGCCGCGAACGCATCGGGATCGACCTCCTGCAGCCACAGCATGTGACGGCCATAGTTGAAGCCGAGCGGCAGGCGAGGCGAGAACGTCTCGGCGAAATCCGGAATGCTGCGATCGATCCGCGCGGCGATTTCGGCCGGCGGCTCCTGCTCGTAGTCGAGGATCGGATGCGTCAGCGCCGCGTCATCGACGAGAGCAAAGGTGCAGCCATGGCCGGACACCATCACCCCTTCCACGCCATGGTTTTCGACGGCGTCCGTGACGGCACCGAGTGCCCAGTCATGGAGCTCGGCCTCGTCGAGCACGCTGAACCCGTCCTTGCGCGCCCATTTCGGCTGGGTTCGGCGCTCGTCGAGAATGCGCCCGTCCTGGCTGAAGACGAACAGCTTCGAATTGGTCTTGCCGAAATCGAGCACCGCCAGCCTCATGGGATCGCCCCCGAAGTGGACGCAATCCGCACCATGACGCCGGCGTCTTCCAGCATGCGCGCGTCGGCATCGGACAGCCCGTCATCGGTGACCAGCGTACCGATGCGCGACAGCGGCAGCGCGACATTGCGCGCGTGGATCGACAGCTTGCGACTGTCGGCCAGCACCACGATCTGATCGGAACAGAGGCTGAGGTCGGCGATGGAGCGCACCAGCAGGGGGTGCGATTCCAGCACCCCTTCCTCGTTGAGACCTTGCGCGCCGAGAAAGAATTTCGATGCGTAGAAGGGCGTTGCCTGGGTCAGGGAATGGATGATGCCGGGCTCGCGATGCAGCTCACCACCTGCAACAGTGAGGCTGCAATGGCCATGGTCGCTGAGATAGGCGGCCAGCGGCATCGAATTGGTGTAGAGGCGGATGTTGCGGTCGGCGAGCTTGACTCCGAGGTGGAAGCAGGTCGAACCGCCATGGACGATCACGGCGTCGCCGTCGCGCACCATGGTCGCCGCTACGGCCGCGATCTGCCGCTTGGCCTCGACGGCGAGGTCGCGGTTTTCGTCATAGGGCCGGGCATAGGCAATGCCCGCCTGCGAGGCGCCGTCGAGCGCCGAGATGCCGCCATAGACCTTGCGCGCCTCACCGGCCTCGTCGATCCGGTCGATGTCGCGCCTGACCGTTGCAGCCGAAACGCCAAGCCGCTCCTGCAGCTCGCGCACCGAGGCAAACGGGCGATCCCGCAGCAGTTCGACGATCTGACGCTGGCGGCCGGAGTCGCTCAACTTCTTCCTCCCAATGCCATTTTCTCACGGCAATTGGCGCAACTTACTCAACATTAGTGAGATTGCAAGCCAGTTTTGATGATAGTAGATCACTGTTGACGCAAGTCGCTCGCATCTGCGATATCAGCGCCGACAGCGGCCCGAGCGGCGGGATTTCGTGCAGCGTGGAAGGAAAGGCGCCATGGCAACCGAAGCTGACGCGCAGGAACTGGCGGCCCTGCGGGCACTTTCAGCCGGCATTGGGCTGGACGCGCATATGACCCAGGCGGCGGGCGGCAACACCTCGCTCAAGGCCGGCGACACGCTTTGGATCAAGGCGTCCGGCACCTGGCTGAAGGATGCGCTCACCGACGACATCATGGTGCCGGTGGCGATGGCGCCGCTGCTCAAGGCGGTCGAGGAGCGCGACCCGGCCGCCGACAAGCCGCAGGGCTTCGCCATTGCGGCGCTTAATCCGCGCGGCCTGCGCCCATCGATCGAGACCACGGTGCACGCCTTGATGCCGCAACGCGTGGTTTTGCATGTCCACTGCGTCGACACGATTTCGCTTGCCGTGCAGGCCGATGGCGAAGCCCAGGTCGCCAAGCGGCTGGGGGGCATCGAATGGGCCTACGTACCGTATTTCCGGCCGGGCCTGCCGCTTGCCCGCGGCATTGCCGAGAAGCTGCGGCCTGGCGTCGACGTACTGATCCTCGGCAATCACGGGCTGGTCGTCGCCGCCGAAACCGTCGCCGAGGCGGAGCGTCTGCTCGGCCGCGTCCGGTCGCTGCTGGCGCGCCCGGCGCGCGCGACCATCGCGCCCGACATCGCGGCCCTGACGGCGCTTGCCGGCGAAGGCGTCTACCGATTGCCGGCGGATGTTGAAGCCCATGCCGTCGCGCTCGATCCGGAAAGCCGCCGCATGGCCGGGGCCGGCAGCCTCTATCCCGACCACGTCATCTTCCTCGGCCAGGGCTCGGTCGTGGCGAGGCCCGGCGAAGACGCCGCGGGAGTCACCGCGCGGCTTGGCGCGGCACCCGTCGCGATCCTGTTTCCCGACGCCGGTGTGCTGATGCGCGGCGACGCCAGCGCCGGCGCAGACGCCATGCAGCGCTGCCTGGCCGACGTGACGGCACGCGTCGATGTCGCGGCCCGATTGAGCTATCTCACCGCGGCCGAGAATGACGAACTGGTCAATTGGGACGCCGAGCAGTATCGCCAGAAGCTGAACGCCGCCGGCTAGCAAAGGACGGAAGACATGATGCCACTTGTCATCGGCATCGACATCGGCACATCGGGCGCGCGCGCTGTCGCGATGCGCCCGGACTTTTCGATTGCCGGCCAGTCCACCGTCCGGCTCGACAGATTCGGCGAGGATCCCCGCGCCCCCTCGGCATGGTGGCAAGCGGTCCAGGCGGCTCTGACGGAACTGCTTTCGGGCATCGACCGCGCCTCCGTCCGCGCCATCGCCATTGACGGCACGTCGGGCACGCTGCTGCCGGTCGACGCTACCGGGCGGCCGCTGGCGGAGCCGCTGATGTACAACGACAAGGTCGCCGAAGGGGATATACTGGCCGCGATCGCCCGCGAGGCGCCGGACGCAAGCGCCGCCCACGGCGCGACCTCCGGCCTCGCCAAGGCGTTGCGGTTCCAGCATCTGCCCGATATCGCGGCCGTGCTGCACCAGGCCGACTGGATTGCCGGAAATCTTTCCGGCCACTTCGATGTCAGCGACGAGAACAATGCCCTGAAGACAGGCTATGACGTCGAAGCCCGCCGTTGGCCGGACTGGATCGCGGCCACCGGCATGCGCATGGACTTGCTGCCTGATGTCGTCGAGCCTGGCGATGTCACCGGCTCTCTCACCGCGGCCGCCGCGGAGCTGTTCGGTCTTCCGCGCAATGTTGTCGTGGTCGCCGGCACCACGGACGGCTGCGCCTCGTTCCTGGCGACGGGCGCCACGGCGGCCGGCGACGGCGTCACGGCCCTGGGATCCTCGTTGACCATCAAGATCCTGTCCGACCGGCCGATCTCGGCGCCACGCTTCGGCATCTACAGCCATCGCCTCGGCGACGCCTGGCTGGCCGGCGGTGCGTCGAATTCCGGCGGCAAGGTGCTGGCGGAGCATTTTCCACTGGCGCGGATCATCGAGCTTAGCGCGGCAATCGATCCCACGACCGAGACCGGCCTCGACTATTACCCGCTCAGTACACCAGGCGAGCGGTTCCCGATCGCCGATCCGACCCTGCGGCCACGCCTTGCCCCAAGGCCGGCTGACGACACCGACTATCTCAAGGCGATGTTGGAAGGCATGGCCGCGATCGAGGCACTCGGCTATCGCAGATTGGCCGAACTTGGCGCGCCGGCGCTGACATCGGTCCGGAGCGTGGGAGGCGGCGCCGCAAATCCGGCCTGGACTGATATCCGGCGGCGCAAGCTCGGCGTCGACTTCCTGCCCGCACTTTCCGACGAGGCCGCCGCCGGCACCGCGCGGCTGGCGCTGAGGGGCGCAAGCAAGGCAGGACTCCCATGAGCGCGAAAACAATCGAACGACTCGACGGTATCGGACCGCTGGCTCAGCACTACCAGGTCTTCCTGCTCGACCAGTTCGGCGTGCTGCATGACGGCCGGGCCCCCTATCCAGGCGCTGTGGAGGCAGTGTCGGCGCTGAAGCGCGCAGGCAAGACGGTGGTGCTGATTTCCAACTCCGGCAAGCGCGCCAAGCCCAATGAAGATCGCCTGCTGAAGCTCGGCTTCGCCGCCGGAAGCTGGGACCATTTTGTCTCCTCCGGCGAGGTGGCGTGGCGCTCCTTCAATGACATGGCGGCATCGGGAAGACTGCGCCCGGGGACAAAGTGCCTGCTGATCAGCCGCGACGACGACCGCACCGCGGTCGACGGCCTGCCCTTTGTGCTGACACAGGCTGGCGAAGACGCCGAACTGGTGCTGATCTCGGCCAGCGAGGGCGACCGCCATGACCTCGACCACTATCGCCGGCTGCTTGCCCCGGCGGCGGCGCGTCAGGTGCCGTGCTTCTGCACCAACCCCGACCGGATCATGCTGACAGCGGTCGGACCCCGTTTCGGCGCGGGCGAGATCGCAGATCTCTACGAAGACCTCGGCGGCGGCGTTATCCGCATCGGCAAGCCCTATCCGGCGATTTTCGACGCGGCACTGGCACTGGCCGGCGAGCCCGATCGCGCCAGTGTGGTCTGCGTTGGCGACAGCGTCGAGCATGACATTGCGGGCGGAAACGGTTCCGGCATCGCCACGGCACTGGTTCTCAGCGGGATACTGGCGGACACACCGGATCTTGCCGCCGTTTTCGACGAGCAGCAGGCCTGGCCCGATTACATTACGGGGTCCTTCAGCCTGCGCTGACCGCCTCGAGCATGCGCCTCGCGCTCTCCTCGTCGGTGATCAGGATCGTCGGCGCGATCAAGTTCATGGCGCCGAGCAGGGCCTCGATCTTCTCCTCGCCGCCGGAGGTCAGGATGCGGATCGGCGCCTTGCGCAGGCGGTCGACATCCACCGACATCACGAGGCTGTTGATCGGATGGTCGACCAGATCGCCATTGCGGTCGAAGAAATGGAACAGAAGGTCTCCGACCGCGCCGCGCGACACCAGCGCCTCGCGCTCCGCCTCCTTGAGGAAGCCGCCCCGATAGAAGGTCGTCGCCGAGGCGATGCCGCCGATCGACAGCAGCACGGCGTCAAGCGTGTCGGCCATCTCGAAGATTTCCTGCAGGCCGCAGCGCTCCACCAGCGCTATCTTGGTCTCGACGCTGTCGACAACGGCCGGTGTCGGAATGAGATAGCCGTCACCCTGGAAAACCTGGGCGAACCGCCAGGCGAACTCCGCCGGATTGTAGCGACGCGCGACGCCAACGCCGCCCAGCAGCGAGATGACCTTGAACTCGGAGAGCGACTTGGCGCTGATGAACGGCAGGCTCGAGAACAACGTCCGGCCCCAGCCGACGCCGACGCGCATGCCGGATTTCATCGTATCGGACAGGAAGATCCCGGTCTTGGCGCTGATCGCGGGGATCGGGTCGGCATTCGGCGCGGTGAGCGGTGCCACCAGCGCCTGCTGCAGGCCGAACGTCCGCTCCAGCGCGCGCTCCAGCCGCACGATCTCCGACAATTCGCTCTCGATGGTGATCTTGACCTCGTTGCGCGAACGCGCTTCCGCCAGCATGCGCACAATGGTGACGCGGCCGACGCCAAGCACGTCGGCGATCTCGTTCTGCGTCATCTGCTCGACGAAATACATCCAGGCGGCCCGAATCCTCAGACGATCCGTCCGGCTTTCGCTGACGACCTGTTCGGTCGCTTCGGCACCCGCCCGACCTTCGTCGATTTGTCGTCGCCTGGCCAAATCATCCCTCCCCCGCGGTGACGAACGCGCGCGCCGTCACCGATTCTGCGTGCTGGTCTAGTATCGCCTATTGATCTACCAATCGATAGGAACAATGTAGAGTTGGTGGCCGCCCCTTGCAGGCGGCATTCCACGGCACTTTCGAGGCAAACCGCGATGCTCCGACAAATCTCCGAAGACGTCCGCGTCAACCTGAAGGACCGGTTGCGGGAAGTCCGGGACATCATCAGGCAGAGCCGCCATGACGGCAGCGGCGACGCCAGCGTCCTGCGCGAGGCGACCAGTCATCTGCCGCCGTTTCCGGGCAAGGGCATCGAAGGCCTGCTCAGCCATGCCGCCAGCGCCGTCGACGAAGCGCTGTCGATCGCCGAATCCTTTGTCCCGCATGAGCGTCCGATCAAGGTGGACGGCACGACCGTAAAGGGCCTTGGCACCTATTTCCCGGCCGGAAACGAAGAGCGGCAGTTGAGCGCCGAGCGCCTCTTCCGGCGCGACATGTACTATCTGGCCAAGGCGGTGCTTGCCGGGCTCAAGGTCGAAAACGCCCGCATCCATGAAGCCGATTTCGCAGCCGCTCACGCCGCCATGCGAAAGCGCAATGCCGATCTGCTGGCGGCCCTGGCCGCGCCGGGTGCCGGGCTGCCGGCAATCGCGGCCACCTGCGCTGCGTTGCTGGTCGAGTTGCTCGGCCAGCGTCCGGTCCGCTTTGGCGAAGCCGCGCCGGAAATGGCGGGGGAGCGGGCCCTCGACATAAGCTGCCTGGCGCCAGTCGTTCTGGCCTGCGGCCTGGCGACCACCGGGCGTGACGGCGCGCCGGAGCCGGACATGCTGGAGATCGCGATCCTGGCGGTCGATATCCGTCATGACCGCATCCTGCAGGCCTGCGCCAAGGCAAGCCCGGTCGATGAGCTGACGCCTGTCTTCGCCACCTTGCTTGCGCATTTGCCGTAAGCCCCAGCAGCGCTTTCGGAAATCTATTCCCCGGCTATCATGGCCGTGATTGTTTTCTTGGCGCGCTGGATCGAGGCCGGGCTCATCGAAAGTTCGGTCAGCCCCATTTTCACGAAGGCCGGGATCAGGTCCGGTCGCCCGGCCGCCTCGCCGCACATGCCGACCATGATGCCGGCGGCGACGCCGGCTTTTGCCGTCAGCTCGATCGCCGACATGACCGCTGGATTGGTGACGTCGTTGAGCTTGGCCACGGTCGGGTTCAGCCGGTCGGCGGCCATGATGTACTGGGTCAGGTCGTTGGTGCCGATCGAGAAGAAGGCCACTTCCTTGGCCAGCGCCGGGGCGATCAGCACGGCGGCCGGGGTCTCGATCATCACGCCGAGATCGAACGTCGCATGCGGCACGCCTTCGGCCTTGAGTTCGGCGGCGCATTCATCGACCAGCACGCGGGTGCGCGTGACTTCCGAAATATCGGACACCATCGGCAGCATCACCTTGATGTTGCCGTGCACGGCCGCCCTGAGCAGCGCCCTGAGCTGACGCTTGAAGATATCGGGCCGGTCGAGGCACATACGGATGCCGCGCCAGCCGAGGAAGGGGTTTTCCTCGTCGGGAAACTCGATGCCGGCGATCGGCTTGTCGCCGCCTATGTCGAGCGTGCGCACGATGACCGGATAGGGATCGAAGGCCTTGGCCAGCGCCGCATAGGTCTCGGCCTGCATGTCTTCGGAGGGCAGATGCATGTGGCGCATGAACAGAAGCTCGGTGCGGAACAGGCCGACGCCCATGGCTCCGGCCTCCTGCGCCGCTTCGATTTCCTCGAGCGAACCGATATTGGCCGCGACCTCGATCACCCTGCCGTCGGCGCGCTTCGGCGTCACCGTCTTGAAGGCGGTCAGGCCGGCACGCTCGCTCGCCGCCGCTTCGACACGGCCGGCGAATTCGGCACGCGTCGCCTCGTCGGGGTCGATGATGACATGGCCGGTGTTGCCGTCGAGCGCCACGTCGCGAGCCGTGCGCAAGGCATTGATCTGGTCGCCGAGGCCCAGCACCGCCGGAATGCCATGCGAGCGGGCAATGATGGCGATATGCGAGGTGGCGCCGCCATGGCCGCAAATCACCCCGCCGATGCGTTTCAGCGGCGCGCGCGCCAGGTCCCAGGCGCCGATATCGTCGGCGATCAGGATGGCTCCCTGCGGAATGTTCTCGAGGCTGACGTCGTCCTGCCCAAGCAGGACGAGACAGATCTGCCGCCCCACGGCGTGAACGTCATCAGCGCGCGCATTGAGGTAGTGATCGTCGACGGCGCTGAAATCGGCGGCGATGGCGGACGCGGCGGTGATGACGGCCGAGATCGCGTCGTTGCCACCCTTGATCGCCTTCTCGGCCTCGCCGGTCAGGCTGTCATCGGCGGCGATATCCCTGAGTGCCGCGACGATGCCACGGTCTCCGGCCGACAGGCTGTCCTGCGCCAAGGCGCGATCCATGCGCGCCTGGACGGCGGCGACGGCGGCGCGGAACCTGTCGATCTCGCCGGGGATCTCTTCAGCCTGCAGCGTGCGGCCCTGCCCGGTGATATCAGGCGGGAAATGCGCGAAAGCCGGCCCGATCGCGACACCCTCGCTTGCCGCGACACCGCGTAGGCCATTCGCTTCGCCGGATGCCGCGAGCGCGGATTCGGCCGCTGGTGCGGCTGCCACTTCCGGCCCGGCATCGTTGGCCGGGCTCTGCGGCCCCGCTTCGTCGTCGAGACCAGCCTTGGGGTTTTCGAGATAGCCGATCAGCGCTTCGATCGCCTCGATGGCATCCGCGCCGTTCGCCCGAACGGTGACTTCCTGGTTTTCCTTGACCGCCAGCAGCATCAGTTTGACCGAGCTCTTGGCGCTGACAGCCTTGCCGTCCTTGACCAGTTCGACATCGGATTCGAAACCCTTGGCGAGTTTGACGAACCGCGTGGCGGGACGGGCATGCAAACCTTCATGCACCCTGACGATGGTCGAGCGTTCCATGGCAAATACTCTGCTTTTCCCAGAGCTATTTCTGCCAGTTCACAGAAACGGCGAGATAGCTCTAACTCTTTGTTTTGACGCAATTCCGAACGGAAAACCGTTTCACACTTTTCCTGGAATTGCTCTTGGCGCCAAGACCGGACAGTCCCAGCGCGAGTGTGTTCAGGCGGCGATGGTGATGATCGCGCCTGTCTCCAGGGCGGCCACGAGGGCCTGGGTATCGACCCGCGATGCGCAGATCTCGCCCGGCCTCTCGGCCTCGGTGGCGCCGTTGAACGAGATGACGACATGGCCCATCTCGAGCACCTTGCTCCATGCGCTTGAGCCAACCGCCGTTATGACGGCTGAAACCGAACCGACGGTGATCGAAGCGCCCTTGGCGGGCGCTCCGTCACTTGGTCCCTGCTCCGTCTTGTGCAGGACGGAGACTTCCGCAAGCTCCGGCGGCGAGCCATCCGCGAACAGGATGAGCACGCCCCCTTCGGCAAGATCCGCCACTTCGGGTCCGATGGAAGTGACCCGTGTTCTCAACAGAACCGTCATATGGCGAACCTCATTTCCTTACTCTCTTTAAAACACGATCAGTGAGACGACCCAGGCGATCAACACCGAGACCGGGCCCATGATCTGGCGGCTGATGAGCACCGCCGGCACGCCGATTTCGATGGTTTTCGGCTTGGCTTCACCGAGCGCCAGGCCGACAGGCACGAAATCGCAGCCGACCTGGGTGTTGTAGGCAAACAACGCTGGCAGGGCCATCGCCGGCGAAATCGTGCCGTTGGCGATCTGCGGGCCGATGATGGCCACGCCGATGACCTGCGCGATGACAGCGCCTGGCCCCAGGATGGGCGACAGGAACGGCAGGCCGCAAATGGCCGAGATGATCAGCAGGCCGACGATGTTGTTGGCCAGCGGCCCCATCGGCTGGGCGAGCACATCGCCAATGCCGGTGTAGAGGATCAGGCCGATAAGCATGGTCACGAAGGCCATGAACGGCAGCACGTTGCGCACCACCTGGTCGATGGTACGGCGGCCGGAATTGAAGAAAATGCCGACCACCCGGCCCATGACGCGGCCGATCGAGCTGATCAGGCCGATCAGCCCGCCTTCGCTCGGCAGCGGCTGTGGCGCCGCGGCTGCAGTGTTGTTGCCTGAACTCATCGATGCTGCTCCCCCCGCGGTGGTGACCGCCTCGGACCCGTCCGCCATTGTGACGTTGGCCGGCTTCACGCCCGAAACGTAGATGTCCTCCGTGATGAACTGGGCGAGCGGCCCAGCCTGGCCGACCGGCGTCAGATTGACGGTCGGAATGCGCTTGCGCGGATAGACGCCGCATCGTGCGGTGCCGCCGCAATCGACGACGACAACCGCCATCTCGCCTTCGACCGGCGGCGCCTTGAAGCCGTCGACGGCCGTGGCACCGGTCATGTCGGCGATAAGCTGGGCCACGGGATGGATGCCGCCGCCGGTGACGGAGACGACCTTGTCGCGCTGCGCGGTCGGCTCGATGACGAGCGGGCCGCCCCAGCCGGTGGAACCCCGGGAGATCTTTACGGCTTTGTATGTCTTGGCCATGATTGTCCTCCCCGCCCTTACAGCTCGACGCCCTGGCGGCGTGCCATGATGGTGGTGATCCGCTCGGTCAGCATGCCCTTGAGCAGGATGACGACGAGGCCGACAATGGCGTACCAGATCGCCACCTTGACGTGGTAACCGGCGACGACGACGCCCTTCTTCTCAAGCTCGAGCAGAGCCACGAGGATACCGCCCCAGACGAAATATTCGCCGGGATTGATGTGCGGGAACAGGCCAAGCGGCGGATGCACGTAGGACACGGCCGCGTCATAGAAAGCCGGCTTGTGCTTTTCTTCCAGGAACGATCCGAACGTATAGGCCATCGGATTGGTGAGGAAGAACACCGCCAGCAGCGGCAGCAGCGTATAGCGGGTCAAGGCAATCCTGCCGGCGCCGCGCGCAAGGCCATGCACGCGCTCCTCGCCGACCAGTTCGGTGACGGCGTAGAAAGCGGTCATCAGCACCACCAGCGTAGGAATAATGCCGGTGACGAAGCCGGCGAACACTTCGCCGCCCTTCTGGAAGATGCCGATGAAGTACTTGCCGATGGCGGTCAGCCAGCCGAGCTGCTCTTCCTGCTGGACGTCCTTCAGCTTTTCCTTGAACTGGTCGACGGTGATGGGCCCGCTGTCTGCTTGCGCAAGGACAACGAGATGATCGGAAGCATGCTCGACGGCGAGCTTGCCATGCAATGCAGCATCCGAGACCATCGCACCTGCGACATGCAGATTGTGCACGGCCATGTCGGCATGCTGCGCCAACAACGAAAATACAGACATTTCTCCTCCTTATGCCGGTCGGCCGGTTGATCCCAGTCGGCGCACGGCGTCCTCAGAACATGATGCCGAAAAGTGTGAAACCGCTTTCGGACGACATCATGCTCTATCCCTTTGATTTAGAGGCGGATTCAGATTTCAGGTCGAACAGACCTGAAATCATCCGACTCTAGGCCCTTGCTACATTCAAGCCGGTTAGGCCCGGCTTCTTCCCCGGCTCCGACCGTGCTTTGTCGATCTGTTCGATCGCCCGCTTCACGGCCTCGGCCACACCGGGTTCCCCCTCCCCCATGATCGCAGGGTTGGACCGGAGTCGATCGAGGGGAACACCCTCGAATTCTTCATGTCTTTTGAACTTGGTGAAAACGGAACGGCCGCTCATCACCATCATGCGGCGCACGATCAGGTCGGGCGTCACCACGACAAGCGCGATGGTGCCCTTGGCCAGCCGGCCGCGAAAATTGCCGGCTCCGACGAAGCCATCCTTGTACTGGTCGGTGACGCCCCGGAAGACATCCGAATAGTGCCGCATCTGCAGCCAGACGCCGAGCGACTGCAGCGCCCACACAATAACCAGCAGAAGCAGTCCCCACTGCCAAATCGCCATTCGGTTCTCCTCCCGAAGCCTCGATTGCACCGCACCTTGGACCGGCGCGCGACAACAGCAAAGTGAGAACATTTGTTTCCGAGAATGTCAATATGTATGATATTAGCCTTGATCGCGGTCATCCACAGGACCGGCGGCCGATTTCGGCGGCGACGCGGCTGTGCTAACCTGCCACCAAACGGGATGCATGCAATGGAACTGCCCTTCAGGGATGAACTGGCCCTCATGCCCGACCTGCGCCACCGGTTGCGGCAGTTGCGCTGGTTCCGCGCCACCTTCCGCGGCAGCGCCAAGGTGGTTTCGGACACGTTCGGCGTGCGTTACGAAATCGACGAGGCGAAGCTCACCCGAGCTTTTCTCGACTGGGTCGAGATCATGGAGGCGCAGAAGCGCTTTGCCGCGATAGACCGCGCCGACTTCATCGTCTTTGCCGCCGGCCTCGTGCTGCGCGAACTGATCAAACAGGCGCCGGCCAGGGAGATCTCCGGTCTCGCGCGGCTCATCGAGACGGATCAGAATGCCGGCACGCTGGAAATCATCCGCTTCTGGCCGGAAGGCTTCCTCTACACCAACTACTGCGTCTCGGTGATCTCAGCCATCTACGAACAGGAGTTCGGCACGGCGCCCAGCATCGACAAATGCGCCGACGACCTGCGCACCTGGTGGTCCTATCGCGAGAATGTCACTGAGATGCCGGCCTATGCGGTGGCTTTCCTCGACCGCTTCCTCGGTGCCGAGCCGAACTGGATCACGCCCGACCGCGCACAGTCGCGGCAAGCCATGCAGCGAGCGCTCGGGTCCTCCCGCGCAAGCGATGCCCTGCGCCAGCTTTGACTGCTCTTCGGTTTCGAGCCCCAGGCGCCTTCAGCCATCGCGCTATTGAACATTTGACTTTTTGCCGATAGCGATGTGCGGAAATTGACTTGAGGAGACAAGTGCGTGGCGCGACCAAGGCCTATCATTTTCGATTGCGACGGCGTGCTCGTCGACAGCGAGCCGCTGGCAGCCAGGGCCTATGAGCGCGTCTATGAAAAGCACGGCATGCCCGGCGTCCATGGCGGCATCATCGCCCAGTGCGTCGGCATGAAGCAGTCCGACATCATCGTGCGGATCAGGGAATTGACCGGCCACCAGTTTCCCGCCGCCGCCGACGGCGACATCTGGGCCGAGACCAAGGTCCTGTTCACCGAGGAATTGAAGCCGACCCCCGGCATAACAGCGTTTCTGGAAACGCTCGAGGGCGACCGCTGCGTTGCCTCGTCATCCTCCGTCGAGCGGATAAACCACAGCCTTGCCGTCACCGGGCTGGCGCATTTCTTCGGCGATGCGATCTACAGTTCCTCGATGGTCAAGAACGGCAAGCCGGCGCCCGACATCTTCCTGTTCGCCGCCGCCAGGCTGGGCGCCGACCCGGCCGACTGCATCGTCATCGAGGATTCCCCCTTCGGCATCCAGGGCGCGGTCGCCGCCGGCATGACGGCGATCGGCTACACCGGGGGCGGCCACACCTATGCCGAACATGGCGCGCGGCTGACGGCGGCTGGTGCCGATTTCGTCTGTGCCGACTGGCAAGAAGTTAGCCGGCAATTGTCGGGGCTTGGCGTGCCGGCCTGATCCAGGGCAATTCGAGGAAAAGTGTAGCGGTTTCCGTCCGGAATTGCGTCCGAACAAAGAGCAGAACAGTTCGGCGTTTCCGTGAAACGGTGAACTGTTCTAGTAGGGACTGGGTAATTTAAGACCGGCCCATTCGCTGGGCGGAATTGCTGCCCCCACACGGAAGTTGAAGGACAGCACCTTGGTCGCATCCGTGTCGACCTCGCAGCGAAAGCTCAGGTAGTACCATGCGGTTGTCGTGCTGAAGGCGACATCCGGGGCGTTTAGAATATTGCCCACCTTCAGTGGAACGGATGGCACCCATTTGGGAAAATAAGAGGCATCCAGCAGTTGCTGCTGCAACGCGCTGGCGCAAAGTCTGGCGGCACGCTGACCGCGAGCCACCCCACCCATCGAGGTCGTGGCCAGCGCATCGCCGGTAGCGCCTTGCGAATAGAGCTTGCGAACGCCTGGCAGACTCGAAGAGCGCTGCGATGCAGACTTCGAGGCCTTTGAGGGGCTGGGCTTCGGCACATTCGCGGGTTTGGGCTTCGGCGCTTCGGCTGATGTGGGAAGCTCGATCTCGCCGTCGGCAGCCAAAGGCGCTGGTGCCGCGCCCTCTTGCTTGGCGGCGTCGAGCGCCGCCTGCTTGTCTGCCTCTTGTTTAGCTGCCTCGGAGTCTGTCGGCGGGACAGGTTGGCTGTCCGCGGGCTTCGGCTCGGCCTGCGGCTTTGAAGCGTCATCCTTGGCCGGCGCCGGCGAACTGTCCTGAGCACTGGCCCCATCCAGGGATTTCCTCGGACCGGCATCCTTGTCGCCGAACTGAAAAACGGGCTTCAGGACCTCGACTGGCGGTGGCTTATTAGGCTGCTTTTCCGGCGAAGGTGGTTTTTCGACCTTCTGCTCAGGCGGTTTTTCAACCTTCGGCTCGGGTGGCTTGGGCGGCGGCACGGGAGCAGGTTTCGGTTTCGGCTGATCGGGCGGAGGCACGAGCGCGACATTGACCGGCTGCTCCTCCTGCGGCTTTTGGGGAGGAATTGGCAGGCCATAAATCAGGATCGCCGCGACAAGCACGTGCAGGATCAGCGATGCGGGGATGCCCCACAGCAGATTCCGACGCCGTTCTCGTGCCTCGTCCTTCATGCTGACCGATGTGGAATGAAATAGCGGCGGCTTCAAGCGTAAGCACTGGATTGACGCAAATTGGCTGCTGACAGCTTGTCGATTTTGGATCACCCCATCAGGGCAGCCCGAGCGCGATTGCCGCCGGCATGACGGCAATTGGCTACACCGGCGGTGGCCATGCCATGGCGCGCGGCTGACGGCGGCTGGTACTGATTTCGCCTTTGCTGACCGGCATGACGTTAGCCGATAACTGTCCGTGCTCGGCGTGCCGGCCTTAGTTCAGCGGATACTTGGTTAATCCAAGTCGCGTCCATTCGCCGGGCGGGATCAACGGTCCCACACGGAAGTTGAAGGACAGGACCCTCGTCGCATCCGCGTCGACCTCGCACCGGAAATTCAGGCTGTACCACGTTGTTCTCGTGCTGAAGGCGGACTGCGGAGGATTGAGGACATTGCCTGTCTTCAGCGGAATGGTCGGCACCCATTTGGGCGAATAATCGGCGCTCTGCAATTCCTGGTTCAGAACGTTGCCGCAAAGGTTGGCAACGCGCTGATCGCGCGGGACGTTGTCCATGGAGCTTGTGGCCAACGCGTCGCCGGTCGCGCCCTGCGAATAAAGCTTTCGGACGCCCGGAAGGCCGGAATACATCGGCGATCCGGCCGCGGTGTTCGCGGGATTTGACTTGCCTGTCTTCCCGCTTGGCGCCTTGAAGGCTTTTGCGGATTTGAAATTCATCGTCTTTGCGGGTTTGGGCTTTGCCTTTTCGGCTGAGGGTGGCGGCGCTGGCTTGTCGCCGGCCTGGGCAGCCAATGGCTTCGGCGCCACGACCGCCTGCTTTTCGGCGGTTTGCGGTGCCGCCTCCTGTTTGTCTGGTTGCTGTTTGTCGGCTTCCTCGGTCGTCTGCTTCTCCTCGCTTTGCGCGGGCTTGGCATCCGGCGGGGCGGTTACCGGCTTCTCGTCGGGCTTGCTGGACTCTGCCTTTTGCTCGGGATTTGCAGGAGGAGCGGATTGGGAGAGCGCGGGCTTCGGTTCGACTGGCGGCTTCGCGGCCTCATCCTTGGCCGGCGACGGCGCATTGGCTTGAGCGCTGCCTCCGTCGACAGACTTCTCCGGTCCGGTATCCTTCTTGCCATATTGGAAAACTGGCTTCAGGGCTGGAGTGTTCGCCGGCTTGGGCGGCTGCTCGGGCGGCTTTTCGACCTTGGGTTCCGGTGGCTTTTCGGTTTTGGTTTCCTTGGGCGGCGGCGGGGGAACAGGTTTTGGCTTTGGCTGAACGGGCGGAGGCACGATCGCGACATTGACCGGCTGCTCCTCCTGCGGTTGTTGGGGAGGCGGGGGCAGGCCGTACACCAGGAGCGCCGCGATCAAGGCATGCAGGATCAGCGATGCGGGGATGCCCCACAACAGATTCCGACGCCGTTCTCTTGCCTCATCCTTCACGCTGTTCGATTTGGAATGAAATGGCGGCGGCTTCAAGCATAAGCACCAGATTAGCGCAATTTGGCCGCTGACAGCTTGGTGATCTCGACGATCGAACGCAGAAGATCAGCCCGGAATCCCATCCAGAAACCGCTCATCCAGCCGCGTTTCGCCAAACCAGTTCAACCGGTTGATGCTGACGAAGCCGGCATCGATCGCCTCGTTCTCGTCGCCCGGCTCACTGGCATGGGCGCGCCCGCGCGGAACCGTGATGACCGTGCGATCGCCGTCGCTTTCCACGATTTCGGCGGTGCGGCCGATCTTGTCGCGGCCAATGCGCGGCTGGCGGATTTCAGCCGGCAAGGCGGTCGGCAGGTTGATGCTGAGCCAATGGCCCTCTGTCGCCCAATCGGCACGCGACTGCCACAATGAAGCGATCAGCGCGCCAAGCCACCGGTCGTCGCCGTCAGTGAAATCGGGGTTTTTCACCCGCGAGAAGCCGATCGCCGACACCCCCCAGAAGGTTGCCTCCCGGGCAATGCCAAGCGTGCCGGAATAGGCGAGGTCCTCGGCCACGTTGCGGCCGTCATTGACGCCCGACAGCACCAGATCCGGCTTCCTGGCGTCGGCGAACAGCCACGTCATCGCGCTCACCACGCAATCGGCCGGCGTGCCGGAGCAGGAATACCAGTTCGGCTTGACGCGCCGCATCGTCAACGGCCTGGCGATGGTCAGCGACGAACCGGCGGCGGTGCGCTTGCCGTCGGGCGCGACCACCCACACATCGTCGCTCAACCCGCCGGCGGCGTTGGCGAGGCGGGCAAGGCCCGGCGCCTCGATGCCGTCGTCATTGCAGATCAGGATTCTCATTATTTGCTTCCTTGCGGCACCATGATGCGCTGGCCTGTGCGGCATTGCGCGCGCAGTGACGGGATGTGGCTCTTGAGGTCGGCGAGAAGATCGGTGGTACAGGAATGACCGAGCGCTTCAGGCTCTCCCGCCCTCTCCCAGATCGCGACATTTCCCGACAGCGTCGGATGGGTCGGCATGCGCACCCAGTCCGCCCTGCCGGCTCTGTACAGGAGATCACCCGGAGAACCAGCCGGCAGATGCCCGGTGAGCAGCACAGGGAACCCAGCCTGATCTGCGCGCGGCAACAGGCGCGACGACGGCCCGGCCTCGCCCATGCCGTCATCGGCCAGCAACGGCAGCGAAGGCAAGGGATCGGCATCAGTCCAGTCGGCGGCACTTGCTAGCCGGGCACGCAGGCGTTCGGAAACCCCAGGCAACAAGGCCGCCGTGGCGCCAATCTGCCCTTCCAGGGAGGAACGCATGCCGGCATGGATGGCAAACGGGCCCGGCAGCGCGGCGATCAATTCCAGCGACCGCCCCGACAAAGGCGTCGGCAGGAGGCACCCCTGCGGATGCCTTGCCACCCATTCGGAAATTTCCCGCGCCCGCGCCGCCCCAGATACGGGATCGGCGCCGTAGGAGGCATCGAAGACCAGAAGATCGCAATGCGGGATCGTGTCCATAACGAATACATGGCTATCCGGCACCACATCGCCCGAATAGGCGACGCGGCTTTTCCCGTTGTCGACAGCGAACCAGACGCCGCCCACGACATGTCCCGACCGCCCGGTCCGGATCGTGAGTTTGCCACTTTTCAACGTGTCGCCGGGTTCGAAGATTTCGACACGATCGAGCGGGAACGGAAACCGCCCGAGATCCTCCGGCTCGGCATAGGCGGCGAGCGTGGCCGGCGCCTCGTCGCGCGTTTCGGCCGTCATGAAGACCGGGCCGGCATAGCCGCGCGACAACAGCCAGCTCAGCGCGCCGACATGATCCTCATGGGCGTGCGAGACAAAAAGCGCATCGATGTCGCCGACCGATCCGTTGAGCGCCGGATAATACTCCGCCCCGGAAGCGCCAACCTTGATGCCGACATCGAGCAGGATGCGGTCGTCGCCACTGCTGACAGCGAGGCTGGTGCGGCCCTTTTCCCCAAAGCCGCCAAGCAGGTCCAGCATCATCACGATGCCGCCTCCGCCGGGATGAGCCATCCGGACCTTATCCGCAGCCGCGCCTGGGCCCCGCTCTCGAGCGTGACCGGGTCGAGCTGCTCGAAATGCAAGGTAAGCCCGGGGCCGGCGGCAGGCGTGAATTCGACGCGCGCCGCGCCGCCCTGATAGATCACCCGCTTGACGAGGCCATCGAAGCCCGGACCATCCTGCGAGACATCGAGATCCGCGGACCGGCAGCAGATCCTGGCGCCCGCACGCGGTCGCTCGCCGGGGCGGCAGCGGACCACCAGCTCGGCTCCGAGAACCTTGACCTTGCAATGGCCGCCTTCTTCGCCCGTCAGGACATCCGCCGGCAGCAATATGCCTTGCGAGATGAAGGATGCCACCATTTCATTTGCCGGCTCATGATAGAGCTCGCGTGGCGTCGCCAGCTGCGCCAGCCTGCCGTGATCCATCACCGCGATGCGATCGGCCAGCGCCATTGCCTCGGCCTGATCATGGGTGATGTAGACGATGGTTGTGCCGGTGCGCTTGTGGAAGGCTGCGAACTCGTCCTCCATCGAGGCTCTGAGATGCACGTCGAGATTGGCGAGCGGCTCGTCGAACAGCACCAGCGAGGGCGCGGCGACAAGGCATCGCGCCAATGCCACGCGCTGGCGCTGGCCGCCGGAGAGATTGGCCGGCCGGCGCTCGCCCAGCCCCTGCAGATTGACCAAGGCGAGCGCGTCCTCGACCTTCTGGCGCGCAACCGCCTTGTCGAGCTTCGCCACCTTCAGCGAATAGCCGATGTTTTCGGCAACCGTCATGTGCGGCCACAGCGCATAATTCTGGAAGACAATGCCGACGCGCCGCTTCTCCGGCGCGACGCTGCCATCCTTGGCCGACACGACCTCGCTGCCGATGCGGATTTCGCCCGATGTCACCTTCTCGAAGCCGGCGACGAGCCGCAGCAAAGTAGTCTTGCCGCAGCCGGAGGGCCCGAGCACAGCGAGGAACTCGCCGTCGGCAACGTCGATCGAGACATCCTTCACCGCGTCGAAATCTGCGAAGCTCTTGGTCACATTGTCTAGGGTCAATCGCGCCATGGCAGAACTCCGCTCGGAAGATGAGGGGCAAGCAGATTGGTCACCAGCATGAGCACGAAGGTGACCGCGACCGTGATGACCGACATCGCCGCCGCATAGTTGGAATCGCCGCCCTGCTCGAAGGAAAACATCACCACGCCGATCGTCTCGGAGCCTGAGGACCACAGCAGTGCCGAGACGGTAAGTTCGCTGAGCGCCGTCATGAAGATCAACAGGCCGCCTGCGATCGCCGCCGGGGCGACCAGCGGAAAGACAATGGTACGCATGCGCGTGAACAGGCCGGCGCCGGCCACTTGCGCGGCCTCTTCCAGCGCCCTGTCGATCTGGTGATAGCCGCTGATGGTCGGCCGCAGCGCCAGCACCAGGAAGCGGGCGAGATAAGCATAGAGGATGATCCAGACCGTGTTGTAGAGCTGGATGCCGGTGAACGGGATCGGCCGCAGGAACAGCAGCAGCGAGGCGATCGCCAGCACCACGCCGGGCAAGGCATAGGGCAGTTCGACCGACAGGTTGAGCAGCCGCACCCAGCGTTGCTTGCCCCAGGCGATGAGATAGCCGACAGGCACGGCCACGATGACCGCGAAGAAAGCCGCCGCGATAGACAGCCAGAAACTGTTGAAGAAGGCGCGCTTTGCGGCATCGTGCTCGAACAGCACGAAACGGTAATTGTCGAGCGTCGCCGTCTTGGCGGTCAATGCGATGCCATAGCCCGGCACCAGCGAGGTCAGCACCAGCCCGAACAGCGGCAGCAACAGTACCAGCACGATCAGCAGCCACATGCCGGCCTGGACGGCGGGCCGCCAGCGGCCGAGTTCGTAGGGCTCAGCCGGCAGCGACGTCGAGGAAATGCGGTAGTCGCGGCGGCGGCTCATCACCTCCTGAGCAAGGATGCCGGCCATGGCGATGACCCCGATCAGCACCGAGAGGAACGCGGTTTCGCCGAGCACCGCCGGACCGCCGCCTGCCAGCTTCTGATAGATGAGCGTCGGCAGCACAAGATAGTTGGCGGGAATGCCGAGAAAGGCCGGAATCCCGAAATTGCCGACGCAGGAGACGAAGGCCAGCGCCGCGGCCGCCATGATCGACGGCGTCATCAAAGGCAGCACGATGGTGACAAGCACGGTGAACCAGCCGGCGCCACCGGCGCGTGCGGCCTCGACCAGTTCGCGCGGCAGCTTGCGCAGGCCGGCCCGCACCAGCAGGAAGACCAGCGGGCCGTATTGCACGCCAAGCAGCAGGATGATGCCCGAGGTCGAATAGAGCGGATTCTTCGTGCCCAGTGGCGGTGCGGCGCCGAACAGCTTGAGGAACGGGCTTGCCGGGCCGAACAGTTGCAGCCAGGCCAGCGCCGTCACCTGCGGCGCAATCATCAGCGGCATGACGTAGCAAAGCACCAAAGCGCCGCGGCCGCGTATGTCGGTCAGCGAGACCAGGACCGCAACCAGCGTTCCCGACAGCACGGCAAGCAATGTCCCGCCGATGCCGACGACCAGTGTGTGCCATGTCGCGATCCAGGTCGCCGGGCTTCTCAGCCCAGCCTGCACGGCCACGGTCGACAGGGTTCCGCCGGGTGCCACGATCTCCTTGACGAGGCGCAGCATGGGCAGCAGCGAAAGCAGCACGATGACGACCGCCACCGCCGCCGTCAGGGCCATTTCCTGCCCCCGGCTTTCCCTGATGCGTGTTGACATGATTGTGCTTCCTGGGATCGATCCGCCGACGCGGGGAATGCCGTCTGACCGGCATCCCCCGTGATTGCCGGCTCAGCCGCCGAACAGTTCCTGGAACTTCGCCTTGTCGGCGTCGGTCTTGGCGACGATTGCCTTGGTGTCGAACGGCATCACCTTGACATTGACGCCTTCCGGCAGCCAGTCGGGGCGGCCGACCGAGGCGCGTGCCGGCAGATAGCCCATGGACAGCGCCAGCTTCTGGCCTTCGTCCGACAGAATGAAGTCGACGAATTTCTTGGCGCCGTCGACGTTCTTGGCTGTCTTCATGATGGCCACCGGCTCGGTCACCGCCGGAACGCCTTCCGAGGGGAACACGAACTCGACCGGCGACCCCTTCTTCTTGGCGTTCATCGCCATGAAGTCGACGAGGATGCCATAGGGCTTCTCGCCCGATGCCACGGACTTCAGCACCGCGCCATTGCCGCGCACGCTGACGGTGTTGTTGGTCTTGAGCTTCTGGAAGAAATCCCAGCCATAGTTCGTATCCCCGGCGAAACCCGAGAGCAGATAGGCGGCCGCTCCCGAATAGAGCGGGCTCGGCATGACCAACCCATCGGCATAGGCCGGCTTGGCAAGGTCGGCCCAATGCTCCGGCTTTTCCGCGGCAGCGGTGTTGTAGACGATCCCGGTGGTGATCAGCTTGCTGCCGAAATAGGTCTTGTCGGCGTCATAGGCGTCGGCCTCGATGCCGTCGAGCTTGGCCTCGGGATAGGCCATCAGCCTGTCGTCTTTCTTCAGCAGCTCCATTGAGACCGCGTCGGCGATCAACAGTACGTCGGCCTGCGGGCTTCCGGCGGCGAACTCGGCCGCCATCTTGGTCAGGATGTCGCTGGTTCCGGAACGATAGATGGTCACGTCGATGCCGGGTTGCGCCTTCTTGAAGGCATCCACGGTCTTGGCCGCGTCGGCTTCCGGCTGCGATGTATAGAGCGTCAGTGTTTCGGCACTTGCCACGCCGGCAAACAAAGTTGCCGCGAGCGCCAGCTGGCTCGCCAGCAGCTTGATGAATAGCGTCTTCATGAGACCTCCTGTCTTGTCTGTGCATGACCGGTCCGGCCCTTGGCCGGCTCCCCGTCTCTTCCTCCCTGCACGGCGCATATGACTGGTGGATGACACAGCGCGTGGACCCCACAAAATATGTTCATATGTACAATGTCAATTACAAATGAACAGAGATGTGCGACAATCGGAATGCCGCAAGCCGGCATCCAGTTGACATCCGGCCGGCGTTCCTCCGATGAGGGCAACGCCGCCAGATCATGGCTCATGAGGGACCTGAACCGATGCCCGCCGAAAAACCCAGACCGGCTCGCCTGCCGATGGTCTCGTCGGACCTCAACGTCAAGACGGCCTGGCTCTATTATGTCGAGGGTTTCACGCAGGAGCAGATCGCCGAGAAGCTCGATGTCTCCCGGGTGAAGGTCATGCGCACGTTGGCCGCCTGCACCGCGGAAGGCATCGTCGTCACCATGATCAACGCGCCCACCGCCGAGCAGGTGGCGCTCGAGCGGCAGCTGGAAGAGCGCTGGGGGCTCAACGCCGCTGTCGTCATCCCGACACCCTCGGCGCACGAACATCTGGAGAAGGCGATCGGCCATGCCGTCGCGGCCTATCTCGGCGAGCAGATGCGGGATGGCATGACGCTGGCGATCGGCGGCGGCGCGACGCTCCATGCCAGCCTGGGTTTCCTCGCCCGCCGGCAGCTGAAGCGCGCTTCGGTGGTGGCACTTGTCGGCAGCCTGCCGCATTCGCAATGGATCAACCCGTCGATCGTCGCGGCCAAGGTCGCAGATGTCTTCGAGGTCGACAGCTACCAGATCACCGCGCCGGTGATGGTGGACAATCCTTCGCTTCGCGATCTCCTGTGGGCACAGCCGACCCTGCAGGACGTGCGCCGCCGCGCCGCGGCCGCCGATATTGCTCTGCTCACCGTCGGCGACATGTCGCCGGACGCCACCATCTTCCGCCATGGCATCGTGCCGTCATCGCTGATCGCGCCATTGAAGGCGAAAGGCGCGGTCGCCAATATGCTGTGCTACTTCGTCGATGCCGCCGGCAGGCTGGTCGATCACGAAGTCAACGGGCGCGTCATGGCCATCGATCTCGAAATGGTCGGCCAGGTGCCGAATGTCGTGCTGGCCGCTGGCGGAAAACGCAAGGTGGCCGCGATCCTGGCCGCGCTGAAAGCCGTCAGCATCAACGTGCTGATCACCGACAGCGAAACGGCCACGGCGCTGCTGGCCAAGGGCGGCTAAGACAGCTTTCGCTCTGACCGTCGGTTCGAGCTAGATAAGTCCGCGCTCGCGCAAGAAATCCTCGACGCCGACATGCGTCATGGATTCGAATTCGGCGATCGCCTCGGCAACCCGCCTGCGCTGGGCCGCCAGCAGCGTGAACACCTGCTTCATCTCGCCGGAAACGCCGAAACGGCTCCAGCGCTCCGCAATATGGACGGGCAGGCCGATATCGGCGCAGAACGCGTCCAGGCTGTCATAACCAAGGCTGGCGACAAGCTGCCTCGTCTCGTCCGCCGACATGCGCGGCTCGAAAGCGTGATCGTGCAGGCGCTGCGCCACAAGCTTGATATCGGACGGCGAGGCACCCATGACCTTGCCGAACAGGGTTTTGACGTCAGACGGGTCGAATGCAGGCATGCTTGCCTCCCTTGAACGCGATCCGCTGGGGAAGATGGGTCAAGGGTCGACGCCTGACAAGTCGTTTCTGAATGTGAGCCGGCTTTGCAGGCCGGCCTCACTCGATTGTCAACACGCCCTATACCAACAGCCCCATCGGATTCTCGATCAGCCGCTTGAAGGCGACCAGCAGTTCGGCGCCAAGTGCCCCGTCGACGGCACGATGGTCCGTCGACAGCGTCACCGACATCACGGTGGCTATTTTGATCTCGCCGTTCCTGACCACGGCCCGCTCCTCGCCGGCCCCGACCGCCAGGATCGTCGCATGCGGCGGGTTGATGACGGCGGCGAAGTCCTTGATGCCGAACATGCCGAGGTTCGACACGGCCGTGGTGCCGCCCTGATACTCTTCCGGCTTCAGCTTGCGGCTGCGTGCACGACTCGCCAGATCCTTCATCTCGTTGGAGATGGTGGACAGCGACTTCTCGTCGGCATGCCGGATGATCGGCGTGATCAGCCCACCGGGGATCGAGACGGCGACGCCGACATCGGCATGCTTGTGCTTGACCATGGCGCTTTCGGTCCATGAGGCATTGGCATCCGGCACCGCCTTCAGCGCCATGGCCATCGCCTTGATGACCATGTCGTTGACCGACAGCTTGTAGGCGGGAGCCTCGCCCTTGTCGGTCTTCTTTATCGGTGCGGCGGCATTGATCTGCGTGCGCAGCGCCAGCAGCGCGTCGAGTTCGCAGTCGAGCGTCAGGTAGAAATGCGGAATGGTGGTCTTGGCCTCGACCAGGCGGCGCGCGATGGTCTTGCGCATATTGTCGTGCGGGACCAGCTCGTAGGAGCCTTCCTCGAACAGCTTCAGCACCTGGTCGTCCGACATCGCCTTCACGGCAGGAGCGGAAGCAGCAGCGGCGGCGGGAGCTTCAGGAGCCAATGCTGGGGCCTCTTTGGCACCGCCCTTGGCAATCGCCGCGTCAATATCCGCCTTGACCACGCGGCCGTAAGGACCGGTGCCGGTGATGCTGGCAAGGGCAAGGCCCGCCTCACGCGCCAGACGACGAGCAAGCGGTGTCGCGCGTGCGCCCGACGGCGATTGGCCGATCTCCCCCCCAGAGGGGGAGATGCCCGGCAAGGCAGAGGGGGGCGTGACAGAATGCGACGTTGGCGGGACAGCGCCCCCCTCTGTCGACTTGGTCGACATCTCCCCCACAAGGGGGGAGATTGGCGCCGTGTCTTGCTTGGCCCCATAAGCCTCGCCATCGGCATAGATCCAGGCGACCGGCGCGCCGACCGGAATGTCGACGCCTTCCTTGCCAGTCACGTCGCGCAGCACGCCGCTGGCCGGCGCGTCGATCTCCATCGCCGCCTTGTCGGTCTCGATCTCGAACAGCACGTCGCCCTTCTTGACCTGCTGGCCTTCGGTGGCGAACCAGCGCGAGATCTGTCCGGTCGCCATGTCCATGTCGACCTTGGGAAGAATGACTTCTGTCGGCATGTCTCAGCGAACCCCTTTCACGAGGTCGCGCGCGGCGGTGATGATGTCGGGAACCTGGGGCACGGTGGCCTTTTCGAGCTCCGGATTGTAGGGAATCGGCGTCTCGGCGCCGCCCAGCCGCACGATCGGTGCGTCGAGATAGTCGAATGCCTCGCTCTCGGCGATCATGGCGCTGACCTCGGCGCCGACACCCAGGGTCTTGACCGCTTCGTAGACGCACATCAGCCGCGACGTCTTCTTGACGCTGTCGATGACGGTCTGCTTGTCCATCGGCCGGATGGTCCGGAGATCGACGACTTCGACGTCGATGCCCTCGGCTTCCAGCGTGGCGGCGGCGTCGAGCGCCTTCTGCACCATGATCGAGGTGGCGACGATGGTGAGATCCCGGCCTTCGCGGCGGATGTCGGCCTTGCCGATCGGCACCGTGTAGTAGCCTTCCGGCACCGGGCCCTTCACCTTGTAGAGCAGCTTGTGCTCGAAGATCATCACCGGATCGGGGTCGGCGACGGCGGCCAAAAGCATGCCCTTGGCATCATAAGGCGTCGCCGGCTGAATGACCTTCAGGCCCGGCACATGGCCGAGCCAGGCCTCCAGGCTCTGGCTGTGCTGCGCGGCGGCACCCGTGCCCGAGCCGGCCGGAAAGCGCATCACCACGGGAACGGAAACCTCGCCGCCCAGCATGAAGCGCATCTTGGCCGCCTGGTTGACGATCTGCTCCATGGCCAGCGTGGCGAAATCGGAGAACTGGAATTCGAAGATCGGCCGCATGCCGGTGACGGCGGCGCCGACAGCGACGCCCGCGCCGCCCAGCTCCGAGATCGGCGTGTCCATCACCCGGTCGGCGCCGTAACGGTCGACCAGGTCGCCGGTCACCTGGAAGGCGCCGCCATAGACGCCGATATCCTCACCCATCAGGAAGACGCGTTCGTCCATGTCCATGGCGATCGCCATGGCTTCCTGGATCGCCTGGGCGTAGCTCAGTTCACGCACCATCGCGTCCATCACGCCTGCTCCGTATACACGTAATTTCCAGTCTCGCTCACATCCGGCGAAGGGCTCGCCTTGGCGAACTCGATGCCGTCGGCGATCTCCTGCGCCACGGCGTCGCGAATGGCCTCGATGCCCTTGTCGTCGATGAAGCCGAATTCCCGCAGTTCGTTCTCGAACAGCGTGATCGGGTCGCGGTTCGACATCCAGTCCTCGATCTCTTCCTTGGTGCGATAGCGATTGCGGTCGCTCTTGGAATGGCCGCGATGGCGGTAGGTCTTGGATTCGATGAGCGTCGGCCCCTCACCCGCGCGCGCCCGCTCGATGGCCTTGTACGAAGCCTCGGCGACTTCGGAGAAGATGTTGCCGTTGACGATGACGCCGGGCATCGAATAGGCGGCGGCACGATCGGCGATGTTCTTCACCGCGGTCGAACGGGCCGTCGATGTGGACATGCCGTAGCCGTTGTTCTCGCAGACGAAGATGACAGGCAGCTTCCAGACGGCCGCCATGTTCAGCGCTTCGTGGAAGGCGCCCTCATTGTTGGCGCCGTCGCCGAAGAAGGAGACGACGACCTTGCCGGTCTTCATCATCTTGGAGGAGAGCGCGGCACCGACCGCGATCGGAATGCCGCCGCCGACGATGCCGTTGGCACCGAGATTGCCCTTGGCGACATCGGCGATGTGCATCGAACCGCCACGGCCCTTGCAGTAGCCGGTGGTTTTGCCGAAGAACTCGGCGAACATGCGCTTCACCTCCGCACCCTTGGCGATGCAGTGGCCATGGCCGCGATGCGTCGAGGTGATCTGGTCATCCTCGCCAAGCGGCATGCAGATGCCCATGGCACTGGCTTCCTGGCCGATCGACAGATGCATGGTGCCGTGGATCAGGCCGCGCATGTAGCTTTCCTCCGCGCCCTCTTCGAAGCGGCGGATGAGGTACATCTTGTAGAGCACCTGCTTGAGCTGCTCGGCGCTGTACTGGCGATAGACGAAAGGCAGGTTGGCGCGGCTGTCCGCGACGGCTTTGCTGGCTGTGGCCATGATCAGGCTCCCACGGTTCCGTAGACGAGTTTGTCCTGGCGAGCGCGCAGCTCCGCGATCTTGGAGCCCGGCGCGGGAGCCGCGTTGGCATAGGTGATGAGCTCGCCCTTCTTGATCGGCGCCGTCACCGAGCCGCCCTGCAGCAAGCCGCAGGGAATGGCTCGCGCCGCATGCGCTTCCGGCGCCGTCATGATCCAGGCGCGGTAGCAATATTCGCCGATCGCATCGAGCTTCTCGCCCGGCTGCATGTCCTTCTTGGCGACCGCGGCAACTTCAGCCACCGGCTTTGCCAGCGGCACCATGTCGGCCTTGCCGTAGAGGACGACGCGGGCGCAGGTCAGCGGCACTTCGAGCGAGGTCAGGTGATAGGGGCGATGGAAGGTGAAATACGGGCCCTTGCCCATCTTCAGGTCTTCCATGCGCTCCGAAATGCGCGGATGCGACATGTCGGCGACGACGAAGACGCCGGGCGCCACGCCCTTGCCGATCGAGTAGTCGACGACGCCGACCTTGGACAGCACGCCACCGTCCTTTTCAGGCACCAGGACTTTCGAGAGCTCGCCGAGTGTCGCCGCGGGGCCATGCATGCCGGCCTTGTCCGGCACCAGGCCGGTTGCATTGGCGATCGCCGCCATCTCGACCATGGTCTTGGAACCATCGACGAACTCGACCAGCATACGCACATTCATGTGCCGGCGCTTGGCCTCTTCCTCGTAGGCGGGCGGCGTGGCGTCGATGTTGAGCGGGTTGTTCTTGCCCTTGCCGGCGGCGACGATCGGATGGCCCATGGCCGAAACGAACTCGATCAGTTCCATGCATGAGGACGGCTCGTCACCGGCGCCCAGCGAATAGGTGACACCGAGCCGATCGGCCTCGCTCTTCAGATAGGCGCCGATGGTGACGTCGGCCTCGACATTCATCATCACCAGATGCTTGCCATGCTCCATGGCGCGCAAGCCGATCTCGGCACCGACGGCGGGAACGCCGGTCGCGTCGATGACCACGTCGATGAGATCGTTGTTGATGACCAGGTTGGCGTCGTTGGTGACCGCCACCTTGCCGGCTTCCATGGCAGCCGTCATCGCCGAAGCGTTCGACACTTCGCGCGCATGGCCGGTTTCCTGGAAGGCGATATCCACCGCCCTGCTGGCGGCCGGCAGGTTCAGCTCCGAGATCGCGCCGATCTCGATGCCGGACATATGGGCGACGCGGGTGACGATGTCGGTTCCCATCTCGCCGGAGCCGATCAGGCCGATGCGGATGGGCTTGCCCGACTTGCCACGCTCATCGAGATCGCGGGCAAGGCCCGTCAACGAAATATTGGAAGCCATACCGCTTATTCCTCCCACATTGCAGGCTTGTTCAAGTGCTTGACGGGTATTGAACATCTGTATTTCTGTCAAGACTAATGTCCAAAATTACCGCACTTTCGTGCCCTTCCGGAGGCGTCCGGCAGGCACGGAATGGCCGGTGGCAAAAGCCGGATGCCGCGCGTTACGGCAGGCTGTCCGGGATGCCGAACAGCCATCGAACCGCAAAGCTGCGCGGCGGACGCCGCGATGTTCCGGCAAGAGGCGGCTACTTGATGCCGGCCCGCATGAAACTCTGCACGAACTGGCGCTGGAACAGCAGGAAGCCGATCAGCAGCGGCGCCGAGGTCATCAAGGCGGCTGCCGAGATGATGCTCCACTGTACGCCCTGGTCAGGCGAGGCGAAGACCTGCAGGCCGACCGTCAGCGGCCGGGTCGAGACCGAATTGGTGATCACCAGCGGCCACAGGAGATTGTTCCAGTGGTAGCTGACCGAGACCAGCCCATAGGCGACATAGATCGGGCGCGACAGCGGAACGTAGACCTTGAGCAGTGTGCCAAGCGGCCCGGCCCCTTCGACGCGTGCGGCGTCGTCGAGTTCCTTGGGCACGGTCAGGAAGGCTTGACGCAGAAGAAAGATGCCGAAGGCCGAGGCCATGTAGGGCAGGCCCATCGCCAGCACCGTATCGACGAGGCCTAGCTTGACCATGGTGCGGTAATTCTCGACCAGCAGCACCTCGGGCATGATCATCAGCTGGATCAGCACCAGCATGAACACCAGCGTCTTGCCGCGGAAATCGTAGCGGGCGAAGGCATAGGCGGCGAGCGTGCAGATGACGAATTGCGAGGCCAGGATGACCGTGATCAGCACGAAGGTGTTGAGGAAATAGCGCGCGAACGGAGCCGCGTTCCAGGCCTGGATGAAATTGCCTAATGTCAGGGGCGCCGTGACGTCGAAGCGCACTTCGTATCCCGCGGGATGGAACGCCATCCACACCGCATAGAGCAGCGGCAGGATCCACAGCGCGCCGAGCAGATAGCAGCCGATCACCTCGATGGCGTGCCAGAAACCCTGCTCGCGCGACTGGACCGGCTGGGGGAGAGCGGTGACGGTCATTTGTAGTGGACCCTCCGGTCGAGAATGCCGAACTGCACGAAGGCGAGCGCTGCGAGCAGTGCCAAAAGCACCATGGTCAGCGCGGCGGCATAGCCGGTATCCCAGAAGCGGAACGCCGTCTGGTAGATGTAGTAGAGGAGCAGCGTGCTGGCATTGTCGGGGCCGCCACGGGTCATGACGATGACGTGGTCGATCAGCCGGAACGAATTGATGATGGCATTGATCAGCACGAACAAAGTCGTCGGCATCAGCAGCGGGAAGGTGACGCGGCGAAAGAAGTACCAGCGCCCGGCGCCCTCGAGAGCCGCGGCCTCCGACAGCGACGGGCTGATCTGCTGCAGCGCCGCCAGGTAGAAGATCATGAAGAAGCCAGCCTCCTTCCAGACCGCCAGCACCATGAGGCTGCCCAGCGCCGTCGAGCCATCCCCCAGCCAGTTTCGCTCGGCAAAGCCGAACAGGCCAAGGAAGCGGTCGATGAGGCCGTAGCCAGGCGTGTAGAAGAACAGCCAGATGTTGGCCACCGCGATCATCGGCAGGATGGTGGGCAGGAAGAACGACATGCGCAGCAGGGCCTTGCCGCGGATGGACGAGTTGACGATCAGCGCCATCAGCATGGCGAGGCCGATCGCCACCGGCACCGTGCCGATGGCATAGATGGCGTTGTTCTTCAGCGCGGCCAGGAACACCGGGTCGCTCAGCATGTCGCTGTAGTGGCCGAGCCCGACGAACTTTGCCGGGCGTACGCCGCGCGGCGTGTTGTAGAAGCTGTTGACCAGCGTCATCACCGCCGGGACATGGGTGAACGCCGCCAGCAGCACGACGGCCGGCAACAGCAGCAGCCACGCGGTGATCTGATTTCGCCCCTGTGTCACGAGACACCCTTTCCTGTCACTGTGGCTTCGACCCACCGCCCTTCGTATCGGTCAGCGATACTGCTTCAGGATGCGGTCGGCTTCCTGCTGCGCATCGCTCATCGCCTGTGCCGGCGTCTTGGTACCGGTCAGCGCGGCCTCGATGCCGTCATCGATGACGCGGGCGACACGCTGGTTCTCGTGCGTCGAAAGCTCCGGCACCATGTAGGGGATCTGGTCGTGCGGGACGGCGGCACCCGGGAATTCCTTGACATAGGCCTGCATCGCCGGCGTGTTCCAGGCATCGTCGCGCGGCGCGATGTAGCCGGTCTTGATGCTCCATTCGGCGGCCTGGTCGGCCGAGGTCAGCCATTTCGCGAACTGGAAGGCCGCCTGCTGCTTCTCGGGCGCCGTGCCGTTGAAGATGAATATGTTGCCGCCGCTGGTCGGCGCGCCGCGCTTCTTGTGCTCCGGCAGCATCTGCACGCCGAACGGGAACGGCGCGTTGGTCTTGACATTGGTCAGGTTGCCGCTGGTCGTGGTGATCATGGCGGCACGTCCCTCGAAGAAGTCCTTCGGATTGGTCGCCCACTCGATCACGCCGGGCTTCATCACCTTGTGCTTGAGCGCCAGGTCCGTCCAGTACTGCAGTCCTTCGACGACCTCGGGAGAATCGAAATAGGTCTTGTCGCCCGAAACATCGGCGATCGTGCCGCCATTCTGGGCCACATAGCCCTGCAGCAACCAGTAGGAGGTCAGCGACGACGGCACCTGCATGCCCCATTGCGTGACGTTGCCGCTGGCGTCGCGCTTGGTCAGCTTGGTGGCGAAATCGACGACTTCTTCCCAGTTTTGCGGGCCGACATCCGGGTTGAGACCGGCCGCCTTGAAGGCATCCTTGTTCCAGAAGAACACGGTCGTACCGCGCTGGAACGGGATGCCCCAAGTCTTGTCCCCGCTCTTGCTGTTGGTCATGAACACCGGCGAAAATCCGGCGAGCCAGGCCTTGTCGTCGTCGGTCTTGACCAGGTCGTCGATCGGCGCGATCGCGCCCTCGTCGATCAGCGTGAAGAGATCGGCCGACAGCATGACCGCCAGTTCCGGCGGCTGGCCGGCCTTGAACGCGGTCAGCGACTTGCTGATCGTCTCGGAATAGGTGCCGGAGTAGATCGCCTTGACCTTGATGTCGGGATTGGCCGCCTCGAACCGAGTGATCAGGTCGTCGACGATCTTGGTCACCGGACCGCCGATGGCCACGGGATAATAGAAACTGATTTCCACCGGCTCGGCCTGCGCCACGCCGAGGCTCAGGCCTGCTCCCAACAGCGCGGCGCCAAGCCACTTGCCACTTCTTGCAAACATCGTTTCCTCCGGTTTGTGATGTTTTCTCGTTGTCGTCGCCAATCGGCCTGCTTCGAGGCCGTGGGCCGTTCACCGCAGGTCAGGGCACCGCGCGCAGCACGCGCTCGCCGGCCGCCTGACCGACCAACACCTTGCGCTCGGCCCTGTTGCCGTCCGCCTCGTCGAAGACGTGCATGGCGTCGGGCAGCCAGCCCAGCCGCACCTGGTCGCCAACGGACTGCCGGCGGATGCCGTCCACGCGCACCTGCAGAATCTGGTCGCCGACGGCGCACTCCAGAATGCTGTCGGCGCCGTGATATTCGATGCCGCGGATGATGGCGGGCACGACGCCATCCGGCTCGATCCGGATCTCCTCCGGCCGCAGCCCGAGCGACAGCCCATCGCCCTTGCCTTCGACCAGTGCCGGCCCCACCGATCCCTTGATGATGGCGCCAGCCGGCCCATCGGCCAGCGAGACGAGGTTCATCGGCGGCGTGCCGATGAACCTTGCCGCGAACGATGTCGCGGGCCGCAGATAAAGCCCTGCCGGCTCCGCCTTCTGCTCGATACGGCCGCCGCGCATGAGGATGACCTGATCGGCAAGGCTCATCGCCTCGATCTGGTCATGCGTGACATAGACCATGGTCATGCCCAACGCCTGCTGGATGGTGCGTATTTCCTTGCGCATCTCGTGGCGAAGCTGCGCGTCGAGGTTGGACAGCGGCTCGTCCATCAGGCACACCGACGCCTCAGCCACGATCGCCCGGCCGAGGGCGACGCGCTGCTGCTGACCGCCCGAAAGCTGGGAAGGCTTGCGGTCAAGAAGCGCCCCCAGCCCGAGAATGTCGGCTGCCTTCTTGAGGCGGCGCGTCCGCTCCCCGGCCGGCACCCGCCGCACCTTGAGACCGAATATGATGTTTTCCGCAACGCTGAGGTGGGGGAAGAGCGCATAGGACTGGAACACCATGGCCAAGCCGCGTTTGGCCGGCGGCTGCACGGTGACGTCCTTGCCGCCGATGAAGATGTGGCCCGAAGTGACCGCATCGAGGCCGGCAATCAGCCGCAGCGTCGTCGACTTGCCGCAGCCGGACGGCCCAAGCAGCACCGTCAGCGTGCCGGGCTTCACCTCGAAGCTGACATCCTTCACGGCGTCAAAGGTCGCCCACCTCTTGTTGAGGTTCCTGATCTCGATGCCGGACATGGTGCCTCCCCGTTCCGGTAACCTCCCGCCCGATCCCTCCGGAATCCGCGCGGCGAAGACGCGCTCGGGCTGGCGATCCGTTGATCGCTAGAATCGAATATTGAACTATCTTTCTCAAGTCAATACAATTGTACAATTCTGAGGCGACGACGCATCAGACCACGCCCACCGGCAAAGAGAGATCCATGGCCTCGATTCGAATTATGCAGATATCCGACACCCACCTCTCGCCGCGAACCCATCGGTTTCACGAGAACAACGAGCTCATGATCGATGTGCTGAAGGCCGCCGATCACGACCTGATCATCCATACCGGCGACATCACGCTCGACGGCATACGCTTCGAGGAAGACTATCCCTTCTGCCGCTCCTTCCTGGAGCGCGCCGGCAAGGACATCCGCTATATCCCCGGCAATCACGATGTCGGCGACAATCCGCGCCTGTCGCAACCCGAAACCGCCATGGGCAGTGCCATCAGCCCGACCAGGCTTCACCGTTACGAGCGCTATTATGGCGCCGACAGATGGTCGATCGACCGCGACAACTGGCGGCTGCTCGGCATCAACTCGCTGCGTGTCGGTTCGGGACTGGAGGGCGAGCAGCAGCAATATGACTGGATCGGCGAACAGCTGGCGACGCTTGGTGAGCGGCACCTGGCGCTGTTCTCGCATCAGCCGCTCTATGTCGACACCCCGGAAAGCACCGAACTGACCTACTGGACAGTCGACCCGATCGGTCGACAGAACCTGCACGAATTGATGGAGCACAAGCAGCTCAAGATGATCGCCAGCGGGCACCTGCACCAGCAGCGCTCGCGCGGCCACGATGGTGTGAGGCTCGAATGGTGCTCGTCCATCGCCTTCACCACCCGCGAGGAGCTGGTGCCCGAAATGGGTGGCAACCGCGAGGTCGGCTATCTCGAACACGTGCTGCATGACGACGGCGGCATCGAAACCCGCGCGGTGACCATCCCCGGCTTCGTCAACAGCTATCTCGACGACTGCCTGCTCGACGTCTACCCGAAATACTGATCGCGCCACGATCGAGAACAAAAAAAGGGCGCCGGCGATCCGGGCGCCCTTTTCAGTTCGAATCCGGTTAGAGCAATTCCAGAGAAAAGTGTGAGCGGTTTGCCCGGGCAAGGCGCATAGCGCTTTCCCTTCGAAATTGCCTCAAAAACAAAGAGATAGAGCGTTTCGCCGTTTCCGTGAAACGCTCTAGTCCGATCTTTTCGGGATCAAGTCCTAGGCGACCGCCTGTTCAAGGGTCCCGTCGAGTTCCGACAAGGCGCCCGCCGGCACGACGGCATGGCCCATCCAGTTCAGGCAGGTGACCGAGGCAATGCCGGAATCGATCAGGCTGTTTTCGTCACCCGGCGTCGTGGCGTAGTTGCGGTCGGCCAGCGGCTCGATGCGGGCGCTGCGCCCATCCTCGGCATGGATGATCACCCGCGTCGCGCATTTGTCGCGGCCGATGCGCGCCGAACGCATCGGCGCCGGCACATTGCGCGGCAGGTTGACACTCAGCCAATGTCCCTCCTGGGCCCATTCCTGGCGGGTGTTCCAAAAACCTTCGATGCGCGCCGCCAGCCATGCGACCTCGTCATCGCCATAGGCCTGGCTGTCGCGTGGCATGGAGAAGGCCACGCCGGCAATGCCGCACAGCGCCGCCTCGCGCGCCACCGCCATGGTGCCGGAATAGGAGACATCCTCGGCGACGTTGCGCCCCTCATTGATGCCCGACAGCACCAGATCGGGTTTCGCGCCGTCGCGGAACACCCAGTGCATCGCCCCTATGACGCAGTCGGCCGGGGTGCCGGTGCACGAATAGCGTCGGGGCGCGACCTGCTCAACGGCAAAGGCCTGCCGCAGCGTGATCGAATGGCCAAAGCCGCTACGGTTGCCGCTCGGCGCCACGGTCCAGATGTCGTCACTCAGCAGCGCAGCCGTCCTTTCCAGGATCGCCAGACCGGGCGCGTCGATTCCGTCATCATTGGAGAGCAGTATTCGCATATCATATCCTTCTGGCTGCGCCCGAGCGACGTCATAATCCGTACATTTATGCCATATTGAGAATTATTGTACAATTCCGTAAGATGAACTTGGGTAGGCTTTTCGCTTGCTGGATTTCGACGGGCGGCCGGCGCGCGAGCGGCCGCGTGATTTCCCTCCGCCGGCAAATCGTCTAATGGGGATACGTCTTGAGGGAAGTGGGCATGGCAGGTTCGGAAAAGCGACCGAGGCGGACGAAATTCCAGTCCGACCAGGACGAACTCAAGCTGAGAGCCGCCTATCTCTATTATGTCGAGGGCCTGACCCAGGAACAGGTTGCCCAGCATCTCGACATCAGCCGCATCAAGGCCCTGCGCCTGCTTGCGGCCACGCGTGAGGACGGTACGGTCCAGATCACCATCAATTCGCAGGCCGAATCGCTGATCCGCCTGCAACGGAACCTGGAAAAGCACCTCGGCCTGACCGAGGCGATCGTCGTGCCCGCGTCGAGCCAGGACGAGGAGAGCGTCGCGGCCGTCGTCGGCCACGCCACCGGACGCTACATTTCCGAACAGGTCACCAACGGACTGTCGATCGGGGTTGGCTGGGGCGCCACGCTGCAGGTCTGCATGCGGTCGCTGATCTGGCGCGAGGTCGACGACATGACCGTCATTTCACTGCTCGGCGGCCTGACCCATGCGACCGCGCACAATCCTTCGGCCGTCGCCTGGCGCTTCGCCGAATTCTACCGCACGGAACTCTACCAGATCACCGCGCCTGTCTTTGTGCCCGACCGCGAACTGGCCGACGCACTGTGGAAACAGGACGATCTCAAACAGCTCTATGAGCGGGCCCGTGCCGTCGACATCGCGCTGCTCAGCGTCGGCGATGTCGGCACCCAGGCTTCGATCTTCCGCCGCGGCATCCTCAACTGGTCGGACGCCAAGAGCCTCAAGGATGCCGGCGCCGTCGGCGATGTGCTCTGCCATTTCGTCGATGCCGACGGCAATGTGCTTGACCATCCCGTCAACCATCGCGCCATGGCCATCAATCCCGCCGACATCAGCAGGGTGCCGAAGGTGATCATCTCGTCGGGCGGCCTGCGCAAGATCCACGCCATCCGCGCCGGGATCGCGGCGACCAACGCCAAGCTTCTCATCACCGACGTCGCGGCCGCCCAGGCGCTGCTTGAGCTTCCTCCGCTCGAATAGGCCTCCTGACCCTCGCGATACGCCAATGGCGGCGCGCCCACGGCCCATGGCTGCGGAAAACCTCCCAATCCTCCGCGGCCGCGATCAGGATATCCCGCGGCGGTAGGAAGCCGCCTTTTGGGTACCGGTCGATAAAAACGGAAATGTTGCGACCGATGCGTTACTGCGCCGTCCAGCCGCCATCCATCGGCAAGGTCGTGCCGGTGATCTGCCTGGCGGAATCCGAGCACAGGAACAGTGCCAACGCGGCAAGCTCCTCGACGGTGACGAATTCCTTCGTCGGCTGCGCGGCGAGCAGCACATCATGCTTGACCTGTTCCTCGGTCATGCCGCGCGCCTTCATCGTGTCGGGAATCTGTTTCTCGACCAGCGGCGTCCAGACATAGCCCGGCGCGATGGCGTTGACGGTGATACCGTCCTGCGCGACTTCCAGGGCGACCGTCTTGGTCAGGCCTGCAATGCCGTGCTTGGCCGAGACATAGGCCGACTTGAACGGCGAGGCGACGAGTGCATGCGCGGAAGCCGTGTTGATGATGCGGCCCCATTTGCGTGCCTTCATGCCCGGCACCACCGCCTTGATGGCGTAGAAGGCCGCCAGGAGATTGATGCGAATGATCGCTTCCCACTTGTCGTCGGGGAATTCCTCGATCGGCGCGACATGCTGGATGCCGGCATTGTTGACCAGGATGTCGAGGCCGCCGAACGCCGCCTCGGCGTCGCGAACCATCGCCGTGACGGCGGCGCCGTCCATCATGTTGGCATCGGAATAGCGGCACTTGACGCCGAAATCCTTCTCGATGCCGGCGCGCTCCTGCTCTATTGCCGCGGCATCGCCGAGGCCGTTGATGGTGACGTTGGCGCCCTCGGCGGCAAAGGCGCGGGCGATGGCCAGGCCTATGCCGCTGGTCGAGCCGGTGACGAGGGCATTCTTCGAAGACAGGGAACCCATGGTGATCTCGCGAGAAGTGGGAGGGGAACAGGAGGATAATTGTGCGCCGCAGCATGACAATGACAGAGCCATGTGTCGATGCGATTACAGCCAGACGACAGCCTCGGCGCGGCTCTCGACCGGCTCGAGACATGCTCGTCCGGCTGACACGGCACTGTCATGGTGCCGTGCAACATAATCGGCAGCGCATTCGCGCGGTCATCCTGAACGAAATTCGCCGACAGGACCTTGGGGGTGCAGCTTGGAAATCGCCGATGTCGTGAAGCGCGCCTATGCGATGCCGCTGACCAATCCGTCTTTTCCGCCCGGGCCCTACCGTTTCTTCGACCGCGAATACATCATCATAACCTATCGCACGACGCGCGAGGCGCTTGAGGCCGTCGTGCCGGCGCCGCTGGAAATCGACGAGCCGCTGGTCAAGTACGAATTCATCCGCATGCCTGACTCCACGGGCTTCGGCGACTACACCGAGACCGGCCAGGTCATTCCGGTGAAATACAAGGGCCAGCATGGCGGCTATGTCCATTCGATGTATCTCGACGACGACGCGCCGATCGCCGGCGGCCGTGAGCTCTGGGGTTTTCCGAAGAAACTGGCCAACCCGAAGATCGCCCATGAGGGCGAGGTGATCGTCGGCACGCTGCACTATGGCAGCGTTCTGTGCGCCACGGGCACGATGGGCTACAAGCACCGCGAAGCCGATCACGATTCCGTGCTCGCGGCACTCGCCGCGCCAAACTTCCTTATAAAGATCATCCCGCATGTCGACGGCACGCCCCGCATTTGCGAGCTGGTGCGCTACTACCTCACGGACATCACCCTGAAGGAGGCCTGGACGGCGCCCGCAGCACTCGATCTGCGGCCCCATGTCATGGCCGACGTGGCGAAGCTGCCGGTGCTCGACATCGTCTCCGCCGTCCACTTCAAGGCCGATCTGACACTTGGGCTGGGCGAGGTCGTCCACGACTATCTTGCCGATCACGACCGGGTCGCAACCAGCAAAGCCCAGCCGGAGAAAATTCGTGCTTGAACGCAATCGAAACAAGGAAGCCGCCGCCACCATCGAGGAGATCTCGGCGCAGTATGACCGCATCGCCCTGGTGTTCCAGGGTGGCGGCGCGCTTGGCGCCTATCAGGCCGGCGTCTACCAGGCGCTGGCCGATGCCGGCTGCGAGCCGAGCTGGCTGTCCGGCGTCTCGATCGGCGCCATCAATGCCTCGATCATTGCCGGCAACGAACAGAGCCGACGCCTGCAGCGGCTCGAACAGTTCTGGCAGACGATCTCCGGCCGCAAGATCTGGGCCTATACGCCGGAAGGCGACATCTACCGCGACATCCGCAACCGCACTTCGTCATGGATGACCATGACCATGGGCCAGCCCGGCTTCTTCAAGCCGCGTAATCCCAATCCCTGGTTCGAGCACCCGGGCGCCGAGGGCGCCACCAGCTTCTACGACACCGCCGAATTGAAGGACACGCTGGAGAGCCTGATCGACTTCGATATCCTCAATGACGGCAAGAAGCGGCTGAGCGTCGGCGCGGTCAATGTCCGCACCGGCAATTTCGTGTATTTCGATACCGAGAAGGTGCGCATCGGTCCCGAGCACATCATGGCCAGCGGCGCGCTGCCGCCCGCCTTTCCCTCGGTCCGCATCGAGGGCGAGTACTATTGGGACGGCGGCATCGTCTCCAACACGCCGCTGCAATATCTGCTCGATCAGGAAGAGGACCGGTCTTCCCTGGTGTTCCAGGTCGACCTGTTCAGCGCCCGCGGCGTGCTGCCGCGCGGCATGGCCGATGTGTTGTCGCGCCACAAGGACATCATGTATTCCAGCCGCACGCGCCAGAACACCGACAATTTCCAGCGCATCCATGCCTTGAAGATGAAACTGCTCGACGCGCTGAAGCGCGTTCCGCCGGACCAGCTCAAGGAAGGCGAGAAGGCATTGATGGCAGACTATTCCGATGCCGGCGTCGTCAACATCGTCCACCTCATCTACCAGCACAAAGGTTACGAAGGCCACGCCAAGGATTATGAGTTTTCTGGCACCTCGATGCGCGAGCACTGGGAGATGGGACTCGAGGACACCGAGCGCACGCTGCGCCACAAGAAGTGGCTGATGCTGCCGACCAACGCCGACGGCGTCACCATCCACGACCTGCATCGCGAAGACCCGACCTGAGGTCTGGCGAGACAGTTGCTTCTTGACGGTTCAGCGGTGTTAGCCAGGATTCGTTTGAGCGGTCATCCCCAACGTTTGAGATTGGCCGAGGCCTCCAAACTTCGTCATCCCTGGGTGAAGCAGGAGCGACGCTCCGTTGCGGAGCCCCTGGGATCCATTCCGTGACCTTCGCCGTGGAGTGCACCGGTGCAAAATTCAGCACCGCAGTGGCGCTCAGTAGTCCCGGCATGATCCTCGGGTCTGCGCCGCGTCGCTGCGCTCCTTGCTCCGCCCGTGATGACGAAGCGTTGGGCGTTTCGCACCAGTCTCGCAGGCATATTCCACGTCAATACAAACGCGAATGCCTCTTCGAAATCCGCTCAACGAAAAAGGCAGCGCAGGCGACCGGCACTGCCTCTTTTTGAAGTCTCTTGCGCTCCGCTCAGAACACCTGGCGGAAGATGATGAACAGCACGAAGGCCAGCGCGATCGAGCACGGCAAGGTCAGCACCCAGGCCAGCAGCAGGTTGCGCACCGTCGACCATTGCAGGCCCGAACCGTTGGCGGCCATCGTTCCGGCGACACCCGACGACAGGACATGGGTTGTCGACACCGGCAAGCCGAGCCGATCGGCCATGCCGATGGTCACCATGGCCACGAGTTCGGCCGCCGCACCTTGGCCATAGGTCAGATGGCTCTTGCCGATCTTCTCGCCGACCGTGACGACAATGCGCTTCCAGCCGACCATGGTGCCGAGGCCCAGCGCCAGCGCCACCGCGACCTTCACCCAGAGCGGGATGAACTTCGTCGCGTTGTCGACGGCCTTGTGGTAGTCGGTGACCGCCTTGAGATCGGCGGTCTGCATCGGCAGCAATTGCTTCTTGTCGATCAGCTTGAGCGCCTCGCCGATCAGGTAGATGTCGTTGCGGGCGTTGCTGACCAGATCGGTCGGCACATTGTCGACCGAGGCATAGGGCTGCAGCGAAGCAGTCGTGTTATGGATATATGTCTGCAGCGCGACCGTGGTCTGGTCGCTCCAGGTCCGGGTGCGCACGGCATCCTGCACGGCGGCCTTGGCGTCGGCGACTGTGATGCCGGGCTTCACATATTTGCCCAGCGCCTGCTCGACGCCGGTCGAAGCCGACTTGTAGGCCTCGAGATAGTTGATGTCGGGCGTGCGGTTCAGCGCAAAGGCCGTCGGCACGACGCCGATCAGGATGAGCATGATCAGGCCCATGCCCTTCTGCCCATCATTTGAGCCATGCGCGAAGCTGACGCCGGTGCAGGTGAAGATCAGCAGGCCGCGGATCCACCATGGCGGCGGCGTGTTGCCTTTCGGCGCCTCGTAGAGTGCCGGATTGCGCACCAGCAGCTTCATTGCATAGAGCAGGATCGCGGCAGCGAAGAAGCCGATGATCGGCGACACCAGCAAGGTCAGGCCAACATTGGTCGCCTGCGACCAGTCGACGCCGCTTGTGGCGCTGCCTGCCGGTGCCATGAACTGGTTGGCAAGGCCGACGCCGATGATCGAGCCGACCATCGTGTGCGAACTCGAGGCAGGCAGGCCGAGGAACCAGGTGCCGAGATTCCACATGATAGCCGCGACCAGCAAGGCGAACACCATGGCAAAGCCGGAGGAAGAGCCAACCTGCAGGATGAGCTCGACCGGCAGCAGCGACAGGATGCCGAAAGCGACCGCGCCGCTGGAGGTGAGAACGCCGAGGAAATTGAAGACGCCTGACCACATGACGGCGAACTCGGCCGGCAGGGAGCGTGTGTAGATGACCGTCGCCACCGCATTGGCGGTGTCGTGGAAGCCATTGACGAACTCGAAGCCCAACGCGATCAGCAAGGCGATGCCCAGCAGGATCCACGGCACGGTCTTGGCTTCGGCCAGGTCCTGGCTCAGCGCGTAGCCGACATAGACGATGCCGACCAGCACCAGCACGCCGAAAGCCGGCAGGAACCACTTCGCGCTGCCCGAACTATCCAGCGGATGATCCGGTCTCGGAATGCCCGCCTCGCTGGAAACGATGTCCACCATGTCCCACTCCTATTGCATCGCAGCAAAGAACCGGGATGAACGCTATGTCCGGACGATGAACCCTGTGTGACGCCAGAGAGGCGTTTGCCTCCGGTGTCCGCTCCTTCACGCAAGTCCGGGGCTTGTCTTCAGGATCGCCGAGAACAAGGGATCGAAGGCGCGGCTGATGGGCGCCGCGGCCGCGCCGAGCGCGATCGACCACGGGTCCGTGGTGCCGAGTTGCAGGCGCGGCAAGGTCCTGCCTGGCCGGTCGGCGATCGACGGCAGCAGAGGATGCATCGCCTCGACGAGGCGGCGCGCCAGCGCTTCCGGCGCGCCGCTGGTCAGGATGACGGTCTGCGGATCGAAGATCGTTTCGATGAGATGCACACTCCAGCGCAGATCGTGCGCCGCGCCATCGATCCACGCCATCATCTTCGCATCCTCGGCCAGCACCAGGGCGTTCATCTGTTCGTAGATATCACTGTCGGCCGGATTGAGGTCGAGGTGCTGATAAAGCGAGGCCAGCGAGGCGCGGTGCTCCAGCGGCGTCGAGCTCGGGCCGGCGGGCGCCAGCAGCGCCATGCCGATTTCACCGGCGTTGCCATGGCCGCCGCTGTAGAGTTCGCCATTGAGGATCAGTCCGGTGCCGATGCCATAGCCGATATAGAGGCAGACCGCGTGATCGACCCCATGCGCCGCGCCGACGATGCGCTCCGCCGTGGCGCAGGCGGCGGAATCGTTCTGCAGGCCGACATTCAGTCCCGTCCTGGCAGCCAGCGTCTCCAGCAGCGGAAACTTCTGCCAGGCCGGCATCATCCATTTGTCGTCCGAGTTCTTCAGGCCGAAAGGGCCAGGCATGGCAACGCCGAGACCGACAAGCCGTTTCTCCGATTGCGAGGAGATGCCGGCAAGGTCGCGGCGCACGCCGTCGATCAGGCCGAGAATGACCTCGACCCCCTTCGACGGTTCATCGAAGGGCAGGTTGGCCTCCGCCCGCGCCAGCACGCTGCCCATAAGGTCGACCGCGACCGCCCGCGTCAGGTGGCGGTCGATCTGCAGGCCGATGGCGAAGGCGCCTTCGGGCACCAGCCTGTAAGGAGTCGAGGGTTGCCCCCTGCCCTTGCGCACCGCGTCGAGCGCGGCGACCAGACCGTCGCTTTCGAGATCCTCGATGATGTTGGACACCGCCTGTTTGGTGAGCTGCGTCGCCCGCGCCAGGTCGGCCCGCGACAAGGCGCCATTGAGGCGCAGCGCCTCGATCATGACGCGGCGGTTGTGTGCGCTGGTGCCTTCCTGGTTGGTGCCGCTTTTGGCGCGGATCGGGCTGATGTCGTCCATCGGCGTTTCCCCTCTTGACTCCATTAGAATATTGATCGACTAATTAAGTCAAGCGAGTTGACTTAATGCGAACCGAACGCCCCAAAACAAGATGGCCAGGGCCTCCGCCTGTCGCCACTGGTCAGCCGGGTAACCATCAGGTCACGCGACATGGATCCGGGAAGACGATGCGAAATGCCCGCATTGCCGGCCCGTCAACGCCGGAAATGGGAGAAGAAAATGCTTAGGACAATCACCAAGACACTGGTCGGCGCGGTCTTCGCCGGAGGACTGCTTGTCCCCCACGCTTTCGCCGAAACGACGCTCAATGCGCTTTTCATGGCTCAGGCAGCCTACAGCGAGGCCGACGTGCGCGCCATGACGGACGCCTTCACCAAGGCCAACCCGGACGTCAAGGTCAATCTCGAATTCGTCCCCTATGAAGGCCTGCACGACAAGACCGTGCTCGCGCAGGGCTCGGGTGGCGGCTACGACGTCGTGCTGTTCGACGTCATCTGGCCCGCCGAATACGCCACCAACAAGGTGCTGGTCGATGTGACGCCGAAGATCACCGACGACATGAAGAAGGGTGTGCTGCCCGGCGCCTGGACCACTGTCCAGTATGACGGCAAATATTACGGCATGCCGTGGATCCTCGACACCAAATACCTGTTCTACAACAAGGACATCCTGGAAAAGGCCGGCATCAAGACACCCCCGAAGACCTGGGAAGAGCTCGGCGCGCAGGCCAAGATCATCCAGGACAAGGGCCTGCTGAAGACGCCGATCGCCTGGAGCTGGTCGCAGGCTGAAGCCGCGATCTGCGACTACACCACGCTGGTCAGTGCCTATGGTGGCGACTTCCTGAAGGACGGCAAGCCCGACTTCCAGAACGGCGGCGGCCTCTCGGCGCTGAAATACATGGTCGACAGCTACAAATCCGGCCTCACCAACCCGAATTCCAAGGAATTCCTGGAAGAGGACGTGCGCAAGGTCTTCGAAAACGGCGATGCGGCCTTCGCGCTGAACTGGACCTACATGTACAACATGGCCAACGACCCGAAGGACTCGAAGGTGGCGGGCAAGGTCGGCGTCGTGCCGGCGCCCGGCGTCACCGGCATCAGCGAGGTGTCGGCCGTCAACGGCTCGATGGGCCTTGGCGTCACCGCGGTCTCCAAGCATCCGGACGAGGCTTGGAAGTACATCACCTTCATGACCTCGCAGGCGACGCAGAACCAGTATGCCAAGCTCTCGCTGCCGATCTGGGCCTCGTCCTATGACGATCCGGCCGTCACCAAGGGCCAGGAAGAACTGATCGCCGCCGCCAAGCTCGGCCTGGCCGCCATGTATCCGCGCCCGACCACGCCTAAGTATCAGGAGCTGTCGACCGCTCTGCAGCAGGCTATCCAGGAATCGCTGCTCGGCCAGTCCTCCCCCGAGGATGCGCTTAAGACCGCCGCGCAGAACAGCGGCCTCTGAGCATCATTGTCCTTCATGGGCGGCCGGGGCATGACCCAAAAATCGGAATCGATTTTTCGGAAGGGATCATGCCCCAAAGCCAAAACGCTACAGCGTCCTTGGCGCGTCCAATAGGACGCGCGGCGCTGTAGTGCCGCCCATGCTATGTCTGAAATCCTGTTGAATGAAGAGAGGCTGCTCTGATGTCGGGCACCTGGATGACGACCCGTGCATGGCTCTTGATGCTGCCGCTGCTCGTGGTCATGGTCGCGGTCATCGGCTGGCCGCTGGTCGATACGGTCAGCCTCTCCCTTACCGACGCCAAGCTGGTCGGCACGGGCGGTAGTTACGTCGGCTTCGAGAATTACACCAACATGCTGTCGAGCTCGAATTTTTCGCGCACGCTGGCCACCACGACGTTGTTCGCGGTCATCTCCGTTGCCGCCGAAATGGTGATCGGCGTTCTTGCCGCGCTCCTGCTCAATCAGCAGTTCCACGGCCGCGCCGTCCTGCGCGCCCTGATGATCCTGCCCTGGGCGCTGCCGACAGTGGTCAACGCCACCCTGTGGCGGCTGATCTACAATCCTGAATATGGCGCGCTGAACGCCGCCTTGACGCAGCTGCATCTCATCGACGCCTACCGCTCCTGGCTCGGTGAACCCGGCACCGCGCTGGCGGCCCTGATCGTCGCCGACTGCTGGAAGAACTTTCCGCTGGTGGCACTGATCGCGCTCGCCGCCCTGCAGGCGGTGCCGCGCGACATCACCGCAGCCTCGCTCGTCGATGGCGCGGGACCTTTCAACCGCTTCCGCTTCGTCATCCTGCCCTATCTCGCCGGCCCGCTGATGGTGGCGCTGGTGCTGCGCACCATCGAGGCCTTCAAGGTCTTCGACATCATCTGGGTGATGACCCGCGGCGGCCCAGCCAACAGCACGCGCACACTGTCGATCCTTGTCTACCAGGAAGCCTTCTCCTTCCAGCGCGCCGGCTCCGGTGCGTCGCTGGCGCTGATCGTCACCTTGCTCGTTACCGTGCTTGCCGTCGCCTATGCGGCATTGGTCAGGAAAACCGCCGGGAGTGCCGCCTGATGGAACGCAGGAGCCCCGCCTTCACCGTCTTCATCCACGCCTGCGCGCTGCTGCTTGCCGCCATCATCTTGGCGCCCATCGCCTGGCTGTTCATCATGAGCATTTCGCCGGCCGCCGATCTCGCCGCCAAGCCGTTGCGCTGGTGGCCGCAGGCCGCTGATTTCTCGCGCTACCAGCAATTGCTGTCGACAGCCGAGAACAGTGCTGGCGCGGCCTTCACCTCGTCCTTGCGCAACAGCCTGGAGATATCAGGCATGGCAACCCTGGCGGCACTCGCCTTGGCCATTCCCGCCGGCTGGGCGGTCTCGCGCACGCCAACGATCGGCTGGTCGCTGTCGATGGTCATCGCCACCTACATGCTGCCGCCCGTCGCGCTGGCCGTGCCGCTCTATATGGGCCTGTCGCATCTCGGCCTGCTCAACAATGTGTTCGGCCTGGCGCTTGTCTACCTGACCATCCTGGCGCCTTTCACCACCTGGCTGATGAAGTCGGGCTTCGATTCCATCCCGCGCGAAATCGAGGCGGCGGCGATGATCGACGGCGCCGGCCTGTTCCAGACCTTGCGCATCATCACGCTGCCGCTCGCGGCGCCGGTGATGGCGACCTCGGCATTGTTCGCCCTGCTGCTGGCGTGGGATGAATTCTTCTATGCGCTGCTGTTCACCTCCGACCAGCGGGCCAAGACCTTGACCGTCGCCATCGCCGATCTGGCCGGCGGCCGTGTCTCCGACTACGGATTGATCGCGACGGCCGGCGTGCTGGCCGCGCTGCCGCCGGTGCTGATCGGCCTGATCATGCAGCGCGCGCTGATCTCCGGCCTGACAAGTGGTGGTGTGAAAGGATGATGATGACCGCAACCAGAATTCGGCCGGCCGGGCTGGCCGCGATCGACCGCGAAATGGCACGCCAGAACGCGGATGCGCGCGCTTCTTTCGAGCACAACACAGCGATGGCGCTGGAAGTCGCGGCCTCGATCAGGAAGACCGGTCGTCTCCTCCTGCTTGGCATGGGCGGTTCGCATTCCGTCGGACGTGCCGTTGAACCGCTTTATCGCGCGCTCGGCATCGATGCGCTGGCCCTGCCGCTGTCCGAACAGCTCGGCCAGCCGCTGCCGCTGGCGGGCCGGACGGTGCTCGTAACCTCGCAATCCGGCGAGAGCGCCGAGGTCGTCAGGTGGTTCGCGGAGGCCGGGAGCCCTGCCGATGTCTTCGGCCTGACGCTCGAAGGCGGCTCTTTCCTCGCCCGCACCGCGCCTTGCCTGGTCGGCGCCGGCGGGACGGAAGTGGCCTTCGCCGCGACGCGCAGCCTGACCGTGACCTTCGCCTTGCATCTGGCCATTCTTGCCGCACTTGGGGAGGATCCGGCTGCCGCGCTCGGCGCACTGGATCAGCCGCAGGACACGGACATTACACAGGCGCTGGCAGCCCTCGGCAAGGTGACCACCATCGTCACCTCGGGACGCCGGCTGCAAGGCGTTGCCGAGGCGCTGGCGCTCGGCCTCACCGAACTGTCGCGGCTGCCCTGCTTTTCGCTCGAAGGCGGCCAGTTGCGGCATGGACCGATGGAGATGCTTGGCCCGCAAGTCGGCGTCGTCCTGTTTCGCGGCAACGACCCAACAGCGGAACTGGTGACTGCCATGGCCACCTCCGTGGTCGAAGCCGGCGCGCCGCTGATCATCTTCGACGCATCAGGACAATCGCCGGTGGCGGGTGCCGTCACGTTTTCGTTCAAGCCGGCTTCGGGTCTCGCCGCGGTCTTCGCCATGCTGCCGGTGGCACAGCGCCTGATGATCGCCTTCGCCGATGCCCGCGTCGACAATGCCGGCACGCCCGTGCGCTCCACCAAGATCACCAGGAGCGAGTGATGCGTCCGCTCGCGGTGATCGGCAACGTCAATGTCGACCTCATCGTCGGCCCGGTCGCGCCGTGGCCGAAGGCGGGAACGGAAACCGTCGTCGACCATGACGAATTGCGTGTCGGCGGCCAGGCCGGCAACAGCGCGCTCGCCTGGCAAGCGCTGGGCGTCGACTTCACCATTGCCGCCAATGTCGGCGACGACCAGTTCGGCCGCTGGCTTCGCGAGGCTTTTGGCCATCGCGCCGAGACCTGGCCGGTCCGTTCCGAGGGCACGACGCTGTCCGTCGGCATGACCCACCCGGATGGCGAACGGACCTTCTTCACCACGCGCGGACACCTGCCGCGTTTCAGCCTTGCCGACGTCTTGTCTGTCCTCGACGGCAATGCGCTCTCCGGCGGTTACGCGCTGTTGTGCGGCTCTTTCCTGACCGACGACCTTACCCGCGAATACGATGCGTTCTTCGACTGGGCGGACAGCTACGGCATTGCCGTCGCCCTCGACACCGGCTGGCCGATGGATGGCTGGACCGAGGCCAATTGCGTCGCGACACGCGCATGGCTCTCGCGCTGCGCGCTGGCGCTGTTCAACGAGGTCGAGACGGTGACCCTGGCGGGAATGTCGAGCCCAACGGACGCCGCGCGCCAAATCCGCTCCAGCATGCGGCACGGCGCAACCTTCGTCGTCAAGCGCGGACCGCGAGGCGCCATCGCCATCGGTCCCGACGGCACGCTTGTCGAAGCAACGGCGCCCGATGTCCGCGTCGTCGACACGATCGGCGCCGGCGATGTCTTCAACGCCGCTTTCCTCGCCGCCCTCGCCCAGGAGCAGCCACTGTCCGCATGCCTTTCCGCCGCGACGCATGTCGCCTCGCGCGCCATTTCCACCTTGCCCCGCAACTATGGCGGGCCGATGCATCTCGAGGACGCCACGCATGAGCGCGCTTGAAATCCGTAACGTTCGCAAGAACTACGGCAATGTCGAAACGCTCAAGGGCATCGACATTGCGCTGCAGAGCGGGGAATTCCTGGTGCTGCTCGGCTCCTCGGGCTGCGGAAAATCGACGCTCCTCAACATCATCGCTGGCCTCGCCGAAGCGACAAGCGGCGATGTGTTGATCGGCGGCCGCTCGATCCTTGGCGTTCACCCCAAGAACCGCGACATCGCCATGGTCTTCCAGTCCTACGCGCTCTATCCGAACCTGACTGTCCGCCGCAACATCGGCTTTGGCCTGGAGATGCGCGGGGTCGCCGCCGATGAGCGCGAAAAGGCGGTGAACGAGGCGGCAAGGCTGCTGCAGATCGAGGCCCTGCTCGACCGCAAGCCGAGCCAGCTTTCCGGGGGCCAGCGCCAGCGCGTCGCCATCGGCAGGGCGCTGGTGCGCAAACCCCAGGTCTTCCTCTTCGACGAACCATTGTCCAACCTCGACGCCAAGCTGCGGCTGGAAATGCGCACCGAGTTGAAGCGCCTGCATCAGATGCTGCAGACCACCGTCGTCTACGTCACTCACGACCAGATCGAGGCGATGACGCTGGCGAGCCGCATCGCTGTCATGCGCGACGGCAGGATCGAGCAGCTCGGCACACCCGAGGAGATCTACAACGAGCCGGCCACGCTTTACGTCGCCGGCTTCGTCGGCGCGCCGTCGATGAACATGCTGCAGGCGACCGTCACCGCCGGCAAGCTGGCCGTTGCCGGATCCGATGTGCGGATCCCCTTGCCGGCACGCTATGCCAGCGCGGCTGGGGAAGGCGTGCAGGTGGTCGTCGGTATCAGGCCCGAAGCGCTTCGCCTGGCGACCGTTCCGACGGATTTTTCATTGCCCGTGGAGATCGAAGTCGTCGAGCTGACCGGCCCCGAACTGGTCACCACGGCCCGGATCGGCACGCAGCGGCTGACGGCCTGTCTACCGCCAAGGACCAGGGTCGCCAAGGGCGAGAAGTGCAGCCTCACCTTCGATGAGACAGCGCTTCGCTTGTTCGATCCCTCGACGGGCAAGGCGCTCGCAACGGTTTGAGAGAAGCCGCGCAGGCCTGAACGACTTGCGCGGCACCGGGCAATTCCAGGACAAGCGGTAACCGGTTTTCCGCCCGGAATCGCGTCAAACAAATCTGGACGTCAGCGCGCCGGCGGCGCGTACATCAGCCCGCCGGCATTCCAGAGCGCATTGATGCCGCGCGCGATCTTCAGCTGACTGGACTGGCCGAGATTGCGTTCGAACATCTCGCCATAATTGCCGACCTTGGCGACGATGTTGTAGGCGAATGCCGGATCGAGCCCGATCTGCTTGCCATTGTCACCCTCGACACCGAGGAACCGCCGGATCGTCGGGTTCTGCGACTTCAGCGAAGCGTCCGCATTGGCCTGTGTGATGCCGTCTTCCTCCGCCTCGATCAGCGAGAATAGCGTCCAGCGCACGACATCGAACCATTTGTCGTCACCCTTGCGAACGGCCGGGCCGAGCGGTTCCTTCGAGATGATCTCGGGCAGTACGGTGAAGGCGGCGGGATCGGTCAGCTTCAGGCGTTGCGCATAGAGCGCCGAGGCATCCGTGGTGTAGACATCGCAGCGGCCGCTGTCGAACGCCTTGATGATGCTGTCGGCGGAATCGATGACGACCGCCTCGTATTTCATCTGATGGGCGGTGAAATAGTCGGCGACGTTTTGCTCGGTGGTCGTGCCCTGCTCCGCACAGATAGTGGCGCCAGAGAGCTTGAGCGCGCTGTCGACGCCGAGGTCCTTGCGCACCATGAAGCCCTGGCCGTCATAATAGGCGGCGCCGACGAAGTGGATGCCCATGCCGGTGTCGCGAGACAGGGTCCAGGTCGACTGGCGTGACAGCATATCGACGGTGCCGGCCTGTAGTGCCGTGAAGCGTTCCTTCGTCGACAGCGGCACATAACTCACCTTGTCGGGGTCGCCGAAAACGGCGGCAGAAACCGCGCGGCAGAAATCGATGTCGAAGCCGCTCCATTTGCCCTGGTCGTCGGGCGCCGAAAAACCCGCCACGCCCTGGCTGACGCCGCAGATGATCGAGCCTCTCTGCTTGACGATGTCGAATGTGTCCGCGTTGGCCAGCGTAGCCGATGCCAGCAAAAGCGCTGTGATCAATGCATGTCTCATGGTTTCCTCCCTTTATGAGGCAAAGCCCCGCCTATCGCCGGCGTTTGAAGCGCCGGACGTTCGTGAAAAATTGCTGTTGTCATGTCTGGTTACGCGCCGCCTGGGCGGTGCGTTGATCTGTCCTAAGCCCCTTCCGCCAGAACCGCCGCCATCGCCTCGTCCAGAACACCGGCCAGATGATCGGCATTGGCCCGGCTGAAGATCATCGGCGGGCGCATCTTCAGGACATTGTCATATGGCCCCTCGGTGCCGATCAGCACGCCACGTGCCCTCACCCCATCATTGACGCGGCGGGCAAGGCGTGTGGCCGGCGCCTTGCTCTTGCGATCCTCGACCAGTTCAATGCCGAGGAACAGGCCCTGGCCGCGCACATCGCCGATGATGTCGTAGCGATCCTGCAAGGCCTTGAAGCGGGCCATGAGATAATCACCGATCTCCAGGGCGTTGCGCCTGAGGCCATCGCGCTCGATGACGTCGAGCACCGCGAGCCCGGCAGCGCAGGACACCGGGTTGCCGCCAAAGGTGTTGAAATACTCCATGCCGTTGTCGAACGAGGCGGCGATCTCTGACGTCGTCACCAGCGCCGCCATCGGATGGCCGTTGCCGATCGGCTTACCCATCGTGACGATGTCGGGCGTCACGCCTTGCGTCTCGAAAGCCCACCAATGGCTGCCGACGCGGCCGAAGCCGACCTGCACCTCGTCGGCCGCGCAAATACCGCCGGCGGCGCGCACCATCGCATAGACCTCCCCGAGATAGCCGTCCGGCAAGAACACCTGGCCGGCGACGCTGGGGATCGATTCCGCCAGGAACAGGCCAGGTGCACGGCCTTGTCTCGCCATATCGGCGATCTGCTCAGCGACGCTCTCGGCGAAACGCTTCGCATGTTCGTCCACCGGCCATTCGGCCGGGGCACGATAGCTGTCGGGTATGGTTGCCTCGAACACATGCGCCGGGCGCCCCTTGCCGCCCTTGCGCTTGTATTTGTAAGGGCTGAGCTCGATCAGCTCCTGCGTCGTGCCGTGATAGGCCCAGTCGAGCACGATCGCCTCGCCTCGGCCGGTATGGGTGCGCGCCATGCGCAGCATCAGGCTGTTGGCCTCGCTGCCCGAGCAGGCGAAGGACGCCACCGACAGGCCGGCGGGCAGCGTCGCCGTCAGCCGTTCCGCATAGGTGACGATGGCATCGTGCAGGTAGCGCGTGTTGGTGTTGAGCTTCGCGGCCTGTCTGGCGATCGCCTCGACCACGTCGGGATGGGCATGGCCGAGATGGCAGACATTGTTGAAACAGTCGAGATAGGCGCGGCCGCGATCGTCGATCAGCCATGCGCCCTCGCCGCGCACGAATTTGATCGGCTCGGAGTAGGAAATGGAGAGGTTGGGCAGCAGCGACGCCTTGCGCGCGGCAACGATCTGTGGGCGTGACCGGCCGCTCTGCCGGAAGGTCTCGGGCGGAATGCCGGCAAGTTCGGCGGCATCGGGGAAAAGTTCCTTCCAGACGTCGAGATAACGCTCCTCGCCGACACCGAGGATGTCGCTCGCGGCGAGGCTTGTATCCGTCGATATCTGGAAATGCAGATGCGGCGCCCAGCCGCCGTTTTCGGTTGGCGTGCCCATCTCGCCGACAAGCGCACCCGCTTCCAGACGGTCACCCGCCTTCAGCCGCCGTCCCGCCTCATGCGCCATATGCCCCCACAGGGTGACGAAGGACGGGCAGCCCGGCGGTGTGTGCTCCAGCGCCACCAGGCAGCCATAGCCAAGCGGATCCTCCTCGACCTCGACGCTTCTGACGATGGCGGCGAGCGGCGTGTAAAGCCGCGTCCCCGCCGCCATGAAAAGGTCGAGGCCGAGATGGTTGGCACGGCGAGCGCCTTCCACGAAACGCGACTGGAAGATGTCGCTGGTGTAGACGGTGCGTGCTTCGCCCCATGGGCCGATGCCGAGCGCAACGCCGTGCTCGGCGCAATAGGCATTCCACCACGCCGTGGCCTTGTCGGGCTGCTGCGCGGCCGATGTCACCGTCATCGGATTTTGCGGATCTCCATAAGGCACCAGCGCCTTTGCAAGGGTCGCCGGATGGCGGTCGAGGATTGGCGCGAGCCGCGCTCGGTTTGCCGTGATCCAGCCTGTCACGGCGCGGGCTCCGGCGGCGGCTTCGAAGCCGCAGGCTTTGCGCAGGATCGCCGTCGCGAAGTGCCGGTTCATCCTGTCCAGGCGATGCAGCAATCGCCAGGCCGGCGCTTCCGAGATCGACAGATAGGGATTGCCGCCGGTGCGGTCCCTGCGCGCGGCCGACAGTGTCACCGAGGTGACGAGACGCATGGCGATGAGGTCGAACAGCAGGTCGAGTTCCTCTTCGCGCAGCGGATACTCGGCATGGAAGCCGGCGGCGAGGCGGGCAGCGGCGCCGATCGGATCCTCGGCATCAAGGATCGCATAGGCGCAAGCGACCGCGACCTCGGCGATCAGCACGCTGTGCAAGGCATCGCCGAAATCGATCAACCCGGCTACAAGCTCGGGCCTTTCGGGATCGACGAGCACATTCCAGTCATTGGCGTCGTTGTGGATGACCTGTGCCCGCAATGCCGGCAGGTTGGGTGCCACCTCGGCATCGAAATGATCGAGGAACCGTTCCAGCAAGGCGCGGTCCTGATTGTCGTCGATGTGATGCAGGCGTTGCCGTGCCGCACCTGCCCGGCGAATGTCCCAATCGAATGAGCGCAGCGCGCCGGGGTGAATGAAGCCTTGCAGGGCGTGGTCCAGCCTGCCGAGCGCACCTCCGAGGCTTTCCAGCAGCGCCGGCGTGGCCTGGCTCTCGGCCAGTGGCCGGCCGGGACGCCACGACACCAGGCGCACGGCATGATCCTCGCCGCCCGGCCCCTTTGCATGGGCGAGCGAAGCACCCTGTAGCGTCTTCTTTATACGTGGCACGGCCAGATACGGGCTGTTGCGCTCAAGGTGATCCAACAATGCCGTCTGGAATTCACTCTCGACGAGCGGCTCGCTGGCGTTGACGATCTTCAGTATCCACAGCGAATGGTCTGAAGCCGTCAGCTTGAAATTTCGGTCGCGCTCGCTGTCGAGGGGCGCGATGCTGCCGGAAATACCGAAGTGCCGCGCCGCGATATCGACGGCCTCGTTCTGCGAGACTTGAGGGGCTGGGTGTGAAACGTTGGTCATCGGTATTCCGGATCTGCCTTGTCAAAGCTTGGCATGGGCCTGGAAATCGGGCATCCGGCAAAGCGTCGGTTGCGCCGGCACAATGACTGCATCGGCCGGCACATTAACGGAACCGCAGGGGAGCGTGACGTCATGAAGGAACTGGACGCCAAGGACCGGGACATTCTTGCCATTCTGTCCAAGGAAGCCCGCATCCCCCTGAAGACGCTCGCGGGGCGCATCGGCCTGTCGCGCAGCGCTACGAGCGAGCGGGTGGCCTCGCTGGAAAAGAGTGGTGTCATCAGAGGCTACCGGGCCGATATCGGCCAGATGGACAAAGGACTGGTCTGCGCGTTCCTGCTGGTCACGCTGGTCCGCACGCCGTCAATCGGCATTCTCGACCAGCTGGCGCGCTATCCGGAGGTCCGGCGCGTGTCGTCGGTAAGTGGCCAGCTGGATCTCGTGGTCGAGGTCGAAGTGCCGTCGATCGACAGGCTGAACACAGTGCGCGACCTCGTTGCCACTCTCGGCGGCGTCGAGGACCTGACGACCGCGATCGTCTTGCGCCGGGACATTGAACGGGCCGTCGATTGAACGCTCCGCGGCAACGGCGTCCTTCGCGCACGGCCGCGGCCGCACAGCCATACCTATTTGGCGATCTCCAGCAACGACGCCACCAGGAGCTCGCGCTCATCCTTCGACAGCACGTCGAACTCGAAGAGGTCCATGCTGCGCAGCCCCTCGATGGCGAGATAACAGATCAGCAGCGATTTGAGGTCTGATGTCTCGCCCTTCAGCCGCTCGAAAAGCTGCCGCTTGAATGTCTTTATCGGCGTCATGAAATCGGGATCCTCGGCGATCGCCGAAAAGATCCAGGAGGCCGAGGGCTGCTTTTCCTCGCAGTCACTGGCCGACAGCCTGATATAGGCGGCGAGCGGGTTTTCGCCATCGTCGCCGGTGCTGGCGGCTTCCAGCGCTTGCTCGAAATCGCGCAGATAACCCTCGACCAGCCCCTGCATCAATTTGGCCTTGGTCGGGAAATTGTAGAGCAGCCCGCCTTTCGATACGCCGGCACGGCTGGCGACGGCATCCAGCGATAGGCTGCCGGGCCCGGATTCCCGGGCAACATCAGCCGCCGCTGCGAGAATCTTCTCGCGCGAGTTCGGTCGTCGGTCTCTCATGGCGCCTCCCATCGCAAGCTTAGGCCCAATTGACAAGACCGTCCAGACGGTACAGTAAGGCCGCCACTATTTGAAATCGGGACCCGCAGTCGATATGTGTCCCGATGTCCGAGCTTCGCGCCGGATTTCGACTGAGGGGACTTCCTTGTTCAAGCGCATACTACGTATCTTTCTCATCATTCTCGTCCTGGCCGTGCTCGTCATTGTGGTCGGCGGTATCGTCGGCTTCAACTTCCTGCGCGACAACGGCATCAAGCAGTATTTCGCCACGATGAAGCCACCGGCGGCGACCGTTTCCACGACCATCGCCAAACCGTCGAACTGGACGCCGGGCGTCGAGGCGATCGGTACGGTGCGCGCCGTGCGCGGTGTCGACCTGACCGTCGAGACCGCCGGCATCGTCAAGGAGATTCCCTTCCATGCCAACGAGAAGGTGGCGGCCAACGCGGTGCTGCTGCAACTCGACGACGCCGTCGAACGCGCCGATCTCGACGCACAGAAGGCGCAGGCCGCGCTCGATCAGGTATCGCTGACCCGTGCCATCGAACTGACCAGGCGTGGCGTCGGCTCCGACTCGACGCTGGACAGCGCGCGAGCGGCGGCGTCCGCTTCGGCATCCCAGGTCACCAGGTTGCAGGCCGTGCTCGATCAGAAGCAACTGACGGCGCCCTTCGGCGGCACGGTCGGCATTCCGAGGATCGACTTGGGCCAGTACATCGCACCCGGCACCTCGGTGGTGACGCTGCAGGATCTCGACACGATGCGGGTCGACTTCTCGGTTCCCGAACAGCAATTGCCGCTGCTCAAGATCGGTCAGACGGTTCGGCTGGGCCTGAGTGGCGCGGACATGCCGTTCGCAGGCGCCATTCGCGGCATCGACCCCAAGATCGACTCGTCCAGCCGGCTGGTGAACATCAGGGCGGAGGTCGCCAATCCGGAAGGCAAGCTTACGCCCGGCCAGTTCGTGCAGGTGCGTGTCGAATTGCCCGAGGAGCAGAACGTGCTGGCGCTGCCGCAAACGGCGCTGACCACCAGCCTTTATGGCGACTACGTCTTCGTGGTGCAGCAGGCGAAGCCCGCCGGCGCGGCCCCGGCCCAGACCGCCAAGCCGGAGGAAAAGCCCGTGGCGGCCGCCACCGACAAGCCGGCCAACGCGATGAAACCGGCGGCTGATGCCATGAAGCCTGCCGCCGATGCCGCCAAGCCAGCGGACAAGGCCGCTTCCGATGCTACCAAACCGGCAGCCGCAGATCCCGCCAAACCGGCGGCGGAAGGCGACAAGCCCGCGCTTGTCCTGTCGCAGGTCTTCGTCAAGCCCGGCCGCCGTAATCAAGGCATGGTCGAGATCGTCGAAGGGCTGAAGGCTGGCGACGAGGTCGTCACCGCGGGTCAGAACCGCCTCTTCAACGGCATGTCCGTCAACGTCGACAACACGATCGACCCGACCAAATCGGCGAACAAGCAGGCCGACGACCAATGAGCTTTTCCGATCTCTTCATTCGCCGGCCCGTCCTGTCGACGGTTCTTGCCTGCATGATCCTGCTGCTCGGTTTCCAGGGCATCTTCAACCTGTCGATCCGGCAGTATCCGAAGGTTGACGAAACCGCGATCACGATCACGACAGCCTATCCGGGCGCCAGCGCCGACCTGATCCAGGGCTTCATTTCAGCCCCGATCGCGCGCGCCGTCGCCTCGACCGAGAACATCGACTACGTCACCTCGTCCAGCCGTCCGTCCTCCAGCACCGTGACGGTGCAGATGAAGCTCGGCTCCAACCCGGACGTCGCGCTCACCGAAGTGCTGTCCAAGGTCCAGGGCGTGCGCGGCACCTTGCCGGACGCCTCCAAGGATCCGGTCATCGTCAAGGGCACCGGCCAGCAGTTCGCGATGATGTACATCTCGATGCAGAATCCGAACATGACGAAGGAGCAGCTGACGGAATATATCGAACGCGTCATCAGGCCCCGCATGTCGACGGTCGAAGGCGTCGCCGACGTGCAGATCTTCGGCGCCCAGGAATACTCGATGCGCGTCTGGATCGATCCGGTCAGGCTCGCGGCGCGTGGCGTGACGGCGGCGGAAGTGCTGGCGGCAATCAACAACTCGAACTTCCTGTCGGCGCCCGGCAACACCCAGAACGAGTACGTCGTTTCGTCGATCACCGTGCGCTCGACGCTGCAGACGCCGGAGGCCTTCGCCGCGCTGCCGTTGCGCTCGACCGACGGCAATGTGGTGCGGCTGCGCGACGTGGCGCGCGTCGAACTCGCTGCCGCGAACACCGATACAAGGGTAAGCTTCAACGGCAAGCCCGGCACCTTCCTCGCCATCTTCCCGACCCCGGCCGCCAATCCGCTGACCACCGCGGCCGCGTTGACCAAGCTCGTACCGCAGATCCAGGAGACGTTGCCGAAAGGCATGACGATCGAAGTCGTCTACGACGCGACCGGACAGATCAGCGCCTCGATCGATGAAGTGTTCAAGACCATCGCCGAGGCGGTCGCCATCGTCGTCGTCGTCATCCTCTTGTTCCTTGGCTCCTTCCGTTCGGTGATGATGCCGATCATCACCATCCCGCTGTCGCTGATCGGCGTCTGTTTCCTTTTGTTCGCGGTCGGCTACTCGATCAATCTTCTGTCGCTGCTGGCCATGGTGCTGGCGATCGGCCTTGTCGTCGACGACGCCATCGTGGTGGTGGAGAACATCCACCGCCACATGGAAGAGGACCACATGTCGCCGATGCAGGCCGCCTTCAACGGCATGCGCGAAATCGCCAGTGCCATCGTCGCCATGACCATGACGCTGGCGGCCGTGTTCGCACCGCTGGCCTTCACGGGCGGCCTGACCGGCGCGCTGTTCCGTGAGTTCGCGGTGACGCTCGCCGGCTCGGTGGTGCTGTCGGGCATCATCGCCATCACAATCACCCCGATGATGTCGGCACGCCTTCTGAAGCCCGGCAACGCAGGCCGTTTCCAGCGCATTGTCGACGGCACGTTCGCGCGGGTGGAGCACGTCTATGAGCGAGCCGTCACTGGTTCGTTGAACTACCGCCCGCTGACGCTGCTTATCGTGCTGGCGCTTGTCGGTGTGACCGGCTTCATGTTCACCAAGACTTCGAGCGAGCTGGCGCCGGAAGAGGATCAGGGCTTCCTGCTCTCCCTGGTGACCGCGCCGCGTTATGCGACATCCGATTACACCGAGACCTACGTCAACCAGATTCTCGGCCTGGTGAGGGATATTCCGGAAACACGGGCGCAGTTCTCGGCCGTCGCCTTCGGCGGTACGACGAACAGCGCCTTCGTCGGTTTTGCTTTCAAGGATTGGGCCGAGCGCAAGCGCAATTCGAAGGAGCTGCAGGCCGACATTACCGCTCGTATCGCCAAGGTGGCGGGCGTCCAGGCCTTCGTCTTCGCCCCGCCGACGCTGCCGGGCTCCGGCGGCGGCCTGCCCATCTCCCTGGTGGTACGCTCGACCGGCGATTCCGCCGAAGTGTACGAGGCGGCCGAGCAGATCAAGAACAAGGCGCAGGCCTCCGGCCGCTTCATCGTCGTGCAGAATTCGATGGCCTATGACGCGCCGCAGGTGACGGTGACCATCGACCGCGACCGCGCGGCGGCGCTCAACCTGCCGATCGCCGACATCGGTCGCACGCTCACTTTGCTGGTCGGCGGCGCCGAGGTGGCGCAGTTCGACCGCGACTCCAACAGTTACGACATCATCCCTCAGGTGCCGCAGGAATTCCGCGACAACCCCGAAAGGCTCGGCGAGTATTTCGTGCGCAGCGTGACGGGCGAGATGGTGCCGCTGTCGGCCGTGGTAAAGATTTCGAACAATGCCTCACCGGCGGCAATCGAGCAGTTCAACCAGCTGAATTCGTCGACGATCTCCGCGCTGCCGCTGCCCGGCGTCACCACCGGCGACGGTTTGAAGGTCCTCGAGGACATTGCCAAGGAGAGCCTGCCCGATACCTTCTTCATCGACTATTCCGGCCAATCCCGGCAGGAGAAGGAACAGGGCAACACGATCCTGATCGCCTTCGGAGCGGCAGTCATCGTCATCTACCTGGTGCTGGCGGCGCAGTTTGAGAGCTTCCGCGACCCGCTGATCATCATGATGGCGGTGCCGTTGTCGATTTTCGGCGCGATCGTGCCGCTCAATCTGGGCCTTGGCACGCTCAACATCTACACGCAGGTCGGCCTGATCACTCTGATCGGCCTGATCACCAAGCACGGCATCCTGCTGGTCGAGTTTGCCAACCAGCAGCGCGAGGCCCATGGCATGCGGCGGCGCGACGCCATCATCGCCTCGGCCAAGGTGCGCCTGCGGCCGATCCTGATGACGACAGCGGCAATGGCGCTTGGCGTTGTGCCGCTGATCACGTCGAGCGGCGCTGGTGCCGCGGCCCGCTACTCGATGGGCCTGGTCATCTTCACCGGCATCCTGGTCGGCACCATGTTCACGCTCTTCGTCGTGCCCATGTTCTACACCTTCATCGCCAGCAAGGACTTGCCGCATCACGCGGAAAAGCCGGATCCGAAATTGATGCCGGCGCTGCCGGATTGATGGAAAGCCGAAGAACAAAAAAAGAGGCCGGGAACTTCCCGGCCTCTTTTTTTGGCTGCGCTCAACCGCGGGAAATGGTCCCGCGGGAGTCCTGAACGGGCACGGCGGTCCGCCGGCCCGCTCACAGCCTGCTACTTGACGATGACGATGCTGGTGTTGGCCGGCCCGAAGGTCTCGACAAGCTGGTAGAAATCGGCGGCATTGTCGGGATGCAGCCGCACGCAGCCATGCGAGGCCGGCTGGCCGAGGCGCTTGATCGCATAGGTGGCATGCACCGCGTAACCGCCGCTGAAGAACACCGAGTGCGGCATCGGCGCGTTGTCGTACTTCTTCGAATACCACATCTCATGCATGCGCGTCGGCTTGAACGATCCCGTCGGCGTCACATGCGCCCTGTCGCCGGTGGAAACCTTCCAGGCGAAGGTCGGCCGGCCATCGACCGAGACTTCCATGATCTGCTGTGAAAGCGAGACCCGCGCGACAATCTTGTTGGCGGCGTGCGCTGCGTCGGCGCCAAACAGAAGCACGGCCCCCGTGAACGCGGCGACGGTGATGTTGATGAGCTTGGCGGAAATGGTGGTGTGCATGATATCCCCTCTCTGTCTGCCGGTCCGGCCGGCTCCAATTCGATGAGCGGCTTATCGCTGCGCCATGTTTCGGACAGATTTCGTGAAATGCTCGTTTGTGTTTCGAATCTGTTTCTTCCGGTTAACAAATCAAGAGGTCGGGGGCGACTGCATTTGCTCGCACAGATCGGAGCGGGATGCGGCACATGGGTATTCCCCACGAAACGAAAGTTCGTATTGACTTATATGAAAGGCACGAAGTCAATCTCGAAACCAATCTGCAACAAAACGTCGGGTCTGGCGGCATGATCCGGATACGGGCCGGAAGCAAAGTTGACGTAACGAAAGCAGACGGCAACGACCATGGGAACGAAAACGAACATACGGTCCTGGCTTTTCAGGATCGGCATCGCGGCGGCGGTCATCGGCGGTGTCGGCACAGTTGCCGGCGGTTCCGTGGCGAGATTGGCGGCGATGAGTTCGAACGAGATCTCTACCCTGCACGCCGCCCTGTTTTCAGCCACGGTCTGGATTGTTTCCAGCCTGCGCATCGCCCGGCTCAAGGCCCTCTGGCGGGTTGGCCTTCGGTTGCTGGCATTGCGCGGCCCCTCCGGCAACTTGCTGCCGAGAGGACCGAAGGCCCGCGCCGCGACGGGGGGCTCCGTGGGCGGCGCGGGCACTTCGGGAGTTTCCTGAAGCGACCCGCGACACATTGATTTTTGACGAATTGGCATTTCTGGGGAGTTGGAACGATGAAAACGAAATTCGCGGCCTCGGTGCTTTCGGCATTGCTTTACGCGCAGGGCCTGCTCGGCTTTGCCGCCCTCGCCTCCGTGCTCCTGAGGGATCGCGCCCAGGCCAATGAACTCGTCATGACCAACGACATGCCATCGGGGCCGTCGCTGCTGGTGGTACGCTGAGCTTCGGAAGCATCGGTGCGAGGGGGAAAATCCGATGCTCAGCCAGAAATATCTTCCGGGCACCCTGCCATCAGTCCGCGAATTGCTGCGGCGGATCGAACCGGTAGCCGGCGCCGCGTATGGTGGTGATGGTCTCGGTGTCGAGCTTGCGACGCAGCCGCACGATGCGCGAATCGATGGAGCGATCGAAGGCGTCGGCGTTCTCGGCCGGTGCCGCGGCGATGATGTCGTCACGCGTCAGCACCTTGCGGGGGCTCGCCAGGAACAGCCTGAGCAGCGCCACCTGACCGGGCGAAAGCTGTTCCTCCGTGCCGGAGCGGTGCATGACGATGGCCGACCTCAAATCGACTGTCGCATTCTCCAGCACGATCAGTTCCTGGGTGCCCCTGCCGCGCCGCGAAAGCAGGCCGCCGACACGGGCGGCGAGTTCCCTGACATTGAGCGGGCTTTCGACAACGTCGGCCGCACCGAGTTCGAGCGCCAGCACCTTGTCGACCAGATCGGTAGGCCGGCAGATCAGGATGAAATCGGGTCCATCCTCGCCGCCCTCGCCTTGGCCGCCATGACGCCTGAGCAGATCCCGGCCTTCCGCCTGACTGAGACTGTCACCGACGACAACGACATCGATGCCCCTGCCTGCCAGCAGCGACTCCGCCTCCCAGGGCTGTCGCGCCTGGCGCACGTCATGGCCACGCCGCTCGAGATGGTCTGCAAGTTCGGTCGCGACCACCTCGGCGACGGAAACAAGCGCGATGACGGCTCGTGCGGCCATGTTTTCCAACCATCCCCTTGCAACCGGATATGAGTGCTGGACATGATGTTTATACCCAATCTACTTTCCACTGAAAGTGGGAGCGAGTGCATCGTGCGGGCAAGAATTGTTATCGTCGAGGACGAGCCCGACCTGAGGGATGCGGTTGCCGAATATCTCGGCGCCGCCGGCTATGACGTGGCGACCGCGGAAACCGCGGCCGCCGCGCGCAGCCTGATCGAGACGCAACCCTTCCATCTGGCCATCCTCGACATCGCCATGCCGGGCGAGGACGGGCTGTCGCTTGGCCGTTGGCTGCGCTCGAAAATGCCGATCGGCATCATCTACGCGACCGCCGCCGGCACCGCGCTCGACCGCATCGTGGGGCTGGAACTCGGGGCCGACGACTACATCGTCAAGCCATACGAATTGCGCGAAGTGCTGGCCAGGGTCCGCAGTGTGCTGCGCCGCGTTCCGCAGCCGACGGAGCTGCTCGACAGGAAAGCGAAGACGGACCGCCGCTCGGTAGCCTTCGGCCCGTTCCAGGCCGATCTCGACGGCAGGCTGGTCACCGGCGCCAATGGTGCCGTGATCGACATGGCCAAGAGCGAATTCGACGTGCTGGAGGTCTTCCTGACCCGCGCCAACCGGCTGCTGACGCGCGCCGCGATCTCGGAGGCCATCGGCTTCACCGAGGATCCGGAATCGTCGCGCGCCGTCGACATCCGCATCATGCGCCTGAGGAAGAAGATCGAGATGGACCCAGCCAACCCGAAATTCCTGCGCACGGTACGCGGCGAAGGCTATATCTTCTCGCTGCCGACCGGCGACGGCAACTGAGCGCCAGCCCACAGGGTTCAGGCTCGCAGCCGTTGCTCGCCGATCGAATTTGGGTCGATCGAATTGGCAATGACTTGGAATAACGGCTGACAATGACGGGCGAAGCAACAAGCACGGATACGCAGGGTTTCAGGCAGGGCGCGGCGATGGCGGCCGTGCGCGTGGTTCGTCGGCTGCGCGAGGCCGGCGACTGGCAGCGCGAAATGGACGGGATATTGGAAACGCTGTGCCGGGCCATCGAATGCCAGCGCGGCATCCTGTTCCGCTTGCGTGAGCTGCCTGGCCAGGGTTTTGCCCAGTCGGTGTCCGCCTACTGGATCGACCCCGACTTCGGTGGAGAACTGGCCTCGCCGACCGTCATCATGCAGTCGATCGTCAACTCCGATCCGCTGTTGGAGCGCGTGGCCGAGGACGAACGGCAAGGCAAGATCTTCGCCGGGCACACGCGCAACCTCGAAGGCTTCCTGAGAACCGATTTCGAAAAGCAGAGCATCAAGTCGTTCCTGTCGGTGTCGGTCTTCGCGCATGGCCATCTGTGGGGCACGCTGGCCGTCAATGACTGCGTCGGCGAGCGCGAGTGGACCGACGAGGAAGAGGCGACGCTGCATATCATCGCGCTCGCCATCGGCGATGCCATCGAACATTCGCCTTCCGACGCCCATGCCAGCGAAGTCATCCGGCGAACCATGCTGCAGGCCTCGCTCGACGCCATCATCGTCATCGACGAGGCCGGATCGATCATCGAATTCAATCCTGCCGCCGAAAAGATGTTCGGCTTCCGGCGCAGCGACATCCTCGGCAAGGACCTGCTCGACACCGTCGTGCCCGTATACTACCGCAAGGGCTATTCCTCGGGCGCCGATTACATGTCGGGCCGCGGCGCGCCCATGGTTGGCCAGCGGCTCGAGACCGTGACGCAGAATGCCGCGGGCGAGGTGTTTCCAATCGAACTGACGGCGACCGAGATGCGCGTCGCCGACCGCCGCCTGATCTTCGGCTCGATCCGCGATTTGCGCGACAGGCTACGGGCCGAGGAAGAGATCAACCGGCAGCGCGAGAAACTGCACCAGAACGAGAAGATGGCAGCGATGGGCTCGCTGCTCGCGGGTGTTTCGCACGAGCTCAACAACCCGCTGGCGGTGGTGGTCGCGCAATCGACACTGCTGCATGAATTCGCCACCGACCCGCAGACCAAGGTTCGTGCCGAGAAGGTCCGCGCCGCCGCCGAGCGCTGCGGCCGCATCGTCAAGAGCTTCCTCTCCATGGTGCGCCTGCATCCCGCGGCGCAGGCCGAGACCGATCTCAACGAGGTGATCCGCGCCGCGCTCGAGGTGACAGCCTATGGCGCCCGCTCGAGCGGCATCATCATCGACACCGATTTCGCGCCCGGCCCGCTGCTGGCCATGGCGGACGCCGACCATGTGACGCAGGTGGCCGCCAACTTTTTGATCAACAGCCAGCATGCGCTTGCCGGCATTGCCGGGGACCGACTGATCAAGGTGCGGACATTCCGCACCGATCGCGGCAATCCCGGCTTTTCGGTCGAGGACAACGGGCCCGGCATTCCCGAAGCGATCCGCAACCGCATCTTCGAGTCCTATTTCACCACCAAGCCCGTTGGTGTGGGCACCGGCATTGGCCTGTCGATCTCGAAATCGATCATCGAACGGCACAATGGCAATGTCTGGTTCGAGGAGGTTCTCCCCAGAGGCGCGCGTTTCGTCGTCCATCTGCCGGCCATCTCGGCGGGCATCGCTGCCGCCGGTGAGACGCAGCCGCGCTCGAGCGGGCTGCGCCATGCCTTGATCATCGACGACGAACCTGATGTCGCCGGCTCGCTGTCGGACATTCTCGAACTGATGGGCATCAAGTCGCGGATCGCGCCTGTCTGGGTATCGGGCGCCGCCACCTTGAGCGGTCACATGCCACCGGACATCGTCTTTTCAGACCTGCGCATGCCCGGCACATCAGGCATTGCGATCTACCGCGAACTGCTCGCCGAGAGGCCTGACCTCGCACGACGTTTCGTGCTGGTCACCGGCGATCTGATCGGCGCCAAGGCGGAAATCGAGGCCTTGCCGGCGCAGCAGCGGCCGCAGATCCTGGAAAAGCCGTTCAGCACGCTGGACGTGCGCAGCGTGCTTTCAATGATTGCCGAGCAGGCGGCGTTGAAAGGGTAAAAAAGAGGCTCCCGGCCGACTGAGCGGCGGGAGCCGAAGAGAGCGCTGGAGGAGCGCTCGGGGAGGTCAGAGCATGATCCCGAATGGGAACGGGTTTCGGGGTCACGCTTCGACGGAAATCAGAAAATGTTTGGCGTGTTGGTCAGCGGTGCGGCATTGGCGATCATGCGGATCGCGCGGGCCTTGTGCGTGCCGGACTGCTCGGCGATAGCGCGCAGGCAATCCACGCTCTCGGCGCCCCAAGCCTGCCCCTTGCAGGCGAAATCGAGCGTCGGCATTGGCAGGCGCGCGGTCTTGATTGTCGTCGGCGCGCCGTCGACGATGTTGGCTGGCGGGTTCAACGAAGCGAAGGCCGGCCCGACTGTCGGCGCAAGCGCCATGCCGACGAAGGCGCAAGCAGCCAGTCCCATGAACATAGCCATCGGGTGGTCGCTGGCGCGTTGGCGCAGCGCCAGTTTCGGGCGTCGGTCAGCGCGCTCTGGAGCCTGGAAGCGGTGCTCGCCGCTGATGATCTTGACTTTCGCATGCATTGCCTTCCCCTTCGCTGCGTTTCTTTTTGGCGATGAAACGAACTTACTCGCGCTTTGTAACAGCACGAACGTGGTGTCGATCTAGCAATGTAACCAGGTTGAAACAGAAGTTTCGGGCAAAATCGGGCAAAATCGGTCAGCTCGGCTCACATTTGGCCGAGGCAAGCGAACCTCAGCCCAAGTCCCACACGCGATCCCGGCCCCAAGCGCCTGCCGAACAGCAGATCGGCCGGGGTGCGGAGAGCGCTTTCTGCTTCCGGCCATGCGTCTTGCCTTTCGGTTTCCGCGCCTCGGGAAATCGTGCCGGGACGGCGTCTCGGAACCGAGGCTAACACCCGGATTCTCCGCGATTTTCCTGGGCAGCAGCCGTATCGAATTCGGCCGAAGGCGATGCTCCTATCCCGCCTCAGAACCAGCCGTATTTTCACAAGCCATTGCATTTCAATGGGAAATATGCTTTTATTGAATGATTATTCAACAAAAAGAAGAGACGTTTTATGAACCCGCACCTCCGTGACGTGGCGATCCCCAACGATTGGGACCGGCGGGGACTACCGGGCTGGAGTTACCATTCCGATGCCCTTCTCGAGCTCGAGAAGGAGCATGTTTTCCGCAACCACTGGCAGATCGTCGGCCATGTTTCCGACATCCCGAACGCCGGCGATTACCTGACCATGGACGTGGTTGGCGAACGCGCCCTTATCGTGCGCGGCAAGGATGGCGTCGTGCGCGGCTTCAACAACATGTGCCGCCATCGCGGCAGCCGCGTCGTCGCCGACAGCCAGGGCAATTGCAAGAACGCGCTGGTGTGCCCGTTCCATGGCTGGGTTTACAATCTCGACGGAACGCTGCGCGGCGCCGCGCGCCCGCGCTCGTTCCCCGATCTCGACAAGACCGAGTTCGGCCTGATGCAGCTCGATCTCGAAATCTGGATGGGCTTCATTTTCATCTGCTTCCGCAATGGCGGCCCACAGCCTTCGGTCGCTGAGCTGATGAAGCCGATCGAGCCCGAATTCGCGCATTACAATGCCGCCGACATGGTGCCGTCCTGGGGCATCTGGACCCAAAAGACGCCGGTCAACTGGAAGTCCGTGCGCGATGTCGACAATGAGGGCTATCACGTCGCCATGGCGCATCCCGCCTTGCAGGATCTCTATGGTGCGACCTATTTCGACGAGCCCTTCATCAATGGCGTGTCGCGGTCCTTCGCCACCTACAACCCGCATGCCGGCCGCCGCTGGAGCGTCAGGAACTACGTCAAGATCGCGCCCGAGCCGACGCATCTGCCGGACTATCTGAAGAAGGCCTGGGTCTATTACGGCATTTTCCCCAATGCGGTCATTTCGGTGATGCCGGAATCCGTGCAGTTCTACCAGGAGTTTCCGTTGTCGACGGGGCAGACCCTGCTGCGCGGCGCGATCTACCGTTACCGCGACGAAAGCCGCGAGCAGGCCGCCGCAAGATACCTGTCCTTCCGCATCGACCGCGACACCATGTCGGAAGATGTGCAGCTGTCCGTGTGGTCGAACGAATCCATGCTGTCCGAGGCCTTCGAAGGCTTCTATCTCTCAGACTTGGAATACGGTGTGCGCACCCACCACGACCATCTGCGCAAGATGCTGCCGGTGCTGGGCCTCGAGACCGCGCCCGAGGAGAAGGACATGTGGAATCTGAACGACGCGCTCAGGTCGCGATCCTAGATCAGTTCACTATTTCACGGAAACGGCGAACCGCTCTGGCTATTTGTTGTCAAGCAATTGCGGACGGAAAACCGTTTCATACTTTCCCGGAACTGCGCCAGGTGGGGCGCAACCGGAGCCCGCGCGGGCCTAGCGCGCTTCAGACCGTTTGGCCCGCTACGACGACTTCGCGCCGTGGCGCAGCCCGTCGACGAGCAGGGCGACCATGCGCTCCGCGCGGCCGCTTCCGGCATTGTGGGCCGACATGCACAGGCTCGCCACCGCGCCCAGAAGCTCGTCGGCATCGACATCGGCGCGAATCTCACCAGCGTCGGTCGCGGCCTTCAGAAGCGTGCGCAGGGCAGGCCGCAGCCTCTGGTCAAAGTAACCCGGCAGACTGTCGAACACCGGATCTCCCGAGTGCAAGGCCTTGGCGAGCCCACGCTTGGCCGCGACGAAGGCCGCGTATCGCTGCATCCAGTTCGCCAGCGCGTCGAAGGGTTTATGCCCGGCCGACAGGACGGAAGCTGCGTCCGCGCAGGCATCGATCTCGCGGCGGAAGACGGCGGCGATCAGGTCGGAACGCTGCGGAAAGTGCCGATAGACGGTGCCGATGCCGACACCTGCTCGTTCCGCGATCTCGCGCACCGGCGCATCCACGCCGGAGCTAGCAAACACCGACAGGGCCGTCTGGAGCAGCGTGTCGAGATTGCGCCGAGCATCGGCGCGCACGCGCCGGTCGGCGCGGGCTGGAGGCTCCAGGCCACTATCTGAATCGCCTGTCTGGTCGTTCACGACACACCCGCTTGCAAAACGGAACATTGTTCCGTATAAAACGGAATACTGTTCCGCTTAGGCTGAATAGCACAGCAAGGCAGTGCTGGCCACAACCCTGCACCAAGGAGAACGTCATGCACTACCGCACACTGGGACGAACCGGCATCAAGGTCAGCCCTTACTGCCTGGGCGCGATGATGTTCGGCGGACTGGGCAATCCCGACCACGACGATTGCATCCGCATAATCCACAAAGCCCTGGATCACGGCATCAACTTCATCGACACCGCCGACCGGTATAGCCGCGGCGAGTCGGAGGAGATCGTCGGCAAGGCGCTGAAGGGCCGTCGCGACAACATCGTGCTGACCACCAAGGTGAATGGGCCCATGGGGGAAGACGCGAACAGCCAGGGCAATTCACGACGCTGGATCATGCAGGCTGTGGAGGCGTCGCTGCGCCGCCTGCAAACCGACCATATCGATCTCTACCTTATCCATCGGCCGGCGCCGGACACAGACATCGAGGAAACGCTTTCCGCGCTCACCGATCTGATGCGCGCCGGCAAGGTGCGGGCGATCGGATCCTCGACCTTCCCGGCCTCCGAGATCGTCGAGGCCCAATGGGTCGCCGAGCGGCGCGGGCTAGCCCGTTTCCGCACGGAACAGCCGCCATATTCGATCCTCGATCGCGGCATCGAGCGCGACGTGCTTCCCACCTGCGAGCGACATGGAATGGGAGCGATGGTCTGGAGTCCATTGTCGAAAGGCATGCTCACCGGGCGTTACCGCAAGGGGAAGAAGATGCCCGACAGCCTGCGGGTGAAATACATGCCCAGGCAAATGTCGGATGAGCGCAGCCTGGATGCGGTCGAGCAACTCATCCCCTTGGCGAACGAAGCCGGACTGTCACTCACCCACATGGCGATGGCTTTCGTGATGGCTCATCGCGGCGTGACATCGGCCATTCTCGGACCGCGCACGATGCAGCATCTCGACGATCTGCTCGCCGGCGCCGAGGTTCGCCTCGGCGACGAGATTCTGGATCGCATCGATCAGATCGTCCCGCCGGGAACCGATGTCGGACTGAATGAGGCCAACTACAACCCGCCGGCGATCCTGCAAGCCGATCAGCGCCGCCGGCCTGCCGGCGAACGCGCCGCTGCATAGATCCGCAAGGTCGGAGGAGATCACCTGCCCAACAGGCACCTTCTCCCCGTGAGACGGGGAGAAGAAGGACAGCTTTACCCCTGCCACACGCCTTCCCGACGCAGGTCATCCATCGTGCGTGAAATGCCTTCGCGCAGGATTCCGACCATGTCGTCGATCTGCTCGCGCGTGATGATCAGCGGCGGCGACATCACGCACATGTTGATCAGCGGACGCACCAGCAGGCCAAGCTCATGGCAATGGCCGTCGATGCGTTTGCCGACATCCTTGTCGAGTTGCAGCGGGTCCTTGCTTTCGCGGTCGGCGACGCATTCCACGCAGCCCATCAGTCCCACGCCGCGCACCTCGCCAACCAACGGCAGGTCTTCCAGCGTCTTCAGCTGTGCCTGGAAATAGGGGGCGACCGCCTGCGTGTGCGCAAGCACGCTTTCTTCCAGCAGGTCGAGGTTCTTCAGCGCCACGGCGCAACCGACCGGGTGGCTGGTGTAGGTCAGGCCATGGCCGAACATCGCATCGGGATGGTTCGAGCGGCGCAGTTCTTCAAGCAGCCGTTCCGAGATGATGACGCCACCGAGCGGAAAATAACCCGAGGTGACGCCCTTGGCGAAGGTGATCATGTCGGGGTCGATGCCGAACACGTCGCCCGAGGCGAAGACATGGCCAAGCCGGCCAAAGCCCGTCACTACCTCGTCGGAGACATAGAGGATGTCGTTGTCGCGGCAGATCTCGCGGATGCGCCCGAGATAGCCATCGGGCGGCACGACGACGCCGCCGGAGGCCTGCACCGGCTCGCCGACGAAAGCGCCTATTCTGTCGGCGCCGAGACGGGCGACCGTGTCGCGGAACTGGTCGACGAGGAAATCGGTGAAGGCGGCAAGGCTCATGCCTTGCGGACGGCGGAACGGATCGGGCGAGGACAGCTTGATCACAAGCTCGTCGGCCCCATCCATCCAGTCGCGGTCGCGCGGGCGGCCGTTGAGCGAGGCCGACAGGTAGGTCGAGCCATGATAGGCGCCGCCGCGCGACAGGATCAGCTTCTTTTCCGGGCGGCCGCGCACATTGTTATAGAACTGCATGAAGCGCAGTGCCGTCTCCACGGCCGAAGAGCCGCCGGTCGTGTAGAAGACATGGCTAAGATCGCCCGGCGCATGGCCGGCGATGCGCATGGCAAGCTCCGCCGACGGCGCGTTCATCGTGTACCAGGGCGTGTTGTAGGACAGCGCCATCGCCTGGTCGTACATCACCTTGGCCAGCTCCTCGCGGCGGTGGCCGACATTGACGCACCACATGCCGGCCGGCCCGTCGATCAGCCGCTTGCCGGTGCTGTCGGTGATGTAGATGCCGTCGCCCTCGCCGATCAGCGCACGTGCTTCCGCGCCGACGGAACCGGCATAAGGCCAGGGCTGGATGAGATGGCGCCTGGCCAGTTCGATGGCATCGCCGCCGCCGGCCTCGGCGGTCTCGGTCGCCCTTAGATCTCTCGCAGCCGCCATGATCGCCTCCACATCATCTCGTCGATTTCTTCTCGGCCATGCAATCCAGCGTCAAATGCCGAAAATCCGGGCTTTCTTCACTTCATTTTGAATGTCCGTTCAATCAATATTGCAGAAATAGCGCTTGATTTCAATCCGCGGATACGGGCATGATGAAAGAAAGCCGGCAAGGGGAACAACAAGTCGGCGCCAGCACAATGGGATGCCGCATGGCGGAACAGTCCAGGCCAGCAACCGAAATCACGCCCGGAGCCCCCGGAGCCTGGCAATGACGGCGGCGGCGGAAGGGTCGCCCCCGCTGCGCATGACGCGGGCCAGACGAAATGCCCTTCTGCAGTCCGAGCCCGTACAGGGCTTCGCCCTGATCAGCCCGACCTTTCTCTATGCGCTGATCCTGCTGGTGCTGCCGATCCTGGTGGTCATCGCCCATTCGTTCTGGACGCAGCACTACCTGACCATCGACCGCACCTTCACGCTGGAGAATTACCGCGTCGCGCTGACCGAACCGATCTATCGGGATCTGTTGTGGCGCTCGCTCTACATCTCGCTGACGGTGAGCTTGCTCACCGTCATCCTCGCCTACCCGATCGCCTACTTCATTTCCTTCCATGGCGGCCGTCACAAGAGCCTGTGGCTGTTTCTCATCACCATCCCGTTCTGGACCAGCTATCTCCTGCGCGTCATGTCCTGGAAGGTCATCCTTGGCTACAATGGCGTCCTGAATTCCGGCCTGATGGGCCTCGGCATCATCGATGAGCCGTCGACGGCCCTGCTCTACAATTCGAGCGCCGTCATCATCACGCTTACCCATGCCTGGGCGGCCTTCGCCATCCTGCCGATCTTCGTCTCGCTGGAGAAGGTCGACCGAACGCTGGTCGAAGCGGCCACCGACCTTGGCGATGGCCCGTTGCGCTCATTCCTGCGCGTGACCTTGCCGCTGTCGGCGCCGGGCGTCATCTCGGCGGCGCTGATCGTCATGATCCCGACCGTCGGCGACTACGTCACGCCGAAGCTCGTCGGCGGCAAGGACGGCGTCATGATCGCCAATGCCATCCAGGCGCAGTTCGGCAAGGCCGCCAACTGGCCGCTGGGTGCCGCCCTTTCCGTCACCACCATGCTGATCGTCACTTTGATGGCCGGCGCCACGGTACTGATCATCCGCGCCTTGCAGAGGCTGGCACGATGAGGGCGCGGCGTTTCCTGTCGGGCGGCTGGCTGTCCGTCTATGCGTTCCTCTATATCGTCTTCCTCTATCTGCCCGTCATCTTCCTGCCGATCTTCTCGATCAACACCGCCCCTACGCCGAAATTCCCGCTCACCGGCTTCACCCTGCAATGGTATGCGGACCTGCCGCACACGCCGGCCCTGCTCGACGCCGCCTGGAACAGCCTGAAAGTCGGCGTCTGCGCCTCGGTTCTCGCCACCGTGCTCGGCATCCTCGCCGCCCGCTCGATCACCCGCTACCGCTATCCCGGCCGCCGCACCATCAACGGCTTGATCATGGCACCGCTGGTGCTGCCCGAGGTGATCGTCGCCATCTCCATGCTGCTGGTGATGCTTCAGCTGGGCTTGAGCCTGTCGCTGTTCACCGTCGTGCTCGGCCATGTGCTGGTCTGCATCCCCTATTCGATGACGGTGCTGACCTCCGGTTTCGAAGGCTTCGACCGCAGCCTGGAGGAAGCCTCCGCCGACCTTGGTGAAAGCGCCTTCGGCACCTTCCGGCGGGTGACGCTGCCGATGGTGGCGCCGGCCATCATCTCCAGCCTGCTCGTCTGCTTCACCATCTCGCTCGACGAATTCATCATCGCCTTCTTCCTGACCGGCACCGAAGCGACGCTGCCGATCTACATCTGGGGCCAGTTGCGCTTCGCCTCGAAATTGCCAGGCGTGCTGGCGCTGGGCACGCTGCTGCTCGTTGCCTCTTTCCTGCTGATGACAGTTGCCGAAATCCTGCGTCGCCGCGCGGCCAGACGCACCCAGAACGAGGGAGGCCTCTATGCCTGAACAGCCGCAGATCGAGCGCCCTCAATCCGATCGGGCCCAGTCTGATCGGGCCCAGTCCGATCGAGCGATGATCGAGATCCGCAACGTCACCCGCAGCTATGGATCGTTCAAGGCGCTGGACGATGCGTCCCTGACCATCCGGGAGGGCGAATTCTTCTCGCTGCTCGGGCCGTCCGGCTGTGGCAAGACCACGCTTTTGCGCATGATCGCCGGCTTCGACAACCCGACCAGCGGTTCGATCGCGGTCGGCGGCCAGCCGATGGAAGGCATCCCGGCCAATCGACGGCCGACCAACATGGTGTTCCAGAGCTATGCGATCTTCCCGCACCTCAATGTCGAGCAGAATGTCGCCTACGGTCTGAAGCGGCTGAAATTGCAGGGTGGCGAAGAGAAGCGCCGCGTCGAGGAGGCATTGGCGCAGGTTTCGCTGACCGGCCTTGGCAAGCGGCTGGCCACCGAACTGTCAGGCGGCCAGCGCCAGCGCGTGGCGCTTGCCCGCGCACTGGTGATGCGGCCCAAGGTGCTGCTGCTCGACGAGCCGCTGTCGGCGCTCGACAAGAAGCTGCGCGAGCAGATGCAGGTCGAACTGCGCCGCCTGCAGCAGGCCGTCGGCATCACCTTCGTGCTGGTCACCCACGACCAGTATGAGGCGCTCGCCATGTCCGACCGCATCGCCGTCATGTTCGGCGGCAGGATCGCGCAGGTCGCCTCGCCCAAGGAGATCTACCAGCGGCCGGTCAACCGCCAGGTCGCCGACTTCCTCGGCGGCATGAACTTCGTCAAGGCCGAGATCGTCGAGGAGAGCGGCGCCTCATTGATCGTCGACACGTTGGGCTTCGGCCGCGTCAAGACCGACAAGCCGAAGGCTTTCGTGCGCAATGGTGGCGCCGCCACGCTCGGCATAAGGCCCGAGCGCCTGCGCGTTTTATGGGACAATGCCACGGCAAAATTCGAGGTCGCCGGCAAGGTGGTCGAACGCCACTATTTCGGCGAGATCACCCATCTGATCGTCGAGATACCCGGACTGGAAAAGCCGCTATCGGTGACCGAGACCAACGATTTCGGCGCCGACGACATTCCCGTCGGCACCCCGATCCGCCTTGCCTACGATCCCGAGGCGCTGGTGGCGATGGGCGACTGAAGCAGCGCCAGGATCTTGCGCGCCGCGATGCGCCCGGCGACGATCGCCCCTTCGACATAGCCGGGGAATGACGGCGACAGTTCCGAAGCGGCGAAATGAACCGGCGGCGCACCCGCGAGCATCGTCCGCTCGGCATCCCTGGCCGTCACGTCGACGATGAGGTCGCTATAGGCGCCGCCGCTCCAGCGATCCTCAATCCAATCGCGTGAACTGAAATCAAGCATATCGCCGGCATCCGGACCGAGCGCGTCCTGCAATCGTGCCGTCACTTCCGCACGAAGTGCCGTTTTACTCAGCCCCCGCCAGCGCAGCGCGAGCGGTCCGCCGATGAAGACGACGAGCGCGGCATGCTCCGCATCCTTGCTGGCATCGCAGGCGAACAGTCCCGGCAGGTCGCGCCACATCACCATGCCGCTCAAACCCTGCTCGCGCCAGAATGGCCTGGGATAGCGCACCAGGATCTTGATCACCGCGCCGCTTTCCCAGACGCCAAGCGCCGTCGCGAGTCTTGTCGGCAAGGCCGGTGCGAAATCGAGCTTCGCGGCTGTTGCCGGCGGCAGCGCGATCAGCACGTGGCGCGCTTCGATCACGCCATTGCCCGTGACGACACGAACGCCTTGCGGCCCATGCTCGATGCGCGTGACCGGTTCGTTCAACCGCATCCGGTCGCCGAGATCGCCAGCAAGATCCTCGGCCAGCGACTGCATGGTCTCGCGCAGGGAATATTGCAGTTCCGGCACTTCGTTGGTGATGCGGCGGTCATTGTCGATCAGGTACCAGAGCGGCACCTTGTCCATCGGCAGGCACCACAGGCCTTCGATCATCGAGCGGAAGGCCGTCTTGGCATCGGTGGGATCACGCTGCTGTTCCAGCCAGGCCGCGACACTCATGCCCTCTATGGAGGTGTCGTCAGGTTCGATGCCGTTCATGCGTTCGCGGATCGCCATCGCGCCGTGATAGGTCTGCTTGGCGTCCCTGGCCGGCATTGGCGGATGGGTGATGAAATCGCCCTCGACATAGGTGGCGACGAATGTCTTGCCGCGTGCCTTCGCCAGCGCCATCACTTCCGGCATGTCCTCGCACAGGAACTGGCCGCCGCTGTCGATGCGTTCGCCAAATCCATTGCGGACCGCCTCGACCCGTCCACCGGCACGGTCGCGCGCTTCAAGCAGCAGGAAGCCTATGCCGGCCTGCTTCAACTCAAGTGCAGCCGACAGGCCGGTGAAGCCGGCACCGACGATGACGACGTCGGCTCTTTCCAGTTCGCTCGTCAATATCCGGCCTTGATCTTCTCGAATTCGTCGACCATGCGCTTCTTCAGATCAGGCGCGACCGGCTGCTGGAACAGCGTCTTGTCGAGGAACTTGTCGATGTCGTCGAAACCGCGCTCGGCCAGCACCTTGTGATCGATCGCGGCCATGCCGGCACTGTTGCCATGGCCGTAACCGAATGTCGTGACCATGTATTTCGAAATATCGGGCGCGTTGACCGCGTTCAGGAAATCATAGGCCTGGTCGAGCTTGCCCGGCGCATCCTTCATCAGCACGTAGCCGCACACCCAGGTCGACATGCCTTCCTTGGTATCGCGGTTCATGGCGACGGGAACGCCTTGCCCGCTCATCGCGATCAGTGTCTGGCCCCAGCCCCAGGCAAGGTCGACCTCGTTGCCGGAAAAAGCCTGGTCGATATCGCTCGAGTCGGTCCAGTAGAGACGGATGTTCTTGTGCACCTGGCGCAGGAAATCGGACGCCTCCTTGAACTGCGCGTCGGTCATCTTGGTCCAGTCCTTGAGGCCGATCACCAGACTCGCCAGCGCGTAGGCATCGTCGACATTGTCGCCGATGGTGACGCGGCCCTTGAATTTCGGATCGGCCAGAATCCGCAGCGATTGCGCCTCATCGGCCGTCACATTGTCGGTGCGGTAGAGCAATGCCGTATTGCCCCAGTCGAACGGCATGAACCAGGCCTTGCCGTCCTCGGTGGTGGCGAGGTTTTTCATCGCCATGATGCCGGGATTGAGGTCCTTCCAGCCGGCAATCCGGGAGGTGTCGAGCGGCTGCAGCAGCCCCGCATCGCGCCACTTCGCCACGCTTTGCGAACAGGGATGCGCGATATCGGCCTTGAAGCCCGCCCGCATCTTCTCGAAGGCTTCATCCTCGTCGCCGAAGAAGGCGAAGGTCGGCTCGGCGCCGTGTTTGGCGGTGTAGGCCGGATGCAGCAGCGGGTCCTCGTAACCGGACCAGTCGAACACCACGAGATCGCCGCCGCCTTCCGCCCAGGCATAGACCCCGCCGGCGCCGATCATGCAGGAGGCGGCAAGTGCAAGGCGGCGTAGCATTGGCGTCATGGCGAAACTCCCCCTTCACGAAAAAGCTGCCGCGAGGTTAGGAGAAATCATCTGCTTTGGCGAGGGTCGTCCGCTGCACCGAGGCGGCAGCGGACGGACCGTGGAACCAGCTCAGTACCCGGCTTTGATCTTCTCGAATTCGGCGATCATCTTCAGTTTGAGATCGGACGGCAGCGGCGACTGGAACAGCGTCTTGTCGACGAATTTCTGCACGTCGTCATAGCCCTTTTCCTTCAGGATCGCCTGGTCGACGCCAGCCATGCCCTTGGCATTGGCCTGGCCATAGCCCCAGTCCTTGACCAGCACCTTGGCGGTCTCCGGATCGTTGACGGCGTTGAGATAATCATAGGCCTTGTCGATATTGCCGGGCGCGTCCTTGAACAGCACGTAACCGCAGACCCAGGTCGAGATGCCTTCATTGGTGTCCTTTACGGACTTGATCGGCACGCCTGCCTTGACGGATTGCACCGTCGCATCGTTCCAGGCCCAGGCGAGGTCGACCTCGCCACCACTCAACAGCTGCACGATGTCGGTGGTGTCGGTCCAGTAGGAGCGGACGTTCTTGTGCACCTGGCGCAGGAAGTCGGACGCCTGCTTGAACTGGTCGTCCGTCATCGTGGTCCAGTCCTTCATGCCGATGGCAAGCGCGGCCAGCGCATAGGCATCGTCGACATTGTCGCCGATCGACACCCGGCCCTTGAACTTCGGATCTGCGAATGCCTTCAGCGACTGCACGTCCTTGGCGTCGATCTTGGAGGAGTTGTAGGTGAGCTGCGTGTTGCCCCAGTCCCAGGGCATGAACCACGCCTTGCCATCGTCGGTCGTGGCGAGGTTTTTCATCGCCATGATACCGGGATTGAGGTCCTTCCAGCCCGTGATCTTCGAGGTATCAAGCGGCTGCAGCAGCCCGGCTTCGCGCCACTTCGTCACGCTCTGCGAGCAGGGGTGACCGAGATCGGCCTTGAAGCCGGAACGGACCTTCTCGAACGCCTCGTCCTCGTCGCCGAAGAAGGCGAAGGTCGGCGAATCGCCGTTCTTCTCGACATATTTCGGATGGAAGCTCGGGTCCTCGTAGCCGGACCAGTCGAACACGATCAGGTCCTTGTCCGCGGCGACGGCGAACGCTGCCGCCGAAGCCGCAAGCGCGCCGCCCAGCGCCAATGTCAATGTCAGGCGTCGGCTGAGTTTCTTCATGCTGTTCCATCCTCTTTTGGTCTTGCCGGTCTTGGCGGCCGGCTGTTGCTAACCGTAATGCTTCGGGAAGGCCGCGGCCAAAAAAGCATTGGCCGCCTGCAAGGCTGTTTCGCGCGTTGTGTCCTCGGTGCCCATCATCAGCCGCAGCCACAGACCTTCCAGCATGGCCGACAGCGCCAGCGCCATCACCTGCGGCTCATAGGCATACGCGCCGCTCTGCTTGAGCGCCGTGCAGAGATCGATGAAGACCTGCTGGTAATAATTATCGCGCGAACTGCTCAGCGCCTGATAGGTCGGCCGCGACTTGGCCTCGCCCCAGAAGGCCAGCCAGGCAGCGAGCTTGCGCTTGTTGCAGATCGAGCGGTCGAAGTCGGCCCACACCAGCTGCTGCAGCTGCCGTGCCGGATCGTCGCCTGCTTTCTGCAGTGCGGCGCGCCAATGCGCCGAGTACTCATCATACATATGCTGCAGCGTCGCGATCAGCAGCTTTTCCTTGCTCTCGAAATGGAAGTTGACGATGCCACGCGAGAGGCCGGCGCCATCGGCGACATCGGCCATCGTCGTCTCGGCGTAACCGCGCCTGGCCAGCGAATCGATCGTTGCCTCGATCAGCTGCAATTGACGGACCTCCTTCGAAGCCTTGCGGCCGCGCTTTTCGGCGTCGCTCTTTCGCGTCGTTTCGGCGAGAACGTCCCTGGCCTCGGAAGTCTTCATGGATGTGACGGTCTCCAGCATTGCCGGCTATCCAACCGGCTTCAAACCGCGCAGATGAGTGGGACGGTGCTCGCCACTGTCAAGCACCTTCTGCATTGCCTCCCAGGTCTTGATGTTCTTGTCGACATAGCCCGCGCCGACCGCGGCGGCAGCCTGGCGGTAGAGCGGTCCCTTGAGCCGTGCGAGTTCCCCGCGCGCCACCTCCCGGTACCACGGGTTGCGGTCGCGCACGGTGATGTCGGCAAAGCCCGCGCTTCGCATCGCCTGCGCATAGCGCGCCGGCGATGCCATGGTGAAGGACAGCCCCTCGGCGGCGACATAGGCTTTCATCTCAGGCGAGGGTTCGCCGTCATGCCCGATCATCCAGTTGGACGCGGCAAAGACGCCGCCCGGCTTCAGCACACGAAAAATCTCGGCGAACAACGCGTCCTTGTCAGGCACATGCAGCAGCGCATCCTTGGAGAAGACGACATCGAAGGAACGATCGGTGAAAGGCAGCGATCCGGGAAGCGATTGAACGAAGTTGACGCGATTTGCGAAGCCACGCACTGCTGCTCGCCGTCTGGCCGCTTCGATCACCGGCTGCTCGACATCGAAGCCGGTGGCGTGAGCGGCGCCGTGGCGCTCGACCAGATGCAAGGTGATGCCGCCGGAGCCGCAGCCGATATCGAGGACCGTCTTGCCGTTGAGCGAAATCCCTTCGACCACCCGGTCGACCTCGCCGGGACCGCCTGGCGACAGGTAGCCCTCGCCCCACAGCGCCTCGAGGAAGCGGATCGCGGTGTCGTCATACTCCGGCTCGGCATCTGCCGTTTCGATCATCAGCCCTCGATCCCCAATCGATGATTGCCCAGTTCGAACGCCGGCAAAGCCTAGCGCATGCCGGGGAAAACGCAACATCATTTGTTGAACATTCATTCAGAATGACTGGACAAAACAGCTGATGCCATGCCAAATTCCGCATATTCGGGAACAGATCACGCAAAAATGAACAGCGGGTCGCGGAGCACAATTCCAGGAAAAGTGTGAGCGGTTTTCCCGGAAAAGCCGCACAGCGCTTTCCCCTGGGAATTGCGTGGAAACAAAGAGACTGGGCCACAATGAAAGCTTGGGACGCGATCGTCATCGGCGGCGGACACAACGGCCTGGTCAACGCCTGCTATCTGCAGCGCGCCGGGCTCGACGTGCTGGTGGTGGAGAAGAACGACTGGGTCGGCGGTGCCGCCACCAGCCGCGAACTGACGCCGGGCTTCCTCTACTCCAACTGCTCATATGTCTGCTCGCTGTTCCGCCCCGAAATCATGCGCGACCTGGAACTGCCGCGCTTCGGCCTGCAGGTCATCTCCTATGAGGGCGGCGCGGTATTCACCCGCGACGGCGACTACCTCGCCAACTACCGCGACCATGATGCGCACCGGCGCGAATTCGCCCGCTTCTCCAAACGCGACGCCGAAGCCTATGACCGCTACGCCCGCGACGTGACGCGGCAGTGCCGTTTCATCCAGCCACTTTTGATGCGCACCGCGCCCGACCCGACCAGCCTCAAGCCGCGCGACCTCGGCGAGTTGCTTTATCTTGGCAGGAAGTTTGCCGGCCTGTCGGCGGAAGAAATGGCGCTGACGCTGCGCTTCTGGACCATGTCGATCTCGGACTTCCTCGACGAGTATTTCGAGACCGACGTCATCAAGGCAAACTTCGCTCTGTCCGGCATCATCGGCACCGCGCTCGGGCCGATGTCGCCCGGCACCGCTTACGTGCTGCTGCACCACTATATGGGCGAGGTCGACGGCTCGGTCGGCGCCTGGGGCTATGCGCGCGGCGGCATGGGCGCGGTCACCAAGGCGCTGGCCGCGTCGTTCAAGGCCTCGGGCGGCACCATCCGCACCGGCGCCGAGGTCGACCATGTGCTGGTCCAACGCGGCAAAGCCAAAGGCGTGGTGCTGGCCGGCGGCGAGGAGATTTACGGCAAGCTCGTCGTCTCCAATGCCGACGTGAAGCGCACCTTCCTGAAGCTTGTTGAGGAAAAGGAATTGCCCGACATTTTCCTGCGCCGGGTCAGGAACTTCAAGATCCGCGGCTCCTCCGGCAAGGTCAACATCGCGCTCGATTCGCTACCGGAATTCCCGGCGCTGCCGAAGGATTCGCCGGTCTATCGCGGCGACATGCATTTCACAGATTCGATGGAGCGCATGGAGCGCGCCTATGACGACTGGAAGGCCGGGCGCTGGTCGGCCGATCCTTTCCTCGACATGGTGATCCCGACCACGCTCGACCCGACCATGGCGCCGCCGGGCAAGCACTTCATGAGTTGCTTCGTGCAATACGCGCCACCCAAGGTGAACGGCCGCGAATGGGCCGATGCCGATCGCGACGGCTTCGCCGAGAGCGTGATTGCGCAGATATCAGAGTATTCGCCGGGCTTCCGCGACCGCATCGTCCACATGGAGGTGCGCACGCCGCGCGAGATCGAAGCCGAGGTCGGCCTCACCGAAGGCAACATTTTCCAGGGCGAACTGACCTTCGACCAGCTTCTGTTCAATCGCCCGGTGCCGGGCTACGCGCAATACCGCTCGCCGGTCGGCGGCCTCTATATGTGCGGCTCCTCCACCCATCCGGGAGGCGGCGTCATGGGCGCGCCCGGCCGCAATGCCGCCGCCGAAATCCTGCGCGATCTCGCCAAATCCACCTCGCATATGAGTCCGGCCCATGACGTCATTTGATGCACCAAGATGGGATGTGCTTGTCATCGGCGGCGGCCACAATGGTCTCGTCGCCGCGGGCACGCTGGCGAAAGCAGGTCGCAAGGTGCTCCTGCTGGAAGCGGGCAGCGAAACCGGCGGCGCCGCTCGCACCGAGGAGTTCGCGCCGGGCTTTCGTGTCTCGTCGATCGCCCATGTGCTGAACCGTCTGCATCCCGACGTGGTGAAGACGCTGGAGCTGGAGAAACACGGGCTCAAAGTCGCCCGCGCGGACTTCCTGCCATCGGTGGCACTGTCGAAGGACGGCCCATCGCTGGTCCTGCATGGCGCCTATGGCGAAGTGCTGACCGGCACCAGTTCCTCCGAGCAATCGGCCTGGAAGGAATTGCGTGCGCAGCTGCTGCGTTATGCCGGCATCCTGAAGCCGTTCCTCTCCCGCCGCGCGCCCGATCTTGCCGACATGTCGCTGCTCGAGACCGCCTCACTCGGCCAGACCGCGCTGGCGCTGAAAAAGCTCGGCAAGGAAGACATGCGCGACTTCCTGCGCGTGCTGCTCATGAACGTCGCCGACCTGCTCGACGAACAGCTTGCAGACGACAGGCTGAAAGGCCTGCTCGCCTTCGACGCGACGCTCGGCAGCCATCTCGGCCCGCGCTCGCCGACCTCGCTGCTCGGCCTCTACTATCGCCTCGCCGGCGAGACCGGCGGGGCATCCGGAGCACAGATGCTGCCGCAAGGCGGTATGGGCGCCGTTGTCGCCGCCATCCGCGCGGCGGCGGAAATGGCCGGCGTCACCATCCGGACATCGGCGCCGGTCGGAAAGATCATCGTGGAGAAAGGCCGCTCCGTCGGCGTCGCGCTCGACACTGGCGAGGAGCTGCGCGCCAGGACGGTCATCTCCGCCATCAATCCGGCGACAACTTTCCTCGACCTTGTCGGGCCGCGCGAGCTCGACACCGGCTTCGTGCGCAAGGTGAAGAACATTCGGATGAAAGGCGACGCGGCGAAACTCAATCTGGCGCTCGATCGGCCGCCGCAATTCGCCGGCGTCGATGCCGCCGGCCACAAGGGCAGGCTGGTCATCGCGCCTTCGCCCGATCATGTCGAACGCGCCTTTAATCCGTCCAAATACGGCGAGTTCTCACCTGAGCCGGTGATGGAGATCACCCTGCCCAGCCTTGCCGATCCATCGCTGGCACCTGCTGGGGCCTGTGTGTTGTCGGCTGTGGTGCAATACGCGCCCTATGCACTGAAGGAAGGTTGGGCTGCCGGCAAGCCGAAATTCCTCAAGGCTGTCCTGGCGCAGCTCGAGGCTTACGCGTCGGGCATCGGCAAGAGCGTTGTCCATGCCGAGTTGCTGACGCCGGCCGATATCGAGACGCGTTACCGCATGCCGGGCGGCCACTGGCACCACGGCGAATTGCAGGCCGACCAGATGCTGATCTCGCGTCCCGTCTCGGGCTGGTCCGGCTACGACACGCCGCTTGAAGGATTGTTCCTGGCTGGTGCCGGCTCGCATCCCGGAGGCGGTATCTCCGGCGCACCCGGGCTCAACGCCGCGCGGCGCATCATCGCGATGAAGAGGTAGGTCATGGCCCAGGCAACCAGGAAGAAGCCCGTTGCAAAGACCGCCAGTGCGGCCGTTTCCGCACGCATCGCCGCGCAAGGTCATTTCCGCACGCTGCGCCTCGGCACCCCGTTCCAGCCGCGCCTCGATGCGCTGGCCAGGACTCAGGACTGGTACAATTGGGCGGGCTACCGCGCGCCGCATTCGCTGTGGGACGAGGAGCTGGAATATTTCGCCATCCGCAGCCAGGCGGCGCTGTTCGACATCTCGCCGATGACCAAATACCGGATCGAAGGACCGGATGCCGAGGCCTTTCTCGACCGCGTGACCTTGCGCGACGTGACCAGGCTGAGACCTGGCCGTGTCCACTATACCGCCTGGTGTGACGACCAGGGCTTTGTCCTCGACGACGGCACGCTGTTTCGCCTGTCGCCGACGCGCTTTCGCCTGTGTTCGCAGGAGCGGCATCTGCCCTGGCTACTGGACAGCGCCATTGGATTCGACGTCACCGTCGAGGAAGAAACCGAAGCCGTCGCCGGGCTCGCCCTGCAGGGCCCAACCTCCTTCGCCGTGCTGCGCGATGCCGGCTTAACCGGCGTCGAGCGGCTGAAGATCTTCGACCTCGCCGAGTTCGCCCATGACGGCGGCACAGTCACCATCTCGCGCACCGGCTTCACCGGCGATCTGGGCTACGAATTGTTCGTAGCCGACGACAAGGCGCTGAGCCTGTGGGACCGGCTGATGAAAGCGGGCGAACCGCGCGGCATCCGTGCCATCGGCTACACGGCGCTGAACCGCGCACGGCTCGAGGCCGGGCTGATCGTTGCCAATGCCGACTTCACCGCCGCCGAACATGCCATCCGCGCCGATCGCCTGCGCATGCCAGACGAGATCGGGCTCGGCTTCATGATCGATCCGGAGAAAGGCCACTTCAACGGCCGCCGCGCCATTCTTGAAGCGCGCGCCAAACGCAGGCTGCGCCATGTGCTGGTCGGGCTCGAGATCGAAGGCAACATCCCCGCCGAACACGCCATCGTCTACCACAAGAAAAGCCAGGAGGTTGGCCTGGTCAGCGCCGCCATGTGGTCGCCGATGGCCAAGCGCAACATCGCCATCGCCTCGCTGGCGCGGCCCTATGGTGATACAATGGTGGACGACCTCTGGGTCGAGATCTACGCCATGCGCGAGCTGCAATATCAGAAGCTGATGAAGCGGGCCAAGGTGGTGGCGCGGCCCTTCATAAAACTCGACCGCCGCACCGCCAATCCGCCGGCGGATTTCTGACCATGGCCGACGAAGCGGACAAGCAGCAAGAAGATGGGGAAGCCGCCGAGCAGTGGGATCTGGTCAACACGCCGCTCGGCGAAAAATGGTCAGGCCGCACGCGCTATGCCGCCGCCATGTTCTTCTACAAGCGCGATGAGATGAGCGCGGAAACACTCGAAGTCTACCGCATCTGCGCGCGGCTTGATTCTGAAGATCCGCTGCCGATCATCCGCGATCGCGGCGTCGGCAGGGACTGGCTGAAGCGCATGGGCTTCGATCGATAGCCCTCAACCTATCGTGCGCTCAAGCATGCTCAACCAATTGCGGTAAGCGATCTTCTCGATCAGCGCACGGCCAAAACCACGCGCGGCCAGCGCATCGATCAACTTCGGCAGGCCGGCGACGTCGCCGATGACGGCCGGGATCATCGCACCGTCGAAATCCGAGCCGAGGCCGACGCCATCCTCACCCAGCGCCTGCAGCAGGGAATCGACATGGCGCACCATGACGTCGAGGCTGGTATCGGCGTTCATGCGGCCATCCTCGCGCAGGAATCCGGTGGCGAAGTTCAGCCCGACCATGCCGCCGGACTCGCGGATCGCGCCGAGCTGCCAGTCGGTCAGATTGCGCGAGTGGCCGCATATCGCATGCACGTTGGAATGCGTGGCGACCAACGGCGCATCGCTGAGCCCGGCGACATCGCGGAAGCCTTTTTCGTTGAGATGCGAAAGATCGATCATGATCTTCAGCTCGTTGCAGGCCTTGACCAGCGCCTTGCCGGCATCGGTCAGACCCGGGCCCGTGTCCGGCGAGGACGGAAAGCGGAACGGCACGCCGTGGCCAAAGGCATTTGGACGGCTCCAGACGATGCCGAGCGAACGCAGGCCGGCGGCATGCAGCACATCGAGCATGGTGAGTTCGGGATCGATCGCCTCGACGCCCTCGATGTGGAAGACGGCGGCAACCGTGCCTTGCGCCATGGCGTTGCGCACGTCGCCGGCACTGCGGCAGACGGCAAGCGCCCCGGCCCTTTCCAGCCGGAACAGGATCGAAGCCATCGCAATCGTCGAATTGAGCGCATCGGCGCGCGGCACCTCCGGCGGCAGTGGCTCGCTGTCGCTGGGCGCCAATGGCACGGCGCTTCGCCTGGCCTTCTCGACCGGTGGCGGGAAGATCGCGAACATACCGCCGGCAAAGCCGCCGGCTTTCGCGCGCGGCAGGTCGATGTGACCGCCCGATTTCCCCTCGACGAACAGCTTTTCGACGTCCACGTTCTTGGACTGATAAAGGCGCAGCAACGTATCGTTGTGGCCGTCGAAGACGGGGACGAGGTCTGTTTCGGTCATCAGGGGATCATTCAGTTCGTTTGTCGGCACGGCGAGATATCATATCTAGGCAAGATATCCGGTCGCGGCAAATGACAAAGCCAACTGGCAGCGGGAGCTGCCCCTTATCCCCCCGCTGCCGTCTATCAACGAAGTGCCGCGCTCGCTACCGCTTCAGCACGTCGGCCCATTCCGGATGGCGGCGGAACTGGGCGTTGGCGAACGGGCAAAGCGGAATGATCGTCTTGCCCGCCGCGCGCGCATCCTCGACGGCGCGGGTGACCAGCCGAAGTCCGGCACCCTGGCCGCGAAACGCGTCCGGCACTTCGGTATGGTCGATGATGATCTGGTGCTCGCCGATCTTGGTGAAGGTCATCTCGGCCTCGGCGCCTCCGGGGCCACGCAGGACATAGCGGCCCTTGGAGCCGCGGTCTTCCAGTTCGATCTCAGGCAGTTGGTCGGGCATTTCTAAACTCCTTGAGCGACACCGGCAAAGAGCCGCCGCGCCGCCTCGATTTCATTTGGCCGCACCTCGTGCCCGCCTTCGTGCCACTCCACTGTGACATCGGCGCCGTCGGCACGCAAATAGGCTTCGAGCCGTGTCGTCAGGTTCGGCGGGCAGATCGGATCGCGCTTGCCGGCGGTCAGCAGGATGTGCCGGCCGGCGAGGTTGCCCTCCACCTTCGGTTCGAACGGGATCAGCGGATGCATCAGCACCGTGGCGTCGAACAGACCTGGCTCGGCGAACACCACGGACGCCAATATGTTGGCGCCATTGGAATAGCCGAGGCCCAGCACCGCCGACGGCTTCGCCGCCTCGACATGCGCCTTGACGAATTCAGCCATCTTGCTTGTCCCCCGCGCCAGGTCGTCCATGTCGTAGACGCCCTCACCGGTGCGGCGGAAGAAGCGCGCCGCGCCGTGTTCCGACACATCGCCGCGCGGCGAGATGATGGTGGCCTGGGGCACGAGATCGCGCCCGGGCGACAGAAGCTGGGTCTCGTCGCCGCCGGTGCCGTGGAAGACGAAAAGCATGGGGCCGCCCGGCGAACCGGGCAGCACCTTGTGGATGTAAGCGTCCTTGCTCATGGTCTCAGCCTTCCAGCTTCTGCAGATGCTGTTCGAGATAGGGCCGCAGATGCTGATGCTGCGTCGGCAGCTTCAGCGCTTCGCCCAGATGCGCGGTGTCCTCGTCCTTGTCGAACCCCGGCTCGTTGGTGGCGACTTCGAACAGCACGCCGCCCGGCGTGCGGAAATAGATCGCCCAGAAGTAATCGCGATCGATCACCGGCGTCACCCCATAACCCGTATCCATCAACGCCTTGCGCACTTCGAGCTGCTTGGCGCGGTTCTCGACGGCGAAGGCGACGTGGTGGACGGAGCCGGCGCCGAGATCGGCGAAGGCCGCGGTCGGCAGCGATTCTATATCGACGACATCGGCGCCATTGCCGTTCTTGACGGCCAGCCGCCTGACATTGCCTGATTTCTCGATCTCCTCGTAGCCCATGAATTTCAAGAGCTCCTCGGTGGCGCCGCCATCCTTCAGCCGAAGCGCGACCGAGTGGAAGCCACGGATCGCTTCGTCGGCCGGAACACCGCCCTTCACCCAGGGCGCACGGCTGTCGACCTTGGCTTCGACAAGCGCGAAACCGTCGCCGTCGGGACCCGCAAATCTGAGCCGTTGCTCACCGAAGCTCTCCTCGCGGGAGACATCCGCCACGCCTTCGTTGGCGAAGCGCTTTTCCCAATAGGCGAGCGTGCCTTGCGGCACGGAGTAGACCGTGGTGCCGACTTCGCCGACGCCGCGGCGGCCCTTGCCGATGTTGGGAAACGGAAAATAGGTCATCACCGAACCGGGCGTGCCGACCTCGTCGCCATAATAGAGGTGGTAGACGTCGGGCGCGTCGAAGTTGACTGTCTTCTTGACCCGGCGCAGGCCGAGCTTGTGGGTGAAGAAGTCATTGTTCTGGCGCGCATCCCCAGCCATGGAGGTGACGTGGTGCAGGCCCTTGATCTGGTCGAGCATTGTCTTGCTCCTTCCCTTGTGTTTGTGCGGCCCTCGCCGCTGTCCGAGCCAATATGAGGACACCTCCGCTTGCGGCAAAGGCGGTAAACGCAGAATGGACTGTGCTGTAAAAGTGAACAATAAAAAGAGATTTGTTCACCAATTAGCTAATGGGGGCGGCCTTGCGCCGTTGCGGGAAATCGTTTCCATGAACGGCATCGAACATGCAGCGAAAGGTATCGCGAGTGACAGGAAAAGCCAGACGCCCCAACGTTCTCCTGATCACTTGCGACCAGTGGCGCGGCGATTGCCTGTCGGCCGCCGGCCACTCCGTGGTCAAGACACCGAATGCCGACGCGCTGGCCGCGGAAGGCGTGCTGTTCAAGCGTCACTATGGCGGCGCGGCGCCCTGCTCGCCGGCCCGTGCCTGCCTCTACACCGGCCTCTACCAGATGAACAACCGGGTCTGCCGCAACGGCTCGCCACTTGATGCCCGCCACGGCAACATCGCTCTGCACGCGCGCGGCCTTGGCTACGATCCGACCCTGTTCGGTTACACCGACGTGTCGCTCGATCCGCGCCTCATGAGTTCAGGCGATCCAAGGCTGAAAAGCTACGAAGGCGTACTGCCTGGATTCACCGTGCGGCAACTGCTGCCCGAGCACCAGAAGCAGTGGCTGTCCTGGCTGAAGCTGCACGGCATCGATACCAGCGCCGGATCTCCCGACATCCATCGTCCCGTGGACGAGGAAGGCGACGCCGACGCGGTGACCGAGGCGCCGCCGGTCTATTCGAAGGACCATACGCCGACGGCTTTCCTCGCCGATGAGTTCATCCGCTGGCTCGGCGAGCAGGAGCAGGCGACGCCCTGGTTCGCGCATCTCTCCTTCATCAGCCCGCATCCCCCCTTCATCGTGCCGAAGCCCTACAACACGCTATATGATCCGGCCGATGGCCCGGCGTTTCACCGTGCGGAGAGCTGGCGGGCTGAAGCTCAGAGCCATCCGTACCTCGCCTATGATCTTGGCCGCCAGAAACGCGCGAAGTTCCGTCCCGGCGCGGCAGGCAGGGTGCACGACTGGAGCGAGGATGATTTCCGCCGCATCCGGGCGATTTATTACGGCATGATCTCGGAGGTCGACGCACAGCTTGGCCGCATCTGGCAGGCAGTCAAGGTTTCAGGTGCCTGGGACGACACCATCATCATTCTCACCTCGGATCACGCCGAGATGATGGGCGACCATTTCATGCTGGGCAAGGGCGGCTATTTCGATGGCAGCTACCACATTCCGCTGATCATTCGCGATCCGCGGCATGGCAAGGCTGCCGGCACCAGCATCGATCGCTTCACCGAAGCCGTAGACATCCTGCCCACGCTTATGGACCTGCTTGGCGAGACGCCCAAACCGCATCTCGACGGATGTTCGCTGAAACCATTCCTGAGCGGCGGAACCCCGGCCAGCTGGCGCGATGCCGCGCACTGGGAATTCGATTTCCGGTCGATCGCAGGCGGCGAGGCCGAGGCGCATTTCGGCATTGCCTCACGCCAGTGCAATCTGGCGGTCATCCGGACCAAGAAATTCAAATATGTGCATTTTGGCGGCGGCCTGCCGCCATTGCTTTTCAACATCGAGACAGACCCTGGCGAACTGACCAACCTCGCCACCAGCCCCGCACATCTGTCCACCCGCCTGGAATTCGCCGAGCGGCTTCTCGCCTGGCGGGCCGAACATCTCGACCAGTCACTGGCGCTGGCGGAGTTGACGGAAAATGGCGTGGTTGGCCATGTGAGCAAGGCAATAAGGGAATAGGGCAGTAAGGCAGTCTGTTTGGATATACCGGCACCGACGTGCCGCACCTGCTGCCCACTGCCCTAGTGCCCTACCTCACAATCATCCGCTGCTGGTCGCGCTTCTCGGCATAGCTGCCCTTGTCATAGGCGGTTTGCGCCTGCAGCTGTTCCTTTGTGAAGGTCGTGTAGAGATACTTCTTGCCGTTCTTGTCGGTCATGAATTTAAGATTATCCAGGCCAACCGCGACCTCCTTCCCGCCAATGCCGAGGAAGCCGCCGACGTCGACGATCACGGCATCGGTCTTGTTGTCGGGCGTCAGCACGACATCGCTGATCTCGCCGACCTTGGCATCATTGGCGCCGTAAACCGTGGTGCCCTTGAGGTCGCCGGCCTTGATCTCGCCGACCGGCATTGCGGTCAGCGTGGACTTGTCGATGGCTGCCGTCTGCGTCTGGTCGGGAGCCGTCGCGGCAGGAGCCTCGGCTGTCTTGTCCGCCGGAGCGGTGGCCGGGGCCGAGGTCGTGGCCGGTGCAGTCGCCGCGGGTTCGTTGGATGCGGTCGTCGCCGGTACCGGATCATACGCCTTGCGGTTGAAATCCGGTTGCGCCTGCAACTCTTCCTTTGTCGTCTGCGCCACCAGCCAGCGGTCACCGTTCTTCTCCGCCCACTGTGCCTTGTCGTATTCGAAGGCGACATTTTTCGCGCCTACGCCCAGAAAGCCACCGACGCCGATAACGACGGATTTCGCCATGCCCTCCTTGGAGAGCACGATGTCGTTGACACTGCCGATTTTCTGCGCGTCGTCACCGGTACCGTTGTAGACGGTCTCACCAAGGATATTGGTGGCAAGGTTGCCGTCGGCGCGCTTCACCGGCTCCGCCGGGGTGGCATTCATGTCGACAGGTTTCTGCGCGGTATCCGTTGTCGCCGGCGCCGTGGGAGCTGTCGCATCCGTGGACGCGGCTGGCGCTGGCGGGGGTCCATAAGGCTTGCTGTCAAACTCCGGATGCGCCTTCAATTCTTCCTTGGTTGTGTGGGCAACCAGCCAGCGGTCGCCATTCTTCTCGGCCCACTGCAGCTTGTCGTATTCGAAGGCGACATTTTTCGCGCCTACGCCCAGAAAGCCACCGACGCCGATAACGACGGATTTCGCCATGCCGTCCTTGTCGAAGACGACATCGCTGACCTTGCCGATGTTCTCGGCATCGTCGCCCGTGCCGTTATAGACGGATTCGCCGATGATGTTGGTGACGATGCTGCCTTCGGCGCGCGGCACCGAAGCGGCTGCGGCTGGCTCCTGAACGGCAGGTGCGCCCGCTGGAGCCGGGGTCGCGCTCTGTGCGAAGGCGCCGGTCGCGATCAGCGTTGCGAGTGCGGTTGTGGCTAAAAGGGTGCGGATCATGATAGTCTCTCCTCGTGCGTGATTTCGTGCACGCCGCGCCCGATTGAACCGTCGCTGGGAAGATCGGGCGTGGCATCTCCACGGGTTCACAACGTCGTGACCATGCTGTTGTTCCGACAAAATCGGCCCGGAGTCGGCGGCCAGAAACACGGAGCGGTTGCGCGGCGGCTTGAGAACATGCGCTGAATTGCACCCTTCCAACGGAACCTTTCCCGTATTGCCACGTTTCAGCCTGCGGCTGGGCTCGCCCGGCGCGTTTTGGCTGGCAAACGGAGCGGGGCATGAAATTTGCGGCGGTGCTGAACCGAGACGGCGGCACCTTGCGCACCACCGACCTCGCCGCCCTTTCCGACAAGATGCGCCAGACACTGGAGACGGCAGGCCATGCTCTCAGCATTGATGTCGTTGCCGGCAAGGACGTGGTGGAAACCCTCGACAGCGCTGCCTCGCGCCGTAGCGTCGATGTCGTGCTCGCCGGAGGCGGGGACGGAACCATTTCGGCCGCGGCCGCCAGGCTGATGGGCAAGAGAAAGGCGCTTGCCATATTGCCGGCCGGCACCATGAACCTGTTCGCACGCGGTCTCGGCATTCCGCAATCGCTTGATGCCGCGCTGGAATCCTTCGCCGACGGCGAGATCATCGCGGTCGACATGGCCACGGCCAATGGCCAACCCTTCGTCCATCAGTTCTCGATCGGCATGCATGCCAGGATGGTGCAACTGCGCCAAGGCATGGAATTTGGGTCGCGCCTGGGCAAGATCGGAGCATCGGCCAAGGCGGCGTGGGCGACGATCAAGAACCCGCCCGCGATGAACGTGACGCTCAGCATCGGGGACGCGGAGATGACGGCCCGCATAACAGGCATCGGCGTCACCAACAATCTGTTCGGCGAGGGCCACCTCCCCTATGCGGACAACCCTTCGGGCGGCGTGCTCGGCATCTATGTCACGGTGGCGCAGCAGCGCGCCGAACTGGTGAAATTCCTCTTCAACGTGGCGCGCGGCAAATGGCGCGACAATGAACATGTCGAAATCCATCAGGCCGACCGCACTGTCCTGAAAATCCATTCCGGCAGCAGGAAGTTCCGCGCCGTCATGGACGGTGAACTGGTCCGGCTCGATCGGGAAACGACCATCGAGATCAAGCCTTGTGCGCTGAACGTCCTGGTGCCCGCAAGCCTCGCCGAGGCAAAGGCCGCCTGATGCTATCCCGAACCATGACGGCCGAGAACACAGAGCATTGTCTTGACGCCATTCCGGGCGGAGAGCCGCCTCACGCCTTTCCCGCAATTGCCCTAGCCGCTCGGCGCACTTCCCTGCTCCGTCGCCGGTGTCTTGGCCACCTCACCATAGATTTCGGCGATGCCCCAGGCAGCGATAGCCAGCAGCAGCGCGGCGATCAGGATGCGCAGGCCGTGCCAGCCCCATCGGCCCTGTCGCGCCTTGTCTTCGGGAATGATCTTGGTCATGGCCGATCCTTGTTTCGTTCTGCGCCTGTGGGCGCACTCGGCAAAACACGGTCGGGTAACGGTTCCCTGCTAGGATGGTTCCGGGAAAGCGAGCCCGTGACGGGCCGGTGGGTTGGCAAGACGGCGAAGACCGGCATGGGCATTGGGGATTGAGGTGAATAGCAAGGCGGAAATAGGGGCGAGCCTGCCGGCCGAGGTGGCGCGCTCGATAGAGGATGAAGAGCGGCTGGCCGTGCTGCATGGGCTGGCGATGCTGGATACAGCGGCCGACCCGGATTTCGACCGCATCACCGGCCTTGCCGCGTCCGTGATGCAGGTGCCGATCGCCCTGGTGACGCTCGTCGATGTCGAGCGGCAATGGTTCAAGTCCTGCCTTGGGCTCGACGAGACCGAAACCCCGACCGACATCTCCTTCTGTGCCCACGCCATCGCCGCCGGCGACGATCCCATGGTGGTGACCGACGCGACGACGGACCCGCGTTTCAAGGCCAATCCGCTGGTCACCGGCAAGCACCACGTGCGTTTCTATGCCGGCGCGCCGATGCTCGTGGCAGGCGCCAGGATCGGCACGCTGTGCGTGCTCGACCGCAAGCCACATGCCTTTCCGTCACAGGCCAAGCTCGACCAGTTGAAGACGCTGGCAGGCCTTGCCGCCAGCCTGTTCACCTTGAAGGACGCGACCCGCAGCGGCGCCATCGCCGAGGCAGCGCTTGCGCGCGAGGAGAAGCGGCGTGCCATCGCGCTCGATGCGGCATCGCTGGCCAGCTGGGCATGGGATGTCCGCACCGACATCATCGAATGCGATGTGCGATTGTCGGAATTGTTCAACCTGCCGCGTTCGACCCGGCTGCGGGCGCGCGACATCCTGACCGCCATAGATCCGCGCGACGTCTATCAGACCGAAACCCGCTTTCGCGACGCCTTGACCGGCAGCGACGATTATTTCGGCGAATACCGGGTGAAGGACTTTCACCCGCCGCGCTGGGTGGCCACGCGCGGCAGCGTCATCGAGCGCGACGGCGACGGCAAGCCGACGCTGATCTTTGGCGTCAACTACGACATTTCCGAACGCAAGCTCGGCGAAGAGCGGCAGCGGCTCCTGCTGCGTGAGCTCAACCACCGCGTCAAGAACACACTGGCGACCGTCCAGGCGCTGGCGACGCAGACCGTGCGTCACGCCCGCCAGCCGAGCGAATTCCTCGACGCCTTTGGCGCACGGCTTCAGGCATTGGGCATCGCCCACAATCTGTTGTCCGATCGCGAGTGGCGCGGCATCGGCATCCGCGAACTCGTCCAGATCGAGATCAGGCCCTTTGACACCGACAACCAGCCGCGTATCACCATCTCCGGGGCCGACCTTTTGCTGTCGCCCGATCAGGCCGTTGGCCTCGGGCTCATCCTGCACGAACTGGCCAGCAATGCGTTGCAATATGGATCGCTGTCGGTTGCATCCGGCAAGGTTGATCTCGACTGGAAGACACAAGGCAGGAAGGGCGACCGGCGCCTGGTGCTGACCTGGCGCGAAAGCGGCGGCCCTGAAGTCGCCCCGCCGCAGCGCCACGGCTTCGGCTCGATTCTCATCCGCCGCAGCCTGGCCAAGGTCATTTCAAGCGAAGTCACCCATGAATTCCGGCCCGAGGGTGTCTTCGCCGAGATATCGATGCCGCTGGAAGATCTGTCCAAGTGACGGATCCGATCCAGGACCGGAGCGGCGGCGTCATGTTTCGTGCCCAGCATCCGGATCGTCGGGCTTCGTATTCTCGCGGTATATGGCATAGGCGGCGAGCGCCACGGCCGGGCCCAGAATGACGCCGAGGCCGCCCTTTCCCTTGAGCAAGGCCGGCAGCACCGCAAGTGCGGCCGTGATACCGATCGCCTTCATGTCGGCGTTGCGCCGCCGCGCCTCGCGGCGTGCACGGGCGCCGGACATCAAGCGATGGACGAGAAGAACGAGGCCGGCGATCACCAGGAAGCCGACACCGAAGCCAAGCGCCGCCGCGAACGATCCATAGCGGGCCGCGGTCCAGATATAGGCTGCCCCAACCAGAAAGCCGAGACCGCACAAAGCCGCCAGGGCGGCGATCGCATAGATGATGGCCGCCGTGCGCGCGCGGCGTATGGCGGCCACGGTTTCACCCGAGGCGAAACCCGAAAGCAGGGATGCCAGCAGTCCCATCTGGGGCGGATCTAGCGACGCGCGAGCAGCGCGAACAGGAAGCCGACGCCCGCGGCGATCGCCAGCGACGTCACCGGCTTTTCGCGCACGCTCGCCAGCATCTGCGCCTCGATATCCCTTGCATTGCCGCGCAGGCTGTCGAGGGCTGCTTCCCCTTGGGCGCGCAGCTGCTCGACACCCTCGGCCGCCGCACGGCGCGCCGTGCCGTAGCCGTGTTCGCCGGTCTTGGCCAACTGTTTGGTAAGCTTGTCGATATCGGCCTTCAGCTGCTTGATGTCGGCTTCGAGGTCCGAATTCGTCCGCGCTTCGTTGGCGGTCTTTCCTGCGGCGGTTGCCATTGCTTAACTCCTTGTGATTGCTCGATTTCAAACGCGCCTTGCGTCTCAAGGTTCCGGCATCGGGACAAACTAGAGCAACTCCAGGAAAAGTGTGAAACGGTTTTCCGTCCGGAGTTGCGTCAAAAACAAAGAGATAGAGCAATTCGCTGTTTCCGCGAAACAGTGAACTGCTCTAGTCGAAAACAAGAGCGTACGCACCAATCACCAAACCAGGGCGAGAGGACGTCGTCAGATCAGGGGACGACGGCCCTCGCCCAACCCTTCCCAGCCTGCGAGTTGCTTGAGCCCTTCAGTGTCGACCACCTCGCAACCACCATCCCGCCAAAGGATCAGCTTGCGGTCCATCAGTTTGCGGATCGTCTTGTTGGTGTGAACCAGCGACAGGCCGAGCGTATCGGCGATGTGCTGCTGCGTGATGGGAATCTGGATGGATTGCTTGCCGTTCAGTCCGACGACCTTGGCGCGGCTGGCTATGAAGGCAATCAGATAAGCGGCGCGCTCGATCGCGCTGCGGCGGCCGACGCTAAGCAGGTTCTCGTCCAGCATGCGTTCTTCGCGCGACGCGATCCAGGTGATGTCGTAGCCGAGACCCGGATGGTTGCGGTAGAGTTCGTGCAGATTGTCGCGTTCAAAAACGCAAAGCAGCATCGGCGACAAGGCCTCGACGGAATGCTGCATCTCGCCCATGACGCTGCCTTGCAGGCCGATGAGATCGCCGGGCATGAGATAGTTGAGGATTTGTCGGCGCCCGTCCGGCAACAGCTTGTAGCGGAATGCCCAGCCGGACAGCACAGTGTAGAGATGGGCGCTATGGCTCCCCTCCACGAGCACCGTGGCGCCCTTGTCGACCGCGAGCTCCCCCTTCTTGAACTTGCTGATGAAGGCCAGTTCCTGATTTTCGAACTCGCGGAAAACCGGTAATGGCCTTAAAGGACACTTCTCGCAGGGATATTGTCGGCTCGATGAAGCACGCCCGTTCTGCCCTGGCATTTCGACCCCTCTTCGAAGCCTGCCGGTCAGCAGGTACTCTTAAACGTTTTGCCGGGAACCGAGTTCCGGATTGAAGGCATGTCTTTTTTAAATGACAACACACGCAATTGCGATCATGACTCCCGGCGTTTCAAGGAGCCTTCACCTGTGATGCCCACATTGCTTGACGGATTGCGGATTCTTGTCCTGGAGGACGAATTCCTCATCGCCATGGATGTCGAGCAGCTTTGCCGCGACCACGGTGCACGCGAGGTGGTGATAGCCCGAGACTTGGCCGAGGTTGACGGCGGAAAGGTCGCGATCGAGTTTGACGCGGCCATTGTCGATCTGATGCTGGGCGGCACATCGACCCTCGAATTCGCCGCCGGCTTGCGGGAAACAGGCGTCCCTTTCGTGTTTGCCTCCGGCTATTCGGATGCGGACGAGATCAAGGCGTCCTTTCCGGGGGTCAGGCTGGTAACCAAACCCTATTCAGGCGAAGATCTGGTCGAAGCGGTGGCGCGGGCTTACGGACGCGGCTCTGCGGGATGAGATCGATATAGCTGCGTCCGAATTCGTTTTCGGACCTTACGTCAATGCGCCGCGGTTCCCGTGACCTGAGCCGAGATCGCATCGGGACCATATTCGTCCTCGCCGGAAATCTTCAGAATCTCCTGCAGGCGCGTGCGGGCCCTGCTGACGCGGCTCTTGATCGTTCCGACCGCGCAACCGCAGATTTCGGCGGCCTCCTCATAGGAGAAGCCCGATGCGCCGATGAGGATGATGGCCTCGCGCTGGTCTTCCGGCAATTGCTCGAGGGCGCCACGAAAATCCTTGAGGTCGAGTTGGCCGTGCTGGGCGGGATGCACCGCGAGCCTGGCTGTCATGATGCCGTCGCTGTCCTGTACCTCGCGGCCGCGCTTGCGCATCTGCGAATAGAATTCATTGCGCAGGATCGTGAAAAGCCATGCCTTGAGATTGGTGCCGGGCTGGAAGCTCTCATGCTTGTCCCAGGCCTTGACCAACGTTTCCTGGACAAGGTCGTCGGCCTTGTCTGCATTCTGCGTCAGCGACACGGCAAAGGCCCGCAAGCTCGGGATTGCCCCAAGCAGATCGGTCTTGAAGCCTTGGGAGACCGCTGCCATGCCTCAGTCCTTCTTCTGTGCGGGTTCGGTCTGTTCCAGCTGGCTGAGCAACTGGGCAAATCGATCCGGCACATCGTCGGAGACCAGCTCGTCATAATATTGTTTGAGTTTACGTCCGATCTCGGAGTTCGGCCCCAGAGGGTCACCGACACCGTTCCGGCGCCTGCCCTCGGCGCCAGCCAGAATATCTTTCGTCATATCCTTCATTTCGCCCTTATATTCCCAGCGCTAGGCCGCTCATACTCAACTCGACATAAGGCAAGCGGCACCCTCGTCTGGTTGCCCATCCCGACACCAAACGCCGTTCTCGCCTATTCGTTCCATATCGGCCGGAACTTTTTCGGAAAACCCGCGTTGTATTAGCGGGGCTTGCAATCAGCTTGACCTGCAATCCAGGCAATCACGTCATTCTGAGGGAGACGTTCTACCATGAGTTTATCCGCCACCATCGCACCGCATCTGCCGTTCCTGCGCCGCTTCTCGCGCGCTGTCTCGGGATCGCAAGAGAGCGGCGACGCGCTGGTCGCCGCGATGCTTGAGGCCATCATCGCCGACGTCGACATCTTCCCTCAAGCTTCGAGCGACCGCATCGCTCTTTACAAGGTTTTCGCCAAGCTGTTCACCTCGGTCGCCATCCGCGTACCGCAGGAGCATGCGCAATCGGCGTGGGAGCAGCGCGCCGCCGCCAATCTCAATGCGATCGCGCCGCTGCCCCGCCAGGCTTTCCTGCTGGTCGCCGTCGAAGGTTTCAGCGAGGACGAGGCGGCCGAGATTCTCGACGTCGGTGACCAGCAATTCTCCGAACTGCTTGCCCAGGCAAGCAATGAAATTTCCCGCCAGGTGGCGACCGACGTGCTCATCATCGAGGACGAGCCGCTGATTGCCATGGACATAGAGGAGATGGTCGAGAGCCTCGGTCATCGTGTGGTTGGAACGGCGCGCACGCATGCCGAAGCAGTGACGATGTTCGGCAAGACGCGGCCGAAGATGGTGCTGGCCGATATCCAGCTCGCCGACGGCAGTTCGGGCATCGAGGCGGTCAACGAGATCCTGTCGTCAACCTCCGTGCCGGTTATCTTCATCACCGCCTTCCCCGAGCGGCTGTTGACCGGCGAGCGCCCCGAACCGGCCTTCCTGGTGACCAAGCCGTTCAATCCCGACATGGTCAAGGCGCTGATCAGCCAGGCGCTGTTCTTCGACCGCCAGGCAAAGGCCGCCGCATAGATTCGCTGTTTTCCGGCAGGAATGTCCAGGATCAAGGCCGCCCGATGCGACGCATCGGGCGGCCTTGGCGGCCGAAGCCATCATCGCCGAATTTCGCTGTCGGTTCCGTCTCTAACAGTTTGCAAGCATCGCCTTTTTCGGCAAATGGTGGAACAAACCGCATCCACCCACGTTTTCCCTGCACCATTCGGAAGGAGATGAACCATGCTTTACTGGGCGCTCGTATTTCTCGTCGTGGCAATCATTGCCGGCGCGCTTGGTTTCGGCGGTATCGCCGGCACATCCGCTGGTATAGCGCAGATATTGTTCTTCATTTTTCTCGCTTTCCTGGTCATCTCGCTGCTGGCCGGCCTGTTTAGACGGGCGTGAGGAACGCTTCGCGAGCGAACACTGGAAGCCGCACCCCTCAAACGGTTTCCAGCCACCGCCGGGCGGTATCCCTCAAGGGACGCCGTCCGGCGGACCGCTTTAGAGGGGCAGGTTCTCGGGACATTCATTTGGAACCCATTCGACAGTGAGCCGTTCAGCCTGAGTTGGGTGGACAGATAGACCGATGCGCTCCAGGACTGCAGATAAAACGGAAGGCGCACGGAGCGATGAAGTCATCGCCTTGCATCCGGCGGAAAGTGGCATGCAGCTTGGCCGGGCTCTTCTCCACGCACTGCACAATGCAGGGATTTCCGTCCTCTATCAGGATCGCGAAATGAAGACCGTGTGGGCTCGCAACATGCGCGCGCCCTGGGCTTCGGATAATTCCGACGGCAACGGCATCCTGCCGATGGCGCAGGCCGACCGGATCAGCGCGGCCAAGCGCGATGTGGTTGCGACCGGCAATCCGGAGCGCCTCGAGATCAGTGTTCCGGTCGAGAACGGCGTCCGCTGGTTTCAGGTTTGGGTCGATGCCGATCGGGGCGACGCTGGTGACGTGCAAGGTGTCGTCACCACCATGGTCGAGACGACCGAGCAGAAGCGGCGCGAACAGACACTGACAACGCTGCTGCGCGAGGTCAGCCACCGCTCGAAGAACCTCCTGGCGATCATCCAGAGCATCGCGAGCCAGACCGGCCGCTATTCAGATGGCATCGGCGACTTCCTGACGCGCTTTCGCGGCCGGCTGCAGTCCCTGGCCTCCTCCCAGGATCTGGTTACGTCCTCGAACTGGCGCGGTGCGGCCCTTCATGAACTGGTGACGAGCCAGGTTGGGCGCTATGGGACGAATACACCGCACAGCCTTCGCTTCCGGGGCGCCAATCCCTACCTCAACCCCAATGCCGCGCTTCACATCGGCCTGGCTATGCATGAACTCGCCGTCAACTCGGTCAGCTACGGCGCCCTGTCCCGGCCGGATGGATTCGTCGAAGTAACCGCCGATCTCAACACCGCCGAAAGTGGGGAGGTTACACTCTCGCTGACATGGGCCGAAGCCATTGGAGCCAATGGCGGTCGGGGGACAGAGAAGCGCTTCGGCAGCGTCGCGCTGGAGCGGGTGGTGCCGACATCCCTGGGCGGAACCGCGACCCTCGACATCACGGATGGCCGCCTCGAATACCGCCTCGTCGTCCCACATAGCAATTTCGAGGCGCAGTGAACGGCTCGTGCTCTTAACCAGCCGTTCACCATAAAAGCGGATTGTTTTTTACCCAGACACCGCCGGAACCTGTCCAGTCTTCGGACATTGTGGCAGCAGGATTTCAGTACGGTGGGGAGGAATGTTTTGACGATTGCCGATATCAACAGATTGGAACAGGCCGCCCGTATTTCGATGGGCGAATTTCTGGATACCGAAGCCAACGCGGAAACACGCCCTCAGGCACGACACGGCTTGACGATTGGGATCGTCCTCGCGCTGGCCGCGATTGTACTCCTCGCAGCTTTGTTCCAGTTGACCTGATCGAAAGTCCTGCCCGCCTCCCCTGCGCTCTCGGCTGGATATCGCTAACTTGCCCCGGGCTGGCTTTTTGGTGGCAGCCTCTGGCCGTGCTTGAAACTCAGTTCTTCGTACCGTTATTATTTGCGTGTGCTCGTGACACGACAGGAACTTTTTGACGATGTGCGCCGTTGTTGCGGCGAGAGGACATCTCGTCATGGAACACATAGCCGCGTTGTTGCTGGTCATCGGCTGTTCGAACTCGATGGCCGACTGCCGCGAATTGCAGGTGCCCGTCAGCGTTTTCGCGACCGCCGACGAATGCACCGCCGAACGGCCGTTCGCGATGGGCGACGTGCAAGGGCAGGCGCAGCATGTTGTCGCCAAATGCCTTGCGGTCGATCCCGCGCTTGAGGATGACTACGATCAAATCGTCTGGAATGTGCGCCCCGATGGCAGCCTCAATGCATCATTGGCGATTTCCAATGTGGTGATGGCATCGGCGGCGGGGCGCCCAGAAAAAGACTATCTTAGCAACAATAAATTCGAGCAGCAAAGGCCGTAATTTCGTGCTAAATGGCTGCTGGAGCCAACTAAGCTAAATGGCTGCTGGAGCCAACTAAAGTGTGGACACAAAGTGAGGAGTGACTCGATGCGGAAGATGATTATTGCGATGGTTGCGGTTGCCGCTCTCAGCGGCTGCACCTCGACCGAGAAGGACGTGGCTGGCGGCACCTTGATTGGTGCTGGCATTGGCGGCCTGGTCGGCGGCGGCAAGGGTGCCCTGATCGGTGCGGCTGTCGGTGCCGGATCGGGCTTGCTGGTTCGCAACCTGCGCAACGGCTATTGCCAGTATCGCGACCGTCACGGCCGGATTTACACGGCCCGCTGCAACTGATTTGGCGATAGTCGAGCTACGATCCGGAGGCCGGCCCGCCGGCCTCCGGATTTTGCATGTGCAGGCACATTCCATCGCCATCGGCGCGACATTGGCGTCAACCCGTGAGCGGAATTCTTATTTCCACCTTCAAACCATCGGCCTGAAAATCGCGCTTGATCGTGCCGCGCAACTCGCGCGTGACATTGAGGTCGATCAGCTTGGTACCAAATCCGGTCTCGGCCGGCGCTTCGACCTTTTTCTTCCCGGCCTCTCGCCAGTTCAGCGCCAGCGTCCGCTCGCGCCCCCGCCCTTCCAGCGACCAGTCCACTTTGAGCGCCCAGTCACTTCGGTGCGAGCTGGCGGAATTGCCCACTTCACCGTATTTCAGGGCATTGGTCGCCAGTTCATGGAAGGTGAGGCCAAGCGCCTGCGTCGTGGTCTCGTCGAGCAGCACCTCGGGCCCCGTCAGCAACCCCTCCGGCAGATCCTTGCCGAACACCTGGCCAAGTTCGATGCGCAGGAGATCAGCGAGATCCGCCTTCTGCCAGCGCGAACGCGTCAGCATGTCCTGGGAAGCGGCCATCGCCTGCAGCCTGGCCGAGAAGGACGCCGAAAACTCGTTGACATCGGTCGCTCGCGAAGCTGTCTGCCGCGCGATCGCCAGCACCCTGGTGATCGAATTCTTGATGCGATGCTTCATCTCCTGCAGCATCAGGTCCTTTTCGAGCAGGCTCTTCTCCGTCGTCTCGTGCAAGCGCGATGCCGCCTCATAGGCACGTTCCTGATAGCGCGCCACCAGCGCGATGGCGCCCGCCGCCAGCAGGCCGAACAGCCCCAGCATCACCGGAATGGCGCGCGACGACGGCTGCGAGAAGGCGCTGGTCGGCCTGAACAATACCGTCCACGGCCGGCCGGCCACCGTGATCTTGCGGGTGACCAGCAGCCGATCGCCAAAGGACGAAACCGGCGGCGTCTCCGACTGGAACAGGAGATTGTCGCTGTTCACCGCACCGTCATAGATTTCCGTGTTGACCGGTAATAGCGGCGCACGGCTGAGCGCGATCTGGAACAAGTCGCGGGCGCGGAAGGCCGCGTAGAGAAACCCCGCGGTCGAGGAACGCGATGCGTTGATGACCTCTGGCGCTGTTTCGACATTAAGCCGGACAAAGACCAGGAAGCCGGTGAAGGTCCGCGTGGCGCCCGTGCCCTGGCCCAGTTGCACCAGCCCGCTCGCGTGCTGCTGGTCATCGGCCATCGCCTTCTCTATCGCCGCGCGCCGCACTGGTTCGCTGAACATATCGTAGCCGATGCCGGCCTGGTTGGACGGGTCCATCGGCTCGAAGAGCATGATGGGCGCCCGCCAGGGCTGCGTCGTCTCCGGATAGACCGGATGGCTGGCGCCAAAATCATGCAGGATGTCACGTTCGACAGCTGCCTCATCGCCCGTCTTGACCAGCCTGAGGAAGCCGATGCCGCGCAGGCCGGCGAAATTGGTGTCGACATCCAGCGCGTTGAAGAAGGCCTTGAACTCGTTCTGGGAGATGTCGCCATTGCGGGCGTCGAACAGGGCCTGCGTCGACCGCAGCAGCGACAAATGCAGGTCGATACGGCTCTCGATCCGGTTGAGTGCGTCATCGGCCGCCGCCTCGAACTTGATGCGGGCCGCTTCCTGCGTCGCGAAATAGGCGAACCCCGCCATGGTCATGCTGATCAGCGCAACGGCGATGAACGCGACAATCGGAAAAAGTTTCTTCAACGGATGATGCGGTCCATGAGCAATACCGGACCTTTATGGGCAAGTCGCCGGGCCAACACAATGGCAAGGCCAACCCATCGCGATCACTGGCACATCACGTGAGCGGCAACGGGGACGCGCGGGAGAGCAATGCCACCCGCCGAAAGCCCTCAGGCGGCGATCTTCAGCGCACCTGGTCCGGGAATAGCGCCCGGGGGACACTTGCCCAGGATGATCATGCCGAGCACCTCGTCCTGTGTGACATCGGTGGTGCGCGCGGTGCCGACGACCTGTCCGTTCTTCATCACGCAGACCCGGTCGGCCAGCTCGAACACATCATGGATGTCGTGGCTGATCAGGAAGATGCCGATGCCGTCGGACTTGAGCTGCCTGACCAGTTCGCCGACCTGCGCCGTCTCCTGCGGACCAAGGGCCGCCGTCGGCTCGTCCATGATCAGGATGCGGGCGTTGAACAGGATCGCGCGTGCGATCGCCACCGATTGCCGCTGTCCGCCCGACAGTTTGATCACCGGTTCCTTGAAGCGCTGGAAGCGGGGATTGAGCCGCCCCATCACCTTGCGCGCCTCGGCCTCCATGGCGACATCGTCGAGCGTGCCCCAGGCGGTCATCAGTTCGCGGCCAAGGAAAAGATTGGCGGCGGCGTCGACATTATCGGCCAGGGCGAGCGTCTGGTAGATCGTCTCGATGCCGTATCTCTTGGCGTCGCGCGGGTTGGAGATCGAAGCCTCCTCGCCATTGACGAAGATCTGTCCGGCATCGCGCTTATAGGCGCCGGACAGGATCTTGATCAGCGTCGACTTGCCGGCGCCGTTGTGGCCGAGGAGCGCCACGACCTCGCCCGGGAAAAGATCGATCGAGGCGTCGTCGACGGCCCGGATGCCGCCAAAGGCGATCGAGATGTTGCGCATGTCGACCAGCGGCGTGCTGGCGGCGGGAGCGGTTTTGTCAGCCATGGTCTTTCTCCCCCTAAACCCGCTTGCGGTAGACGGTGTCGAGCCAGACGGCGATGACCAGAACGGCGCCGACGACGATGCTCTGCAGCGGCGAGTCGACGCCGAGCAGCACCATGCCGGACTGCAGCGACTGCATCAGCAACGCTCCGAGCATGGCGCCGATGATCGTTCCCGAGCCGCCGGCCAGCGACGTGCCGCCGATGACGGCGGCGGCGATGACAAGCAGCTCGTCCAATGTGCCAAGCACGTTGGTCGACGAGTTCTGCCGGGCAGACGAGATCGCGGCGGCGATCGTGGCCAGCACGCCCATGATCATGAACACCTTCATGGTGATCCAGCGCGTGTTGATGCCGGCCAGGTTGGCGGCCTCCGGGTTGCCGCCGATGGCAAAGACATAGCGGCCGAAACGGGTGCGGTTGGTGATGAAGGTCATGATCAGCCCGACGGCGATCGCCATCAGCACCGGGATGGCAATGCCGTGGGCGATGAACAGGCCACCCTCGGGCACGGTGATGTTGTTGGCGGCGGCGTATCTGTTCACGATGCCGATGGGCCACGGATAGGAATTGGCCAGCCACACCGCGCCCATGATGACGGCGCAGGTGACGGTGCCGAGCAGCGTCTCGGCCCAGACCGGGCGCAACGGGAAGCGGAAGCGCTTGCGCTGCACCCGCCCGTTGAACAGTGCAAACACGACGGCGAGGCAGGCGACGATGCCGACGATCCAGCTCCAGGTGGCGCCGATCGATCCGGCCGGGCCGCCGCCCATCAGCTGGAACGTGGCGTCGAGCGGGGCCACGGTCTGGCCTGACGTGACCCACCAAGCGGCACCGCGCCAGACCAGCAGGCCGCCCAGCGTGACGATGAAGGCCGGCACTTCGAGATAGGCGATGATGAAACCCTGGAAAGCGCCGATCAGCAGCCCGAGCGCCAGCCCGATGACCAGCGCCAGAACCCAGATCCACGGATTGCCGAGTTCAAGCCCGACGAACCGGACCAGGAAATGCACCTGGGCAAAGCCCATGACCATGCCGATCAAGCCCTCGGCGGAGCCGACGGACAGGTCGATATTGCGCATGACTATGACCAGCACCATGCCGCAGGCCATGATGGCGACCGCGGAGGTCTGCACCGACAGGTTCCACAGATTGCGCGGAGTGAGAAAGGTGCGGCTGTCGAAATCGAGCGGATTGACGCCCAGACGCAGACTCGAAATCACGTGCAGCCCGACCCAGATCAGCAACAGGGCACCGATCATGCCGAGCATGCGGGTGTCGATCTCGGTTGCCTTCAGGAACCGGGCAACCGCGCCAAGCTCCGACGCACGCGCGGTGTCGACCTGCGGGTTGGACGTCGTGTCGGTCATGATTTCCTCCCACCGGCCGGCCATCCGGCACGGATGCCGGAACGCAGCCTAGAAGCTATCCGCCTGAGGCGGAAACACAAATTTTTTTGAGAAAACGCCGCGGCTTTTGGGCCGCGGCGTCGATGTCGAACCGTGCTGCGCCGTTCTAGTTGCAGGCCGCGACGCTGCTGGCGGCGACGCCCGCGCAGACTTCGTCCTTCTTGATCCAGCCGGCATCGATGACAAGATTGAGATTGTCCTTGGTGATGGCGACAGGGGTCAGGAACAGCGACTTGACGGTGTTGCCACCAGGTGTCGTGAAATCCTTCACACCGGCAATGTCGGTCATCTTCTTGCCGTCAGCCAGCTGCGAGGCGATCTCGGCGGCATTCTTGCCGAGCTCGCGCGCGTCCTTCCACACCGACACGGTCTGGGTGCCGAGCGCGATGCGGTTCAGCGCGGCATGATCGCCGTCCTGGCCCGACACCGGCACGGTACCGGCAAGGCCTTGCGCCGTCAGCGCCGCGACGACACCGCCTGCGGTGCCGTCATTGGCGGCAACCACGGCATCGACCTTGTTGTCGTTGGCCGTCAGGAACTGTTCCATGTTCTTCTGGGCGTTGGCGGGCAGCCAGCCGTCCGTATAGGCCTCGCCGACATTCTTGATCTTGCCGCTGTCGATGGCCGCCTTGAGCACTTCCATCGAGCCCGAGAACAGGAAATCGGCATTCGGATCGGCTCCCGAGCCCTTGATGAAGACATAGTTGCCTTCCGGCTTGACCTTGAACACCGCGCTGGCCTGCAAGCGACCGACTTCCTTGTTGTCGAAGGTCAGGTAGAAGACGTCCTTGTTCTCGATCAGTCGGTCATAGCCGACGACCGGAATGCCTTCGTCCAGTGCTTTCTGCACCGCCGGGCCGATCGCCGAAGCATCCTGCGCCAGGATGATCAGCGAGTTGGCGCCCTGCGAGATCAGGCTCTCGACATCGGTAAGCTGCTTGCCGGGATTGGACTGCGCATCGGCGGAAATGTACTTGTCGCCGGCGGCCTCGATCGCCTTCTTCATGGCGGCCTCGTCGGTTTTCCAGCGCTCTTCCTGGAAGTTCGACCACGAAACACCGATGACCTTGTCCTTCGCCTGCGCGACCGACGCAAGCGTCAGCGACATGGCGACACCCGCCAGGATGGCGGCCGTGAATCTCTTCATGATATCCTCCCTGCGCCGCGTATGGCGCGACCAAACTGACCCGAAGGCCGGCACAGAGGCTCTATTTTTTCGAGCCTCAAAAAAAATACTGGTCCATCGTCGAAACGCTGTCAACATCGATTCTGATGGATATTGAGGTGTCGCGGACTTTTTTTCGAGCCCCGCAATAAATAAATGACAGCACCATCCGCTTCTGCCAGTATTTGTCCCGGTTGCCGGCAGTGTTCGAGGGGCAGGAAGAACCGCGGCGACCGGGAGGATGTGGGAAAGTATGTCGGTCGGAATCCGCCACGACGATCTGCGCCGGCGCAACCGCGCCATGGTGATTGCGGCCGTGCGCCGGGCCGGCCAACCGTCGCGCACCGAGATCGCCGCGACCACCGGCCTCAGCCATTCGACCATATCGGCGATCTCTTCCGACCTGATCGGCGAAGGCATCCTGGCCGAGGGCAAGCCGAGCGAGGCCGGTGCGCTCAAACGCGGCCGGCCACAGGTCGGCCTCGGCCTCAACCCGGAGGCCGCGGCCATCATGACCGTGGTGCTGTCGCTGAATTTCCTGTCCGTCGCCGTCATCGACTATGCCGGCCAGGTGATATCGGAGGAACAGCGCCGGCTGGACACGCTGACCATGTCGCGTGAGGCGCTGATCGGTGAATGCGTCGCCATTGTACGGCGCCGCCTCGAGGATCCCGATATCGACGTGCGCAGCGTCGCCCGCATCGCACTGGCGATCCAGGGCATCACCGACACCGAGGCCAGGGCCATGCTGTGGTCGCCGATCACGCCGCAGACCGATATCGCCTTCGCCGACATACTGGAAGCCGAGTTCGGCATCCCGGCCACCATGGAGAACGACTGCAACATGATGGCCGTGGCGCTGCGCTGGCGCGACCCCGAACGCTACCGCGACGACTTCATCGCCATCCTTTTGTCGCACGGCATCGGCATGGGCCTGGTGCTGAAGGGCGAGTTGTTCACCGGCACCCATTCGTCGGGCGGCGAGTTCGGCCACATGATCCATCGGCCAGGCGGCGCGCTCTGCCGATGCGGGCGGCGCGGGTGCGTCGAGGCTTATGCCGGCAACTACGCCATCTGGCGCAATGCCAGGCAGCTTGGCGAGGACACCGAGCCGGTCGCCGATGTCAGCGATGCGCAGATGCGGGCGCTCGCCGCCACGGCACGTGAACGGGCCGGGCCCGAGCGCGAAGCCTATCGCAAGGCCGGGGAAGCACTGGGTTACGGCCTCGGCAGCCTGTTCGCGCTGATCGATCCCGCCCCCGTGGCCATGGTCGGCGTCAGCGCCGCCGCCTTCGACCTGATCGAGCCGGCATTGCGCGAGGCGATCGCCCAGACCGCTGGCGGCCAGCACTCGAAATCGATTTCGTTCGACACCGAACCGAACGAGCTGCCCCTGATCCGCGAGGGCTGTGCCATGCGCGCACTGACCTTCGTCGATCAGGAAATCTTCGCGCCGGGCGTGCAGGCGAGAGGGAGTGCTGGGAAGAATGTGGCTTGAGCGAACGCCTGTGCCGATCCCACAGATCAGCGCTGGAGATTGGCCGAGCCCCCTCGAGGTCGTCATCCCTGGGCGGAGCAGGAGCGAAGCTCCGTCGCGGAGACCCTGGGATGACGAAGCCATAAGCTCTGAGCCAACACCAAATGCGTTCTATCCGGGAGCGGATGCAACCCGTCAACGCTTCCGCGCCAAGGACCTAATCCTCACGGATCGCGTAGCCTGCCCCACGGATGGTGCGGATGACGTCGGGCATGCGGCCATTGTTGACCGCCTTGCGCAGGCGGCCGACATGCACATCCACGGTGCGCTCGTCGATATAGATCGTCTCACCCCAGACATTGTCGAGCAGTTGGCTGCGCGAGAACACGCGGCCGGGATGGCGCATCATGAATTCCAGAAGGCGGAATTCGGTCGGCCCAAGCCGGATCTCGCTCTTCTTGCGGTAGACCCGGTGCGATTCACGGTCGAGCACGATGTCGCCGACCTTGAGCACGCTGGACAGCACTTCCGGCTTGGCGCGGCGCAGCAGCGCCTTGACGCGGGCCATGAATTCCGGCGTCGAGAACGGCTTGACCAGATAGTCGTCAGCACCGGTCGAAAGGCCGCGCACGCGGTCGCTCTCCTCGCCGCGCGCCGTCAGCATGATGATCGGCAGCCGTTCGGTCTCGGGCCGCATGCGCAGGCGCCGACAGAGTTCGATGCCGGACACCGCCGGCACCATCCAGTCGAGCACCAGAAGGTCGGGCACGTTCTCCTGCAGGCGGATTTCAGCCTCGTCGCCGCGCGGCACCACCTCGACCTGGTAGCCTTCGGATTCAAGATTGTAACGGAGCAGCACTCCCAGCGGCTCCTCATCCTCCACCACCATAATGCGTGGCGCGATCATCGATTGGTCACCTCTTGCGTCAAGCCGCCGGCGCCGACATCGCCGTCTCGTCCTGTTTGGGGCGGTTGGCGGGCAGTTGCGTGCCGGTCAGGACATAGTACGCGTTCTCGGCGATGTTGGTCACATGGTCGCCGATGCGTTCGAGATTCTTGGCGCAGAACAACAGATGCGTGCAAGCGGTGATGTTGCGCGGATCTTCCATCATGTAGGTCAGGAGTTCGCGGAACACCGACGTGTATTTGACGTCGATGCGTTCGTCGTCGGCGCGCAGCTTCGCAAGCGCGGCGGCATCGCGCGCCGCATACTCCTCGATCACGCCCTGCACCTGGATCAGCACCAGTTGCGCCATGGCGTCGATGGAATGCGACAGGTCGCGCGGCGTTGCGGCGAGACCGACGGTGCCGACGCGCTTGGCGATGTTCTTGGCAAGGTCGCCAATGCGTTCGAGGTCGCCGGCCATGCGGATCGACCCGACGACATGGCGCAGATCGTCGGCCATCGGCTGGCGCTTGGCGATCAGCGTGATGGCGCGATCGTCGAGTTCGCGCTGGCGTGCATCCATGATGGCGTCGTCGGAGACCACGCGCTGTGCCAGCGCATTGTCGGAATTCAACAGCGCCTTGGTGGCACCGCCGACCATCGAGCCGGCGAGATCGCCCATGTCGCTGATCAGCCTGCTGATCTGTCCGAGATCCTCGTCGAAGGCTGCGACTGTGTGTTCGGCCATGATCCTGGTCCTCGTAATGCGTGCGATCAGCCGAAGCGGCCGGTGATGTAGTCTTGCGTGCGTTTTTCGCGGGGCGACGTGAAGATCTTCTCGGTACGGTCGAATTCGACCAGTTCGCCCAGATACATGAAGGCGGTCTGCTTCGAGACGCGCGCCGCCTGCTGCATGTTGTGGGTGACGATGACGATCGTGTAGTCGGCTTGCAGCTCGTCGATCAGTTCCTCGATCTTGGCGGTCGACAGCGGATCGAGCGCGGAGGCCGGCTCGTCGAGCAGGATGACCTCCGGCTTCACCGCCACCGTGCGGGCGATGCACAGCCGCTGCTGCTGGCCGCCCGACAGGCTGAGGCCGCTGGCATTGAGCTTGTCCTTGACCTCCGTCCACAGGGCTGCGCGCTTCAGCGCCTGCTCGACACGGCCGTCCATCTCGGCCTTGCTGATCTTCTCATAGAGCCTGACGCCGAAGGCGATGTTCTCATAAATCGACATCGGGAACGGCGTCGGCTTCTGGAACACCATGCCGATCTTGGTGCGCAAAAGGTTGAGGTCCTGCGAGCGGTCGAGAACGTTCTGGCCGTCGAGCAGCACCTGGCCCTCGGCGGTCTGCTTGGGGTAGAGCTCGTAGATGCGGTTGAAGACGCGCAGCAGCGTCGACTTTCCGCAGCCGGAAGGGCCGATGAAGGCGGTGACGCTGCGCTCGGGCAGCGACAGCGTGATATCCTTCAGCGCCTTCGACTGGCCGTAGTAGAAGTTGAGGTTCTTGACCTCGATCTTGGCCTTGGCCGCCGCCTCGGCGGCGATCGTCATGTCTGGAGACAACATCTGGCTCATTTGTCCTCTCTGCGTCCTGTCAGGCTGCGCGCAAAGATGCTGAGCGCGAGAACCGTCAATGTGATTATGAGTGCGCCGGTCCAGGCCAGCTGCTGCCATTCCTCGTAGGGGCTGAGAGCGAACTGGAAGATGGTGACTGGCAGGCTGGCCATCGGCGCATTGAGATTGCTGGACCAGAACTGGTTGTTCAGCGCCGTGAAAAGAAGGGGTGCGGTCTCGCCGGAGATGCGGGCAATGGCCAGCAATATGCCGGTGACGATGCCCGAAAGTGCCGCGCGATAGGCAACCGAACGGATGACCACCCAGCGCGGCGCGCCGATCGCGGTGCCGGCTTCGCGCAACGCGTTCGGCACCAGATTGAGCATGTCCTCGGTGGTGCGCACGACGACCGGGATGACCAGGATGGCCAGCGCGACGGCACCGGCGATCGCCGAGAAATGCCCCATCGGCCGCACCATCAGCTCGTAGACGAACAGACCGATGATGATCGATGGCGCCGACAGAAGAATGTCGTTGATGAAGCGCACCACGGTGGTGAGCTTCGAGAAGCGGCCGTATTCAGCCATGTAGGTGCCGGCCAGCACGCCGATCGGCGTGCCGACGATGATGCCGATGATGGTCATCACGATGCTGCCGTAGATAGCGTTGAGCAGGCCGCCGGCGTCACCGGGCGGCGGGGTCATTTCGGTGAACACCGACAGCGAGACCCCCGACAGGCCCTTGTAGAGCAGTGCGCCGAGGATCAGCGCCAGCCAGGCAAGGCCGATGCCGGCGGCGATGACGCACAGCGTCATCATCACGCCATTCTTGCGCTTGCGGCTTTGGTGAAGCGACGCGGCTGTCGACATCGGTCAGGCTCCCGTGCGGGCATCGATGCGCATCAGCATGTAGCGTGCGATGGCAAGGATCAGGAAGGTGATAACGAACAGGATCAGGCCGAGCGCGACCAGCGAGGAGGTGTAGAGATCGCCGACGGCTTCGGTGAATTCGTTGGCGATGGTCGCCGAGATGGTCGTTGCCGGTGCGAACAGCGACGTGCTGATGCGATGGGCGTTGCCGATGACGAAGGTCACCGCCATTGTTTCACCAAGCGCGCGGCCGAGAGCGAGCATGACGCCGCCCATGATGCCTATGCGCGTGTAGGGAATGACGACCCGGCGCGTGACCTCCCAGGTCGTGCAGCCGATCCCATAGGCCGATTCCTTCAGCACCGATGGCACCGTATCGAACACGTCCTTGGTGATCGAGGTGATGAAAGGCAGGATCATGATGGCCAGGATCATCGCCGAGGTCAGCAGGCCGATGCCATAAGGAGGGCCGGCGAACAGGCCGTTCAGGCCCGGAATACCGTGGAACACGCTGATAATGAAAGGCTGCACCGTCGTCTGCAGGAACGGTGCCAGCACGAACAGGCCCCAGATACCGTAGATGATCGAAGGGATGCCGGCCAGCAATTCCACCGCCATGCCGATCGGGCGCCGCAGCGGGCGCGGGCAGAGCTCGGTGAGGAAGATGGCGATGCCGATGCCAAGCGGCACGGCGATCAGGATGGCGATTGCCGAGGTGATGATGGTGCCGTAGATCGGGGCCAACGCACCGAACTTCTCCGTCACCGGGTTCCAGCTTTCGCTGGTCAGGAAGGAAAAGCCGAAAGTCGACAGGGCTTGCCAGGAACCGGCAAACAGCGAGATCGCGACGCCCCCAAGCAGCACCAGCACCAATATCGCGGCGGCGCGGGTTGTCGCGTGGAAGATTGAGTCGGTCAGCGCGAACCGTCGAACGGTGGCATCGCGGGAACCTCTGACGGCTGGCAAGGCTTCCTGGACAGCGCTCATGTCAAGCTCGGCTCTTTCGGATTGAAGGGAAAGGAGCGCCACGGTCGCGGCGCTCCTTTGGAAGATGTTACTCGCCGGCGTAGACGGGCTTGCCGCCGGCCTGGATGTCGGCCTTCCACGAAGCCTTGATCAGATCGACGACGCTGTCGGGGATCGAGACATAGTCGAGCGCCTTGGCGGTTTCCTTGCCGTCCTTGTAGGCCCAGGCAAAGAACTTCAGGGCTTCGCCGGTGGCGGCGGCATCGTCCGGGGCCTTGTGGATCAGAACCCAGGTGGAGGCGGCGATCGGCCAGGTGGTGTCGCCGGGCTCGTTGGTGATGATGACGTTGAAGTTCTTGGCAGTCTTGAAGTCGGCATTCGAAGCGGCGGCGCCGAAGGATTCGAGCGACGGCTCGACAACCTTGCCGGCAGCGTTCACCAGCTTGGAGTAGGACAGGTTGTTCTGCTTGGCGTAGGCGTATTCGACGTAACCGATGCCGCCATCCGTCTGCTTGACGGTGTTGGCAACGCCTTCGCTGCCCTTGGCGCCGACACCCGTCGGCCATTCGACGGCGGTGTCCGAACCAACCTTGTCCTTCCAGTCGGGCGAGAGCTTCACCAGATAGTCGGTGAAGTTGAAGGTGGTGCCCGAACCGTCCGAACGATGCACGACGGCGATGGCGGTCGACGGCAAGGTGAGGGTGGGGTTCAGAGCCTTGATCGCGGCGTCGTCCCAGGTGGTGATGGCGCCGAGATAGATCTGGGCCAGCGTCTTGCCGTCGAGGACGAGTTCGCCCGGCTTGACGCCGGTGAGGTTGACGATCGGCACGATGCCGCCCATCACCATCGGGAACTGCACGAGGCCGTTCTTTTCCAGGTCGGCGTCGGACATCGGCTTGTCGGTGGCGCCGAAGGTCACGGTCTTGGCGATGACCTGCTTGATGCCGCCGCCTGAACCGATCGACTGGTAGTTGAGGCCGATGCCGGTGTCCTTCTTGTAGGTGTCGGCCCACTTGGCGAACACCGGGTAGATGAATGTCGAGCCGGCGCCGGAAAGGTCAGCTGCCATTGCCGCGGAAAGGGTGAAGGTAGACGCCGTAGCCATTGCAATCGCAACGGCCGCCGAGCGGATGAAATGTCTCATGTGGCCTGCTCCTGTTCGGAAGATGGTCTCTCGGCGCCATTCCTAACCGGCGCCCGCTGAGGCCAATAGCCTTCGATTATAACAGTCGCATGACAGTTTCGTGTCAGCCCGGTAACGCGTCACAAGCACTGGCAAGGGCGGTGGCATCGGGCGGTCGCGGCCCGATCCGAGTTTGCTCTCGGAATCAGGGGCTTGGGCCGCCCGCGAGCCGGAGCCGCCGCCGGATTCGACGGGGCTTTATCAAGGGAAGAAAATCCGGGCGGGAGTGCGTTGCTCAAGGCCAGAGCGTGTCGTGGCCGGGCCATCGCCAAAAACAGGTCCGTTGGGGTAGGTTGACGCTGCTTCTTTGCCGGCGGTCGCTGCTCCCGCCCGTAACTGCAAGGGCGGAATTCGATTTTGCTATTGTCTCGGCTGGGTGCCGACTTTGATATGGTGCGATCGCACCATAGTCATTGCACGCGGGCATGGCAGCAAATCCACGATTGATTCCCTTGGCTTGCCTCTCACATCCCTGGCACCAGGCAACGCGATGCTATCCCGCGCTGCGCTGGACCTGGCGGCCGGCGCCGATCCAGCGCTCGACCTTCTCCAGCAGGGCCCTGGGGCTGATCGGCTTGGGCAGATAGTCGTCCATTCCGGCCTCCAGGCACCGCTCGCGATCGCCCTTGAGCGCATGCGCGGTGACACCGACGATCGGGACATGCGTGCCGGTTTCGTGCTCCAGCCGGCGGATCGCGGCGGTCGCCTCGAGCCCGCTCATCTCCGGCATCGAGACGTCCATCAGGATCATGCACGGATTGAGCTTGCCGAAGGCGTCGAGCGCCTTGCGGCCATTGCCGACGATCTCGAAACCATAGCCGGTTTCGCCAAGGATCTGGGTGAAGACCATCTGGTTCACCTCGTTGTCCTCGGCCACGAGGATGTCCAGCCTGTGTCCGCCACCACCTGTGGCAGGCGGCCTGGGGCGAATCGGTGGCGGCTGCAATTGCGCACGTTGTTCGGACAATGCCAGCGGCGGAGAAGCGTCAGGCCCCTCGCCCGCGAGCGGCTGGGCGGCGTGGCCATCCGTGGCGTGGCGATGGCGCTGTATGGTCGCGACCAGTGTCTCCAGGAGCACCGAGGAACGCGCCGGCTTGATCAGCTGGGCGTCGATGCCGAGATCGCGGTAGCTGGTGTTGGCGAGCGACTGGTCGACCGAGGTCAGCATGATGATCGGCGTGTCGGCGAGACCTTCGGTGTTGCGCACGATGCGCGCCATTTCGGCGCCGCTCATCCCAGGCATCTGGTAGTCGAGCACGACGCAGTCCACGGGCACGCCGTAGGCGGCGGCCGCGATCAGCACCTTGAGGCCCTCGGCGCCGCTTTCGGCCGCGCAGGAATCGAATGTCCACGAGACCATCTGCTCGGTCAGGATGGCCCGGTTGACGGCATTGTCGTCAACGATCAGCACCCGTGCGCCCGTCACGTCCACCGGCATTATGCGCTGCCCGTTCTGCTGTCCGGCCCTGGGCAGCGTCACGGTGAACCAGAAGGTCGAGCCCTTGCCCTCGGCGCTCTCGACGCCGATCTCGCCGCCCATCAGTTCGACCAGCCGTGAGGTGATGGCAAGGCCAAGCCCGGTGCCCTCGTGCCGCCTCGTCGAGGAGGTGTCGACCTGGCTGAATTTTTCGAAGACCAGCTTCAGTTTTTCCTCGGGGATGCCGATCCCGGTGTCGGTGACCGAGATCGTCAGCCTGGTTCCGGTCGGGACCCTCTCGCCGGTCACGTCGACCAGCACATGGCCTTCATCGGTGAATTTCACCGCGTTGCCGAGCAGGTTGGTGACGATCTGCCTGATGCGGCCAACGTCGCCGATAAACAGGTTTTCGAGCCCTGGCTCGACGCGCACGATGAGCTCGAGGTCCTTTTCCTTGGCACGCGTCGACACCAGCGTCGCCACATCCTCTATCGCCTCGGCGAGGTTGAAGGGCGCCGGATCGAGCACCATCTGGCCGGCATCGATCTTGGAGAAATCCAGGATGTCGTTGATGATGGTCAAGAGCGCGTTGCCCGACTTGACGATGATGTCGGTGAACGTCTTCTGCTTCGGATCGAGATTGGACTTGGCCAGCAGTTCCGCCATGCCCAGCACACCGTTCATCGGTGTGCGGATTTCATGGCTCATATTGGCGAGGAATTCCGACTTGGCGCGGTCGGCGAGCACGGCGCGCTGGCGCGCCTCGCTGAGCTCCGCCTCGCGCATCTTCAGCTCCGTGATGTCGGTGGTCGATCCGATCAGGTAGAGCGAACCGTCCGACGCGATCATCGCGCCCTTGCGCGCGAACTGGTGGCGCACGCTGCCGTCGGGGAGCGTCACGCTCTCCTCGATCTCCTGGGTTTCGCCGGTGCGCAGCACGGCCAGATCGCCGGCCACGAAGGCCTCGCCATCAGGGCCGAAGATCTCGACATCGGTCTTGCCGATCGCCTCTTGCTTGCTGAAGCCGGTGAGGTCGCACCAGCCCTTGTTGACATAGAACTGCCTGAGGTCGGAGCGCTTGGCGTAGATCGACACCGGCACATTGTCGATCAGGCTGCGGAACACCTCGTTTTCGCGCATGCTCTCTTCCAGAGCCCGCTCGCGCGCCTTGACGTCGGTGATGTCGGTGCTGGAGCCGACCAGATGCACCGATCCGTCCGTCGCCACCAGGCGGCTCTTGCGCGTCATCAATTGCCGCACCGTGCCGTCGCGATGGGTGACGGGTTCCTCGACCTCGCGCACGGCGCCGGTCGCCACGACATCGGTGTCGTCATGGCTGTAGCCTTCCGCTTCCGCGGCGCCAAACAGCTGGCGGTCGGTCCGGCCGATGACATCTTCCTTGGCGAGGCCCGTGATCGCGCACCAGGCCTTGTTGACGAATTCGATGCTCAGGTCCTGCGCCTTGATGAAGGCGGCCACCGGCAACTCATCCATGACGTGCCGGAACAGGTCGATCTGGCGCATTGAGTCGCGCAAGGCCGCTTCGCGGCTCTTGATATCGGTGATGTCGACGCGCACGCCGATGAACGTGCCGTCATCGGTGCGCATGTCGTAGACCTGATACCAGCGTCCATCGGCATTGAGGCGCTCGTAGGAAGAATTTGGCAGCCGATAGCGCGCCAATATGCTGTCGAGCCAGCGTTCGGGATCGGGTTCGTAAAGCCTGTCGATCCCGCTATCGCCGCTCGAGCGGAAATAGCCGACTGAGTGGCCGAATTCCAACGCCTCGCGAAAATTCCGGCCGGGCTGCCAGAAAGGTTTCAGCGCCGGCAGCGTATCCTGCAGCTTGTGGTTGGCGAAGACGAACTTGTCGTCGCGATCGTAGATGATCACGCCCGCCGGCAGCGATTCCAGCACGCTGGCGAGATGCTTGCGCGCATCTTGCGCCTCGATCTCGCGCCGCTTCATGTCGGAAATGTCGAAGAGGAAGCCGGCGACATAGTCACGGCCGCTTGCCATGCGGACGCGGTTTTTCCTGACAATGCGCGAACGAGCGGCGCCTTCATCGTCGAAATTCTCTTCGACTTCGTAGATTTGTCCCGTCGACAGGACTTCCCGTTCGCTGCGTTCGAAGAGCGCGGCCTGGGTCGGCCCGAGGAAATCGCCACCCGGTCTGCCAAGCATGGCTTGCGGCGTCTGGCCGAACAGGTTCGCGAACGCCTCGTTGACGAAGACGAACCGGAGATGATCGTCCTTGACGAAAATCGGATCCTCGACGGCGTTGATCACCGCCTCCGCGAGCCGCGCCTTTTCCAGAGCATCGGCGAGCTCGGCGTCGCGCAGCTTCAGCTCGGTGACGTCGTAATAGGTCAGCAGTCGCTTGCCACCCGACAAGGCGGTGATGGAAAACAGCATCGTCTTGCCGTCGGCATGGCGGAACTGGCGTGCCGAAACGCTGCCGGCACGGATCTCATCCAGCCGGCTGGCGAGATAGCGCTCCCAATCCGGCTGGGCGATGTCGCCATAAATACCATTGCGCCGATTGATCTCCATCAACAGGCTGAAGGGTGCGCCGACGGCCACATCGCCTTCCGACATTTTGGAGATGTCACGATAGGCCCTGTTGATGATCAGCGTGTCGAGCTTCGCGTCGAGAAGCACGATCCCCATGCGCATGGCGTCCATCGTCCGCTCGAGATCGGCAAGGTGCCCGGCGGTGTCGCCGCCGACCGGCGGTTCCTGCCTCGGCTCCATGTCTTCGAACGCGATGTCTTCGAAAGCGCTGGCCAGTGCGGTCACATTGCGGCCTATGCCGCGATAGCCGGCAAATTTTCCTTCGCTGTCGAACCGTGGGAAGCCTGAAGTCAGCACCCAGCGACAGCCGGCGCGGCCGCCCTTCAGTTCATAGACGAAGTCGCGGAAAGGCCGGTGTGCCTCCAGATCCTCCAGATGCGCCGCCGCGCTGCGCTTGCCTTTCAGGACCTGGTTCAGGAAATCGAAGCGGAACCGGCCGAGCACATCAGCCGGATCGATGCCGGTGGCCGCCTGATAGGTGGGTGAAAGCCAGGAGAATCGCAGCTCGGCGTCGGTTTCCCAGATCCAGTCCGAGCCTGCCTCGACCAGTTGGCGAAGCGCGTCGGCCGAATCCATGTCCGCGCACGCTGGCGCGTCATCGCGATGCACCGCCTTGCCGGACCCACGCTTGCCGCGCGCACCGATTGCTTCGTCCGCTTCCGCCATGCTGTCCCCACCCCGAAAATCAAGGTCGAACCCTCCCTCCGCGGTTCGTCGGCGGAATGTGCCCGAGAAGCATTAACGATCCGCTAACCTTAACGGCACGACCGGCACGCTCCGCCTGCGTTATTCCGCCCGGTTGTCGTGCGGACCAAGGCCGCGTTATAAGCTCATACAGGGGTGTTGCTAATGTACGCACGGATAGGGCCTTTCTTGCTGGGCGTGACACTGCTTTTCGGCAGTGGCTGTTCGCGCAGCTATGACGGCACGGTCATCATCCCGCGGCCGCTCGACGCCAGGCGCTTCTGGGAACGGCCGCCCCCCAATGTCGATTACGCGCCGCAGGTCGACAATGGCGCCTTTCCGGTGCCGCCGCAGCCCCCCGGTCAATTTTCCGAACGCAGGATTTCGAAACCTGCCGTACGGAGACGACACCAGACGAGGCTTTCATCGCCGTCGCCCGCGTCGTCGGAGCCGGAAAAACAACTGGCGTGCAGGAACGTAAGCGCACCGGGTCAGCGAGTCCGCATGGTCTGCGACTGATCCCTGGAAGTACAAACCGAAGTCGCGGACAGCCCCTACAGCGATGCCGCGCCCTTCTTCGGCTCCTTTGCGCCGAGCTTGTCGAGCGCGAACCGAACCTGGCGCAAATCGTCCTGCCAACCGTCATCATCACCCATCGAGCTCTCCGAAGCTGCCCGTTGCAGCCCACGGGCCTCGGATTCGATCTCACGCAACTCGGCAATCTTCTGTTCGGTGGACAGGGAGTCGTCCTCGACGATTTCCTGCACCCGCATTTCCCGGAACGTGGCCATGGCGTTTCTCCTGGCTGATGTCGATCACAACGCCGTGAGCGCCCCCTCCGTTCCAGCTTTGCTGCCGCACCGACAACCCGCTGCAATCTGTATCCGCGGAACGGGATGAAGGACGTGGTTTATTCCGCCGGGAAAAAGGGGGGGCCGACCACGCGCACGGTCCGCTTGCCGGCCTCGATCGACTGCAATTGGACAACACCCGGGGCTCCGGCGCCGGACTGCGGGATTGCCGCGACGCTGCCTAGGTCCGGCTTCGGCTGAGGCAGGGGAATGATGGCATTGGACATGTCTGTCGGCGTCACCGTCCTTGCCCTGAGTTCGGCAACCCGCTGATAATAACGTTTGACGTCACAGGCCTTGAAATTTGCATCGTCCCGATAGCGGAAAGCCGATGGCAGTTCGGTGTAGGGCTTGCGCGTATCGAGCGCGACCATCTTTTCGGTTTCCAGACTGGCATCGCTCAACGTGTAGAGATCGACGGCCGGGTCATCGCAGATATAACGGCACTGATCGGCCATTCCCTTGAGATCGCCGCTGCCGGCGAATTGTGACTTTGGCGCCGGGAAGAAATATCCGTCCGACAGCCGCACGCAAAACAGCATCGCATTGCCGGCATAGGTTGCTCCACCCGTTGCGGATTGGGTCTTCGGTGCCGAGCGCTGCTCCTTCGCCCCGGACGTGCAGCCGAGCGCGAACCGAGCCTGCAGGCCCGATATGTCCCGGCCGGAATTGGACGCGGCAGCCATCTGGCGCTGCACCTCTGTCCGGTTTCTGGCAAGGTCGGCGCAAGCGTTGAAGAAGCCGCCCGTGGCACTTTGCGCCGTGCACCTGCGCTGCCTCTCCAGGCCCTGGATCGCCGCAAGCTGGCGGCGCAGTTGCGCCAGTTCGGGGCTCACGCCCCCGCCGCGGCCCCCGGAAAGCAACTGGCTTCTGATCGCGCTGCAACTATCCGCATGGGAAGACGTCGTGCCGAGTGCAAAGGCGGCCACCGTCACCAGCGCGACCATCATGAGAAGCCAGAAACGGATCATCGCGACGACACTGTCCCTGTTGCTGACGACGTGGGAAGGCACTATTTCTACTTGAGTAATCTTCAACTAAATGAGCTACACCTAATATGAATGACTTTCCGTTCCAAATAGACTTTTATCTATTGTAGTAGAAGGGCTCCTGTAAATTCGGTATTACGTTTTTATTTCAAGATTGAGACGAACCGGAAGACAATGCGACCAGACCGGCGGCTGTCGACGCTGACAGGCCATGGCCTTCCGGAACGATCAATCCGGCGTTACCGGTGCATGGCGCTGAAACCTTTGCCTGACTGCGGCGTTGATGGCCAAAGGAGAACGCGGATGTCGATCCACTTCACGGTATCGGAACTGACAAGGAACCTTTTCCATTCGCTCGGGCTGGATCACGAGCGCGCGCCGCGACCGCTCAATCCCGAGCAAAATCTGTTGCTGGAATGCTATCTGGCTGGACAAATTCCGGAATCGGCCTGGAGCGACTACGTCTTCGAAACACCAGATTTGGCCCGGCATGCCAAGGTACGGCGCCTGAGCCACTGAGCCGTTGGTTTGGAAGAACCTGAGTGGCGGGGTGAAGCCCTGATAGTCGATCTGCTTCTTGAAGCATTTCCTCGGCACTGACGAGGGTTACGAATCCAGGTGCGCCATTTCCCGCTACCTCTCACTTCCCGCTGAGGTCGGCGGGAACTGCTATTGCTTCGGGGAAGTCAGTTGCAACGTGAAGACGTTGCCGCCAATGCCCTGCGCCAAAGCCGGTGAAAACGTCAGAGGCGTGCAATTCTTGACGGCGGCAATAGCCGCTTCAATAAACGCCTTCCGCGCCTTGTCATCGCCGGCGACCTTCGCGGCGGTCGGCCGTGGCGGACCGATCAGCGAGCCGTCGCGCTTGAAGCTGAAGCTCAGGGTGACGATGGAATTCCCCGCGTCCGCCGGCGGCGTCCAGCACGCTTGGATCGCGGCCCCGACATCATCCATTGTGTTGAGCGTCGCGGCCCGCGATGGGAGAAGCGTCCCGGCGAGCATCCCACCGGCGATCATCAGCATTGCCGCCATGCATTTCATCGCAAACCCACATCTCACTCCAGGCCGGCATTCCAGCCGGATTCGCCAAAAGGGATGTTAGAGCCAACGTCGACGATGACAATATCCCGACGCGAAAAGTTGATGCTCCCGGCTTGTCTGATTACCGTCGCGCGATGTCCAGGCATGGGCTCGGAAAAGCAAAAAGGCCGGCACGGAGCCGACCTTTCCTTTCACCGATATTGCGCCAGTACATCCGTGGTCGCGCGGCGAATTCCTGACAGTAGATAGGGCTTTGGTTAACGAATCGTTAACGTCAGGCCTTCGCCTGCGATCTCACATAGGCGATGTAGCCACGCACGTCGCCGGCCGGCTCGGCGTAGGCCTTGCCGAGCTTCTTCTCGATTGCCGCCATATATTCGGTGGCCCATTGCGGCAGCGCGTAGTCGACGACCGCCAGGAACTCTAGCGTCGCCGCCAGCCGGATGTCGGCGATCGACGGGTTCTGGCCGCCGATGAACGGCTTGCCGTCCCTGAAGAAGCTATGGAAAACCTCCAGCGGCTCGGCGATCGCCGCCATTGCGGCCTTCTGCGCCTCGGACTTCCTGTCGGGATGGGCATCGCTGTGGCCGACCTCGCCGGCATATTGCGGGAACCCCAGCGCCGGATATGTGGCGCGCGCCACATAGGGGTAGAGTGTGCCGATCAGGTAGAACATGGCGCTGTCGATCATCGCCCGCCTGGCCGGCGCCTTGGGATAGAATTTCTCCAGCCCATACTTGTTTGCCAGATACTGCATGATGGCGCAGCTTTCCCAAAGCACGCCTCTGGGCAGCCCCTTGTCCTCGATCATCGGCGTCAGGTGCGCCGGATTGCGGGCCATGTATTCGGGCGAGCGCGTGTGACCCCAGGCGTCCGTCTCGGCGGCATCGAACCCTGCCGCGCGCGCAAATACCCGCACCGTCATGTTGTTGACGCTCGGCTTCAGCATGCTGAGCTTCAGCGCCGGCTTTTTCGCCGCCTTGGCCTTCGCGGTCTTCGGCACCGGCTTCTTGGCTGCCGGTTTTGCCGCCGCTTTCGGCGCGGCCTTTGCCGCTGCCTTCACCGCCGGCTTCGCGACTGCTTGTGCGGCAGGCTTGGCGGCGGCTTTCGGCTTTACCTTGGCAGCCGGTTTCTTCACGCTCTTGGTCACTGTCTTTGTCTTTGCCATTGTTGTCCTCCCTCTGTTTTGTTGGCCGTCAGTATGGATTCTTCGGCGTCCGGTCGTCCGACAAGGTCGCGCGGGAGCTTTCGACAAGCGCCTGGATCGCGTCGGCAAGATGCACTTCGGCGATGTTGTAGTCGCCACGCGCGACGCGCAGCCTGTGTGCCTGCATCAGCACCTCGGCATGGGTGAAACCCGCCGGCGGCTCGAAGCGGTAGGAAGCGAGTTCGATCAGCAGGCCGAGCGGATCCTCGAAGTAGATCGAATCCATGAAGCCTCGATCCTTGACGCCGCTGTGCTTGATGCCGCGCTCGTCGAGCCTGGCGACCGCCTGCAGGAAGGTGACGCGCGACACCGCGAACGCGATATGATGCACGCAGCCCGGATCGGTCGGCGTGCGGCGCTTGACCGGCGTGCGGCTCTCATCGGTGAAGACGGTGATGAGCCGGCCGTCGCCGGGATCGAAATAGAGATGGCTTTCGCTGGCCTTGTCGAGGTTGGGCTGCTCGAAGATGAACGGCATGCCGAGCACGCCTTCCCAGAAATCGATCGAGGTCTGGCGCCCTGCGCCGACCAGCGTGATGTGGTGAACGCCCTGCGATTGCAGTTTCTGCATTGGCCTTCTCCCCGCGGCATCGATTGCCCGTCAGGATCTGCCTGGCACCCTGCATTCCGCGCAGCGCTTCAGCCGTGCCTCGAAATCCATGAGGTGATGCTAATGCAATCGGTGACGCGGCGCCAGAAGCGGCACGTCCTATCGTTGCACGAAGGGCGAAGTCGCTCTGGGCCGCGAAAGCCTGCGGAATCTCTTCAAGGGATGGCGGCACGATCGCGACGCGAAAGCCGTCCGCATCGTGGCGGCCGAAGCAACGACTAGGCGACGGCCCTGAGCTCGGCTTCCGCAAGCATCCCCACACCGCCACACTCGGTGCAGATAAGGGTCTTTCCTGGGCAACTGGTCTGATGCGTCCCTTGCGGGCAGCAATGCCCTTTCGATACGCTCCATCGGGAGCAATCGAAAACCTTGCCGCCGCCGTGGCAATGCGGGCAAATCATCTTCAGTGACGCCATTCCAACTCTACCCGACCCAAAATCCGCACTGCCGCGGATGCTACCCCCGGCACCGCAAGTAACAGAGATTGCTGCGCCTTCAAGCGCCGCAGCCTGACTTAAATTGGGTGGATTGGAGGCTTTGAGCCTTCGGACCCTCCGAAATTTGCCAATCCACTGGCCAAACGAGGTCCGCGCGGATGCGTGTCCGGGTGCCGTCCGCCCCTTTCTATTCTTCGCCTCTATTCTCAGCGCAGGATCGCCACGAAATTTGGATAGGGCTGCTTCTTTCATCTATTCGGCCGATGCGCCAACTCATCCCGAGGACCATATTGAAGGTGATCCTACGGATCACCGAGCAGTCCGAAGCCAGTCCCTTTGCGACTACTCCAAGGCCCGCCTGACTCCCGGTCGGCGGGCCTTTCCCATGCAGGCGGCCAGGGACGAGCTCGGGGCGCAGGAGCGGATGGCGCGCAGCCGGAACCGCCTCGATCAAAGATTGAAGACGTGCGAGGCGGTCAGCCCGGCCAGCAGCACGCCCGCAAGAAGAGCGATGATCGAGGCAAGGAACCAGCGCAGCGTGACCCGATAGACCGGCTCGTCGTCGTCGCGTGGCAGCAGCGAACGCCACAATGCGACGAGTTGCAGAACGATGGCCAGCGCGAGAAGGACCGTCGCCAGGATCGAGGCAATCGTCCATCCGCCATCGGCTTCGAAATTCCAGTACCGCAGGAAGAGGAGCGAAAATCCGAGCAATACGGTGATCGCGGAGATCACACCTTGTCGGTAGCCGCCGGGCAAGGGAACCCTGCGTGCCTCGATGGCCTGAAAAGCCGGTTCGATGGTCTCGTCGGGATGGCCGTCCTGGCGCTTGGAAGGGTCGATCATGGAGGCAACATATAGTTGGCGGGCCCTGGAGGTCGGCGCGGGCTCCCGTTCAATCGATACGAACGAGGAAGCCCTGCGGCCGTCATCATCATCCTTGTGCCTTCGTCGCGCAAGGTGAGTGGCTCGATGCCATAAACAGTCGTATCTACCCGTGCCCCTACTGCGGACAGAAAGTGGATCAGCGCGACTTGGCCAGGTATTCTGGCACGAGGCGTCACGTCATAAGCCGTCGGCCTGCAGAAGAAGCAACGATCTCGAGTTCGGAAGATGGCGACAAAACGAGAAAGGCGCGTCAGCCGGAGCCAGCGGGCCTCGATTCCAGCCCACGGCGATTATGTGGGCTCAGTGTCGATCGGCGGCGGACACGCCACCTGAGCCACAACGCTCTACAGTTTCTCAGGCCTGGTCAGTTCCGGCTTCTTGGAAGCCACAGCCGCTGGTCCATTAACCACTGTCATGGATAGCGCGGACCCAAAACCCAGGTTAAACGGTTGGGCTATATGGAAAATCACCAGCATAGATTTTATTGCCATATCGAGGCTGACGGATCATGGGGCGTGTGGGACTGCGTCCGCAACAAGCCAGCAACATTGGGCGGCGGAGACCTGATCGGTTGCACTGCGCAAAGAGCTGAAGCTGCGGAACAGGTCTTGACGAGTATTTACAGCGGCGGGCTCGATGCACTCGCAGTTCGGATCGCCGGGATTGTCAGCCAGCGCGGTCGCACGCACCAACGGTGCATCTGGAACGAAAAGCCCACCACCACGGAGGCAGTGACGGGCTCTTAATTGTCAGCTCGATCGAGGGGACCGAGCTCCCGAAGAATTTCGCCGAGCGTAATCGGTTTCAACAACAAGCCCGTGCGTTAACCGCCGTTGGCAGGCGGTGCCGGAGCTGGTGCCGCCGGTGCAGGTGCTGCTGGCTTCGCCGGAGCCTCAACCTTGGGCGCTTCAACCTTTACGTTGATGTCCTGCCCATTGCCGCCGTGGATATTGATAACGCCTGTGAAGAACAACAAGACAACAATTGCGATGATTCCGAGAACAATGGCGACGGCGGTGCCGCCGCCTCCAGAGTTTACAACAGTTGGGCCGTCCGCCATGACTTTCCTCTCCAATTTTCCATTTACAACGGCTGAGTAACGGCCCCCGCACACATGCGTTCCGCTGTGAGGCTAAGGTCCAGGAAGTCACCCGACTGAAGTCCTGCGCCGCAACCGGAGCCTGGCAAGCACGTTAGGATCGCACCTGCGTTGCCCCTCGGTGGAGCGCGCAAATCCCTGTTGTGGATGTGGCCTAGTGGTGACTGTCGTGAGATTTTTGGAAGCGGGGCAACCGGTGAGTTTTGTCGAGAGAACGATTGTCCATCACGGCGGAAGTCAGGCCGCGAATGACAACAATTCCCCCGCTCCTGATACCTCCTCGGCCTTGGACCTCCTTTCGTCGGAAGATGATAAGATGGCGGACCTCGTCAGACGAACCGAGAGACTTGGTGTTGTCGTTGTCGTAGCCATGGCAATTGGCCTGGCCGTCGTACCAGCCCTTTGCTTTGCATTGAGCCGCGGGATATAGCTCGCCGCCTATCTGCGCATAGCCGGCGCGCTCGTGGTACAAGGTTGCCGCACACCCACCCAAGGCTTCTGTGACGTTCAAGTTGCCGGCTTGATCCATTCTCTGTGGCTGCCGGCCTCGTGCGCAAAGTCGGTGCGCGCTACATAAGACAGCATTTATGCAGCGCGGAGGAACGAATATCGAGATCAGGGCTTTCTCCTCGGCGCGTCTTTGCCTCTAGGCCGGTGCCTGCGGCTTGTTCGTTGGAGAACCCGATATGTTGATTAGAAAAATGATTGCGTCGTCGGTTATCCTGGGAGCGCTGACGGGAGGCTGCCTTGCTCAAACGACCGACGACCCGTCAATCACAGCGTGCAAATCCACCGGACTGTTGGCGCTTCAGGAAAAGTCCAAAGACATCAGCGACCTCGTGATCGACATGGAGAGTGTCGCGATGAGCAAGGCCGACACCAACGTTGAGGACGTTCCCGTCAAGATGGTTGTGCTGGGCGAAGCCTATATCGCTCGAAACGGGAAAACCGGCACACCAGACCGTTTTGTCTGTTTGCTGGGCGACAAAGGTAAAGTTCTGCTGACGTTCTTCACGGCCAAATGAAAGTGAAATCCGAACGCAGTTCGATAGTAGTGCTGGTTTTCATCCCAAGCGGCTTCTGGCTGTTGGCAGAGTTGGTAATGGCTGCCACCGGGTTGACACCGCCGGCAAAACTGACGGCACTTGAGGGAATAACGGAGAACCCCACGAAGAAAATCTACGAGATGCATTACGACCCTGGCATGCCCGAATAGATGGGAATGGCGATCCTCGCGGCTCGCCACACCCATCAGTGCCCTAGATGCTCAGGCCTTGCCGGCCAGCGCGTTCAACTTGGCGCAGAACTCAGCATGCGGTTTGCTCATCGCCGCGTCCTGGCATTCCTTCATCATGGCAGTCTGATGCTTCTTCGACATCTTTGCCCAGACCTTCTTCATGTCGGCATCCGCCTTCATGGTCTTCATGGTCTTATCAGTGAAGAAGGGGGCCATCATCTTTGGCTCGTCGAGGATACCGGCCAACGCCGAGCCGGCAATCACGGTAGCAGCCAAGGCGCCTAAGCAGACAGTTTTGAAGTTCATGGATTGTCTCCTCTCTCTCCTGACGCCGAATTGGCGACAGCGCATTCATTTAGATGATGCTCATATAAGCGGGTGGTCACGTTTTAGTGAGAGCCCGGTGATGCGCAAGCTTGACTGAACATTAGAGATCGCTAACAGTTTCCATCTGCGGCAGGGCGGGCTCCCCTGCTGAAGATCGGCTGAAAAGCCCTGATCGGCCCGCGTTCTCCCACGAGGCGCGGGCTTTCAACCGCCAGGGGCAGAGATGGCCGGCAATCCGGTCACGACCTACATCGTCAGCGTATTCGAGAAGCCGCACTGGCGGACCGTGCTGACCACCAAGGACAAGCAGAAGGCGTTCGATATGGCCAAGGAGGTTGGCGACCAGGTTCGGGTGGAGAAAATCACTCCGAAGCCGAAGAAGCGCTAAAGGCTCGGCGCAGTCGGCGACACATCCTGTGATAGATTGGCGAGCTTTGCAGGTCTCGGGCTGCGTGCGTGAGCAGCAGGACGACAAACAGAACCACCACCGCAGATGCGAACCCGGTAACGAGAGCCATCCGCGCAAACGTCGCTGACGTCTGGATGTTCCTTTGAAAATAGCCGGCGCTCGACGTGCTCGCGCAAAGCGGCTTGATCAATGAAAACGGTCAGATTGAGGAGCTGCGCAGAAAGCGCGTCGCCCTTTCGGCTTATAGCGCAGCTTGCGTCTGGCAGACCGATTGTCCTGGAGCGGCTGATTGGTGAGTTCAAAATGACTTGTGTAATCCAAGAGTCTTAGGACATCATCGGCAGCCATGAACTGTGCGGCAATTCCACTTTCCGCGGGATATAGCTCGCCGCCTATCTGCGCGTAGCCGGCGCGCTCGTGGTACCAGGCTGCCGCACACCAACCCAAGGCTTCTGTGACGTTCAAGTTGCCGGCTTGATCCATTCTCTGTGGCTGCCGGCCTCACATCCTTGAGGAGCGCCCCCCTGACGACCCCTTCATTCCTTACGCATTTGTAAGGTCTGCGTCGTGTGAAAGCATGAAGATCGATTGTGAAGAGTGACCTTTATTCGCGGGCCGAGAAAGGAGATTGTCGCGATGGATGGTCCCGATGTTTACGTGTTGGGCGAGCGGCCATCCGAGCGGGGCGCTTATAGCGATTACCGATCAAGCCATCAGAACGCTGACTACGGCGACAGTTACTTGAGAACGTTCTGTTCCGGCTACTATGCTGCGTTGTGGTCGCGTATCGAACGACCTCTCGTCGAAAGCATTCTCAAGTCACTTGCCGGGCCGGACCGCAGCTGTCTTGACTTCGCGTGCGGCACAGGCCGCGTTACAAATGTTGTAGGCCCACTGTTTGGCGTGGTGGTTGGGGTCGATGTCTCCCAATCCATGCTTGCTTGCGCGCGGGTTCCGGAGACAGTGACGCTGGTGAAAGCCGATCTGACGGTCTCCCCGCTCCCCAGAAGATTCGACGTGGTTACGGCTTTTCGATTCTTCTTGAACGCTGAAGACACTCTTAGGAAAGACGCACTTTTGGCTATTCATGAGCATTTGAACGAGGGCGGGTTGCTGGTTTCCAACATCCACATGAACGCATCCTCGCCAATGGGGCTGGTCTATCGCTTTCTAAACCGATGTCAGGGACGCGTCGTGCGCAATACGCTGAGCGTCCAGGCATATCGCCAGATGCTCGTTTCCAATGGCTTCGCCGTCGAACAGGTCATTGGTTACGGGTACTTGCCGCGGCCCGGATGGCTGCTACCAAGGCTTTGCGAAATGTTGGTCGGGCCCATTGAGACGATAAGCAGGAGAGCCGGTATCCCGGAGCGCTTTGCCCAAAATTTCTTGGTGGTGGCGAGAAAACGCTAGTCGAGCCCCCATAGAAGCGGACCCGGCGGATGGCCCACTCCCCGGCAACTCGGGGAGTTGAACATTTGGGGAAACCTGTTCGGTGACGGCCACGGCTTTTCTCGGCGGGGCGAAAGCACATGTGCACACTTTCAGCTGTTGGCGCCCGTAGAGCGGCCAGCGATGGGAGAAAAGTGCGCTTCGCAGTCAACGGCTACTGCGGCCGATATTACCGCCCACCTACAGTGTACGGCGTGGCGCGGTATCAATTTTGCGGACAGAACTATGCCCTGATGTGGCGAGCCAACGAGGCAGTTCGTTTATGACTTCTACTGCAACGGCAATGGAAATCGTTGGTACGCCCAAGGGGAATCGAACCCCTGTTCCCGCCGTGAGAGGGCGGTGTCCTGACCGCTAGACGATGGGCGCGCTCAAGAACCGGCGATATAGGCTGACGGCCGGGAAAAAGCAACTGGGGTTCGGCGGCTTTACCGCATCGAGGGAAAACCGGCGGCAGACCTACCGTTTCGGCTCGATCAAGTCCCAGAGATTGCCGTGGAGATCGGCGAAAACAGCGACCGTGCCATAGGGTTCGAAACGAGGCGCCTCGCGGAATTCGATTCCCTTCTCCAGCATCGTCGCATGGTCACGGGCAAAGTCGTCGGTTTCGAGGAACAGGAAAACGCGGCCGCCGGTCTGGTTGCCGATGCTTTGCCTTTGCGCCTCGCCGGACGCCTCGGCCAGCAGCAGCCTGGCGCCTTGCCCGTTGGCCGGCGCCACCGTCACCCAGCGCTTGCCGCCGCCAAGATCGACATCCTCTAGCAAGAGGAAGCCCAGCCGCCCGACATACCAGGCGATCGCCTCGTCATAATCGGCGACGACCAGTGCCACGGTCGCGACACGGCGATGTTCGGCAAAACCCTTCATGCCCTGGGCCTGCTCGTGGTTGCGGCCTGTCATTTGTTGCGGACAGCAAAACGGCCGATCAGGCGGCGCTCGCCAATGTCATAGACGAAGATCGTGCGGCCGCCGTCGGCAAGTTCGGCATCGATGGAGATGCGATTGCCGGACAGCGACTGGCTGACCACCTTGGCGCCGACCGGCAGCACGATGTCGCCGCTCAACGGCTCGCCGGCGGGCACCTGGATATCGCCGGCCGATGGCGGGTTCTCGGGAGATGCTTTGCGGGCTTTGTAGACAATCGCCGCAATCACCACCATAAGGGCCAGCAACAGCAGGCCGAGATTGATGGCCATGAAGCGGACGAGCTTGCCACGCATCTTCTCGACCTCGGGATCGAGAGGCTTTTCCTGATCTTCTTCGGCAGCGGGCCGGGCCATGGCAAAACATTCCGAAACGGTTTTTCGATGAGCGCTCATAACGAAGAGGCCCCCGAATTGATAGGGGACCAATTGATAGAGGCAGCCCCCACCGTGCTGATAGCGGGCGAAGATGCGGCCGGCCAGCGGCTCGACCAATGGCTGGCGGCCAGCCTTGGCCCTGATATGTCGCGCAGCCGCGTGCAGATGCTGATCCGGCAAGGCGCGGTCAGGGTCGACGGCAGGCCGGTCGACGAAACCAAGCGCAAGATGACACCAGGCGAACGTGTATCGGTCGCGATGCCGGAGCCGGAGCCGGCCGCGCCAAAGGGCGAGGACATCGCCCTCGACGTACTCTATGAAGACGACGCGTTGATCGTCATCAACAAGCCGGCGGGATTGGTCGTGCATCCCGGCGCCGGCAACTGGACCGGCACGCTGGTCAACGCGCTGATCCATCATTGCGGCGACAGCCTTTCCGGCATTGGCGGGGTGCGCCGGCCAGGCATCGTCCATCGTCTCGACAAGGAGACCAGCGGCGTCATGGTGGTGGCCAAGACCGACCGCGCCCACAAGGCCCTGTCAGAGGCCTTCGCCGACCATGGCCGCACCGGCGATCTCGAACGCGCCTACCTGGCCCTGGTCTGGGGCATACCGCAGAGGCCGACCGGAACAGTCGATGCACCGCTCGGCCGCGCCGCCGACCGGGTGCGCCGCGCCGTGGTGCCGGAAGACCGCGACGACGCCCGCCATGCCGTCACGCATTTCGCCGTTCAGGAGCGTTTCGGCGAGAACCAACAGGCGTTTGCGACCGCCAGCCTGGTCGAATGCCGGCTGGAAACGGGCCGCACCCACCAGATCCGCGTCCATATGGCCCATATCGGCCACCCGGTGATCGGCGACCCTGACTATGGCCAGGCCTTCCGCACCAAGGCCAATCGGCTGCCGGAGCCCCTGAAAAGTCAGGTGAAGGCATTTTCCCGGCAAGCTTTGCACGCCTGGCTCCTTGCATTTCGCCATCCGGATACCCATCTACCGATGAGGTTCGAGGCGCCGATACCGAGGGACATGGAGGAACTCGTTGGCGGCTTTCGTAATCTCTGAACCTGCCATCAACGAGCTCGAAACCAGCCATCAAAAAACCTGACTGGTATTGTTCACTTCAACGTGACACACTGTTTCGTGTTGAACAAATCTCTGTCTTTTCTGGTTTTGTTCCTGTATAAGATCGTATGTCGCGAACGAGCCTTTTGGTGTTCGCGTCACATGCCCGCCGCGTTTCGGGGGCATCACTCCAATAGAGAGGGGGCGCTATCATGGCCCAGTCACTACCCAGTATCGTTTCCGGCGAAGGCGGCCTCAGCCGCTATCTGGAAGAAATCCGCCGCTTTCCCATGCTTCAGCCGCAGGAAGAGTACATGCTCGCCAAGCGTTATGCCGAGCATGAAGACACTTCCGCCGCGCACAAGCTCGTCACCAGCCATTTGAGGCTCGTCGCCAAGATCGCCATGGGCTATCGCGGCTACGGCCTGCCGATCGGCGAAGTGATCTCGGAAGGCAATGTCGGCCTGATGCAGGCCGTCAAGAAATTCGAACCCGAGCGCGGCTTCCGCCTCGCGACTTACGCCATGTGGTGGATCAAGGCCTCGATCCAGGAATACATCCTGCGCTCGTGGAGCCTGGTCAAGATGGGCACGACCGCCAACCAGAAGCGTCTGTTCTTCAACCTGCGCAAGGTGAAGGGCAAGATCCAGGCGCTGGACGACGGCGACCTCAAGCCCGACCAGATCGCCGAGATCGCCACGCGGCTCAACGTTTCCGAAGCCGAAGTGGTGTCGATGAACCGCCGCCTGTCGGGCGACGCCTCGCTCAACGCCCCGATCCGGGCGACGGAAGGCGAATCCGGCGAATGGCAGGACTGGCTGGTCGACGACCACGAAAGCCAGGAAGAGATGCTGATCGAGCAGGACGAGCTGGAAAACCGGCGCGGCATGCTGTCGGGCGCTCTTGCCGTGCTCAACGAGCGCGAGCGGCGCATCTTCGAGGCCCGTCGCCTCGCCGAGGAGCCGCTGACGCTGGAAGAGCTGTCGGCCGAGTTCGACATCAGCCGCGAGCGCGTGCGCCAGATCGAGGTGCGCGCCTTCGAGAAGGTGCAGGATGCGGTCAAGGCCGCCGCCAAGCGCCAGACCCAGGCCCTGCGCACCATCGAGGCCCAGCCGGCGGCTTAAAGACCAGGTTCGGCAATGAACAAAAGGCGGCGCCAGGAAACTGGCGCCGCCTTTTTTGTGATGCCAGCGATTTGGCGAAACGGGCCCCACAGCCCTTTCTCCCCGTCACTATACGGGGAGAAATGTCCAGCAGGACAATGAGGGGCAGCGCCGAGATTGCGGGTTTGCCACCACATGAGCAGCGGCGCGATCATAATAAACGTTGGCGCCGCCCCTCATCCGGCTGCCGCCACCTTCTCCCCGTATAGTGACGGGGAGAAGGAACTAACCGTGCGGCGCCGCGCCTTCAAAGCCCATCCAGCGGAAACTTCAGGTACCGCCTGCCATTGGCTTCCGGTTCCGGCAGCCGTCCGCCATTCATGTTGACCTGCAGCGCATGCAGGATCAGCCGCGGCATCGGCAATGTCCGGTCGCGCGCCTCGCGCAGGGCGACGAACTCGGCCTCGTTGCGCGCTGCAACGAGATGGACGTTGGTCGCCTTCTGCGCGGCCACCGTGCTTTCCCACAACGGCTCGCGGCCACCGGCCTGATAATCATGCCCGACAAAGACGCGCGTCTCTTCGGGCAACGCCAGTATGTCCTGGATGGAGTGCCACAGCCGCGCGGCACTGCCGCCGGGAAAATCAGCCCGCGCCGTGCCGCTGTCGGGCATGAACAGCGTATCGTGAATGAACGCGGCATCGCCGATCACATAGGTGATCGAGGCCAGCGTGTGCCCCGGCGAGAACAGCACCTTGACCGGCATGGTCCCGATCCGGAAGGTTTCGCCCTCTGCGAACAACCTGTCCCACTGCGAGCCATCGGCGGGAAAATCCGGCCAGTTGTAGATCGCCTTCCACAGGTTCTGAACGTCGACGATCCTGTCGCCGATCGCCATCGGCGCTCCGGTCTTCTGTTTCAGGTAGTGCGCCGCCGAGAAATGGTCGGCATGCGGATGCGTGTCGAGGATCCATTCGAGCGCCAGCCCGCTTTCCCTGATGAAATCGAGCAAGGCATCCGCGCTCTTCGTACCCGTCGCGCCGGATTTCTCGTCGAAGTCGAGGACCGGATCGATGACGGCACACCGCTTCGTGGCAGGGTCGGTGACGACATACTGGATGGCCCCGGTCGGCTTGTCATAGAAGCCGCTGACCATTGGCCTGGCCAAAGTTACGTCCACTTCCGGCTCCCTGGACCCATCGCCGGCGGGAACAATTTTCTCCACCGGCACCCAACGGGAGCATGGTTGTCCACCCGCGCGGGCCAGTCAAGCATGACGTGGCCCGCGAAGGCGGAAAAGGCAAAAACTGTTCCGTTGCGCCTGCTTCAGGCGGATGGCTGCTTGGTCTTCCTGAGATAGGGCAGGATGGTCTCGTAGGCGCCGAAGCGCTTGATCGCATCCTCGTTGGAGACGGCGGCGGTGATGATGACGTCCTCGCCCTGCTTCCAGTTGGCCGGCGTCGCCACCTGATGCTTGGCGGTGAGCTGCATGGAATCGACCGCGCGCAGGATCTCGTCGAAGTTGCGGCCCGTGGTCATCGGATAGGTCAGCACCAGCTTGATCTTCTTGTCCGGTCCGATGACATAGACCGAGCGAACCGTGGCGTTGTCGGCGGGCGTACGGCCCTCCGAGGTTTCGCCGGCACCGGCGGGAAGCATGTCGTAAAGCTTGGCGACCTTGAGGTCCTTGTCGCCGATCAGCGGATAGTGCACCGAATGGCCGGTCGCCGTCTTGATGTCGGCCTGCCACTTGTCGTGGCTCGCAACCGGATCGACGGAGATGCCGACGATCTTGACGTTGCGCTTCTTGAACTCGCCTTCCAGCCCCGCCATCGTGCCGAGCTCGGTCGTGCAGACCGGTGTGAAGTTCTTCGGATGGCTGAACAGGATCGCCCAGCCGTCCCCGATCCAGTCATGGAACTTGATCTCCCCTTGCGTGGTCTCGGCGGTGAAGTCCGGCGCGATGTCGTTGATACGAAGGCTCATGGCACATTCCCCTGTAAGTGATCTGGTCCCCGGTCGGCGCGGCGGGCGGCAACCATGCCGCTACCAGGCGCCCGCCCTTCGGCACAGCCGCATCTTAGCGCAAAAATCGCGACTGCAAGATAATATGAAACTCTTGTCGGCGGCGGAATGAGCATTTTCATGCTGCCGACGGTGCCGGCGCAAGAGCCTTCCGGTTGCACGGGCGAGGCTTCGGCAACTCAGGCCTTGTTGATCGCCAGCGTCGCCGTCAGATCTTCCATGCGCTGCGCCAGCGCGCCGAGCGCGTTGGTCAGCACGCTGTCGCTCTTGTCGGCCTTGGTCAACGCCTCGTCGCGCGTCTTGCGCAAGGTCAGCACTTCGCTTTCCATGCCCTTGACGCGTTTCTGTAGTTCCGACAGTTCGTCCATCACCATGATGCCGGCCATAACCGTCAGCCGCTGGTCACCGATCTCGCCGAACGAGTCCTTCAGGTGCGAGACATAGCGGTCGAAGCGCTCGGCAAGGTCGATCAGATGCTCTTCCTGGCCCTCGTCGCAGGCCATGCGATACTGCTTGCCGTCGATTGAAACCGTGACCTGTGCCATGGGCCAGCTCCTATCTGTCCAACACGGCGCGGATGGTTTCCATGGCGGTCACCAGCCGTCGCGAGACTTCCTTGTTGGCGTCTTCCAGCCGTTCGGCGCGCGCTTCGGAGTTGTCGAGTTCCTGCGCCAGCCGCGAGCGGTCGGCATTCATCCGCTGCACTTCGGCCTCGGCTTCCGAATAGTCGCGCTCATGCTCCAGCTTGGCCGCGACGGCGTTCTCCAGCCCTTCGATGGCCTTGCCCAGCCTGGCGATGACTTCCTTGAGCGTGCTTTCCCCGGTCATGGCTTCGTCCTGTGCCCTGCCCATCACCGAATCGTTCGCGTTCAGAACGCGTTATCCCGGAAACATTAGGCACCGGGTGAAGGCAACGTCAACAAAGCTCTCGCGACTGTCCCCCGCTAACGCTAATGTAGACCCGCCGCCGGCATCACAACACCGGCAAATGTGCACCCGATTTGTTGACTAAAAGCCCGCGCCTGCTATGTGTCGCGCACCCTTTTCAAGGGCTCTCCCAAGCCCCCAAACCCCCACCCTGGAGGAACCATGACGTCGCGTGAACAACATGACCGGATGGCCAATGCGATCCGTTTTCTCTCCATGGACGCCGTCGAGAAAGCGAATTCCGGCCATCCCGGCCTGCCCATGGGCTGCGCCGACATCGCCACTGTGCTGTTCACCCGCTTCCTGAAATACGATCCCAAGGCCCCGCACTGGGCCGACCGCGACCGCTTCATCCTGTCGGCCGGCCATGGTTCGATGCTGCTCTATTCGCTGCTCCATCTGACCGGCTACGAAGACATGACGATCGACCAGATCAAGCATTTCCGCCAGTTGGGCTCCAAGACCGCCGGTCATCCAGAATACGGCCATGCCACCGGCATCGAGACGACGACCGGCCCGCTCGGCCAGGGGCTGGCCAATTCGGTCGGCTTCGCGCTTGGCGAGCGCATCATGAACGCCGCCTTCGGCAACGACCTCGTCGACCACTACACCTATGTGCTGGCCGGCGACGGCTGCCTGATGGAAGGTGTTTCCCAGGAAGCCATCGCGCTTGCCGGGCATCTGAAGCTCAACAAGCTGATCGTCTTCTGGGACAACAACAACATCTCGATCGACGGTCCTGTTTCGCTCGCCGACAACACCGACCAGGTCGCCCGCTTCCAGGCCTCCGGCTGGAATGCCAGCCATATCGACGGCACCGATCCGGAAGCGATCGCCTACGCCATCGAGGCCGCCCGCCATTCCGACAAGCCGACGATGATCGCCTGCAAGACGACCATCGGCTTCGGCGCGCCGACCAAGGCCGGCACCAACAAGGCGCACGGCTCGCCGCTCGGCGCCGAGGAGATCGCCGGCGCGCGCAAGTTCTTCAACTGGGAGTCGCCGCCTTTCGAAATTCCGGCCGAGATCCTCGAGGCCTGGCGCGCGGCCGGCAAGGCCGGCGTCAAGGCGCGTACCGACTGGGAAGGCCGCCTCGCCAAGGCCGAGCCGAAACTCAAGGCCGAGTTCGAGCGCCGGCTGGCCGGCAAGCTGCCGTCCAACTTCGACGCCGTCATTGCCGAGTACAAGAAGAAGCTCTCGGCCGACAAGCCGAAGGTCGCCACCCGCAAATCGTCCGAGATGGCACTGGAAGTCATCAACGGCGCGGTACCGGAAACCATCGGCGGCTCCGCCGACCTGACCGGCTCCAACAACACCAAGACAAGCCAGACCAAGAACATCACGCCGGACGACTATGGCCAGCGCTATGTCCACTACGGCATCCGCGAGCACGGCATGGCGGCCGCGATCAACGGCCTGACGCTGCATGGCGGCCTCATCGCCTATGGCGGCACGTTCATGTGCTTCTCCGATTATGCCCGCCCGTCGATGCGGCTTTCCTCGCTGATGGGCATCCGCTCGATCTTCGTCATGACCCATGATTCCATTGGTCTGGGCGAGGACGGCCCGACCCATCAGCCGGTCGAACACCTGGCGGCCCTGCGCGCCATCCCCAACCACAATGTCTTCCGTCCGGCCGACGCGGTGGAAACCGCCGAATGCTGGCAGATCGCGCTCGAATCCGAAAAGACGCCGTCGACCCTGGCGCTGACCCGCCAGAACCTGCCGACGGTTCGCACCGAGCACTCGGCCAAGAACCTGAGCAGCCAGGGCGCCTATGAACTGGCCGCGGCCAGCGGCGAGGCGGCGGTGACCATCTTCGCCACCGGCTCCGAGGTCGAGATCGCTCTTGGCGCCCGTGACTTGCTTGAGAAGCACGGCCACCCGACCCGGGTCGTCTCGGTGCCTTGCTTCGAACTGTTCGACAAGCAGAGCGACGACTACCGCAAGAAGACGATCGGCAACGCGCCGATCAAGATGGCGATCGAGGCCGGCATCCGCCAGGGCTGGGATCATCTCATCGGTTCGGACGGCATCTTCGTCGGCATGACCGGCTTCGGCGCCTCGGGCACGATCGAGCAACTCTACCCGCATTTCGGCATCACCGCCGAGGCTGCGGCCAAGGCGGCGGAAGCCCGCCTGCACGCCAAGTAAGGCCTGTGCATGTGCCCAAACCGCATTGCGGTTTTGGAGTAAAGAACATGCACGAAACAAAAATGCCCCGGCGAAGTCACGCAAAGCGATTTCGCCGGTCTGGCCTAACCTAATCGATTTAAATCCGCGTCGCTGCGGCTGGATTCTTTCCGCTTGCGCCGCTATGAAGCTGCGGACCCATCGTCTGCGCTCCAGCTCCCAGGGAGAGAAAAATGACCGTCAGAGTTGCCATCAACGGATTCGGCCGCATCGGCCGCAATATCCTGCGCGCCATCCACGAATCCGGCCGCAAGGACATCGAGGTCGTCGCCGTCAACGACCTCGGCCCGGTCGAGACCAACGCGCACCTGCTGCGCTACGACAGCGTGCACGGCCGCTTCCCGCATGAAGTGTCGGTGTCCGGCGACCAGATCACGGTCGGCAAGGAAAAATTCAAGGTCACCGCCATCAAGGACCCGACGCAGTTGCCGTGGAAGGAACTCGGCGTCGACATCGCGCTCGAATGCACCGGCATCTTCACCGCCCGCGACAAGGCCGCCGCGCACCTGACCGCCGGCGCCAAGCGCGTGCTGGTCTCGGCCCCTGCCGAAGGCGCCGACCTCACCGTCGTCTATGGCATCAACCACGACAAGCTGACCAAGGACCACATCGTCATCTCGAACGCCTCCTGCACCACCAACTGCCTCGCGCCGCTGGCCGCCGTGCTGCACGAGACGGTCGGCATCGAAAAGGGCATGATGACGACGATCCACTCCTACACGGGCGACCAGCCGACGCTGGACACCATGCACAAGGATCTCTACCGCGCCCGCGCCGCGGCCCTGTCGCAGATCCCGACCTCGACCGGCGCCGCCAAGGCGATCGGCCTCGTGCTGCCCGATCTCAAGGGCAAGCTCGACGGTATCTCGATCCGCGTGCCGACCCCGAACGTCTCTGTCGTCGACTTCAAGTTCATCGCCAAGCGCGCGACCACGGCCCAGGAAATCAACGAGGCCGTCATCGCCGCTTCCAATGGCAAGCTGAAGGGCATTCTCGGCGTCACTCATCACCCGAACGTGTCGATCGACTTCAACCACGATCCGCGCTCCTCGATCATGGCGCTGGACCAGACCAAGGTGATGGACGGCAACTTCGTTTCGGTGCTGTCCTGGTACGACAATGAATGGGGCTTCTCCAACCGCATGGGCGATACGGCTGTCGCCTTCGGCAAGACAATCGCCTGATCGCGACCCATCCTTGAGAGATTTGAAACGCCCGGCTTCGTCCGGGCGTTTTCATTTGCCGGAGCAGCGACGAAATCGGCCGCTTCGGGCCAAAAAACCACCCTCCCGCCTTGCACTGGCCATGCCTTCGCCCCACTCTCCCGTAAAGCGAGAAGACAGAGGAATTCGAGGGGCAAATCACGGATGGAGCATGCGATCTATCTCGTCACGCTGGTCGGCACGGCGCTGGTTGTCGCCGCCGCGTTTTCGAGCCTGATCGCCTTCCGCTTCGGCGCCCCTCTCCTCCTGCTCTTTCTGTGCATCGGGCTCGCCTCCGGAACCGACGGCCTCGGCATCCAATTCGACAATGCCCGTATCGCCTATTTTGCCGGCTCACTGGCGCTCGCCGTCATCTTGTTCGATTCCGGCTTCGGCACGCCGCTCAACGCCTTGCGGCAGGCGGCGGGCCCGGCGCTCTCGCTGGCAACCTTCGGCGTGCTTCTCACCACCGGCCTGTTCGGCGCCGCCGCCTACTACCTGCTCGATTTGAGCTGGCTGGAATCCTTCCTGCTCGGCGCCGCCGTCGCTTCGACCGACGCCGCGGCGGTGTTCTTCCTGCTGCGCGCGGGCGAGATCAATCTGCGCGAACGCGTGCGCTCCACGCTCGAGGTGGAATCCGGCAGCAACGACCCGATCGCCATCTTCCTGACCATCACCCTGGTCGAGGTCATCGCGGCCCATGCCAACCCTGAAGCCAACGTCCTGGTCACCAGCCTGATCCTCGGCTTTCTCGTCAATATGGGCCTCGGCGCCATCGTCGGCGTGTTGGGTGGCCTTGCCATCGTGCGTCTCGTCGACCGGCTCAACCTCGACCATGGCCTGCTGCCGATCTTCGTGTTGACACTGTCGCTGATGGTCTTCGCCGCCGCCGGCGCCATCGGCGGTTCGGGCTTTCTGGCGGTCTATATCGCCGGCCTCATTGCCGGCAATTCCGACATCCGCGCCGTCACCATCCTCAAGCGCTTCCAGGACGGCATGTCCTGGCTGGCGCAGATCATCATGTTCCTGATCCTCGGCCTGTTCGCGACCCCCTCGCAGTTTCCGGCGATCATGGTGCCGGCGGTGCTGCTCGGCCTGTTCCTGATGTTTGTCGCAAGACCGGTCGCGGTCTGGCTCTGCCTGATTCCGTTCCGCCTGCCGCGACCCGAAGTCGCCTTCGTCTCCTGGGTCGGCCTGCGCGGCGCCGTGTCGATCCTGCTTGCCATCACGCCGCTGCTCGGCGGGCTGGAGAACGGCCGCATCATCTTCAACACCGCCTTCATCATCGTGCTGGTGTCCCTGGTCGTTCAGGGCTGGACCGTCGGTCCCCTGGCCCGCCGCCTAGGCCTCATCGTGCCGGCGCGGTTGGGGCCGCTGGACAAGGTTGAACTTGAACTGCCGGGCTCCGCCCATCACGAGCTACTCGCCTACCGCGTCGCACCCGGCAGCCCGGTGGCGCGCGGCGAGCGTATTCCCCGTTGGGCACGGCCCTCGCTAGTGCTGCGCGACGGCCGCTCGATGCGCTTCCAGGACATGGGCCGGCTCGCCGCCGGCGACCAGGTCTACATCTTCGTGCCGGACCGCTATCCGCGCCTGCTCGACAAGCTGTTCGCCAGCCGTGCCGTGGTCGACCCCGAGGATGCCGATTTCTTCGGTGCCTTCGCCGTCGACCCGGCGCGCTCCGCCGCCGAGCTGGAGGCCGCCTATGCGCCGGGCCTGACCGAGGCGGAGCAGAAGCAGACCGTCGGCGCGCTGGTCACGGCGCGGCTCGGCGGCCATGCCGAATATGCCGACCGCGTGCTCATCGGCTCGATCGAGCTGATCGTCAGGGACGTCGACGACAAGGGCAGGATCACGGGCCTCGGTCTTTCCTTCGAGCCGACCGCACCGGTGGCGCGGGTGCCGGTGTTCCTCAGTGCCGGCGAGATGGGCGACCGGCTGAGCGCCTTTATCCGCAACTGGCGCAAACCGATCGAGACGCAGGCGCTGGCAGAGCCTGAGGACGCCCCTGAGCCGTCGGTAGAAAAGGCAACGACCGGAAGCTGACAACAGCGATCGTTTGCCCTGTGCCATCGGCATGGGACGATCTTCACGGACTGTATCCCCGTCCGCCTCAAAATTTCGCACCGCGCCGCGGCCAAAGCCTTGCATCGTCACCGATGCGGGGTATGGTCCCGGCGATTTTCCGAGGAAAGGGACCAGCATGGCTGCCTTCAAGACACTGGACGATATCGGCAACATCAGCGGCAAGCGCGTGCTGGTGCGCGTCGACCTCAACGTTCCCGTCGCCGACGGCAAGGTCACCGATGCCACCCGCATCGAACGCATCGCGCCGACCATCGCCGAATTGTCCGGCAAGGGCGCCAAGGTCATCCTGCTCGCGCATTTCGGCCGGCCTAAGGACGGTCCCTCGCCCGAATTCTCGCTGGAGCCGATCGCCAGGGCGACGTCAGAGGTGCTCGGCCGCCCCGTCGGCTTTGCCTCGGATTGCGTCGGCGACACGGCGGGCAGTGCGGTCGCGGCCATGAACAAGGGCGACGTGCTGCTGTTCGAAAACACCCGCTTCTACAAGGCCGAGGAAAAGAACGACCCGGCCTTCACCGAAAGGCTCGCCGCCAATGGTGACATCTTCGTCAACGACGCCTTTTCGGCGGCCCACCGCGCCCACTCCTCGACCGAGGGGCTGGCCCGTCTGTTGCCGGCCTTTGCCGGCCGCACCATGCAGGCCGAACTGGAAGCACTGGAGAAAGGCCTGGGCAAACCAGTGCGCCCGGTCGTCGCCATCGTCGGCGGCGCCAAGGTCTCGACCAAGATCGACCTGTTGATGAACCTGGTGAAGAAGGTCGACGCGTTGGTGATCGGCGGCGGCATGGCCAACACCTTCCTCGCCGCGCGTGGCACCGATGTCGGCAAGTCGCTGTGCGAGCATGACCTCGCCCCCACCGCCAAGCAGATCATGATCGAGGCGGCGGAGGCCGGCTGTGCCATCATCCTGCCCGTCGACGGCGTCGTCGCCAGGGAGTTCAAGGCGGGCGCGGCCTGCGAGACGGTCGCCATCTCCGACGTCCCGGCCGACGGCATGATCCTCGATGTCGGCGCCAAGACCGTGACGACGATCGGCGAGTGGATCGACCGTGCCGCGACGCTGGTCTGGAACGGACCGCTCGGCGCCTTCGAGATCGCGCCGTTCGACCACGCCACGGTGGCTGCCGCCCAGCACGCGGCGGCGCGCACCAAGGCCGGCAAGCTGATCTCCGTTGCCGGTGGGGGCGATACCGTGGCGGCACTCAACCACGCCGGTGTCGCCGACGACTTCACCTATGTCTCGACCGCCGGCGGCGCTTTCCTGGAATGGATGGAAGGCAAGCCCCTGCCCGGTGTCGACGTATTGAAGCGGTAAGAAATCCAGGGAAAGCGTACAACGGTTCCCTGCGCGGTTGCGTCAAGGCAGCGAGATTGAGTGGTTCGGCGTTTCCGCGAAGCGATGAACCGCGCAAAGGCATTTCAGCCAGGGCAGAAATGCCTAGCGTGGCGGAAGTGCGGTCAAGACAAGCGACCTGATCAACTCACCGGGAGCAAATGAGAGCGCCCGAGACTTTCAATCGATTCGAGCTTTCCGGCGTCATTCCTTTGGCGGTAGTGTTCTGTTAGGCGCAGATCAACCGGTTCAGGAGAAGCATGATGAGCGAACGTCTCGAAGACATTGCCGCCGCGATCGTGGCCAACGGCAAGGGCCTGCTGGCCGCCGATGAAAGTTCCGGCACGATCAAGAAGCGCTTCGACGTCATCGGCGTCGAATCGACCGCCGACAGCCGCCGCGACTATCGCGAGATGATGTTCCGCGCCAAGGACGCGATGACCAAGTACATTTCCGGCGTCATCCTCTATGACGAGACCATCCGCCAGAAGGCCGCCGACGGCACGCCGCTGGTCGACATCATCAAGGCGTCAGGCGCCATCCCCGGCATCAAGGTCGATGCCGGCGCCAAGCCTCTGGCCGGCTTTCCCGGCGACACCATCACCGAAGGCCTCGACGGCCTGCGCGAGCGGCTGGCCGACTATTACAAGCTCGGTGCCCGCTTCGCCAAATGGCGCGCGGTGATCGACATCGACATCGCCAAGGGCGTGCCGTCGGCGACCTCTATCGGCTCCAACACCCATGCCCTGGCCCGCTACGCCGCCCTTTGCCAGGAAGCCGGCATCGTGCCGATCGTCGAGCCGGAAGTGCTGATGGACGGCGCCCATTCGATCGAAACGTGCTACGAGATCAGCAAGATGACTTTGCTTAAGCTCTACAGCGAGCTCTACGCGGCGCGCGTCGTGCTCGAAGGCACGATCCTGAAGCCCAACATGGTGCTGTCGGGCAAGAAGTCGGGCACGGTGGACAGCCCCGAAAAGGTCGCCGAGATGACCATAAAACTGTTCCGCGAGACGGTGCCGGCGGCGGTCCCGGGCATCGCCTTCCTTTCCGGCGGCCAGGAGGACGAGGAAGCGACCGCCAACCTCAACGCCATCAACGCCATCGGCCCGCATCCGTGGAAGCTGACCTTCTCCTACGGCCGCGCGCTGCAGGCCGCCCCGCAGAAGGCCTGGAGCGGCAAGGCATCGAATGTCGCGGCCGGTCAGGCTGCCTTCACCCATCGCGCTCACATGAACTATCTGGCCGCGCTCGGAAAATGGAAGGCGAGCCTCGAACAGGCCGCCTGAACACAGCGCTTCCGTCTCCCTTCAAACCCGGGCCAATGCGCCCGGGTTTTTGTTTGCGGCAGGCGCGGGCTTGGGATGGAGCCTGTCCGTCCTTATCTCCCTCTCGGCGCCGGAGCATGATCCAAAAGGCGGAAGCCGGTCTTCTCGGACAAACGGGAGCCGGCTTGTCCAGGGATCATGCTCGACCAACGAGCGATGTCGGTTTGCGCTCATCCCGAACGTCCTTGGGGTGCAGACAGGGAGAGATTCATGCATCGCAACAAGATCGTTTCACGCGAAGACTGGTTCCAGGCGCACAAGGCACATCTGGCCCGCGAGAAGGAACTGACCCGGCTTCGCGAGCGCATCGCGGCCGAGCGGCGTGGATTGCCCTGGCTGAGGATCAGGAAGGACTATGTCTTCGAGACTGAACAGGGGCCGAAGAAACTGACCGACCTGTTTGGCGCCAACAGCCAGCTGATCGTCTACCACTTCATGTTCGGGCCGGGCTGCACGCATCATTGCGAGGGCTGCTCCTTCCTTGCCGATCATATAGACGGCGCCAATCAGCATTTGAGGCATCACGACGTAACCCTGGTGATGATCTCGCGGGCGCCGCTGGCCGAGCTTGCGCCCTACAAGCGGCGCATGGGCTGGAAATTCGACTGGGTGTCGTCCTATGCCTCGGACTTCAACTTCGACATGCAGGTTTCCTTCACCGACAAGCAGATAGCCGCCGGCGACACCACCTACAATTTCGAGACCCGTCCACGGACATCGAGGGAGCTTCCCGGCACCAGTGTTTTCTACAAGGACGAGAGCGGCGAGATCTTCCTCACCTTCCTGTCGCGTGCGCGCGGCGGCGAGGCGCAGATCGGCGCCTATGACTATCTCGATATGACGCCGAAAGGCCGCAATGAAAATGGCCCCTATCATGGCCTGATGGACTGGGTGCGCCTGCACGACGAATATCAGGACAAGCAGGCGGCTCCGCCGAACTGCTGCGACTGAAGGCGTTCACCTCCGCCGAAACATGCGCTAAGCCTGCCGCAAATCATTCCACGGTATCGCCATGCGTTTTCCCGCCCTTCTCACCTGGCTCGCCTTCCCCGTCTATGTCTGGCAGGGATTGGGTGTGCGCCGCCGCACCTCGCGGATGCTGCCGGCACAGGGACCGGTCATGCACGAGATATCAGGCAAGGCACCGGTGGTCTCGCTGCTGGTGCTGGGCGATTCCTCCGCCGCCTCGGTCGGCATAGGCAATTCCGAGGACGGGCTTGCCGCGCAGCTCGCCGTTCTGGTCTCGCAACGTACCGGCCACGCCGTGCGCTGGCGCGCCGCCGGCTTCAATTCAGCGACGTCAGGCCAGATCCGCGACCACGTCCTGCCCAATCTGTCCCCCGATCAGTGGACGCATATCGTGCTCGCCATCGGCACCAACGACACCAAGAATTTTCATTCCGTGCCGCGCTTCAAGAAGGAGTTCGGCGGCCTGCTCTACGCGCTGCGCGCCAAATGGCCGGAGGCGCGCGTGGTGTGGTCGCCGGTTCTGGAGTTCACGCGGGCGCCGGCCATGCCGACGCTGCTGGGGAAAATCCTCGAAATCCGCGCCACCGCGATGAACCGGATGGGCGAGCGGCTGTGCCTGGAGCGCGGCGCATTGCCCGCGCCCCGCCTGCCGATCACCAATCCCGAGGCCGGTTTTGCCTCGGACGGCTTCCATGCCTCGGAGGCGGGTTACCGGGCCTGGGCGGAACATCTCGTCGGCATGGTCCTCACCAGCTGACAGCCAAGAAACCGATCTTGTCTTGGGAAGGCCTATGTCAAATGCCCGAGCACGGCCGCCAGCGAGATCGCTGCCATGGCGAGAAGCGCCAGCTTCCAGAAATCGGCGCGCCGCCTGAGCCCGGGCCAGCCGATTGGCTTGATCAGCTGGATGACCATGAAGCCGACGATGACAAGGGCGAGAAGTTTCGTCATGCCGCCTTTGACCAGCAACGCGACCGGCTGTCAAAACCTGCTTATAAATCACCGGCCGAAGCCAGATGTTCCAGCGCATACCATCAGCGGACGATGCTTGCGGGGATGCAGGATCGCGCATTGCGCAGATCATAGATCCTAACCGTCGGCGCGACATAGCCATAGTTGCCATATGGCTTCGAAAATTGCACCACGACATGACCTTCGAGGCATTGGAACATGCCGGCAAGCTCATAAATTAGTGGATCCTGCGCTCTCAATCCTCCGCCACGCAGATATCGCTGAAACTTCAACGATACGAGGTAATCGGCCGACGAGAGATTGCTGTAGTCCCTGGTTTCCGGTGCCGGCTCTCCCATTGGATAGTCCACCACGAAACGCCTGATTTCCCGCTCTTCAAGGAAGCGCATCGCTGCAAAGCGTGTATCCGTTCCCCGGTCCAGGTTCGCGACATAGGCCATGCCGGCGTGCGCGCTGGCAACCATCGCGACAAGTCCAAGTCCGATTGCCACCGGCGTGCTTCGCAGCCCGATCGCCCTGGAGCAAGCGATGCCCGCGGCCAGCAGAAGGTAGACAACGACCGGCAGGATGTAACGCATGGAGCCGAAGAGTTTGAGCGGCGAAAGTTCGAGCAGGAAGAGCCAGATGAAGGCTCCGCCCGCGTAGGCGACGACATATCTGTTACGGTCGGCGATGATGGCGAAAGCGATCGCCCCAAGCGCGATCGCCACGGTCGGGCTGGTGAGGCTGGGGATCAGATGGTAGCGGAAATGCATAAGCCCATAGCCCTCCCAGAACCACTCCTTGAGGTCGTGACCCGTTTCAGCGTGCATCAGTTCCGAGCCAAGGCCTCTGATCACCGTTGAAAGGCCACTTCCGGCCTCGGTCAGCAGCGACACGCCGAAGATCGCCAATATGGTAAGCGCGTCAGCGGCGACGATGATGGCGGTCTGCCTGAGACCGAGCCGGCAGTAGAAGATCGCCACGATGAAAAGAGCGAGGCTGTTGCCGGCGCCCACGTATTTCGCCGAGACGGCGAGGCCGAGCGCAAATCCGAAATAGACGAGATTGACTGAGTTGGCCTGCTCCCTCAGCCGCACCAGCGCATGCAGCCCGACACACAGGGCGAAGACCAGGACAGCGTCTTCCTTGAAGTAATGCGCATGAACCGCGATGGCTGGCGAGACCGCGAAAACGCAGGCCCACAGGAAGGCATTGATATCATCCGCGTAACGCCGCAACACGATGTAGAAGAGGATGCTTGCCGCAACACAGGCCAACGCGCTGACACTTCGGCCAGCCAGCAAATAGTCATGTTCGTTCGACGCGCCGGAAAGCCATCCCGCGAAGCGGGCCAATACGATCAACAATGGCGGGTGTGCATAATTGTGGTGCTGCCCCGCGGCAAACGCCACCTTGATCGACTCGTCCGGCTGGATCCCAAAAGGGAAGTCGAGATTGTAAAAGGCAAGCGACGCCGAGACTGCTGCCAGCACCAACATGGCCAACGCCTGGGAATCACTCCGTGTCAGGTCGGCGGCGGTGGCTGGCATAAGCGGCTGGCCGACAGTCATGGTCTCACAGCGAACGAGAGGAATTTCGACAGCCGCTTTTTGCCCTGCATGGCGACCGGCTGTCAAAGTACTCCTCTCGCCCGTCTGTCTTGAGTTACCTCAGCGGCTTGAGGCCGGCCTCGATCGAGGCGCGCTTCGGTTCGAGGAACGGCGGCAGGGCCAGGCTTTCGCCCAGCGTCTCCAGCGGCTCATCGGCGGTGAAGCCCGGCCCGTCCGTGGCAATCTCGAACAAGATGCCGTTTGGCTCGCGGAAATAGAGCGAGCGGAAGTAGTAGCGCTCGACCTCGCCACTCGACGGCAGGCGGAATTCGCCCAGACGGGCGGTCCATTGATGCAGCGTCTCCTGGTCCGGCGCCCTGAAGGCGACGTGGTGGACCGCGCCGGCGCCTTGCCTTGCCGGCGCCAGGCCGGGCTGCACGGCGACATGAAGCTCCGCCGCCGGCCCGCCCGCGCCCATTTCGAAGACGTGGACCTGGCCCTCGCCGTCGGGGGAGGCATAGTCGCGGACCTTGCGCATGTTCATGACCCTGGTCAGCACCGCCTCGGTATTGGTGATGTCGGGGACGCTGATGACGATCGGCCCGAGCCCCCGGATCTGATGCTCGGCCGGTACCGGGCTTTGCGCCCAGGGGTGGCTGCCGCCCTTGCCGCCATCGCTGATTAGCCGCAGACGCTGGCCTTCAGGATCCTCGAAATCCAGGCCGGGATAGCCGCCGATATCGGCAATCTCTCCTGTCTCAATGCTCTCAGCGGCCAGGTGCTGCTTCCACCAGGCAAGGCTCTCCCGGCTGCCGACCCTGAGGCTGGTCCGCGCAATGCTGTGGGTGCCGCGTCGTTCGCGGCCAACCGGCCAGTCGAAGAAGGTGAGGTCCGTGCCCGGTGTCGCCTCACCGTCGGCATAGAAGAGGTGGTAGGCCGACGTATCGTCCTGGTTCACCGTCTTCTTGACCAACCGCAGGCCCAGCACCTTCGTGTAGAAGTGAAGATTGCCGGGTGCATTGGCGGTGATGGCGGTCAGATGGTGGATTCCTGTCAGTTGCAGGCTCATGGTCGTCTCCCTGTTTCTGGGGAAGAATTTTCTCCAGTCATATCAGAACTGCGGTCCCATCGCTGAAGGCCTTGTATCCCGACAGTCCGTCGCCGCGGATTGAACAACGACGCCCAGATAAGTACTCACAAAGTGAACAATCATCTTCCCGTGCACTGGTCGGTGACTGCGGTTCGAGGATGGCCTACCGAGGACCCGTGCCGGGCGGAACTATCGCCGCGAACCCTGCCATCCTCCTGACAGACTGCTGTCAGGAGGGGTGTGCGATACTGCCTTCAGTCAGAGAGAGGAGAATAGCCATGAACGGTTTCACCATTCTGCGCGGCATGCAGCACTATGTCGGCAAGGTTCGCACCATGCGCAACGAGATCCGCACGCAGCGTTTCATGAACGCACTGCCGGCGGACATCCGCAAGGATATCGGCTGGCCGGACATGTATGCGGAACGTCGCTCCCCCGGCAATTGAGGCGAATTTTTCGACGTTGATATTGGACATGGACGCGCCAATGCCCAGATATCGATGCATGTAGCCCAAATGGCCTCCGGTTTCGGGGCCACGACATGCATCAAAATAAGCTATGGCGCGCCGGGGATGGAGCGAGCTTATGCCCGAACAGAAGACAATCGGCTTCCTCTTCATCGAAGGATTTGCCGACTGGGAGTATGGCCTGCTGGCGGCCTCGGCGGTTGAATGGTTCGGCGCCCGCACCGTGTCGCTGACGCCCGAAGGGAGGCCGGTGACCGGAATCAGCGGTTTTCGGCTGACGCCTGACCGCTCGGCCGGCGTTGAAGAGAATGCCGATCTCGATGCTGTCGCAGTCATCGGTTCCGACCAGTGGGCCGGCAAGGCGCCACCGGATGTCGCCGAACTGCTCAACGCCGTTGCAACGCGCGGCGGTGTCGTTGGCGGGATTTGCGCCGGCACGCTGGCGCTGGCTCGAGCCGGCATGTTCGAAGATGCCGGGCATACCAGCAATGGCCGCGACTGGATCAACGGTCATGAAGCCGGCTATGCGGGTGACAATAACTATCAGGACGTGCCGCACGCGGTCGCGGACGGCAAGATCGTGTCGGCGCCGGGTTCGGCGCCAGGCACCTTTGCCCTCGCCTTTCTGAAGACGCTCTACCCGGAAAGAAGCAGCGATCTCGCACAGATGCGGACGCTGTTCGCCAGGGAATATGCTGAAGCCTCCTGACAGTATGCTGTCAGGAGGCGCGTGCAATGGTGAAACAATGCGCAGGGCCGGCCGAGAGGACGATCGATGAAAAGCTGGAACGACAAGCTGAACACGCCTGGCATCAACGGCGTGAAACCAACGCCGCGCACGGTGGAGATGTCATCGAAGGCCAGCCGATGCTGGTGCCGACCGCACGCCAGGTCGATGACTTCATCCGCTCGATTCCCGAAGGCGTCGAGATGGACGTCCGTGCGTTGCGCACGGCGCTTGCCGTCGAACACGGTGCCGAAGTGACATGCCCGGTCACCATCGGCTATCATCTGCGCACGGTTGCCGAAGCCGCCAAGGAAGACCTCGAGCGCGGCATGACGCTGAGCGACATAGCTCCCTTCTGGCGCGTGCTCGATGCCAAGACGCCGACAACAAAGAAACTGTCCTTTGGCGCGGAGTTCGTTGCCGCGCAGCGCAAGCGCGAGGGACTGAAGCCGTAATGCATGTCATCTGCAGGTGGATCCCGTCTGGGAGCCACGGCATGCACAGGAAAACCACTGGGGAAGCAAACGATGCGCCGCGCCGACAGGCTCTTTCAGATCGTGCAGCATCTGCGGGGTGGCCGTCTGGTCACCGCCCAGAAGCTCGGCACGTGGCTCGAGGTTTCCGAGCGAACAATCTACCGCGACATAGCCGACCTGCAGTCGACCGGGGTCCCGATCGACGGCGAGGCCGGTGTTGGCTACATGATGAGGGAAGGTTTCGACCTTCCGCCGCTGATGTTCACGCGTGACGAGATCGTGGCGCTGGTTGCCGGCGCGCGCATGGTGCGCGCCTTTGGCGGCGCCGCCATGGCACGCGCCGCCGACGAGGCGCTGGTCAAGATCGGTGCCGTGCTGCCCGATACCGAAAAAGACCGCATCGCCCGCACCGAGATCCATACACCGATGTGGGTGGTCAGCGACGCCGCCCGCGAGGCGATCGACCTGATCGAGCGTGCGGTCGAGAAGCGCCAGGTGCTGACCATTGACTACTCGGACGAGGCCGGCCGCGGCACCGCGCGCGACATCAGGCCGCTTGGCCTCTGGTTCTGGGGCAAGGTGTGGACGCTGGTCGCCTGGTGCGAGATGCGCGACGACTTCCGCGCCTTCCGCATTGACCGCATCGCCTCGGTGGTGATCGCCGGCCGCATCTTCAAGCCGGAGCGCGGCAAGCAGCTTGCCGACTTCTACCGGGCGGTGGAGCGCAGCGAGGATTACGGCATGGCGCCGGACCGCGTGGCGCGAAGCTGAGATCGCCCATAAAAAAGCCCGCTCGAAGCGGGCTTTTTTTGGTCTGTCGAGACCCTTACTCGTCGTCTGCGTCCTCGTTCTTCGACTTCAGCGCCGAGAGCTTGGCGAACACGGCATTGGCGTCGAGTTCGGCATCCTCGTCCTTCGGCTTTTCGGGAGCCGGCACCAGCCGCTCGGTCAGGGCGGCGGGCAGCAGCGTATCGCCGACCGGCTGCGCCTGCTCGCGGCCGCGCGAGGCGCGGTTGACTTCCATGTCGAGGTCGATCTGCGACGCAAGGCCCAGCGTCACCGGATCCATCGGCTGCAGATTGGCCGAGTTCCAGTGCTTGCGTTCGCGGATCTGCTCGATCGTCGACTTGGTGGTGCCGACGAGACGCGAAATCTGCGCGTCCTTGAGTTCGGGATGGTTGCGCACCAGCCAAAGGATGGCGTTCGGCCGGTCCTGGCGCTTCGACAATGGTGTGTAGCGCGGACCCTTGCGCTTGGATTCCGGCACCCGCACCTTGGGGTCGGAAAGCTTCAGCCGCTGGTTCGGATCCTTCTCGGCGCGCGCGATCTCGTCGCGGGTCAGCTGGCCGGTCATGATCGGGTCCATGCCCTTGATGCCTTGCGCCGATTCGCCATCGGCGATCGCCTTGACCTCGAGCGGATGCAGCCCGCAGAACTGCGCGATCTGCTCAAAGGAGAGCGCGGTGTTGTCGACCAGCCAGACGGCGGTCGCCTTGGGCATCAGCAGCGTATTGGCCATTTTAAAAATCCTTCTCGTTCGCCCGCGTTCCCGCGCGGGCGGTGGTTTAGAGCCACCAAAATGGGAAATTCGCGGCCTGTATAACCGTTCCCTTGCCGTTTCGCAATGTTTTTGGAGGCGGCCTCAATACGTTCGGGGGCCAGCGAGCGCATTAATGCCCAAACCGCCGGCGACCTCAACCAAAGGGTCCGGCGCTTTTGAGCAGGGCCACGAGCTGGCTTTGCTGGCGTGTCCCGGTCTTGGCGAATATTCGCTCCAGATAGGTCCGGGCGGTTTTTTCGGTGATGTTGGAGCCGGCTGCGGCGGCCTTGAGCGCGTGGCCTTGCGACAGCGCCGTGGCCAGCCGTGCTTCGGCTGGCGTCAGATCGAACAATCCGGCAAGCAGTGTTGGCGAAGGCACGACCGAGCTGGCGCTGAGCGCCGTCGCCGCCACCAGAATGTCGGCGCCTGAAAAGATCTCATGCGCCGAACGGCGCAACGGCAGCATGTGCAGAACCATCGGCCGCCGGCCGTCCACGCCTTGCACCGGTATGGAACGGACTGTCGGCTCCATGTCATTGCGCGCGGCGACGACAGCCTGCTGGAACAACCGGTTGGCCTCGGCATCGGCAATGGCCAAGCCGCCAAAGGCTGTAGGCAGGAACAGGGAGGACAGGCCGTCGAACAGTGCGTTAGCGAGCATCACCCGTCCTTTCAGCGACAGGACAGCCGCCGGCAGGCCCATCGCCGTCATGGCGGCAACTGTTCCTTCGGCGCGTTCAAGGCCGAGCCGCCCCGCTATCAGGCCGGCACGCGCCATGGCTGGCCGGAGACTGTCGAGCACGTCCAGGCTCCTTTGGTCGTAGTCGCCTTCACCGAGCCGTCGCTGGAAAACGAAAATCGCCAGCTCGCCGCTGGGCATCGGTATCGCGGTGCAGGCATGCGCGCCGATGCCCATGGCGCGAAGCCGTTTGCGGACCGGATCGTTCTCGATCTCGTCGGGCGTGAGGAAAGCCTCAACGTCGACGAAGCTCGCCGGCTGCAGCGCGCACATGCGCGAAACCGCCGCCGAAAACTGCAGCGCGTCGCTCGCCAGCAATTCGCCTTGCAGATCCTGCAGGAACGCGATCGCCCTGCCGCGCGCGGGCTGGTCGTCACCGAACAGAAACACGGCGCCACCCACGGAACCGGATACGGAATCGATATCCTCCAGCACATCAGGCCAGAGGTCTGGCACGAAGGCCGCCTCGTAGATTCTGTTCGTCAGATCGTCGAGCATGGGCAAGAAGCCTTTCCGGGCAAGCAACTTGCCAGGCCCGAACAATCAACGCTTCAGGCCGACCGATCTTCCCCCGTGGTCAAGCATGCCACGGCGGCAACCATGGTCAATAAGCAAGATGCCGAAGAGCGGTCGGCTTGAGCAGCACCATTGAACTGCCTCCTGCCGCTTGCAACGCGACGCGCCCTCTTTTGGAACCGGCAAGCCAATCACCCGGATCCCCAAAAGACAAAACCCGCTGGACTGAGTCCAGCGGGTTCGGAACCGGAGACGGGAAGCGTCTGCGACGGCTCTGCTTCTCGGCAAGTGCACGGCCTTGCGGCCGGGTCGTGCTTGAGATCAGATCGCCTGGCGGGCGATCCGTTCGATGTCGGCACGGTTGATGCCGAGGTCGCTGAGCTGACGCGCGTTGAGACGGTTCAGTTCGCGCACGGTCTCGTTGTACATGCGCCAGTTACGGAAAGCGCGGATCGGGTTCATGATGGTCCTCCTGATGGGGTGTTCGTTTCGATGCTGCACAGATAGTGATCATCGATGAGGACTTGAACGGCCGATTTTGCATAGCAATGATGCAAATGCTGCATTGCACCATTAAGCTTCTGTTCATCTTGTAGGCAGGGAGGAGCTGTCTCCGGACGTGTCGGGATTCCCGGTCAGGCCGGCCTCACCTGGATATCGGCACGTCCTAGCCGACGTCGAGCACGATCTTGCCGATATGTTCGCCCTCCTCCATCCGCTCATGCGCGCGCCAGGCATCCGTGAGCGGGTAGATCATGTCCATGACCGGAGCGACCTTGCGCGTGCCGAGCAGCGGCCAGACCTGCGCCTCCAGCGCCGCCGCGATCGCCGCCTTGAACTCGACGGTGCGCGGCCGCAGCGTCGAACCCGTATGGGTCAGCCGCTTGACCATGATCTTGGAAAAGTCGGCACTGGCCACGGCGCCCGCCTGCACCGCGATCTGGACGATGCGGCCCTCGACGGCGGCGGCCTCGTAGTTGCGCTGGACATAGTCGCCGCCGACCATGTCGAGGATGACATTGGCGCCCTTGCCGTCCGTCGCCTCCTTCACCGCCTTGACGAAGTCCTCCTCGCGATAGTTGATCGCCCGGTCGGCGCCGAGCTTCAGGCAGGCATCACATTTCTCCTTGGATCCGGCGGTGGTGATGACATGGGTGCCGAAAGCAGAGGCAAGCTGGATCGCGGTCGTGCCGATGCCGGACGAGCCGCCATGCACAAGCAGCGTCTCGCCTTTCTTCAGGCCGCCGCGTTCGAAGACATTGTGCCAGACCGTGAAATAGTTTTCCGGCACCGCCGCCGCTTCCGTATGGGTGAAGCCCGCGGGCAGCGGCAACACGCTGCCGGTGTGAACCTTGACATATTCGGCATAACCGCCGCCGGGGGTGAGCGCGCAGACCCGTTCGCCGATGCGCCAGCGCGACACCTCGTCGCCAAGCGCGGCCACTTCGCCCGAGACCTCGAGGCCCGGCAGGTCCGATGCGCCGGGCGGTGGCGGATAGGCCCCCTTGCGCTGCTGCACGTCGGGCCGGTTGACGCCGGCGGCATGCACCTTGATCAGGATCTCGCCGGGACCTGGCTGGGGCACGTCGCGGGTTTCCGGTTTCAGCACCCGTGGGCCGCCCGGCTCCGAGATCGCGATCGCTGTCATCCTTGCCGGAATTTTCTGTCCGCTCGCCATGAACTTTCCCGTCTTTCCTCGCCGCGTTCTTACCGGCTGTTTGCATCGACACCCTTGCCCTATGTATGCTCATTGCCAAATCAGGCAAATGGCCAATCTGGTATGGCGGAGGAGGAGCAACCATGGCGATCTTCGACGACGAACCCAAGAAGAAGGCGCGTCCGCACGAGATCGGGCAGGACCTGTCGCTGCTCTCCGTTGGCGAATTGTCGGAGCGCATCGGCATCCTGCGAGACGAAATCGCCCGGCTGGAGGCCGAACTCAAGGCCAAGGACAACACCAAATCGGCCGCCGAGGCGCTGTTCCGCCGCGGATAGGCGATGGGCGCAACGGCCCGCCGCCGAAAAGCCCGAATGCGACTGTCTTCAGACCTTGCGTCCCTCCCAGAGTCCAGCCGGATCAAAAAATGCTCGCATCCTACAGGCCGATCCTCTCCCTGCTTCGCGGCACTGCCTTCCTGCTGGCTGCATCGGGCCTTCATGGGCTGCTGTTGCCCTTGCGCGGCCAGGTGGAAGGGTTTTCGACAGCCTCGCTTGGCCTGATGGGCACGGCCTGGGCCGGTGGCTTCGTCACCGGCTGCTTTTTTGCACCGCGCATCGTCCGCCGCGCCGGGCATGTGCGCGCTTTCGGCGCCTTTGCCGCGTCCGGTGCCATCGTGGCGCTGCTCACCGGCCTGGTCATCGACGAATATGTCTGGATCCTGCTGCGCGCCTTCACCGGCTTCACCATGGCCGGCGCCTTCATGGTCATCGAAAGCTGGCTGAACGAGAAAGCCACGAACGAGAACCGCGGCACCGTCTTCGGCCTCTATATGATGGTCACCTATGCCTCGATCATGGGAGGCCAGATGATCGTCGCCGGCGGCGATGTGAAGTCGGCGTCGCTGTTCATGATCACCGGCATCCTGTTCTGCCTGTCGCTGATCCCGACCGCGGTTTCGACGGCCTCGCACCCCAAACCGCTGCAGGACGTCAAACTCGACGTCAAGGGGCTCTACGCCAACTCGCCGGTGTCGGCGATCGCCTGCCTGCTGATCGGCATCGCCAACGGCGCCTGGGGAACGCTTGGTGCGGTCTACGGCGCCCGCATTGGTATTTCCACCGCCGAGATCGCCCTGATGATGAGCCTTGTGGTCGTCGCCGGCGCCGCCATGCAACTGCCGGCGGGGCGTCTGTCCGACAAGACCGACCGGCGTTTCGTACTGGCCGGTGCGGCTTTCGGCGCGGCCCTGTTCGCCCTCATGATCTTCCTGTTCGAACCGCGCTCCGGCATCTTCGTCATCGTCTTCACCGCTGCCTACGGCGCTTTCGCCTACACGCTCTATTCGATCGCCGTGGCGCATGCCAACGACCACGCCCGTGCCGAGGATTTCGTCAAGGTATCGGGCGGCCTGCTGCTGCTTTACGGCTTTGGCACCATGATCGGCCCTTTGCTGGCGGCGGCGCTGATGGGCTGGATGCGCCCGGAAGGCCTGTTCCTGGCGACCGCCTTCGCGCATCTGTCGCTGGCCGGCTACACGCTGCTGCGCATCAGCCGCCGCGCTCCGGTGCCGATCGGAGATCGCGACGCCTTCAAGACGCAACCGGCCGACCGCTCGCTGACGCCGGAAGCATTGCGGCTTGATCCAAGAAGAAAAGAAGAAACAGACAGTTGAGATTTGAAAAACTTTGCCTCACAAATAAGGCATGATGTTTTCCGACGCCTTCATGGCGATCGCCGACCCCAATCGGCGCCATCTTCTGGAAGAACTTCGACGCGGTCCGAAGACCGTCAACGAATTGGCGGCCGGGCTGCCAGTGTCGCGCCCAGCCGTTTCACAGCATCTGAAAGTGTTGCTCGACGCCGGGCTGGTCAACGCCAAGGCCGAAGGCACGCGGCGTGTCTACACGATAAGCAACGCCGGCTTCCTGAAGCTCAACATCTGGCTTGATCAATTCTGGGAGGCCTGATCCAGCGCCCTCAACCTTCGACAGCGCCCCGATGATCAGGCCTGTACATGCAGGAAGGCGCCAAGCGCGTCGAGCAGTTCGCCCGTTCCGTGCTCACGCGTGGCCGGCGTGTCGTGGCCGTCGAGGAAGGCCCCCTGCTCCGTCATCACAAGCCGCGTGCCACCGCTTTCCGCCATGAGCTCGATTGTCGCCAGTGACACCGAGACGCGGGTTTCGCCGAACAGCAGCTCATAGCTGTAGACGATGCGGCTGTCCGGCACGATGTCCTGATAGACCGCGTTGAAGAAATGCATCTGCCCATCGCTCGGACAGCCGGCATTGGTCTCCTTGCCGCCGACGCGGAAGTCCATTTCGTGTCGGCTGGGCATCGGGTCGTGGGGATCGACGAACCATCGCCGCTTGGCATCAGGATTGCTGAGCGCGAAGAAGACTCTCGCAGGTGCCGCCGGATAGAAGCGCTCGACGACAAAGGTGGAATGGACGACGGATCGTTGGGTCATTGAAGCCTCCTTCATGTTTTGTCACTGGTCTCGGCGAGAAAATCGCCGAGCCGGTCCAGCCGGCGTTCCCAGGCGTTTCGCCGCTCGTTGATCCAATGCTCGGCCGCTCTCAACGCCTTCGGCTCGATCTGGCAGGTGCGCACCCGTCCCAGTTTTTCCGAGCGCACCAGGCCGCTCGCCTCCAGCACGTTGAGATGCTGGACCACGGCCGACAGCGACATCGCCAGCGGCTCGGCCAGTTGGCTGACAGAGGCGGGGCCCCGCGACAGCCGGTCGACCATCTGCCGTCGCGCCGGATCGGCAAGCGCCTGGAACATCAGGTCGAGCTGGGCGGAATCGTGCAGCATCCCGGTTAGCCGTTGTTGTAAGGGAAGAACTTGAAGTAGGGCTGCGCCTCCTCGATCACCCTGGCGAAGGCAGGGCGCTGCAGCAGCCGGTCGTGATAGCGCTTCACGGCCGGATATCTGTCGCCGAACGGCTCGACCTTGTTGGCATAGAAGAGTGCTGGAGATGCCGCGCAATCGGCCAGGCTGAAGGCATTACCCACCGCCCAGCTGTGCGACTGCATCTCCTGTTCGATGATGGCATAGGAGGTACGCAGCTGGCCGCGCGCCTGCTCGACACCGAACGGATCGGTCCTGTCCTGCGGACGCAACCGGTCGCCGACGATCTTCTGCATCGGCTCCTGCACATAGAAATCATAGAAGCGGTCGGACTGGCGGACGGCCAGCGCCAGATCGACGTCGGCGGGAACGAGTTCGACCGGCCCCGGATAATGCGCGGCCAGATATTCGACGACGATGGTCGATTCCAGCAGCGTGCGGTCGCGCGTATCGTCGCGCAGCGCCGGCATCTTGCCGGTCGGCGATATCTTGAGGAAGGCCGCGCGCGATCGCTCGTCGCCGAGATCGACGATGACCGGGTTGAAGGCGGTGCCGTTCTCGTAAAGCGCGATCAGCGGCTTCCAGCAGAAGGAGGCCAGGGGATGGAAATGCAACATCAGGGACATTCTTTGCTCGCCTGTTTCTGGTTCGCCGATGGGTAGGAGCCGGATGCCCGGCCAAGCCAACACTGAAGTATTTACTTCACTATTGTGTCAGGCCTTGCCCGTCAAGCCCGGCACATCAGGTCCCCTGGTTGGACCTGATGTGCATGACTATGGCGGCCGATATCGCGGGCCAGTCCTGAGGATGCAGTTCATGGCCGCCGCCGTCGACACGAAGGAATTTCGCGCCGGCGACTGCCTCGGCCAGCGCCTCGCCATGCTCGACCGGAAAAACGGGATCGGCCGTGCCATGGATGACCAGCAGCGGAGCTTGCATCTCGTGCAGGCGGCCCTTCCACTCGGCGCCGCCCTTGAGCGAGAAATGATTGGTCGCGCTCAGGAACCCGCCGGATCGATCGTAATCCTGTTCGATGAAGGCTCTCATCCCGAGCTCGTCGAATGGATGGGCGATGCTGGCGATCGCCTTGGTATCCCTGACCATGAAGTCGATCACCTGGCGGCGGTCCGTCCAGTCGACGTCGGCGCCCTCGGCCGAATGCTCGATATAGGCGTCGCTCATCCTTGGCAGATGCGAGGTGTCCATCCCCATCGGCGAGCTGCTGATCACGGTCAGCGATGCAACACGGGAGGAGTGCCTGAGCGCTACCATTTGCCCGATCATGCCGCCCATCGACATACCGGCGACATGGGCCTTGCCGATGCCATGACTGTCGAGCACGCCAATCGCATCGTCCGCCATGTCATCGAATGTGTAGGGCGGCTCGCCAGGCGGATATTTGGTCGAGCGCCCGGTATCGCGATTGTCGTAGCGGATCACGTACAGCCCGGCATCCGCCAACTCCCGGCAGAATGCCGCCGGCCACCACAGCATCGAAGCCATCGCGCCCATGATCAGCAGCAGCGGAGGATTTTTGGGGGCGCCGAAGGTTTCGGACTGGATCACGGGACGGTCGATCGTCGTCATTGTATGCCTCCAAACTGATTGCATTTTGCAATCAGTTGCACCATAATAAAACTGATACGATAATGCAACTGGTTTTATGGAGAGAATCGAATGAGCCTCGATCGCCGGTCCGGCTGCCCGATCAACCTGTCGCTGGAAGTGTTCGGCGACCGCTGGAGCCTGATCATCCTGCGTGACATGATTTTCGGCGGCAGGCGTCATTTTCGCGAGCTGCTCAACGGATCGATGGAAGGCATTGCCTCAAATATCCTCGCCGACCGGTTGAAGCGGTTGATGGAGCTTGGCATGCTGACCAAGGCCGACGACCCCTCGCACAAGCAGAAGGCGATCTACAGCCTGACCGAGATGGCCATCACGCTGGTGCCGATCCTCGCCCATCTTGGCGCCTGGGGGCGGGTCTGGCTGCCGACCAGCGAGGAACTCTCGATCCGCGCCGAGCTCCTGGAAAAGGGCGGACCGCCATTGTGGGAGAAATTCATGGACGAGTTGCGCCATGAGCATCTCGGCACGCCGCTCGACAAAGCGTCTGGCCCTTCTGTCCGCGCGACCCTGCAGGCCGCCTATGAAGCCGTGGTCGCCGGCAAGGCTCTCGGCGCCAGCCCGGCCGCGTGACCAACTATTTTCCCCGCTAAGAGGCCGGCTCTGCTAGAAGAAGCGGAAACCACAATTCACGGGATTGGATAAGGTCTTGGTTGAGAACTCTCGGGATGCCGCCCGCGCGCGCGCCGATTTGCGCTTCAAGAAGCAGGAAGAAGCGGCCACCGTCCGCCAGAAAGCGATGGCGGAATACGCCGCGGAGAGTGATGCCCGCAAGGCCAAGACCGACAAGTTGCGGGCGCTGCGGCTCGCCAAGGAAGCCGAAGACCTCGCCAACGCGCCGGCAGTGCCAGCCAAGAAGCCTGCGCGCGCCAAGAAGAAATAGCGCGCCGCTCTCCGGCGAACCGACGCTGCTCGGATACATCAGCTACACCATCCAGACAGCCCCGGCCTTCATTCCATCGCTTCGCAAGAAGCAATTTCAACCGAAACCGGGATTGCTTCGTGCGGCCGGCCCCCGATCATTGTCCTTTTCAAACAGGAGATTGCCATGACCGCACTGCCGCTCGAAAAAGCCCGTCAAATCATCGATGCCGCCTTCGCCAAGGGTGCCGATCTCAAGCTCAAGCCGCTGGGTGTCTCGGTGCTTGACGCCGGCGGCCATCTGGTCGCCTTCCAGCGTCAGGACGGCGCCTCGTTCCTGCGCCCGCAAATGTCGGCGGGCAAGGCTTATGGCGCACTGGCCATCGGCATGGGCTCACGTAAGGTCGAGGCCTTCGCCAAGGAGCGCCCCCATCTGGTCGCCGGCATTTCCGATGTGTCGGGCGGACGCGTACTTGCTGTGGTCGGCGGCGTGCTGATCCGCGACAAGGCCGGCACCATCATCGGCGCCGTCGGCATTTCCGGCGATACCTCGGACAATGACGAGGCCGCGGCCATAGCCGGCATCGAGGCGGCCGGCTTTACCGCCGACCCAGGCTGAGCGCCGGGGACGCGGCGGACGTTTCCGCCAACTGTCGGTACAAGCGCCCGTCAAACTTCCACGCTGAGACCTAGAGCATTTCACCGTTTCACGGAAACGGCAAACTGCTCTAACTCATTGTTTTAACGCAACTCCGGACGGAAAACCGTTTCACACTTTTCCTGGAATTGCTCTAGTTCAGGTTGATGTCCCGGCTCGCCGACCGTATCGACACCGCGAACCCGGCAAGCACATCGAACAGCGCGATGATCATCAGCGTGAAGAAGATGGAATGCGCCGCGCCCTTGACCAGCAGGAACTCGACCAGGAAGGCGACGAAGACCAGCGTCGACAGAAGGTGGTCCATGATCGAAGCGCCGGTCGTGCGCGCCGCCTTCACCATTTCGAGGAACAGGAAGATCAGCCCGAGCAGCACCATCAGGTCGCCAAGCGTCATCGAGAATACCCCACCCGACATCATGCGGAACGAGAAGATCTCACTCGCCCATGGATCGTCGCCGCCGCCGAATATACCCAGCAGGCCGAGATTATAGAGAATGAAAGGCACGATCAAAAGCGGGACGGCACCGAACATCTGGCGTCTCCAAAGGGGCACCTTCTGTAGAATGCGCCGCAGGCACGCCGTCAAGATTTTTCGTGCGCAGCCGCAAACACGGTCGAAGACCGGATGAAACAAGCATGTCAGCCGGTTGCCCGGCTGACATGGAGCAAACGAGAGATAAAAGGCTCAGCGCTTGAAGTAGCCGGCACGCACGGCGGCGCCGATGACGTTGAGGACGATATGGCCGGCCGTCATCGAGGTGATCTCGTTGACATCGCGCGCCGGCGCGATCTCGACGATATCCATGCCGACGAGACGGCCCTTGCCGACCAGCCCCTTGATCAGTTCGATCGTCTGGCGGTAGCTGATACCGCCCGGCTGCGGGCCCTCCACCGCTGGCATGACCGCAGGGTCAAGTCCGTCGGCGTCGATGGTAAGGTAGTAGCGGCCGCCGTCCGGAATGCGCTTGAGCAGCGCGGCGGTGCCGATATCCTGCCATTCGTCGGTGGTGATGATGTTGGCGCCGTAGGCGCGGGCCGCCTCCACCTCCTCGGTGCGCGCACTGCCCTGGCCGCGAATGCCGACCTGGAAGATATCCTTGATATGCGCCATCTCCGAGGCCCGCCGGATGGTGCTGGAATAACCTTCCTTGACGCCGTTGACATTGTCGCGCCAGTCGAGATGGGCATCGAGCTGCACCAGCGTGATCGGGCCTTCGCCGTCGAGCGCCCGGAAGATCGGGATCGGAATGCCGTGGTCGCCGCCGATGGTGATCGGCAGTGCGCCGGCGGCGAGGACCTTGCGGATCGCCGCCTCGGCCCTGCCGTAGTGCCCGACATGATCGGCGGCATTGCCCGGCACGTCACCGACATCGACCACCTTGATGTCCTGGCCGGCGAAGACCGGCCCGCCAATGTCGAAATCATAGCGGTCGAGCGCCTGGCTGATGCGCTGCGAGGCGCGCCGTACCGCCGTCGGCGCGTTGGTCTGGTCGTTGATCAGCTCGTCGATCGTGTAGGGATCGCCATAGGGCATGCCTATGATGGCGACATCGGCCTTGAGCGTGTCGAGATCCTCGACCAGCGGGAAGTTCAGGAATGTCTGGAAGACATCGCGCGGCGCGGTGGTGAGTTTGGACATGGGGTCTCCTCTGTGTTGAAGGCTTTTTGGATCAGGCGCCACGGCGGGCTGCGAGATGGGGCTGCAGCCTGTGCTCCAGGCTGCGCGAGATTGCCGCGACAAGGGCGGTCAGCCCCCAATACAGCAATGCGATGGCGGTGAAGATCTCCACCGGCGAGAAGGTACGGCCGATGATGTTCTGGGCCATGTAGGTGAGTTCTGGCACGGTGATCGCCGACAGGATCGCCGATTCCTTGATCAGTGTGATGGTGAGGTTGGTGGCCGCCGGCAGGATGTAGCCGAGCACCTGCGGCACCAGGATCTTGCGGAAGATGGTGAGGTAGCGCAGGCCAAGCGCATAGCCGGCCTCGACCTGGCCAAATGAGATGGACTGGATCGCGCCCCTGATGATCTCGGCGGAATAAGCGCTGGCATAGGCCGACAGAGCACCGATCGAAACCACCACCGGCGAGAGCCGGACGCCGAACATCGGCAAGGCGTAGAACAAAAGGAAAATCTGGATCAGGAACGGAATGTTGCGGAAGATCTCGACATAGGCCGACACGATTGCCGCCGGCAGCCCTCCGCCCCTCAGCCTCACCAGCGCCAGCAAGATGCCGAGCGCGAAGCCGAATGGCAGCGACACGGCGCACATCAGCACCGTATTGCCAAAGCCCTTGGCCAGGATCTGCCAGTTGTCCGCGATGACGGCGAAATCGAACGTCATGCGCGCGCGCCTTCCGCCTTGCGCTCCAGATGCCGGGTCAAAAGGCTGCAGGAAAACAGCACGATGAAATACAGCACCGCCGCGATGCAGAACGCCTCGACCGGCCGGTAGGTAACGTTCATGATGTTCTGCGTGGTGCGGGTCAGCTCGACCACGGCGATCACCGACAGGATGGACGAGGCCTTCACCAGCATGGTGAACTCGTTGACCATCGGCGGGATGATGGACCTGAACAGCTGCGGCATGATGATCTTGAACCAGGTCACCACGGGTTTCAGGCCGAGCGCCTTGGCCGCTTCATACTGGCCGGAGGGAATGCGCGTCAGCCCGGCGCGCAGGATCTCGGCGACGAAGGCCGCGCTGTTGAAGCTGAGCGCCAGCACGCCCGCCAGGAGCGGCGGCAGATCGATGCCGACCAGCCCCGGCAGCACGTAGTAAACGACGAAGATCTGCACGATCAGCGGCGTGCCGCGGATGAAGCTGGTGTAGAGCGCGCCGATCCAGCGAACCAGGCGCCAGCGCGACCGGCCGCAGGCCAGCAGGCCGAAGCCGATCAGCGTGCCGGCCAGGAACCCCAGCGCCGAGACGCCGAGCGTGATGCCCGCGCCGGTCAGGAATTGCGGCAGAAAGGTCAGCGTTTTTGAAAAATGGAACATTTTTCAGCTCGAACGGAGAGGCACCGTCCGGCGTCGGCGCGGGCGATAGCCGCGGCAGCGCATCGCCTGCGCCACGCCAGACAAGTTCAGGGGAAACGATTCAGAGCGCGCCGGGTGGCAGATAGCCCTGGTCTGGCGTCTTCATCTCGAAACCGAACCATTTCAGCTGCAGCTCCTTCAGCTTGCCGCTGTCCTTCAGCTCGCCGATCTTGGTGTTGATGAATTCGCGCAGGTCCTTGTCCTCCGGCCGCACGACCCAGGACAGGTAGGAGAATTCGCCGATCGAGCCGACGACCTTGTAGGTATCGGGGACGTTCTTCATCAGCACCGCCGCCGAAGGCGAGGCAATGACAATGGCATCAACCTGGCCGGAGGCGAGAGCGACATGGGTTTCGGGGAAGGAGGTGAACAGCTTCAGTTCGCCGACACCCTTGCCGCCCTTGTCCTTGAGTTCCTTGTCATAGGCCTCGATGATCGGCTGCACGGACGAGGCAAGCTGCGTTGCCACCACCATGCCGCTGATGTCTTCCGGCTTCTTGATGCGCTCCTCATCGGCGCGCACCACGATGACGTTCTCGAACGAGCCCGTCGGCCTCGTGTAGGCATATTTCGCCGCCCGCTCGGCATTGATTCCGGTCGAGGTCGCCATCAGGTCGAACTTTTTCGCCAGCAGGCCCGGCAGCAGCCCCTGGAATGGCAGGTTGAGCTGGTCGAGCTTCACACCGAGCTGGCTCACCACATAATCGAGGATGTCCTTGTTGTAGCCGACGATCTGGCCGTCGCGGACGAACTCGAACGGCTCGAAGGCCGCCTCGGTACCGACCACGATGGTGCCGCGCTGCTTGATCTGGTCGACAAGCCCGTCGGCATGAGCGGCGGATGCGAAGGACAGGAAGAGCGGCGCGGCGGCAAGCAGGGACAGGACGCGGCGGCGCGATGCGGAAAGGAACTCACCCATTGTTACCCTCTTTTTTCTTCGGTTTTGCTGCGCTGGTAGGCCCGGCCCGAGTGCTTGAACACACGGCCGATCATGTAGCTCTCGGAATCCTTGATCCCGGGAACGTTCGCCAGTTCACTGACCAGGAAGTCATGCAGGCTGGTCGTTGATGGCAAAGTGAGTTGGATGATGATGTCGAACGGCCCGGTCATGGCGTAGACGCTGTCGACGAACGAATATTCCGACAGTTTCCGGGCGACGCTGATGATGTGCTCGCGATCGACATCGAACCCGACAATGGCGGCGATGCCGACATCGCTGCGCAAGGGGCGCACGACCGCCTGGATGCAGATATCCGGATCCTCGAGCACGCGCGCCATTTTCCGCCGCACCGTCGCTTCGGTGACGCCGATGCGCTTGGCGATATCGACGCTCGACATCCGCCCGTCGACCTTGAGTTGGGAAAGCACCGCCTGTTCGGTGTCGTCGAGATCACTCGTGCTGACGAAATCCCACATGTAATTCCCCATTGATGTCGATTTCCGACTATAATTTTGAAAATTACATAAGAAACCGCCAATGACAATCCCACCCGCGCCGAAAAACACCGAGAGAAGGCCCCTCGATGGTCGGATGAGATGCTGGAAGCTGGGCTTGGCTTTGAGGGAAGTAGCGTCGATGGGCATCAGCCGGGGAGGATCGCGCGGCGCGCGGGTATCCGACGCGCTTGGGCACAGCCCCGTCGAAGGCAGCCTCAAGGCCTTGTCGGTATTCTGGAGTGGGGACGATGGCCCGGGCGTCGGCTCTGCTTGTTAAGTTCCGCCAAACGCAAAAAGACCGGCCAGAGGCCGGTCCTTTGTAACTCAAACCTTCAAAAAAGCTGGTCTCAGCTTTCCTTGGGGGTCAGCACCTGGCGACCGCGATACATGCCGGTCTTCAGGTCGATATGGTGCGGGCGGCGCATCTCGCCGGAATTCTTGTCCTCGACATAGGTCGGGGCCTTGAGGGCGTCGGCCGAGCGGCGCATGCCGCGCTTGGACGGAGAGGTTTTGCGTTTCGGAACGGCCATGGATATGCTCCACTACATGGTCAAAAGCCCCGCCCGCCCTCGTGAAAGGGCCATGTCGGGCCTAAATCTGAGAAAGTCGGGTGCCTATACACGCCTGACACTGTTTTGGCCAGCACTACAGTGAATTTTTTTGAGCTGGCTATTCCAGACAGCCGACATAGGCGCCTGAACGGCCGGCACGCCGCTCGATCAGATTGGCGAGTCTTCTCAGGCCCGGCCCGGGTTTTGCCGGATTGCGGGCGATCGGATTGGGCAGCGTGACGGCCAGAAGCGCTGCCTGCCGTCTGGACAGCTGTTTTGCCGGAATGCCGAAATGGTGCTGCGCCGCCGCCTCGATGCCATAGATGCCGGGGCCCCATTCGGCGATGTTGAGGTAGATCTCCATGATCCGCCGTTTCGACATCACCGCGTCGAAATAGACGGCCAGCGGCAGTTCGACGACCTTGCGCACCGAACCCAGCGGCCTCGACCACAGGAACAGGTTCTTCACTGTCTGCATGGTGATGGTCGAGGCGCCGCGCGTCGCCTCGCCGGCCAGCGCATCGTCGACGACCCCTCTGAGTTCGCCCAGATCGACGCCGCGGTGGAAGCAGAACTGGCCGTCCTCCGACATGATGACGGAATGGGCCAGCACCGGCGCGACATCGTCGATCGAGACCCAACGCCGGTCATAGCCGGAGAAGGTCGTCAGATCCTTCAGCATCAGCGTCGACACCGGATGCACGAAGGACGGCAGGTAGAGAAAGGTCAGCACTATCGGGATCAGCGCTAGCACTGCGGCCGCGATGAGGCCGCGCCGGACCCAGCGCCTGAGACTGCGGCGGTTCACGCCGCGCGATCTCGTCGCCATGTCCAGCTTTTCGGTTTCATGATCGACGATCGGTTCCGCCAAGCCGCCCAACCCGTGCCAGAGAGATCGTTTTGAAACTCGCTCCTGTGCATCACATGACGGTGTTTTCGAGAACCGGAGCGGAGCGTACATTCGGGTACGCAAGCACAGGAAGCGCGGAAAACGCCATCAAATGACCGCAGGAGGAGAGTTTCCAAACGGGCTCATACCGCTCCGGCATAATGGCGCTTGCCTTCTTGCGCAACGTCTGAGTGTCGGCTACCGCTCCCGGCCATGACGAATGACGACGAAATGGCGTTCGAAATGGCGCTTATCCGGCGGGCAGCCGCCATCGAGGTGCTGCTGCGGCGGCTGCTCGACGATCGCCCGCTTTCGGGCGAGATCGCGCGGCCCGATCGTCTGATGGCCGCGATGCGCCATGGCGTGCTGAACGGCGGCAAGCGCCTGCGGCCGTTCCTGGTCATGGAAAGTGCCGCCCTGTTTTCGGCCGATGGCGAAGCGGCGCTGCGTGTCGCGGCGGCGCTCGAATGCGTGCACTGCTATTCGCTGATCCATGACGACCTGCCGGCGATGGACGACGATGATCTGCGCCGCGGCCAGCCGACCGTGCACAAGGCCTTCGACGAGGCGACAGCCATCCTGGCCGGCGACGCCTTGCTGACGCTGGCCTTCGACATCATCGCTGGCGAGGCGACCCTGTTGCCGGCCGAGCGGCGGGCCGCCCTGGTGCTGGCGCTTGCCCGCGCCGCCGGTGCCGGCGGCATGGTCGGCGGCCAGAAACTCGACCTCGAGGCCGAACAGGCAGCGCCCGACGAGGCCGGCATCATCCGGCTGCAGGCGATGAAGACCGGCGCGCTGATCCGCTTCGCCTGCGAGGCGGGTGCCATCATCGCCGGCGCGCCGGCGGAGGATCGCGAACGGCTCGCCGAATTCGGCTCGGCGATCGGCCTCGCCTTCCAGCTTGCCGACGACCTGCTCGATTTGACGGCCGACGCCAGCCAGATGGGCAAGGCGACCGGCAAGGACGCCGCCGCCGGCAAGGCAACCCTCGTGGCGCTGCATGGTGTGAACTGGGCGCGCAGTCAGTTGCATGGTCTTGTTGGCCAGGCGCACGCGCTGCTTGACCCCTATGGCGACAAGGCGGCGCTGCTGAAGGAAGCCGCGACCTTCGTCGCGACGCGCAACAGCTGACGGCAGGCCCGATATCGGCGGTGCGTGGCGAGAGGCAAATGGGAGATCAGCTTCGATGTCGTCCAATCTGTTCGATCTCAGCGGGCGCCGGGCGCTCGTAACCGGCTCGTCGCAAGGCATCGGGTTCGCTCTGGCCAAGGGCCTGGCGCAAGCCGGAGCAAGCGTGATCCTCAACGGCCGTGACGCCGCGAAACTCGGCGCGGCGGCGGCGCAGATCGCTGCGGCGGAAACGCTCGCCTTCGACGCGACCGATCATGACGCGGTCCGCGCGGCGATTGACAATTTCGAACTGTCCGACGGGCCGATCGACATATTGGTCAACAATGCCGGGATGCAGTTCCGCACACCGCTTGAAGATTTCCCCGCCGATGCGTTCGAGCGCATGCTGCAGACCAACGTCGCCAGCGTCTTCCATGTCGGTCAGGCAGTCGCACGCCACATGATCAGGCGAGGCCGCGGCAAGATCATCAACATCGCCAGCGTGCAGACAGCCCTCGCCCGCCCTGGCATCGCGCCCTACACGGCGACGAAAGGCGCGGTCGGCAACCTGACCAAGGGCATGGCGACCGACTGGGCCAAACACGGCCTGCAATGCAACGCCATCGCGCCCGGCTATTTCGACACGCCGCTCAATGCGGCCCTTGTCGCCGATCCGGCCTTCAGCGCCTGGCTTGAAAAGCGCACCCCGGCCGGCCGCTGGGGCAAGGTCGAGGAACTGGTCGGGGCCTGCGTGTTCCTGGCCTCCGATGCCTCGTCCTTTGTCAACGGTCATATCCTTTATGTCGACGGCGGCATCACCGCATCGATCTGATCCGTCACGATGCCTCATGCAGGAGCAATGGCGCCGGCCGCGCGAACGAAATCTTAATGTAAATGAAGCGTAATCCCGGTCGTTAAAATAATGCGTATGTGTTGGGGTTGCGCATGCCGGAATATTCTTCCTTCATCCGGTTTGTCCGGATCCGCTACCTTTCAGGACTGCTGATTTTCGCGCTGGCTTCCATGGCCATCATGATTGCGCTCGACCGTGTCAATTCCTTCCGCCATGACATCGATGCGCTGAGCAGCAACCTCGTCGTCTTCACCCGCGACCTGCGCAACGCGACCAGCTTCGCCGAGACGACCGGGTCCGCCTGGCGCAACGAAACGCGCGATGCGCTGACCGCTTCGGCGCGTGATCATTCCGAACGCCTGACCCGCGAGATCGACACACTGACCGCCCAGCTCGCCGCGATACGTCCGCGCCTGTCGGCCAAGACCATCAACGAACTCGAAGCCTCTTCCGTCAACGGGGATCTGTTCTGGTCGCCGCGCGACATGGTGCGCAACCTCAACCTGATGTCGGTGGCGCAAAAAGCCGATGAATGGCGCTACCGGGAAATCCGCAACCAGAACGACCTGTTTGTGCAGCCGATGCTGGTACGTGTCCGCACCACGATGGATGACGAGCGCCATCTGGCCGACGCTTCCAGCGACCGGCTGCTGCTGTGGGCGAGCGGCCTGTTGTTCGGCGTCCTGGCCATCGTCGCCTTCTGGATCTTCCGGCCGATGGAGCAGGCGATCCGCCGCGCCTTTGCCCAATCGGCCGAATCCCTGTTCAAGGCCGAGGCCGCCGACCGTGCCAAGTCCGAATTCCTGGCCAATATGAGCCACGAGATCCGCACGCCGATGAACGGCGTGCTCGGCATGGCCGAGTTGCTTGCCAAGACCGAATTGACCGCGCGCCAGAAGACCTTCACCGACGTCATCGTCAAATCGGGCAATGCGCTGCTCACCATCATCAACGACATCCTCGATTTCTCCAAGATCAATGCCGGACAGCTCACCCTGGACCCTGCCCCGTTCCGTCTCTCCGAAGCGGTCGAGGATGTGGCGACGCTGGTTTCGGCCCGTGTCGCCGAAAAGAACCTCGAACTGATCGTGCGCGTCGATCCGCGCCTGCCGGCCCATGTCGTCGGCGACGCCGGGCGGTTCCGGCAGATTGTCACCAATCTGGTCGGCAATGCGGTGAAATTCACGGAGAAGGGCCATGTGCTGATCGATGTCGGCGGCGAAACGGTCAACGATGTCGTCCAGCTCAAGCTGCGCGTCGAGGATACCGGCATCGGCATCCCGGCCGAGAAACTGCAGAACGTGTTCGAGAAATTCGCGCAGGTCGACGGGTCCTCGACTCGCCGCCACGAAGGCACCGGCCTGGGGCTTGCCATCGCCGCGCGCCTCGTCGACCTGATGGCCGGCAAGATCGGCGTCGAGAGCGAGATCGGGCGCGGTTCCGTCTTCTGGTTCGCGGTGCCGCTGCCCGTGCATCATGCCGAGGCGCGCGACGCGGTCGTGCCGGTCGACGTCACCGGCGCGCGCGTGCTGGTCATCGACGACAATCCCGTCAACCGCGAGATCCTGCTCGAGCAGCTCAGAAGCTGGAGCTTCGACTGCGCGGCAGCCGAAAGCGGCGCCGTGGGGCTCGCCTTCCTCGATCGCGCCTGCCAGTTGGGCGCCAGCGTCGACTGCATCATCCTCGACTACCAGATGCCCGGCATGAACGGCGGCGATGTCGCCCGCGCCATCGCCGCCGACAGCCGGCTGTCCGCCATCCCGATCGTTATCCTGACCTCCGTCGATCAGGTCGATTTCGGCAAGATGATCATCGACTTCGGCATATCGGCGCATCTGACCAAGCCGGCGCGCTCGGCGATCCTGCTCGGCACGGTCATCTCTGTTATCCAGAAGGCCCGCTCGCAGGCCGGCAAGGCGCATTTCGTTCGCGAGCCGGTCCAGATGCCGCAGCCGGCTCCGCCTGCCTTCACGGTCATCCGTGGCCCAGCCGTTCCGGCCGTGACAGTACCGGAATCGGCCACCGCGCCGAACGGCCCGATCGACATCCTCATCGCCGAGGACAATGAGGTGAACCAGCTGGTGTTCGGCCAGATCCTCAACGGACTCGGCCTCAGCTACCGCATCGCCGGCAACGGCCGCACGGCGGTCGAGATGTACAGGTCGCTGCATCCGAAACTGATCCTGATGGACGTCTCGATGCCCGAGATGAACGGCTACGAGGCAACCCGCGCCATCCGCGCGATCGAGGCCTCGTCGGGCAGCCACATCCCGATCGTCGGCGTCACCGCGCACGCGCTGAAGGGCGATCGCGACAAATGCATCGAGGCCGGCATGGACGACTATCTGCCGAAGCCCGTTTCGCCCGATCGCCTTGGCGCCAAGATCGGCACATGGCTCAGTGAAACAGTGGTGGCCAAGACCGCCTGATCCAGGTCACGGCGCCAGGCGGGCCGCGTCAAGGCGATAGCGGCGCATCCAGTCGAGGCTTGTCTCGTCAGCGAGCTTTGCGACGCCCGGCCGGATGTCGTCCGCATTCGGAGGCTGAACGCCGAGAGCATCGCATATGCTCAGCAACGCCGCCGCCGGATCGGCGGATAGACGCTCATAGCCAACCCGCAGCGGCGTTATGCCTTGCGCTGCGAACCAGACGTTCCAGGCCGCGTCATAGGCTTCGAGTTCGTCAAGCTCCCCTTTGATGCGCTCGAAATCATATTGGGGGTCTTGCGCCGGTGCGACCCGTTCGATCTCGGTGCCGTCAGGCGCGATGTGCCAAAGACCGGTCTGCTGTGCCTTGATCAGCGAGATCGCCTGCGCGAGCTTGTTCTCCCGCGACAGATGTATGTAGAGAATGCGGCCAAAAGCTCTTTCGAAACGCGCCCTGTCCGACGCCAGCCCTGGGAAAATCCGGTCGAGAATCGCCGAAAGCTCATCCAGGTTTTCGCGCATCAGGCGCAGGCCGAAAATCTCGGTGCCGCCCCTGCCGGCGGTGATTGCCGCATCGACATAGGCGACATCGAATTCAAGCTCGCCCATCGTGTCGCGGCCGGGCAGTCTCCACTCCTCGGCCCACTCCGGCACGTCCTGCCGCCGATAGAATGAGTGCGGATCGCCTGATGTCCCGGTGGATGCCAGGAGCTTGCACAGCAAAGTGCTGCCGGTTCTCGGCGTGCCGCAGATGATATAGGCGTCGAACATCCCGTTGCCCTTGTCGTTTCACAGGCAGGGCAAGCCCGGCCGATCCATCGGCGCCTATAGTCGAAATTGTTGCTGGATGCGACGGGCGCATTCCAGCGGGGTGAGATGGCTGGTGTCGACCTCGAGATCGTAGACTATGCCCGCGTGCACGCGCCCATATTGCCAGCGCGCCAGGCCCGGCCGTCTGGGCTTCGCGGGCTTCCAGGACCTCCAGCGGCGCCATGACGCCAACCCGATGGAGATCGAAGGCCGACAGCAGTTCGACATATTCAGGCATTTCGCCATTGCACAGCACATCGTCGACGATCAGGTTGTTGCCTTGCCCGGCCATGGCGGCGACGGCGTGGCGCATGCCGCGCAAGGCACGCGCTCCCGTCGGTCCGGTCCTGATCACGACCGACGTCTGGCCGCCTTGCCGGATGGTCTCATAGGAAAAGCCGTCGGCATGGTCCTGCAAGGCATCGGGCAGCATCTCGATGAAGGTGTCCATCTGGACATGCAGGAACGGTTCGGCGGTTATTGTCTGCAACGCCCTGGCGATCGAACTTTTGCCGGCACTGCCGACGCCATTGAGCAGGACGATCCTGGCATTCATGTTCGATTCTCTTTCAAGCATCGAGCCGGCTTCAGCCTTTAACGGTTGCGCACCACCACGCAGGCCCCGCCGACGCTCTGCAGTTTCTGGCAAATGACATTGGCGGCGGCGCGGTCGTCGATTCCGATCCTGACCGCGTAGATGCCGCGCCGGCCGATCGGCGTGCGCACCCGGCTCACCACCGGATCATGGCCGGCAAGCAGGGCCGGAAACCGGCTCCTCACCCGCAGCCACTGGCTGATCGCGGCACTGCGGCGGAAATTGCCGGCCACCTGGACGCCCCACGGCTTGACGTTGATCGAGGCCATCGCCACGGTCTGGGACATGATCACCGGCAGCTTGCGGCAGGCGACGGCAAAATCCGTCTTGGCGTCGAGCGGCGCGACCTGTCCGGCATAGGCGGGGTCGGTGAACTTGTCGACCGGCTCGCCCATGATGTCGAAGACATAGCTCTCGGTCTCCATCGGCAGGAAACCGCCCGAACCCAGCCAGCGCGACACCCGGCTTTCGCCGGCATTGTAGGCGGCGGCCGCCAGGCCAAGATTGCCGTAGCTGGTCTTCATTTCGGCGAGATACTTCGCCGATGCCGGGATCGCCTGGTTGATGTCGAAGGAATTTTCGAGCCCCCGCATCTTGGCGGTGCCCGGCATGAACTGGGCGATGCCCTCGGCGCCGACGGGGCTGACGGCGTTGGGGTCGAAACGGCTTTCCTTCCAGATCAGCCGGGCGAAGAAATCCCGGGGCAGGCCGTTCTGGTCGGCATGGGCCTGGATCAAATTGCAGACCTTGTCGATCAACCGCTGCTTGGCCGATTGCGGCGGATCGGCCTGGGCAAGCGTTGACCAGGCCACACTGCACAGGACTATCAGCGCCACCCGGGGGAAACGCCGCATCTGGCCTACTCTGCCGCGGCCTTGCCGCTGCGACCGAACCGTTGCTCGATGTAGTCGGCGACCATTTTCTCGAAATCCGCCGCGATCGCTGGCCCGCGGAGCGTCGCCGCTTTCTTGCCGTCGACGAAGACAGGCGCCGTCGGCGTCTCGCCGGTGCCGGGCAGCGAAATGCCGATATCGGCATGCTTGGATTCGCCCGGGCCGTTGACGATGCAGCCCATCACCGCGACCTTGAGGTTCTCGACACCCGGATATTTTTCGCGCCAAACCGGCATGTTCTTGCGCAGATCCGCCTGGATATTCTGGGCGAGTTCCTGGAACACGGTGGATGTCGTGCGGCCGCAGCCAGGGCAAGCGGCGACGATCGGCACGAACTGCCGGAAGCCCATCGTCTGCAGCAATTCCTGCGACACCTGCACCTCGCGCGTGCGGTCGCCATTCGGCTCGGGCGTCAGCGAGATGCGGATGGTGTCGCCAATGCCTTGCTGCAGGAGGATGCCCATCGCCGCCGACGAGGCGACGATGCCTTTCGACCCCATGCCGGCCTCGGTGAGGCCCAGATGCAGCGCATGGTCGGAGCGGGTGGCGAGTTCCGTATAGACGGCGATCAGGTCCTGTACGCCGCTGACCTTGGCGGACAGGATGATCTTATCGCGGCCGAGGCCGATCTCTTCGGCCATCTCGGCCGACAGGATCGCCGACTGCACGATCGCCTCGCGCGTCACCTCCTGCGCCGTCAGCGGAAAACCCTTGTCCTGATTGTCATCCATCAGTCGGGTCAGGAGTTCCTGGTCGAGCGAGCCCCAATTGACGCCGATGCGCACGGGCTTGTCGTGCTTGATCGCCATCTCGACGATATCGGTGAACTGCCGGTCCTTCTTGTCCTTGAAGCCGACATTGCCCGGATTGATGCGGTATTTGGCCAGCGCCTCGGCGCAGGCCGGATGATCGGCGAGCAACTTGTGGCCGATATAGTGGAAGTCGCCGACCAGCGGCACATTGATGCCGAGCCGCTGGAGCCGTTCATGAATGCGCGGCACGGCGGCCGCGCTCTCGTCGCGGTCGACGGTGATGCGCACGATCTCGGAACCGGCGCGGTGCAGTGCTGCAACCTGCGCGACCGTCTGGTCGATATCGGCGGTGTCGGTGTTGGTCATCGACTGCACGACAACCGGAGCGCCGCCGCCGACGACCACGCCGCCGACATCGACGCCGACCGAGGTGCGGCGAGGGAAGGGAAAGGAAAAATATCCGGTCATGCCGGCAGCCTTTTGTCTCTGAAGTCCCGTGCGTCCGCTCGGACGCACAAGCACTCCCCGGGGCCGATGCGCTGAAGTCCGGGCATGAGGTGGAGGAGCAAAGATGGCTTGTCAATGGCGACAGGTCGCCACTGGCCCCGAAATAGCCCGCAAGCAGTTTCCAGGCGCCGGAGTTTTGACCCGGTCGCTCGCGTTGACGGCCGCATACCTTCGCGATTGGCGGAGATGTTTCACACTTCGTCATCCACGGGCGGAGCAAGGAGCGTAGCGACGCGGCGCAGACCCCTGGAGCTGCTCCGCAGCCCAAGGGATCCATGCCGCGACTTCCGAGCGCCGCAACGGCGCAGAATAATGCTCCGCTGCACTCCTCGGCCAAGGTCACGGAATGGATCCCAGGGTCTCCGCGACGGAGCTTCGCTCCTGCTTCGCCCTGGGATGACGAAGTTGAGAAGGCTTCGGCCTAATATGATTTTTATGATGGCCGCCCGGAGCGGAAAACAAAACCCACTACACCGGCGGCGGCTGCCGCCGGCAAGCAAGACCGCATAGTGGCGGCTATGTCAGTCGGGCATCAATGCGTGGTTGGTTGCGCTTTCAGTTTCTCAATCGCATCCTTGAGTGCCAGCTTGCGTCGCTTGAGATTCACGATTTCGAGGTCGTCCACCGACGGGTGGTTCATCGCGTCATCGATTTCGCGTTCGATGTCGCCGTGTTTCCGCTGCAACTCATCAAGATGGGATGCAAGAGACATGATTGGTTCTCCCTTTCATGGTTTCCTCGATTGCAGCCGCCAAGGCGCGTCCACCGCAGGTCGCTTCTGTGACGGCACAATGACACTTTGCCACCTTCCGACAGTGATGTCGAATGCTGCGTGGTAGCATTCCACGGCAATGTGAAATGTGATATGGGCTGCGCGCCGGTGGCAGAAAGTGCCGCCCCCGCCCAACAAGGCCCAGTTTTGGGCGCCGCAGTGCAGACGGTAGAGAATGTCCGATCAGGAACAGGCCGATATTCGCCTCGAATTTTCCCGGCTGAAGCAGGAACACGCCGATTTTGACGCGGCGATCAACGCGATGATCGCCACCAATTGCGACCCGCTGCAGATCCAGCGCATGAAAAAGAAGAAGCTGGCGCTGAAGGACCGGCTGATGAAGCTGGAAGACAAGATCATTCCCGACATCATCGCTTGAGCCGCGGGCCGCGCGATCCTCGTCACGTTTCGCCTATCCGGCGATGGAGAGCCTGCCGGCGCGTTCGCGCAGCAGGCCGATGAGACTTTCGGTCCGCTCCTCGGTCGTATCGATCGGAACCACAAGGCACATCGTCGCCTCGACCTTGCCCGGCGCTGAAAAGACCGGCACGGCGAGACATTTGGTGTAGGCGTCGACGAGCCCCGAGGTGACGCAGTAGCCGGTGACCCGCGCCTTGGCGATGTCGGCGATGAAATCATCCAGCCGCAGCTTGCGGCCATCGGGCAGCACGAGATCGTCCTGCGACACCATGTCCTCGATCGCGGCCCGCTCCAGCCCCGCCAGAAGCAGCCGCCCCGAAGCGGTCCAGGGCAACGGTATCTGCAGGCCGGTGGCCGAGCTGATGCGGAACGGCCTGGTGCCGGGACTGGAGTGGACGATGGTATAGCGGCCACTCTGCAGCATGCACAGTTCCGAGGTTTCCCCGGTCTCCCGCGACAGATGGTCGACCTCCTGGCGCCCTCGCCGCAGCAGGTCATTGCCGCGCACATAGTCCATTCCATAGAGATAGAGCTTCTTGCCGAAATAGACGCGGTTGCCGTCGCCGGCCATTTCCAGCAGGCCCGCGTCGACCAGCGAGCGCACCAGCGTGTAGGTCGTCGAGCGCGGCGCGTTCACCCCCTTGGCAAGGTCGCCGATGCCGATCGCGCGCTGCGTCGTGTGCAGGAAGTCCAGGATCTCGAGCACTCGGTTGAGGCCCTTTTCGCGGGAAGCCGTCGTCTTTTCGTCGGCCGAAACGGCCAAGGCATTGCCATCTTGCATTGTCGATTCCTGGTGTTAGTATCTGTCTTGTACAGGATACATGCGTCTCTTGTAAGAGACAATTTTCTTGAAATCACCGACGTGTGTCTTGCCTGTGCATGGGGAACACAACACGAAAGGAGGTCGCCGTGAACGACACATCCGGAAGACGTGATTTTCTGAAATTGGGAATGGCTGGACTGGCCACCGCCGGCGTGCTGGCAACCGTAGATGCCCAGAAGGCCGCGGCCCAGGCCGCGTCCGACAGCCTGCTGCGCACCGTGCTCGACCGCGGCAAGCTGATCGTCGGCACCGGCAGCACCAACGCGCCCTGGCATTTCGAGAACGATGCCGGCGAACTGGTCGGCATGGACATCACCATGGGCCGCATCCTGGCCAAGGGCCTGTTCGACGATCCGACCAAGGTCGAGTTCGTCATGCAGGATCCGGCGCAGCGCATCCCCAACGTCACCACCAACAAGGTCGACATCACCATCCAATTCATGACGATGACGGCGCAGCGCTCGCAGCTGATCAACTTCACCCGGCCGTACTATGTCGAAGGCGTTGCCCTGCTGACGCTTCCCACCGCCGAGAACAAGACCTTCGACAAGCTGCTTGCCGGCGGTTCGGCGACGCGCATCTCCATCCTGCAGAATGTCGACGCCGAAAGCTCCGTGCACTACGCCCTTCCGCAGGCGCAGGTGCTACAGATCGACACCCAGGCCAACGTGCTGCAGGCGCTGGAATCCAAGCGCGCCGATGCAGCCGCCGTCGATCTGTCGACCGTGCGCTGGCTCGCCTCGCGCAATCCGGACAAATATTTCGACGCCGGCAAGAGCTGGTATTCGATGCTCTACGGCGCCGCGCTTCGGCAAGGCGACCTCGACTGGCTGACCTTCGTCAACCAGACCTTCACCATTGCCATGTTCGGCCATGAATCGGCGCTCTATGACGCCGCCTTCAAGGACTATTTCGGCCAGGAGCCGCCGGCGCGTCATCCGGGTTTCCCGGTCATCTGACCCAGCAGGCGGAAGGGGCATTCCGCGCCCTTCCGCCTGCTTCCTCCGACGCCCTTCACACCGAGGCGGACGCATGGGCTATGCCCTCAATTTCAATCTGATCTGGCGGCATTTCGACAAATTGTGGGGCGGTCTGCTGCTCAGCCTCGAGCTTGCCGTGATCTCGATCGCCATCGGCGTCGTCATCGGGCTGGTGCTCGCGGTCTGGTACGTTTCGGCCGGGCGGGTGGTGCGCGCGATCATCGCAGCCTATGTCGAATTCATCCGCAACGTGCCGCTGATCCTGCTGGTCTACCTTGTCTTCTACGGCCTGCCCACCGTGGTCGACCTGGCCTACAGCGCGCCGACCTCGTTTGTCCTGACGTTGTCGGTCTATAGCGGCGCCTATCTGGTCGAGGTGTTTCGCTCAGGGCTAGAGGCTGTCCCGCGCGGTCAACTCGATGCCGGCAAGGCCATCGGCCTGACACCCTGGCAAAGGCTCATCCATGTGCGCCTGCCGACCATGCTGCGCATCACGCTGCCGGCGCTGTCCAACACCTTCATCTCGCTGTTCAAGGACACTTCGATCGCCTCAGTCATCTCGGTGCCCGAACTCACCTTCGGCGCCCAGTGGATCAACTTCAACACCTTCCGCATCGTCGAGGTCTATCTGGTGACGACGGCGATGTATCTGGTGACCGGCTACGCCTTGCTTTTTGCGCTCAGGCTGGTCGAGCGCCGGTTCAGGGCGGCGCGCTGACATGCTGAGCCAGATCCTCTACGCTCTGCCTTTCCTCGCCAAAGGCTTCGCCCTGACCCTTTGGGTATCGCTTCTGGTCGTGGTCCTGTCGCTCATCGCCGGCGTCCTGCTGGGTGTCGCCCTGGTCTATGGTCCCGCCCCGTTGCGCTGGGCGGTGCGCATCTTCTCGGACACCATTCGTGGCATTCCGATCCTGGTGCTGATGTTCTTCGTCTATTACGGCCTGCCCGCCATCGGACTTCATCTGCCGTCGTTCTGGGCGGCGGTGCTGGCGCTGACCCTGTTCAAGACGGCGCAGGTCATCGAATATCTCAGGGGCGCGGTCGCCTCGATTCCGAAGGGACAGTCCGAGGCTGCAATGGCGATCGGGCTGACCTTCAGCCAGCGGCTGACCTACGTCATCTTCCCGCAGGCCTTCAGGCGCTTCCTGCCGCCGTGGATCAACGGCGTCACCGACGCGGTCAAGGGCAGCGCGCTGGTCTCGCTGCTCGGCATCACCGATTTGATGCAGGCCATCAACCAGGTCATCGGCCGCACCTATGAGGCGATGCCGCTCTATATCCTCGGCGCGCTGATCTATTTCGCGGTCAACTATGCGCTCTCGCTCGCCAGCCGGCGGCTCGAGCGGCGCTTCTCCTTCATTCGGGAATAGCAAGATGTCCGATGCCACAAGCGCCAATCCGGCACTGCTCGAAGTGCGCGATGTCTCGAAGGCTTTCGGCGCCGTCGAGGTGCTGCGTTCCGTCAGCCTTCAGGTGAAGCGTGGCGAGGTGGTCACCGTGATCGGCCCCTCGGGCAGCGGCAAGACCACGCTGTTGCGCTGTGTCAATTTCCTCGAAAGCTACGATAGCGGCTCGATCCGTATCGACGGCAAGGAGGTCGGCTATCGCGAGGCCGGAACGCGCCAGCGCCGCAGCGAGCGCGACTTGGCCGCGATGCGCGCCGAGACTGGCATGGTCTTCCAGAGCTTCAACCTGTTTCCGCACCTGACAGCGGCCGGCAACATCATGCTGGGCTTGACCAAGGTGCGGGGGAAGAGCCAGGCCGAGGCGCGACAAACCGCCGAACACTGGCTCGGCCGCGTCGGCCTCGCCCACAAGGCCGACAGCCTGCCGGCGGAGCTTTCCGGCGGCCAGCAGCAGCGCGTCGGCATCGCGCGCGCCGTGGCGATGGAGCCGAAGATCCTGTTGCTCGACGAGATCACCTCGGCACTCGATCCCGAACTGGTTGGCGAGGTGCTGGCCGTGGTGCGCAGCCTCGCCGAGGACGGCATGACGATGCTGATGGTGACGCACGAAATGGCCTTTGCCCGCGACGCCTCGAGCCGCATCGTCTTCATGGCCGATGGCGGCGTCAGTGCTGTTGGTCCGCCCAAGGAGATCCTCGCGGCGGAGACCAGCAACGAGCGCCTCCGCACCTTCCTGGCGCGCTTCCGCGCCTCGCATTTCTGACATCGGACGGCAGACGCCGTCTCATTCTTGAATATCGGATGGCTGAAGCCAACCAAGGGAGCCTTCTTCCATGACGCCTTACATCCGGCTCGCCGAACTTGGCCTGACGCTGCCCGAGCCGCCAACCCCGATCGCCAACTTCGTCACCCATGCCGAGAGCGGGCGGCTGATCTTCCTGTCCGGCCAGGGGCCGCTGCGCGCCGACGGCACGCTCTGCACCGGCAAGGTCGGCGAGGATGTGACCGTCGAGCAGGCCTACGGGCATGCGCGCCTGACGGGGCTCAATCTGCTCGCCGTCATGCATGCCGCCGCCGGCGATCTCGGCCGCATCGTGCGCGTCGTCAAGCTGCTCGGCTTCGTCAACGCGACGCCGACCTTCAGCGACCACCCCAAGGTGATGAATGGCTGTTCCGATCTGTTCGCCGATGTCTTTGACAAGATCGGCGGCCATGCCCGCTCGGCCATCGGCGTCGGCTCGCTGCCTGGAAACATCACTGTCGAAATCGAAGCGGTCATCGAGATCGCCGCCTGATCTGCCACCCACAGGATCCGCTCACATGAAAACCACTTCCTCCACCGGCTCCAACACCACCATCCGCGAACGGCTGGGCTTGAGGCCAATCATCAACGTCTCGGGCACCATGACCGCGCTTGGCGCGTCGATCATCGTCCCGGAAGCGATCCGCGCCATGGCTGAAATGGCCTCGCAATGGGTGGAGATGGACGATCTGCAGCGCGCCGCGAGCACCGTCGTCGCACGCCTCACTGGCGGCGAGGCCGGCTTCATCACCGCCTGCTGCGCCAGCGGCATCACCATGGCGATCGCCGGCGCGATGACGGGAACCAACCTGCTGGCCATCGAGCGTCTGCCCGATGATACCGGCGACCTCAAGTCGGAGGTCGTCATCCAGCTTGGCCACATCGTCAACTACGGCGCACCGATCGACCAGTCGGTCCGCGTCGCCGGCGCCAAGGTGGTGCCCGCTGGCACGGTCAGCGTGACGCAAGACTATCATGTGCGCGAAGCGATCAACGAACGCACGGCGGCGGGCCTTTATGTCGTCGCCCACCACACCGTGCAGTACGGCATGCTGTCGCTGGAGGAGTTCTGCGAAATCTGCCACGCCAAGGGCGTGCCGGTGATCGTCGATGCCGCGTCCGAATACGATCTGCGCGGTTTTCTGGCGCGCGGCGCCGACGTCGTCATCTACAGCGGCCACAAGTTCCTGAGCGGGCCGACCAGCGGCATCGTCACCGGCCGCAAGGATCTGGTGCGGGCCGCCTATCTGCAGAACCGCGGCGTGGCGCGGGCCATGAAGGTCGGCAAGGAAAGCATCGCCGGCACCATGGCCGCGCTGGAAGCCTGGGAGACGCGCGACCACGACGGCATCCGCCGGCGCGAGGAGGCCGCTCTCAATCTCTGGAAGGATGCTTTGCAGGGGATAACAGGCATCTTTGCGAAGATCATTCCAGATCCAACAGCCAATCCGCTCGACCGGCTGCAGATCTTCGTATCGCCCGAGAGCCGCTTTACCGCCGCCGGGCTCACCTCGGCGCTTGCCTCGGGCTCGCCGCCGATCATTGTGCGCAACCACGAGATCGAGCGCGGCCATTTCTTCCTCGACCCCTGCAATCTGCATCCCGGCGAGGCCGAGATCGTCGGCGAACGCCTGCGCGCCATACTGACCGCGAAGGACCGTCCCGCCGATGCGATGAAAGCCGCCCGCAAGGATTCCTCCGGCGTCTTGCGCTGGCCGGATTAAGCACCAGGCCGACCAAAAATTCCAGAAGCGCCGGCTGATCACGCGACTGTGAACAGCCGGATTTATGCGCGACGGGAATAAGCCGGCGCCGCGACAGGTCTCTTCAGCATACGCCACGGCTGGCGTTGAGGAGATCGGCATGCCCCGTCAATGCGAAAACAGCGACCATGGCTGCGGCACCGACCGTGACCATGCGCTGGCGCGCGTGATCGTCATCAGTCTCTCTTCCATGGCGCTTGACACCGGTGAGGCAGATGATTTCAGTTTCAGCAAGGCAGGCGGCTCTGCCTGCTTCCGGGGGCTTTGCCCCAGCGAGCAAGTCAAGGTCGCCGTCGCATCTTGAAGCGGCACGGCCCGGAGTCTCGGATCATGGTGCTGCTTTGAGCGAGAGGGCCCTGGCAGAACGCTTCAACCAGGTGGTGCTGCCGCATCTCGGCGACGCGCTGGCGCTTGCCCGCTGGCTGACCGGCAATGCAGCCGATGCCGAGGATGTCGTGCAGGACGCCTGCATCAAGGCACATGCCGGCATTTCAGGCTATGCCGGCGGCAACGCCCGCGCGTGGCTGCTGACCATCGTGCGCAACACTTCCTACACCTGGATGGCGCGTAACCGGCCGCGCGCCATGATGGCCGTCGGCGATCTCGGCGATCTCGACGACATGGCGGCGGCACACGGCAGCAGCCTGCCGGAAGAGGATGGCCCGGAGGCGAGCCTGATCGCCAGGGCCGATACGGCGGCGCTCGAGGCGGCGATCGCCGCCTTGCCGCAGCCATTTCGCGAAACGCTGGTGCTGCGCGATATCAACGGCCTCAGCTATCGCGAGATAGCGGCCATGCTCGACGTGCCGATGGGCACGGTGATGTCCAGGCTGGCGCGTGCGCGCGGCCTGCTGGCATCTGAATTGGGGAGAGCGCCATGACCAACCATGACGACGGACTGCCCAATGATCCCGAAGGTATCAGACTGATGATCCATGCCCTTGTTGATGGCGAGCTTGATGCGGCAGCCGCACTTGCCGTGGAGCGTCGCATCGCCGCCGACCCCCGGCTTGCCGCCGAGCATGCCCGCATTGTCGCCTTGCAAGGCGCTGTCAGCCGCTTGCCGCGCCCCGATGTCAGCGACGCCTTTCGAGCCCGCATCGCGGCGATCGGCATGGCCGGCACCGAACAACAGGCGCCGGCCCAGGCGACGGAGCCCCAGCGGGGCGCGCCGTCGGCATTGCCGAGATTGATAGCGGGCTCCGCCGGCGGCCAGAGGCGGGAAGCCGGGACACGTCCTTCCCCGGCACGGCCATCGCCAAGAGCGCGCCGCTTCGGCTCGTTCGACTGGCGCACCATGGCCGCGTCGATCATGATCAGCGCCGTGCTCGCCAGCGGCGCGACGCAATGGGTGATGCAAAGCGGCGTCGACGACGGCTTTGCCGCGGCGGTCGCCAGCGGCCACCGCCGCAGCCTGCTTGCGGCGAGCCCGATCGACATCGTTTCGTCCGACCGCCATACGGTGAAGCCGTGGCTCGACGCCCGCATTGGCGTCTCGCCACCGGCGCCGGACCTTGCCCAGGACGGCTACGCGCTGATCGGCGGCCGGGTCGAGGTGATATCGGGCCGGCCGGTGCCGGCACTGGTCTACCGCCACCGCGAGCACCTGATCACGCTGGTCGCCGAACCGCAGCAGGGCGGCAAGACCACCCAGCCGGACGACCTTTCATCCGGCGGCTTCTCGATGGTGCAATGGAGCGACGGTGCCTTCTCCTATTGGGCGATCTCCGACATGGAACGGCCCGAGCTTGACGACTTCGTCGCCCGCTTCCGCAAGGCGGCGGTGTGACCTGGATTGTGGCCGTCGGCATCTGGCCGATGGCCTGAAATCCTTGCGGCCCCGCGCGAATTCCGCTAAGGCGCGCCTTTGTCGCCGGGGAGCAACAGCTTGAACGACCAACGCGCCGACGTCGCCATCATCATGGGCAGCCAGTCCGACTGGGCGACGATGCGCCAGGCTGCCGAAACGCTGGAGGCGCTGGGCGTTCCGCACAAACGGCTGATCATATCAGCGCATCGCACGCCCGACCGGCTCTATGAATTCGCCAAGGGCGCCAAGGCCGCCGGCTACAAGGTGATCATCGCCGGCGCCGGAGGTGCGGCGCACCTGCCCGGCATGACGGCGGCGATGACGCCGCTGCCGGTGTTCGGCGTGCCGGTGGAATCGAAGGCGCTGTCGGGCCAGGATTCGCTGCTCTCGATCGTGCAGATGCCGGCCGGTATTCCAGTGGGGACGCTGGCCATCGGCAAGGCCGGTGCGGCCAATGCGGCCCTCCTGGCCGCCGCCGTGCTGGCACTGAACGACGACAAGCTCGCCCAGCGGCTCGACGCCTGGCGCGCCTCGCAGACCGCCAAGGTCGCCGCCGAACCGACGGATACGCCGTGAGCCTGCCCGCCGGATCGACCATCGGCATCATCGGCGGCGGCCAGCTTGGCCGCATGCTGGCAATGGCCGCCGCCCGCCTCGGCTACCGCACCATCGTGCTGGAGCCGCAGCCGGATTGCCCGGCCGCCCAGGTCGCCAACCGGCAGATAACATCAGCCTATGACGATCCGGCCGCCCTTGCCGAACTGGCGGCCGCGAGTGCCGTCATTACCTACGAATTCGAGAACGTGCCGGTCGCCGCGGCGGAAGCGCTTGCCGCCAAGGTCGCGGTCCATCCGCCGGCGCGCGCGCTTGACGTGGCGCAGGATCGGGTGAACGAAAAGACATTCCTCAACGGCATCGGCATCGCCACGGCCGATTTTCGCCCGGTCGACACCGACGACGAGCTGACGGCGGCGCTGAAGACATTCGGCGGCAGCGGCATCCTGAAGACGCGGCGCATGGGCTATGACGGCAAGGGCCAGCGCGTCTTCCGCCACATGGAAACGGGCGGCTTCGCCGGCACCTGCGAGGCGATGGGCAATGTGCCGCTGATCCTCGAAAGCTTCGTGCCGTTCGAGCGCGAAATCTCCGTTATCGCGGCACGGGGGCTGGATGGAACGGTCGTCGCTTATGACCCGGCCGAGAATGTGCATCGCGACGGCATTCTCCACACCTCGACCTTGCCGGCCGCCATCACGCCTAAGACGGCGGCAGCGGCGCGCGCGGCTGCATCGACGATATTATCCGCGCTCGACTATGTCGGCGTCATCGGCGTCGAGTTCTTTGTGCTGGGTGACGGTTCGCTGCTGGCCAACGAGATTGCGCCTCGCGTCCATAATTCCGGCCACTGGACCGAAGCCGCCTGCGTCATCTCGCAGTTCGAGCAGCACATCCGTGCCATTGCCGGACTGCCACTGGGCAGCCCGGGCCGCCATTCCGATTGTGTGATGGAAAACCTGATCGGCGACGACGTGCTGCGCGTGCCGGCCCTGCTCGCCGAGCCCGATCTGATGCTGCATCTCTACGGCAAGGCCGAGGCGCGGCCCGGCCGCAAGATGGGCCACTTCACCCGCATCAGCCGGCGCGCCTAGAGCAATTCCAGGAAAGGTGTGACACGGTTTCCGTTCGGAATTGCGTGCAAACAACGAGATAGAGCGGTTCGGCCTTTTCGTTGAAACGGTGAACCGCTTCAACGCCGACCCAGGTTACTGCACCTCGTCGCCCTCAACCTCGTCGGAACCGGCGCAGCTCGCATTGCCTTCCCCGCAATTGGCCGAGGCGGCGAGCTGCTTGATGCGGTCGTTGGTCAGCCTGGTCAGGCATTGCGAAACCTCCATCGCGTGGATGGAACCGCCCGCGCTGGCGGTGGTGGTATGCGCGCACTCGGCGTCGCGAAAGGCGATCCAGGCGCGCTGCGCCGCCTGCAGCAATCTCTTGCCGTCTGCGTCATCCGAGCCGATCAGGTTCTGATAGGCCGCGTTGAGCCTGGCATCGGCGGCCTGGTAATCCGCTCCGGCACAGATGTTCATCATCTGCTGGCTGTCGTCGGAGCGGTCGCATTCCTGTGCGCGAGCAACCGACGCTCCCGCCAGCAAGACAAGGCAGGCGGACAGGAATGTTCGGCGCATGACGGTCCCCAAATCACTTGAGATGCAGCGCATCATCCCAGTCCGCCCGGAGCGGTGCAATGCCGCCGGGACGACATGGCGGATATTTGATGATATCAGGATGCGGCGCATGCTTGCGGTTGACACGGACAAGGGTCCTCGTTTATGAGCCACCCACCGTTCAAAAGGCGCGTCTTCTGGCGCGCCTTAAAATTTCGACCCGGCACCGGGTCCACACCGACAGGCAAGACCATGAAGATCAAGAATTCGCTCAAGGCGCTGAAGGCGCGTCACCGCGACAACCAGCTGGTTCGCCGCAAGGGCCGCGTTTACATCATCAACAAGACCGCCCCGCGCTACAAGGCGCGCCAGGGTTGAGTTTTCGGCTGGAGGCTCTTGCCTCCGCCCCTTGATGCTTGTCGGCCCGCCGACCTTCTCACGCTAAAATCACTTTGATGTTCCGCCGCCCGGGGCTAGGATCGGGCGATGCGGATTCTTTTTGCATTTTTGACAGCTCTGCTTGTTTCCGGTGCCATGAGCTTGCCGGCCAGAGCCGCCGACGATCAGCCGGCAGTACCGGCCACCCCAGATGCTCCGGCGCCGCCGATGACCAAGCAGGCCCGGCTGGACAAGCTGTTCTCCGATCTCAAGCGCGAACGCAACGAGAAGGCGGCCGAACGCATCGCCGGCAATATCTGGAACGAATGGTCCCAGTCCGGCAGCGCCTCGATCGACCTGATGATGCTGTGGTCGCAAAAAGCGATGGACAACCAGAAATTCGACGTCGCGCTCGATTTCCTCGACCAGGTGGTGACCTTGCAGCCGACCTATGCCGAGGGCTGGAACCGGCGCGCCACGGTGCATTTCATGATGAAGAACTACGGGAAGTCGATGTCGGATATCGACCGCACGCTGCAGCTCGAGCCGCGCCATTTCGGCGCGCTGTCGGGTCTGGCGCAGATCATGGCACTGACCGGCCACAAGCAGTCGGCGCTCGAGGCCTGGCAGAAGGTACTGGCCATCTACCCGATGATGCGCAGCGCCCAGGATCAGGTCGCCACCCTTTCGGAAGAGCTTGCCGGCGAAGGCATTTGATCCCTGAAGGGAGTAAGGCAATAGAGATAGATTCCACCGCGGAACGCCCGACTCTACTGCCCTACTGCCGGAACTAATCCCGTCCCACCCCGTATCTCCCCGCATGAACCTGATCTACGCCGCGGTCGCCCTTCTCCTCGCACTCGTCCTTGCCCTGGTCGGCGTTACCCGCGTCGGCTCATGGCTGATCGAGCGCCGCAACCAGGCGGTCGGCGAATTTGCCGACATCAACGGCGCCCGCATCCACTATGTCCACATCCCCGCCCCAACCAAGACGGACCTGCCGCCAATCGTCTTCATCCACGGTGCCAGCGCCAATCTCAAAGACCAGATGTTGCCACTGCGGCCGTTGCTCGAAGGCCATGCCGAACTGCTGTTCTTCGATCGGCCCGGGCATGGCTGGTCCGGGCGCGGCGCCGGCAACAATGAAAACCCTTCGGCTCAGGCTGCCACCATCGCCGCTCTGATGGACCGTCTCGGCATCAGGAAGGCAATCATCGTCGGCCATTCCTTCGGCGGCGTGGTCACAGCCGCTTTCGGCCGCGAGCATGCCGACAAGACGCTCGGTCTAGTCTTCTTGGCGCCTGCGACGCATCCCTGGCCGGGCGGCGCGACGTCCTGGTACTACGACCTGACCACCATTCCGGTGATCGGCCGGTTGTTTTCCGAGACGCTGACCTATCCCGCGGGAGCACTGCAGATGGCGGACGCCACGACCTGTGTGTTCGCGCCCAACAAGGTGCCGGATAATTATCTCGGCATGGCCGCGATCCCGCTGGTGTTGCGGCCATCGGCCTTTCGCGCCAATGCCACCGACGTTGCCGGCCTCTACAGCTACGTGCTCAGTGCGGCGCCGCACTATAACGAGATCACGGCGCCGACCGTGGTCATTTCGGGCGACCGCGACAAGATCGTCTACGCGCACATCCATTCCGTCGGCCTGGTACGCGACATAGCGGGCGCCGAACTCGTCTGGGTGCACAACCTCGGCCACAAGCCGGACTGGATCACCCCCGACCTCGTCGTCGGCGCCATCGAGAAGGTCGCCGGCAAGGATATCGATCTGGCGGCGATGGCAAGGACGGCGGAAGCGCGGATTGCCGGCGACGCCTATGGCGCCGGCAAATGTGCCGACCTCAAGGAGCCTCAGGCCGAGCTCGCTCCGACCTGATGTCCGACAGAGAAGCAGCTGCGCTGCACCCCGGGGCTAGATGACCAGCAGCGGTGTCTTGCCGGGGACACGCTCGTAAAGATCCATGACATCCTGGTTGAACATGCGCACGCAGCCCGATGACGCTGACTTGCCGATGGACTTCCAGTCCGGCGATCCATGAATCCGGTAGAGCGTGTCGACGCCGTCCTTGAAGATATACAGCGCGCGTGACCCCAGTGGGTTGCTGATACCGGGCTGCATGCCCTGGCGCCATTTTTCCAGCTTCGGATCCCTGCGGATCATTGCCGATGGCGGCGTCCAGGTCGGCCATTTGCGTTTCCACTGGACGATAGCGCGGCCCTTCCAGGAATAACCCTGGCGCCCCAAGCCGACGCCATAGCGCATGGCCTTGCCGTCCTTGAGCACCCAGTAAAGGTGCTTGTCTGTCGTGTTGACCACGATCGTGCCGGGTTGTTCTCCAGTCGGATCGTCGACGATCTGCCGCAGGAACCGGCCGTCGACCTTGCTGAAGGGAATCGCCGGCAGCGAATGACCGCCATCTTCGACCGCGCTGTACATGCTGGCGTAATCGGGAGACACCCGGGCTTCAGGCGCGGCGACTTCGATCGGTGCCTTTTCAAGTGTCGGCTCAAGCGGCGCCGGATTGAGAGGACTGGCAACGCTGAGGGACTGCTTGGGAAATTGAGCACACGCCGAGATCGTGGAAACACCAATAAGCGACAGCCCGGTCAGAAGTGACCGGCGCGAGACGAGAGATGACATTCACTATACTTTCAAACGATGGGAAATGCAGACGGGCGCGGGGCGACTGTTAGCGCCGCTTCACCGCGTTTTGTAGAGGCGATCACGACAACCCTGTGTCGAGACAAAGGCCGGGATCATTGTCCGTGCCTTTGTTGTATTATGGCCACAGGAGATGAGCACGAAACCCGCGATACGCTTCCGCCTGGAAAGAACGGGTTAGCGACTGCTTTGCACGTCCGAGCCGACATAGGCGATGCGCAGCATGTTGGTCGAGCCGGGCGTCCTCAGCGGCACACCGGCCGTGATGATGACGCGGTCGCCGGGCTTGCCGAACTCTTCTTCCAGCGCAATGCGGCAGGCGCGATTGACCATGTCGTCGAGATCGGTGGCATCGGGTGAGACCACGCAGTGCGTGCCCCACAAAAGCGACAACCGCCGCGCTGTATTGAGGATCGGCGACAGCGCGATGATCGGCACCTGGGGACGCTCGCGGGCGGCACGCAGGCCGGTGGTGCCGGACGCGGTGTAGGTGATGATGGCGGACAGTTTCAGCGTTTCGGCGATTTCACGGGCGGCCAGCGAAATGGCGTCGGCGCCGGTCGCTTCCGGCTCGGAGCGCTGCGCGTTGATGATGCCGGCATAGGTCGGATCGGTTTCGACCTTGGTGGCGATGCGGTTCATCATCGCCACCGCTTCAACCGGATAGGCACCCGCCGCCGATTCCGCCGACAGCATGATGGCGTCGGCGCCCTCGAACACGGCGATCGAAACATCCGACACTTCGGCGCGGGTCGGCACCGGTGCGGTGATCATCGATTCCAGCATCTGCGTGGCGACCACCACCGGCTTGCCGGCGCGGCGCGCGGCGCGCGTGATCTGCTTCTGGATGCCGGGCACGGCTTCGAGCGGCATCTCGACGCCGAGATCGCCGCGGGCGACCATCAGCGCGTCGGACAATTCGATGATCTCGGCCAGCCGGGCAACGGCCTGCGGCTTTTCGATCTTGGCCATGATCAGCGCCCGGCCGCGCGCGATCTTGCGCGCTTCGGCCAGATCCTCGGGGCGCTGCACGAAGGACAGCGCGATCCAGTCGACGCCCGTGGCCAGCACCGCGTCGAGGTCCTTGCGGTCCTTCTCGGTCAGCGCGCCGACCGGTAGGTCGGTGTCGGGCAGGCTGACGCCCTTCTTGTCGGAAATCGTGGTGCCTGCGACGACGGTGCAGACGATCGACTTGCCATCGCTCTTCACCGCCTTCAGCTCGAGCTTGCCATCATCGATCAAAAGACGGTGACCGGCTTCGACCGAACTCAGGATTTCCGGATGCGGCAGGTAGACCCTGGTCGACGTGCCGGGCTCGGGATTGTCGTCGAGCGTGAAGGTTTGGCCCGGTGTCAGCACTTCCTTGCCATTGGCGAACTTGCCGACGCGCAGCTTGGGGCCTTGCAGGTCGGCGAGGATACCGATCGGCCGGCCAACCTGCTCCTCGACGGCCCGGATGCGTCCGACCAGCGTGCGCATCAGTTCGTGATCGGTATGGCTCATATTGATGCGGAATACATCGGCGCCCGCTTCGAACAGCTTCTTCAGCATCTCCTCGGAGGAGGAGGCCGGACCGATTGTGGCTAGGATCTTGACCTTGCGGCTGCGTCTCATTGACTGTTGGTTCCCGGGGCGGCTGGAGCGCCTCCCGTTGCGGGCTCATCGGTCAGCTGGACCATCCAGCTTGCCTGTTCGCCCGTGTCATATTCCTGAAATCCGGCGCGCTGGAAGCCCCGGGCGACGCAGTCGTTCACGCCGGCGATCTTGAACTCTTTTTCAGCCACGCACATGTTGATCGGGCCGTCCCAGCGTCCACCGCGCTCGGCGTCTTCTGCATAAAGATAGTAAAACCTTGATGACAGCGGCCCTTCGATCAACGTCTTGCAGCTCGATCCTTCAATGTGCCACCAGCCTTCGGTGATCCAGCCGGCCTTGGCGCGATACCCGATGCCGACGCCGACCAGGTTCTGCGTGGCGTTGCAGACGCGGAAATCGGCGCGCGCCGGCGAGGCCATGACCATCGCCGACACCCCAACGGTCAGGATCAGGAGCGGCACGGCAAAGACAGAGCGCATGCGCTGCCTGCCGGCGGAACCCATCCCAATACCCCTCAAGAACCACATCAGCATCTCTCTGCGCCCCTTTTCGGAAAAGTCCGGGCGCATGTCAACGCGCCGTTTTGACCAATTCCAATCGATTTAGGAAGGCTCCCGGCGCACTATCCGTCGCCCCTTGCCAGATTTCAGCGGAAACCTTGGCCAAACAACGGCATTGCGCACGCGTCGTCTTCGTGGAATGACGATAGCACCCTCCCCGGAAGCCAGCGAACAGACCATTTCCCGCCAATGACCCGATCCACAGTTTTCGCGCCTTTCGATATCGTCGAGGGCGACCGCAAGCGAGGCATCGTGCTTTTGGCCGATCATGCCCGCCGCGACCTGCCCGAGGACTATGGCAGCCTTGGCCTGCCGGCGGCGGAATTCGACCGCCACATCGCCTATGATATCGGCGTCGAAGCGGTGACGCGCGAACTTGCCGCCTTGCTCGGCGTGCCTGCGCTGATCGCCAACTTTTCACGGCTCTTGATCGATCCCAATCGTGGCGAGGACGATCCGACGCTCATTCGCCAGCTCTATGACGGCACTGTCGTGCCAGGAAACTATCCGCTTGCGCCCGAGGAGCGCGAAAGGCGGCTCGATCGCTTCTACAGGCCCTATCACGACGCCGTCGGCGCCATGATCGCTTCGGTCGCGCAGGCTTCCGGCCAGGCGCCCTTCATCTTCTCGGTGCATTCCTTCACCCCGGTCATGCAGGGCAGGCAGAGGCCATGGCATGTCGGCATCCTCTGGGATCGGGACGACCGGGTGGCGCGACCGCTGATCGACATGCTTGCCGAAGACAAGAACCTCGTCGTCGGTGACAATGAGCCCTATGACGGCGCGCTGCGTGGCGACACCATGTTCAAGCATGCCATCATCAATGGCTATGCCCACGCATTGATCGAGATCCGCCAGGACCTGATTTCAGACCAGAAGGGCGCGATCGCGTGGGCCGGGCGCCTGGCGCCGATCGTTGACGCCATCGACCGCCGTCCCGATATACATGTCGTGAAAATGTTCGGCTCGCGCACCGGGCCGCTGTGACGGAGGTTTCGATGACCAAACTCAGCGACGAGCAGAAGCGCGACTTCGAGGCCGCTGCCTTTCGCCGGCTGGTCCAGCATCTCAGGGAACGCAATGACGTGCAGAACATCGACCTGATGAACCTCGCCGGCTTCTGCCGCAACTGCCTCTCGAACTGGTATCGCGAAGCCGCCAATGCCGAGGGTGTCGATCTCTCCAAGGACCAGTCGCGCGAGATCGTCTACGGCATGCCTTATGCCGAGTGGCAAGCGCTCAACCAGACCGAAGCGTCGGACGCCAAGAAAGCCGAATTCGAGGCCAGGCGGCCGAAGGATCATTAGCGAGCCCGATACGGCGAGCGGCCTTCGGCCACTCACATCCGGCGCCTGTGTAGACCAAACCTCCGCGGCTTCGCCCGTGGATGACGAAGGGAAGAGCGTTTCGGCTCATCTCCAAGGTGTCAGCCCGCCATCAGCGATGCCGGTCCCATTCGCCCTTTGGTCCAAGCATTCCCCGCGGCCGGTGCTTGACTGCGAATTGAATCGATCTAATTTGCCGCGCAAAGCCATTTTCGACCGGATTCGCCTTATGAACGCATCGAACGCCGTGCAGACTGCCATTCGCGGGCGATGGGCCGTGGCCGCCATTTTCCTTGCCAATGGCTTCCTGACCGGCAGTTGGGCGCCGCAGATTCCGGTGTTCCTGACCCGGCTGGACATTTCGAAATTCACGCTCGGCCTGCTGATCCTTTTGTTCGGCGCCGGCGCGGTCACCGCCATGACCTGGTGCGGCCACCTGATCTCGAAGCATGGCTCGCGCACCGTGCTGCGCTGGTTCGGCCTTTGCGGCAGCCTCGGCCTGCTGGTCGTGGCGCTGGCGCCCAACGTGCCGCTGGCGGCCCTCGCCATGTTCATTTTCGGTGGCTCGATCGGCGGCATGGATGTCGCCATGAATGCCAATGCGGTGGTGGTGGAGCGAAAAATGTCCCGCGCCATCATGTCGTCTTCGCACGGCTTCTGGAGTCTCGGCGGTTTCGCCGGCGGCGGTCTCGGCGGCTTCGCCATCCAGCACTATGGCCACCTCGCTCATGCCGCGGTCGTGACCGTGCTTGCCTTTGTGGCGATCGCGATGGCGGTCGGGTATCTCGTTGCCGAGGACAGGCCACAGGCGGCCGAGCATCATAAATTCACGCTGCCGGCAAACCCGCTGGTCTACCTGATCGGCCTGATGGCCCTGCTGACAATGATCTCAGAGGGCGCGGTGCTCGATTGGGCGGCGCTGTATCTCAGACAGGAACTCGGCGCCGACCTTGCCATCGCCGGTCTTGCCTATGCCGCCTTTTCCGGCGTCATGGCGATCATGCGCTTCTTCGGCGATGGCGTGCGCAACCGCTTCGGCGCGGTGACGACGCTGCGCGGCTCGGCTGTCGTCGCCGCCGCCGGCATGCTGATCGCTGGCCTGTCGCCCTCACCCTGGCTCGCCATCGCGGCCTTCGCGCTGTGCGGCTTCGGCATCGCCAATATGGTGCCGATCATCTTTTCGGCCGGCGGCAACCAGGAAGGCATGTCATCGGGCACCGGCATGAGCGTCGTCACCACCATGGGCTATTCCGGCATTCTGGTGGCGCCGTCCGCGATCGGCTTCGTCGCCGAGCATTCCAGCTTCGGGCCGATCTTCATCGCCATGTCGGTGCTGCTGATCGTCGTCTTGTTGATGGCGGGCCTCGCTCACCGCGCCGAATTCGCTCCCGATACGGCACCCGCCGAATAGCGTTTGAGTTCCTCGTGGAGAAAGTCGGCCACGCGGCGGATGCGCACGCTGCCGCGCACATCGCGATGCATGGCCAGCCACACCGGCAAGCTTGGCAGCGGCAGGCCGGGAAGCACCTTCTCCACCAGCGGATCGCGGTCGGCCAGCGGCTCCTGGCCGAGGCCGACACCATTCCCCGCCCGTACCGCCTCCCACAGGACGATCTGGTTGTCGGCCCTGAAGCGAAAACTGCTCCGGGTGACCGGGATACCGGATTGCGTGAAGCCTCGGATCATCTCGTCGCTGCGATCGAAGCCGATCAGGGCATGGATGACGAGATCGGCCGGCCCGAGCGGGCGGCCGCGCCGGTCGAGATAGGAAATGGCCGCGCAGGCGCAGAGCGGGATATCGCAGACCTTGCGCGCCACCAGTTCGTTCTGCGCCGGCTTGACCATGCGGATGGCGATATCGGCATCCCGGCGCAGCAGGTTCTCGACCTGGTTCGAGGCAACGATCTCGACCTCGATGCCGGGCTCCTCCATGCCGAGCCGCGCCATCATGTCGGGCAGCACATAGGCCGCCACCACCTCGCTGGCGGCAATGCGCACCGTGCCTTCGATGGCCTCGACCGAACCCAGTGCCAGCCGTGAAAACGCACTCGCCTGCTCGCTGACGGCCTTGCCGCGTTCGAACAGCGTGGCGCCAGCTTCGGTCAGCGCGTAGCCGCTCCGCCCACGCCGGAACAGCGTGACACCGAGCGCCTGCTCCAACTCCCCGATGTGACGGCCCAGCGTCGGCTGGCTGGCCGACAGTTTTCGCGCGGCGGCCGACAGGCTGCCGGTTTCCGCGACCGTGACGAAGCTCTTGATCAGGTTCCAATCGATATCTGCCATTCAATAATGAATATCAAAACTGCATACATGGTCAATTTTAATTCATTCGTGAAGCAATCATATTCGCCCTGCAAACACCAATACGGACTGCAACACCAACCAAGGAGAATTCAAATGACCAAGATCGCACTCACCGCCACCGCCCTCCTCATCGCCGCCGGCGCGGCTTTTGCCGGCAGCGACAAGTTCGGCTCTAACGCCACCAACCAGCCCGCCGCCACCGGCGTCGACAGCACGATCACCACGTCGATCGCGAAGTCCGGGGCCGCTGATCAGCAACCGGTCGTCCAGGGCGCCGACCGCAACCTCTTCGGCAACCGCTGAAGGGCGGTTCTCGAACGATCCTGAAAGCGGCGGGCTCGCCCCGTCGCTTCAAAGCAAACCCTGTCGCTTCAGAGCAAACAAGGAGACGAACAATGACCAAGATCGCAATTCTCGGCGCCAATGGCCGGCTCGGCCGTGTGGTTGCCAAAGCCTTCATCGACGCCGGCTTCGACGTCCGCACCGTCACCCGCACCGGCAAGGTACCGGCCGAGATCGAAGGCGCCACGGCGGTTGCCGGCGATGCGCTGGACCGCCAATCGCTGATCCGTGCCACCGAAGGCGTCGATATCATCTTCAACGGCCTCAACCCGATCTATACCGACTGGGGCAAATGCCTGCCGATGGCCGAGAACGTCATGGCCGCCTGCCATGCCAACAACGCGCTGCATCTGTTCCCCGGCACCGTCTACAATTACGGCTCGCCGATGCCGGCGGTGATCACGGAGGACACGCCATTCCACCCGACGACCGAGAAGGGCCGCATCCGCTGCGCCATGGAGGATCTGTTCCGCCGCGAGGCCGATGCCGGCCGGGTGCGCACCGTTGTGCTGCGCGCCGGCGATTTCTTCGGCGGCACCGGCAGCGGCTCCTGGTTCGATCTGGTCGTCGCCGCCAAGATCAACAAGGGCGCCTACACCGCGCCCGGTCCGGCCGACCTCGTGCATGAATGGGCCTACCTGCCGGATTTCGCCGTTGGCTTCGTCGCGCTGGCTAGCAATCTCGACAAGCTCGGCTCCTACGAGGCGCTGAACTTTCCCGGCCACGCCGTCACCGATATCGAGATCAAGGCCGCTGCCGAGAAGGCGCTCGGCCGGTCGCTCAAGATGACCTCGATGCCCTGGTGGGTGCTGCGCGCCGGCAGCCCGTTCGTGGCGATGTGGCGCGAGATCGTCTCGATGTCCTACCTGCGCTTCGAGCCGCACCAACTGGCCTCGACGCGGCTGGAAGGCATCATCGGCGAAATCCCGCATACGCCGCTCGATCAGGCGGTCGCCCAAGCCCTCGAGGACATCGGCATCGCCACCGTGGCGGGCACGTCGAAAGCGGCCTGAGCCAGTCGGCGGCCATGCCGTCCTTCTCTCACGCTGAAAGGCATCTCGACGAACCGAAAAGGCGGCTCAGAGCCGCCCCATCAGCAGCAACACCAGAACCACCACCAGCACCACGCCGATAATGCCCGACGGTCCATAACCCCAGGAGCGCGAGTGCGGCCAGGCCGGCACCGCGCCGATGAGGACAAGGATCAGGACGACGACGACAACGGTGCTGATCGGCATGAGGAATTCCCCGCATTTGACGCTCTGCTGCGAGACGATGCCTTGCATCGCTCTTGGGGGGACAATGCAAAAGGCCGCCCGGTTGTTCCGGGCGGCCTTTGCCGGTCAGGTCGGAAAGCCTGCCTATTCGGCGGCTTTCGGGAAGGCAATCGCGGGTTCCGCCCCGGCATCCGCCGTCGGCGCGTCCGACGAGATCTCGCCCTTGCCGCGCCGGAACAGCCGGCTGATCAAGCCGCGCCGTGCGCCGGGTTTGACCTTGGCGCGGGTGAACACCATCAGCATCGACGGCGTCACCACCAGCGTCAGCACCGTGGCGAAGGACAGGCCGAAGACAATCGCCGACGACAGCGAAATCCACCATTGCGTCGACGGCGCGTTGATCGTCGTCTCGTGATGGAAGATTTCCAGGCCAAGGCCGAAGGCGATCGGCAGCACGCCGAGGATGGCCGACACCGCCGTAAGCACCACCGGTCGCGCGCGCTCGCGGCAGGTCTGCAGCACGGCGTCCATCTTGTCCCAGCCTTCTTCACGCAGCCGGTCATAGGTGTCGATCAGCACGATGTTGTTGTTCACCACCACGCCGGCGAGCGCGATGACGCCGATGCCCGACATGACGATACCGAACGTCTCGCCTGTTATCAGCAGCCCGAGGAATACGCCGATCGTCGCCATGACCACGCAGGACAACACCAGCCAGACGCTGGTGAACTTGTTGAACTGCGCCAGCAGCACCAGGAAGATCAGGAAGATCGCGGCACCGAAGGCCTTGCTGAGGAAGGCGCTGGCTTCCGCGCTGTCCTCGTTCGAGCCGGCCAGCTTCCAGCGGATGCCGCTGCCGAGGTTCATGTCGGTGACGGCCTGGGTTACCTCCTGCTGCACGGCGGCGACCTGGGCGCCGGCGGCGACGTTGGCCTGCACCACCACGGTGCGGGCGCCGTCGATGCGGTTGAGGATACCGACGCTGGGCTTTGCCTTGCGGACGACGAAGTTCGAGATCGGCACCGAACCTTGCGCGGTCTGCACCCTGAGCTCGTCGAGCGTCGACAGCGTGCGCCGGTCCTCCGGCAAGCGCAGCCGGATGTCGACCGCCTTGTCGGCGCCGGCAGGCCGGTATTCCGACAACTTCAAGCCGTTGGTGACGAGCTGCACCACCGTTCCAACCGAGGTCGGACTGATGCCGTATTGGGCAGCCTTGGCACGGTCGACCTCGAGAGCCCAGTCGACGCCGGGGGGCGGCAGGCCATCGGAGATGTCGATGACGCCGGGCACCTTGGCGATCCGCGCCGCCACCGCACGCGCCTTGTCGTCAAGGCCGGCCGGGTCGATGGCCGAAAGCCTGATCTGGATTGGCTTGCCGGTCGGCGGGCCGGCTTCCGGCACGCGGACCTCGACGTCGACACCGGGAATGCCGGCCATCACGCCGCGCAGATCGTTCAGGATCTGGTTCGCCGATTTGCGTTCGCGCCAGTCGATGAATTCGTACTGGATGACGCCGACCACATCTTCCGGGACGTCCTGGCCGCCGCCCTGCGTCTTGCCGACGCGGGTGTAGACCGATTTGATGCCGGGCCAGCCAACCAGCCTGTTTTCGGCGATCTTGGTCGCCGTATCCATTTCGGCCAGCGAAAGATTGCCGCGGGCATGCACGTAGAGCAGGCCGTAATCCGGTTCGACACTCGGGAAGAACTCGACGCCGGCGCCATACTTCGAATACCCGACGAAGATGCCGGCCAGCAGAACGACGGTGAGCACCATCACGGTGATGGGAAAGCGCACCGCTTGCTTCACGACAGCCATGTACCAGCCATCGCGATTGTCGTCCGCGTGATGGTCCGGCGCCTTGGCGAAGATCGCTCCTAGCGTCGGAGCGAAGACCAGCGCGTAGAGCATCGACGCCGACAGCGTGACGATCAGCGTGATCGGCATGTACTTCATGAAATCGCCGATGATGCCCGGCCAGAACAGCAACGGCGAGAAGGCGGCGATGCGCGTCATCGTCGCCGCGATGACCGGACCGGCCATGCGCTTGGCGGCCAGCGCGAAGGCTTCCTGCTTCGGCATGCCTTCGCTCATCCGCCGTTCGGCGAACTCCGTGACGATAATGGCATCGTCGACCAGCATGCCGACGGCCAGGATGAGGCTGAACAGCACGATCATGTTGATCGTGTAGCCCATCATCGCGAGCAGCAGGATGCCGATTAGGAAGGACGACGGGATGGCGAGGCCAATGAGCAGCGAGGCACGGCCGGACAGCGCGTAGAGGATGACGATGAACACCAGGATGACGGCGATCATCACGTGGTTCTGCAGGTCTCCCAGCAGCTGATTGACGAAGACCGACTTGTCCTGCGTGTAGGTGACGTGCATCCCCTCGGGCATCGTCTTGACGAAGGCGTCGGACACCGCCCTCACCTTGGTGAGCGTGTCGATCAGATTGGCGCCGATGCGCTTCTTCACCTCGATGGCGATCGCCGGCTTGCCGTTGAGCCGCGTGATCGTGTCGGCATCGGCGAAGGTCGAACGGATCGTCGCGATATCCTTGGCCTGCACCACCGCATTGGGACCGGCGACCACCGGCAGCGCCGCCACATCCTCGGGCGTCTCGATCAGCGAGGGCACCTTGACGGCGTATTTGCCCTGCGACCCTTCGATGTTGCCGGCGGCGACCAGGCTGTTGGAGGCGCCCACAGCCCCGATCAGTTGCTCGAGTTGCAAGCCGTAGGACGACAGCTTCATCGGATCGATGACGACTTCGACGAGATCGTCGCGTGAGCCCTGCAGCGAGCCTTCCAGAACGCCGGGCACCTCTTCGATGCGGTCGCGCAACTCGCGTGCGGCGGCGGCCAGCACACGTTCGGGCAATTCACCCGACAGCGTGACGACGAGCACCGGAAATTCGGAAATGTTGACTTCGGTGACGACAGGCTCCTCGGCCGCCTGCGGCAGATCGGCCTTGCCGTCCTGCACCTTGGAGCGTGTGTCCTGCAGCGCCGTCGCCAAATTGGTCTGCGGCTGGAACTCGACCAGCACATAGCCGCCGCCCTGGAAGGCGGCCGAGCGCATTTCCTTGAGGCCCTTCAGGCTTTTCAGCTTGCTTTCCATCGGCCGCAACAGGAGGCGCTCGGAATCCTCCGGCGAAATACCTTGATAGATCAGGCTGACATACATCATCGGAATCGGAACATCCGGTTCCGCTTCCTTCGGCGTCGACTGATAGGCGACCCAGCCCGCGATCAGCAGGAAGACCAGGACCGAGATGGTCAGGCGGGCATTGTTGATTGCGAGTCTGACGATATCCATGACTTGTGCCTGCGGTTGCTTTCGGAAGTGGCCAACGGACGTCTGTCGCCGGAAGGTCCGGCGGCGTCGCCGCTTCGCTACTGCGTGCCGGCGGTGGCCTCGCCGATCAGCTTGTTGATGGTCGCCTGGTCGGCCTCGACCGGATTGACCTCATCGCCTTCCTTCACCAGTTCCTGGCCGGCAACGATGATGCGCGCGTCGGCCGGGATTCCGCCAAGCACCAGACCGGTCGGCGTGTCGTCGACCAGGTCGATCGGGAAGAACGCCACCTTGTTGTCCTTGCCGACGGCGCGGATGCCCAGATCGCCCTTGTCGCCCAGCGTCACCACCGAGCGCGGCAGCAGAACCGCGTCTGTGGGCAACGCGCTGAGCTGGATTTCCGCCGTCATGCCGGCCGGCACGGAGCCGTCGGCATTGGGGATGGCGATCTCGACACGGAAGGTGCGGGTCGCCGACGAGGCGTCGCGGCTGATGTAGCGCACGGTGCCTTCGACGGTCTGGCCGCTGACCAGCCGCACTTTGGCCTTGTCGCCGATCTTGAGATAGCCGAGGTCGCGCTCGCTGATCTCGCCGCGCGCGATCACCGGATCGAGCTTGAGGATGGTCGCAACCTCGGCGCCCTGCATGACGGAGCTGCCGAGTTCCACCGGCACCCGGTCGATAACGCCGTCGAACGGCGCCTTGACTTCGTTGCGGTCAAGTTCAGCCTGCGCGGTGTCCAACAGGGACTGCGCCTGGGTCAGGTTGGAGCGGGCGGTGTCGAGCTGCAGCTTGGGCAGATTGCCGGTCTTGGCGAGCCGCTCCGCGGCATCGAGCTCGGCCTTGCGCTGCGCCAGCAACTGCTTGGCGTTATCGACATTGGAGATCTTCTCTTCCGCCGCGAGCATCAGCACCAGATCACCCGTCTTGACGTGCTGGCCCTGGCTGACCGGCAGCTTGTCGATGACGCCGCCGACACGGGTTGCCAGCACCGCGCGCTTGTCGGCCTCGGTCAGGCCTGAAATGCGGATGGCCCGCGCATAGGTCTTGCGCGGCGGCGTCACCACCGCGACGGTGCGCAACGGCGCTTTCGGTTCGGCTTCCGCAGTCTTCGGCTTGCTCGCGTCCGGTGCCTTGCCCTGCTCGGCTTCGGCTGCCTTGGCCTTGTTCGCCGCTACGCTGCCGACCGACGAGAATTCGCCTGTCGCCATCCACGCCGCGAAACCGATGAGCACAACAATGGCTGCAAGCTTGTGAAACCTGATTTTAGGCATCGTCGTTTTTTCCGTTGCGGGTTCGGCCAGCGCCGAGCCTCCATGACGCGGGCGCGTCGCCGATATGGGTGCGCGCCTGACCGTGTTCAAATTGCCGTGATCGGCGTGCGCGCTTCTACATCAAAGTTGCACCGCAATATAGTCCGAAAGTTGCAGCAGCGTTGCGTGACGGGACAAGATGTGGCCGCCGCGAAACTGTTGTTGATCCGCTAAAATACAAGTTCAGCGGGCTTGCGGACGGCTCACGATCTCTCCCTCATGACCAAACCCGAACGATCGGTCTGCCATTGCCGACAGGCAGCGCGACGTCCCCTCAATAACGCGACCGCCACGCGCAGATTCCTGGAACTGGACGCGAAATTTAGACCGACAAGCCCGATCGTTTTCAGTTAGCGAACGACACTCTCCGCCTCGGAGAGCTTGTGCAACGCATTGGAACTGCTGGCGAAATGGCTGAAACCCAATCAGGCCGGGATCGCCCGGGGTCGGTTTCGTTGCCACGGAAGCTGGCGTCGGCAACCTCGATGTGCCCTGTTCGGGAACATCCGGGATCGGCGGAACCTACCGGCTCGCGACCGGACAGCGGACGTGGCGCGACCGGGGAAATCCGAACTGTCTTCCCTGTCATTCGCCGGAGCGGCGCCCATCGTTCGGCTCGTGGGTTCGGCGACACCGCGCTGCACCGTCGGCACGTGGGTGGCAACAGGCGTCAGCATGATGAAGCATCTCTCACACGCGAAGGTTGTCGCCTTGCCGGACCGGGCAAAGGACGCGGGGGCGACCAAGGCGTCAGCGCGGCCTCCGGAAATCGGAGTGGCGCTCAGGCGCAGGCCCGGCGAGTCAAGCACGGCGGCGCTCGGCTTCCGGGTTCTTGCGCACGGCGAGGAATTCCTTGACCCGACGGCCGGGTGCTGGACCGCGCACCGGCTTGAAGCCGTCGTCGAGTTCACCCGAGAGGTCGAGTGTGGCATGGCTGCCGACGGCGTCGTAGTTCTCCTCCAGCCAGTCGCTGGCAGCGGTGCGGCCGAGATCGCGCAGATAGGTCAGGAACGCCCATTCGGCATTGACCTTCGATGACGCCGACAAGTCCTTGAACGCCTCGTCGGCATCGATGCGGTGCATGCGGATATCGCGGTATTCGCCATGCGGCAGGCGGCCGGCGGCGATCAGTTCCTTGACGAAGGCGATCGAGCGGAATTCGCGCAACAGCCCCGCGTTGAAGGTGATCTCGTCGATGCGGTTCTGGATCTCGTTGGCACTCCTCGGTGTTCCCTCGCGCACCACGGGGTTGATCTGCACCAGGAGCACATCCTCGGTCGCCGCTGTCTTGAAGAACGGATAGAGCGCCGGATTTCCGCCATAGCCGCCATCCCAATAAGGCACGCCCTTGATCTCGACCGCACGGAACAATTGCGGCAGGCAGGCCGAGGCCATCACAGTGTCGAGGTCGATCTCGCCATCCGAAAAGACGCGCAACTGCCCGGTCTCGACATTGGTGGCGGAGATGAACAGTTCCATCGACTTGCAGGCTCGGACATTCTTGAAGTCGATCTCCTGCGCGACCACGTCGCGCAGCGGATTGAGGCCAAGCGGGTTGGCGAGATAGGGCGAGAACACCCGCGACATCGTATCGAAGAAGACATAGCCCGGCGTGTTCTCGATCGACCAGTTACCCCAGGCGACGTCCCACGGCATGCGCTGGACCGGGCTGAACCGGCCCTTCGCCGCGACGGCGTGCCAGAAATCATCGAGCTTCCTGCGCGCGCCCTCGACCCCGCCGCGCACATATCCGTCGGCCAGCGCCACCGCGTTCATGGCGCCGGCGCTGGTACCGGAAACGGCCGATATTTCCAGCCTGCCGTCCTCCAGCAGGCGGTCGAGCACCCCCCAGGAAAAGGCGCCGTGCGAGCCGCCTCCCTGAAGGGCTATATTGATCTTCTTCTTGTCCTCCGCCTTGGCGTTCTTCGTCATGGCGTTCCTGTCATCCTGATGCGTCAACCTGCCCCACCGTCAATGGAAAGAGCAGCGCTATCGCTTTATGTTGCAGTGCAACATATAAGGATGGACCGTGGCAAGACACGAACACGGTCGCGTGATCACATGAAATTTCGCTTGTGCCAAAAGCCCCTCCGCTTCGACGCGGCGAGGCCGTGCCTCTGATGGACTATGCGACGAGGTCCGGCACCGGGCCGACATAGCGCGATTGCGGACGGATCAGCCGCCCGGTTGTCTGCTGCTCGCGCGCATGCGCGATCCAGCCGGCAACACGGCCCGCGGCGAAGACATTGCTGAAAGCCCGCGGCGGGAAACCCGCCGCTTCCAGCACCAGCGCTGTATAGAACTCGACATTGGTCTGCAGCGAGCGCTGCGGTTTGGCGATCCGCAGCACCTCGAGCGCGGTCTGCTCGACTGTCTCGGCGAAAGCCAGCCGGCGGCCGGTTTCGCCTTCGCCGCCAAGCTGCCGCACCACGGCCTTGAGCACATCGGCACGCGGATCGCGCACGCGGTAGATGCGGTGGCCGAAACCCATGATGCGCTTGCCATGCGCGATCTCGTCGCGCAGCCAACCGGCCGCGTCGCCATGCGCCTCGATCGCATCCAGCATCTCGATCACCGGTCCGGGCGCGCCGCCATGCAGCGGTCCCTTGAGCGCGCCGAGCCCGGCCAGCACCGACGAGGTCAGGCCGGCCAGTGTCGAGGCGACGACACGGGTGGCGAAGGTGGAGGCATTCAGGCCGTGGTCGCAGACGGTCACCAGATAGGTGTCGACCGCTTTTGCCAATGCCGGCGATGCCGCGACGCCATTGAGCATCCTCAGCATGTCGGCGGCATGATCGGCCTTGCCGTCCGGGGCGACCGGCTGCTCGCCGCGCTGCAGGCGCAACAAGGCCGGCGTCAGCACGGCGGGCGCCGCGATCAGCCGCAAGGGGTCCGCCAGCGTCTCGCCATCCGGCAGCAGAGCCATGCCGGCGCGCATGGCGCTGTAGATTTCGAGCGGCGCCAGCAAGGGCAGCGAGGGCAGGAGCTGCTCGAACACCTCGACGCGGGCCTCGCCCAGTCTCGCCATCAGTTCGGCATCGCCAGGCAGATCGTCGAAGAAACCATCCAGCAGCAGGCGCACCACTTGCGGGTAGCTCCATCGTCCGGCCAGCTCCGGCAGCGAATAGCCACGGATCGTCAGCCGGCCACCCAGCCCATCCACATCGGACAGCACGGTTTCGGCCGCCACCACATCATCGAGCCCATTCGCCATGGCCTTGTCTCCTTGAAGCTTTTCCACATGGGAGATAAGGGTAGGCCAGATCGTCATCAATCTTGATCAATAGAATCAATATCAGGGCTCGCCATGTCCGAATGGTTGTCGCGGGAAGAGGCACTGGAAAGGCTGCGGGTGAGGCCGCAGACGCTCTACGCCTATGTCAGCCGCGGTCGCATTGGCATGCGCCCGGACCGCGCTGACCCACGCCGCAGCGAATATCGCGCCGACGACATCGCCGCGCTGGCAACGCGAAGGGCACGCGGGCGCAGCCCCTCCGCCATCGCCGAAAGCGCCATCGCCTGGGGCGAGCCGTCGATCGCAACGGCGATCTCGACCGTCTGGCACGGCCATCTCATCTATCGGGGCCGGGACGCCGTTGCGCTGTCCGACCATGCGACGCTGGAAGAAACCGCCGCTGTGCTTTGGGCCCTGCCTGAACCGGTCCGCTTCGAGGCGCCGCCGCCAGATGCGCCGCGCCAGTTCGGCCGAGGCCCGGCCTTCGCGCAACTTGCCTTGCTTGCCGGCCAGGCGCGGCCTTCGCTTGGACGCAGCGCCGCCTCGCTATGCGCCGACGCGGCGCGCGCGATCGGCGTGCTGGCCGGCGCCCTCGGGGCCGAGGCGGGGCCGGAGCCGGTGCATCGGCGACTGGCGCGGGGCTGGTCGGTCGGCAAAGACGGGGCGGAAGCGATCCGGCGCGCCCTCGTGCTGCTCGCCGATCACGAACTCAATGCATCGACCTTCGCCGCTCGCGTCGCCGCCTCCACGGGAGCCTCACCCGCCGCTTGCCTGCTGGCGGGACTGACGACGCTGTCGGGCCCGCGGCACGGCGGCGCCGGCGAGGCGGTGATGCACCTCGCCGAAGATGCGGCACGGCACGGCGCCGATGCAACGATCCGGCGCTGGCTCGGCCATGACCGGCCATTGCCGGGTTTCGGCCATCAGCTCTACCCCGAAGGCGATCCCCGGGCCGCGGCGCTTCTGGCCGCCATCGGCAACACAGACGAGACATTGCGGTCGCTGGAAGCCGCCGCCATTGCCGCCACCGGCGCTCCGGCGAATATCGATTTTGCCCTCGCCGTGCTGACGCGCGGCCTGGGCTTGCCGCGCGATGCGCCGTTCCACCTGTTCGCGCTCGGACGCAGCGTCGGCTGGGCCGCGCATATGGTCGAACAGATCGTGAGCGGCAGCATCATCCGCCCGCGCGGCCGCTATGAGGGATTGCTGCCCGGACAGCTGTGAGGCCGTCAGGCTGGGTTGGCACTGGTTCCGAACCGCGCCCGGTAAGTGGCGGGCGTCGTTGCGAATTGCTGGCGGAAATGATGCCGCAACGTCGCCGCCGCGCCAAATCCGGCGGTCTCGGCAATCCGCTCGATCGGCATGGCGGTTTCTTCCAGCAATGTGCGCGCCCGCGATAGCCGTTCCGAAAGCAGCCAGCGCGCCGGCGTGACACCGGTAGCGGCCGCGAACCGGCGCAAGAATGTCCGCTCGCTCATTCCGGCCAGATTGGCGAGGGTGGCTATGGGATAGTCGGCGGAAATATCCGCGCGCATCCTGTCGATCAACGGTCCGAGCCGGCTGCGTTCATGAGGCTCGGGAACCGAGCTCTCGACATATTGCGCCTGGCCGCCGTCGCGATGCGGCGGCACGACCAGGCGTCGCGCCACCATGTTGGCGGCCTTGGTGCCGAAGTCGCGCCGGACCAGATGCAGGCACAGGTCGATGCCCGCCGCGCTGCCGGCCGATGTCAGCACATTCCCCTCATCGATGTACAAAACGTCCGGAACCACGGTGATGTCGGGATACATCTCCCTCAGTTTCTCGCTGTAGCGCCAATGCGTGGTCGCCTTCTTGCCCGACAGCAGGCCGGCCGCGGCGAGCACGAAGACGCCCGAGCAGATGGACAGGATGCGTGCGCCCCGCTCATTGGCCGCCCGAAGCGCCTCGACCAGCGAGGGCGGCACCGGACACTCCACACCGCGCCACCCCGGCACGATCACCGTGCCGGCCTCGCCGATCAGATCGGGCCCGCCATCGGCGACGACACGCACGCCGCCCATCGCGCGCATTTCGCCGGCATCGATGCCGGCGACGGCAAACCGATACCAATCCGCGCCCATCTCCGGCCTGGGCAAGGCGAACATCTCGGCCGCCACGCCGAACTCGAACGTGCACAGCCCGTCATAGGCGACGGCAACGACCAGTGGATTGGCGAGAGGCGGATTTGGCATGATCTTGACGATATATGGCAAAGCTGCCAGCTGCAATCGTCTGGCCCGGTGCGCTACCTCGGTTCCATCAGAGATGGAGACCGGCTCCATCTGAGATGGAGACCCTTGATGAGCTACGTGACAGACATTCCGGCGGCATCGCCGGAGATTGCCCGCGACCATTTCCTGCGCCGGCTTTCGGTCGAAACCGACTGTTCCGACGTCGCCGCGACACTGCGCGCCGGCGAGCCGGACTTTGTCCTTCTGCATGTGGTCGGTTCGCCGCAAGCCTATGAGCGCCGCCATGTGCCGGGCGCGCTCCACCTGCCGCACCGCGAGATCTCGGCCGACCGAATGGCGAAATGGCCGGCAGGCACGCTGTTCGTCGTCTATTGCGCCGGGCCGCATTGCAATGGCGCGGATCGGGCGGCCTTCAAATTGGCCAGCCTCGGCCTGCCGGTGAAGGTCATGATCGGTGGCATGACAGGCTGGCAGGATGAAGAGCTTCCTTTCGCCTCCGGCAAGGCGCCTGGCACTCCGAGGGCATGACCGCAACGCCGAGCCCAGCGCGCAAAGCGGTCGTCCGTCCGTTCGAGCGGCGGGATGTCGGCGCGGTGCTCGCCCTTATGCGGGCGCTCGCCGTCTTCGAGGGCTATGACGACGAATTCCGGGTCACCGAGGCCGACATCGTCGACCATGGGCTGGGGCCATCGCCCCGCTTCGGCGTGTTCGTGGCGGAGGTCGACGGCGTAATCGTCGGCATCGCCGTCCATTATCTCATCCCCTGGACCTACGATCTGAAGCCAGTCGTGGTGCTCAAGGAACTCTACGTGGCTGAGGCGGCGCGCGGCAAGTCGGTCGGCCGCGCCCTTGTCGAGCGGCTCCGAGACCATGCCACCAGCATCGGTGCATCCGCCATCAAGTGGACGGTGCTGCACTCCAACATGCCGGCCAAGGCTTTTTATCGCTCGCTTGACGGGCGGGCCGACGACACCTGGGAATTGTGGAAGCTGACCATCGACGGATAAGGCACGGCCGGGTTGGGCTGCGCCCGACCCGCTGCCGGCTTACGACATCGTATCGAGCTTGCGCTGCATGGCCGCGATCTGGTCCTTCAGCTGCTGTAGATCGTCGGATTTCTCGGCCGGCGCGTCCTTCCTGGCCGGCTCGGCGGGGGCCGCGGCCGGTGCCGAGCCCGCGGGCGGAAAAGGCGTGAACAGCCGCATCGCGTTCTGGAACATCTCCATGTTGCGGCGCGTCTGTTCTTCCAGCGCCTTGATCGGCGTCGCCATCTTCATCACGTCCAGCGGCGACTTGCCGATCGCCCCCTTCATCTGCTCGCGAAAGCGCTCCTGCTCCTTGGAGAAGGCGATCATTGACTGTTCGAGGAAGCTCGGCACGATCATCTGCATCTGGTCGCCGTAGAAGGCGATCAGCTGGCGCAGGAACGGGATCGGCAGCATGTTCTGCCCGTCCTTGTTCTCCAACTCGAAGATGATCTGGGTCAGCACCGGATGCGTGATGTCGTCGCCGGTCTTGGCGTCCTGGACGGTGAACTCCTCGCCCTTCTTGACCATCTCGGCCAGATCCTCGAGCGTCACATAGGTGCTCGTCCCCGTATTATAGAGGCGGCGATTGGCATATTTCTTGATAATGATCGGGTCGTCTTTTGCGGCCATCTGCATCCTCCCCGGACACCGGCGCGCCTGAGTAAGCGGCCGGTAACGATTGCGCCCTTTTTGAGGATATGCGCAAAAGCCTCATAATTCCAAGCAGTTTGTGCAGTGCGGGATCATATAATGCTGCATAGCAGGCAAAATATGCTGCGCAGCAGCGGCCAGCCCGAAGGCATGGCGGAGCGTGACCTGCTTGGCGCGCACGGGCGCCATGCCGATTTCCGGTTTGACTTGGGGTTGGGAAAGGGCAAGAAAAGTCCTCAACGACAGAACAACATCCTTGAAGTCTGGAGAAGAAAATGTCCGATTCCATCGTCATCGCCAGCGCCGCGCGCACGGCCGTCGGCTCCTTCAACGGCGCGTTCGCTGCCACGCCGGCGCATGAGCTCGGCGCCGTCGTCATCAGGGAACTTTTGTCACGCGCCGGAGTCGAAGCGGCGGAGGTCGACGAGGTCATCCTCGGCCAGGTGCTGACCGCGGCCCAGGGCCAGAACCCGGCCCGCCAGGCCTCGATCATTGCCGGCCTGCCGAAGGAGACCACCGCCTGGGGCCTCAACCAGGTTTGCGGTTCGGGCCTGCGCGCCATTGCACTCGGCATGCAGCAGATAGCCACCGGTGACGCCAAGGTGATCATCGCCGGCGGCCAGGAATCGATGTCGCTGTCGCCGCACGCGCAGCATCTGCGCGGTGGCGTCAAGATGGGCGACTACAAGATGATCGACACCATGATCAAGGACGGGCTGTGGGATGCCTTCAACGGCTATCACATGGGCAACACCGCCGAGAACGTCGCCCGCCAGTTCCAGATCACCCGTGACGACCAGGACCAGTTCGCGCTGGCCTCGCAGAACAAGGCCGAGGCGGCGCAGAAGGCGGGCAAGTTCAAGGACGAGATCGTCGCCTTCACCATCAAGGGCAAGAAGGGCGACACGATTGTCGACCAGGACGAATACATCCGCCATGGCGCGACGCTGGACGCCATGACCAAGCTGAAGCCGGCCTTCGACAAGGACGGCACCGTGACCGCCGCCAACGCCTCCGGCATCAATGATGGTGCCGCCGGCGCGCTGCTGATGAGTGAAGCGGAAGCCGCACGGCGCGGCATCACCCCGCTGGCGCGCATCGCCTCCTGGGCGACCGCCGGCGTCGATCCGGCGATCATGGGCACCGGCCCCATCCCCGCCTCGCGCAAGGCTTTGGAAAAGGCCGGTTGGTCGGTCGGCGATCTCGACCTTGTCGAGGCCAACGAGGCTTTCGCCGCGCAGGCCTGTGCCGTCAACAAGGACATGGGCTGGGATCCCTCGATCGTCAACGTCAATGGCGGCGCCATCGCCATCGGCCACCCGATCGGCGCCTCGGGCGCCCGCATCTTCAATACGCTGGTCTACGAGATGCGCCGTCGCGGCGCCAAGAAGGGGCTGGCCACCCTGTGCATCGGCGGCGGCATGGGCGTCGCCCTGTGTGTGGAAGCCCTCTGAAAAATACTGAACGGGCGGCGCAAGCCGCCCCTTTCATATCCAGTGCCTGCCAAGCCCGACAACAGGGCGATATCAAAAAGGGGAAATGCATGACCAAGGTTGCAATCGTCACGGGCGGATCGCGCGGCATCGGCGCGGCGATCTCGATCGCCTTGAAGAACGCCGGCTATTCGGTCGCGGCCAACTATGCCGGCAACGACGAGGCGGCGGCGAAATTCAAGGCCGAGACCGGCATTCCGGTCTACAAATGGTCGGTCGCCGACTATGACGCTTGCGCCGCCGGCATCAGCCAAGTCGAGGCCGATCTCGGCCCGGTCTCGGTGCTGGTCAACAATGCCGGCATCACCCGCGATGCCATGTTCCACAAATTGACCCGTGAGCAGTGGAAAGAGGTCATCGACACCAATCTTTCCGGCGTCTTCAACATGACGCACCCGCTGTGGGGCGGCATGCGCGACCGCAAGTTCGGTCGCGTCATCACCATCTCCTCGATCAATGGCCAGAAGGGCCAGGCCGGCCAGGTCAACTATTCCGCCGCCAAGGCCGGCGACATCGGCTTCACCAAGGCCCTCGCCCAGGAGGGCGCCCGCGCCGGCATCACCGTCAACGTCATCTGCCCCGGCTACATCGCCACGGAGATGGTCAAGGCAATCGATGAGAAGGTGCTCAACGAGCGCATCCTGCCGCAGATCCCGGTCGGCCGCCTCGGCGAGCCGGAAGAGATCGCGCGCTGCGTCGTCTTCCTCGCTTCCGAGGATGCCGGCTTCATTACCGGCTCGACCCTCACCGCCAATGGCGGCCAATACTTCGCCTGAGACGTCCGACGGCTTCATACCGTAGCGAACGGACCGGGAAACCGGTCCGTTTCCTTTGATGCCTTGGAAGCGAAAAAGCCCCGCCGCAGCGCAATGCCTGAATCCCGCACGCAGGGGCTAATGCGGCAGCGCCGCCTGTGCGGAACCCTGTGGCCAAGCCTGTGGATTGTCGGTGGAAAAGCTGTTCACAACACAAGTTATTGGAGAACAAAAAGGGAAAACGCCGCCGGCGCTGATTTGTAGCCGATTCGTTCCGGCTTTGAGCGCAAGTTAACGTTAACTGGCCGGAATCGCCCACAGTTCCTTAACACCAAATTCAGAAAGATTAACAATTTCATAATCTTGAGTGATGGATATCGTGCCGCCGCCGTCGTTTCTCGGCAAAGCTTAATAGCTGAGGTCGCTTAGCATAAAACGGGCCAGTTCAGGGATTCAGCATGTGGTGAGAGTCACGCTCACGAAATCCACATATAGCCGTGAACAAAAGCTGAATCTGGTCGAGTCACTGATTCGTCGCCGATTCGTTCCAGACTCGTTCCATCAGTTAAGCGATAGCCAATTTAGCGCTGTGCAAAGAGGCCTTCGAGCCGCCCACGGAACATTCCGCTTTCGCTTCGCGCACGAAATCCCTATGTGTCGCCTGTCATACGCGCCAGTTTGAAGGCACGCTCCCGACAATGAGAGGCCAGAAAGCCTTATTTCCGAGCCGATGAACATCCAGCCGAAACATACCGAGCCGCTGATCCTGTCGGGCCGCGACGTGACCGCCGTGCTTGGGCCGACCAACACCGGCAAGACCCACCTCGCCATCGAGCGCATGGTGGCGCATGAAACCGGTGTCATCGGGCTGCCGCTCAGATTGCTGGCGCGGGAAGTCTACACGCGCGTCTGCGAAAAGGTCGGCGCCCATAAAGTCGCTCTGATCACTGGCGAGGAGAAGATCCAGCCGCCAGGCGCCAGATATTCGGTCTGCACGGTCGAGGCCATGCCGCGCGAGACCGACGCCGCCTTCGTCGCCATCGACGAGGTGCAGCTCGCCGGCGACCTCGAGCGCGGCCACATCTTCACCGACCGCATCCTGCATCTTCGCGGCCGCCAGGAAACGCTCCTGCTCGGTGCCGCCACCATGCACGGCATCCTGCAGCGCCTGTTGAAGGGCGTCTCCGTGGTGACGCGGCCAAGGCTTTCGCATCTCGCCTATGCGGGCTCGAAGAAGCTGACGCGCCTGCCGCGCCGCACCGCGATCGTCGCCTTCTCCGCCGACGAGGTCTATGCCATCGCCGAGCTGATCCGACGCCAGCAAGGTGGCGCCGCCGTCGTGCTCGGCGCGCTCTCGCCGCGCACCCGCAACGCCCAGGTGGCATTGTTCCAATCGGGCGATGTCGACTATCTCGTCGCCACCGATGCCATCGGCATGGGCCTCAACCTCGATCTTGACCATGTCGCCTTCGCCCAGAACCGCAAGTTCGACGGCTACCAGTACCGCAACCTGACGGCGGCCGAGCTCGGCCAGATCGCCGGCCGCGCCGGACGCCATCTGCGCGACGGCACTTTCGGCGTCACCGGCCAGGTCGATCCGCTCGACGAGGAACTGGTCAAGAAGATCGAAAGCCATGACTTCGATCCGGTGAAGGTGCTGCAGTGGCGCACCGCGCATTTCGACTTCGCCAGCCTGGACGCGCTGAAGCGCTCGATCGAGACCAACGCTCCGGTGGAGGGTCTGACGCGCGCTCTGCCGGCGGTCGACGCGCAGGCGCTCGAATATCTTTCCCGCGACGAGGATATCCGCGCGCTGGCGACCGACGCCAAACGCGTGGCGCTCCTGTGGGAAGCCTGCGCGCTGCCCGACTACCGCAAGATCGCCCCGGCGCAGCATGCCGACCTCATCGCGTCGATCTATATGGACCTCGCCAAGCGAGGCCATGTCGACGAGAATTACATGGCCGAGCAAGTGCGCCGCGCCGACACCACCGAGGGCGACATCGACACGCTGTCGCACCGGATTGCCCAGATCCGCACCTGGACATTCGTGTCGAACCGGCCCGGCTGGCTGGCCGATCAGGCACACTGGCAGGAAAAGACGCGCGAAATCGAAGACAGATTGTCGGATGCGCTGCATGAGCGGTTGACGAAACGCTTCGTAGACCGCAGGACTTCCGTCCTCATGCGGCGCCTTAGAGAAAATACCATGCCTGAAGCCGAAATAAGCCCTACCGGAACCGTCCTTGTCGAAGGCCATCATGTCGGCGAGTTGCAAGGGTTCCGCTTCACCGCCGACCAGACCGCCGGCGGCGAAGACGCCAAGGCCGTGCGCACCGCCGCGCAAAAGGCGCTGGCCGCCGAATTCGAGGCGCGCGCCGACCGTTTTGGCGCCTGCGCCAATGGCGACCTGGCACTTGGCTCGGACGGCACGCTGCGCTGGATCGGCGCGCCGATCGGCACGCTGGTCTCCGGCGAAGACGCGCTGAAGCCGCGCCTCGTGCTGCTGGCCGACGAACAGCTGACCGGCCCAGCGCGCGACAAGGTCGCCGCGCGCGCCGAACGTTTCGTCAATTTCCAGATCGAGTCGCTGCTGAAGCCGCTGGTCGACCTGAAGAACGCCGACCAGATTTCCGGCATCGGCCGTGGTATCGCCTTCCAGCTGGTCGAGAATTTCGGCCTCATCAACCGCCGCGACATTGCCGAGGAGATGAAGTCGCTCGACCAGGAGGGTCGCGCGGCGCTTCGCCGGCTTGGCGTGCGCTTCGGCGCCTATCATGTCTTCGTCCCGGCGCTGATCAAGCCGGCACCCGCCGGACTGGTGACCTTGCTGTGGGCGCTGAAGAATGACGGCAAGGACAAGCCCGGCTTTGGCGACGTGGTCCATGCGCTGGCGTCCGGCCGCACTTCGGTGGTCATCGATCCGGCCTTCGACAAGGCCTTCTACAAGCTCGCCGGCTACCGCAATCTCGGCCGCCGCGCCGTGCGCATCGACATTCTGGAGCGGCTGGCCGACCTGATCCGTCCGGCGACCAACTGGAAGCCTGGCCTCGGCCAGCGTCCGGACGGCGCCTATGACGGCCAGTCCTTCATGGTGACGCCGCCGATGATGTCGATCCTCGGCGCAACCGCCGACGACATGGAAGAGATCCTCAAGGGCCTGGGCTATCGCGCCGAGCCGAAGCCGGCGGCGGAGGTCAAGGCGCGGTTGGAAGCGCAGGACACTGCCGCACGGGAAGCCGCAGCAGCCAGGCTTGCGGCGGAAGAAGCCACACGCGCCGAGCAGGCCAGGGCTGCGCAGGCTGCCGCGACAGATGCTGCGGCGGAGGCAGCGATCGAGGGTTCGGAACCGGCTGCTGTCGAAGCTCCGGCCGAGGTCATCGCGGAAGCCGCAGCAGAACCTGTCGCGGAAGAGCCAACCGAAGCTTCGGCCGAAGTCGCGGAAGAGCCCGCAACTGAGGCTGTCGCCGAAGCAACTGCTGAACCTGCTGCCGAGCCAGAGGCGGAAGCTGAATCCGTCGAAGCCACAGTGGAGCCAGTTCCCGAAGCTGCACCCGCGACGGAAGCGGTTTCGGACGTGCCTACCGAAGCGCCCCCCGGCGAGCCCGCTCCAGAAGCTGAAGCGCCCAAGCCGATCCTGTTGTGGCGCCAGGGCCGTTTCGAGCAGCGCCCCCGCCATCACGAAGGCCGCAACAATCGCCAGCGCAACGGACAAGCGCGCGGCCGAAACAATGCACCGGCCGACTCCGGCGGCGCACCGGCCACGGCTGCTCCCGGAGAGCGCCCCGCCCATGAAGGGCGGCGTGACGGCGCCGGCAAGCCGCGCTTCGACCGGTCGAAGTTCAAGCCCAAGCCACCGGGTGAAGGTGAACAGCGCCGTGACGGTCGGCCCCAGGGCGATCGTCCCGAACGCCGCGAAGGCCGCCCCGACTGGAAGGGTGGCCGGCCCGAGGGCAAGGGTGGCCCCGATCGCGGCAAGGGCGGCGCCAAGCCGGCCTTCCAGCCGAAGCCGCGCGAGGAACGCCCGGTGCGCTTCGATCCAGACTCGCCCTTCGCCAAGCTCGCCGCCTTGCGCGACCAGCTGAAGAAGTAGGCTCGGTAGGGTTCGATGGTTGCCGAAGGCCGCCAGCGCATCGACAAATGGCTGTTCTTCTCACGCGCGGTGAAATCGCGTTCGCTGGCGGCGAAGCTCGTCGTCGCCGGGCGCGTGCGCATCAATCGCGACAAAGCAGCGCAGGCCTCTGATCTGGTCAAGCCGGGCGACGTGCTGACCATCACGCTGGACCGGCGCATTTTCGTCTGGAAGGTGATCGGCGCCGGCGTCCGGCGCGGCCCGGCGGAAGAAGCCCGCACCCTCTATGAGGACATGTCGCCGCCACCCGCACCGAAGGGTGAGGCCCTTCCCGATGCGATTCCGGCGCTGCGCGAGGCCGGCAGCGGCCGCCCCACCAAGAAAGAACGCCGGCAGACCGACCGCTTGCTTGGCGAAGAATGATCCCGTCGCTCAACACCGCATAACGACTTCACGTCAATGACGCGGCTTGGGGCAAAGCCGAACCCCGCAAACAAGACCCTCCCGAGGACATGACAGGCTTCCGCCGTACCCGATGTCTGGAATTCCATTCCGGAAACGACGATGCCGCCGCGCATGGCCGCCCTTGCAAGCGACGGACAAAGGCGTTACCTCACGGAAAAAGCCCAACAAAACTGGCCCATTAAAGCTGGGGCGTCCCGGAGCCGACCGATGACCTATGTCGTGACCGACAATTGCATCAAATGCAAATACATGGACTGCATCGAGGTCTGTCCGGTCGACTGTTTCTACGAAGGCGAGAACATGCTCGTCATTCATCCCGACGAGTGCATCGACTGCGGCGTCTGCGAGCCCGAATGTCCAGCCGACGCGATCAAGCCGGACACCGAGCCAGGCCTCGACAAATGGCTGCAGATCAACACCGAATATGCCGAGAAATGGCCCAACATCACCGCCAAGAAGGAGCCTCCGGCAGACGCCAAGACCTTCGACGGCGAGGCCGGCAAGTTCGAGAAATACTTCTCGGCCGAGCCCGGTGAAGGCGATTGACAATGCGGCCGTAAAGGCCGGTATTACGCAGCGTAAGAGACATGTCACATAAACCGCCTTGACAGGCGGCGCGAACCTGTGGCCTGCGCGAACGCAGCAAAACCTTGATTCTTCCGACTTTTTGTGTTACATCAGCGAAACATGCCGGTGACACAACGTCGATTTATGGCGCAGACGCCCCAAATCACTGAAAGGTGAAAAATCCCATTCCGGACCAGAGCGATCTGGGCCAGGCGGTCGCAATCCATGCGGTTTGCCGGTCCCAGCCTTTCCGGTGGGTTCACCTGTTGTGCGGCTAACGATCGGTTTCCCCGGTCGCACGAGTTCGGGCCGGCAGGACGCCGGTACCACAACAAGGAGTTCAGGGCGTAATGGCAACGATCACCCCGCAGAAGAAGTCCACCGGAGCGCGTCACGGTTTCAAGACTGGTGAGTACATCGTCTACCCGGCGCACGGCGTCGGCCAAATCGTGTCGATCGACGAGCAGGAAGTGGCGGGTCACAAGCTGGAACTGTTCGTCATCGACTTCCAGAAGGACAAGATGCGCCTGAAGGTGCCGGTCGCCAAGGCGACCTCCATCGGCATGCGCAAGCTGTCGGAGGAAGATTATGTCGAGCGCGCGCTCAAGGTCGTTCAGGGCCGCGCCCGCGTCAAGCGCACCATGTGGTCGCGCCGCGCCCAGGAATATGATGCCAAGATCAATTCGGGTGACCTGATCTCGATCTCGGAAGTCGTGCGCGACCTCTACCGCGCCGACAATCAGCCGGAGCAGTCCTATTCCGAACGCCAGCTCTATGAGGCCGCGCTCGACCGCATGGCCCGCGAGATCGCGGCCGTCAACCGCATGTCGGAAACCGAAGCCGTGCGCCTGATCGAGGTGAACCTCAACAAGGGCCCTAAGCGCGGCGCCAAGGCTGACAATGAGGAAGCCGAGCAGGAAGAAGCTGCCTGAGGCTCTTTGGCCTTCGAATTCGAAAAACCCGGCCTCGCGCCGGGTTTTTTGTTTTGACTTGCACTCGCCACAAGGGGGTAGAGAGTTCAGCCGCCGCCTTCCCTCTCCGCCTCCTGCTTCAGCGTCGCGATGAACCGCTTCGTCCGTTCTCGCTCCGGGTTGCCGAACAGCACCGTGGACGGCCCCTTCTCGACGATGACGCCGGCGTCGAGGAACACCGCCTCCTGGGCGATCTTGGAGGCAAGCCGCAGGTCATGCGTGGCCATCACCATGGTCGTGCCTTCGCTGGCGAGCTTGCCAAGCACATCGACCACCTCCTGCGCCAATTCAGGATCAAGCGCCGAAGTCGGCTCATCGCACAGCAGCACCTTCGGTGATGGCGCCAGGGCGCGGGCAATCGCCACGCGCTGCTGCTGGCCGCCCGACAGCGTCGCCGGCCAGGCGTCGGCCTTGTGCGCCATCCCGACCTTTTCCAGCAAGGCGAGCGCCCGCTCGCGGGCCTTCTCGGGCGACCATTTCAGCACCGTGACCAGGCCTTCCATGACGTTCTCGATCGCGGTGCGATGCGGGAACAACTGGAAATTCTGGAACACCATGCCGGTCTGCAGGCGCAACCGCCTGATGTCGCTCGCCGGCACCTTGATGCCCGGACGGAACTCGAGCGTCTCGTCGCCTATGCGCACCGTGCCCGAGGTCGGGATTTCCAGCAGGTTGATGCAGCGCAAGAGCGTGCTCTTGCCGCCGCCTGAAGGGCCGACCAGCGCGGTGACGCTGCCTTCCGCAATGGCGACTGTCACGCCCTTCAGCACCAGATTGTCGCCGAAGCGCTTTTCGATATTGGTGAGGCCGATCATGAGCGCGCCTCCAGGAAGCCGCCATAGCGGTTGAGCCGCTCCTCCAGCCGCGTCTGCAAGGCCGACAGCACCGAACTCATCGCCAGGTAGAGGATCGCCGCCTCGACATAGAGGATCAGCGGCTCATAGCTGGTGGCGACGATGCGCTGCGCCGCCTGGAACATCTCCGGCACGGTGATGGCGGCGGCCAGCGACGTGTCCTTCACCAGTGAGATGAAGGTGTTGGAAAGCGGCGGCACCGCGACGCGGCCGGCTTGCGGCAGGATGGTGCGCCGCATCGCCTGGCTCCAGGTCATGCCGATCGAATAGGCGGCTTCCCACTGGCCTTTCGGCACGGAGCCGATTGCCGCGCGGATGATCTCCGACGTGTAGGCGCCGATGTTGAGCGTAAAGCCGATCAACGCTGCCGTGAAGGCGTCGAGCAGGATGCCAAGCGACGGCAGGCCGTAGAAGATCAGGAACAGTTGCACCAGGAGCGGCGTGCCGCGGAAGATCCAGACATAGAAGCGCACGACCGCGACCAGCGGCCTTGGTCCGAACAGCCGGCCAAGTGCCGCGCCGAGGCCAACCGTCAGGCCGAGGACGAACGACAACAGCGTCAACGGCACGGTGAAGATGAGAGCGGCCCAGAGCAGCGAAGGCAGCGACTCCAGCATCAGTTGCAGCCAGTGCGGCACGAAAGACCCCCAGAATGATCGCGGCGGCGTTATCGGAATGCGAATGCAGGCGCCATATCACGACAAAAGCGGCGGGCCGTCAAAGACGGCTCGCCGCTGGGCATGTTGCAGGGCCGAAAAACCGGCCCCGATAATCAACTACTTCGAAACGTCCTGGCCGAAATAAGTGTCGGCGATCTTCTTATAGGTGCCGTCGGCCTTGATATCGGCCAGTGCCTTGTTGATGGCCGCGACCAGCTCGGGATCGCCCTTGCGCACGATAACGCCGGAATAATCGGCGTTTTCTTCCTGCGCGGCGATCTTCACATTGGCGTCGGGCTTGTGTTTCTTGAAGTCGAGGAACGACAGGCTGTCATTGATGGTGGCGTCGGCACGGCCGGTCAGCAGAAGCTGGATCGACTGGTCGAAGCCGTCGGTGCCGACGAGCTCGGCGCCGTTGGCCTCGGCCAGCTTGCCGAAATTCGAGGTCAGCGACTGCGCCGACTTCTTGCCCTTGAGGTCGGCGAAAGTCTTGATGTCATTGTTGTCGCCGCGCACGATCAGCACCGCCTTGGAAGCGATGTAGGGATCGGAGAAATCATACTTGGCCTTGCGTGCGTCGGTGATGCCGACCTCATTGATGACGGCGTCATAGCGGCTGACGTCGAGACCGGCGATCAGCCCATCCCACTTGCCTTCAAGGAACTCGACCTTGACACCCAGCTTGTCGGCGATCGCCTTGGCGATCTCGACGTCGAAGCCGACCAGCGCGCCCGAAGCGTCATGATAGGTGAAGGGTGCGTATGTGCCTTCCGTGCCGACCTTGATGACGCCGGCCTGCTTGATCTGATCGAGATTGGCGCCCGCATGGCCTGAAGTGACCGCCAAGGCCTGCAGCGTTCCGGCGACGATAAGCGACTTGAGCCATTTCATCTTTTTGTGATCCCGTCCTTGGCCTGAAATCCGGCCTGTTGTGAGGGCTGGAAAATGACAGATGCCGACAGAAAGAATAAGGAATCAGATTTCAAAAACAAATAATTTCCGAAACGTAATTCTCAAAAAGGGATTGTTAGCAGCGTCCGAGGCGTCCGGGCGACGGTTTGAAATCGCCTGAACAGCGTCACTCGCCCGCCCGCGCCAGCGGAACCTTTCTCGCGCATGGCAGTTTTGGCTGTTCTAGGGCGCGACGCGGCGATTTCAACCGGTGCCCTGCCAAGTTCGCAAGTCGTATCGCCTGAACCAGGGAGCGCCTCATGATGGAAGACACGGCAGGACGGATCATGGTCCGCGCGGCGATGAAGGCTCCCTATCTCGAACGGGATGAGGAGCATCGGCTGGCCCTGCTCTGGAAGGAAGACAACGACCAGAACGCGTTGCACTGCATCACCGTCGCCCATATGCGGCTGGTCATTTCCATGGCCTCGAAATTCCGCCATTACGGCCTGCCGCTCGGCGACCTGATCCAGGAAGGCCATGTCGGCCTGCTCGAGGCCGCCGCCCGCTTCGAGCCGGAACGCGAAGTGCGGTTCTCGACCTATGCGACGTGGTGGATCCGCGCCTCGATGCAGGATTACATCCTGCGCAACTGGTCGATTGTGCGCGGCGGCACCAGTTCGGCGCAAAAGGCGCTGTTCTTCAACCTGCGGCGCCTGCGCGCCCGGCTGGCGAACGGTGCGGAGCCGCTCTCCAACACAACGCTCTACCGCGAAGTTTCGGTTGCGCTTGGCGTTTCCGAGGCTGATGTGGCGATGATGGACTCGCGGCTGTCGGCACCCGACTCCTCGCTCAACGTGCCGCTTGCCGACGATTCAGGCGGCACCGAGCGCATGGACTTCCTGGTCTCGGACGATCCCCTGCCCGACGAGATCGTCGGCGACAGGATCGATGTCGCGCGCCGCTCGCTCTGGCTGCGAGAGGCGCTTCGTGCGCTTAACGCGCGCGAACTGAGGATCATCGAGGAGCGCCGGCTGAACGACGAAGGCGCCACGCTCGAGGCGCTTGGCGAGACGCTTGGCATTTCCAAGGAACGCGTCCGCCAGATCGAGGCGCGCGCCATGGAAAAGCTCAAGGTCGCGCTGGTGAAGCAGAATCCGGAGTTTCTGGCGACAGCCGCCTGACCGCTCAAAAGCACGGGATCAAGAGCGCGTTGAAAACTCGCTCCGCTGAGGCGAATGGCGTGGGTTTCGAGAACCGGAGCGGAGTGGACTCTAAGTCCATGAGAACCGGAAGCACAAAAACCCGCGGCAGGCGTCCAGCGAAGTGAGTTTGGAGCGTGCTCTTACTTGTCGGTGACGATCTTGACCTTGTCGCCGGCCGAAACCGCGGCCCCCGGCGACAGCGCATTGAGCACCCGGAACAGGTCGAGCTTGCGGTCGACGCCGACCATCTGCGCGGCGAGCGTGCCCATGGTCTGGCCCGGCTGCACGGTGAGCACGCGGATATGCAGCGGTTTCAAGGCCGCCTTCTCAGCGGCGCTCAGGATACGGAACGAGCCGCTGACCGAGCGCGCGACCGTGTCCAGCGAGGTGCTGGCAGAGGGAGCCGCGGTCAGGAGCCGGTAGACCTGACCGCCGGCGCGGATCACCGCTATGTCGAACTGCCAGCCTTCTGCGCCGGCATGCGCGGTCGCCGCCTCGTTGCCGTTGATGGTTTCCTGCTTGACCGTGCTGTCGTCGAGGCCAGCCACCCAGCCGCTTCTGATATAGTCGGTCAAGGCGCGGTTCTTGTCGATCGAAACGCCGTCGAAGCGGATCGCGATGTCGCCCGGCCCGGTCGCTGTCACCGCCGCCGCCGAATTGTCGATGATGAAACCGTCCGGCACCGTGAACGACACGCCGAGCCCCGGATGCAGGAAGGTCTCGCCGCGCACATAGCCTTCCTCCGGTGTATCGCCGTAGAGCAGGCCATCTATGCCGGCGAGGAAGGAATCGCGGTCGCGCGTGCCGACCCCGGGTGCGCCGAACTGGCGGGCATGGCGCTGCGCCAGGTCGATGCGCTGCGGCGTGTTTGGATGCGTGGCCAGGAAGTCGAGGCTGGCATCGGTGGCACCGCTGATCGACCGGAAATCGGTATAGGCCGACATCGACTGCAGGAAGCGGCCGGCGGCATAGGGATCGTAGCCGGCTTCGCCGATCGACTTGATGCCGATGGCGTCGGCCTCAAGCTCCTGGTTGCGCGAGAACTGCGCCAGCCTGAGCTTGCCGCGGATCAGTGCCGCCTTGGCGGTCGGGCTGTCACCCAGCACGTCAGAGACCACCTTGGTCGCCAGGCCTTCCTCGGCCTCGAGCTGCTGGCGCTGCAGACCGTGGTTGGCGGTGACGTGACCCATCTCATGCGCGATGACGGCGGCGAGTTCGGACGAATCATTGGCCAGCGCCAGCAGCCCGCGCGTGATGTAGAGATAGCCGCCCGGCAGCGCGAAGGCGTTGACGTTGGGCGAGTTGAGGATGGTGATGCGGTAGGTCTGGGTCGGGTTCGCCGACACGACGGTCAGGTTGCCGACCACCTTGGCGACCATGCGCTCGAGCTTGGGATCGGAATACTCGCCGCCATAGGTGGCCAGGATGCGCGGGTGCTGCGCCTTGGCGAGTTCGGCGAGTTTGTTGTTGGCGGCGACATTGTCGACCGTGATCGGCTTGTCGGACGGCTGGAAGCCGGATTCCTGGACCTCCGGAGGCGTGAACATCTGGCAGCTTGCAAGCGCCACGGCAAAGCCGGCCAGCGCCAGAAAGCGCGCCAGTGGATTCATTCGCAGCTTGTCAACGCCGATCGCCAGAACGGCTTCCTTTCAGGTCCTGGCGCATGACCACGAAAATCGGGGGCGATCTTCGGAACCTGTCATGCGCAAAAAACAAACTTCTACAGCATCCGTCACGCGTCCCTCGAGACGTGCGGCGGATGCTGTAGGCAAATCACGGCTTGTGCCGGACCAGTAGGGCGGACCTAGCCACACTACTTCTGCCATGGCAAGCAAGCGCCCCATCGCCTGAGGCCGGTTTGACCGTAAATTATGTCCGCTTCCGGGCAATATCTCGTGATACGGCATTCCCGGCACTGGCACCGATATAGCGCCGGAACGCATCGGGACCAGCCCCGGCAAAGAAATCGCCCGCGCTGCCGGTCGCCGCCACAATACCATTGTCCAGAAACACCACATTCTGGCCGATGCGGCGGGCGTCCTCCGGCTGATGCGTGACGAACAGCACCGTCATGCCACGTTCCGCATGCACGCCGGCGACCAGATCGAGCATGTCGTCACGCAAGGCTGGCCCGAGCGAAGCGAAGGGCTCGTCGAGCAGAAGCACCGGGCGATCACGCACCAGCACGCGCGCCAGGGCGACGCGCTGGCGCTCGCCGCCGGAGAGCTCGCGCGGCAAGCGTTTTTCCTTGCCGCCAAGGCCTGTGCGCGCCAGCGCCCCGGCGATATCAGCGCGGTCCGCCTCCGTCAGCCGCAGCGATGGCGAGCGGCCGAGCCCGACATTCTGCTCGACGGACAGATGGGCGAAAAGGTTGTTTTCCTGGAACACCATCGACACTGGCCGTTCAGCCGGTGGCGCGGCGCCGGCGTCGGTCCCGCCGATCAGCACGCGGCCGGACAACGGCGTCTCGAACCCGGCTATGAGGTTGAGCAGCGTCGACTTGCCCGAACCGCTCGGCCCCATGATGGCGGTGATTTCCGCCGCGGCGAACGTGACATCGAAGGCGAGCGGAGCCTCGCCATAGCTGAACGAAACCTTGTCCAGCCGCACCGGAACGCCCTTCCTGTCCATTGCCCCGTCAGACATTGCCGACCTTTTCCCTGCCGAGCCAATCCGCGGCCAGCACCAATGCGAGGCAGACGAAGCCAAGCAACAACGCCAGGCCGGCGGCGTCCTCGGTGCGGTAGCTGCCCATGCGCGCCAGGAGAAGGTAGGGCAAGGTCTGCACGGAATCACTGCCGAACAGCGCGATCACGCCGAGATCGCCGAGCGAAAGCGCCATGGCGAAAGCAAAAGCGGTGGCGAGCGGACGCCGCAGTGATGGCCAGTCGACCAGCCGCAATCTCGCCCAGCCGGCAATGCCGAGCTGCGCGCAGAGCCGTTCGTGACGCTCGCTCGCCGCGTCATAGGCGGGACGGACGGCCCGCAGCGCGAACGGCATCGCCATGACAGCATTGACGGTGACAACCATCACCGGGGCCACGGCGAAGACATCGCCGGCATGGCGCAGCAACAGGAACCAGCCGGCGCCGATGACGATGGGCGGCACGACCAGGACGAACCCCGCGCCGGTGTCGGTTGCGTGCTCAAGCAATGTCCTTGGCCCGGCACGGCGGCCCAGCGCCAGCGCTCGCCGCGCCATGGTGAGCGCCAGCGACAGCATCACCGAGAGCAGCGCCGACAGGAAGGCGAGCACCGCGCTGGTCAGCGTCGCTTGCCGGACGGCGGCCTCGCCGGCGAGCCGGCCGAGATCGGCGCCCAAACCGGCGGCCACGGTCGCGGCCATCGGTCCGACAACGAACAGCAGCGCCAAAACGATGAGCGCGGCGTTCAGCGACGCCTCGGTTCCGTTGACGGAGAGATAGCGGCGCGGCGCGACCGGCAGGTTGGTGTCGCCGACGACGTTGGCGCCAAGCCGCGTCAGCGCCAGCACCACGACAAAGGTCAGGGCGATCTGCAGCAATGTCAGGGCGACCGCGCGCGCGGGATCGAAATCGAAGCGCAGCGCCTGATAGATGCCGACCTCCAGCGTCGTCGCGGCAGGCCCGCCGCCGAGCGTCAAAACGATGGTGAAAGACGTGATGCAGAGCATGAAGACCAGCCCGGCGACGCCAGGCAGAGCGGCACGCAGCGTCGGCCATTCAATCAACCGGAACGCCGGCCGCGCGCCCATGCCGAGCTGGCTCGCCAGCCGCCACTGGTCGGCGGGAATGGTCTGCAGCGCCTCGAGCAGCAGTCGCACGCTAAGCGGTAGGTTGAAGAAGATATGGGCGACGAGAATGCCGGACAGGCCGTAAATGCCAGGCCAGCCCCCGCCGCCAATCGCGCTGAACAGCCCGGCGAAGTAGCCGGCGCGACCGTAGAGCGCCAGGATGCCGAGCGCCGCGACGATCGCCGGCAGCGCCAGCGGCACGGCAAAGAGCTGCAGGATGAAGGCGCGGCCAAGGAAGCGCGGATGCCGCGACAGGGCGCGTGCGACGAAGAGTGCCGGGATGACCGAAAGCAGCGTCGAAAGGATTGCCTGCCAGAGCGTGAAGCGCACGACGCGAAGGAGATAGGGATCGAAGGCCGCCCACGCGCCCGAGAAGTCATGAGCGCCTTCGACGAGCAAGCCGGCAAACGCGCCACCGATCAGCAGCGTGATCGCGGCGAGCGCGATGATGCCGGCGGTGATGCGGGAGTCAGATGCGCGCCTTCCACCCTCCCCCCTGTGGGGAGGGTCGGAGCGCGGATGCCGCGAAGCGGTGTCCGCGAGCCTGGGTGGGGGTGAGGCAGTGCTCAGTGTCGCAGCCCCCACCCCGCTCCGCTGCGCGGATCGACCCTCCTCACAAGGGGGAGGGTGAAGAGCGCGTTCATTTGCTCATCACCGCCAGCCATTCATCGACCCAGGGCTTGCGGTTGGCCGCGACCTCCTCCGGGCTGAACAGCAAGGTCTTGGTCGGCTTGACAAGCCTGTCGAAGGCCGGGTTGAGCGGCTTGTCGGTCTTGCCGGCCGGGAACATCCAGTTGGTCTCGGGGATCGCGTCCTGGAATTTCGGTCCGGTCATGAAGGCGATGAACTTTGCCGCCAGCGGGTTCCTGGCCCCGGTCGTGGTGATGCCGGCGACCTCGATCTGCAGGTATTCGCCCTCTTCAAAGGAAGCCGCCTGGTAGCGCTGCGTATTCTCGGCGACCATGTGGTAGGCCGGCGACGTCGTATAGGACAGGACCATCGGCGCCTCGCCCTTGGTGAACAGGCCATAGGCCTCGCTCCAGCCGGGCGTCACGGTCAGCACCTTGGCCTTGAGCTTGGCCCAGGCCTCCGGCGCCTTGTCGCCATAGACGGACTTCACCCACAACAACAGGCCGAGGCCCGGCGTCGAGGTGCGCGGATCCTGGATGACGATCTTGTCGTCGGCACTGCCTTCGACCAGGTCCTTCAGGCTCTTGGGCGGGCTCTTCAGCTTCTCGGTATCGTAGACGACGGCGAAATACCCGTAGTCGAACGGAACGAAAGTATCGTCGCTCCAGCCGCCCGGCACATTGACGTCGCTTACCGCGCCATGCGGCGCGAACAACCCGCTAGCCTTGGCATCGGCGGTGAGATTGGTGTCGAGGCCAAGCACGATATCGGCCTTGGTCGACGCCCCTTCGAGCTTGACGCGGTTGAGCAGCGCCACGCCATCGGCGACCGAGACGAACTCGACGTCGCAGCCGCATTCGGCCTCGAACTCCTTCTTAACCACGGGACCTGGACCCCAGTCGGCGGTAAAGCTTTCATAGGTGTAGACGGTGAGCTTGTCCTTGGCCAAGGCCGGCCCCGACAACGCAACGACCATGGCTGAGACAAGAGAGTATAAAAGCGTGCGCATCGGCGCCTCCTTCGTTCGCGTGACAAGGAATTGAGGCGTCGGACTGTCCGAAACGTCTAATCCCTCCGCCGGTACAAACCGGATCAGGTTCAGCGGGTTGGCGAGACTGCCTCTCAGCCGGTCCGCGAAAGATCGCGTCCGGCACCCCGTTAGAGCGTTTCGACACATAGGCCCGGCCGAGGAACCGCGCAAGTGGGAGTTTGCCGCCTTCCGTTTCCGCCGCCGGGCTGGTACAGGCCACCGGATATGAGCACATTCACCATCCTGCTTGGCGGCAATCTCATCCGCACGCCCCGGCTCGACCGCCAGGTCGAGGGCTCACGCGTCATCGCCGCCGACGCCGGCATCGGCCACGCCAGGCTGCTCGGCCTTGTGCCGGAATTGTGGGTAGGTGATTTCGATTCGGTGCCGGCCGACCTGCCCGCCGACCTCGCCGCGGTGCCCCGCCAGACCTTCCCGGCGGAAAAAGACAAGACCGACGGAGAACTGGCGATCGCGGCGGCCCTTGAGCGCGGCGCGACCCGCCTTGTGCTGGCGGGCGCGTTTGGCGGCAAGCGCGCCGACCATGCCTTCCTGCATCTGGCGCTCGCCCTGCGCCTTTCCGAGGCCGGAACGGAGGTGCTGCTGACCAGCGGCGCCCAGGAAGGCGTGCCCCTGCTGTTGGGAAAGGCCGGCTTCGACTATGCCGACGGCACGCTATTTTCGATCCTCGGCTTTTCCGAACTTGCCGGCCTGACCGTCACCGGAGCCAAATGGCCGCTGAACCAGGTCGAGGTGGCCTTCGGCTCATCACTGACCATCTCCAACGAGGTCAAGTTCGACGAGACCGGGGGCCGCCTCGACATCGCGCTCGGCCATGGCCGCGCGCTGCTGCTCGTCCATCCCTATCCCTTGCCCGAAAGCTGACATGGCCCCGCCTCTTCTCAATCTCGACGGGATAAAACTGACCTTCGGCGGCACGCCACTGCTCGACGGCGCCGCCTTGACCGCTTCGGCCGGCGACAAGATCGCGCTGGTCGGCCGCAATGGCTCCGGCAAGTCGACGCTGCTGAAGATCGCCGCCGGCCTTATCGAGCCGCAGGACGGCGAAGTCTTCCGCCAACCCTCGGCGACGGTCCGCTATCTGCCGCAGATGCCCGACATGGAAGGTTTCGCCACCGTGCGCGCCTATGTCGAGGCGGGCCTCGGGCCCGCCGACGATCCCTACCGCGCCTCCTATCTGATGGAGCATCTTGGATTGTCGGGCGAAGAGCGGCCGGGCGATCTCTCAGGCGGCGAGGCCAGGCGCGCAGCCCTCGCCCGCGTCATGGCGCCGGAACCCGACATTCTGCTGCTTGATGAGCCGACCAACCACCTTGACCTGTCCGTCATCGAATGGCTCGAAGAAGAGCTCGTCCGCACCTCTTCGGCGCTCATCGTCATCTCGCACGACCGCCGCTTCCTCGAACGCGTGTCACGCGCCACCGTCTGGCTCGACCGTGGCCAGACCCGCAGGCTGGACAAGGGTTTTGGCCATTTCGAGGAATGGCGCGATCTCATCCTGGAAGAGGAAGAGCGCGAGCAGCACAAGCTTGGCCGCCAGATCGTGCGCGAGGAGCACTGGCTGCGCTATGGCGTCACGGCGCGGCGCAAGCGCAACATGCGCCGCCTCGGCGAGTTGCAGACCATGCGCCAGCGCTTCCGCGGCCATCGCGGCGCCGAAGGCAACGCCACCATGGTGGCGAGCGATGCAGCCGAATCCGGCAAGCTGGTGATCGAAGCAAAAAACATCGAGAAGAGCTTCGGCGATCTCACCGTGGTCAAGGGGTTCTCGACCCGCATCCAGCGCGGCGACCGTGTCGGCCTCGTCGGGCCGAACGGCGCCGGCAAGACCACGTTGCTGAAGATGCTGACCGGCGAATTGCCGCCGGACGCCGGCTCGGTGCGCCTCGGCACCAATCTGGAAATCGCCACGCTCGACCAGAAGCGCGAGGCGGTCGACCCACAGGAGACGCTGGCGCAATACCTCACCGACGGGCGCGGCGAAAACCTCGTCATCAATGGCGAGCAGCGCCATGTCGTCTCCTACATGAAGGATTTCCTGTTCAAGCCGGAGCAGGCGCGCACGCCGGTGCGCGAACTGTCCGGCGGCGAGCGGGCGCGGCTGATCCTGGCGCGCGTGCTCGCGCGGCCGGCAAACCTGCTGGTGCTCGATGAACCGACCAACGATCTCGACATGGAGACGCTGGAGCTGCTGCAGGAACTGGTCGCTGGTTTTGCCGGCACCGTCATACTGGTCAGCCACGACCGAGATTTTCTCGACCGCACCGTGACCAGCGTCATCGCGCCGGACGGCGGCGGCCGCTGGGTCGAATATGCCGGCGGCTATTCCGACATGCTGGCGCAGCGCGGCGGCACCCGGCTCGATGACCGCAAGGCCCGCGCCAAGGCGGAAGCCGCCGATACGCCGGCGGCGGGCAAGAGCGAACCGGCAACCCCAAAAGGGCCCGCGAAAAAACTGTCGTTCAAGCAGAAATTCGCCCTGGAATCGCTGCCGAAGAAGATCGAGGCGGTGACCGCGTCGATCTCGCGGCTGGAGAACAACATCGCCGACCCGGCCTATTACGAGCGCGACCCGGCCTCGTTTCAGAAGACCATCGCCGCCCTCGACAAGGAACGCGCGACGCTGGCCGCGCTCGAGGAAGAGTGGCTGGAGCTGGAGATGCTACGGGAAGAGATGGAGGGGTGAGGAGCGTTCGGCCGTAGGCCGATCAATCGACAACGATTTGTCGATTGAAGCGACGAACGCCCAGAGCCATGGCGGAAACCGGGACCACCAGCCAGAGCCACTCCATTATTGCTCCCGTGCAAGAATGCGCATACATTATGCGCATGTTGCGGAGGCCATTATGCGTAAGATTGCCTTGAATGCGATCCGTCAGCCTGCAAATCTGTCGATCGACTCGAACCTCATGAGGGAAGCCAAGGGGCTTGACGTGAATGTCTCACGCGCCGCGGAAGCTGGCATCGCGGAGGCTGTGGCTGCGGAAAAAACACGGCTTTGGAAGCTTGAGAACCGGGCCACAATGGATGCTTGGAACGACTACGTCGAAAAGAACGGCATTCCTTTGGAAGAGTACCGACAGTTCTGATGGCACGCTATGATGTCTTCGCTGGCCGTATCGAAGGCAACTATGTGCTCGACGTTCAATCCGACCTGCTCGACAATTTCAAGACACGGTTAGTCATCCCGCTTCTTCCGATCGCAGCGGTGCCGCCGCCGATGCGAAAACTTCATCCGATCTTCGAGGTCAATGGCCGGAAGCTGGTCATGGCGACACACCTGATTGCCACCGTTCCAGCGAGCGAATTGGGTGAAAGCCGGCTGAACCTGACGAAATATCACGACGACATCGTCGCCGCGCTCGACATGCTGTTCCAGGGCTTCTGAACAAAGGCGAGCGTTACGCCGCTCTCTCAGCCCGCCGTCTTCGCCTGCCAGGCCTTGATCGCCTCGTCGAACACCTTCTCGCCGGGAATGCCTTTTTCCATGGTCAGCAGTGCCCGCCGTCCGGTCTTGTAGACCACCGGCACGTCGATCCAGTCCTGGCCGCGCAACAGGGTCATGTTGGCGTCCTCGTCGGCCTTGGTGTCATTGAGCGCGACGAGGAAGAAGCCGTCGGCGATCTTGGCCGGGATGCCGATCAGCGGGCTGCCGGCATCCTGTTCGGAGCTTTTCATGGCGACGCGCAGGATGTTGTCGACACCGCCGCCTTCGAAACCGTCGGGCGTCAGGAAGATCATCTCGATGATATGGCTGGCCGGCAGCGTCTGGTCGGTGTTGCGGCGGATGGTCATGCGCAACTGGATGTCCTTGCCGGGGATGGTCGCCTCGGCACGGATCGCCGGCTCGGGCGGCAGGTCGCCACCCGGCGATTCCTGCACCAGCGACCAGACGATGCTGCCGGGCTCGGCCGACCCCTGTGCCGTGCTGGTGCGCTCCTCATAGAAGATCGCCTTCTGGCCGACCGGTACCGAGGCCTCCGTCGCCGGAGCGGCCGCCGGTGCCGCGGGCGTAGCGCCCGCCGGCGCGGGCGGCGGTGTGGCGGCGGCATCGGCCGGCGCCGCGGGTGCGGTTCCGTTGGCGGGCGGTGTCGCGGGCGCGGCACCCGGCGCGGGCGTGGTCGCGGCGGGCGCGGCCGCGGCGGGTGCAGCTGCGGCCGGCGCGCCGGTGACCGGTGGCGGAGCCGCCGGGGCGGTGGTCGCCGAAGGTGGCGTCGTCAGCGCGGCGACGGATTCACCCTCGCCTATGCCGCTCTGCCCGCCGGCCGGGCCGGGATCGGTTTCGCCGCCTTCAGGCGTCAGGCGCTGCGTGAATTTGGTTCCTTCGGCGCCGGCTGCCGGTGCCGGTGGCGTCGCCGCTGCGTCGCTAGCCGGCTTGGCCGGCGCCGGTTTCACCGGCTCGGTCTTGGCGACAACCTTGCCGCCGTCCAGGCCCAGCATCCTGCTGAAGGCGCCCTTGTTCAGCCAGATGCCATAGCCGCCGCCGGCAACGACCAACAGGGCGACGACGGCGGCGATCAGCCCGCCATAGCTGCGCTTGCGTTCGGCTGGACGCAGGCGCTGGAAGGTATCGCCCGCCTCCGGCTCTTCGTCATTCGCGAAGACATCGGCCCGGTCATCGTCCTGGTCCGCATCCATGCCCGGCAAGGCATGGTCGGCAAGGTTTGGAGCCGCCGGTTGCACCGGCGTGGGCTTCTGCCAGCTCGGCTCGGCCTTGGCGGCGGGCGGTGGTGCCGGCCGGTAGGGTTCCGGCTTGGCGGCGGGCGGCGCTGGCGGCGCCGGCCATACCGGCTCCGCCTTCACCGGCTGGCGCGTGTGGCTCGGTTGGTTCTTGTTGCGGTCGATGGAGGAAAAGATGTGCTCCAGCTCGGCGAGCGGGTCTGTTTCCGGCACGCTCTTGGCATAGTCCCGCTCGACGACCGCGATAGCGTCTTCCAGCGAGCGCTTCTGCATGTTTATGGCTTCGGCGGCCGGCGGCGGCGAATAGTCCGCAAGCTTCTTGGCGAGCATGGTACGAACGCTGTCATAGATGCGCGTACGCTTCTCGGGCGTCTCGTCACCGTGCTTGTCGAGCGCCTTTTTCAGAATAGCAACGAAATCTGCCATGCTTCAGTCGACCTGTATTTTGCTTCCGCGCCGGCCCCCGCAAATCAGCCGCGATGCCCGGAAAGGCTTCAGAAACTAGTCTTGAAACGGATCGGTCACAAGTATCGTGTCATCCCGTTCCGGGCTGGTGGAGAGGAGTGCTACCGGCGCGCCGATCAACTCCTCGATGTAGCGGACATATTTGACCGCCTGTGCCGGCAGGTCGTTCCAGCTGCGCGCGCCTGCGGTGGTGCCTTTCCACCCCTCCAGCGTCTCGTAGACCGGCTCGACACGGGCCTGCGCGCCCTGGCTGGCCGGCAGGTAGTCGATCATCTCGCCATCGAGGCGATAGCCGGTGCAGACCTTGATTTCGTCCAGCCCGTCGAGCACGTCGAGCTTGGTCAGCGCGATGCCCTTGATGCCGTTGACGGCGACCGCCTGGCGCACCAGCACCGCGTCGAACCAGCCGCAGCGGCGCTTGCGCCCTGTGACGACGCCGAACTCATGACCGCGCGTGCCGAGGAATTCGCCAATCTCGTTCTTCTGTTCGGTCGGGAACGGACCTTCGCCAACGCGCGTCGTATAGGCCTTGGTGATGCCGAGCACATAGCCAATGGCGCCCGGACCGACACCGGAGCCGGCGGCGGCCTGCCCAGCCACCGTGTTGGACGAGGTGACAAAGGGATAAGTGCCGTGATCGATATCGAGCAGGGTGCCTTGCGCGCCCTCGAACAGAATGCGCTCGCCGGCGCGGCGCTTGTCGTCGAGAATTTTCCAGACGCGGTCCATATAGGGCAGGATCTCATCCGCGACCGACGTCAACTCCGCCATGATCGCGTCATGCGTGACTTCCGCGTGGCCAAGCCCACGGCGCAGCGCATTGTGATGCGTCAGCAACCTGTCGACCTTCAGGGGAAGCGTTTCCAAGTCCGCCAGATCCATCACCCGCACCGCGCGCCGACCCACCTTGTCCTCATAGGCCGGACCGATACCTCGGCGGGTCGTGCCAATCTTCGTTCCGGAATTTGAGGCGGCGTCCTCGCGGAATCCGTCCAACTCCCGGTGCACCGACAGGATAAGCGCCGTGTTTTCGGCTATTTTCAGGCGATCCGGCGCCACTTCGACGCCCTGCGCCTTGAGTTTCGCCACTTCGGCCACGAAAGCATGCGGGTCGAAGACCACGCCATTGCCGATGATGGACAGCTTGCCCTGCCGCACGACACCGGACGGCAACAGCGACAGCTTGTAGACCTTGCCGTCGACGACCAGCGTGTGGCCGGCATTGTGGCCACCCTGGAAACGCACCACCACATCGGCGCGCTCCGACAGCCAGTCGACGATCTTGCCCTTGCCTTCGTCACCCCACTGCGAGCCGACGACCACCACATTGGCCATGTTTCTTTTCCCTTGAGATGCCGCCGAGCGGCCTGGATATGGTTCGAAACGACAGGCCTCTATAGCGTCAAGACCTCGCGAGTGCGACCTCTCTTTGCCGCCTAAAATGCCCTGAGGCACAACAATTTTCGGCTTTGACATCATTTACTTGGGCTGGCGGGGGCAATAGGCCGGCAAACACCCCGGCACACCCGCCGCGGCCGGAATTCCGCGATGCATCGAAGCGCCTACATATTCCTGCTGCTCACCACCTTGCTGTGGGGAGGCAATTCGGTGGCCGGGAAGCTGGCGGTCGATCACGTCTCGCCGATGACATTGGTCTTCCTGCGCTGGGTGCTGGCAGTCGCCATCCTGCTGCCGGTCGGCTGGCGCACGATCCGGCAGGATTGGCCGGTGGTGCGCCGGCACTGGTTGGTGCTGGCGGCACTTGGGGCCAGCGGCTTCACCCTGTTCAACACCATCTTCTATACGGCGCTCAACTACACGACTGCCATCAACGTCTCGATCGAGCAGGCGGCGATGCCGGTCCTGATCATCCTCGCCAACTTCATCTTCTTCCGCCTGCGTGTGAGTTGGGCGCAGATTGCCGGCGTCGTGCTGACCATCGCCGGCGTGATCCTGACCGCCTGCCACGGCGACCCGCGCCGGCTGCTGACGCTGGAGCTCAATTTCGGCGACGCCATCATGCTGGTCGCGGTTGTCCTCTACAGCGGCTATACGGTCGGCTTGCGGCTGAAGCCGGTGATGCACTGGCAGAGCCTGATGCTGTCCCTGGCAGTCGCCGCGCTCATCACCTCGCTGCCCTTCCTCCTGTGGGAGGTCGCCGCCGGCAAGGCCGTCGCGCCCGACGCGCGCGGCTGGACGGTGATCGTCTATACCGCGATCGGCGCTTCCGTCATCTCGCAGGTAACCTACATCAGGGGCAACGAGTTGATCGGCGCCAACCGCGCCGGCCTGTTCATCAACCTGGTGCCGATCTTCGGCACGCTGCTTTCGGTGCTGATCGTCGGCGAGACGTTCCAGCTCTATCAGGCACTGGCGCTGGTCCTCGTGCTGGGCGGCATCGCGCTTGCCGAATACAGCGGGCGAAAGGTGGCGATGCTGGACCGCCGATTTCGATAACGTGCTACTGCGGCAATTCCTTGCGGACCGACGCGATATCGTCGGATGAAACCGCCGGAGCTGAGTTGCCCCAGCTGCTGCGCACATAGGTCAAGACGTCGGCGATTTCCTGATCCTTCAGGCGCCACGCCAGCGAGGGCATGGCCGGTGTCGTTGGTGCGCTGGCCGTATGGACAGCCTGGCTTCCGGCGAGAATCACCCGGGCAAGCGTTTCAGTATTGCCCTGCGCGACGATCGAGTTGCCGGCCAGCGCCGGGAAAAGCGCCCCGGCCCCGGCACCATCGGCTCCATGGCAAGCCGAACAATTGTCATGGTAGATCGCCTCGCCCGCGATCATGCGCGCTTCGTCGGGCTTCGGTACAGGCACAATGGCAGTGTCCGGGCCCAGGCTCTTGAGATAAACGGCCACCGCCTTGAGGTCCTGATCGGTCATTTTCGAGGTCGAGTTTTCGATGGCCTCGGCCATCGGACCGGACGCGATCGAATGCGCGTTGACACCGGTCTTGAGGTAGCTGACCACATCATCCTGCGACCATTTCCCCAGGCCGGATTGGGCATTGTTGGTGATGTCGGGCGCGAACCAGCCCTGCAGCGATGCCCCTTGCAGGAAGCTGCTATCCTGGTCGGCTCCGAGGAAGGATTTGGGCGTATGGCAGGTGCCGCAGTGCCCGGCCCCCTGCACGATATAGGCGCCGCGATTCCATTCCGCCGACTTGGAAGGGTCCGGCTTGAAGCCGTCCTCGGTGAAGTTGAGGAGATTCCAGCCCCACATCGCCAGCCGGATGTTCAGAGGAAACGGCAGTTGATTGGCTTCGACCTTGTTGGACACCGGCTCGACCGTGGTGAGGTAGGCCCACAGGTCTGAAATGTCCTGCTCGTTCATCCTGGTATAGGCGGGGTATGGCATGGCGGGGTAGAGCCGCACGCCATCGTGGCCGATGCCTGACTTCATCATGCTGCGGAAATCGGCCTCCGACCAATTGCCGATGCCCGTTTCGTGGTCGGGGGTGATGTTGGGAGGCACCAGTGCGCCGAACGGCGTTTCGAGCGGCAGGCCGCCGGCGAGCGGCTTGCCGCCTGGCCTTGTGTGACAGCCCGCGCAGTCACCGAGAACGGCCTGGTACTGGCCGCGCATGATCTGGTCCGCCTGGTCGGCTGCGATTGCCGGAGCAATCGCCAGAAGCGCGGCGCCGGCGGCAAGCGTGACGGCGAGCCTCCTCATGCCTGCACCAGCGGCGTACCGGGATTGCGCAGATACTGGTTACGGATGGCGTCGGCGGCACGGAAGGCCAGCGCGCCTACCGTTCCGGTCGGGTTCTTGCCGGCATTCTGTGGAAAGGCCGATGCCCCGATGACGAAGACGTTGGGCACGTCCCAGCTTTGCAGGAAGCTGTTGACCGCGCTCTTCTTCGGATCCGTCCCCATGATGGCGCCACCTGTATTGTGGGTGCTTTGATAGGGGACGCTGTTCCAGCCCTTCTTGAGACGATTGACGTTGTACTGCTTGCCGCCAAGCGCCTTGGCGATCTCCTCCATCCGGTCGCTGACATAATTCGACATGCGGATATCGTTGTCGGGAAAATCGAACGTCATGCGCATCAGCGGCCGGCCGAAGCGATCCTTGTAGGTCGGGTCGAGATCTAGGTAATTTGTGCGCGTCGCGTAGCTGCTGCCCTGCGACGAGTAGCCGAGCGTGCTCTTGTAGCCGTCGACGGTCGCCCTCTTCCAGGCGCTGCCCCATTTCGGCGTGCCGGGCAACGTTGGCCTCGTCCCGATCGGACGCCCGTTGGTCGGGATGCAGTTGATGCCCGCGCCGCCGACGAAATCGAGCGCTCCATGATCGAAGGCGTCGCCATTATAGTCATCGATCGTCTGGCCGAGCGCGCCGGCGGCGATGAACGGATTGAAATTCTTGTCGTCGAAGAACACCTGCGCGCCGGCATTGGTCTGGTAGCAGTAATTGCGGCCGACCGTTCCCTCGCCGGTGGCGGGATCGTAGATCTTGCCGATGCCCGACAGCATCATCAATCGCGCATTGTGCAGGCCGTAGGCGCACAACAGCACGAGATCGGCCGGCTGGAAGAATTCCTGCCCCGAGGAGTCCACATAGGTCACGCCGCGCGCCGACTTGCCGCCGGCGGCGAGATCGACATGCAGCACTTCGCTGTCTGTCCGGACCTCGAAATTGGCCTTCCTCATCAGCACGGGAAGGATGGTGGTCTGGGCGCTCGACTTGGAATAGTTGGCGCAGCCGAAACGCTCGCAGAAACCGCAATAGGTGCACTGCCCCATGGTGATGCCAAGCGGATTGACATAGGTCCGTGACATGTTGGCGGACGGCGTCGGGAACGGGTGCAGACCGATCGAGCGGCCAACATTGGCGAACAGGGTCGGCGCGTAGGTCATCTCCATCGGCGGGTTCGGATAGTCCCGCGCCCTTGGATCCTCGAACGGATTGCCGCCTTCCTGCAACTTGCCCTTGATATTGCCGGCCTTGCCCGAAATTCCCGCCAGATATTCAAACTGGTCGTAGTAGGGCTCCATTTCGGCACCGGTCACGCCCCAGTCCTCGACCTGAAGGTCCGCGATCCTTGCCGCCCCGTATTTCCGTGTCAGGTTGGTCTTGATCTGAAAGTCTGAATCCCAGAAGCGCCAGGTGTGGCCGTTCCAGTGCACGCCTGCGCCACCGACACCGTTGCCGGGCAGGAAGGACCCGAAATCGCGCATTGGCAGTGCCGTCTGCGACGTATCGTTGCGCATTGTCATGGTTTCCACGGCGGGCTGCAGGAACAGGTCGCGCCGAACGCTGTAGCGCAACTCATCCTGCGCATAGCCGATGTTGAAATCGGTTGCCGTGTCACGCCACGGACCGCGCTCGATTGCCAGCACGTCCAGCCCCTGATCGGTCAATTCATGCGCGAGAATTGACCCGGTCCAGCCGAGGCCGACGATGACGACATCTTTGCGGGGCAGGATCGTCGTCATGGGTCAGCTCCTTTTTACACGCCATTCCGGGCTGCCCTCGATGGACACGGGCGGCCTGGGATAAGGCTGATTGTGCTTGCTGACATGATCCCGATAATCATAGCGCGCGCCGGGAAAGCCGAGCATGCGCCACGACACCATGTCCTTGTTGCCGCCATAGACCGGATCGGCAAAGAACCCTTCCATGGTGTTCTGCAACAGAAGTCCGAAGAAGCCGGTGGCCTTGACGCCATCAGGCAATTCGACCTTTCCAGCCTCCATGTCGGTCAGGAATGCATCCTGCTCGGCCGGCTGAAGCTGGATAAATGTCTTGCCGTCCCGCTGCTTCAGGAAAGCGTCTATGGCCGCGAGCCCGGCGCGGTAACGCTGGGCGGGATTGGCCTCGTCCTGATATCCCTGCGTGGGCAATCCCGGCAGGAACGGCCCTTGCGTGTAGAGCCGGCTTGAAGTTCCGAACGCGCCCGTCAACTGACTGTCGATATAGACGGCGCAGCCGGCCTCCTTGCCGCCCACGCTGAGATCGTCGGCGGGAACGAGACGATCGACGATAGCCTCGACCAGGGCCGCCTCCTGCGGCGAGAAGAATTGCCAGCCGCCAGGGACGACCCGCATCGGCGGATTGGCCGACATGGGCGCCCAAGGCAAGGACCCCGAGAACGAGCGGGCAAGGCCGGCCGAGGTAGCCGTCACGGTAAACATCGCGACTGAAGACAGGAAAAGACGTCGGTTCAGTCGGACAGTATTGTGATGGTCCATCGTCGACACCTCGACAACAACGGGCGCACCTCTAAAAAGGGCGCACAAATCATGATGAAACTAGTAAAGTTTAATTCACGCGAGTCGATAGATGACAAAGTGAGGAAAGAAAGCGGGATCGTCAAGCAGATCACAAAATCGTTAGAGTGAGCCAGGCTTTCTGCTTGTCGGGCTTCCTAATTTACCGGGAGATGAAAGGTGATCCTTGGACTGGCTCCGCTGCTCGCCGGAGGTTAAACATAGCTGCACGAACGCCGAAATTGCCAGGAAACAGGCAAGCCAACGTTCGCCTCGAGGTGGCACGAGCTGCCAAAACTGAAACGGCCCACGTGCTTGCCAAAGCACGCGGGCCGCGTTTCAGGAGGATACGCTTGCCGGTTATGAGGATACCAGGTCTAGACCCCGCCCACGTCGAACTGCAGCCGCTTGGCCGAGTCGATCGACGTGTGCGCCCGCACCTGCTCCAGCACCTTTTCCGGGAACGGCGCATCGAGATAGAGCAGCGCGATGGCGTCGCCGCCCGGCCGGTTACGGCCAAGCTGGAAGTTCGCGATGTTGACGCCATTCTCGCCGCACACCGTGCCAAGCAGGCCGATGATGCCGGGCGCGTCGGCATTGGTCGTGTAGAGCATGTGCTGGCCAACCTCGGCGTCGAGGTTGATGCCCTTGATCTGGATGAAGCGCGGCTTGCCGTCGGAGAAGCAGGTGCCGGCGATCGAACGCGTCATGTGCTCGGTCTTGACGGTGAGCTTGATGTAGCCGTCGAATACGCCCGACTTGTCACGCTTGACCTCGGCGACGATGATGCCGCGCTCCTTCACCATGATCGGCGCCGAAACCATGTTGACGTCGGCGACCTGCGGCCGGATCAGCCCGGCAAGGGCGGCACTGATCAGCGCGCGCGTGTTCATCGTCGCGGTCGAGCCGTCGAACAGGATCTCGACCTCCTTGATCGGATCCTCGGTGACCTGGCCGACAAAGGCGCCGAGCACTTCGGCGAGCTTGACGAACGGCTTCAGCCGCGGCGCTTCTTCCGCCGTGATCGACGGCATGTTGATGGCATTGGAGACGGCGCCCTTGATCAGGTAGTCCGACATCTGTTCGGCGACCTGCAGCGCGACGTTCTCCTGCGCTTCCGCCGTGGAGGCGCCGAGATGCGGCGTGGCCACCACGTTTTCCATGCCGAACAGAGGGTTCTGCTCGGCCGGTTCGACCTCGAACACGTCGATGCCGGCGCCCGCCACCTTGCCGCTCTTCAGAGCCGCGATCAGATCGGCCTCGACGACCAGTCCGCCGCGGGCGCAATTGATGATGCGCACGCCGTTCTTCATCTTGGCGATTGCCCCGGCATCGATGATGTTGCGCGTCTTGTCGGTCAGCGGCGTGTGCAACGTGATGAAGTCCGCGCGGGCGAAGAGCTCGTCGAGCTCCACCTTGTCGACGCCGAGCTCCTCGGCGCGCTTGTCCGACAGGAACGGATCGAAGGCAACGACATGCATCTTCAGGCCGACGCCACGCGTGGCGACGATCGAACCGATGTTGCCGCAGCCGATGACGCCCAGCGTCTTGCCGGTGATCTCGACGCCCATGAAACGGTTCTTCTCCCACTTGCCGGCATGGGTCGAGGCGTTGGCTTCCGGGATCTGGCGGGCGAGCGCGAAGATCATCGCCACGGCGTGCTCGGCCGTCGTGATCGAATTGCCGAAGGGCGTGTTCATCACGATGATACCCTTGCGGCTCGCCGCCGGGATATCGACATTGTCGACGCCGATGCCGGCGCGTCCGATGACCTTGAGCCTGGTGGCGGCGTTGATCAGCTTTTCGGTGACCTTGGTCGCCGAGCGGATGGCGAGGCCGTCATACTGGCTGATCACCTCGAGCAACTTTTCCTTGTCCTTGCCGAGATCGGGCAGATAGTCGACCTCGACACCGCGATCCTTGAAGATTTGTACGGCGGTGGGAGAGAGTTTGTCGGAGACGAGAACACGGGGCGCCATGGCGACCTCCTTGAAAAATGGGATTGATCCGGGAATGGGCGGCCCGCGGGCCGCCACTGAAATCTCAGGCAGCCGCTTTCAGCGACGCCTTCTGTGCCGCGAAGGCCCAGTCGAGCCAGGGCAGCAGCGCTTCGAGATCGGAGGTCTCGACGGTCGCGCCACACCAGATGCGCAGGCCGGGAGGCGCGTCGCGGTAGGAGCCGATGTCGTAGGCGACCCCTTCCTTGTCGAGCGCCGACACAAGACCCTTGGCGAAAGCCGCCTGTCCGTCGGCGTCGAGCGCCGCGATATCCGGATCTGTGAAGGACAGGCAGATCGAAGTATTCGACCGCGTCGCCGGCAAGACGGCAAGATGGCCCAGCCAGGAGGATTTGCCGACAAAGCCATCGAGCACGGCGGCATTGGCATCCGCCCTTGCGACCAGCGCATCGAGGCCGCCGATCGACTTCGCCCAAAGGAGTGCGTCGAGATAGTCCTCGACACACAACATCGACGGCGTGTTGATGGTCTCGCCCTTGAAGATGCCTTCGATCAGCTTGCCGCCCGAGGTCAGGCGGAAGATTTTCGGCAGCGGCCATGTGGGCTTGTAGTTCTCCAGCCGCGCAACGGCACGCGGCGACAGGATCAGCATGCCATGCGCACCCTCGCCGCCCAGCACCTTCTGCCAGGAGAAGGTGACGACATCGAGTTTTTCGAAATCGAGCCTTTGCGCGAAGGCGGCCGAAGTCGCGTCGCAAATAGTCAGGCCCTTGCGGTCGGCGGGAATGAAATCGCCGTTCGGCACGCGCACGCCAGACGTCGTGCCGTTCCAGGTGAAGACCACGTCGCGGTCAAAGTCGATCTTGGTGAGATCCGGCAATTCGCCATAGCCGGCCTCGAGCTTGCGCACGTCGGGCAGCTTCAACTGCTTGACCACGTCGGTGACCCAGCCGGAACCAAAGCTTTCCCAGGCGACCATGTCGACGCCGCGCTCGCCGAGCAGCGACCACAGCGCCATCTCGACTGCACCGGTGTCCGACGCCGGCACGATGCCGATGCGGTAGTCCGCCGGGACCTGGAGGATTTCGCGCGTCAGCTCGATCGCCTGTTCGAGCTTGGTCTTGCCGATCTTGGCGCGATGGGAACGGCCGAGCGCGGCATTTTTGAGCGCCTCGACCGACCAGCCGGGACGTTTTGCGCAGGGACCTGAGGAGAAATTGGGGTTTGCCGGACGGAGTCCGGGCTTCGTATGCGTCGTCATCGTGGTCTATCCTTCCAGATAGTGGCCCCTCGTTGGGGAGGGGTGGCCCACGGACGGCGATATGCGTTCAGGCTTCGGGCGTCAAGAGGAAAGTTTTTGTCGCTGCCGGGATACCGGCGATCAGCAATCAGGATTGCGTGATTTCAAACGCAAACGGCGGACCGCAGGGATCCGCCGCCGAGGTCGTGGTTTGCCGCAGGCCTACCAGAGATCGTAGCGCAGCCCGACCTTGACCTGGTGATTGCTGATCCCCTTCTTGACCGGAAAGGAGGTCAGGCTTTCGGCCGTCACATACTCCGCGCTCGGGGCGGAAAAATACTGATAGCCCAGATCGACGGAAACGTTCTTCGTCACCTGGTAGGCAAGGCCCGCATTCAGCGTATAGGCGAGGGAATACTGGGTCTTGCTATCATTAAGGGTGAAATCGTTGGTGGGGTCAGCCTCGTCGGTGTAGCTCGCCGAGACGCTGCGCTTGCTCCTAACTACACCGACACCCGCGCCCACATACGGTGTGATTCCGACATAGGTGCCAAGGTCGACATAGCCATTGAGTATGCCTGAGAACGCATAGTTCTTCAGGTTTCCCGATCCCGCGATCGACGTTCCAGCCGGTGCGGTCGTGGTATCGTCATAGCCGAAGCTGGCCTTGTTACCTGGCAAATAGCCGAAGTTGACATCGGCGCGGAGGTAATCGTTGAAATGATATCCGAAGCCGACGCTCGCAAAATATGCGTCTTCGCTCTCGCTGAAGTTCTCGTTGTTGATCGCCGACGGGAAGGTGAAATCCCCATTCTCGAAGCTCTTCTGCGCCAGGTACGAGACGTCGCCGCGCAGATACCAACCCGAGCCGACCTCGACCGGCACGTAGTCGGGCGCTTGGTCGACATAGATCGGCGGATCATAGTCGGCGGCCAATGCTGGCGTCAGCGGCAAAAGCCCGAATCCGGCAAGCGTCAGCACAATACGCGATGTGAGTGTCATGGTCCCCGACTCCCGGATTTGGCGGCGCTTGCAATCAAAGCGGCAGCCATCGTTTCAAGGACCATTGTTAACCATAGTGGTTAAGTCGCGGTTAAGGCTAACAGAGCATTAGCGAATTCATTATCGCTAATGCATGACGTCCTAAATTGTCTTTGCCTGCCTGGGCACTTCATTGGCGGCAGCTCAAACGAAAACCGCCCGGCCAGGCCGGGCGGTTCCACGTATATTCGAAGCAGTGGATTTCTTACTTGGTGTAGATCGGCTCGGGTTCGGGCTGGTAGGCCACCACCGGTGCCGCGCACCCATTGTTGCCGCCGAACTGATAGCGCAGGCCACCGCGCACCTCGTGGGTGTTGATGCCGCGGTCGAAGCCCGGGCCGGAGCTGGTCACATCCCACTCGAACATGCGGCCACCCTGGATATGGGAGAAGCGATAGCCGGCATCGAGGATGACCTTGTCGGTCAGGCAGTAGGACGCGCCGGCCATCAAGGCGTAGGCGAAACGCCAGTTGGATGCACCGGTATTGCGCTCGGTAGCGCCCGGGGTCGGGTCATAGACAGTATCCCACTTGACACGCGCGCCGCCGATGCCAGCGCCTACATAGGGCGTGATGCCGTGCCAGGTACCGATGTCGACATAGGCGTTGGCAAGCAGCAAAAGGGCACTCATTTTCGACGACTCAGCCGACGAGACCAAGACTGGCGAACCGCCAGCCGTGCCCGTTGTCTGACCGCTGAAATTCGACTTGAACCAGTAGTCGGCGGTCAAATCGGTGCGGAAGTGATCGTTGATCTTGTAGCCTACGCCGGCGCCGAGCGAGAAGCCGCCCTTGAGCTTGCCATAGTCGAAGCTCTTGCTGCCCGGCGTCACCGTACAATTACAGGGGTCGACGGTATAGGTCATATAGTCGATGCCGGACAGATTCGACTTGTGATAGTCGATATCGCCGCGGATATACCAGCCGCCGACGTCGACCGGCTGCTCGTAGACGGGCGGCGGCGCTTCTTCGACCTGCGGCTCTGGCAGGTCGGCTGCGAACACTGGCCAGGCAAGGCCCGCGAACAGCAACGCGAACAGGGCCTTTCTTGCTGTATTGAACATGCTTGTCACCCCTAGGAACCCTCGTAACGCGATCGCGTCCGAATGAGATTGGCTTTCAGGCGTGGATAATGAATTGCAAAAGTTAAAACGCGTTTAACCCTGTCGATTAACCACGAATCGCTAAAATCCAAGGGATTCAGAAGCTAGTTTCGACAACCGGAGACCGGCTCTCCGGCCAACAAGAAAGCCCGCCGGAAGGCGGGCCTGTATGCGGCAGAGGCGGCTATGACGCCCTGGGGGCGGCGGAAATCAGGCGGCGCTGCGGGTTTCCGATATGACTTCGACGATGTCGTTGACGACGGCCTCGACCAGTTGCGGATCGTCGCCCTCGGCCATGACCCGGATCAGCGGCTCGGTGCCGGAAGGACGGATGACCAGCCGGCCGGCCTTACCGAGACGGTTGCGCGCATCCTCGATCGCGGCCTTGACCGGAGCTTCCTCGAGCGGCTTGCCGCCGGCGATGCGAACGTTCTTCAGAAGTTGCGGCACCGGCTCGAACTTCTTCGACAACTCGCTGACCGGGCGGCCTTGCCGCTTGATGCAGGCCAGCACCTGCAGCGCCGACACGAGGCCATCGCCGGTGGTCGAGAAATCCGACAGCACGATGTGGCCCGACTGCTCGCCGCCGACATTGAGCCCATGGGCGCGCATATGTTCAACGACGTAGCGGTCACCGACCTTGGTGCGGTGGAGTTGCAACTTCATGTCGCCGAGGAAGCGTTCGAGACCGAGATTGGACATCACCGTCGACACGACGCCGCCGCCGGCAAGCCGTCCGCTCTGGTGCCAGGACTCGGCGATCAGCGCCATGATCTGGTCGCCATCGACGATCGCGCCATTCTCGTCGACGATGACGACACGGTCGGCATCGCCATCGAGCGCGATGCCGATATCAGCGCGCACTTCATGCACCTTCTTCTGCAGGCCGGCCGGATGGGTCGAGCCGCATTCCTTGTTGATGTTGAAGCCGTTGGGCTCGACGTTGATGGCCACGACTTCGGCGCCAAGCTCCCACAGCGCCTCGGGCGCCACCTTGTAGGCCGCGCCGTTGGCGCAATCGACGACGATCCGCAGACCCGAAAGCGACATCGAGCGCGGCAAGGTGCGCTTGGCGAATTCAATGTAGCGGTCATGCACGCCGTCGACGCGCTTGGCCCGGCCAAGCCCGTCGGAATCGGCGAGTGAGAGTTCGATATCCTTGTCGAGCATGCTCTCGATGCGCTCTTCGATCTCGTCGGAGAGCTTGTAGCCGTCTGGTCCGAACAGCTTGATGCCGTTGTCGTAGTAGGGGTTGTGCGATGCCGAGATCATGACACCGATATCGGCGCGCAGCGAACGAACCAGCATCGCGACAGCCGGCGTGGGAATCGGGCCGAGCAGGAACACATCCATGCCGGCGGCGCAAAGACCGGCCACCATGGCATTCTCGATCATGTAGCCGGAAAGCCTGGTGTCCTTGCCGAGAACGACACGATGGCGGTGGCTGCCGCGCTGGAAAGAAAGGCCGGCAGCCATGCCGACACGCATGGCGATTTCGGCGGTCATCGGAAACTTGTTGGCGCGTCCGCGAATGCCGTCCGTGCCGAAGTAATTCCCTGCCATGCTGGTTAGATTCCCTGACGGTTCTTTGCCGGCGTCTCATGCCACAATTGGGAGGTCCGCCATGATCACATTGTGTGATTATATGTTACCAATCCTTAGAAAATCCTTGTTGTGCACCGCACACAAGAACGCCCAGCGTAACATGATGGAACTGTAGCACTGCAACATACCAGTTATGCGAGCTATTCGGCGCGGGTGCACGCGGAAAATCTTGTTTCCAGCCCGGCAAGGGGCAATGATTTCATCACCTTATCGGGAGGATCGGCCCTCCGGCGATATATACCTCACTTAGCATCTGGCGCAACCGATCGTTGAGCGTTATTGATTCGCAGGGACGTATAATGGGCTGCAGCAACGGAGAAACGCTATGCTCATCCACCGACTTGCCACTCTGACCGGCCTCGCCGTAGTGACGTTGTTCCTGGCTGCGCCAGCCAACGCGCTGACGATGGCCGAGTGCAGCACGAAATATAACGCGGCCAAGGACGCGGGGACACTTGCTGGCGCCACCTGGAACCAGTTCCGCAAGGCGCAGTGCGGCACCGACGCGGCTGCCACCACGGACACCAAGCCGGCCGACACGAAGAAGGCGGCCGAGACCAAGCCGGCCAAGGCCGCCAAGGCAGCGGCCGCTGACGACAGCGCCGCCAAGGGCCTGACGGCCAAGGAATGCAGCGCCAAGTACCAGGCGGCCAAGGCCGCCGGCACGCTGAACGGCCAGAAGTGGAACGACTTCCGCAAGGCCGAGTGCGCCGCCGGCGCATCCGCCGCCGCCGCCACCACCAAGCCGGCGACCACCAAGGCCGCTGCTGCCGCCGACGGCAAGGGCCTGACCATGGCCGAGTGCAGCGCCAAGTACCAGGCGGCCAAAACGGCGAACACGTTGAAGGGCCAGAAGTGGAACGACTTCCGCAAGGCCGAGTGCGGTGCCGCCGCCTCGGATGACGACAGCGTGCCTGCTCCGAGCGAAGCGAACTACACCAACGAGCCGGCAAAGCCGACGACGGTTGCGCCCAAGGGCGTCACCTTCCCGTCCGCGATCTCGGCTAAGTATGCCAGCGAGACCCCCGGCAAGGGCCGCATGCATACCTGCCTCGACCAGTACTATGTGCTCAAGGATGCCAACGCGCTTGGCGGCCTGAAGTGGATCCAGAAGGGCGGCGGCTTCTACAGCCTGTGCAACGCCAAGCTGAAGGGCTGATCGCGTAGCCATTTTCCCCGAACGAAAGCCCGCGCATCTCGCGATGCGCGGGCTTTTTGTTACGCGCGAAGACGCCCGCGACCCTACCCGCATCTCCATATCACGGAAGCTGTCGGCATCATCAATTCGCTCACACTGCACAACGACAGTTGGCTGCCCCGCAAAGATTCTGGTTGAACATATGAAGAACAAACCATATACAAAGAGACGCCAAACTTGTTATCAACCAGGGAGGGTCTTATGCGTGGTTTGAAATTGGCGGTATTGGCTGTGACGGTATTGGTTGCTTGCGGCGTCGCCCCTGCAAGTGCACTGACGATGAAGGAATGCGGCGAGACCTATCGGACAGCCAAGGAAGGCGGCACTCTGAACGGCATGGACTGGGCCGCTTTCCGCAAGGAGAAATGCGCCACGCCAGCAGCGGAGAGTGTCAGCGCTGATACGGTCAAAACCGCGCTGCCGCCGGAAACGGAAACCAGCGCGGCGGTCGCCCCCAGCGTAGCCCCGGCGGGCGTGACATTCCCGACCACCCTCGCCGCCGAGTTCAAGACCGAAAAGCCCGCGAAGGCACGGATGAAGACGTGCCTGCAGGGTTATCACGGCAACAAGGAGGCGGGTACGTTGAACGGCCTTCGCTGGATCCAGAAGGGCGGCGGTTATTACAGCCTGTGCAATGCCAAGCTGAAGAGCTGATCGCCAGCGGCATCTGAAGAAATCAAAGGCCCGCGAGCCGCAAGGTTCGCGGGCTTTCCGTTGGCGGCTTCAGGAAGAATCCCATTCTGCGCTGGGGAGACGCGCGGCCGGCGACGCTGCCAATCTCCCCCACTGGGCCCCCCACGGGGGAGATCGGCTGAGCCCGGGTTTCTCCCGATCGCCAAAGCTTTGGACGCAAGATCGCTGACGAGTCGAAATCCAAACAAAAACGCCGCGGACCAAGCCGCGGCGTTTCTCGATCAGTCTCTCTCGCGCGAACCTCAGCTCGACGGCTGCGGTTCCATGCCGCCTTCGGGCTCGGGGCCCTTCTTGCGGCGACCGCCGGACTTCGGCACCGCCGACCCACGGCTGGGCGGCGTGTCGTCGCCGAGGTCGCGCGCGGGCTTCTGGCCGGCGATCAGCTGCTTGATCTCGTCGCCCGACAGCGTCTCGTATTCGAGCAGGCCCTGCGCCAGCGCGATCCATTCCTTCTTCTTCTTGGTCAGGATTGACTTCGCCGTCGAATAGGCCTCGTCGATCAGGCGGCGCACTTCGGCGTCGATGATCTGCGCGGTCTCTTCCGAGATGTTCTGCGTACGCGCCACCGAATGGCCGAGGAACACCTCTTCCTGGTTGTCGCCATAGGCGACATGGCCGAGCTTGTCGGAGAAGCCCCAGCGCGTGACCATGGCACGCGCCAGCTTGGTCGCCTGCTCGATGTCCGAGGACGCACCCGAGGTAATGTTCTCCTTGCCGAACTTGAACTCCTCGGCGACGCGGCCACCCATCATGATGGCGAGACGCGAGATCATGTACTTGTAGCTCATCGAATAGCGGTCGCCTTCCGGCAACTGCATGACCATGCCGAGCGCGCGGCCACGCGGGATGATGGTGGCCTTGTGCAGCGGGTCGGCCGACGGCACATTGAGCGCCAGGATGGCATGGCCGGCCTCGTGATAGGCGGTCAGCTCCTTCTCGGCCTGGGTCATGGCCGACGAGCGTCGCTCGGCGCCCATCATGATCTTGTCCTTGGCGTCCTCGAACTCGGCCATGGTGACAAGGCGCTTGTTGCGCCGCGCCGCCATCAGCGCGGATTCGTTGACTAGGTTCATCAGGTCGGCACCAGAGAAGCCCGGCGTGCCGCGCGCGACGACCTTGAGGTCGACATTGGGCGCCAGCGGCACGTTGCGCACATGTACCTTGAGGATCTTCTCGCGGCCGACGATATCGGGGTTCGGCACCACCACCTGGCGGTCGAAACGGCCCGGCCTGAGCAGCGCCGGATCGAGCACGTCGGGACGGTTGGTGGCCGCGATCAGGATGATGCTTTCGTTGGATTCGAAACCATCCATCTCGACCAGCAACTGGTTCAGTGTCTGCTCGCGTTCGTCATTGCCGCCGCCGAGACCGGCACCGCGATGGCGACCGACGGCGTCGATTTCGTCGATGAAGATGATGCAGGGCGCATTCTTCTTTGCCTGGTCGAACATGTCGCGGACACGGCTGGCGCCGACGCCAACGAACATCTCGACGAAGTCCGAACCGGAGATGGTGAAGAACGGCACGTTGGCTTCGCCGGCGACCGAGCGGGCGAGCAGCGTCTTGCCGGTACCCGGAGGGCCGACAAGCAGCACGCCGCGTGGGATCTTGCCGCCGAGGCGCTGGAACTTCTGCGGATCGCGCAGGAACTCGACGATCTCCTCCAGGTCTTCCTTGGCTTCATCGACGCCGGCGACGTCCTGGAAGGTGACGCGGCCATGCGCCTCCGTCAAAAGCTTGGCCTTCGACTTCCCAAAACCCATGGCCCGACCGGAGCCGGACTGCATCTGGCGCATGAAGAATATCCAGACGCCGAGGATCAGGATCATCGGCAGCCACGAGATCAGGTAGCCGAACAGCGAATTGGAGCCGTCGGTCTCGGGCCGCGCGTTGATGGTGACGTTCTTGTCCTGCAGCCGCGACACCAGCTGGGGATCGCCGGGCGAATAGGTCTGGAAGCCGCTGGAATTGTCGGTGTAGGTACCGGTGATGCGGGCACCCGCGATGGTCACCGTCTTGACCCGGCCGGCCGCGACATCCTGCAGGAACTGCGAATAAGGCACATCGCTCGAAGCCCCACGCGTCTGCGGCGTCTGGAACAGATTGAAGAGAGCGATGAGCAGGACCGCTATGATCGCCCAGAGCGCGAGGTTGCGATAGTTCGGATTCATCAATTGTCCCGTTGGTGTCCGCGGACGGACAGCATCATGAGAGGAAACTTGGGCCTAACATAGGGAGAGCGCCTCCCCTTGCCAAGCAGAACAGCACGTCTGGGTTAAGCTTTCGACCACCATCAGCCGGCACTGTGGCCGCTGAAAGGCGGGGCGGGAGGTGGCGGCGCGCCGATCAGTTCGGCGACGGCCCGCGCCGGCGCCAGATCGAAGGACGGCAGGAAGCGGGCAAAAGGTGCAACCACCGGCCGCACCGCAAACCCTTGGCGGGCCGGCTCGTCGCCTCGCGATCGAGCGTTTTCAACGGCTTGCCATAAGCTCGGTTCAGTGGCAGACGCGGCGCGCATCAGGCTTTGCGGTGTCTCTTCCCTGGCGGCTGCCAGCCGTCTCGTCGCCGCGCTCCCCAACGGTGCGATCAACAATGCGCCGGAACTGTCGTCCAATGTGATGTGGCGGCGGCCGTCCCAGATGGTGTTGTCGATGGCCGCGGCGGTGGGCGGCAATCCCCTTGCCTCGCGCCGCAGGAAGATGCCGGCGCGCCGGAAATCGACCACGGTCCGCGACAATGTGGCGCAAAGGAATCCGGCCTTCAGCCGGCCGAACAGAGCCTCGCTGCGCGCCTGGTCCGGAAGAAAGGCGACGCCTCCGGCTGTGGCCAGCAAGATACGCAACGCATAGATGGCCGCCCGGTCGACGCCGGCCGAAAGCAGGCGTGGATCGAGGCGGATAAGGCCGATGGCGGGCTGGCCGGCGAAACGACGGATCAGATCGGCGGCGCTTTCGCCAAGCCGCCTGCGTTCGACAGCCGCCTGGTTGGCCAGTGCCAACGCATCGTCCATACGCCGGAAACTGTCACCGGCAAGCGAGGCACGCATTCGCGGCCGCTCGAAGGCCTCGTCGATGTTGGTCGGATCCTCGGCCCAGCCGACATGTTCACGCCGCAGGAAATCGCGAAGCGCCGAGCGCCGCGTGCCCAGCAGCGGGCGAATGATCCATTCGCGCCAGTCGTAGAGGGTGGCCGGTGCCATGCCGGCAAGCCCACGGCTTGCCGTTTCGGCAAACTCCCGGGGCTCATCCCGCGCCTGCCGCATCAGCACCGTCTCGGCCTGGTCGTCGGCCGTATGGCCGGTCACAATCAGGCCGATGCCATGCGCGCGCGCCGCCTCTGCAAGCAGCCGATAGCGCGCTTCCCGCGCCGCCGCCGGTAGGCCGGCCGATGGTTTGTTTCCGACCCAGACCATGGTGTGGTGGGCAATGCCGCGCTCGGCGCACAGCTTCGCCACGGCTTGCGCCTCGGCCGCCGAACCGTGCCGAAGGCCATGGTCGACTGTCACGGCCAGCAGCCGCACGGAGGGCGCGGTTCGGTCAAGATGTTGTTTGAGAAGCAGGAGCAGGGCGGTCGAGTCGCTGCCGCCGGACACGGCCACCACGGCGCCGTGGGTAAAATCGATATGCGAAAAAAGTCTGGTCGAAAGATCAGGCTCGGTCTCGAGCATCAACGCGTGTCGCCCAAAAGTGGTCCCGGTTTCGGGAATAGGGCATGCGGGAGAAAAATCAGCAAGCAGCCAGGGCCTTCTCCTGCTTGACCCGTTCCTTGAGCGCATTGGAAATATCGGGGTAGCGCTTGCCGACCTCGCTGAAGGTGGCGCAGGCGACATCGTGCTGCTTGAGGCCGACCAGCGACACGCCGAGCTTCAAAAGCATGTCGGGTGCCTTCTTGGCCTTGGGATAGTCCTTGCTGGCGGCGAGGAACACCTCGGCCGCGTCGCGGTATTTCTGCTGGCCAAGCAGCGATTCACCCAGCCAGTAATGCGCGTCCGCCGTCTTCGCATCGCGGGGGAAGCGGGAAATATGATCGCGAAAACCCTGTTCGGCGGTGCTGTAGTCGCCCGACAGGATGAACTGGTAGGAATTGCGGTAGAGTTCTTCCGGGTCTTTGGTCGAAGGCAGTGCGGCAACCACCGTGCCGCCGGACTTGCCGGCCTTGGCCGGTGCGCCGGTGGCCGGGGCGGTGTCTTGCGCCGGGGCGGTTGCCTGTGTGCTGCCACCGGCATCGATCACGTTGCCGTTCTTGTCGACGGTGATGGAGCCAAAGGTTTTTTCCGGCGCTCCCGTGCCGGGGATCACCTTGCCGGGATCGCCATCGGGTGATTCGACGATGACATCCTCAACCGTCTTGCCGCCGCTCGACTGATCGCTGCCGGTGGCGGCGCCGGCATCAGCCGGCGCTTGGGTTGCTGGGGCCGCAGCCACGTCGGTGTTGGTGTCGGTGGTGGCGTCGGACTTCTTCTTTGGTGCCGCCGGTGCCTGTCCGCCCTGCGAGCCGCCTTCCAGCTGCTGGAAGCGGAACTCGTTGTCTTCCTGCTGCTTGCGGATTTGCTCCTGCATCTGCAGGACCTGGAAATTGAGTTCCTCGATCTTTCCGTTCATCTGCCGCAGCTGGTCTTGCAGGCTGGTGACGGCAGTAGGATCGGACTGCACCATCTGGACCTGATCCGGCTTCTTCTTTTCACCGAAAAGGCTGGGCAGCTCGATGCTGGGCAGATGGAAGGAAAAGCCGCTGTCGGTTGATTGCCCGGTGCCGCTGGCCCCCAGGCCACTAGCCGGGGCGGTGACGCCTGATAGGAGCAGCAGCGCAAGCGTGCCGCTCAGAACCGATCTCAAATGCATGTGCCTCTCGCCGTGTGTCGTTAGTCTTTTCGCGCCTTCCAACCAGAGTGGGACCAGCCAAGCGCCCTCGGCTCATAGCAGGGCCCGAGACTTCGGCCAAATTTTGTTTCAGGTGTCTAGACATGAAAAAGGCGACCCGAGGGCCGCCTTTCGCAAGGGTGTGTTGTATTTTTGTCGCTCGACGGCGCATCTCGCAACGCGCCGATCGGATGTATCCGACTCAGGAGCCGGCGCCGCTGAGCGTGGTGACCGCGCGGCGGTTCTGCGACCAGCAGGAGATGTCATCGCAGACAGCGACAGGACGCTCCTTGCCGTAGGAAATGGTCTTCAGGCGGCTGGAAGCCACACCCTTGGAGACCAGGAAGTCGCGGGTAGCGGCAGCGCGGCGGGCACCGAGCGCCAGATTGTATTCGCGCGTGCCTCGTTCGTCGGCATGGCCTTCGACGACGATGGCGTACTGCTTGTACTTGTTCAGCCACTGCGCCTGGCGCGAAAGCGTCTGCTGTGCGTCAGCCCTGATCGAGGTCGAGTCCGTATCGAAGAAGATGCGGTCGCCGATATTGACGGTGAAGTCCTGCGCGGAACCTGGCGTTGCCGCGCCGGCACCGTTGAGGCCAAGGTCTGCCGCGTTGTTCGGGGTCTTCTTCGAGGCGCAACCGGTGATGGCGAGCATCGCCACCAGCGCGATCATGACCGGGTTTGTGGTAAGTGCTGCGATACGGCCCATGCCGCCTCTCCTTCGTATTGCGAGTGATCGTATTCGAGTGATTTCGTTGATCACCCAGTAACCACGTTTGGGTTAACCGGCATTCAAGAAACACGGTTAAAAATTGGTTTAGCTGCCCGTCCGCAACCTGTTTGATCCGGGCCACAGTTGGCGCGGAGCCTAGGCGGAAATGCGGCCAAAACGCGACCAATACGTGGAAAAGGGGCCGAAACGGCCCCTTCCATCATGTGGCAATTCAGCCGACTCTTATTCCAGCAGCGGCGACCAGGCCGGGTCGGACGCGAAGTTCGCGGTCGGGATGGGCTGTTCGTTGCGGCCGGTAAGATCGACCGAAACCAGTTTCGGTCCGCCATTGGCGTCGCGGAAGAACATCAAGACGCGGCCATTCGGCGCCCAGGTCGGCCCTTCCTGCTGGAAGCCGGACGACAGGATGCGCTCGCCCGAACCGTCGGTCTTCATGACACCGATCTGGAATTCGCCGCCGGTCTGCTTGGTGAAGGCGATGAGATCGCCGCGCGGCGACCACACCGGCGTCGAGTAGACGCCATCGCCGAAGGAAATGCGGGTCTGGCCCGAGCCGTCGGCGCCCATGACATAGATCTGCGCGCGGCCGCCACGGTCGGAGGTGAACACCACCTTGCTGCCGTCGGGCGAATAGGAGGGCGAGGTGTCGATGGCGGTCGAGTTGGTCAGCCGCGTCGTCGAGCGGCTGCGCAGGTCCATGGCGAAGATGTTGGAATTGCCGTCGTCGCGCAGCAGGCTCATGATCACCTTCTGGCCGTCGGGCGAGAAGCGCGGCGCAAACGTCATGCCGGGGAAATTGCCTACCAGTTCGCGCTGTCCGGTCTCGATCTGCAGGAGATAGACGCGCGGCTGGCCGCTTTCGTACGACATATAGGTGATTTCCTGCCGGTTCGGCGAGAAACGCGGCGTCAGCACGATCGACCGGCCGTCGGAGAGATAGCGGACATTGGCGCCGTCCTGGTCCATGATGGCGAGGCGCTTCTTGCGCGCGTTCTTGGCGCCGGACTCGTCGATGAACACCACACGCGTGTCGAAATACCCCTTCTCGCCGGTCAGCCGCTCGTAGATGGCGTCGGCGATGATGTGGGCGACGCGCCGCTGATTGGCGTCATTGGCGAAGAACTGCTCGCCCGCCATCTGTTGGCCGGCAAAAGTGTCCCAAAGCCGGTACTGGGCGCGAATACGGCCGTCGGCTTCCTTGCTGACGCTGCCGGTGACCAGCGCCTGCGCGTTGATCACCTTCCAGTCGTCGAAGCGGGGTGCGGCATCCGGATTGGTGATCTTCTCGATAAAGGCGCTCTTGTCGATCGGCGCGAACAGGCCGGAGCGCTTCAGGTCGGCGGTGACGATCTGGGAAATCTGCGCGCCAAGCGCATCGCCGCCCTGGAAATCGGTGATCGCGATCGGCAGCGGCTCGACATTGCCCTTGTTGACGTTGAGCTCGACGAGCGCCAGCGCCGGCAGCGTGCCGGCAGCCGTCATGCCCATGGCCATGGCTGCTATCATCAGGAGCGGCTTGAGGATTGATTTCATGTCTTCTCGCTTCTCATACTGATTTTTTCGGATGTCAGGGCCTAGAGGCCCAGCATCTCCCTTGGATCGAACGTGACGCGGATGTCGTTCCAGATGTCCTGCTTGCCGGCGGGAACCTGCAGGCCGGCCACGTCGCATTTCTGAACCGCGCGAACCGCGCTTTCATCGAACTGCCGGTTGCCGCTCGACTTTTCGACCGATGGGCGACCGTCGAGCTTGCCCGAGTTGTCCAGGTTGAAGCGCACGACGACGACGAAATTCTCCGAGCCTTCCAGCCCGACCGGCAATGTCCAGCAACCGCCCAACTGGCTTTCCAGCGCGCCCTGCTCCGACTTCGACAGCTTCTGGCCTTGATCCTTGTCGCCGCCCAGCGACGCCTGTTGCGTCGAGCGCTTGGCGCCGCCGCCGGAAGGCTTCTGCTTGTCGAGCAGGGCGGAGATCTCGTTGGCGTTGAACTGCTTGTCGTCGGATTTCGGTTTCGACGACGCTTCCTTGACCGGCTTGTCGGCATTCTTGCGATCTGGCGCCTTGGCGCTTTCAGCCGGTGCCGGCTGCGGCTTCGGCCGCGCTTCCGGCGCCGGGGCCGAGCTCGGCAATTGCGTCTCTTCGGTAGGCGGATCCTTGGCTATGGCCTCGGCGACGGCATCCGGCTTGACCACGGGGGTCGGATCTATTGCCGCGGTCTTGTCCTGCGGCGGCGGGGTCGGTGCCGGCTTGGCCGGCGTCGGCTTGGGCTCCGTCTGCTTGACCGGCTCGGGCTTCACTTCTTCCTTGGGCTGCGGCGCCGGCGCCACCTCCGTCGCCGGAGTGGGTTTGGGCTTTTCCTGCGGCTTCGGCACGTCCTCGGTCTTCGGGATTTCCTTCGGCGTCGGCGCGGGCGGCGGAGCCGAGGTCGTGTCGACGGGCTTCGGCTTGGCCTCCGGCGTTATCGGCTTGTCGGTGTCGACGCTGTTTTCGCCAACCTTCTGGGCGGCCGGCACGATGTCGGGACGCTGCGTCGGCAGCGGCGCCGGCTTTTCATGCATCACGGCCTTCTTGTCGCCCTGCAAGGTCTGCGCAATGGCTTCCATCGGCACGATGTCGACCGCTACCGACTCCACGTCGGCGGACGGCAGCGCGGCCGGCGCCGACAGGGTGAACAGGCCGAAGGCCAGCACCGCCGTATGCAGTATCACCGATGTGGTGAGGCCGGTCTTCATCTCGCGTCTATTGATCCTGTTCCTGCAGCGAAACCAGGCCGATATTCTTGTAGCCGGCAGCCGAAATACGGGCCATCACCTTCATCGCCGTGCCATAGTCGGTGGCCTTGTCGCCACGGATGAAGATGCGTTCCTCATAGCCGGTCTTGGAGATCGCCTGCAGCTTGGCCACCAGGTCCTCGATCGGGATCTCGGTTTCCTGGAGATAGATCTGGCCGGCGGCATTGATCGAGACGGTGATCGGCTGCGTGTCGGCATTCATGGCCTTGGCCTGTGTGTCGGGCAGGTCGATCGGCACGCCGACCGTGAGCATCGGCGCCGCGACCATGAAGATGATCAACAGCACCAGCATGACGTCCACCATCGGCGTGACGTTGATCTCCGACATCAGCCCATGGTGGCGGCCGCGCCGCCTGTGGCCGCGCCCGCCGCGTCCCGACATGCCTACGGACATACCCATTAGTTACTCCTCAGGCCTTCGGCGCGACTTTTTCATCGATTTGGCGCGAGAGTATGGCGGAGAACTCGTCGGAGAACCCTTCCATGCGCACCGCGAGCTTGCTCGCATCGGATGACAGCTTGTTGTAGGCAATGACGGCCGGGATGGCTGCGAGCAGGCCGATCGCCGTCGCCAGCAACGCCTCGGCGATGCCGGGCGCGACAACCGCGAGGCTGGTGTTCTTGGAGCCGGCAATGGCCTGGAACGAGGTCATGATGCCGATCACGGTGCCGAACAGGCCGATGAAGGGGGCGGCCGAACCGGTGGTGGCGAGGAAGCCGAGGCGCCCCTCCAGCTTCTCCATCTCGCGGGTCAGAGCCAGGTCCATCGCCTTGTCGATGCGGGTCTGCAGGCCGAGCGGCGTCTTGGCGCCCTTCTCGAAGCTCTTCTTCCATTCGCGCATGGCGGCGACGAAAATGGCGCCCATGCCTGACGTCTTGCGGTCGGCGAGCGTGCGGTAGAGCTCCTCCAGCGATTGCCCGGACCAGAAGACCTGCTCGAAGCGGTTCAGCGCCAGCCGCATGCGGCCATAGGCAACCAGCTTGTCGATGATGATCGCCCAGGTCCAGACCGAGGCGCAAAGCAGCCCGATCATGACCAGCTTGACCACCCAGCTGGCCTGCATGAACAGCGACCAAATCGACAATTGCGCGCCCGGATCGGCGAGTGCGATATTTTCCATCGTTACGTCCTTAAGATTTTCCGGGCGAAGCTGGCGGCTGGCCCATGGCATCCCTTGTGGTCGGTTCGCACGCAGCTACCGGACACCCCAAACCGTGCCGTTGTCGGCCTTTTCAGGGCAAATATTGGTGAAAGGAAGGCGCCGGATTGCGCCGATCTTCACCAATCTCTTCATGAACCGTTATGGTTAAGGATGGGTTAGTGAATAAGGCGCGGCGCATTGCCGCGCCCAGCGGCGGAGCCGACGCACTTCCGCAGGCTAGGAGTCCGTTTCGTCCACGTGGGTGGGGTAATCCTGCCCGCCATAAAGGATACGCAGGATGAGAACCCGCTCTTCGTGGACCCGGAAGAGGATCGACGCGCGCCGTTCAAAGCCGACGACACGGATTCCGGATCCGATGGCATCGCGAACGATGCCACGTTCCGGGAACGTGGATAGCGCCATGCACGCCGCCTCGATGCGATCGATGTAGCCACCGGCACGCGCGGCACCGCTTTCCTTTTCGATATAGTTGTAAATGGCAAAGAGGTCGGAACGCGTCGAGGGTCTGAAAACGACCTTATGCCTCACGCTTGGCGACCTTCATGCGGTCCGCATGGTGCTGGCGCAATGCCTTGAACACATCCTCGGCCGGGATATCCGGGCGCGAATCGTCCAGAGCTTCCTGCACCTTGGCTCGCATGATGGCGATGATGACCTGCTCCTCGCGGTCAAGGGCGCGAAGCGCGGCACGCATGACTTCGCTGGCGGACTCGTACGCCCCCGACGCCAAGCGGGCGTCGAGGCTGCTCTGCTGGCGTCCGAGCGTCACGCTTATGGGTTTGCTGGTTCTCATGGCTACTGCCTTCCTTGTGTTACCCTTGTAGCACAAGGTATGACACTGTCATACTATTTCAATCAGCTGAAGCACGAGACCTTGGCATGAACGCTGCCACCCATTCCTTGGGAAAGCGCCGCGGCCGGCCATTCTCGCCGATGATCGCCGCCTCGACCCTGGCTTCGACCAGCACCTCGTCGCCGCGCTTGAGCTGCTGCGCCATGAAGATGCGCGCGCCGGAAATGGCGTCGGTGCGGGTGTCGATGGTCAAGATGTCGTCGATGCGGGCGGGGACGCGGAAGTCGATCTCCATGCGGCGCACCACCCAGACGATCTTCTCGCCATGCTTGCCGTCGGCGAGTTCCGTGTGATGCACGCCGGTGAGCCTGAGATAATCGGAGCGGCCGCGCTCGAGGAATTCGAGATAGCGCGCGTGATAGACGACACCCGAGAAATCGGTGTCGGCATAGTAGACCCGCGCCATCAGCCGGTGGCCAAACGCCGTCAGCGCGCCGGAAAGGCCGGCCAGCAGCGTCACTGATTCACCATGATCGCCCATTGCGCTTCCTTTTTCAGTCGCGGCGAGGCACCAGTTCCGCGCGTGACCTCGGGCAAACGGTTTTCTGTCTGTCCAGAGACCATGCTCCAGAAAGAAATAGATCAGGAAGACGGTTTCAACCAAACGTCATCCTGATCTGACATCGGATGGCACTGTTGACGGCGATGATCAAGAGTTTGATGGCGGTGCTGCTGATGCTGTCGGCCTTGGCGGTGCCCGGCCAGGCCGCGACCTTCTCGATGAAGCGCGGCCTCAACCTCGACCAATGGGTCACCTGGCCCGGCGAGGACCGGTGGAGAGATGCCAAGGCCATACTGCCTTATCCGGAATGGCGCAAATTCCTTCAGGAGGATGACCTCAAGGCGCTGAAGGAAGCGGGCTTCGATTTCCTGCGCATGCCGGTCGACCCCTCGCCTTTCCTGTCCGACCAGACAACGGCGCTGCGCGACGACCTCTACGCCAGCGTGCTGGACTCGGTGCGCATGATCAACCGCGCCGGCCTCAAGGTGATCGTCGACATGCACCTGATCCCGGCCGGCGGCAGCCGCAAGATCGGCATGGCGCAGGTGATGGACGATCCGCGGACTTTCGACAGCTACGTCGACACGATACGCACGATGGCACGCACCCTGGCCGGGGAGGACCCTGAAAAGGTTGCCTTCGAGCTGATGAACGAACCGATCGTCGACTGTGACAGCGCGGGCACCAGCCTCTGGCCGGACCGCCAACGGAAATTGTTCGCCGCGGCGCGATCGTCGGCGACGAAGCTGACCCTGGTTCTGACCGGCGCCTGCTATTCCGCCGCCTCGTCGCTGGAGAAGATCGATCCCAAGGCGATCCCTGACGACAACGTCATCTGGACCTTCCATTCCTATGATCCATTCCTGCTCACCCATCAGGGCGCGACCTGGGCCGGCGACTTCATCCCCTATGTGACCGGCCTGCCCTATCCGCTGACGTCGGTGCCCAAGGCGCGGCTCGACGTGACGCTGGACACGATCCGCGCCCGCATCAAGGCCGAGGCGCCGTGGACGCGGCGGAGCGGCCTGCTTGCCTATCTCGACGAGCAGGTCGCGAGCATGGACAGTCCCGCCAAGCTGGTTGGCCTGATGGACGCGCCATTCAACAAGGTCGAGGCGTGGGCCAAGGCCAACGGCATCAAGCCGGAAAACATCACCCTGGGCGAGTTCGGCATGATCCGCCAGGAATACGGCAATGCCTATGTGATGCCGGCCGAATACCGCGCCGCCTATGTCAAGGACATGATCGCGCGCGCCGAGGCGCATGGTTTCTCATGGTCGGTGTGGAGTTATGGTGGCGCCTTCGGCATCGTCGACGCCTTCAACGGCGACAAGGCCGAGCCGGACGTGATCGACGTGATCCGGTCACTTCACTAGAGCAGTTCCGGGAAACAAAGAGCTGTATTCAAATCAACCGAGGTCGATCTGCAGGATTTCCGGCCTCATGCCGAAACGCACCGGCAGGATGCTGAAGCCGAGCCCACCCGAGACGATCAGATTGCGGTCGTTCTCGACAACATGACCATAGGCGTAGCGATTGCCGAAACGCGACGGCACGACGGGCGAATAGCCGAACAGCCGCACCTGCCCGCCATGGGTATGGCCCGACAGGGTCAGCGAAACGCGCCATGGCACGGTCGGAAAAATATCAGGCTCATGGGCGAGCAGGATGATCGGCGCGCTGTCACCGACCTTGGCCAGCGTGCCGTCGAGATCGTCGAGCCCCTTGCACGGGTCGCCCCTCCTGGCCGGCAACAACGCCAGCTGGTCGGCCAGACCGGCGATCCAGACGCCATGACCATCCTTCTCCAGGCGCACGACATCGTTCTCCAGCACCGGGATGCCGACTTTCTCCAAGGCCTTGCGTGCTATGATCGGCCCGGCTCCGGCGCGCTGCGCGAAGCCATCGCTCCACCAATCGTGATTGCCAAGGATCGACAGCACGCCGAGCGGCGCCTTGAGGCCCGACAGCGCGGACGCCCATTGCGACGGCGTAACCGGCCCCGTCACCAGCGGCATGCCCGCAATATAGTCGCCAAGCAGCACGATCAGGTCGGGCTGCAACGCGTTCGCATCGTCAACGAGCGAGGCAATTCGTTCCTGCGTCATCCAGGGCCGGCAGGCATGGATGTCGGCAAATGCCACGACCCGCAGCTTCAGGCCATCAGGCCAGTGCGGCGGCGTCAGCGCGTAGCGCTTCACATGCGCCAGCAGCATCGGCTCGATGCCGGCCGCGTAGGCGCCAAGCGCGACAGCCGTCAGGAAAGACCCGCCGATGAAGCGCAGGAACCCGCGTCTGCTTATCATTCAGTGGCTCCGGCACATGGATCGCGGCGGCATGCCGCGAGACAGTGCCGATAAAATCCACGATTGCGCCGGCAAATCGGCAAAGGCGAGCAGATTTTGCGCATTCACGCATGCTTGATCACTGGTCCGGGAACCAGCGCCTGCGTACCTACTCTTCCTGGAACAGGTTGATCTGCTGCTGCGCCAGGTCCTTCGGCGCATCGAGACCGAGATGGCGCCATGCATTGGCCGTCAGCATGCGGCCGCGCGGCGTGCGCTGGATGAAGCCCTGCTGGATCAGATAGGGCTCGATGATGTCCTCGATGGCGTCGCGCGGCTCCGACAGGCCGGCCGCGATCGTCTCGATGCCGACCGGTCCACCGCCGAAATTGCGGGCGATCATGGAGAGGTAGCGGCGGTCGAGCGCGTCGAGCCCGAGCGCGTCGACCTCCAGCCGTGTCAGCGCCTCGTCGGCGATCAGGCGGTCGACATGACCGTCGCCGGCGACCGAGGCGAAATCGCGCACGCGGCGCAACAGCCGTCCGGCGATACGCGGCGTGCCGCGCGCGCGCCGCGCGATCTCCAGCGCGCCATCGTCACCGAGCGGCATCTGCAGGATGCGCGCGCCGCGCCGCACGATCTGCTCCAGCTCCTCGACCGTGTAGAAATTGAGCCGCACCGGAATGCCGAACCGGTCGCGCAGAGGATTGGTGAGCAGGCCAAGCCGCGTGGTGGCGGCGACCAAGGTGAAACGGGCAAGGTCGATCTTGACCGAACGCGCCGCCGGGCCCTCGCCGATGATCAGGTCGAGCTGGAAATCCTCCATCGCCGGATAGAGGATTTCCTCCACCGCCGGGTTCAGCCGGTGGATCTCGTCGATGAACAGCACGTCGCCTTCCTCGAGATTGGTAAGCAGCGCGGCAAGATCGCCGGCCTTGGCGATGACCGGGCCGGAGGTCGAGCGGAAATTGACGCCGAGTTCGCGCGCCATGATCTGTGCCAGCGTCGTCTTGCCCAACCCCGGCGGCCCGACGAACAGCACGTGGTCAAGCGCCTCGTTGCGGCCCTTGGCGGCCTCGATGAAGACTTTGAGATTGGCCCGCACCGCCGCCTGGCCGACAAAGTCGGCAAGCGTTTGCGGCCGCAAGGTCTGGTCGGCGTCCTCGCCGCGTTTTTCCGGAGCAATGAGACGGGGCGACAGGCTCATGCTGCCTTCCTCGCATAAGGCAGAGGACCGGGCAAGCGAGCCCTCACCGCGCCAATTCCTTCAGCCCGAAGCGGATCAGCTTCGAGGCATCCGCGTCCTCGCCCGCCGTCTTCAGCGCCGCGGCAACCGCATTGGCCGCGGTGTCGCGCGAATAGCCGAGATTGACCAGTGCCGAGACCGCGTCGGTGATCGGCGCGGCTGCCACGCCTTCGCCGAGCTCCTGCTTCAGGCCGATGGTCCCGGAGGCCGAACCCGCATAGGCCGGCGCCTTGTTCTTCAACTCGGTGACGATGCGCTCGGCCACCTTCTTGCCGACGCCTGGGGCGCGCGAAACCATGGCGATGTCGCGCAGCGCGATCGCATTGGCGAGGTCGGCCGGCGCCAATGTCGACAGGATGGCCAGCGCCACCTTGGCACCGACGCCTTGCACATTGCTCATCAACAGCCGGAACCATTCGCGCTCGAGCGCCGACTGGAAGCCGTAAAGCCGGATCATGTCCTCGCGCACATAGGTCTCGATGAACAGCACCACCGCCTCGCCGGGCGAAGGCAGGGCGGCCAGCGTGCGCGCCGAACAATAGGCGACGTACCCGACGCCGTGCACATCGACGAGGCAATGATCCTCGTCGATCTCATCCAGCGTGCCCTTGAGCTTGCCGATCATTTCCAGCAGCCTCTCATGACGCAAGCGCCATCCGATAGGCGGCGCTCTGCCGGTGATGCGCGTGGCAGATCGCGATGGCCAGCGCGTCGGCGGCATGTTCTGTATCGAAGGTCGCCTTCGGCAGCAGCACCTTCACCATCATGTGGATCTGCTTCTTGTCGCCATGGCCGACGCCGATCACGGCCTTCTTGACCGCATTGGGCGCGTATTCGGCGACGACGAGGCCGGCCCGCGCCGGCACCAGCATGGCGATGCCGCGTGCCTGGCCAAGCTTCAGCGTCGCCACGGCATCCTTGTTGACGAAGGTCTGTTCGACGGCCGCCTCATGCGGCATGGCCGCATGCAGGACTTCGGCGAGCCCGTCATGCAATTGGCAAAGCCGCGTCGCCAGCGCCGCCTTGTCCTCGGAGCGCACGGTGCCCGAGGCAACGAAGCGCAACGAATTGCCGAGGCTCTCGACGATGCCCCAGCCGGTGCGCCTGAGCCCCGGATCGATGCCAATGATGCGAATCGCGTCCCCCATCCGGTGACTTTACCCCCTGGGCGGACAGCGATGCCAGCGAAATGTGAACAAACCGGAAACAGCGGCCTGTCGAGCCGGAAAATTTCCGAAGTCGCCTAGTTGCGGGCGAACGCCGTATTGAGCAGGCTGATCTGATCCGAAACCGGATTGGGCCGGCGGCTCAACGGCTGCATGTCGACCACGGCGCCGTCGCCGTAGATTTCGTCATCCATGCGGCGCACCAGTGCCTGCAGGCGAAGCGAGCGGCTGACGAGGTCGAGGAAATCCTCGGGCAGTTCGGCCCAGCCGGCGGCTTCGTCATGCGCGGAAGCGGTATCGAGGCGGACCTTGGACTTTTCCGACGCGACCTGGTCCCGGGTCATTTCACCCGAATTCGCCGCGCGCTGCAAAAGCAACCAGGAGGCGACCTGCATCAGCCTGGTGGTCAGCCGCATCGATTCGGCCGCGTAGAGCGTGGCCGCCAGCCGCGACAGTTTCTTGGCCTCGGCGCGGCCCTTCCCATCGAGATATTCCGCCGCCTGTTCGACCAGTCCCATGCCTTCCTGGTAAAGCGGTTTGAAGGAGTGCGAAAAAACCCGGCGTTCCGCCAGCTTCACGGTTTTCGCGCTGCCCTTCGAAGGCTCGTTCATTGATACGCCCCTGCACTTGCGACCGGCCGATTCGGTTCACTGCCGATACACCCGGCACCCTATATAACTGAAGCTTGAAAATGCGCTTCGCCGGGGGTGAAGGCAAGCACATGTTTAACAGAAGGTTAACAGCCATCCGCCGCGCGGGGTACCGCCGGAATGCGGACAAAAAAAGAGCCGCGGATAAGGCGGCTCTCAGGAGTTTAACAGGGAGGCGTCAAACAAAGTGGCTCCAACCACTCGGTAAGAATCCAGATCACTGGATACGCATAGTAAACGCCTGTAAAGCTTAATGAACCTTTAACGGCCCCTAAGTTTTTTGATCGAACACCCGGTTCCTGTGCCGTAACAGCACAGGCCGGAAGTCCGCATCCGGCTCTGCTCAGGCCTTCTTCCAGACCACCGGCAAGGAGATGAAGGCAAACAGGAGCATGCCTGCATAGAAGCCGATCGAAGCGATCCCCAGAAGCGGCTCGATCGCCGGATTGCCGGCAAGCAGGATGTAGAGGCCGATCATGAGCCCGATCCCGCTGATTGCCGTCAGCCAGAAGTGAACGACGGCGATCGTCTTTTGCGCGACAGCCGGAAACAGATGATAGAAGAAGGCGAAGACCGCCGACATCAGCCAGCCGGCCACCATCGTATGGGCGTGGGTCGGCATCTGGCCGTGGTCTTCGCTGATGGCCATGTGAATGCCGAGCGCCATCCCGCACAACGAATAGATGATGGCCAGCGTGAAGAAATTCCGTGCTACCCCTTGCATGCTTGTCCCCTCGAAATGCCTTTTCCCGTTTTCGGGAATGGGTTGATCGTCAGGCGATTTCCGTCGCCACCGGGCTTCCGGCTCGGCGCACTAGCATCGGCAATGTTTCTGGACGATGTCGCGCCGCCCCTTCCCGCACTTCCCACGATAGCAGAAAATGAAGCCGCGCATCGGCCTATGTCGAGAACCGGTGCCGGCCGAAAACCGCCGAAACAAAAGCTGTCTCTTCGCGACATCGTTCCGAAACAGGCGCCACGCTAAACGCCCGCTCCTCTGACGGCTGGCGGATATCCGCTCCGCCGCGAAAACCACCAGAAATACCCCAGGAGCAACCGATGGACTGGTATTCGATCGTCAAATTTCTCCACATCGTCTCGGCCATCTTGTGGGTCGGAGGCGGCTTCGTGCTGTTCCTGCTCGGCGTGCTTGCCGAGCGCGCCGGTCATGTCGAGGACAAGCTTCAGGCGATGCGTGCCAGCGGGCGCTTGGGCGGGTGTTTCTTCGCGCCGATGTCGATGCTCACCCTGATCTTCGGCGTCATCATGTGCGGCTTCTGGGTCGGCTTTTCCGACCTGTGGGTCATCATCGGCCTGGTCGGCTACGCCACGACCTTCTCGATCGGCATGTTCATCTTCAAGCCGACCGGCGAGCGCATGGGCGCGATGATCGCCAGGGACGGCGTCACGCCGGCCGTGCTTGCCATCGGCCAGCGCATGATGAGCGCGGCGCGATTTGACTATGCGGTGATGCTGGTGATCGTCGCCGACATGGTGCTCAAGCCGACCACGCATGACATCGGCATCCTCGCCGGCATGGCGCTTGTCATGGCAGTCGGCGCCATGCTGGCCCTTGGCGGCAACCGTCGCCTCGTGCCCAGCGCCGCCTGACCCCTTGACGGTGAGAGCGGCCGCCTCGCCTGCTACATCAGGCCTGCGAGGCCGTCCCACAGCAGCTTGACCGCCACGACGGCCACGGTCGCGTAGGTGAAGGGATAGAATATCTCCGGCCGCATGCGCCGCACCAGCCAGGCGCCGGCGATGGTCGACAGCGGCGCCAGGGGCATCAGCACGGCGGATGCCGTCAGATTGGCGGTGTCGAACTGGCCGAGCGCGAAGTAGGGGATGAGCTTCAACGCATTGGTCGCGGCAAAGAAGATCGCGGCCGTGCCCGACAGCACCTTCGGGTCGAGGCGGATCGGCAGCGCATAGACCTGGAAAGGCGGGCCACCGACATGGGCGACGAAGCTGGTGAAACCGGCGACCGTGCCCCAGATCGCGGCGGCCACGCGGTTGGGTTCGGCGGCATGGTCGGAGCCGTGGCGGAACTGCAGGTAAAGCCAGCGCAGCACGAAGATGATGGCGACGGCGCCGACGATGAGCCGCACCGCCTCCTCGGTGACGAGCGCGGCCGTCAGCCAGCCGAGCCCGATGCCGATGACGGCGCCCGGCATCATATCGACCAGCATCTTGCGGTCGTAGACGCCCCACCATGTCCACACTGAGACAATGTCCATCAGGCACAGGATCGGGAGCAGGATGGCGGCAGCCTGCACCGGCGGAATGGTCAGCGCCATCAGCGGCACGCCGACGAAACCGACAGCGCCGCCGAAGCCGCCCTTGGACAGGCCGACCAGAATGACCGCCGGAACGGCGGCCGCATAGAACCACGGATCGAGAAGCAGGCCTGACATGGGAGGGACTGGTCTGGAGGGAAAGTGCGTCGCCGCCTGAATAGCCCAGAATCTTCAGCGGAGCGACAGCAAATCCAGGCATGGCGCGTCTGGCCGATGACGCCCTTGTCCCTTCGACTATCCTATCGACGCGCCGAGACGAGCAGGAACATCGGTCGCTCGAGTTCTTCGGCCAGTTCGGGCCTGGCCGCGACCTGCGCATCCGTGGGACGGAATTCCTCGACATGCCCGATCGTGAAGCCGGACTTGATCAGCGCGTTGAGCGTCGTGCCGATGGTGCGGTGGTGTTTCACCACGCCCTTGGCCAGCCAGTCTGTCTTGCGCGGACCTTCCACCAGATAGCGATCGACAGGCCATGTCCTGCGGCCCTCGGCATCGACCACCCAGCCAGGCTTGGTAGGGGCCATGTAGATCGGATGTTCGGTGGAGAAGACGAAATGCCCGCCGGGCGACAAGGCCTGGTGCACCGTCCTGAACAGGCGCGCGACATCCTCCACATAGTGCAGGGCAAGCGAGCTGTAGGCGAGATCGAATCCGCCTGGCGGCAGGCTGAGATGGTCGAGGTCGGCCCGCTCATAGGTGATGCCGGCGTCCGGGCCCGCGGCTCTTGCTTGGGCCAGCATCTTCTCCGACAGGTCCAGCCCAAGGACGTTGCTCGCTCCGTGCTCAAGCGCCCAGCGGCAGAACCAGCCGAAACCGCAGCCGAGGTCGACGATCCGCAGCCCGCCGACTTGAGGGAGCATCGAGCGCAGCGCCGGCCATTCGGCGGCACCGTCCAGGCCTTCGATCGACCGGCCAAGCTGGCTGTAGCCCGCGAAGAACTCCGGCTGGTCGTAGATATTTTGCGCCATGTTTTCTTCCTCGTCTCTCAGCCAATCATCTGGCCGGAGACCGACATTTGGTGGACAAGCCGCGCATTTCCACCCCGGCCTTGCGGAGTCAAGACGATGAAACCGATGGCGCCCCGAGCGGTGGCGGCCGCCGCCGGATCGGCTGCGCCTTGACAATGGCGGTGCTTGTCTCGGCCTTGTCGGCAATGCGGTCGAGAATGCCGTCGAGCTCGCTGATGGAGCGCACGAACAGACGGGCGACGAAACAGTCGTCACCCGTCACCTTGTCGCATTCGCCAAACTCGGCGATCTCCTCGATCAGTTTCTGGACGATGTGCAGCTTGCCCGGCAAAGGCTTGATGCGCACGATCGCCTGCAGCGTATAGCCGAGCGCCAGAGGATCGATCTCGACGGTGAACGCCCGGATGACGCCGCGCTCCTCGAGCCGCCGTAGCCGCTCCGAAACGCTCGGCGACGACAGCCCGACCTGGGCAGCCAGTTCCTTCAGCGAGGTCCGTGCATCGCGCACCAGGATTTCGAGGAGGTTTCGGTCGAGATCGTCAAGCATTTCAGGTTTCTCACAGATTCGCACCAGAAGCCTAATATAATTAGGCCATCTCTGAATACGGCCTTTTCCGCAAGATGGAAAGCCGGCACCTCGCATGAGATTATGCCGCATCAACGGGCTCAGAGGTCTATCATGAACGATACGGTACGCGGCACGGTCGAAATGTCGGCAGCAATGGCGATCCTAGGCACGATCGGATGGTTCGTCATCATGTCCGGCCAGCCGATCATGGATGTCGTGTTCTGGCGCTGCGCGTTCGGCGCGGCGACACTGCTTGTCATCTGCACTTCGCTCGGCTTGCTGCGCGACAGGCTGCCCCTGCGCGTCATCGGCCTGGCCGCGCTTGGTGGCGCGGCCATCGTCGTCAACTGGCTGCTTCTGTTCGGCGCCTTCTCGCGCGCCTCGATCTCGATCGCCACCGCCGTCTACAACACCCAGCCCTTCATGCTGGTCGGGTTCGGCGCGCTCTTCTTCGCCGAACGGCTGACGCTGGCCAAGCTGACCTGGCTGACAATAGCCTTCGTCGGCATGGTGCTGATCGTCGAAGCCGCCCCTGACGCCGGCGATGTCGGCACCAACTATTTTGCTGGCATCCTGATGGCACTGGCCGCGGCCTTCTTCTGGGCCGTCGCGGCCATCGTCACCAAGAAGCTCAAGGGCACGCCGCCGCATCTGATCGCGCTGATCCAGGTCTGCGTCGGCGTCGTCATGCTGGCCCCCTTCGCCAATCTTTCGCATCCTCCCACCGACCCGTGGAGCTGGGCCATGCTGGCGACGCTGGGCATCGTCCACACCGGCCTGATGTACATATTGATGTACGGCGCCATCCAGAAGCTGCCGACGCATCTGCAGGGCTCGCTGTCCTTCATCTATCCGGTCGTCGCCATCCTGGTCGACGTCGTCGCCTTCGGCCATCGGCTGCATCCGAGCCAGGTCGTCGGTGCCGCCGCCATCCTGATCGCCGCGGCCGGCATGAATCTCGGCTGGTCTTTGTGGAAGCCGAAACCGCGCGTCACGAGCCCCCAGCCGATCGAGTAGGGGCCGCCGGCTGGCTCCCCGCCGGCAAAAATCGCCATCCCGGCTGCCCGCCTGTTCAAAGCGGGCAGTTTGCTCTATGCCGCAATCCAACCATCTTCGCCCGGCATAGGCGAAACCCGGGATCGAAGAACCATGAATGACGCCACACCCCCGAATCGTTGCCGCATCGTGCTGATCGCGCCGCCCGGCGTGCCTGCCGCCCGCATCGCCGCCGCATTCGACGGCGGCGACGTCGCCTCGCTGATCCTGCCCGAAAACGGCATGGACGAGGCCTCCTTCCAGGCTTTCGCCGAGCAGATCGTGCCGACGGCCCAGGCCGCGGGCGTGGCCGTGATCATCGCCGGCGACACCCGCATCGCGGGCCGTGTCCAGGCCGACGGCATCCATGTCGAGGCGTCCAAGGCCGAACTCGCCGAAACGATCGAACATTTCCAGGCGAAGATGATGGTCGGCGCCGGCGGCGCCAAGAAGCGGGACGACGCACTCGAACTCGGTGAGGTCAGGCCGGATTACATCTTCTTCGGCCGCTTCGGCTACGACAACAAGCCGGAGCCGCATCCGCGCAATCTCTCGCTGGGCGAGTGGTGGGCGCAAATGATCCAGATCCCCTGCATCGTCATGGCCGGATCCGATCTGGCTTCCGTCGAGGAAGTGGCCGCCACCGGTGCCGAATTCGTCGCGCTGTCGAGCGCGGTGTTCGCCGATGGCGTCGATCCGCAAGCGGCAATAAGCCTGGCCAATGCGCTGCTCGACGAAACCGCGCCGCGCTTCGAGGACTGATGTGGCTCCGGTGAGGCTTCCCCTTCAGGCCTTGCTTGCAGTGGTCATGATCCAGGCCGCCGCCGCCGAAACGATTCCCTTGCCGCTGCCCAAGCCCGAAACCGGCGTGCACACCGACAAGCCGATCGAAAATCAGCTGCCGCAACCCGCCACAACGGCGGAGCCGGCGCCGCTGCCCTCGGCCGACAGCATCAATCCCGACCGCTTCGGGGCCAAGCCGGCGGACGCGGCCTACGGCGCCTTCCAGCGCGGGCTCTACAAGACGGCCTACAACCTTGCGCTGGTCCGCGCGAAAAATGGCGACCCGGCGGCGCAGACATTGGTGGCCGAGATCCTGTCGCGCGGGCTGGGCGTGCCGCTCAACACAGCGGAGGCGGCCAAATGGTACGCCGCCGCCGCCGAACAAGGCGTGCCGGAATCACAGTTCCAGTACGCGCTGATGCTGCTCGACGGCCGTTACGTCAAGAAGGACACGAAAGAGGCCTATGCCCTGATGCAGGCTGCGGCCGAAGCCGGCAACCAGCTGGCGCAGTTCAATTTCGCGCAGATGCTGGTCCAGCAGGATCCCGGCGACGCCGGCCTGACCAAAGCGGTCTCCTATTATGAGCGCGCCGCCGCGACCGGCCTCCCCGACGCGCAGTACGCCATGTCCCAGATCTACGCCAACGGCGTTGGCGGCAAGCCGCGCGACGATGCGCAGGCAAGGCGCTTCCTGGCGCAGGCCGCACGGCAGAACTATGACACCGCGCAGATCGATCTCGCCGCCTGGATGATCGAGGGTCGCGGGGGCGCCCGTGACCTGAAATCGGCTTTCGGCTGGACGAAGCAGGCTGCCGAGGGCGGCAATGTCGCCGCCCAGAACCGCCTGGCGAAACTCTATATGCAAGGCATCGGCACCGACCCGGACCTCGTGCTCGCCGGCGCCTGGTACATCGTCGCCCGCCGTGCCGGTCTCATCGACCCCGACATGGACGACTTCCTGCAAGGGCTGAGCGACGACCAGACCAAGCAGGCCCTGCAGAAGGCGAACCGCCTTCCCTGAGGCCAGCTCATCCGGTCATTGCGTGTGATCCAGGACGACCTTGCCGAAAGGCGACCCGTGCTCGAGGTGCCGGAAGGCCTCTGCCGCCTCCATCCAGGGAAAGACCCGATCGATGACCGGCCGCAGCCCGTTCACGAGAAGTGCCCGGTTCATTGCCTCGAAGGTTTCGCGCGAACCGACAGGTATGCCACGCGCCCTGACCTGGCGTCGGAAGATGTCCAGCGGATTGATCGCCCCGTCGCTGCCGCCGAGATAGCCGATGACATTGATCTGGGCGCCGCGCGCCGCGGCCTTCAGCGATTGGTCGAAACTTTGCGGTCCCCCGACTTCGATGATGTGGTCGGCACCTCGTCCGCCGGTCAGCGTCAAGACCGCCGTCGCCCAGTCCGGATCGCGGCGGTAATTGACGCCGTCATGCGCGCCGAGCGCCTTCGCCCGGGCGAGCTTGCCGTCGCTGCTTGAGGTGACGATGACGCGTGCGCCGGCCGCCGCGGCGAACTGCACCGCAAACAGCGAGACACCACCAGTGCCCAGGCTGAGCACGGTCTCGCCCGGCTTCAACCGCCCTTCGGTGAACAATGCATGCCAGGCCGTGACCGCGGCGCAAGGCAATGTCGCCGCTTCGATATCGCTGAGATGTGGTGGCGCGGGCACGGCCGCCTGTTCGTCCAGCCGCGCGAACTCGCTGAGCAGACCATCGATGGGGCCGCCACGCTGATAGGCAGGCTCGGCCATGGCGAAACTGCCGCCGACCCAGCGCTGCCAGAACGTGCCGCAGACGCGGTCGCCGACCTTGAAGCGGGTCACTTCGGCGCCAACCGCGACCACTTCGCCCGCTCCGTCCGAAAGCGGTATCAGCGGGAGCGCAAAGGCGGTGTGGTAGCTGCCACGGGCGATCTCCACGTCACGGTAGTTGAGCGCGGTTGCCTTGACCTTGATGATCATCTCCTGGCGGCCCGGTTCAGGCTTCGGCCGCTCGACCATTCTGAGATTGTCGATGCTACCGGGAGCCTGCAATTCGATTGCCTTCATGGTCTTCCATTCCCTTTGCAAATCCGTCGAAGGGAAAATCGCTTGCCGGAACCATGATTTCAAATTCATAATAGTCAGAATGATTATGCATTCGGAGCATTGACGGAATGCTGGAGGAATTGCGCACGCTCGTCCTCTTCGCGGAGGAAGGTTCGATCCAGAAAGTGGCGCGGCGCCTGCCGCTGACGCAGCCTGCCGTCACGCGCCAGATGCAGCGACTGGAGGACATGCTCGGAACGACACTTCTCGATCGCCGGCAAAAGCCGCCGCGCCTGACCGCGGCGGGATTGGAGGTGTTGACGCGCGCGAAAGACATACTGGCTTCGGTGGAAGCGCTGAAATCCTCGGCCGCCGACGCCGAGCCGCAGGGCGTGCTGCGTGTCGGTCTGGCGCACGGCTTGTCCGATGCAAGCGTTGCAGGCGCCATCGCCGGCGCGGCCGTGCCGTTTCCAAGAATATCGTTGCGGCTCAAGACCGGCTGGAGCGCGGAGCTCATCGAGCAGTTCGAACGCGGTCAACTCGACATGGCGATCGTTCTGCGGCCTGCCGGTCATCAAGGCTCGGACGTGCTCGGCACCGAACGTCTCTGCATCATAGCCCAGGCCGGCGCCCATCTCACGGACGCCCGGGGCCCCACGCCTTGGGTTCTCAGCCCCGAGCCTTGCGACGCGCGTCAGACGCTCCTCTCCGGCTTGGGCGGCGAACGGCATCGTCTTATCGTCGCGGCGGAAATTCAGGATCCGGCGATGCAGATGGAATGGGTCCGTCGGGGGCACGGCCTCGGCCTCATGCCGTTGCGGCTCGCGGCGCGAGGACTTCCCGACGGCCTCGCGCGTGTCGATCTCGAGGGTGTCGACCTTTCATTGCAGGTCGTGGCGCTGCGCTCGCCACATCTCAACCGGCTGGCGAAGGTCGTGGAAGCCATTGCAAGGACCGTCGGCGAAGCCATCAGGATCGAGGCCTGATACCGGCTGACCGGCTGCGGTCGATCCGGCGTCCCTTGCCTCTCCGGACGATTTGTGGTCTTGGGAGCCCCTAAATCGCTTGTCCCGGCGAAAATCTCATTCCGGATCCCATCATCATGGCCAAGATCAATGGCAACGAAATCCGTCCCGGCTACGTCATCGAGCACGATGGCGGCCTGTGGGTGGCGGTCAGGACCAACACCGTCAAGCCCGGCAAGGGCGGCGCCTACAACCAGGTCGAACTGAAGAACCTGATCAACGGCACCAAGCTCAACGAGCGCTTCCGCTCGGCTGAGACGGTCGAACAGATCCGGCTCGACCTGAAGGATTTTTCCTTCCTCTACGAGCAGGACGACGCGCTGGTGTTCATGGACACCCAGAGCTACGAACAGCTCGAACTGAATAAGGATTTCGTCGGCGACCGCGCCGCCTTCCTGCAGGACGGCATGATGGTGACGGTCCAGCTTTATGAGGAAAGGCCGATCGGCATCTCGCTGCCCGACTATGTGACCCTGACGATCACCGAGGCTGATCCGGTGGTGAAGGGCCAGACGGCGGCATCCTCGTACAAGCCGGCGGTCCTGGAGAACGGCATTCGCGTGTTGGTGCCGCCCTTCATCGGTGCCGGCGAACGCATCATCGTCGACACCAACGAAATCACTTACGTGCGCCGCGCCGACTAGAGCATGGTCCCGAAAAGTTGCAGACTTTTCGGACAAGATCATGCTCACAAAGACAAGCAGATGAAGCAGGGCCGCGATCCAATTTGAGTGATCCGCCCGGGCTTTTGGAGTTTCAACGATATGGCACGCTCAGCCCTTCTCAACGTCATGGTCCAGGCCGCAATGAAGGCCGGCCGCTCGCTGTCGCGCGACTTCGGCGAGGTCCAGAACCTGCAGGTCTCGCTGAAGGGTCCGGGCGACTATGTCAGCCAGGCCGACCGCAAGGCCGAGGACATCGTCTTCGCCGAATTGTCGAAGGCGCGCCCGGGCTACGGCTTCCTGATGGAAGAGCGCGGCGTGGTGGAAGGCGACGACAGCCAGCACCGCTGGATCGTCGATCCGCTCGACGGCACCACCAATTTCCTGCACGGCATCCCGCTTTTCGCCGTCTCGATCGCGCTGGAGCGCCAGGGCCAGATCGTCGCCGGCGTGATCTACAATCCGGCCATGGACGAGCTCTATACGACCGAGCGCGGCGGCGGCGCCTTCCTGAATGACCGCCGCCTGCGCGTCGCCGGCCGCACCAAGCTCGTCGACGCCGTCATCGGTTGCGGCGTGCCGCATCTGGGACGCGGCCAGCACGGTAATTTCCTGATCGAGTTGCGCCACGTCATGGCCGAGGTTTCCGGCATCAGGCGCCTTGGCTCGGCCTCGCTCGATCTTGCCTATGTGGCCGCCGGCCGCATGGACGGTTTCTGGGAAATCGGCCTGTCGGCCTGGGACATCGCCGCCGGGCTGCTGCTGATCCGGGAAGCCGGCGGTTTCGTCTCGGACATGGATGGCGGGCAGGACATGCTGGACAACGGCTCCGTCGTCGCCGGCAACGAGGTCATCCAGCGTGCGCTGCTGAAGACGGTGAAGAAGCCCCTCGCACCTCGCTGAAGCCTTCCGCAGCGCTGAACGGCCGCAGTCGCAAAACCGCCACCAAAGCTTGAAATACTGTCCGGTGGTTGCCCAGATATGGGGTGACGCAGGACGATCGATGGCAGACACACCGCCGCAACTCGAAATCCCCTTTGTCGGGCGCTGGCACTACTCCCGCGCGGAGATGATCGCCGACGGCATTGTCCATGCTGTCGGCATCGTGCTGGCGATCGCGGCCGGCTCGGCGCTGCTGGCGCTGGCGGCGTTTCGGGTCGGACCCGGCGAGTACGTCGCCGCCGCCTTCTATGTCGTTTCGCTGCTCACCGTGCTCTCGGTGTCGCTGGCCTACAATCTGTGGCCGGCATCGTCACCGGCCAAATGGGTTCTGCGGCGCTTCGATCACGCCGCGATCTATCTTCTCATCGCCGCCACCTACACGCCTTTTCTGGCCCAGCTCGACGGCTCGCCGCTGGCCCGCTGGATGATCGCGCTGGTCTGGATCGCGGCGGCGACAGGCATCGTCATCAAGGTGTTCTTTCCCGGCCGTTTCGACCGGCTGGCGATCGTCTTCTATCTAGCCATCGGCTGGAGCGGCATTGTCCTGGTCAAGCCGCTCGTCGCGACACTGCCGACGACCTCGATCGTGCTCATCGTCGCCGGTGGCGTCGTCTATTCCAGCGGTGTCATTTTCTTCGCCTGGAAGGGGCTGCGTTTCCACAACGCGCTGTGGCACGGCTTCGTCGTCACTGGCGCTGGCCTGCATCTGGCGGCCATGGTCGACTGCCTGGTGATAAACCGCTTCTGATCCGCTCGCGGCATTATTGCCAAGCGCCATTCAATTTGGTCACAATTCCGTTTAGAGTCGCCAACTACGTGATCGGCGGCGCTGGAGCAATTCCAGGGAAAGTGTGAGCGGTTTCCCGTTCGGAATTGCGTAAAGGCAAATAGAGCATCGGAAACGGGGCACGGATGGCTTTTCTCAGATCCTTCGGCATGGGCAGGCGCTCCGACGTACTGATCTACGATCCGCATAAACTATCGAGTCCGCAGGTGTTCCTGCTGACCATGGTCATCTTCCTGGCCATCGTCGCCTTCATTGCCGCCATCCTGACCCGCCAGATCTCGACGGCTTTCGTCACCAATCCCGGCCTCAACGGCCTGATCATCGGCGTGCTGGTGGTCGGCATCCTGCTCGCTTTCGTCCAGGTCGGGCGGCTGTTTCGCGAGGTGCGCTGGGTCAACTCCTTCCGCGCCGGTTCGGAAACCACCGAACCGGTGCTGCTGGCCCCGATGAAAGCCATGATCGGCCGTTCCTCGACCATGGCCTTCTCGACCTCTTCCATGCGCACAATGCTGGATTCCATCGCCACGCGCCTCGACGAAAGCCGCGACACCTCGCGCTACCTGGTCGGCCTCCTGGTGTTCCTCGGCCTGCTCGGCACCTTCTGGGGCTTGTTGAACACGATCGGCTCGATTCGCGAGACCATCGAATCGCTCGATCCCGGCACGGGTGATGCAGCCGCGGTGCTCGATTCCCTGAAGCAGGGCCTGTCGGCGCCGTTGGCCGGCATGGGCACGGCCTTCTCATCCTCGCTGTTCGGCCTGTCCGGTTCGCTGGTGCTTGGCTTCCTCGATTTGCAGGCGGGCCGCGCCCAGACACGCTTCTACACCGAGCTTGAGAACTGGCTGTCCTCGGTCACGGATCTCTCTTCCGACATCGTCGTCTCCGATCCGGCCAAGTCCGAACCGTCGGACGAAATCCGCCTGTTGTCGGAGCGGCTACGCAGCATGCAGGAGAATGGCGGCGGCTCCAATCCTCGTGTCGCCACCGCCATGGCCAATCTCGCCGACGGCATTTCCGGCCTGGTCAAGAACATGCGCTCCGAGCAGCAGATCATGCGCGACTGGGTCGAGGCCCAGTCCGATGAACAGAAGGCGATGCGCAACACGCTGGAAAAGATCGCCGACGCCCTGAAGAAGCCCGGGGTGCACTGACATGGCGCTTGCCAGGGGCCGGCGTACCGATCGCCGCATCGACTACTGGCCGGGCTTTGTCGACGCTTTGTCGACGCTGCTGCTCGCCATCATGTTCCTGCTCACCGTTTTCGTGTTGGCGCAGTTCCTGCTCGGCCGCGAAATCTCCGGCAAGGACACGGTGCTCAATCGTCTCAACTCGCAGATCAACGAACTGACCCAGCTTCTGGCGCTGGAGCGCTCGACGGCACAGGACAAGGAGGATTCGCTCGCCAACCTGCAGGCGTCGCTGTCGGCGGCGGAGGCGGAAAAGAGCCGCCTCGAGCAATTGCTGGCGCAAGGTGCCGGCGCCGGCGACGCGGCCAACCAGCGTGCCGCGGAACTGGGCGGCGAACTCGACAACCAGCGCCAGATCAGCCAGCAGGCACTGAGCCAGGTCGAGATACTCAACCAGCAGATCGCCGCGCTTCGCAAGCAGATCGGAGCACTCGAGGACGCGCTCAACGTTTCGGAGGCCCGCGACCGCGATTCCAATACCAAGATCGCCGATCTCGGCCGCCGCCTCAACGTCGCCCTGGCGCAGCGCGTGCAGGAATTGAACCGCTACCGCTCCGACTTCTTCGGACGTCTGCGCGAGATCCTCGCCGACCGCGAGAACATCCGCATTGTCGGCGACCGTTTTGTCTTCCAGTCGGAAGTGCTGTTCCCGACCGGCTCCGAGGTCATCAACGATGCGGGCAAGGTCGAGATGAAAAAGCTCGCCGACGCCATCATCGAGTTGCAGAAGGAGATTCCGCCGGAGATCAACTGGGTGCTGCGTGTCGATGGCCACACCGACAACAAGCCGCTCTCGGGCACCGGCCGCTATCGCGACAATTGGGAGCTGTCGACGGCGCGTTCGACTTCGGTGGTCAAGTTCCTGATCGAGAACGGCGTGCCGGCCAACCGGCTGGTCGCCGCCGGCTTTGGCGAGTTCCAGCCGCTCGACCCTGCCGATACCGACGAGGCGCGCAACAAGAACCGCCGCATTGAACTGAAGCTCACCGAACGTTGAACCATCATCACGCGATGTCACGCGAATTTGTTCGACGGCTCAACTCTAGGGCGCAGACCGGTGTCGGCAAGGCCTGAAAAGATTATCTTTTTTTAATTCCACTTCGCGCCGGAGCGCTCCTAGCCTGCCGCGCAGGGCCGAGAACCGCCGGCGATGCCTCCCATCGCGACGCGACGGAACCCGACGGCCCGTGGCTGGAAGGCAGACGAAGGAACCGCTGCCTTTCCTCTTCTGGAGGAGACGCGACGATGCGCTCTTTTAACCCCACGCTCAGAACTGCGGCACTGACCGCATTCTTTATCGCCATTCCGCTCGCCGGCGCCTACGCCGCGGGCCATCACAAGGGCACTCTCGACGCGACGGATCCGACAGACATGACCGGCCCGCGTGTCGAGGCTCTCATGCAACAGGTTCAGGGTGTCCGCCAGGGCATTGTCGACGCCAGGCAGGCCAACAACATCACCCCGGCCGTGGCGGAGCGCCTGGAAATGCGTACCGTCCGCATCAACCAGGCAGCCGAGAAGATAGCCGCGTCGGATCACGGCAGGATACCGGCCGCGCAATATCATGAGCTGCTGCGCCGGCTCGACAATGTCGACCAGCGGCTCAGGGTCGACACCGGCAGCGGCTTCCTCATGGGCGATGGTTCCGACGGCGGAAACTATCCGAACGGCTGAGCCCTCTGGAACGGTCCAAGAGGAAGGGACCTCCTGGCGCCTTCGGGACCCCGATCCCGCGGGCGTCCTTTTTCCTCACCGGCCCAGCCCGCCTACCAACCAAACCAGAGCGCGACCAGGGCGACCACCGCCGGCACGGTCTGGATGAACAGGATCTTGCGGCCGACCGTCGCCGCGCCATAGAGGCCGGCAATGGCCACGCACAACAGGAAGAAGACCTTGACCTGAAAACCGGCAGCGCCGAGGTAAAGCCCCCAGATCAGGCCGGCGGCAAGAAATCCGTTGTAGAGGCCCTGATTGGCGGCGAGCACCTTCGAGGCCTGCGCGAATTCGGGCGTCAGGCGGAATGTCTTGTGCCCACGCGGCGTGTCCCAAAGCACCATCTCGAGATAGACGATGTAAACATGGATCAAGGCCACCAGCCCGACCAGGATGTCGCCGATCATTTTGCTCCCCCTGCACGCGTTGCCGCAGCATTTCATGTGTGGCATCGCCTGCGCAAGGTGCCATCCGCCGGACGGTATCCAGAGCAATTCCAGCAAAGGCGCGCAGCGCTTTCCCCGGGGAATTGCATCAAAGCAATGAGTCGGTGCAGGGTGCCGTTTCCGTGAAACGCTGAACCGCTCCGAGGGTTGCCAACGCTTTTGCGTTGGTGTCTTTTCGCGCCGTCCTCAATCACGGAATCCGCCATGTCCTTTCAGAAACTCGACGACCTCGGCCACAAGCTCGAAGCGCTTGAGCATGCGCTGGCCATCCTCGGCGCCGACGAAGCGACACATATGGCCGTCGGCGGCGGTGAGAAGCGTGCGGAGGCAATGGCGGCGCTGGCCGGCATGTACCACACCAGGGCGACCGCACCGGAGATATCGGACTGGATCGCCGCCGCGGAAGGCGAGGCGCTCGACGACGAGCAGCGCGCGGCGCTCGGCGAACTGCGGCGGCAGTATATCAACCTGACCTGCCTGCCTGTCGAATTCGTCGAACGCCAGACGACGGCGCGCATGCGTTGCGAGCAGCTATGGCGCGACCTGCGCGCCAAGAACGATTGGGCGAGCTTCCAGCCTGCGCTCGAGGGTGTCGTGGCGCTGGTGCGCGAAGAGGCGGCCCTGCGCTCCGACGTGCTCGGCCTCGCCCCTTACGATGCGCTGATGGAGCAATTCGACCCCGGCAACCGCACCGCGGACATCACCCCTGTCTTCGCCGACCTGAAAGCCTTCCTCAAGGGATTCGTACCGGAGGCACTGGCGATCCAGGAGGCGCGGCTGCGCAAGCATCCGCTGAAGCCGCTTTCGGGTACCTATGCGATCGACAAGCAGCGCGAACTCGGCCTTGCCATGATGGCCGCGGTCGGTTTCGACCTGACGCACGGCTCGCTGTCGGTGTCGCACCATCCCTTCTGCGGCGGCGTGCCCAGCGACGTGCGCATCACCACCCGCTACAAGACGTCCGATTTCCTGTCGGCGCTGATGGGTGTGCTGCACGAGACCGGCCATGCGCTCTATGAACAGAACCTGACGAAGGCATGGTCGCATTGGCCGCTGGGCAAGGCGCGCGGCATGGCCGTGCACGAAAGCCAGAGCCTCTTCGTCGAAAAGCAGATCGGCCGCAATCCCGCCTTCTGGCGCTGGGCGCTGCCGGTGGTGGAGAAGCATCTCGGCGAGGCCTGGTCGCTCGACGACCTTCTACCGCATGTGCATCGCGTCGAGCGCGGCCTGATCCGCGTCGACGCCGACGAGGTGACCTATCCCCTGCATGTCATCCTGCGCTACGAACTGGAGCAGGAGCTGGTCTCGGGCAGGCTGGAGGTGGCTGATCTCCCCGAAGCGTGGGACGCCAAGATGCGCGACTATCTCGGCCTTTCCACCATCGACAATCCGGCCGACGGGCCGATGCAGGACGTGCATTGGCCGGGCGCGGCCTTCGGCTACTTCCCGTCCTACACGCTGGGCGCGATGATGGCGGCGCAGCAATGGGCCGCGCTGACCAGGGAACACCCTTCCGCCGATGACGACCTGGCGAAAGGGAATTTCGCCGCCATCAACGACTGGCGCCGCGAGAAGATATGGTCACAGGGGTCGCGCTGGTCGACACCGGACCTGCTCGAGCGCGCCACCGGCGAAAAGCTCAACGCCGTGTATTTCGTCAATCACTTGAAGCAGCGCTACGGCGGATGAAATCCGCCACCGCCATCCGGTTGCGGTGATTGGCGACACGCGCCGGCGAACAGCAAGGCGACGAGGTATTCGCCGTCCGGCCACCGGGCTTCCACGTCTTGCGGGATCGCCTCGCTTTTCCATCACTGGTGGTATCCGGCGGTTGCTGCAAGACGCTCCGATCATGCGGGCGAACTGACCGCCATGCCGGAAATGCCTACTCCGCCGCGCCCCTGAAGGCGCTGGCGCCGGTCTCGAACTGCAGCTTGGCCAGCCTGGCATAGATGCCGCCCTTGGCGACAAGGCTCTGATGCGTGCCTTCCTCGACGATTCGGCCGCCATCCATGACGAGGATCCTGTCGGCCTTCAGCACCGTTGCCAGCCGGTGGGCGATGACGATTGTGGTGCGGCCCTGCATCAGCCGCTCCAGCGCCGTCTGCACCAGCGTCTCGCTTTCGGCGTCGAGCGCCGAGGTCGCTTCGTCGAGCAGCAGGATCGGCGCGTCGCGCAGGATGGCGCGGGCGATCGCCACGCGCTGGCGCTGGCCGCCGGACAGCGTCACGCCGCGCTCGCCGACCTGGCTGTCATAGCCATTTTCGAGCTTGAGGATGAATTCGTCGGCCAGCGCGTCCTTCGCGGCCGCCTCGATCTCGGCATTGCCGGCGCCCGGCCGGCCGAAGCCGATATTGTCGCGCGCGCTCGCCGCGAAAATGGTGACGTCCTGCGGCACGATGGCGATGCGCTCGCGCACCGAAACCGGATCGGCTTCGCGCACGTCGACGCCATCGATCAGGATCTTGCCGGTCTCTGGATCGTAGAAACGCAGGATCAGCGAAAACACCGTGCTCTTGCCGGCCCCGGAGGGACCGACGATGGCCACCGTCTCGCCGGGCATGACCTGAAAACTCAAGCCATGGACGGCGGCGCGGTCTGGCCTTGCCGGATAGGAGAAGGAGACGTCGTCGAAGACGATCGCGCCCTTGGCGATCGACGGCAGCGGCTTCGGATCGGCCGGCGCCTGGATCGCCGGCTTCTCGGCGAGGATTTCGGTCAGCCGTTCGGCCGCGCCGGCAGCCTGAGCCAGTTCGCCCCAGACCTCCGACAGCGCGCCGAGCGCACCGGCGGCGAACACCGAATAGAGCAGGAACTGGCCGAGCGTGCCTGGCGACAGATTGCCGTCGAGCACATCGCGCGAGCCGAACCACAGCACTGCCACGACAGACGAGAAGATGGTGAAAATGGCAAAGAAGGTGAGGAAGGAGCGTGCGAAGATCGAGGCGCGTGCAGCCTCGAAAGCAGCCTCCACCGCGCCCGAAAACCGCCCGGTGACCAGTTTCTCATTGGTGAAGGCCTGCAGCGTGCGCACCGCGCCGATCTGCTCGCTGGCGTAGGCTGTCGCCTCGGCAAGCGTATCCTGCGCCTGCCTTGACTTGCGCCGCACCGAGCGGCCGAAGGCGACCAGGGGCAGCACGATGATGGGAATGGCTGCGATGACCAGGCCGGACAGTTTTGGGCTGGTGATGACCATCATTCCCACCGCGCCGAGGCCGAGGATGACGTTGCGCAGCGCGACCGAGGCGGTCGCGCCGACCGCCGATTTGACCTGCGTGGTATCGGCGGCGAGCCGCGACACGATCTCGCCCGACTGCGCGGTGTCGAAAAAGGCAGGCGACAGCGTCGTCACATGGGCAAAGACATCGCGCCTGATATCGGCGACGACGCGTTCCCCCAGCGTGATGACGAAATAATAACGGCAGGCCGATGCCGCCGCCAGCATGGCGGCCATCGCCACCAGCGCGGCAAAGTATTCAGCAATGAAGGTGGTGCTGGAGGACGAGAAGCCGTGGTCGATCATGCGCCGTACGGCCAGCGGCAGCGCCAATGTCGTTGCCGCGGCGATGGCCAGCGAGATGAGGGCGCCGACGACCAGCGTGCGATATTGCGTGATATAGGGGAACAGGCGTCGGAGCGGCTTGAGCGAGCGTCGGCGCTCGTCTGCGCTGCTTGATTGCGCCATCTCGGTGTTTCCTCTAGCCGCTTCAGCTCTAGGCGTCGCAATATGCGCTTGCCGCGGCCTTGTGATTCAATTCCGCCTGATGTATAGGCTCGCCGACCGTTTTAGAAGCCGTGGCTCCTCCATAGCTGCGGCTTCGAGTTTTAAAAAGAGGCGCATCGACGCAGGCTTATGCCCGTCAGCCGCGCCGGCAAGCCAGGAACCGAGCCATGAAGAGCGCTATCCATCCCGACTACCACACCATCAAGGTCGTCATGACCGACGGCACCGAATACACGACCCGTTCGACCTGGGGCAAGGAAGGCGATACGATGAACCTCGATATCGACCCGACCACCCACCCGGCCTGGACCGGCGGCCAGCAGACCCTGCTCGACCGCGGCGGCCGCCTGTCGAAGTTCAAGAAGCGCTTCGAAGGTTTCGGCCTCTAAGCCGGACAAGCCCTTGCAGATCAAAGACCCGCCTTCGTGGCGGGTTTTTGTTGACCAGTGCTCTCTTCTCCCCGTCACTATGCGGGGAGAAGGACGCAGTCGCAGGCGGTTTCGCTACCGATGCGGCAGAAACGCCAAAGTCGTCTCTACTCAGCCAGCAATTCCCGCAGCGCCATGCGCTTGTAGGCTGTGACCAGCCTGTCGCCCTCCTGTCGGTCGACGGAGATGGCCAGCCGTACCGCGGCCTCGCCCATTTGCCAAACCAGAAACGCCGTGGTTTCCAGGGCGACAGGGTCGGCGCCGGGACGTAGCCGTTTCAACACCGCGACAAGGAACTCCGCATTGGCCCGGCTGTCGGCGAGTTCGAGCTGGCGCAGCGCCTTGTCGGCTTGCGTGCCCGACCAGATGTCGCGCATCACCGGCTCGGCCAGGAAGAGTCCGTAATAGATATCGACCAGCTCGGAGAAAGCCCGTCGCAGGCCTTCGGCATCGCCTACATTGGCGAGTGCCGCTGAAATGCAGGCCTGGCTCTCGGCCGTGTAGCGCTCGGCCAGCGCCCAGATGATCGCCCGCTTGTCGGGAAAGAACTGGTAGAGCGAGCCGATCGACACCCCTGCCCGCTCCGCCACCTCGCCCATGCGCATGGCATCGCTGCCTTGCTCGGTGATCAGCGCCGAGGCTGCGGCCAGCATGCGTTCCACCCGCTCGCGGCTGCGCTGCTGGCTTGGCGCCCGCCGTGGCGAAGCGATCTGCTCGTTGGCCGGCGTGCCTTCCATGGACTGTCTCCAATAACGCATTCGGCACAACCGCCGGGGAAATGGCTTGACTCGCAAAATACGAGGGTTTATCACGTTTTGCAAATGTGAGGATTACTCATGTTTTAAAACGGAGGAAAGCCACCATGACCGACACCAAACCAATCCTGATCCTCGGCGGCACCGGCAAGACCGGCCGCCGTCTTGCCGAGCGGCTGAAGGCGCGGGGCATTCCGGTACGGATCGGCTCCCGTTCCGGCACGCCACGCTTCGATTGGGAAGCTTCGGCATCCTGGGCTCCCGCACTTGAGGACGTCAGCGCGGTCTACATCAGCTACTATCCCGACATTGCCGTGCCGGGTGCTGCCGAAGTGATCGGTGCCTTCACCCACCTTGCCGTGGGACATGGCGTCCGCCGGTTGGTGCTGTTGTCGGGCCGCGGCGAAACGGAAGCCCAGCGCGCCGAAGAGATGCTGAAGGCTTCCGGGGCCGACTGGACGATCCTGCGCTGCGCCTGGTTCTCGCAGAATTTCAGCGAAGGCTTTCTCGTCGAGCCGTTGCTGGCGGGCGAGGTGGCACTGCCGGTCGGACCTGTCGGCGAACCCTTTGTAGACGTCGACGACATCGCCGACGCCGCCGAAGTGGTGCTGACCCAGCCCGGTCATATCGGTCAGCTCTATGAGCTCACGGGGCCGCGGCTTTTGAGCTTCGCCGAAGCGGTCGCCGAAATTGCCAAGGCGGCGGGACGCGATATCCGCTTTGTCAGAATCTCGCATGACGAGTTCACGAACGCCGTCGCCTCGCATGGACTGCCACCCGAATTCGTCTGGCTGCTCGATGAGCTGTTCACCCAGGTGCTCGACGGCCGCAACGAATCGCTCACCGACGGCGTCCAGCGCGTGCTTGGCCGGCCACCCAAAGACTTCTCCGCCTACGCAAGCGAAACCGCCGCTAGCCGAATCTGGAGCAACTGAGATGACCAAGCTTCTGCCCGCTCTCACCATCATTGCCGCGATCGGCTCGGGCCTCGTCGCCGGCGTATTCTTCGCCTTCTCCAATTTCGTCATGGCGGCGCTTGCCCGGCTGCCTGTCCCACAAGGCATCGCGGCGATGAACTCGATCAACGTCACGGTGATCACGCCGACTTTCATGACGGCGCTTTTCGGTACCGGCCTGCTCTGTCTGGTGCTTATCGCCGCCGCCATCATGGGCTGGAGCCAGTCCGGCTCGTACTGGCTGCTTGCCGGCGCGGTGATCTACCTGATCGGCAACCCGATCGTGACCATGGTCTTCAACGTGCCGCTCAACGACGCGCTTGCCGCCGTCGACCCGGCCAGCAGCAACGGCGCCGCCGTGTGGGCTAACCATCTGAGCCAATGGGTGATGTGGAACCACGTCCGCACCGTCACCGCCATCGTGGCGATGGCCTGCTTTATCTTCGCGTTGCTCTAGAAAGCAATTCCAGGAAAAGTGTAGGCGGTTTTCCCGGGAGAGCGCCCAGCGCTTTCCCTTGGGAATTGCGTCAAACAAGGCAGTCGATGAAACGAAAAGACTTCAGGCGGGGTCTTTTTGCGCGTGCCCTTTTGACGTGTGGCCCTTGCGATCGGAATGACCGAGATCGCGATCCGGGTCGATCACGTCGCGCACCAGCTGCTTGAGCTTTGCCGCATCGGGAAAGCCGCCGTCGCGCTTGCGGTCCCAGACCAGCACGTCGTTGCAGGAGACGGTGAAGATCCCGCCGGTGCCGGGCACCAGCGTCACCTCGCCGAGGTCGGTGCCGAAGGTGGAGAGCAGCTCCTGCGCCATCCAGCCAGCGCGCAGCAGCCACTGGCACTGCGTGCAATAGGTGATGCGGATGGCGGGCAACGGCTTCTCGTTCATATCGGATTGAGCTCCGCTCATATCGGATTGAGCTCTGCTCATATCCCGCCGATCACGCCGCGCTGAGCTTGGCCAAGGTCTCGTCGTCGACCTCGAAATTGGCGTAGACGCTTTGCACGTCGTCGTCGTCTTCAAGTGTGGCGACCAGCTTCATCAGCGACTGTGCACGTTCCTCGTCGACCGGGACATTGGTCTGAGGCTGCCAGATCAGCTTCACCGATTCAGCCTCGCCGAGCGCGGTTTCCAGCGCCTTCGACACCTCGCCGAGATTCTCGAAGGCGCAATAGATCGTGTGGCCTTCCTCGTCCGACTCGACATCGTCGGCGCCGGCTTCGATCGCCGCTTCCATGACCGTGTCGGCGCTGCCGGCCGATGCCGGATAGTAGATCTCGCCGACACGGTCCCACATGAAGGATACCGAGCCGGTTTCACCCATCGCGCCGCCGGCCTTGGTGAAGGCGGCCCGCACATTCGACGCCGAGCGGTTGCGGTTGTCGGTCAAGGCCTCGACGATGACGGCGACGCCACCTGGGCCATAGCCTTCATAGCGCACAGCCTCGTAGTTCTCGGCATCGCCCATCGAGGCCTTGTTGATGGCGCGCTGGATATTGTCCTTCGGCATCGACACGGCCTTGGCGTTCTGGATCGCCAGCCGCAGGCGTGGATTCATCGATGGATCGGGCGTGCCGCTCTTGGCAGCAACGGTTATTTCGCGCGCCAGCTTGGAAAACATTTTCGACCGCACCGCGTCCTGACGGCCCTTGCGGTGCATGATGTTCTTGAACTGTGAATGGCCAGCCATGGCACCCCTGTCGTCTTCTCGGCTAGAGCATCCTGCAGCCAGGTGGATCACCTTGCCCTTCGCAAAAATGCTCGAATTCAAAATTTCAGAGCGTCCCAGGTGCAACCCACGGAAGCACGGCGTTCTCTGTCGGAATGGCCGGCTTATAGATAAATCGGCTCAATTCGTCCAGCGCGCCGTGTTGCGGCGATCCCCTGCAACGCCTTATGCCTCCAGATCGGACTTCAGCCGGTCGATGATGCTGAGCGCATGGCCGGCATACTGGCTGATCCAGCGGTCATGGATCTGCTTGATGGGCAGGGAATTGAGATGGTTCCAGCGTTCGCGTCCGTCACGGCGCGCCACGATCAGTTCCGCCTCCTCCAGCACCTTGAGATGCAGCATGACGGTGCAGCGGTCGATGTCGGGAAAAGCATCGCACAGCATGCCGGTCGTCTTCGGCTCGTCCTTCAGCTGATCCAGCATTTCGCGCCGGCGCGGATGCGCCAGCGCCTTGAAAACATTGTCGTCTTGCGATCGGCTTGACATGTTATATTTCTATAACATATCCTCGAACCTATCAAGCAAGGAGCTGTGGATATGTCCCTTGGATTTCGGGTTTCAGGACGCATTGGCAGGCCGGTCGCCGAAGTCTTCGACGCGGTCGTCAATCCGAAGAAGCTGAGCGGCTATTTCACCACCATCGGCGGCGCCAGCGCGCCGCTGGAAACCGGTATTGGCGTCGTCTGGTGGGGCAAGGTGCCGGTCGAGGTCGACGAGGTGGTCAAGGACAGCCGCATCGTGCTGCGCTGGGACGCCACCGATGCCGACGGCAAGCCGGCCTACAAGACCCGCATCGAGATGAATTTCGAACCGCTGGATGATGGCGGCACCTTCGTCACCATTGCCGAGAGCGGCTGGCGGGAAGGCGCGGTCGGCCTGAAGAAATCCTACCTCAACTGCGAGGGCTGGTCGCAGATGCTGGCCTGCATGAAAGCGTATGTCGAATACGGCATCAATCTGCGTGACGGCTATTACCGCAGCGAGATGAAGGGCGAACCCGCCAACGAGACCAATGTCTGAGCAGGCAAAGAAGGAGGCCCGTGGTGATCAGAGTAACACCGTTCCTGATGTTCGAGGGCAAGGCCGAAGAGGCAATGACCCTCTATTGCGAGACCATTCCCGGCAGCAGCGTCGTTGACGTCACGCGCTATGGCGCCGGCGAGGACGGCCCGCAAGGAATGCTCAAACTGGCGCGCGTCTCCATCGCCGGCCTGGAGGTCACGGTCTACAACAGCCCCGTGCATCACGCCTTCACGTTCACGCCTTCGGTCTCGCTGTATGTGGATTGTTCCTCGGAGCAGGAATTGAACGCCATTGTCGAGGTCCTGGCAAAGGATGGCGGATTCCTTATGCCGCCGGACAATTACGGATTCAGCCGCCGATTCGCCTGGCTGAACGACCGGTTCGGCGTCTCCTGGCAGATCAATCTGCCATAACCGCCTTAGGGCCGAGGGGACCGGCAGCACCTGAACACACGGAGCCAGCAATGACCCCAGGGATAACCGGCGGCATCAACATCGCCATGAAAGTGCCGCCTCATCAGTTCGAGGCAACGGTCGCCTTTTACCGCGACGTCATCGGCCTGAAGCCGTTCACCGCCAAGGCACCCGCCATCGGCTTCGAGCTCGGCCCCATCAGGCTGTGGATCGACGAGGCGCCGATGCTGAGCCAGGCCGAGGTGTGGCTGGAACTTTTCACCGACGATTTTGCCGCCGCCGCCGCGCACCTCGCCGGAGCCGGCGTCGTGCGTTGCGATGCCATCGAACCGTTGGGGGAGGCTTTCCGTGGTGGCTGGATCACCAATCCCGCCAACATTATTCACATGGTGCGTGAACCCGATGCCTGGTGAGCACCGAGCTTGAAAGGAAATCACCATGGACATTCATGACACGCCAACGGCCGAAGCAGGCATGCTGATCCGGCGACCGGTCGCCGAAGTCTTCGAGGCTATCGTCGATCCGGCCATCACCACCAAATTCTGGTTCACCCACGGCAGCGGCCGGCTGGACAGCAGCAAGGAGGTTCGCTGGGAATGGCGCATGTATGGCGTCTCGACGACAGTCCATGTCAGCGAGATCGTCCGGGACGAGAAAATCGTCATGACATGGAGCGACCCGCCGACCACGGTGGTCTGGACGTTCACCGCGATGCCTGATGAGGCGACCTTTCTCGAGGTCCGCAACTTCGGCTTCGCTGGCACGGGCGACGAACAGGTGAAAGAAGCGATCGGCTCGACCGGCGGCTTCACACTGGTGCTGGCTGGCGCTAAGGCCTGGCTGGAGCAGGGCCTGACGCTGGGCCTGATCGGCGACCGTCATCCGAAGGGTGCGCCGGGACATTAGCCCGTCCCGGCGCGCCGGCCTCAATGCCCGTCGCCGGATTTCGCTTTCTTGCGCCGCCGTGCCAGCATGTTGAGCCCCTCGACCAGCGCCGAGAAACCCATCGCCGCGTAGATGTAGCCCTTCGGCACATGGTAGCCCATGCCATCGGCGATCAGCGTCATGCCGATCATCAACAGGAAGCCCAGCGCCAGCATGACGATGCTGGGGTTGCGGGCGATGAAGTTGGCCAGCGGCCCCGCCGCCAGCATCATCACGGTGACGGCCACGATCACCGCGATGTACATGATGGCGATCTCGTCGGTCATGCCGACGGCGGTGATGATGGAATCGATCGAGAAGACCAGATCGAGCAGCAGGATCTGGAAGATGGCGCCGGCCAGCGAGATCTTGAGCGTCTCGCCCAGCATCGTGTCCTGATGGTCGTCCGGGTCGACGGTATGATGGATTTCCTTTGTCGCCTTCCACACCAGGAAAAGGCCGCCGGCGATCAGGATAAGGTCGCGCCAGGAGAAGCCATGGTCGAATGCGGTGAACACCGGCGTCGTCAGCTGGACGATGACCGAAATGGTGGCCAGCAGCACCAACCGCATGACCAGTGCCGCCGATATGCCGAGCCGGCGGGCGCGGGCCCGTTGCGCTTCCGGCAGCTTGTTGGTGAGGATCGAGATGAAGATCAGATTGTCGATGCCGAGCACGATCTCGAGCACCACCAAGGTCAGCAACGCGACCCAGGCCGTTGGATCGGATACAAAGTGAAAATGCGGCGCCAGGAACTCAATGAGCTGCATGGAGGTCGTCCCCTCTACGATCTAGAGCAGTGTCGCCGGCAGTTAGGTACTACAAACCTCTATATCAATGTCACGACCAGAAAGACGGAGCCGTTTCTTCAAGTCTTGGCCCGCGACGAAACGGCGCGATCTTTTCTGTCAGGCCCGTGCGGTCGGAAATAGTCACGCCGACACCGCACAATGTTGCAGGTCCAGTCGCAGCCTCGAAGCGGCCTTTCGGCACTTTCGACAGGAACCGGTTGAGCGGCTCCTCCTTGTCCATGCCGAGCGAGGAATCATAATCGCCGCACATGCCGGCGTCGGAAATGTAACCCGTGCCGCCGTTGAGGATCTGATGGTCGCCGGTCGGCTGGTGGGTATGGGTGCCGACGACGAGGCTGGCGCGGCCGTCGACGAAATGCGCGAAGCACATCTTCTCCGAGGTCGCTTCGGCGTGGAAGTCGATGACCACCGCATCGGCCTGCTCGCCGAGCGGACAGGCGGCAAGCTCGCGCTCGCCAGCCTGGAACGGATCGTCGAGCTCCGGATGCATGAACACCCGGCCCATGATGTTGGCGACCAAGACCCTGGCCCCGCTCCTGGCGATATAGACGCCGGATCCGCGCCCCGGCGTGCCCCTGGGAAAATTGGAGGGGCGCAGGAAGCGCTCTTCGCGCGGCGCGAAGGCGAGCGCGTCGCGCTGGTCCCAGACATGGTTGCCCGTGGTCACGACATCGGCGCCGGCCGCGATCGTCTCGCGAAAGATCTCCTCGGTGATGCCGAAACCGCCGGCGGCGTTCTCACCATTGACGATGACGAAGTCGAGTTTGAAATCCGAGATCAGGCCAGGCAGTTGTTCCCACACCGCCGTGCGTCCCGTTTTTCCAACCATGTCTCCGAGGAAGAGAAGTCTCATATGATCCCGCACCGAAAGTCAGCGAAGCAAAAGCTGCATGACATCCGCGAAAAGATCATGCCTCCATTATCTACAATTTCGGCGCGAAGCGGCGCAACCCGTTCTCTGTGAGTATTTCCGGGATGACGACGTCGTGAGGCTCATCCGGAACCTGCGGAACTTCCTGGCAGTCGAAGGCGATGCCGATCAGACGGGGCGTGTGCCCCTTGTCGACGAGCTTCGCGATGGCGCGGTCGTAGTAGCCGGCGCCATAGCCGATGCGGTGGCCGCGCGCATCGAACGCGGCGAGTGGCACAAGCATCACTTCGGGATCAAGCACCTCGGCCTCTTCATGGGGCCCAACCGTGCCGAAGCCCATGTCCACCATCGGCGCGCCGCGAACCAGCTCGCGAAAGACGATCGTGGTCTTGTCGAGAATGGCCGGCAGGCAAAGTCTCGCGCCCTTTTCGCGCAAGGCGAACATCAACGGCCTGACGTCGACTTCCGAACGCATCGGCCAGAAGCCGGATACGATCTGGCCGGGCTCGATAGCGAGATGATCGCGCGCCGTCTCGGCCATTTCGAGCGCTGCCTCGACCCGCCAGAATTCATCGAGCGCGTCGCGGCGTCCAAGCGCTTCGCGCCGCAGCTGTTTTTTCAGGTCTTTGAGAGATGTCATGCGCGGACGATAGAAAAGGCCGGATAGGGATGGCGTTTTAGGAGCGACGTTTTCTACCGCACCATCCACCGGAACGCATGGGCGCATGCGGGAAGTGACGATCCACGCAACCGGTGGAGAGAGCGATCCCGGGAACCTACAAAGTAGGTGGGCGCCGTGTGAGAAAACCCACGGGTCTTCCCAGGGACAGCTCCCTAAGGATCGTTAAGGCCCCGGGGAAAATGTTCTCCTGCCGGGAAGCGCAGACCGTCACACCCAATATAGGCCGATGGTCCCCTAAGCGCCAGAGAGCTGCCACTCTTTCCGTGCCGGGCTCGCGACGTCGCATCGCCGCCCCACTCTTGCGCAGGCCGAGCCGCCTCCTTACGGTCGCCCGGAATGAACGAAGGAGCAAAAATGCGTTTCGAAGGCACGGCGGCCTATGTCGCCGACAAGGACCTGATGGTGGCCGTCAACGCGGCGATCGCGCTGGAACGGCCCCTGCTGGTCAAGGGCGAGCCCGGCACCGGCAAGACCGAGCTTGCCCGCCAGGTGGCATCAGCCCTCGGCCTCGACCTCATCGAATGGCACGTCAAATCGACGACGCGGGCGCAGCAGGGTCTTTACGAGTACGACGCCGTGTCGCGGCTGCGCGACAGCCAGCTCGGCGATGCCAGGTTCAACGACATCAAGAACTACATCAAGCGCGGCAAGCTGTGGGAAGCGTTCGCGGCCGGCAAGAAGGTCGTGCTTTTGATCGACGAGATCGACAAGGCCGACATCGAATTCCCCAACGACCTTTTGCAGGAACTCGATCGCATGGAGTTCTTCGTCTACGAGACCGGCGAGACCATACGCGCCGCCGTCCGCCCCATCGTCATCATCACCTCCAACAACGAGAAGGAGCTGCCAGACGCCTTCCTGCGCCGCTGCTTCTTCCATTACATCCGCTTTCCCGACGTCGACACGCTGCACAGGATTGTCGACGTCCACTATCCCGGCATCAAGCAGAACCTGGTGCGGGCGGCCCTCACCCAGTTCTACGAGATCCGCGAGGTACCGGGGCTGAAGAAGAAGCCTTCGACCTCCGAGGCGCTCGACTGGATCCGCCTGCTGGTCGCCGACGACATCGCGCCCGAGGACTTGCGCGCCGACCCCAAGAACGCGCTGCCCAAACTGCATGGCGCGCTGCTGAAGAACGAACAGGACGTCCATCTGTTCGAGCGGCTGGCCTTCATGGCCAGAAGGCAGCAATAGGCAGGCCGCGACAGCGCTTTTCCCTGCTGTGGACCGTTGCTGCCGGCAGGACAGGAAGGCAGCTTCGGCCAGAACCCTTCGGAGGAATGAAATGTCTGAGATTATCGTCCGCCCGCTCGCGCAGTCCGACCACGCCGACTGGAAGCGCCTGTGGACCGACTACCTCACCTTCTACGAAACCAAGCTGCCGGAAGAGGTCTACGCCGTCACCTGGAAGCGGCTGTTCACGGCAGGCGAATTCGAGCCGAAGGGTTTTATCGCCACGCTCGACGGCAAGGCGGTCGGCCTCACCCACTATCTCTACCACCGCTCAGGCTGGTCGGAGAAAAACAACTGCTATCTGCAGGACCTGTTCGCCGACCCGGACGTGCGCGGCAAGGGCATCGGTGCGGCGCTTATCAAGGCGGTGAAGGACGCGGCGGAAAAAATCGGCGTCAAGAATGTCTACTGGATGACGCACGAAACCAACACCACCGCGCGCAAGCTCTATGACCATGTCGCGCGTCGCACCGGCTTCATCGAGTATGATCTGCTATAGATAGAAGATGTTCATCCCCTTCTTCCTCGAACTGAAGGCAGCGCGTGTTCCCGTCTCGCTGCGGGAATATCTGTCGCTGCTGGAAGGATTGGAAGCCGGGCTGGTCGACTATGACGTCGAGGGTTTTTATTACCTTGCCCGCGCCGCCCTGGTGAAGGACGAGCGCCATATCGACCGCTTCGACCAGGTGTTCGCGCATGTCTTCAAGGGCATCGAGGCGCTGGGCGGTCCGGATGCGGTCGACGTCGCCAATATTCCCGAGGAATGGCTGCGCCGACTCGCCGAAAAACACCTGACCGAAGAAGAGAAAAAGCTGGTCGAGGCGCTCGGCGGCTTCGAAAAGTTGATGGAGACCTTGAAGCAAAGGCTCGAGGAGCAGAAGGGCCGCCACCAGGGCGGCTCGAAATGGATCGGCACCGGCGGCACCTCACCTTTCGGCGCCTACGGCTATAATCCCGAAGGCGTGCGCATCGGCCAGCACGAAAGCCGCAACCGCCGTGCCGTGAAGGTGTGGGACAAGCGCGAGTTCCGGAATTTCGACGATGCCGTGGAACTCGGCACCCGCAACATCAAGATCGCGCTGAAGCGGCTGCGCCGCTGGGTGCGCGAGGGCGCCGAGGAGGAATTCGACCTGCCCGGCACCATCCACGCCACCGCCGAGCACGGCTATCTCGACGTGCAGACGCGGCCCGAGCGGCGCAATGCCGTGAAACTGCTGATGTTCTTCGATGTCGGCGGCTCGATGGACGACCATATCAAGAGCGTGGAGGAGCTGTTTTCGGCGGCACGAGCCGAATTCCGCCAGCTCGAATATTTCTATTTCCACAACTGCCTCTACGAAGGCGTGTGGAAGGACAACCGGCGCCGCCATGCCGAGGTGATTTCGACCTTGGACCTGCTCCACAAATACGGTCCGGACTACAAGGTGATCGTCGTCGGCGACGCCTCGATGAGCCCCTATGAAATCGCCCACCCGGGCGGTTCGGTCGAGCACTGGAACCCGGAGGCCGGAGCCGTCTGGCTCGGCCGCCTGCTGCAGCAATGGCCGAACGCGGTATGGCTCAATCCGGAGAACCAGAAGAACTGGGGCTACACCCATTCGATCGCGATGATCCGCGACATCTTCGGCGGCCGCATGTTCCCGCTGACGCTGGCCGGGCTTGAAGCCGCGACGAAGCAGCTTTCTCGGAAACATTGATCTTGTCGAAAGTCCGCCGCTGGGCGAACCTGTAACAAATGCCTATGTTGATGCGAATATGAGCTGCAACCAATAACGAGCCGCCAAGGCTGAGGAGATTAAATGGACACCCACACCTACCCTGTCACCCGCACCGATGCCGAATGGCGCGCCCGGTTGACGCCGGAGCAGTATGCGGTCATGCGCAACCACGGCACCGAGCGTCCCGGAAGCTGCGCCCTTCTCCACGAGAAGCGCGCCGGCACCTTCTTCTGCGTCGGCTGCGACCAGCCGCTGTTCGAATCCAAGCTGAAGTTCGAAAGCGGCACCGGCTGGCCGAGTTTCAACGACCCGGTACCGGGTTCGATCGAGACCACGGTCGACCGCAGCTACGGCATGGTCCGCACCGAATGCCACTGTGCTCGCTGCGGCAGCCATCTCGGCCATGTCTTCGAGGACGGCCCGCCGCCGACCGGCCTGCGCTACTGCATCAACGGCGTGGCGCTGACCTTCGAGCCCGCGGCCTGAACGATATCCTGCAGCTTTCGGCAAGGGCGGCTTCGGCCGCCCTTTTCGTACGCGCTCAACTGACTATCGCCTCAGACGACAACCGTCGCGATCAGCCAGAGCGCCGAGCCCAGCATCATCAACAATGCCTTGGTGCCTGATGTCTCGGCCGTCCGCCAGACCGCTATGGTGAGAAAGATGTTGTAGGGCACCGGTGCGAAATGCACCGCCAGCACGAGGCCGAGCGGCATCTTCAGCCCCAGCAGGATCAGCGCTGCCGCGGACGATGAAATGCTGATCCCCGTCCCGACCATCAGCATGTCGCGCCAGAACAGCCGGTCGATCGGCACCTGGCCAAGCCAACGCGAGCGGAAGAAGGACCTGACGCCGTCCTGGGACACCGGCGCCCTACCCCTGCCCGAGCACTTCGGCGACGGCGCGCTCGACACGCGAGCATTCGGTCACCAGCCAGTCGGTCATCGCCGGCCAGTTATCCTCGGCAAAGCAATTGACCCGCCACATCGAATTGATGCCGAGGCCCTCGCAGCTTTGTTCCGGCCGGAGCTTCAGCCTGGCTTCGATCGCCGGTTGGAACGGCTTCAGCCGTGACCAGCTGTGCGTCGCGCCGAACTTCTCGTTGCGGCCGAAGAAGACGCCGACATGGTTCTGCGCCGGCGCGACATACATGGAAATGACCAGGGCGAAGTCGGGCAACCCGCGCTGCCAGAACCAGGGCCCGCGCCGTGCCAGCCGGGCTCTTTCTTCCGGATGCCGCTCAGCGAACAGCGTCCAGAAGCCGCGATGGCGGAATTCCGAGGCGCGGCGGCCGCCGAAGTCGAATTCGCTCATGGTTCAAACCAGATCTCCTGCAGGCGCATCGGGCTCCGGGCGGCCAAAGCAATTCCAGGAAACGTGTGAAACGGTTTCCCCTGGGAATTGCGTCGACAAAGAGATAGGCAGTTCGCCGTTTGCGTGAAACGGAGAACGCTCTGGTCCTACTCCATGCCGAGCGCGGCCATGTACAGATCGAGGATGGCGTCCTCTTCCTGGCGTTCGGCCTGGTCCTTCTTGCGCAGACGGATGATGGTGCGTATCGCCTTGGTGTCGAAGCCGGTGCCCTTGGCCTCGGCGAACACCTCCTTGATGTCGTCGGCGATCGTCTTCTTTTCTTCCTCGAGTCGCTCGATGCGCTCGATGAGGGCACGCAGCTGGCCGGCGGCAACAGTCTGGCTGGTCTCGGTGATATCGTCGGCCATGTTCTTCTCCAAGGATTGTTTCTGCGCCGCGACTCGCAAAGTTGCCGGCAGCGAATTTCAGCGGTTCGATGCCCGACCGAGGGCGGCGGGTCAAGCCGTTATCGAACAGCCCGCCAAGGGCTGCCGACAGAAGCCGACAGCCTGGCCGCGCTTTCGCGAGCTCTCAGTTAAAGGCGATCAGCAGATCCTTGGCATCGATCTGGTCGCCGGCCTTGACCAGCACCTCGGCGACGGTACCGTCGCGCTCGGCATGCAGAGCTGTCTCCATCTTCATGGCTTCGATGGAGAGCAGCACGTCACCCGCCTTCACCGCCTGGCCGGTCGTGACGGAAAGGGCGGAGACCACGCCCGGCATCGGCGCGCCGACATGCGCCTCGTTGCCCGGCTCGGCCTTGCGCCGGGCCTTGGCGGCGGAAGCGCCATGCGCCCGGTCAGGCACCTTCACGCGACGCGGCTGGCCGTTGAGTTCGAAGAACACGGTGACCATGCCCTTCTCGTCGACATCGCCGATGGCGAGGCAACGCACGACCAGCGTCTTGCCTTTCTCGATGTCGATAAAGATCTCGTCTTCGGATTTCATGCCGTAGAAATAGGTCGGCGTCGGCAGGACGCTGACCGGGCCGTAGGTCTCTTGCGCGCCGGCAAAGTCGGTAAAGACCTTCGGATACATGAGCCACGAGGCGAACTCGTATTCCGACAGCTTGCGCTCCAGCTTCTCCTCGATTTCCTTGCGGCTGGCCTTGAGGTCGGCCGGCTTGAGCAGCGATCCGGGCCGCGCCGTGATCGGCTTGTCGCCCTTCAGCGCCTTCTTCTGCAGCGCCGCCGGCCAGCCCCCCGGCGACTGGCCGAGATCGCCGCGCAGCATCGAGACGACCGAGTCCGGGAAGGCGATATCCCTGGCCGGATTCTCGACATCGGCGACAGTCAGGTCCTGGCTCACCATCATCAGCGCCATGTCGCCGACGACCTTGGACGACGGCGTCACCTTGACGATGTCGCCGAACATCAGGTTGACGTCATGATAGGTCTGCGCCACCTCGTGCCAGCGTGTCTCCAGTCCGAGCGAACGCGCCTGTTCCTTGAGGTTGGTGAACTGTCCGCCCGGCATTTCGTGCAGGTAGACTTCCGAAGCCGGCCCTTTCAGGTCGCTTTCGAAGGCGGCATACTGGTTGCGCACCGCTTCCCAGTAGAACGAGATCTTGCGGATCCATTGCGGATCGAGGCCCGGGTCACGCTCGGTGCCCTTCAGCGCCTCGACGATCGACCCCAGGCAAGGCTGCGATGTGTTGCCGGAGAAGGCATCCATCGCCGCGTCGATGGCGTCGACGCCGCTCTCCACCGCCGCCAGCACGGTCGCCGCCGACAGGCCCGACGTGTCATGGGTATGGAAATGGATCGGCAGGTCGGTGGCCTCGCGCAGCGCCTTGAACAGCACGCGCGCCGCCGCCGGCTTCAGCAGTCCGGCCATGTCCTTGACGGCGATGATGTGGGCGCCGGCGGCCTGCAGTTCGCTCGCCAGCCCGACATAATATTTCAGGTCGTACTTGGCCCGCGCCGGGTCGAGAATGTCGCCGGTGTAGCACATCGCCGCTTCGATCAGCTTGCCCTCGGCGCCGACGGCGTCCATGGCGACGCGCATATTCTCGACCCAGTTCAGGCAATCGAAGACGCGGAACAGGTCGATACCGCCGCTCGCCGCCTGCTTGACGAAATGCTGCACGACATTGTCGGGATAGTTGGTGTAGCCAACACCGTTGGCGCCGCGCAGCAGCATCTGCAGCAAAAGGTTGGGGGCCGCCTCGCGCACCAGCGAGAGCCGCTCCCACGGATCCTCGGTGAGGAAGCGCATGGCGACGTCGAAGGTGGCACCGCCCCAGCATTCGAGCGACAGAAGCTGCGGCAGGGCGCGCGCATAGGTGCCGGCGATGCCGGCGATGTCGTGTGTGCGCACGCGCGTGGCCAGCAGCGACTGGTGGCCGTCACGCATCGTCGTGTCGGTGACCAGCACCTCTTTCTGTTCGCGCATCCAGGCGGCGAATTTCTCCGGCCCGAGCACGTCGAGCTTCTGCTTGCTGCCGCCGGGCACATTGCCGTTGAGGTAAGGTACGACCGGTGCGGCCGCATCGGCCTTCGGCATCGGCCGGCCGCGCGTCTCGGGATGGCCATTGACGCTGACATCGGCCAGGTAGTTGAGCAGCTTGGTCGCGCGGTCCTGGCGCTTGACCTGCTGGAAAAGCTCCGGTGTCGTGTCGATGAACTTGGTCGTATAGGAATTGTCCGCGAAGCTCGGGTGGTTGATGATCGCTTCGAGGAAGGTGAGGTTGGTGGCGACGCCGCGGATGCGGAATTCGCGCAGCGCGCGGTTCATGCGGGCAATCGTCTCGGCCGGTGTTGGCGCCCACGCCGTCACCTTCTCCAGCAGCGGATCGTAGAAGCGGGTGATGACCGCGCCTGAATAGGCGGTGCCGCCATCGAGGCGGATGCCGAAGCCGGTGGCACCGCGATAGGCGGTGATGCGGCCATAGTCCGGAATGAAATTGTGCTCGGGATCCTCGGTGGTGATGCGGCACTGCAGGGCATGGCCATTCAGCCTGATGTCCCTCTGCGCCGGCACGCCCGATTGCGGTGTGCCGATGGCGAAGCCGTCGAGGATGTGTATCTGCGCCTTGACGATGTCGATGCCGGTCACCTGCTCGGTGACGGTATGCTCGACCTGGATGCGCGGATTGACCTCGATGAAATAGAATTTTCCGGTATCGGCATCCTGCAGGAACTCGACCGTGCCGGCACCGATATAGCTGGTTTCGCGCGCGATCTTCAGCGCATGGCCGCAAAGCTCCTCGCGCTGCGACATTTCGAGATAGGGAGCGGGCGCCCGTTCGACGACCTTCTGGTTGCGGCGCTGGATCGAGCAGTCGCGCTCGAACAGGTGCACGACATTGCCGTGCGTGTCGCCAAGCACCTGCACCTCGACATGGCGGGCGCGTTCGATCAGCTTTTCGAGATAGACCTCGTCCTTGCCGAAGGCGGCCTTGGCCTCGCGCTTGCCTTCCGTGACTTCGCGGGCGAGATCGGCCTCGGACCGGATGGCGCGCATGCCGCGTCCACCGCCGCCCCACGAGGCCTTCAGCATCACCGGATAGCCGATCTCCTTGGCCAGTTTCTTGACCGCCTCCATATCGTCCGGCAACGGATCCGTGGCTGGGATCACCGGCACGCCGACCTCGATGGCGAGGTTGCGCGCCGCGACCTTGTTGCCAAGGCGGCGCATCGTGTCCGGCTTCGGGCCGATGAAGGTGATGCCGGCTTGCGCGCAGGCTTCGGCGAATTCGGGGCTTTCGGACAGCAGCCCGTAGCCCGGGTGAATGGCATCGGCGCCTGAAAGCCTGGCGACGCGGATCACTTCCTCGATCGACAGATAACTCTCGATCGGCCCCATGTCCTTGTTGAGATGCGGGCCGCGCCCGACCTGGTAGCTTTCGTCGGCCTTGAAGCGGTGCAGCGAATATTTGTCTTCCTCGGCCCAGATCGCCACGGTTTTGAGGCCCAGTTCGTTGGCCGCGCGAAAGACGCGGATGGCGATTTCTGACCGGTTGGCGACGAGGATCTTCGTGATTGCCAAGGACTGGGCTCCAGTAGCGGAAGGGACGGGAAATCGGTGCAATGATTAGCGTGAAAATGCTGCAGTGCAAACAAAATCAATGCTGATTTAAACCGATTTAAATCAATTATCCGGCCAACACTCGCACGCCTTGGCCCGAACCGGCGGAACAAGGGCGACAATTCCAATCCTGGATGCGCTCTGGCCCGGCGAAGAAGAAGGTCATCGGCCGCTGCGGAGCGCCAAAGAAAATGCCCGGCGCAACGCGCCGGGCATCATGGATATCAGACTGCTGGAGCAGCTTATTTCGGGAACCAGGAATACTTTCCGTCGTCCTTCTTCTTCCACTCGTACATGATGTAGCCCGGCAGCTTCGGGTCGCCCTTGGCGTCATAGGCAAGATCGCCCAGAACGGTCGGGTACGGTCCGTTTTCATGCAGTGCCTTGGCAACAGCCTGCGGGTCGTTCGACTTGGCGTTGGTGGCAGCCTCGGCGATCGCCTGCACGGCGGCATAGGCGTAGAGCGTGTAGGCTTCAGGCTCGAAGCCCTGCGCACGGAACTTCTCGACGAGTTCCTTGTTGGCCGGGATCAGGCGCGGGTCGGGGCCGAACGTGTTGAGCGTGCCGGCGACGGCGTCGCCCGCGATCGCGGCAAGTTCGTCGGTGACGATGCCGTCACCCGACATCAGCGTGGCCTTGAGGCCCTGGTCCGCGGACTGGCGGATGATCAGGCCGGCTTCGGTGTGCAGGCCACCCCAGTAGATCAGGGTAACGCCGGCTTCCTTCATCTTGGCGATGAGCGCCGAGAAGTCCTTGTCGCCGACATTGACGCCTTCATACATCACTTCCTTGACGCCGGCGGCATTCATCGCCTTCTTGGTTTCGTCGGCGAGGCCCTGGCCGTAAGGCGTCTTGTCGTGCACGACGGCGACCTTGGCATCCTTGAAATTCGCCGCGATATAGGCGCCGGCGATGCCGCCCTGCTGGTCGTCGCGTCCGCAGGTACGGAACACGTTCCACAGGCCACGCTCGGTGAACTTCGGATTGGTCGCGGCCGGCGTGACTTCGACGATGTTGTTTTCAGCGTAGACTTCCGAGGCCGGGATCGAGACGCCCGAGTTGAAGTGGCCGACCACGAACTTGACGCCGTCGCCGACGAACTTGTTGGCGACCGAGATACCCTGCTTCGGATCGGAGACGTCGTCGCCGACTTCGAGCTTGATCTGCTCGCCATTGATGCCGCCCTTGGCATTGATTGCGGCGACGGCCGCTTCGGCGCCCTTCTGCAGCTGTGCGCCGAAGGCCGCGTTCGGACCGGTGATCGGACCGGCGACGCCGAACAGGACATCAGCCCACGCATTGCCGCTGAACGCGACCAGCGCGGTCAGGGCAACGGCGGACAAAAGTGACTTTTTCATTTAAACGCTCCCATTAACGGAGTGGGCGTGGATGAAGCTTTCATGCGATGCCCACCCTTATCGCAGAAAGCATAGTTTGCCGATTTTCAGGCACTTGTCACGCCGATTCATCCCTGACGCGGCGTTATTGATGAGCCTCAACCTTTCGGTTTCCAGCTCAAGATTGAAGCTCTTTCGTAGAGCCAATTATACTGTGTGACCATCTGGTTGGTTCGTGTGTATTGATAGCCGACGAAGCCCAGTATCATCAGTACGATGGTGTCGACGATATAGTAATGCAGCGAGAACATCGTGCCGTTGAACAGCGCATGGTGGATGAAGCGGATGCCGATGCCGAGCCCGAGCACATAAGCGAACAGCTGGATGAAGCTGCGCCATGTCTGGGCGCTGGCCTTGCCGGTCATCCAGGCTGCCCAGCCGCCGAGCAGGCAGGTGACGAAGAAGAACTGCCAGATCGACGGTTCCTCATAGAGAATGCCTTGCATGGTGAGGACTCCTGAAACTCAGTGATGTCCGCCTTCGAGATAGGCGGCGCGCACTTCCGGATTGGCGAGCAGTTCCTTGCCTGTGCCGCTCATCGTCACATTGCCGTTGACCATGACATAGCCGCGCGTGGCGAGCTTCAGCGCGCCGAAGGCGTTCTGCTCGACGAGGAACACGGTCAGCCCTTGGGTGCGGTTCAATTCGCGGATGGCATCGAATATCTGCTTGACGATCAGCGGCGCCAGCCCCAGCGACGGCTCGTCGAGCAGAAGCAGTTTCGGCCGCGCCATCAGCGCGCGTCCGATCGACAGCATTTGCTGCTCGCCGCCCGACAGCGTGCCGCCGCGCTGGGCGATGCGCTCCTTCAGCCGCGGGAACAACGTGAACACCTTCTCGACGTCCTCGTCATAGTGCTTGAGGTTGTCGAGGCTGGCGCCCATTTGCAGGTTTTCCATCACCGTCATGCGCGGGAAGATGCGCCGGCCTTCGGGTGATTGCGCGATGCGCATGCGCGCGATTTCGTGCGTCGGCATCTGGGTGATGTCCGTGCCGGCGAAGGTGATGGTGCCCGTGCGGGCGCGCGGAGCCCCAAAGATGGTCATCATCAGCGTCGACTTGCCGGCGCCGTTGGCGCCGATCAGCGCCACGATCTCGCCCTCATTGACGGAGACATCGACGCCGTTCAGCGCCCGGATGTTGCCGTAGTAGGTCTCAACGCCCTTGATATCGAGCAGCCTTGTCCCGGCCATTATTTGCCCCCTCCACGCTTGCTCGACACAGGTTTGGCCGCCGCCTTCCCCGAAGCCGCATTTGCGGTCTTCGAAGCCGCACTGGCACTCTTTGCCGAAGCATGGCTGGTCGCCACCTTGCCCGCGTCGACACGGCGCGAGAATTCCGTATCCTTGCCCCGACCGAGCAGCTTGGCCTGCTTGACCCACTCCTCGCGCGCTATGCGCCCGTCGAAGGCGAGATAGGCTTCGGCCGCCTCGACATCGGCCTTCTTCCAGGCGCCGATCTGGTCGAAGTGGAAGATGCCGTGTTCGTTGAGCTTCTTCTCGTTGACCGTGCCGATGCCCTTGATGCGGGTCAGATTGTCCGCCTTGCCGCCGCGAGGGGCGGCAAGGCGGTTCGAAATGCCTTCAGCCTTCGCCGCGGGCGCCTTGGCGGCGGTTTTCTTCGGTGCGGCCTTCGTCGCTCCGGCCTTCGCGGCCGGCCTTGATGGTGTCCCGACCGGTTTGCTCGCCACGGTGGCCGCGCGGGCATCGACCTGCGCCGCCTTCGAGGCGCCCTTCGACACAGTGACGCGCTCGCCGTCGCTGTGTCCGACGGTGTCGGTCACCGGTCCTGCCAGGTAGGACGACGATGTCCCCGGGCCATGCGCGGCATCCGGTCCAATGTCGAGCTGCTCGATGACGTCCTCGTCGCCGACCTCGGTCAGCACGGTCTCGACCTCCTCGTCGTCAACGCCGAGATAGGCGGCGATGACGCGCGGGTCGGTGCGCACCGACTGCGGATTGCCGTCGGAGATCTTGCGGCCGTATTCAAGCACCACGACGTGGTCGGAAATCTGCATGACCACCGACATGTCGTGCTCGATCAGGAGGATCGAGGTGCCGGTCGTATGCTTGATGTCCATCAGGAGTTCATTGAGTGCAGCCGATTCCTTCGGATTGAGGCCGGCCGCCGGCTCGTCGAGGCACAGAAGCTCGGGCCCGGTGCACATGGCACGCGCGATTTCGAGACGCCGCTGCGCGCCGTAGGGCAGGTCGCCGGCCGGATCGTCGGCCCGGTCGACGAGATCGGCCTTCTCGAGCCAGTGCCTGGCCAGGTCCACCGATTCGGCCGAGGCCTTGCGGTAGCCGCTGAAGCCGAACAGGCCCAGGATGGTATAGCCCGATGCCTTCATCAGCTTGTTGTGCTGGGCGACCAGAAGGTTCTCCAGCAGCGTCATGCCCGAGAACAGGCGGATGTTCTGGAAGGTACGCGCCACCTTGGCGCGCGCCGGGATCTCATGGTTGGGCAAACGTTCGAGCAAATAGCTCGAACCGTCGGCACGGTTGAGCGTGATCATGCCTTCCGACGGCTTGTAGAAGCCGGTGATGCAGTTGAACACGGTGGTCTTGCCGGCGCCGTTGGGGCCGATCAGCGCCGTGATCTCGCCGCGCCTGGCGGTGAAGGACAGGTCGCCGATGGCGACCAGGCCGCCGAACTTCATCGACAGATGATCGACCTGCAGGATGGCTTCTTTCATTTGCGTGGTCGCATTCATCAGCCGTGGCCCTCCTTGGTGAAGGAGCTTGAGACAGCTCTTCGTTCCTTGAGGAAGGCGGTTGGTTCACGACTGCCGACGAAGCCGCGCGGCTTCCACAGCATGACGATGACCATGGCCATGCCGAACAGAAGCATGCGGTAGAGTTCCGGGGTGAAATCAGGCCCGAAGACCTGCTTGAGGAAGTCGAGTTCGCGCAGCGCCTCGGTGCCGCCGATCATCACCATCGCGGCGACCGCGATGCCGACCAGCGACCCCATGCCGCCGAGCACGACGATGGCCAGGATGATTGCCGATTCCAGGAAGACGAAGGATTCGGGGCTGACGAAACCTTGCCGCGCGGCGAAGAACGAGCCGGCGAACCCGCCGAACATGGCGCCGGTGGCAAACGCCGTCAGCTTGGTCGTCGTCGTGTTGATGCCGAGCGAGCGGCAGGCGATCTCGTCCTCGCGCAGCGCTTCCCAGGCACGGCCGACAGGCATGCGCCGCAGCCGGATCGTGACGAAGGCGGTGAGCAGCGCCAGCGCCAGGATGAGGTAGTAGAGAAAAATCTTGTAGTAGGCGCTCGAGGTCGCGAGGTGCAGAACCTTGGCGATGTAGTTGGGGTCCGAAACGTTGAAGGTCATCAGGCCGAAGAAGGTGACTTTCGGAATGCCAGAAATGCCGGCCGAGCCGTTGGTGACGTCGCGCCAGTTGATCAGCACCAGGCGGATGATCTCACCGAAGGCCAGCGTCACGATCGCCAGGTAGTCGCCGCGCAGGCGCAGCACCGGGAACCCGAGCAATACCCCCCACAGCGCCGCCATGGCGCCCGCGGCCGGCAGGAGAATCCAGAACGACAGGCCGAAATGCGTGGCGAGCAGCGCATAGGCATAGGCGCCGACCGCGTAGAAGGCGACGTAGCCGAGGTCGAGCAGGCCGGCGAGGCCGACGACGATGTTCAGTCCCCAGGCCAGCATCACATAGATCAGGATCTGGATGCCGAAATTGTCGACCCATTTCAGTGAGCCCTGCAGCCCGGTGGCGACAGACCACGACATAAGCGACAGCACGGCGACGACAAGAATCGGATAGAGCACCAGCGCGGCAATGCCGAGCTTGGTGAAGTTGGCATGGATGAAGCCACGGAAGTAGTAGATCACGCAGGCCAGCGCATAGATGACCGCCAGGGCGCGCAGGAATTGCAGGTAGCCCGCTGGTTCCGCTCCCACCCATCCGGCGAGCGAGCTGTTGAACACGAACAACAGCACCGCCGCGACGATGGCCCCGATGAAGGCCGGCAGCGTGAAGAAACGCGACGCCACGCTGGCCGGCAACAGGCCGGTGGCTACGTTGGCGATCTTCTGGTTGGCCATGAAGGGTTGGCCATAGGCGACATATAGGAAGCGTCCGACCGCGGTCGCGATGACCACGGCGGCGAGCAGGCCCCAGCGCTGCACTACGACCAGTTCGTTGGACATGTTCTGGTCGGTTCTGAGTCCGATGAACAGCACGAACAGGCCAAGCGCGATGGCGCCGGCATAGAAGGCCTCGCGCAATGCGCGCGGCACGGGGTTGGCGACGGTGTCGCGGTCGGGAGAAACGGTCACGGCCATGGTCTCAGACCTTTTCGACTTCTGGCCGGCCCAATATGCCGGAAGGCAGGAAGATCAGCACGATGGCCAGGATCGAGAACGCCGCCACGTCCTTGTAGTCGATCGAGAAATAGGCCGACCACATGCTCTCGATGAAGCCGATCAGCAACCCGCCGAGCACGGCACCGGGAAGCGAGCCGATGCCGCCAAGCACCGCCGCGGTGAATGCCTTCACCCCCGGGACGAAGCCGTCGGAGAAGGCGATGACGCCGTAATACATCAGGAACAGCGTGCCGGCGACGGCGGCAAGGGCCGCGCCCATGATGAAGGTGATCGAGATCGTGCGGTCGACGTCGATGCCGAGCAGCGCGGCCATCTTGCGGTCCTGCTCGCAGGCGCGCTGGGCGCGCCCCAGCGAGGTCCTGTTGACCAGGTACCAGAACAGCACCAGAAGCAGCGCCGTGACGACGACGATGATGATCTGCTTGAGCGACACGCTGACGCCGTTGATGTTGTAGACCTGGCTGACCATCGGCGGGATCGGCTTGTTGCGCGGGCCTTGCGTGACCTGGACGAAGTTTGACAGGGCGATCGACATGCCGATGGCGGTGATCAGCGGCGCCAGCCGGAACGAACCGCGCAGCGGCCGGTAGGCCACCTTCTCGATCGTCCAGTTATAGAGGCTGGTGAGCAGCATCGCCACGATCATCATGACCAGCAGCGCGACGACCACGGGCACCGAATAAAACAGCGCGCCGAGGATGAGGAAGACGATCAGCGCCGTGAAGGCGCCGACCATGAAAATGTCGCCATGGGCGAAATTGATCATGCCGATGATGCCGTAGACCATCGTGTAGCCGATCGCGATCAGCCCATAGATCGATCCCAGCGTCAGCCCGTTGATAAGCTGCTGGACAAAGTACTGCATGTGTACATGGCTCCCCTGGAATGTCGCCCATGCAGACGCATTCCTTTTCGTATTTCCCCTAGTCGTAAAGTTTCGAGCCCGGATTGCAACGTGATTTTTTTGATCGCCCCGCGTGTTTCCGATTCACGTCGTTCCGACCGCCCATTCTTTGCACCCGACCCTGGACTATCGCGGACCCTATCATTGGCATAACGCAATGTCCTTGATGATTCAGACGTATAATGCGCTCCGTTTCGAAGAAACCGCCGTCAAAATTAGGCGATGGGACGAATCGTTGCGTTTCTGACAGCGTTCGTTCTTTTGCCACACACCTTTCCGCAAGGGCAGGATTCCTCCTACTTGACAACAAAACCATGCGCGAACGGATCGCGGTCGTCGATGAAGATCGTGTTCAGTCCAGTCATCCGTGCCCAGCCTCCGATCGAGGGAATGATTGCCGGCTTGCCGGCCACGGTGACCTCCTTTTCGACCTTGCCCTTGAACAGCGAACCGATGATCGATTCATGCACGAAGGCATCGCCGGCCTTCAGCTTGCCCTTGGCATGAAGTTGCGCCATGCGCGCCGAGGTGCCGGTGCCGCACGGTGAGCGGTCGATCGCCTTGTCGCCGTAGAAGACGGCATTGCGGGCATCGGCCCCTTCCACCGTCGGCTCGCCCGTCCACAGCATATGCGAGAGCCGGTTGATGCCGGGGTTTTCCGGATGCACGAAGGTGTATTTCTCGTTGAGCCGTTGCCGCACCACCGGGCTCCAGGCGATAAGGTCGCCGGCCGAATAGTCCGCCATGTCGCGAAAGTTCTTCTGCGGCTCCACGATGGCGTAGAAATTGCCGCCATAGGCGACATCGACGGTGATCTCGCCGAGCCCGGGACATTCGACCGTCAGGCCTTCGGCATGGAGGAACGACGGTACGTTGGTGATGCGCACCTCTTCGACATATTCGCCGACCTGTTTGTATTCGGCGATGACCAGGCCGGCAGGCGTGTCGAGCCTCAGCACACCTGGCGTCTTCGGCTTGATCAGCCCGTGTTCGATCGCCATCGTCACCGTGCCTATGGTGCCGTGGCCGCACATCGGCAGGCAGCCGGAGGTTTCGATGAACAGGATCGCGATGTCGCAATCCTCGCGCGTCGGCGGATAGAGGATCGAACCCGACATCACGTCATGGCCGCGCGGCTCGAACATCAGGCCGGTGCGGATCCAGTCATATTCGGCGAGGAAGTGCGCGCGCCTTTCCATCATGGTCGAGCCGGCGAGCAGCGGGCCGCCGCCCGCGACCAGCCGCACCGGATTGCCGCAAGTGTGGCCGTCGATGCAGAAGAAGGATTTCTTGGCCATGTCGCTCCTCGAAAATCAAAACCGTTGTGGGCTGAAAGGGGCCAGATCAACCGGCGGAGTCTGCCCCAGGACGAGCTCCCGGATCAACCGCCCGGTCGCCGCCGCCTGGGTCAGGCCGAGATGGCCGTGGCCGAAGGCATAGACAACCGACCGGCCTCCCGCCGCCTTGCCGATGACAGGCACCGAATCCGGCAGTGAGGGCCGGAACCCCATCCATTCGCGGCCGCCGGACGGGTTGAGCCCCGGCAGGAATTGCTGCGCCTTCCGCAACAGCGCTTTCGACCGGTTGAAATTGGGCGGCCGCTCGATACCGCCGAGTTCGACCGCGCCGCCGACGCGCAGGCCCGTTTCGAGCGGCGTGATGACGAAGCCATGGCCCGAGAAGATCAGTTGCCGCCTCACGTCGAAGGCGTTCCGCGGCAAGGTCGTGTTGTAGCCGCGCTCGGTCTCCAGCGGGATGCGGTCGCCGAGCTGCCGTGCCAAGAGATGCGACCAGGCGCCGGCGGCGACGACGAGCTGCCTGGCTTGCCGGCTCGTGCCGTCGGCCAGTGTCAGTGTCGCGCCATCCTGGTCCGTCGCCACGCGGTCGATGCGCGCCATTTCAAAACGGGCACCCCTGGCCTCGGCGTAGGCCCATATCGCCTTGCCGAGCAACTTTGGATCGGCGACCGTCTTCCAGCCCGGCACGAAGGTGCCCTTGATGAAGCGCGGTGAAAGGCCCGGCTGCAGATCCGCCAGACTTTCGCCCTCGACATGGCGGAAGCCGATGCCGAAACGTTCGCGCGCCGCCCAGCCCGGCAGCGAGGCGCGGAACTCGGCCTCGCTTTCATAGAATTCGAGCGAACCAGCCTCGCGCAGCATGCGCCTTGTACCGGAACGGTCGAGCAGGCCCATCCATTCCGCTTCGGCGAGCTTCATCATGCCGGCCTGGGCGGCGAGGCTGGCCTCGTATTTCGCCGGTGCGCCGGCGCGCCAGAAGCGGATCAGCCAAGGCAGCAGCTTCGGCAGGTAGGCGGGTGGAATGCTGAGCGGGCCGAGCGGATCGGCCAGCCATTTCGGCAGATTCTTGATCATGCCCTTGTGCGCCAGCGGCAGCACGTCGGAGAAGGCAAAGGCGGCGGCATTGCCGGAACTCGTTTCCTCGCAGATCCCGGTGCGGTCGAAGACCGTTACGTTTCGCCCTGCCTCGGCAAGGAAGGCCGCCGCGCAGATGCCGATGATGCCGCCGCCAATGATGGCGATGTCTTCCGCTTCCCCCCGCTCACGGGGAGAAGGCGCCCGAAGGGGCGATGAGGGGCGGGGCGCCTCGTCTGAAGATTTGGAATTTCCCTGCACGTCGATGCTGCCTCTCCCCTGACCGCGACCATCTTCCCCCGGTGAACAGGAGAAGAAAGCCCTCAGAACCGCGGCAGCTTCGGACGAACCGCCAGAGCGTCCTTGATGATCTTCTCGACCGCCTTGCGGCGCTCGCCCGACAGGGGCTGGCGCGGCATGCGCACACGGTCATTGGTGTGGATGGCGAAGACTTCCGCGAGCTTGATGTTCTGCACCAGATAGGTCGAGACGTCGAGGTCGAGCAGCGGCCGGAACCAGCGGTAGATGGCGAGTGCCTCCTCGCGGCGGCCCTGCTTCATGAGCTGATAGATGGCGACGGTCTCGCGCGGGAACGCGGTGACCAGGCCGGCCACCCAGCCGATGGCGCCGACCGACAGTGCCTCGAAAGCCAGATTGTCGACACCGGTGAACAGGTCGTAACGGCTGCCCAGGCGGTTGATGATCTCGGTCGAGCGGCGGATGTCGTCGGAGGATTCCTTGATGGCGACGAAGCGCTTGTCGGATGCCAGCTCCTCCATCTGATCGACGGTAACGTCGACACGGTAGGCAAGGCGATTGGAATAGATCATGACCGGCAGGTCGCCAGCTTCGGCGACGGCGCGCAGCGCCGCGACCGTCTCTTCCGCATTGGTATGGTAGATCGGGCTCGGCACCACCATCAGGCCGTTTGCGCCTTCCTTGGCGGCGCGCTTGGCGATGCTGGCCGCCTCGCGTGTACCCGCCTCGTTGACCGTCAGCAGCACCGGCTTCTTGCCGGCGACTTTCTGCGCGGTCTTCAGCACCTCGATCTTCTCGTCATGCGACAGCATCGGCCCTTCGCCGAGCGAGCCGCAGACGATGATGCCATCGCAGCCGGCCTCCATCTGCAGGTTGAAGCAGCGCTCCATCTCGGCGTGATCGAGCCGATCGTCGGCGGTGAACTTGGTCGTGACTGCGGGGAAAACTCCGGTCCACATAGCTATCTCTCCATCTGATATATCAGTCGTATATCTATTAAGAAAGCCGCTGTCAATGCGGAATCCATTATGATATATTCTAGATATATCAGGAGACCGCCTTTGATATCCATCGAACCAGGATCAACATCCGAGCCGGCCGCGACAAAGGCCTACCGCGTGCTCGAGCATATGATCGTCACGCTCGAGCTGGCGCCTGCCAGCTTCGTCACCGAGGGCGCGCTCATCGAAAGGCTGGCGCTCGGCCGCACGCCGGTGCGCGAAGCGATCCAGCGGCTGGCCTGGGAAGGGCTGCTCGACGTCAGGCCACGCGCCGGCATCGCGATCGCACCGCTGCATCCCGGCGACTGGTTACGCGTTCTCGACGCCCGGCGCGGCGTCGAGGTGGTGCTTGCCCGCTCGGCCGCACGCTTCGTCACCCGCGAGGCCGCCGACCTGTTTCACGAGGCGGCGCTGGCCATGCAGAAGGCGGTCATATCAGGCAATGTGCTTGCCTTCGTCCAGGCCGACAAGGCGCTCGACGAAGCCCTGGCGCTGGCCGCCGACAATCCGTTCGCCGCCCGCCTGGCCGCGCCCCTGCAGACCCACAGCCGCCGCTTCTGGTTCCGCTACAAGGCGGATACGGGCCTGGCCGAGTCAGCCGAGCATCACGTCGCGCTGATCCGCTCGATCCTGGACGGCGACGAGGAGGCCGCGGCCAAGGATGCCAAGCGGCTCATGGCTCTGCTGCGCGGCCATGCCGAGACGGCGGCGACGCGCTGAACGGCGATCAGATCCCTTGCGCGGCGGCCATGGCGGTATTCTCCCATCCATCACCGGTCGCGAAGATACAGCTTCGGCCGTTCACATCGGTCACCAGCATGGACCAGGTCCCGCTCGCCGAAACATAGATCTCGACAATGGCGGCCTGGCCGACAACACCGTAGCCGATCTGCTTCTGTTGAAAGGCCCGCGCCAGTCCCGCGACGAGGTCGCTGTGGCCGCCGCAGATAAACTGCGCCTGCGCCGACAGCGTCGACAGCGCCAGCGCGGCGCCGATCACGGCTATCCTGATCCATCGAAATGAAAATTCGTGTGCCATTTGGCACCTCCTTCGCCTTGGCGTTCCGGCAAAGGGAGGCACATGGGGCAGCCTCAATTCACCGGAACGCTCCAGGCCGGATTCGACGTCTTCATCACGTCACTCCTTCTGGTTTCCGGTCTGTCGTCAGGGACCTTTATCATTCCCTGGAATCGATATGGTGAGGTCCCGATCCGAAAACAAGCGTCATTTCGGAGCTCGCGGCGCATTGCAGGCCGGCGACCTGCGTCAAGCTTCCGCAGGGTCGCGGAGTGCCGCCCATTTCAACAAGGCGTCGAGGGCCGGGCACAGGGCCTGGCCCCAATCGGTCAGGCAGTACTCGACCTTTGGCGGCACCTGGTGGTGCACGATACGGCGCACGATGCCGTCGCTCTCCATCTGTCGCAACTGCTGGATCAGCATTTTCTGCGAGATCGCCGGGATAGCCCGTTCGAGGTCGGAAAAGCGCAGCACCTTGCCGCCGAACAGGTGAAACAGGATCACCAGCTTCCAGCGGCCCTCGAGGATACGCAGCACATTCTCGACGCCGCTCGCCGCCGACAACGGCGTCAGCGTCTCGGACTTGCTTTCGGTCACAACCTTGCTTTCGGGCCCAACCTTACTTTCGGGTAAGTACCTTACTTTTTCGTCGGTTCTTGTCATTTCACCAGCATATCTCATTTTAGAAGCCGGACAAGCGCCGCCAGCCTCCGCCAGCGGCGGCAACCCGCACCGGAGACGACACCATGACCGCAAACCTTCCGCAGCCGCTGGCCAACTATTTCGCCGCCAAGAACAGGCATGACATCGATGCCATGCTGGCGCCCTTCGCGTCCGACGCCACGGTCAAGGACGAAGGCGAAACCCATCGGGGTCCGGCCGCCATCCGCGGCTGGATGGAGGAGACGACACGCAAATACCGGGTGACCGTCGAGGTCGCCGACGCGACGGTCCGTGGCGATGCATGGCGGATCGCCGGCATCGTCTCAGGCAATTTCCCAGGCAGCCCTGCGACGCTCCACTATGTCTTCACGCTGGCCGGCGACCGGATCGCGCGGCTGGAGATCGGCGCATGACCATCGTCCAGAAATTTGCGTTCGACGACCGGGAATTTGCCGGGAAGCGCGTTCTGGTCACCGGCGGCACCAAGGGCGCCGGCGAAGCCATCGTGCGCAGGCTTTCGGCGGCAGGCGCGATCGTTCTTACCACTGCCCGCTCAGCGACCGAAGCATCATCGCAGAAGCTGTTCGTGCAGGCCGATGTGAGTACCTTGGCGGGTACCGAGACAGTGGCCGCGGCTATAATGAAGCAGCTTGGTGGCATCGACATCATCGTGCACAGCGTCGGCGGTTCGAAGAGCCCCGGCGGCGGATTTGCCGGATTGACCGATCAGCTCTGGCAGGACGAGCTCAGCCTCAATCTGCTCGCGGCGGTGCGGCTCGATCGCTTGCTGATTCCCGGCATGATCGAGCAAGGCGCGGGCGTGATCATTCACATATCGTCGATCCAGCGCCGCCTGCCGCTGCACGAATCCACCATCGCCTATGCGGCGGCCAAGGCAGCCCTTTCAACCTACAGCAAGGCGTTGTCCAAGGAACTTGGCCCGAAAGGCATCCGGGTCAACAGCGTGGCCCCGGGCTGGATCCACACCAGCGCATCGGAAGCCATGGTGAAGCGGCTGGCATCCCACTCGGGTTCGGATGAGGCAACCGCCCGCCAGGGCATCATGGATGCGCTGGGCGGCATCCCGATCGGCCGGCCGGCATGGCCGCAAGAGGTCGCCGAACTGGTGGCTTTCCTCGTCTCCGACCGCGCCTCGGCGATCCACGGCACCGAATACGTCATCGATGGCGGCACGATTCCAACGGTGTGATGTCATGCAAAAAGGGCGCGACAAAAGCCGCGCCCTGATCGTGAAACAGACATCAGACCTTAGTTCATCGTCGGGATGACGAATTCCGCGCCGTCCTTGATACCGGACGGCCAGCGCGAGGTCACCGTCTTGGTCTTGGTGTAGAAGCGGAAGGCGTCCGAGCCATGCTGGTTGAGGTCGCCGAAGGACGACGCCTTCCAGCCGCCGAACGTGTAATAGGCGATCGGCACCGGGATCGGCACGTTGACGCCGACCATGCCGACCTGGACACGGCTTGCGAAGTCACGCGCGGCGTCGCCGTCGCGGGTGAAGATGGCGACGCCATTGCCCATTTCGTGGTCGTTGGCGAGCTTGATCGCGCTCTCATAGGTCGGGGCGCGCACCACCGAGAGCACCGGCCCGAAGATCTCTTCCTTATAGATGCGCATGTCTGCCGTGACGTTGTCGAAGAGGCAGCCGCCCATGTAGTAGCCGTTCTCGTAGCCCTGCATCTTGAAGCCGCGGCCGTCGACGACCAGCTTGGCGCCTTCCTTGACGCCGGTGTCGACATAACCCTTCACGCGCTCCAGCGCCTGCGCCGTCACCAGCGGGCCGAAATCGGCGGCCGAATCCGTCGACGGGCCGACCTTCAGGCTTTCGACACGTGGAACCAGCTTCTCCATCAGCCTGTTGGCGGTATCGTTGCCGACCGGAACCGCGACCGAGATCGCCATGCAGCGTTCGCCGGCCGAGCCGTAGCCGGCGCCGATCAGCGCGTCGACGGTCTGGTCCATGTCGGCGTCGGGCATGATGATCATGTGGTTCTTGGCGCCTCCGAAGCACTGCACGCGCTTGCCGGCGGCCGTGCCGCGCGAATAGATGTAATGCGCGATCGGCGTCGAGCCGACGAAGCCGACGGCCTTGATGTCGGGATCGTCGAGGATGGCGTCGACGACTTCCTTGTCGCCGTTGACGACGTTGAGGATGCCTGCCGGCAGCCCAGCCTCGAGGAACAATTCGGCGATGCGGATCGGCACGCCCGGATCACGCTCGGACGGCTTCAGGATGAAGGCGTTGCCGCATGCAATCGCAGGCGCGATCTTCCACAGCGGGATCATCGCCGGGAAGTTGAACGGCGTGATGCCGGCGACGACGCCGAGCGGCTGGCGCATCGAATAGACATCGATGCCGGGGCCGGCGCCATCGGTGAACTCGCCCTTCATCATATGCGGCGCGCCGATGCAGACCTCCACCACTTCAAGGCCGCGCTGGATGTCACCCTTGGCGTCGGCGATCGTCTTGCCGTGCTCGCGCGCCAGTATGTCGGCCAGTTCGTCATAGTCGCGGGCGACCAGTTCGAGGAATTTCATCAGCACGCGCACGCGACGCTGCGGGTTGGTGGCGGCCCATTTCGGCTGCGCCGCCTTGGCATTCTCGACCGCCGCGCGCAGTTCCGCCTGCGAGGCCAGCGCCACCGTGCCGCGCACGGAGCCGTCCATCGGCTGCATGACATCCTGCTTGCGGCCGCTGGTGCCGGCGACACGCTTGCCGCCGATGAAATGACCGTATTCGATCATGATTTCTCTCCCTGGGTTTGTGATGCCGCATTGTCCGCCTTTGCGGGGGCGAAGGCAACGCGAGGGAGAACGCAACCGTTGTGCGAAAATTAGATATCGATTGACGACCGCGCATCAATTCTCGCAAATAGCGGCCGCAAGACATCTCCTGAGGGCTTCCCATGAACTGGGATGACGTCCGCATCTTCCTCGCCGTCGCCCGCGCCGGCCAGATCCTTGGCGCCGCCAGGCGGCTGGAGCTCAACCACGCCACCGTCTCGCGGCGCATCGCCGCGCTCGAAGACGCGCTGCGCACAAAGCTGTTTCGCCGCCTGACCACCGGCAGCGAACTGACGCCCGCCGGCGAGCGCTTCCTCGATATTGCCGAGCGCATGGAGGGCGACATGATCGCCGCGCGCTCGACCATTGCCGGCGAGGACGACGTTTCGGGCACGGTGCGCATCGGAGCACCGGACGGCTTCGGCGTCGCCTTCCTGGCCAGGCGCCTCGGCGAACTGACCGCACTGCATCGCGAACTGACGATCCAACTCGTGCCGGTCCCGCGTTCCTTCTCCCTGTCCCGGCGCGAGGCCGACATCGCCATCACCGTCGAGCGGCCGACGGAGGGCCGGCTGGTGGCCGGAAAGCTGGTTGACTATTCGCTCGGCCTGTTTGCGTCGCGGGCCTATGCCGATTCCAATGGTCTGCCCAGGACCGCGGCCGAACTCGGCCAGCACACGCTCATCGGCTATGTTCCGGATCTTATCGTCAGCCCATCGCTCGACTACGCGGCCGAGTTCAGCGCCGACTGGCGCACCAGCTTCGCCATTTCCTCCGCCCTCGGCCAGGCCGAAGCGGTGCGCTCGGGCGCCGGCATCGGCATCCTGCACACCTTCGTCGCGCGTTCGATGCCGGAACTGGTGGCGGTCGATGTGGTGGCGCCCATCCGCCGCGCCTATTGGCTGGTCTATCACGAATCGGTCAGGCCGCTGCGTCGCATCCAGATCGTCGCCAGCTTCATCACCAAGGCGGTTGAGCGAGAAAGAAGCCTCTTCCAGTGAAACAATTCCAAGAAAGCGGCTTTCCCTGGCAAAAGCGCGTAGCGCTTTCCCCAGGGAATTGCGTCAAAGCAGAAATCTGCAGCGGCTCGGCGCTTCCCTGAAACGATAGACCGCCGCAGAAGCGCCGTCAGGGGCCATCGAGAATGAACGAGCCCGCCACCCGTTCGGCCTCATCGGCCAGCGGTGCCCATTTCTGCTTGGTTTGCTCGACAGTGTCGCCCGTGAGCCCACACGTCACGAGGCCGAAGTGCATGCCGCGGATCGAAAGCACGACCTTGGCGTGGCCAGGGAAACCGGCGTTGCCGTCGTCGATCCGGAAATCCATGTCGGCCATGCGTGCCGGATAGCCATCCGGGAACCGTATCAACTTGTCGCTGCTGAAAACGGCCGAGTCGAAGGCGGCTCCGACCATCTCCTGCCAGGCTTCCCCTGACCATTCCGTTTCCATGAATGCCTTGGGATCGGCCGGCGAGCCGGACGCCTGCGGGTCGTAGCGGCCGACCGATACCCGACAGGTAAGGCCCTGGTCGCCGGACTTTACCTTCAGCCGCATCGTCTCGCCGGAAGGCGGCTCGTTGGTCCATTCCTCCGGAAAAGTCAGCGAGAATCCGTTGTCGTGGTCATGGACGGTCTTGTCGGCGGCATTGGCCGCCGACACAAAGAACAGCAACGCGACAGCCATGGCCGGAAAGCCGATACGCATCACTGGTGCTCGCAAGATACCACGACGTGATTTGCGCCTTGACTAAGGCAGGTATGCGGCCGCGACAATAACACGGCAAGGTGAAACACGCCGCCTTTTCCTTGCCATAAAACCGACCAGTGTGGCATCAGGCATGCGGTCGTCGGCCACGAGGCAGGGCCACCGGGTGGGGAACATCGTTCAGAAAGCTGGCGCGGATAAAAATGCGAGCCGTTCTTGCCATCCTGCCGCTGGTTTTCGTCTCGGCCTGCGCCAATCCATGGACGAAGGTGCCGGAAGCCCAATTGCCCAAACCGATCCGCTACGTCATGGCCCGGCCCTCGCCTTTCGTTATCGGCAATTACTGCGGCCCCGGTACCCGCACCGGCGATCTGTCGGCCCAGCCGGTCAACCGCCTCGATGCGGTGTGCCGGACCCATGACGCCTGCTACATCGCCCGTCACAATCACTGCGACTGCGACGGCGCTCTCGTCGCCTCGGCCAGGACGATCCGCGACGACAAGACGGCGCCCCGCAAGATGCGCGATGAGGCGGAATTGCTGATCGCGACTTTCGCCATCCCCATCTGCAAGGTTTTTCCGCAGGGCTTCATGCCGCCGCGCGACCCGGCGCAGTTGAACGGCATGAAGACCGGAGCCGCCGGTTGAATCGCCGCATACCCATCATCCTTGCCCTGTTCGGATTGGCGGCTCTTGCCGGCTGTGCCGACGCAGGCCGCGATGCCTGCGACCTCCTGCCTGGGCAGGAAACCTGCACACCGCCCTCGCCGTCGGCCAGCACGCCCGGGCCACAGGTGGCAGCGTCGCGGTTTTTCGGCGATGCAGGCACCAACGACTATGAAAGACGGTTCCTGGCACTGCTCGCCCACAACCAGCTTGGCGCCATGGATCGCGCCAACGGCACCGGCCCTTTCGGGCGCAACCGCCGCGATGTCCAAAATCGCGATTTCCAGGCGACCTATTCGACGCTGCAGCAACTGGCCGAACCGGTCGCCAAGGCGCATCTGCTGCCAACCGGCGGCGGCAGCGGCGAAGGCCATTTCGCCGGACGCTGGCGGATGTCCCGGCAGACGCTCTACATCGATCCGTCCGCGCGCGCCTCGGCACCCAGGACTTTCGATTTCTCCGGCCTGCAGGCACGCAGCACCGAAATCGTCGTGCGCCAGGCCGGCAAGCAGCCTGCCGACATCGAGAGCACCTGCGACGGCGCATTGGCGATCCGGACCGCTGGAGCCTCCCGCACCATCACCGCCGGCGCGGCATTCCGCTTTCGCCTGTCGGGCGAGGACGATGCGGTCAGCCTGTTTCCTGGCGACAGCCTGAGCCGCTGCACGGCGAGGATCCGCTCCAGCCTTGACCCGGCGGGCGCTCCGCTTACCATCCGGCGCGAAGAGACCGCCGATCCAGCACTCGCCAGCTTCGACAGCCGCTACCAGCGTTGCCCGGTTCCCGACAGCGCCGGCCTCGACGCGCTTGAGCGCGCCTTCTATGCCAGCCGCTGGCTGTCGCAGACCTGCGCCATGCCGATCGGCGCGCCCAAGCTGCTGCGCAAGTCGCGCGAGGGCTTCAACGCCAAGGTCGAGGCGCTGATGGGCGCGCCGCTGTCCGATGCGGCGATAGACAAGGGCGACCCGGAACTGCCGCTCGATTTCTCCAGGGCGCCAAGGCTGAAGCTGATCTATCTGTCCTCACTTGAATTCAAGGCGGACTTTTCCGGCCGCATCATCGAACGGTTGATCCGCCATCATGCGGCCCTTGGCACCAAGGTGCGCATCATGGTCACCGATGTGCTGGAACGCGACAAGGACGATGCCATGCTGCACCGGCTGGCGGCTGAGTTCCCCAACGTCCAGCTACAGGAATACCGCTGGCGCGCCGATCATGGCGCCCCGATCGACGAGCAGATATCGCAACTGCACAAGACCCATCACATCAAGATGCTGGCGACGCTGGCGCAGGACCCCGCGCGCTCGCGCGTCATCATAGGCGGCCGCAACATCCATGACGGCTTCCTGTTCCACCAGCCGATCGATCTGTCGCGCTATCCGGACCTGCAGCAATACGGCAAGACCGACGGCTTTTCGCTGAACTACTATTCGAACTGGAGCGACTTCGACATCGAGTTCGCGGACAGGCCGACGGTCGAGACACTCGCCGCGCATCTGTCGACGATATGGCTGCGCGATGCCGACACCAATCTGGCCCGCCCCTTCTCCGTCCCGGTTCGCGCCGATGGCCGCCCCCGGGGCAACGCCCGGCATTTCATTTCCGTGCCCTATGAGGACGACCATGCGCTGGAGGATTATTTCGTCGAGCTGGTCGACGCCGCCCAGCACCATATCCAGATCGTCAACCCCTACCTCAATCTGACGCCGAGCCTCGCCCGAGCCTTTGACCGGGCACTCGCCCGCGGCGTCAAGATCGACATTGTCGGCCGCATCGATCTCAAGGGCGATATCGGCGGCAAGTTTCTCACCGCGCTCAACAAGCTGTTTGTCGAGAAATATGGCGACCGCATCGACATACGCGAGTTCAAGGCGCCGGATGTGGTGCTGCATTCCAAGATCATGATGATCGACGAAAGGCTGGTCGCCATCTCCTCGGTCAACCTCAACAACCGCAGTTTCTTCCACGATTCAGAGAACGGCATGATGGTGCTCGATCCCGCCTTCTATGTCAGGATGAAGCCGATCTATGACGACTATCTCGCCCACTCGAACCCGGTTTCCACCGAGGTGACGATCCCCTGGGCCTACCGGCTGCTGTTCGACGAGGCCTGGGTCAGGCAGGCGTTCTGATCCAATTCCAGGAAAAGTGTGAAGCGGTTTTCCGTCCGGAATTGCATCCACCCAACATGCCGAAGGAAGCCCGCTCCTATTTCAGGTAGCGTTCCTGCGCCAGCGCACGGGCATCGATCTCGGGCACCCGGTTCGACATGATGTCGGCCAGCACCTTGGCCGAGCCGCAGGCCATGGTCCAGCCGAGCGTGCCATGGCCGGTGTTGAGATAGAGATTGGAAAGCTCGGTGCGGCCGATCAGCGGTGGCCCATCCGGTGTCATCGGCCGCAGACCGCACCAGAAGGTCGCCTCGCGCATGGCGCCGGCGCCTGGAAAGAGATCGCCGACCGAATGTTCGAGCGTGCGGCGCCGCGATTCATGCAGCCTGAGGTCGAAGCCGGAGATCTCGGCCGTGCCGCCGACGCGGATGCGGTCGCCCAGCCGGGTGATCGCCACCTTGTAGGTTTCGTCCATCACCGTCGACACAGGCGCCAAGTCGGCATCCTTGATCGGCACGGTGATCGAGTAGCCCTTGACCGGATAGACCGGGATCGACCGCTTCATGCGACGCATGAAGCCCGCCGAGTAGCTGCCCAGCGCCATCACATAGGCGTCGGAGGCCTTGAAACCCTTGCTGGTGCTGAGGTTGGCGATGCGGTTACGGCTGCGGATGACGCGGTATATCGTCGTGTCGTACTCGAACTTCACGCCCCGCGCCACGCATAGTTCCGTCAATTTGTCGGTGAACATCTTGCAGTCGCCGGTCTCGTCATGCGGCAGCCGCAGCCCTCCGACGAATTTCTCACGCACGCCGGCCAGCGCCGGTTCCGCCGCGATGCAGCCCTCCGGGTCGAGGATTTCGTAAGGCACGCCATATTTCTTCAGCACATCGACGTCGCCCGCCGTGCCATCAAGCTGCTTTTGCGTGCGGAACAGCTGCAGCGTGCCCTGGGTCCGCTCGTCGTAGGTGATGCCGGTCGCCTCGCGCAGCGCCTTCAGCGTGTCGCGGCTGTATTCGGCCAGCGGCACCATGCGCGACTTGTTGACCGCATAGCGCTCGGCCGTGCAGTTGCGCAGCATCTTGACCAGCCAGGTCCACATATGCGGATCGAAAGCCGGCCGCACCACCAGCGGACCATGCTTCATCAACAGCCATTTGATCGCCTTGAGCGGAATGCCGGGGCCGGCCCAGGGCGAGGCATAACCGGGCGAAATCTCACCGGCATTGGCAAAGCTGGTCTCCAGTGCCGGGCCTTTCTGGCGATCGATCACCGTCACCTCATGGCCAGCCTCGGCGAGATAGTAGGCCGTGGTCACCCCGATGACGCCACTGCCCAGCACCATGATCTTCATCGTTCACTCCTTGCGCGCCGCGCGTCCCCAAGACGCCCGTGGTCGCGACCGCATTTCTCGATTTGCGCATGATCCCAGGTGAAAATCGATGCCGATTTTCGAGAACCATGCGCTGTGGCCTATTCACGCCGCCGAGGGACCGGGGTCGTCGTCTTCTGTCTGCCGCATTCCGGCCGTCTCGCCAAGAGGCCGCCAATCGGCTGCGGCGCTATAGACGAGAGTGAGCCCATGCGGTCGCTGCCCGTCTGCCCGGTCTTTCTGCCTGACCGCGCGCCGGGCAGCCTCCGGCTGGTAAAGCACGGCCTTGATGAGGATCGACTCCCGCCGGCCATCGGCGTGCTCGATCGAAGCCGTTTGGCCTTGCGCCATGCCAAGCATGCAGAGCCCTCGCCTGGTTGCCACCGACAGGCTCGAGCCGACCGGTCCGCGCACCTCGTTCTGCACCAGGGTGCGCGTCTCGGCGTGACCGGCGTCGACGCTGAACACCACCCTGCTGTTCAGCGTGACGATATCGGGGCCGACCGAATCGATCGGGACGACGTCGGCGCTTGAAAGCTTGTATTCGAGCATGTGCACGACCGGATCCGCGAATGCCCGCCGGCGCTCCAGCATGACTTCGAGGACAGCGAAGTCTTTCGTCGTCAGGCAGCAATTCGTGCTCGTCATCACCGCCTCCACGATCAGCGCCGCTGCTGGCCGGAGGCCGGCGAGTCGACGGCTTCGATCGTCACCGACAGTTCACGGCCGTCACGACTGCTCCAGCACACCGTCTGCCCGATCGCCGCTCCGATGAGCGCCGTTCCCATCGGCGTCAGCACCGAAATCCTGTTTTCGGCAATGTCGGCTTCGCCGGGATAGACCAGCGTGATGCGCTGGGTATCGCCGCCCTCGGTGCGGACCGTCACGATCGAACCCATGCGCACCACGCCGGCCGGCATCGTCGCCGCGTCCGTGATGATGGCCCGGTCCATTTCCGAAAGCAGTTCCTCGGCCGTCTCGGGGGCACGGTCGAGCAAGGCCCTCGCCAGGCCTGTCAACCTGTCATGGTCGGTGTTGCTGATCAGTATCTGGCTGCTTGGGCGCAGTCCTGTTGCATGTTGCATGGCAAACCTCATGGATCGGCGCGTCGAACGAATGCGCGCCTGCCGCCACGCTGGCGGCGCTACGAAAAGCCGCCAGCGGCAAAAGGCTGGACGGCTTGATGGCGATTTTGGATGTATGGATGCCCCGGTACGGACGGACGCCAAAAGGCGGCCGCGCCGGGGCTACGATCCCGCGATCGGGCAGACCCTGAACAAGGTTCTGATGTAAGCGAGGTTGCTCATGCCCCGAACCTTGCCGACAGGCGCCCGCTTGTCAAGCGTGGCCAAACCGCTCAACCGCCGACATAGCGCCGGTGAAAGCGGGGACCAAGACTGGCCAGGATTTCATAGCCGATGGTGCCGGCATGGCCGGCGGCATCGTCGACGCTCTGCGAAGGACCCAGCAGCTCGACAAGATCACCCTCGCGCAGCCTGCCGGGCGGCACTGCGGAAATATCGAGAATGATCGAATCCATAGACACGCGCCCGAGGAAAGGCAGGCGTATGCCTTCGAACCAGGCTGCCGAGGCGGAACGCCGCAGCCAGCCATCCGCATAGCCGAACGAAATCGTCACCAGGCTCAACGGGCCGTCCGCGTAGTAAGTGTGTCCGTAGCCGATACCGGTGCCTTTTTCGACCCGGCGCGTCTGCGCCACCTTGGCTTGCAGCCGGACCACGGGCAGCATTGGATTGGGTGCGCCTGGCGTCGGATTGATGCCGTAGAGCGCCGCCCCCGGCCGGGCGAGATCATAGTGATAGGGCGGACCAAGAAAGATGCCGGAGGAGTTGGCAAGCGAAGCAGGCACCTCAGGCAGCATGGCGCGCAGCCGCTCGAAAGCCAGCCGCTGTTCTTCGTTGGCCGGATGGCGCGGTTCGTCCGCGCAAGCCAGATGGCTCATCACATATCTGACATCGATTCCATCGAGCGCGCCGGTATCCTTGGCCACGGCCTCGACCTCGGCTGGCGCCATGCCAAGCCGCGACATGCCGCTGTCGACCTGGATGGCGGCCGGAAGCCGGCGCCTGGCGTCACGCGCGGCCGCGCTCCAGGCCTTCAACTGCGCACCGCTGTTGATCACCGCGCACAGGCCGGCCGCCACCGCTTCCGGCTCGGAACCCGGCGGCAGTCCATTCAGCACGTAGATTTCCGGTTCGCTCCCAACCACCTCGCGCAGCGCGATGCCTTCGGCCAGCAGCGCGACGAAGAAGACGTCGCAGCCTTCTTTCATCAAGGCCGATGCCACCTGCGCGGCACCGAGACCATAGGCGTCGGCCTTGGCCACGCCGGCGCAGCGCACGCTGCCCAGCCTTGTCTTCAGTCGCCGGTAGTTTTCGCGGATCGCATCGAGATCGATGGTCAGGATTGCTCCGGCCGCCGCTTCACTTATGGCAACAACGTCCTCGGGCAGCAATTTTGTAGGGGCGTCGTTCATGGCGACCCTCCTTGTGGCGGATAAGCATCAATAGGACCGCTGGGCCGGCGCGGCAACTGCGGCCCTTCGAACCATGGCCGCCGGTCGTCCAGCTACGGCACGAGATGCCGGAACGCCGCCACCACGTCTTCATAGACCTTGCGCTTGAACGGCACGATCAGGTCGGGCAGGTCCCGCATCGGCCGCCACGACCATTTGTCGAATTCGGCGGTGTGGCCACCCGGCGGCGGATTGATCTGGATTTCGTCGCTATCGCCATGAAAGCGGAAGGCGAACCATTTCTGCGTCTGGCCGCGATACCGCCCTTTCAGGGCAATGCCGACCAGATGGTCCGGCAGATCGTAGTTGATCCAGTCCGGAGCCTCGGCGAGCAGCGAGACGCCGCGCATGCCGGTTTCCTCATAGAGCTCCCGCTCCGCGGCCTGCAGCGGCTCCTCGCCCTTGTCGATGCCGCCTTGCGGCATCTGCCAGAGCTGCGTCGCGCCTGCGAATTCGCTGTCGGGTTCGACAATACGATGCCCGACCCAGACCAGGCCTTCGCCATTGAGGATCATCAGCCCGACACAGGGACGATAAGGCAGCGCTTCGCGGTCGACCTTTTTCGTCTTTGCCATTATCTGTCCTCCGAGCGGTTCGCGGCCAGGCGTGGCTAGCCTTTTTGCGGGTCTATGGCCACCGCCGAAATCGGCACGATCTCGATGCCGCGCTTCCTGGCCTCGGCAATCCAGGACGCAACGGTGTCGACGGTCAGGTCGAAGGCCGAGCCGATGCCGACGGCGGTGCCCTTGGCCCGCGCGGTGGCTTCGAGACTGTCCAGTTTCTTCAGGATGGCGCCGCGATCCTGCACCGCATCGATCGCCGTGTCGCCAGCGACGAAGGGCACGCCATCCTTCAGCGCCAGGTCGGGCGCCAGGCTGCGCGCCGACGAGCCATCGTCGACATAGGCAAGCCCCCGTTTGCCGAGTTCGGCCATGAACGGCTCCATCGCCGCCGGATCGGCGGAGAAACGGGCGCCCATATAGTTCATGACACCGGTATAGTTCGTCGTTCGCGACAGCGCCCAGTGCAGGTTCTTGAGATTCTCTTCGGCACTCGCCGCCACCGTCAGCGTGTTGCGGCCGGGGTTGACGTTGGGATAGTCGAACGGTTCGAGCGGCACCTGCATGACGATCTCGTGGCCGCCCTGTCGGGCGGCCTGCATCCAGCGGCCAATGCTGTTGCCCTGCGGCGCGAAGGCCAGCGTCACTTCAGGGGGCAGCTTGGCGATCGCCGCCTGGGTGCCGGTCTGGGAGACGGCAAGCCCGCCAATGACGATCGCCACCCGCGCACCGCGCGCACCGGACCATGGCCGCGCATAGACATCGAACGGCCGCCTTCCGTCTGCGGAGCGTATCGGCAAGGGTCCGCTATCGCTGGCTTCGATCAGCGCCTTGTCGGGAAGATGCGCGATCTTCAGGTTCTGCCCGATGCTCGACGGGTCGCGAATGACGATGGCCGCCTGCGGAGGACCATCGCCCTCCTGCTTCTGCACATGGATGATCTGCGGACCACCGGTCTTGGCTGGCGTTTCGACCTTTGGCGCCGCGACCGGGGCCAAAGCGGATGGCGCGGCGGCAGGCTCGGGCGCCGTCACTTTCGGCGTCGAAACGGCGACCTCTTGCGGCTTGCGAAACGGCTTTTCCCGGAGCGCGATCGCGGCTGAAACGCCGACCACCGCCAATACGACAACGCTCGCCGCGACAATGCCCGGGCTGACCTTGCCGGCGGCGCGCGGCACCCGGACGGTCTGTCCAAGCGGGCGTTCGATGTCCTTGCCGATATCAGCCAAGCCTTGTCCCCGGAGCGCACGGTTCCGAAGGCGACCCTTCGGCAGGACATGCGCAAATTCATCAACCCCGGCGCACCCCTGGCGCCATATCTGGAGGCCTTGCCTTGCCCCCGAATCAAACTGCCGGAACCTTTCGGCCCCGGCAGCATCGCATTGCTTCGTTCAGGCGGCCAGACTGTTGCTGGCCGTGAATTTTACTGGTTGAGCACGGCCTTTTCCGGATTGGGCGGGAAGGCCGGATCGGTCTTCTCGCCGCGCAGCAGCTGCTCGGCGAAGATCAGCTGCAGATCGTCCTTCGGATCCGGCGGCACATAGGCTGCCGAGCCCGATCCCGTCGAGCTCTCGTCGGCGCCCTTGATATGGCCCTTGAGATCGGACTCGCCGCGCGTCAGGTCCCTGCCCTGCAGTTCCGGCGGCAGAGGCTGGTCGACCTTGATGTCGGGCGTGATGCCCTTGCCCTGGATCGACTTGCCCGACGGCGTGTAATAGAGCGCCGTCGTCAGCCGGAGCGCGCCATTCTCGCCGAGCGGAATGATGGTCTGCACCGAACCCTTGCCGAAGGACTGCGTGCCGACCACGGTGACGCGGCGCAGATCCTGCAGCGCGCCGGCAACGATTTCGGAAGCGCTGGCCGAGCCGCCATTGACGAGCACGATCATCGGCTTGCCGTTGATGTCGTCGGTCTGCTTCGGCTTGGCGTCGAAGCGGGTGACGTCCTTGGGATCGCGCCCGCGCGTCGAGACGATCTCGCCGCGCTTCAGGAAGGCGTCGGACACGCTCACCGCCTGGTCGAGCAGACCACCCGGATTGAGGCGCAAGTCGAGCACATAGCCCTTCAGCTTGTCGTCCGGCACCTGCTTCTTGATGGTCTCGATGGCGTTCTCGAGGTCGTCATAGGTCTTTTCGGTGAAGGAGGTGATCTTCATGTAGCCGATGTCGTTCTCGACACGGAACTTGACCGCCTTGACCTTGATGATGTCGCGCACCACCGTCAACTCGATCGGCTTGTCGGCGCCCTGGCGCAGGATGGTGAGCTTGATCGGCGTGTTGACCAGGCCGCGCATCTTGTCGACCGCGTCGTTGAGCGTCAGGCCGCGGACCTCTTCGCCGTCGATCTTGGCGATGTAGTCACCTGCCAGCACGCCGGCCTTGGCGGCAGGTGTGTCGTCGATCGGCGTGATCACCTTGACCAGGTCGTTCTCCATGGTGACCTCGATGCCGAGGCCGCCGAACTCGCCCTTGGTCTGCACGCGCATATCCTGCGCCTGTTCAGCGTTCATGTACGAAGAGTGCGGATCGAGCGAGGAAAGCATGCCGTTGATGGCGTTCTCGACCAGCGACTTGTCGTCGGGCGGCGTGACATATTGCGCCCGGACCCGCTCGAAGATGTCGCCGAAGATCGCCAGCTGCTTGTAGGTCTCCGATCCCGCAGCGTTCGCCGACGAGCCAGGAGCACCATAGACAAGGCTCATGGCGGACGCGCCCATCAGCGCACCGGCAAACAGAAGCGACAGTTTCCGCATCATTTCACGTCCTTCCAGAAAAACGGTCCGCCCACCATGGGGCCGGATCGACGGGTTTTCCATCCTTGCGGAACTCGACATAGAGTTCCGGCGTGGCATTTACATTCTTCGAAACCGAGGTGCTTGCCACCCGGGCCTCTCCCATCGCGCCGACCGGCTCTCCTGCGAGCACCGACTGGCCAGTCACGACGCTGATTCTGCTCATCCCCGCCAGAACGACATGATAACCGTCGCCGGCATTGAGGATCAAGAGTTGACCATAGGAGCGAAACGGCCCCGCATAAAGCACATTCCCATCCGCCGGCGCGGTAACGATGGCTCCCGATTGTGTCGCAAGCATGTCGCCAAGCATCACTGCGCCGTTACCGTCATCGGCGCCGAAACGGCGCTTGATGCGGCCGGTGACCGGCAGCGCGATTTGCCCCTGCAGCGCCGAGAACGGAGCCGTCGCGGTGAGCCGGTTGCCTTCGGGGACAGGGATTGCCGCCAGCGATGCCGTTGTGTCGCCGCCAGTCTGATCGTCACCCGCCTGGCCCGCGGCGGCAGCCTTGGCGGCATCAGCGGCCTTGCGGGTCTTGTCGGCCTGCGCTTCGAGCGAGGCGATCAGGTCCTTCAGGCTGGAGGCCTTGGCCGCCAGTTGCTCTGAACGCTGCCGTTCGGCCGCCATTTGCGCCTGCGTATCGGCCTCGAGCTTCTGCTTGGCTTCGAGCAGCATGCCGAGCCGCTTCTTTTCCGCCACCTGCTCGCCGACCGCTTCCGTCAGCCGCGCCCGTTCGGCCTCAATCGAGGCCGTCACCCGGGTCTGCTCCTTGAGGTCGGCCAGCAGGCTGTCGGTCTGCTGGCGCAATTCCGGCACCACGGCGCCGAGCAGGATGGCGCTGCGCACCGACGACAGCGCGTCCTCCGGCTTGACCAGGATCGCCGGCGGCGGGTTGAGGCCCATGCGCTGCAACGCGCCCAGCACTTCGGCCAGCACGTCGCGCCGCGCCACAAGCGAGGCACGGATCTTCTGTTGCTGGCCCTTCAGCCCCTCCAGCTTGGCGCCGATATCCTCGATGTCCTGGCCAAGCTTCTGCTCGGTCATCGCCGACTGGATCAGCGCGGCGGTGATCGACGCATGGTCCTTCTTGACCGCGGCGATATCGGCGGCGAGCTTGGCCAGCCGTTCCGACGACAGCGTTATTTCCTTGGAGACCTGTTCGTACTCGGCGCGGCTCTGGTCCGGATCGGGCGCCATGTCGAGCGTGTTCTCGGCCCGTGCCGCGTGGAACGACAAAAGGATCGCAGCCGCCGCGACGCCGCAACGCGCGCGCCAGAAGCGCCCGGTTGATGAGCCCCTTGTTGAGCCCGGTGTCGATTTCCAGCCTTCAGACATTCCCGGTCGATTCTATCCGCGGCTTCGTTAACGAACCATCAACCATGTTGACGCCTGTCGCCCAGAACCGCGCGGTTGTCCTGGGATAACGGCATGCACATGGAAAAATAGTCCCAGCCCGGTCTCGCGCGGCATTGGGGCGGAATTCGGTGCGATCCGGGAGCTTTCAGGATCTGTGATAGGGGTGGCCTGACAGGATCGTCGCCACCCTGTAGAGCTGCTCCCCCACCATCACGCGCACCAGCTGATGCGGCCAGGTCAGCGCACCGAACGACAGCACCAGATCGGCTTGGCCGCGCAGCGATGGGTCGTGACCATCGGCGCCGCCTATGGCGAGCACCAGCGCCTTGCGCCCGCCATCGCGCAACTGTCCGATACGATCGGCGAAATCCTGCGAGGAAAGGCTCTTGCCGCGCTCATCGAGCAGGATAAGGGCCGTGCCCTGCTGCAACTGCGCCTGCAGCCTCGAGCTCTCGTCACGCTGGCGTTCGCTGGCGCTTTGCGCGCGGCCCTCGGCAATCTCGGTGACCCCGGAGAATTCGAGCCCGACCGCCGGCCCGCTCTTGGCGAAGCGCTCGAAATAGCGGTCGGCCAATTCCCTCTCGGGGCCGGCTTTCATTCGGCCCACGGCATGAACTGAAATCTTCATCCCGCCTCTATAAGCCGTTAATGCATGTCACCCAAAGGCGAAATCCGACTTCCGGGCAACGGCACAAGCAGCCTAGTGAAGGGTCTCTTCCTCGAGATCCGGCGCCTGCCACATCTTTTCGAGATTGTAGAATTCGCGGACTTCGGGGCGGAAGACGTGGACGATGATATCGCCCGAATCGATCAGGACCCAGTCGGCGCCGGAGAGCCCCTCGACGCGCGCCGTGCCGAGGCCGGCATCCTTGAGCGCCTTGAGGAGATGGTCGGCGACAGCCGAGACATGACGGTGCGATCGGCCCGACGCGACAACCATATAGTCGCCGAGGCTCGATTTCCCCTGAATGTCGATTGAGACAATATTTTCGGCCTTGGAGTCTTCCAGACTGGCAAGGACTGTCTTGATGGCACGGGACACGGCGTCGTCTACGCTGATCCCGGCCGGCGAAGGCATGATATCGGCCTTCTTCCGCAGTGCTGTTCTCAGTGTATTTCCTTTCGCAGCAAGAACAACCAAATCACCCCCAAAAGCAGGTGACACCACTTAGATAGGCAGAGTTCCGTTGCAGTTTCAAGACGCTGCCCGACTCATGCGAACTCGCCGATTGCCCTGTTGTTCCATGCGGCAGGCAAAAAGATCGGAACCCAGGCGCCGCGCGGCGGTTATCGGCTGACCGACCAGAAGCAATTCCAGGAAAAGTGTGAAGCGGTTTTCCGTTTGGAATTGCGTCAAAACAAAGTGGAATCCCGCCATGCCGATCGACCCGCAAGACACCATTCTCACCGTTCAGGCCGGCCTCGCGCAGCTCAGCACGCTGATCGTCTCCTATTCCTTCTCCGCCATCGGCGCCGTCATTCTGCTGGTGGTCGGCTACATCGTCGCCGGCCTCGCCGAGCGTTCGATCTTTGCCGGCCTGGGTCACATCCACGGTTTCGATGCGACGTTGCGGCATTTCTTTTCCAAGATCGTCCGCTACGCCATCCTGATCCTCGTCGTCATCATGGTGCTCGGCCAGTTCGGCGTGCAGACCGCCTCGATCATCGCCGCCATCGGCGCCATCGGCCTCGCCATCGGGCTGGCGCTGCAAGGTACGCTGCAGAACATCGCCGCCGGCATCATGCTCCTGGCGCTGCGGCCGTTCCGCATCGGCGAATCCGTCGAGGTCGGTTCCATCGCCGGTTCGGTCGAGGAAATCGGCCTGTTCGCCACCAGGCTCAGGACCGCCGACGGCCTCTACATCCTGGCGCCCAATTCGACGCTGTGGAATCAGCCGGTGCGCAATTTCTCGCGCAATGGCGTGCGCCGCGCCGACATCAGCCTGAGCATCGGCTCGTGGAACGATATCGACGGCGCCCAGAAGACATTGCTCGCCCTTGCCGGCGCCGAGAAGCGCATCCGTCGCGAACCGGCGCCGATCGCCTTCGTGGCCGGCCTTGGCGATACGACCGTTTCGCTTACCTTGCGCTACTGGACCTCGGCGGTCGACTATTTCTCCACGAACATCGACATGACGAAACGCGCCAAACAGGCTTTCGACAGCGAGGGCATCTCCATTCCGCTGCCGCCACCGGAAGCGCCGGCGCCCGAAGCTCGCAAGCAGTAAGCAATTGCGGCGGGACAAACAGCCTTCAGTCCTTGGCCCGGCCTGCGGGCTCGTCCGGCGCATAGGCGAGTTCGACCGGAAGCGGGGCCTGCGCCGTCATCGGTGCGAAGCTGCCGGTCTCAGTGGCAGGCACGGCCTGTGTGGTGAACACACGCAACAGCACGAAAAGGCAGAAAGCACAGGCAGTGACGATTGCCACATAGATGAAGGCTTGCGTGCCGAAGACCGCCGACAGCGCCGTCACGATGCCCGGAACCACAAAACCGGCCAGCGACCAGGCGAACAAGAGCGAGCTGGACAGCGCCACCATGTCGTCCTTGCCGGCACGGTCGGCGGCATGCGCGCTGGACAGCGAATAGATCGATTCCGAGGCGCCGTCCCACAAGACGTAGATCACCAGCAGCGCCGGCAGCGCGCCGCCGTCGAAACCGAGCGCGAACATACCCGCCGCCGCAGCTAGCGCGGACGCTCCGATCAGCACGTAACGGCGGTCGGTGCGGTCGGAAATCCAGCCGAAGGGAAGCTGCAGGATCAGCGTGCCGAGCGGCATCACCGAAAGCAGCAGCGCCACATCGGCCTGGCTGTAACCCTTGGCCGTCGCATGGATCGGCGCGAAACCCGCGATCGACATGGACAGCCCGCCGACCGCCAGCATGCCGGCAACACCGACCGGCGAAATCCGCCAGGCGCGGCGCAGCGCCACCGAGGCCGCCTGAGGAGCGGGTGGCTGCGCCAGCCGCGTCATGCCGACGGGCAGGATCGACAGAGCGGTAAAGGCGATGCCGACCAGCGGCGCGTCCGCCGTTTTGATATCGACCAGCGCCAGCGTCGCATAGCCGACACCCAGCCCGGCGACGTAGGCGACGTAGAAAAAAGCCATCACCCTGCCGCGTATGGCATTGGCGACCGCATCGTTCAGCCAGCTCTGCGCGACGATGAACAGGCCGCATATGGCAAAGCCGTAAAGCGCACGGGCGGCGATCCACAAAACCGGATACGGCCCTGCGCCGACGGCGGCATTGGCGAGCGCGATCAGCGCCGACAACACCATGAAGGCCCGGGCATGGCCTACCCTGCGCACCAGTGGTCCGGTGAGGATGCAGCCGGCGAGGCCGCCGGCCGACAGGCCGGTTATGATCAGCCCGGCCCAGGTCGGATCGAAACCCTCGACGCCGAGCCGGACCGGGATGTAGGCGAACATCAGCCCGTTGCCGATGGCGATCAGCGCCATCGACACGATGACGCTGGCAATCGCGATCAGCGGCGTGGGCGCGCTGCCATGCTCCGGATCGACTGCGGGTTGGGTCTTGGTTTGAACTGCCATGTCAGGCCAGCATCGCTGATCGGCTGGACAAACGCCGCCGCAAAAGCGACATGGCCGGGCGGCCGAAACGCTGGCTCTTCTCTATCCCTTTGCCATCTTCCGGATCGCGCTCGACGACAGCGACGAGCGCGGGCCGTGGATGAAGGTCCAGGCCGGCGCCTTCATGCGGGCAAGCCGCGGCGCGTCGCCTTCATCGATGCGGGCATAGTCGAAGGTCTTGGGAACGACCGACGACAGGAACGACAGCGTCGCGCCCGTACACCGTTGAGCACGATCATGATCGATGGGCTTCAGACAATCCATCGGATGGGTCGCATCATAGATTGGTCCCAGATCATCAGAATCGCCAGGTCACCCCCAGCACTGGCCCAGACAATCGAGTATCGAAGACGTGACCGCCGGACTCGTAGTCGACACTGAGTACCTTGTAGCCGCCCGAGACGGAAAGATGGTCGTTTATGATGTAGTTGGCGGTTGCCAGCACCTGCCAGGTGGTTTTGGACCCGACGTTGAAGCCGCCGACATCCGCCTGAACCTGCGCCGAGAGTTTGTCCGTCATCCTGAGAAAGGCGCGCGCGCCAACGACCGGGTCAGCCCATCCAAAGCTTTCCTTGTAGCTGCCCGACAACCCTGCCGCCTGCACGGTCACCCGGTTGGAGATATGCCAGAAGCGAACACCGCCCAGCGCATCCAGGGTGAAAGCTGGACTGTCATAGACACGATAGCCGGCCTGCAGTGTCGATGTGAATTCCTTGGTATCCACGCTGCCGCTGATGCTGGGGACTTGCGGCAATGGCGGGGGCAGGGGCGGAAGCGGGCCGGTTGCTTTCTCGTCTGTCGTGTCGACATACATGGCGTCGGCGGAGAAGACGAAGCGGTCGTAGCGCCCCCATACATTGATGAAGCCGCCAATGTTCAAATCATTCATGACGTCCGAGAATGATTTGTCGACACCAATGGTCGGGGCCCTGCGGAAAGGCGATATGTCGCCGTTGATGCCCGCCGCCCAGAGATAGGGCGTGACCTGCAGGGCCCAGTACTTTTCGCCATCCGCGGTCGTGTCGGCGCTTCCCGCAAGCACGTCAGCCGCCCTTGCTTCCATGGAAACGAAGGCGGAGGCGGCAAGCATGCCTATCCCGAGGATTGCTCGCAAGGTCATCCCCCCAGCGTGTTCTTGTGGATGCGCCCATCCTTCATGATGAGCTTCAACGTTCGTTCCGGATTTGCGATGAGGGAAATGTCCTCGAGCGGATTGCCATCGACGATGAGCATGTCGGCATAGGCGCCGGGTTCGATGCGTCCGAGTTTTCCCGGGTAAGGATTGCGCGGGCCGGAAAGGCCGGCAAGCTCGGCATTGCCGCTGGTCAGCAACCGCAACACATCCACATTTTCATACCACCGGCTGAACTTGGCGAGTTGCTTTCCCTGTGTCGAGGTGCCTTTCGGGTTGAACAGGATATCAGTGCCCAGGGCCATGTTGATTTTGTATTTACGTCCAAGCTCGACGGCCCGCGCCGTACCTTCGGCGATTGTCTGCTGCTGCGCGCGCTGTTCCGGCAAGGCGTAGGTGTTGGCATCCTCGTCGGCAAGGAAGGGCTGGATGCTCCACCATGCATCTGCATCGGCTATGCGTTTGGCGGTCTCCTCGTCGGCGAGTTGGCCGTGCTCGATCGACTTCACACCGCTGGCGACCGCACGCTGCACGGCGGCGGGCGTATAGGCATGGATGCACACATAGGTGCCCCAGTCAGCCGCAGCGGATACCGCAGCCTTCATCTCGGCCTCAGTGTATTGCACAGCGTCGATCGGGTCGTAGGGCGAGGCGACGCCTCCCCCGCCCATGATCTTGATCTGGCTCGCCCCCAGCATGAGCTGCTCGCGTACACGGCGCAGGACTTCCGCCTCGCCATCAGCGATCTCGGCGATGCCAGCCTGTTCCGCAAGGCTTGCGTTGCTTTGCGGAGTGCGCGGCAAATCCGTGCGCATTCGGAAGTCGCCATGCCCCGAAGTTTGCGAGATCATGGCGCCGGAAGGATAGATGCGGGGACCCACCAATCGCCCTTCATCGATGGCGCGCTTCAAAGCGAATGACGGGCCACCGACATCACGAACCGTCGTGAACCCGCGCAACACTGTCCGCTCGGCCTCCTGTGCGGCGACGAGATGAACATAAGGGACGTCGGCCGTCATGGCCGCGACCTGCGAGATACCGGCAAGCAAGGCATGCCAGTGGGCATCTATCATGCCCGGCATCAGCGTGCCGCCTGCGCAGTCGATAACCTCGGCATCGGCAACCGTTTCGCTGGCGCCAGGCAGAGCCTTGATCGTCTTCCCGTCGATAAGGACAGACTTGCCTTCGATGAGCTTGCTTGCCTGGCCGTCGAAGATCCTGGCATTCCTGAGCAGGATCGGCTTACCCGCTGCCTGCGCGAAGGATGGGGATGCAAGGCCGAGCGCCGAAGCACCGAACATCCCGGCGATACCGGAAAGAACAGAGCGGCGTGAAATGTCTCTGTTCAATCGATCGAAGAGGTTGAGTGCAAGCGGACTATGACAAGGGCAGTCCAACCCGTGCGCCAAGCCCCCATACCTGTTGCCGAAACTAATTCTCACAACAACCCCCCGCCGAAAAGAGGTAAAAATTGATGTAGGCAGCGCTCGCACGCAATCAACTGTATCGCCGAAGAACTCGTCTTTGATGACAGAGGCACCGTTGCCCGTCAATATCAGGTTGGGATAGCAGTGAACGCTGCCGGACCGTTCACTTACTGTTGAGCGCTGCCGGTGATGCTGGGCCGATCACCCCTTTGCCATCTTCCGGATCGCGCTCGACGACAGCGACGAGCGCGGGCCGTGGATGAAGGTCCAGGCCGGCGCCTTCATGCGGGCGAGCCGCGGCGCGTCGCCTTCATCGATGCGGGCATAGTCGAAGGTCTTGGCGACGACCGACGACAGGAACGACAGCGTCGCGCCCGGGCGGTCGATGACCGCGATCGGGAAGGTGAGCACGATTTCGCGCCAGCGCTGCCAGCGGTGGAAGTCGCGCAAACTGTCCGCGCCCATGATCCAGACGAAATCGACGCCGGGATTGCGCGCCTTGACCAGGGCCAGCGTGTCGGCGGTATAGCGCACATGATGCGCCGCCTCGAAGGCGGTGACCTTGATTTTCGGGTTCTTGGCGATCCGCTCCGACAGGTGTAGCCGTTCGGTCAGCGGCGCCAGCTCGCGCGTGCTCTTCAACGGATTGCCTGGCGTGACCATCCACCATAACTGGTCGAGCGCCAGGCGCCTGAGCGCAATTTCGGCGACCAGTGCATGGCCGGCATGCGGCGGGTTGAACGAGCCGCCGAACAGGCCGACGGCCAGCCCTTTTTCGGCGTGCGGCATTTTCAAGTAGCGGGAAGGGACGGCGTTCTCACCCTCCCCCTTGTGGGGGTCCACAAGACGGGCAGGACCCGTGGCTTGCCCAGGTCGGTCGATCCGCGAAGCGGAGCGGGGTGGGGGTATCGTGGAATTCAGCGTCGTCCCCCCAGCCGGCTCGCCACCCCCTCCACAAGGGGGAGGGTAAGACCAGCGCTCAAGGCCTCACCTGTCCCGACCCGCGCACGCGGTATTTGAACGAGGTCAGTTGCTCGACGCCGACCGGCCCGCGCGCATGCATCTTTCCGGTGGCGATGCCGATCTCGGCGCCCATGCCGAACTCGCCGCCATCGGCGAATTGCGTCGAGGCATTGTGCAGCAGGATGGCCGAATCGATCTCGTTGAAGAACCGCTCCACCGCCTTCGCATCCTCGGCGATGATCGCCTCGGTGTGATGCGAGGAGAAGGTCTCGATGTGCTCGATGGCACCACCGATACCATCGACCAGCTTCACCGCGATGATGGCGTCGAGATATTCCGTCACCCAATCGGCATCGGTCGCCGGCTTGGCGTCGAAAAACACTTTCAGCACCTCCGCATCGGCGTGGATCTCGCAGCCGGCGGCGCGGAGCGCGTCGAGGATCGGCACCAGATGGGTTGATACCACCGCGCGGTCGACCAGCAGCGTCTCGGCCGCGCCACAGACTCCGGTGCGCCGCATCTTGGCGTTGACGGCGATCTTCAGCGCCATGTCGAGATCGGCCGAGCGGTCGATGTAGAGGTGGCAGATGCCTTCGAGATGGGCAAAGACCGGCACGCGCGCCTCGTTCTGCACCCGCCCGACCAGGCTTTTGCCGCCGCGCGGGATGATGACGTCGAGCGTACCGCCAAGCCCCTTGAGCATCTCCCCGACAGCGGCGCGATCGGTAGTCGGCACCAGCTGGATGGCATCTTCAGGCAGGCCGGCGGCCTTCAGGCCGTCGACCAGGCAGGCATGGATGGCGGCGGACGAATTGAGCGAATCCGAGCCGCCGCGCAGGATTACCGGATTGCCGGCCTTGAGACAGAGCGCACCGGCATCGGCCGTGACGTTGGGCCGGCTCTCATAGATGACGCCGACGACACCCAGCGGCGTGCGCACGCGCTCGATATGAAGGCCGTTCGGTCGGTCCCACTCGGCGATGACGTCTCCGACGGGATCGCGCAGCGCGGCGATCTCGCGGATGCCATCCGCCATGGCGCGGATGCGCGCCGGATTGAGCTTCAGCCGATCCATGAAGGATGCCGACAGCCCCGATTCCTCGCCATTCGACACATCGATGGCGTTGGCGTCGAGAATGTCCTGTTCCCGGGCAAGGAGCGCGTCCGCCATGGCAAGGAGCGCGGCATTCTTGGCGGCGGTGGTCGCGATGGCCAGCGGTCGGGCGGCGGCGCGGGCGCGGCGGCCGATATCGGCCATCAGCGCCACGGTATCGTCCCCGGATTTTTCATGCAGCTTCAGCATGGCTCATCCTCCGCTTATATCGCCCCCGGCGTGACTCACCACGAGGTCGTCGCGGTGGATCATCGCCGAACGCGCTTCGTAACCGAGCACGGTTACGATCTCGGCCGTCTTCAGGCCAGCGATCCTTACGGCATCGGCGGCATCGTAGGCAACCAGGCCGCGCGCGATCTCGCGGCCCTCGGGCGACAGGATCGCCACCGTGTCGCCGCGCGAAAAATTGCCGCTGACCAGCTTGACGCCGGCAGGCAGCAGCGATTTGCCCGATGTGAGCGCGCCAACGGCGCCGGCATCGACCGTCAGCCGGCCGGCCGGTTCGAGCTGGCCGGCGATCCAGGTCTTGTAGCCCTTGACCGGATTGGCGCTGGGCCGGAAGAAGGTCGCGCGCTCGCCGCGCTCGATCGCCATCAGCGGCGACAGCCGCGTGCCCGAAGTGATGATCATGGCGGTGCCGGCGGCGGTGGCGATCTTGCCGGCGTCGAGCTTGGTGCGCATGCCGCCGCGCGACAGCTCGGACGCGGCCGCTCCCGCCATCGCCTCGATGTCAGGCGTGATGCGGTCGACCACCGGAATGAATTTGGCCTGGGGATCGCGCGCCGGCGGTGCGGTGTAGAGGCCGTCAATGTCGGAGAGCAGCACCAAAAGATCGGCGCCCATCATCGTCGCGACACGCGCGGCCAGCCGGTCATTGTCGCCATAGCGGATTTCGGAGGTGGCGACCGTGTCGTTCTCGTTGATGACCGGCACCGCCTTCATCTTGAGCAGCGTCGAGATCGTCGCCCGCGCGTTGAGATAGCGCCGGCGTTCCTCGGTGTCGCCAAGGGTCAAGAGAATCTGGCCCGATCTCAGGGCGCCCTTGCCGAGCGCATCCGACCAGGCGCCGGCGAGCGCGATCTGGCCGACGGCGGCAGCCGCCTGGCTCTCTTCGAGCTTCAGCGCGCGCTTGCCAAGGCCAAGGATGGTGCGGCCAAGCGCGATGGCACCGGACGACACGACGAGGATTTCGGCGCCGCCCTCGGCGAGCACGGCGATGTCGTCGGCGAGCGAAGCCAGCCAGTCGCGCTTCAGGCCGCTCGCGCGGTCGACCAGCAACGCCGAGCCGATCTTGACGGTGATGCGTCGGTATTTTTTCAGCGACTGCATGGCACTACTTTTCCCAGCGCGTCTCGACCACGGGCGCGGCCTCCGCGCGCGCCTCGGCAATCACGGTCATCAGCGCCCGCAGCACAGCCTCGACACCTTCGCCGGTGACGGCGGACAGAAGCATCGGCGCGCGGCCGGCGGCGCGCTTCAGCGAGGCGACCTTCTTCTTGCGCCCATCCGCATCGAGCGTGTCGACCTGGCTGAGCGCCAGGATCTCGACCTTGTCGGTCAGCCCCTGGCCATAGGCCTCCAATTCGGCGCGCACGGTCTTGTAGGCCTTGCCCGGATTTTCCTCCTGCGCAGAGACCAGATGCAGCAGCACGCGCGTGCGCTCGACATGGCCGAGGAAACGGTCGCCGATGCCGACGCCCTCATGCGCGCCTTCGATAAGGCCCGGAATGTCGGCGATGACGAATTCGCGCGCGTCGATGCGCGCGACCCCGAGGCCGGGATGCAGCGTCGTGAAGGGATAATCGGCGATCTTCGGCTTGGCCGCGGTGACGGCCGCGAGAAATGTCGACTTGCCGGCATTGGGCAGCCCGACCAGCCCGGCATCGGCGATCAGCTTCAGCCGCAGCCAGATGTTGAGTTCCTCACCCGGCAGGCCGGGATTGGCGCGGCGCGGCGCCTGGTTGGTCGAGGTCTTGAAGTGCTGGTTGCCGAAGCCGCCATTGCCGCCCTTGGCAAGCAGGAAGCGCTGGCCGACCACGGTCAGGTCGCAGATCAGCGTCTCATTGTCTTCCTCGAAAACCTGGGTTCCGGCCGGCACTTTCAGCGTGACGTCGGCGCCCTTGGCGCCGGTCATGTTGCGGCCCATGCCGTGGACGCCGGTCTTGGCCTTGAAATGCTGCTGGTAGCGGTAGTCGATCAGCGTGTTCAGCCCGTCGACCGCTTCGAGCCAGACATCGCCGCCACGGCCGCCGTCGCCGCCGTCCGGCCCGCCGAACTCGATGAACTTCTCGCGCCGGAACGACACCGAGCCGGCGCCCCCGTCACCGGAGCGGACATAGACCTTGGCTTGATCGAGAAATTTCATGGGATCGCAGTTTCTTTTATTGGCCTTGCGGCATTGCTCTAAACCTTGGGCCTTGCTCTAAACCAAGGCGCGGCGAAGGGCGAGACCGTTTTGTGACGATGGCCGTGTGGGGTCGGTCGGAGAGATGTCGGTATGAAGCTTGTAACCTACAACATCCAGTACGGCATCGGTCTTGATGGGCACTACGATGTCGCGCGTATTGCCGACGCGGTGCGCGGCGCCGACGTGATCGCGCTGCAGGAGGTCACCCGCAACAACCCCAGGAACGGCAGCCGCGACATGGTCACCGAGATCGGCGAGGCGCTGCCCGACTATTTCGCCGTCTATGGCAGCAATTTCGAGGCCAATATCGGTTCGCGCATCGAAAACGGCCGCGCCATCACCACGACCTTCCAGCTCGGCAACATGGTGCTGTCCAAGACGCCCATTCATCTGTCGCGCAACCTGCTTTTGCCGCGCAGCCGCAGCTTCGAGATGATGAACTTCCAGCGCGGCGCGCTGGAGGCACTGATCGAGACGTCGCTTGGTTTCATCCGTTTCTATTCCATCCATCTAGATCATCGCAGCCCTGTGGAGCGCGCCAGCCAGATCCAGTTCCTGCGCCGGCGCCTGTTGAACTACGCGCTCGAAGGCGGCGCGCTGTCCGGCGTCGCCGAGATCGGCCTGCCGGAACTGCCGCATCCCGAGGCCTTTGTGGCCATGGGCGATTTCAACATGCTGGCCGCCTCGTCCGAATATGTCGAACTCGCCGGCCGGCCGGACCATGAATTCGGCATGCCGCTGACCGCCGACTTCGCGGTCGACGCCGCCGTGCGCCTTGATGTCGCCGGCGCCGATCTCGTCAGCTGGGTCGACCCCAAGGACCCTGCCAATGCCAGCCGTCACAAGCGCATCGACTATGTCTTCACCAGCGCCTCGCTTGCCCGTTCGCTGCAGCGCCTGTGGGTCGACCGGAAAGCAGCGGGTTCGGACCACCTGCCCGTATGGGTCGAACTGGGCTGACGACTCTTCATCCGGCTGCGTTTTCGCGTTCGACGATCGCCATCATGATCGTATCGCCGTATTGCCCGTCGATACAGATAGCGTCGCGCTGCACACCTTCCCTGACAAACCCGACCTTGTCGTAAAGAGCGATGGCGCGGGCATTGTCGGCGTGTACGGACAGCTCGACGCGGACAAAGCCGGTCTTGCGTGCCTGCGCCAAGGCGGCATGGATAAGCCGCGATCCGAGCCCGCGCCCGCGATGGGAGGCAACAATTCCCATTCCGAGACTGCCGCGATGGGCATGGATGAGCCGGTCATGGCGGGTGATGTCGCACCAACCGACGACCTCGCCACGAATGACGGCCACGAACCCCGGATCGCCTTTCGCGATGCGGTCCAACGCAAATCGCCGGGTTTGATCCAGCGGTGGCGCCTCGAGGAAGGACAGGTACTTCCGCTCACGCGCAACGAGATCAAGCGCACGATGAAAGCTTTCGATGTCACCGGGCGTTATCGGCGCGATCGTTTCGATACCGTTGCTGTCGTAGACCATTGGCTTGACGGCGCCATCGCTCAAAAGTGTACCCAGTTGCGCAGGCTCGTCCATGTCTTGCGGTCCAGCCTGTAGCGCTCGACCGGCACCTGGCCGGCGACGATCGAGTTCAGCATGCCCTGGCCGGCATACTGGAAACCGCACTTGTGGATCACCCGACGCGAGGCCGGATTGATGACCCGCGTCGAGGCATGCAGCACCTGGATCGAGGTCTTCTGGAAGGCGAGGTCGACCAGCGCGTGGGCGGCCTCGGTGGCATAGCCCCGCTTCCAGTAGGGTTCGCCGATCCAGTAGCCGAGTTCCAGCCCGCGATCGGTGGTGTTCAAGCCCGCGCAGCCGACGAAAGTGTCGGTGCCGGCCAGCGTCAGGGCATAGGCAATGCCGGCCCGGCGCGACCTGGTCATGGCGAGGAAGGCGCGCGCCTCGTCCTCGCCATAGGGGTGCGGCATGCGCGCCAGCATTTCGGCGACATGACGGTTGTCGGCAAGCTCGACCAGTTGCGCGATGTCCTCTTCGCGCGGCGCCCGCATCACCAGCCGCTCGGTGACCAGCACCGGGCAGTCTATCGCGTAACTTTCGTCTTCACTGTCTTCCGCTTCGGCAACCATTTGAAAATCCTCCAGGCACAAGAAAAAGGGGAGATGGAAACCCATCTCCCCTGATCCTTTTCCTGGTTTTGCCAGACACCGGTTCCCGAGATGGGCGCCGGTGTTCTAGTGCGGAACCGGCTACTCCGCGGCTTTGGTAATCGGGTTGACCGATACGTAGGTTCGGCCGTTGGCTTTTTTGTTGAACGTCACGGCGCCGGATTCGAGCGCAAAAAGGGTATGGTCCGTGCCCATGCCGACATTGACGCCGGGATGCCAGGTGGTGCCGCGTTGACGAATGATGATGTTGCCCGGGATGACGGCTTCGCCGCCGAACTTCTTCACGCCCAGACGCTTGGAATGCGAGTCGCGACCGTTGCGCGACGAGCCGCCAGCTTTCTTGTGTGCCATCTAACTAACTCCGTTGCGCCGCAAGGCGCCTAAAAGGCCTTATGAACGCGTTCGCGTTCCGTTTCAAGTCCGATCCGGCTGATGTTTCGCCGGAAAAATTACTTCTTGGCCAGTTCCTTGGCCTGTTCGCGCCAGTCCTTGATCTGGTCGGCGCTGAACGGCATGTGCTCGTCGATCTTGGCGACGTCCTTGTCGGTCAGCTTGGCCAGCTGCGCGAAGGTGATAATGCCCTGCTCGGCGAGATCCTTGGCGGCGACCGGGCCGATGCCCTTGATCACGGTCAGGTCGTCCGGCTCGCCTTTCGGCGCCTTGAACAGCGGCGCGGCGGCCGTCTCGGCCTTCGCCTCGTCCTTCGGTGCAGCTTCCGCCTTGGCTTCCTTCTTGGCCTTGGCTTCCTTCGGCGCGGCCTCGGCGGCGACTTCGGCCTTGGCTTCCGCCTTCACGGCCGCCTTCTTGGTCGGCTTGGCGCCACCCAGCAGGATCTCGGAGATCCGCACGGTGGTCAAAAGCTGGCGATGGCCGATCTTGCGGCGCGAATTCTGGCGGCGGCGCTTCTTGAAAGCGATGACCGTGCGGTTCTTGCCCTGCTCGACGACTTCGGCGGTAACCAGGGCGCCATCGACGAACGGCGCGCCGAACGTGACATTCTCGCCCTCGCCATGCGCGAGCACGTGGCCGATCTCGACTATATCGCCGACATTGGCTTCGACTTTTTCGATCTTCAGGAGATCGTTGGCGGCGACGCGATACTGCTTGCCGCCCGTTTTAATGACTGCGAACATTTTTTGCCTTTCGCTGTTCGGTCGGCCTTGATGAACCGCGTCTGGCGGTTCGGCCGTCTTTTTGTCAGTCTGCGGGTTCAAAAAACAAGCGGCGCGGAAGAACCCTCCACGCCGATTGCGCGCTGTCCCTAACCGAAGGTTGAGCGGGAGTCAAGGCAACACCCGTTGCCGGGACTGCTTTGGCCGGCCGGCCGGCGATCTTTTGCGGCAAGGCCTGCGGCACGCTGGAGAAATCGGCGACGACCGTCAAGACCGCCATGCCCTGCCGGGCCAATGCCGCCCGTGAATCCCGTGCTTGTCGGGCAAGCCAAATATCGGTGGATTTGGCCTTGTAACCTGCCCGTTCAGCCGTTATCTAGTGCGCCGCGCCGGCAACGGCCGACCATGACCGCGGAGAGGTGGCAGAGTGGTCGAATGCACCGCACTCGAAATGCGGCATGGGTGCAAGCCCATCGGGGGTTCGAATCCCTCCCTCTCCGCCATACGCCGCCGATTATACGCCATAGTGCTTATCGCCGCCGATCACCGCATCGCCACCAACTGACATAGCGAACCGCCGATCCTACGCTACAGGCCGATATCTCGAGAGCGGCGACAGCGGCTTACGCCCCCATTTCTGACGTTGGTCGCCTAAAAGCGAATGCGTGAAACCGCAACTCCGCGTTCGCGATACATGCAGACCCCGACGAACCGCTCCCCCCGACAAGCGCTCCAACACAAGAACGAGCTTCATGGTCCAGCACGGCTGCCTGGCTCGTCTTCGGCACCCAACCCCCTGAAGATGAGCGCTATTATCCTCGCTGCCTGTGCATCCCTCCCGCGATGGGATGGGATTTGCCAAAGGACTCCGAGAAGCATCAAAACATCGTCGGCATTTGCATCGCGATCAATCGCGCCGGCGGTCTCGCATGCGGCGATGAGTGAACGCACCGCCAACAGCATCTGCTGATAGGTTTCGCGTCCGTCATCCTCGGACGTGGCCCCTTGCAGGAGCCTTGCCACGCCGCGCTTCATGGCGCTGGAATCCGCCACCTGGGCACACCACAGACGAAACGCCTCCAGCGGCGGATGCTCCTGCACAAGCGTGGATGCGAGAGCCGCAAGGGCGTTGATCTCCTTACGATAAATGGCAAGGGCCAGGGCTTCCCGGGTCGGGAAGTGGCGATAGAGCGTGCCTTGCCCAACTCCGGCTGCCTTGCCGATAGCGCTAAGCGGCGTTTCGGGATCGGCGGTCAGGGCCTTTCGTGCCACCTCAAGTATGCGATCTCGGTTAGCGCGGGCGTCTGCTCGCAATCCCTCCTCTTCTACAGCCATGTCGCCTCTTGACTAAACGGACAATTGTCCGTTACTTAACGCTAAGCGGACATTTGTCCGAATATAGCGGATGTGGAGACGGACATGCAATATGCCAAGCTCGGCCGGACGGGCCTCGATATTTCGCCTATCTGTATTGGCTGCATGGGGTTCGGGAATCCATCGCGAGGTTACCCCTCCTGGTCGCTCGACGAGGAAGCAAGTCGACGTCTCATTCGCCACGCACTCGAAGCGGGCATCAATTTCTTCGACACCGCCAATCTGTATTCAAACGGTTCCAGCGAGGAGATCCTCGGGCGGGCACTGAAGGACTTTGCGCACCGCGAAAACGTTGTGATCGCCACCAAACTCAGCGCACCAATGCGCGACGGACCCAATGGCATCGGGCTATCGCGCAAGGCGATCATGACCGAAGTCGATATGAGCCTGAGGCGCCTGGGCAGCGACTATATCGACCTCTACCAAATCCATCGTCGTGACAGGACCACCCCCTGGGAAGAAACGCTCGAGGCCCTGAACGATGTCGTCAAGGCCGGCAAGGTCCGCTATCTCGGCGCATCGTCCATGAAGGCCTGGGAATTCGGCAAAGCGCTACACCTGCAGAAATCCAACGGCTGGGCCCGCTTCGTGTCGATGCAGGATACCTACAATCTTCTCGACCGCGAGGAAGAGCGCGAGATGCATGCGCTTTGCATCGACGAAGGGGTGCAGACCATTGTCTACAGCCCTCTCAACCGCGGACGGCTGGCCCGGCCGTGGGGAGCGATCACCGCAAGGGCGAAAACCGAAGCCGTCTACAATCTGGGAGCAGCCACTGCCGACAGCGACAAGCTGATTGTCGATGCGGTGGGGGCGATTGCGAAAGAACGGGGCGTCGGCCGGTCAATGATTGCGCTGGCCTGGCTGCGTCGCAATCCTGTGGTGGCAGCTCCGATCGTCGGTGCGCTGAAACCAGACCATATCGACGACGCTGTGGCTTCCCTTTCGATCAGCCTCACCGACGACGAGGCAGCAAGGCTGGAGGCGCCTTATACGCCGCGGCTCGACCATCAGGGAGCGTCAGACCCGCGCATGCTCCGCCGCGCGGCTGAAGCCGCCACAGGCCACAGCATCAGCCGCCTCCCAGTCCGTGAACTGAGCAAGGCGACATGAACCCTGCTCGTTCTGGCGACTGACATGTCAGGGACTAGGCGATACTGACGACAACTGTTTGACCGGATCAGAGCGACAGCCGGACCTGCAGGTCGTTAAGGAGCCACCGGCCGGCCGGGCCAGGTTCATGGTCCGCCATGCGAGCGGCGTAGATGGTCAGGGCGTTTGCCGGGTCACGGGCATCTTCGGCCAGCTCGAGCCGAACCAGAACGCTGGCTGCGAGATGATCGGCAATCAGATGCTCCGGCATCCGGCACCAGCCGAAGCCGGCCAGCAGGAAATCCAGCCTGCGGCCGAGGTCGACAAAGCGCCACCGCGTGGCGCTGGCCAGGCCGTAATTGTTCGCTTCCCGATCGACCGGGTCGGACAGGACGAGCTGGATATGGCGCTCCAGGTCGTTGCGGGTTGCCGGACGACCAAGCGCTGCCAATGGGTGATCGGCGCTGACCACAGGCGTCAGCGCCATGCGCAGCAGCGGCAATGCCACGACGTCCTCGGGCACCACCGGCAGCAGCAGGCAGAAGGCCAGTGCGACGTCGCCGCTGCGCAAACGACGCAGCGCCCCGCCCAGGCCCTCGGTCGAGAAGCTTATGGGAAGATGCGGATAGGCCTGGTGCAACGCGCGCAGGCTTTCGATAAGCGGGGCGGTGGGCACCAGCGGATCTATGGCTAGGGCAAGCTCGGGCTCGACCCCGCCTCGCGCCCCGGTCGCGACGGCCTCGAAGCGTGCCGCGCTCGAAAGCACCAGCCGGGCCTGATCGACCAGAACCCGGCCCGTTTCAGTCAGACGGGGGCGATGTGTGCTGCGGTCAAAGAGCTGGACGCCCTGCGCGGCTTCCAATGTCGCCACCGATTGGCTGATTGCCGATTGCGCGCGGCGCAATTGCCGCCCGGCCGCCGAAAAGCTGCCGGCATCAGCAATGGTCACCAGGATGCGCAACTGGTCGAGGCTGAGACTGCCGATCATGATCCATCATATTAGCCGATAGAGATGATCACTTTATTATCGCTCCTGCTGCTGGATAGAAAGCCTATATCGTCCGCATCTGTTCCGGCTGTTTAGCCCAAACCTTGAGGACGCCATGCCCAACCTTCTCGTTGTCGAAACCAGCGCGCGCGGCGAGGCTTCGATTTCCCGCCAGCTGACCAAACGCCTTGTCGCCAATTGGCTCGAGGTGCACCCGGATGGCGCGGTCGTGCGGCGCGACCTGGCCGTGGATGCGCTGCCGCACGTGACCATGCCGTGGTTGTCGGCCTATTTCACGTCACCGCATGCCCATACCTCGGACATGGCCGAGCAACTGCGTCTCTCGGACGCGCTGGTTGCCGAATTGCTGGCAGCTGACGAGCTTGTCATCGCCACGCCGGTCTACAACTACAATATCCCGGCCAGCCTCAAAGCCTGGATCGATCACATCGTGCGCAAGGGCGTAACGCTTGGCTTCGACGGCAAGGGACTGCTGATCGGCAAGAGAGCCACCGTGGTGCTGGCGTCCGGCGGCATCTATGGCGAGGCCTCGCCCATCAACCACCTCAATTTTGCCCCCCGATACCTCAAGGCCATTCTCAACGTCCTCGGCATCACCGACGTGAGGATTATCCATGGCGAAGGTGCCAAGGCCGTGGATATGGGTGAAGCAACGATGGACACGTTCATCGACGCCGTCGTTCCGAAACTCAATCGCGCTGCGGCCGCCTGATTGATCGGGAGTATGCGCCCCCGATGGAGCCCGCTTGCTTTCCACCGAGTTCAGGTGTGCCGCAAGATCGCCGCTGCCCGTCCTCACATCTTGCCTTCGGATCACTGTTCATGCCGAGAAGCAGACCGTGGTCACGCTCGTCCGATTTGGCAGTCTGCCTTGCAATAGCTAACCTCCGCTACCCACCCCAATTGTCGCCATTCGCTCAATTTTGGAGGGCTATGGAGTAGACGTAGTTCTCCGTTTCTTCGGCTTCGGCCCGCCAAGCATCGCCCGCCCATCCGGTCTGGCGGCACAGTCTGCCCAATCCCCTGTCGGTGGCGTATCTGGCAATGCGTATCCCGCCGATACGACTCGGCCGACGGCATCTCAGACACCGGCACCAAAGACAATCGCCTGCCGTCCTTCGGCGGTGCCCGCTTTCAACCGCCCCAGCGCGCTGGTCACTTCCGCGAGCGTGACGCGCTCGACCTGAGCCTCTAGCGGCTGCGCCTCGTGCAATTGCATCAGTTCACGCATCTGCGCGCGCGTGCCCACGCTGGTGCCGGTTATCCAGACACCGGTGGCGGTGAGCCATTCCTGGCTGAGGGGTACCGGTTGCGAGACCATGGCCGCGGCGATGATCCTGCCGCGCGGACGGATGGCCGCGGTCATCGCATCCCAGCTCGCCGGTGTCGGCGCAAAATTGATGCAGACATGGGCACGCAGCCGCGCCGGCCAATCACCAGCCAGACCGGGCGAGGCAAGAAGCGTGTGTTCGGCGCCAAGTGAAGCCGCGAGGCGGAGCTTGGCCTCATCCGTGTCGACGGCGATGACCACCGCGCCGAGCCGCCGGGCGATCTGGATCGCATAAAGGCCCAGGCCACCGCAGCCGAACACGGCACAGACCTCGCCGGCAACGACCTCCGCCCGCTTCAGCGCCCCGAAAGCGGTCAGGCCCGCGCACATCAAAGGCGCCAGCATGGCCGCATCGCCTTGGTCCGGCACGCGCGCAGCGAAACGCGCATCGGCCACGACATATTCGGCAAAAGTGCCCGCGACATCGAAGCCATGGGCGCGCTGGTGCTGGCAGAAGGATTCCATGTCGGCGTGGCATTCATCGCAGCAGCCGCAGGCGTCATGCAGCCAGGCGACGCCCGCCCGCTCGCCAACCCGCCAGCCCGTGACGCCGGCACCCGTCCGCACCACCCTGCCCACGCCCTCATGGCCAAGAATCGCCGCCGCTTGCCCCGAAGCCGGCCGCAGATGCCCTTGCCACACATGCACATCGGTATGGCATATGCCGCTGGCCTCCAGACGGACCAGTATTTCTCCGGGACCCGGTTCCGGCCGCGGCACGCTCATGATGTGCAACGGCTGGCCGGCGTGTTCCAGCACGGCCGCAAGCATGCTTTGCGTCATCTAAAGGCCGAGAGCGCTTTTCACGGCCGGCACGGCCGGCTGGCCGCCAAGGGTCGAGACGCCGTCCAGCCATTTGGCGAGCTTGTCCGGATTGCGCTTGATCATCTCGCGGGCGGCTTCGTCGGCGGATTTGCCCTCCCCCAGGATCATCCGCATGCCGTGGTTCTCATAGTCGAGATCGAATACCAGATTGGCGAACAGTTTGGCCGCGTTGGGGCATTCCGCCGAGAATCCCTTGCGAGCGATGGTGCGCACCGTGGCGCCGCCGAAATTCGGTCCGAACTCGACGTCCCCGCCCGACAAATAGCTTATCTTGTAATCGAGATTCATCGGATGCGGTTCCCAGCCAAGGAAGACGACCCAGCTCTTGTCCGCCACGGAATTCGAGACCTGCGTCAGCATTGCTGCCTCGCTGGATTCGATAATCTGCCAATCGCCCATCCCGTGCCGGTTGGCGGCCACCATGTCGAGCAGCGGCTTGTTCGAGCCTGCCTCGATTCCGTAAATCTTGCGGCCGAACTTGTCGGCATGGGAAGCAAGATCGTCGAAGCTTTTGATCCCCTGGTCCGCGACATATTGCGGTACGGCCAGCGTGTACTTGGCACCCTCCAGGTTGACGCCCAGCACTTCGACCGATCCCTCGTCGAAGTAGGATTTGTATTCCTCGTCCTGGACCGGCCTCCAATTGCCCAGGAAGACATCCATGTCGTTTTCCTTCAGCGCCGAATAGGCGACCCCGAGGCCGAGCAAGGTTTGAGTGGCGTCATATCCCAAGGCATCGAGGATGACCTCGGCGGTGGTGTTGGTCAGGGCGATGTCGGTCCAGCCCAGATCCGCCATGCGGACCTTCCGACATTGCGATGCGTCGGCGGCCATGACCGGCGAGGCGACGAGCGCCGAAAGCAAGGCCAGAACGAGTCTCGTGCGCATTGTGGCTCCCCATTTTTTTCGTGAGACGAATTGCCCGCCAACGCTATGGCCTCTGCATTATATGTCAATATAGAATCTTGTATGAGCGTACAAAAATCTTATTTGCTAGAAAGAGCAATGACGACTCAGGGCAAGCGGACGAAAATCGAGGACATACGGCGCGTCGAGCTGATTGCCGCCGCCCGCCGCGTATTCCTCGAGCATGGGTTGCAAGGCATGACCTCGGCCCGCATATGCCGTGAAGCCGGCATGTCGCCCGGCATCCTTGCCTATTATTTCAAGGGTAAGGACGAGGTTCTGTTCGGCATGGTGCGCCACAACAATCGCCTGCTGATGGAAGACGTCATAGCGCGACTGGAGGCGGCGCGGACCGGTTGGGCACGGTTGGAAGCGATCGTTGAAGGAAACTTTCCCGCCTCGGCGTTCACCCGCCCCATCGCCAATGCGTGGCTGTCGGTCTGTGCCGAGGCGGGCGTAAATCCGCAATATGCCCGGCTCCAGCGGCTGTTTTACCGCCGATTGCGCTCAAACCTGGCTTCGGTGTTTGCAGGGATGTTCGATACAACACGCCTTCGCGAGGCGAGTTTTGTCATCGCTGCCCTGATCGATGGACTTTGGCTGCGCAAGGCAGTCGCCGACGATGTCGGGCGCGACGAAGCCATAACGCTGGTGTTCAGAGCGATCCGGTCCCTTCTTAGCACCGGGGAGGAACAGCAGTTGCGCCACCCGGCGGGTTGAACGGCATAGACCTCCCTTCCTCCCGCCAGTTTCATCCATCTCTTGTCACGTTGGCGGATGCCGGGGTTCCGCGCACGGTCATGCCGGGCTGGACGCTGCGGGTGACCACCGAGGCGGCGCCGACCGTTGCGCCGGCACCAATTTCCACCCCGGGCATCAATTGGACGGCGCTGCCGATACGGGCACCCTGCCGAACGACAACGGGACCGTCAGGTGTCCTCCCGTTGGGACTGAACGTGGTGGCGAGCGCGACGACGTAGGGCCCGATGGCACAGTCGCTTTCGATAATGGTCCCTGCCGGAAATCCGCAAAACCCCTGGATTCTTGTGTTTTCTCCGATGACGCACTTGCTTCCCACCGTACAGGAGAAACCGACGCTGCTCCTTTCCCCAAGACGCGCGCCTTCGCGGATCAGGGCATGGTCACCGATATAGGCGTCGGGGCCGGTCATCGCGCCGGAGCAGACGATGGCGTAGGCGCCAACGATGGTTCTCTCGCCTATGTCGGTCGGCTGCTGAACTGTTGGCTGGGCAACCGAACCGGGATTCGATTGGCTTGGTCTGCCTATTATGGCGCCATGCTCGATACGGGCTCCGCGGCCCAGTCGTGTTCCGGGATAGAGGACGACATAGGCGCCTATGGAGACGTCGTCGCCGATTTGAACATCGTCCGCGCACATAAGGTAGGGTGCGCGATCGGACTTCTTCAACTCGTTCATTCTGTCAGCCTTCGATAGTGCTTGCGTATCAGGCGCTTTATCTTCGCAATGACGACGCGACGATTGATCTGGGACATGTGGATCTTCACGCCCGGTTCATCCGTGGTGTTTTCGGACAACTTGCCCTGATCAGCCTCGAGGTCCCGGTCGACTTTCGCCGCCATCCGGCGCCGGAAGTCGTTTCGCTCCTCCCCGGTTGTCAGGATGTTGAGCTCCCTCGTCAGTTGCTCGATCGTGCGACGGTATTGTCCGTTCTCGGCGCGAAGCCGGCTGACTTCGTCTTCGGCCCTTTTGGCGCGCTCGGCCACCGGTCCAAATGCTATCCTGGCGGACAGCAACTTGGATTCCGACCTCCAGTTCGACGCCACCAATCTCGAGAGCTCAAGCTTGGGCGTGGTCCGGCTTGCCGTCGGCTTTGCCAGATCCGAACACAGATCGATCATCTGCTGGGCATGGATTCGCGCGTGGTGATGCATCATGACCAGTTTCCGATTAGCCATTCCCATGAGGGGATCATAGGCACCCAGATCGGTGACCAGTTGTGCGGGATCAAAGGGGCGCGATAGAGCGAGCCCCGCGAACGCGTCGGCCTCCATCGCCTCATAGACCTGTGGGGTTACCCAGCCGTCCGTCCCAAAGACATCGTACACATAGGCAGGCCGGCCGCAGGACATCGCATCCAGGATCGCCCGGGCCTTCCCCACAACGATATCGGCCTCCGCGATGGCTTGGACGATGTCGGCCGAATTGGTGCCGGCGGGGCTGCCGACCTGCATGAACTCGACCCCGGCGCCGCTCCACGCGTCGACCAGAAAGCGCTTTGCTTCGCCTTGCAGATAGTTCCCCAGCAGAAGCGCTTTCTTCGGCTGTTTGCGGGCTGCGCCGCGGGGCGCCAGCCTGTCCACATCGATCGGCTGGCGAAAGCGAACAATCCGGTGCTTCGTGGCCAGGGCACGAAGCCGATCTTCAAATCGCGCGCTCATGACAACAACCGCGCCGACCACACCAGGAACAGCCGGGGGCGTCTGCAATTCGAAAAGCGGACTATGGCAGATAAAAGCGTGAGGAACCTCTGGCCACCTGGCCGATATCTCATAAGCGACGACGCCGTCCTTACTGAGCACGACATCGGGCGTTGGAAGCTCGAGATCCGTTGCGATCCTGATCGCCCGCTCCCTGGCCACCTGAGCCATCTTCCCAGGTGCCTTCACATAGATCGTGATGTCGTGGCCAAGTTTCAGGAACTGTTCGGCAATCGTTATTGCATAGGTCTCGCTGCCGCCAACATCATCGAACTGATAGGTTCCTAGAACTATTCTCACAGATGGGTCCTGGCACAATTTTTCGGCGGCGGGCGAAGCCGGCCGGCACTGACGCCCGCCGGCAAACGATCTCACGACCATGGCAATTCAATCCGGTGAGGGAGGATATATCCGTGGCCGTCATATCAGCCCCCTTTCAAAGCCAGCATGACGTATTTTGGCAAAGCATGTCAAAACCGGAGTCGTCTCGGCGCCGTGAACCGTGGCCGCTATTGCCTGGTCAATGCCGGCGTAAAGAGCCGCCGTTCAAGCACCGCGCCGCGCGAGGCGGGCGCCCTCACCGTGCCGTAGCGCGGTCGATGGTCACCGTTGCGGAGGTCCCGGCAACCAGCCGTGCCTTGGTGGCCGCGTCGCTGTCGAGCACGATATGCACGGGAACGCGCTGCGCGAGCCGCACCCAGGTGAAGGTCGGATTGATGTCCGCCAGCAACGTGCCCGAGCTGCGTTCGCGGTCCGCGATCCCCGCGGCGATGCCTGCGACATGGCCGGACAGGGTGTTTGGCCATCCCATCAGCCTGATCGATGCCTTGGCGCCGATCCCTATGCGCGAAAGTTTCGTCTCCTCGAAATAGCCCTCGATGCGCATCGTATCGGTGTCGACGAGCGCCATGGTGGCCGTGCCGGGGGCGACATAGTCTCCCGGGCGAAGGCTGAGATTGGTGATGATGCCATTCACCGGCGCCCGGACTTCGGAACGGTCCAGATTGAGCTGCGCCAGGTCGCGCGATGCGCTGGCCTGCAGGCTTTCCGATTCCGCCTCGGCTACCGTCGACCGCGCTTCCTCGATCTGCTGGATGCTGACCGCCGAGGCGGTCAGGCGCTGAAGCCGGTCGAGGTTTCGCTTGGCCTGGTCGAGCGTTGCCCGCTTCCCCTCCACCACCGCCTGCGCCTGAGCGAGCGCCACCGCGAAGCGTTGGCGGTCGACCTGGAAAAGAGCATCGCCCTTCTTCACCGCCTGGTTGTCCTTGACCAGGACCTCGGCCACCAGGCCCGACACGTCAGGCGTGACGCCGACGACGTCGGCGCGGACATGCGCATCACGCGTCCATGGGGCATTCATGTTGTCGTCCCACAGCTTCCAGGCCGCGACGCAAGCGATGACAACGACGATAGCGGTGACGAGGATCCTGCCGGTAAGGCGCAGAAAGCGGTACTTCATGACAACAGCCGATTCGAAAGCGAGGACAATGCCCCGAGGATGAGGATGTAGAGCGCGAAATTGAAGAGTGCCCTGTGCCAGACGAAGGAATAGAGTCCCGTCCACGACAACACTTGCCAGACGATCCGCGCCACGACGAAGGCCGCCAGCATCAGGACGAGAAGACCCGGCAGATAGACGCCGCCTATGCTGATATCGCTTTGCATGATCGATCTACTCCGCCACCAGCAGCATGGGTTCCGACATTGTCGAATAAATCGGTGGCGCGGCGTTCCGGTACAGCGCCCGCCGCAGCCCGACCAGCGCGTCCGCCGACCGCCGGGCCGGCGTGGCCTGACGGCCCGCGACCGTGGCGAGGGCGCGATCGATACGCGCCAGCAGCCGCGGCGGCGCTGTGACGGCCGCGCCAAGGCGCAGGCGCTCCTTGAACAGCTCGGCGACGGCCGACAGGACGATGCCGACCTCGCGCCTCTCGTCGGGCGTGAGGCGGTTGCGCATCCGCTGCAGTTCCACGATGTTCAGGCCGAGCCTGATTTCCGCATAGCCATCGATTGTCGACAGCGCCTTGTTCTCCGTCCCCGCGAGCCTGGGCACGAGCTGGCCGAGACGATCGAGCATGCGGCCGGCGAGCCGGCGTTGGTCCTCGACGCGATCGCCGGCGGCGAGTTGGGCAAGGTCCGACCAGCCGGCATGCACCAGGCGCCGGGCTGCGATCTCCCCGCCGAATGGCCTCACCACCAGCGTCCACACCAGCGCGAAACCCACACCCGCCAGGGCGGCGAGGCCACCATCGGCGAACGAGACGAAATCGGCGGAAAACCGGTCGCTGAGGGCAATGAAGGATGCGGTGTTCACGGTGAGCAGCATCGCCAGCATGCTGAGCTGAGGCCTGGGAATGAGCGTGCCGAGCACGAGGAAAGGCGGCGCCAGTACGAGAACCAGCAAGGGGAAGCTTTGAACCATCGGCAGGATGGCGAACTGGTAGAGGGCGGTGACCGCCAGGCTGACCGTGCACCAGACGAACATCGACAGGAGAAGCGGCGCGGGCCGATCGGCGGCGGCGAAGAACGAACTCCCGACCGCCACCATCAGCACGAAGCCGGCGCCTTCCGCCCAGCCCGAATAAATCCACAGGGCGCTGGCCGCCAGCACGGCGAGGATCACGGAACCGGCATAGAAGAACAACATACCGTAGTCGTGATGGCGGGTGCGCGAGAAAGTGCGGCGACGGCGGAAGGCGAGCCTTTCGCCCCGCGAATCGCCTGTCGCGATCTGCTTTTTCAACACCAGGCAGTCGTGCCAGGCGTCGACGATCTCCCTCAGCCTGGCCAAGGCGCTGTCGAGGATGAGGCTGTCCCAGTCGACCGCGTGCGCGGCCGGCCGCAAATCAGCAATGCGGGAGCGGAACAGAACGGCGCGGTCCGGACCGTCCACCACTTGGAGCCAGGTTCCGACATCACCGAGAAGGGTGAAGAACTCCTCGTGGATCGCGCGGTCCTGCGACTTCAGGCCATGGATGCGGTCATCGAGCGACGACAGCAGCGGCAGCAGCAACATCAACCGCCCGCGCAACTGTCGCGCCTGTCGCGTGACGCCGCGCGTATGGGCATCGTAACCGAGCTGGCTGATGAGGATGTCGAGCCCTGAAATGTCCGATGCCAGCTTCTGCCGGGCCAGCAAGGTTACCCCAAGCCCGCCCTCGCCGCGCAGGATGTCGCTCGCCCATGCAGCGGCATCGCCAAGCCAGTTGGAAATGCGCGAGGACAAGAGCGAAGACAGCCCGATCGGGAACAGCAATTGCGCGACCACGCTGGCGCAAACGATGCCAAGGATGATCTCCTGGCTGCGGGCCGAGGCGATATCGAAGATCGTCTGGGGCGCATCGACCGCCGGCAGCGCGATCAGCGGAAGCGAATAGCCGGCCAGCATGAAGACATAGCTGCGCGGCGTCCGGTCCAGCATCGAAATATAAAGCAGCCCGCCAGTCCACAACGCCACGACCATGCTCAACAGCAGCGGCGAATTGACGAACATCGGCAAGAAAAGGACTGACGCCGACGCGCCTATCAGTGTGCCGAGCGCGCGGTAGAGCCCCTTGGAGGAGGTCGCGCCGGCAAGCGGATTGGCCACGACGTAGACAGCGGCCATGGCCCAGTAAGGGCGCGGCAGGTCGAATGACAGCGCGATATAGAGCGCCAGCATCGAGGCGATGAACGCCTTGATCGAAAACAGCCAGTCTTGCCAGGAAGGGAGCGTCATTGTGCGTCAGCTCTTTGACCCGCTCCTCCCAGGCGGGTCGGGAAAGCTCCTTGAACCTAATTGTTGATGTCGACATCCTTTGTCTCATTCCCGATCAACAAGGAGATCAGGGTGAGCACCGCCATGGCCGACAGATAAACGCCGACCCAGAAAGGTCCGCCTCCGGCGCTCCAGAGGGCTACCGCGATGAACGGCGCCACGGCCGCGCCGAGGATCGAGGATACATTGTAGGAGATGCCCGAGCCGGTGTAGCGGACATTGGCTGGAAACAGCTCGGGCAGCAGCGCCCCCATCGGGCCGAAGGTCATGCCCATCAGGCTGAAGCCGACGATGAGCCACGCCATGACGCCGACGGTGCCGGCATGAAGCATCGGCACCCACAGCAGGCCGAAGGCGGCGATCGCCAGAGTGATCCAGATCAGCGTGCGTCGGCGACCCCAGCGGTCGGCCCACGGGCCGGAGACCATGGTGAAGACGCCGAAGAAGACAACGCCGATGATCATCATCAGCACGAAGGTCGTGTAGCTGTAGCCGAGGCCCGGTACCGCCGCCGAGGGTGCCGCGCGGCCATAGCTCAACGAAAACGTCGTCATCAGGTAGAACAGCACATAGGTGGCGAGCATGTAGAAAGTGCCGAGTATGAGCTCTTTCCAATGCGTCTTGACCGCCGAAGCCAGCGGGAGCTTTCTGACCCGGCCAGTGCGCACCGTATTGTCGAACGCGGCGCTCTCGACCAGGTTGAGCCGGACCCACAGACCGATGGCCACCATGACCACCGAAAACAGGAACGGGATGCGCCATCCCCACGAAAGGAACGCCATCGACGGCCGCGAGGGGTCGTCCGAGGGCATCGCTGCGGCAATGCTCAGGAACAGGCCGTTGGCGATGATGAAGCCGATCGGCGCGCCGAGTTGGGGGAAAGTGCCGTAGACAGCGCGCTTTCCCTTCGGCGCGTTCTCCGTCGCCACCAGTGCGGCGCCGCTCCACTCTCCGCCGAGCGCAAAACCCTGAGCGAGGCGCAACACCACCAGCAGGGCCGGCGCCAGCCATCCGGCGCTCGCGTAGGTTGGGAGCAGGCCGATCAGGAATGTCGCCAGCCCCATGGTCAGCAGCGCGCCAACCAGCGTGATCTTGCGGCCGCGCCGGTCGCCCAGATGGCCGAAGAAGATCGCGCCGAGCGGGCGCGCAATCATCGCCGCGCCGAACACGGCGAAGGAAGCGAGAAGCGCCGTCGTGTCGTTGCCGGCCGGGAAGAACAGGTGAGGAAACACCAGCACGGCGGCCGTGGCGTAGACATAGAAGTCATAGAATTCGATCGTGGTGCCTATCAGGCTCGCCAGTATGACGCGCGAACGCGGATTTGCTGGAGTGGAAACTGAGGGCACTGCGCTAAAAGCAACGGACATCGGAAAACACCTAAAAGGGTCCGGCGAACGCCGATCCCTCACACTGAGAACGGACACCTGGCGGACAGATGGAACGATCGCCTTCGTCATCTCTCGCTGGTATCAATTGCATTCAAATAGATTGTATGCGAACCATTGGCAATGGAAAATGAGCGATCCAGAAGCCGCGAAACGATCGGCCAGCTGATAACCAATGTTGCGCGCCTTTGGCGTCGCACCGCCAACGAGCGATTGGATCGTTGCGGACTTTCGCATGCCGTGGCCATGCCGCTGCTGGCATTGTGGCAACTGGGCGGCGAGGCTCGCCAGGGAGCGGTCGCGGAACAGGCCGGCCTCGAAGGGCCTTCGCTGGTGCGTCTCGTCGATCTCCTGGTGGCCGAAGGCCTGATCACAAGGCGTGAGGATCCCAGCGACCGCAGGGCCAAGATATTGTCCTTGACCAAGGACGGTGAGGCGCGGATGAGTTCGATCAACACGGTGCTGGCCGAGCTTCGCCACGAGCTGGTCTCTCTCATTGGCGACGACGAGCTCGAGACCGCCTCGGCGGTGCTGCGGCAAATCCAGGCCGAACTCGCCACCAAGCTCGGGAGCTGACTTGCCGGCGTCGGCCTCGCCGGCACCTTCCGGCTGCGTGCATTCAACGCCAGGCCGATCGTCTTCCAGGTCCCGGCGAATGAAATCTGCCCTCGTAAGCTTCCGCTGGCGCGCCGCCGGAAGCCGTCAGCCGCTCACGCCCCTGACAGATGCGCCGCGATTGCGCTCAGGAATATCTCACCGAATTCCTTGAGCTTTGCCCCTCCCACACCGTTCACTTCCGCGAAAGCGTCGAGGTCGCGCGGGCAGCGCTCGGCCATGTCGATCAGCGTGCGGTCGGAAAACACCACATAGGCCGGCACCTGGCGCTCCTTGGCCAGCCGCAGCCGCAGGGATTTGAGCATGGCCAGCAGCGAAGCATCGATGCCTTCGGCATTCATGGCCGAACCGTCGGCCGCTCGCATCTTGCGCAAGGCGCGGGCGCGCACCTCGACTCGGTAGTGGAACGGGGTCTCGCCACGGCCAAGCGCGCGACCCTTCTCGGCGATGGCGAGGCCGCCATGGCCGCTCGGATCCGGCTCCAGGAAGCCGCCGGCGACGAGTTGCCGGATCAGCGACTGCCAGAAATCCTTCTTGTGCGCCGCGCCGCCGCCGAAGCTGGCCAGCCTCTCATGACCCCTGGCCAGCACCTTTTCGGTCTCATGGCCGAGCAGGATGTCGATGACATGGGCAGCGCCGAAGCGCTCGCCGCTCTGGCCGACGGCCGCCAGGATGATGCGCGCCTCGGCGGCGCCATCGGCGCGCGGCACCTGGTCGAGACAATTGTCGCAATTGCCGCAAGGCGAAGCTTCCTCGCCGAAATAGCCGAGCAGCACCTGGCGACGGCACTGCGCCGTCTCGCAATAGCCGATCAGCGTGTCGAGCCGGCGATGCGCCCGCCTCTTGTGCTCGGTGGACGCGTCCTCGTCGTCGATGAACAGCCTGCGCATGCGGATATCGCCAAGGCCGTAGAGCATGTGCGCCTCGGCCTTGCGTCCGTCACGGCCGGCGCGGCCGATCTCCTGGTAATACGCTTCCAGGCTGCCCGGCATGTCGGTGTGGAAGACATAGGCGACGTCGGGCTTATCGATGCCCATGCCGAAGGCGATGGTCGCCACCATGACCACGCCGGAGAGCGTCATGAAGGCGTTTTGGTTCGCCTCGCGCGCCTCCTTGCTCATGCCGGCATGATAGGCGAGCGCGGTGACGCCATTCTTCTCGAGGAAGGCCGCCATCTCCTCCGTCTTCTTGCGCGACAGGCAGTAGACGATGCCGCTCTTGCCGGCGTGACGCTCGATGAAACGCAGCAATTGTCGTTTGCTGTCCTGCTTGGATTCGATGGCCAGCTTGATGTTGGGCCGGTCGAAACCCAGCACCAGCGTTTCGACCCGCTCGGCGAACAGCCGGGCCTCGATGTCGCTGCGCGTGCTCTCGTCCGCCGTCGCCGTCACCGCGATGATCGGCACGTTGGGGAAGATGTGCCGCAGCCGCGACAGATCCTCATACTCGGGCCGGAACGCCGGTCCCCATTGCGAGATGCAATGCGCCTCGTCGATGGCGATCAGGCTGACATCGAGCCGCGAGAGCGCCTCGAGCATGCGCTCGGTCATCAGCCGCTCCGGCGCCAGATAGAGCAGCCGCGTCTGGCCGGACGCCACGCGGCGCCAGGCCGCGACATTGGCCTCGCGGTCGAGCGAGGAATTGATCGTGTCGGCGCCAACGCCCGCCAGCCGTAGCGCGGCGACCTGATCCTGCATCAGTGCCACCAGCGGCGAAATGACGAGGGTGAGCCCGCCCATGACGAGCGCCGGGACCTGGTAGCAAAGCGACTTGCCGGCACCTGTCGGCATGACGGCCAGCACATGGCGCCCGCCGAGCAGCGCGTCCATGACATCGGCCTGGCCGGGGCGGAAATCGTCGAAGCCGAACACGTCCTTCAGCACGCGCCGCTTGCGATCCTCGGCCAGAATGCCGGTTGCCTGCGTCATTCAGCCAATTCCGTCGTCAATATGCCGGCCGAATTGTCATAGCCGAACTCCCGGCAGAAGCCGTCCACGCGATCGAGAAATGACGGCGGCAGGCCGCGCAGATAGGTCCTGAACGCTTCATTGCGCTCCCATTTTCTCAGCGAGGTGGACCTGATGGGATTGTTTGCATCGCGGCTGAAGAGCGTAGCGGGCGCCAGGCCGAAGGATCGGGCAATCCTCGCCTGCACGATGTCCGGTTCGGCGATCACGTCCTCATAGCGTAAATAGGTGATGGCTCTCTCCGGCTGGGCCTGTCGCAGCCGCATCAAACCATCATACTCCGCCTCCCAACGCTCCATGGTCACGTGAAAGGGCCGCAGATCGACGGTCTCCGGATGAGAGCTGGTCAGCACGTCGAAAGGATGCCGCACGCAATAGATCAGGCCGACCGATGCGGGCAAATCCTCAAGATCCCTGTAGCTCACGAAAGTGCGTTTTACGACCAGGTTGGCTTGGTAGCGATCCAGTTTGACCAGTGTCTGGTATGGCGCTTCGTTGGTATGGACATAGATATCCTCGAAACAGCCCATCAGATTGAGGCTGAGCGTGGTGCCGCTGCGCGCGCATCCGGCGATGAAAATTCTGTTTCGGGATTTCATTGCCGAAGGCAGCATTGGCGCCTTTTGTCGAAGGTGCCAGAAAAGCCGCCTTGCGCGGCGGCGTAACGCCACGACCGGCTTCCGGGGCGCCGCGGCTGGCACCTCGGAAAAGCCAAGCTCGGCCAGGGCGATCCCACTTTCTCCGGCGACCGCATAGAGCAGCCAGGTCTGATTATCCTGCTCGAAAATGGCTGGATCGCGTAGCGCGTTTTCCCTGCCCTGGGCCAGACCGATCCGACTGGGGCGGACCGGCAAGCCGGCCCCTTCGAACTCCGTCAGTGGCCGCAACACTTCGCTGTCGCCTCGCACGGTCCAGTCCCGCCAATCCTCGGCGAGATCGATTGTGCCGTAGAGGATCCGTTCCGGCGCGTCGCCCCGACGCGTGTAATAGACCCGCAGCCAGCGGCCGGATTTCTGCAGCGCGACATGCCGTGGGGCGAGGTCCTGCCGCACGGCAGGCAACACGACCGGACCGCGTTGGAAATCCGAAATGCCGTTTCTCGATCGGTAGACGGTGATCGCTCCCGTTCCAAGCAAACCGTACCACCAGCCATCGTGGCGGAAGATGCGCGCGTAGAACGGCCCGAGCGGTTCGGAAAGCGGAGTGAAACGAAGCCCGTCGACGGATGTCGCGGCAAAGGTGATCTGGCCTTCACCGGATTTTGCCGGGCCGTGAAAATACATCACGAAATGGCGAAGCTTCTGGTCGATGTGCACATCGGGCGAGGCGATATGCCCGACGATGAACGGACATTGGTCAAGAGACAGCACACCGCCGGGGTGGATGCGCCAAGGCCCGTGCAGCGAATCGGAGTAGGCGAGGCGGATATAGGTCCCCGTGTGGTCGGCGAAGTAGAGATAGTAGGCACCAAGCCGACCGGGCACCCAGTCAGGCATGCTGATCAGCGACGGCCCGTTGATGTTGGCCCCGTCATCGCCGGGCAGCATCTCCGGCGTAATGACGGGTCCGTGTCGCATGGCGGTGACACGAATTTGCGGAATCATGCGCCACGCGCCCTTGTCGGAGATTTCAGCTTGCCGCATTCGATACAACGGCATGGATGCGAACGGAAGGTCAAACAGCCATGTGAGCCTCGCCTGTCCCTGCGCCATGTGCTCCTGGCTGGATTCAGGCTGGCCCTGATGTAAGCTGCGCGGGAGCAAGGAGCGCGCGCGATGCTGCAGGTGAGACAGGACGTTCTCGGCGAGCGGTTTGGCTTGCAGCGCGCCGCCTTCGAGAAACAGCCCTTTCCGGACCTTGGCGTGCGAAAAGACCGCCTGAAGCGCCTGCTGGCGCTGACCGAGCGGCACGAAGCCGACATTTGCGCCGCGATCAACGCTGATTTCGGCAGCCGCTCGACTCACGAGACCCGCCTCGCCGAATTGTTTGTCGTGCGCGCCGGCATCCGTCACGCGCTGTCTCACCTGAAAGGCTGGATGCGCGAGCGTCGCGTCGCCACCACCTTGCCGTTCCTGCCGGGCAAAAACCGCCTCGTGCCGCAGCCGCTCGGTGTGGTCGGCATCGTCTCGCCATGGAACTATCCCTTCCAGCTCGCCGTCGCGCCAGTGACGGCGGCGCTCGCCGCCGGCAATCGCGTGCTGGTCAAGCCGTCCGAGCTGACGCCGGCTTTCTCGGAGTTGCTGGCCGGATTGGCCGTCGAGCATTTTTCGCCCGACGAGTTGAGCGTCATCACCGGCGATGCCGAGATGGGCAAGGCCTTCGTCTCGATGCCGTTCGATCATCTGCTGTTCACCGGCTCGACCGCGGTCGGCCGCCAGGTCGCGATCGCCGCCGCCGCCAATCTGACGCCGGTGACGCTCGAGCTCGGTGGCAAGTCGCCGGCGATCTTCGATCCCTCCTGCGATCTCGATGCGGCGACGGCCAGCGTTGCCTATGGCAAGCTGCTCAACGCCGGTCAGACCTGCATCGCGCCGGACTACCTGCTGGTGCCCAAGGGGCAGGCAGGCACGGTCACGGCCAAGCTCGCAGCCGCGGTGGCGCGGCTCTACCCCACGCTGCGCGACAACCCCGACTACACAGCCATCGTTAGCGACCGGCACTTCCAGCGCCTGCGCGCCATGATCGCGGAAGCCCGCGATGCCGGCGCCACCATCACCGAGATCAACCCGGCCGGCGAGGACCTCGATACAACAAGCCGGAAATTCGTGCCGACCCTGGTCGGCAATGCCGGCCCGGACCTGCGGCTGATGCGCGAGGAGATTTTCGGCCCGGTGCTGCCGATCGTCGAATATGCCACCGTCGACGAGGCGATCAGCCATGTGAACCAGGCCGATCGGCCACTGGCGCTCTACTGGTTCGGCAACGACAGCGCCAACCGCCGGCGCATCCTGCGCGAGACCGTCACCGGCGGCGTCACCGTCAACGACTGCATGCTGCATCTGGTGCAGGAGAACCAGCCCTTCGGCGGCGTCGGCGCCAGCGGCATGGGCGCCTATCACGGCGAATGGGGATTCCGCGCCTTCAGCAAGGAGAAGCCGGTCTTCCTGCAGTCGCGCCTGAGCGCCGGCGCCCTGCTGCGCCCACCCTATGGCAAGACGTTCGAGCGGCTTTTCGGCCTGCTCAGGCATATCACCTGACCGCGCCGAAGCGCGGACGGTCGGCGAATATCTCCGACACGCCGGCCGAGGCTATCCTCGAGGCCACGCATCTGCTCGCCGCCAGCCGTCGCGACCACCCGGTGCCGGCGCATTAAGGTTATATTCACTATGATCCGGCAGGTTTCCAATCCTGCGGTGATGTCTTGAGTACCGCGGCGCCACTGGCGCCCAGGCAACAAACCCGCGCCTTGTCCGAGGCGCGGGTTCCCTGGCCAGGAGCCGATTGGCCGGCGAGGCCAGGCTGCCGCCCACGATGTGACCTTCCATCATCGGTTGTCGGGCGGCGTGCGGATCAGCGATCCTCTTCCTGCAGCAAAACACCTGTTATCCGCCGATGGCCGACCGGCCGCCTGGGCACGACCAGGCTTTGCCGGACAATGCGCGGCGCATGCGCGGCAGCCTCCACGGCGGGCAGCAGCCCGGCCGGTTGAAATCGTGCAGCCCAGGGCTGCCGTATGGCGGTTGTGCATGGTTCTGACTCCCTGTCGAAATCCTTGCGCTCGAACGCGAACTGCCTCCGAGCGTCTCCGGTGCGAATTTCAGGCAGCGAGCCCAAGTCTGCTGGAGAGGTCGCAAAAATCCTCACGCGACAGATGTGGCCGCGCCGCGAATTCGATGACGGCGGCGAACGCGTCGGCAGGCGCCGAGACCTTCATGCCTCCCAGAAGCGCGGCACGCTCGCTGCGGCTCATGGCGGGGATCATCAGGCGCATGAAGGCGAGGTTCTTCTCCGGCGTGAGCGACCCGATGATCGCCATTTCGATGCCTTGCAGTTCGGCATCCGTGAAGTTCGCCCATAGTTGCGGCGCGGTTACCGTCTCCTCCTCATGCATGTGTTCGAGATCGTGTCCGACAAAGACCGTGAAAGCGATGTAAAGCCGGCGACCAAGGCTGGCCCGGGCATCAAGGGGTGCCTCCTCTATCGCCCGGATCATGTCCTCGAGTTCTGCAAAGGCCAGCCGATGATCGTCGTGCTGGTGCTCGAGGCGGTCGGTCGAAGCCCGCACGCGCGCTTCGAGCGGCTGGTGGATATACCTGTCCTCATGGGCAAGATGGCTGGCCCCAAGCATAAGGATCGTACGAAGGTCGGCCAGCAATGGTGCGGTCGCCGCCGCATCGTCGAAATCCGCGCTGCCCAGGCGCGCAAGCAATTCGCATTGGGCCTTGCGAAGACCCTTGTGGATCAGGCCGTAAAGATCATAGCGGCCATTGAGGTCTGGTATTCTTGCATGTGTCATTGAAGATCTCCCGTCTGTGCGGCGTCCCGATTGTCACGATGACTGATCGCGCCGGCTTCGCGAGGCCTTCTAGTCAAGGGCTGAAGAACATGCTTCCTAAATGCTTCCTAAGCAGCATGCCTGTTCCTAAAACTTTCCTATCCGATTAGACTGTTTGCATGTAGGCAATGGGGCGGCCTTGATCAGCAAGGAAATAGACGACCTGCTCGCAGGTCCGGTGATGATTCTCATATCCACACGCAATGCCGCGTTTCGCCCAGCCATCGGCCGCGGCACCGGCGCCGCGCATGTCGCGAGCCTCGGATGTATCGACGTGCTCGTATCGCGGGCCCAATGGCCCGAAGTTGTCGAGAACGCCGCCTTGGATGCACCGGTGGCGGTCACGATGGTACGCCCGCACGACTATCGCGCCGTCCAGATCAAGGGCCGCATCCTGGCGGTGTCACCGGCCGACGATGCCGACAGGGCGAAAGCGCAAAACTACATTTCCGAGATGCTGGTGGTGATGGAAGCGCTTGGCGTGACCCGGCATCAACTCTCTCATACCCTCGTCGACAGTGATCTGCTTCGTATCCGTTTTCGGCCCACCGATGTCTTTTCGCAGTCACCCGGACCCGGTGCGGGCGAGAGGCTCCGGACACACTCGCCATGATCTCCCTCAGCGACATCCGCGACAGTTTTGAAGGCGTCATCCCATCGGTGATCGCGACCAGCGATGGCGACGGCATACCCAACATCTCGTATCTGTCTCATGTCTATTACGTCGATGAGAGCCATGTCGCGCTTTCGAACCAGTTCTTTTCCAAGACGGCCGCCAATGTGCGCGCCAGCGGCGTCGCCACGCTGATGGTCGTCGATGGACGAAGCGGCGTCCAACACATACTCGATCTGGAATTCCTGCATGCGCTCGACCATGGCGAGCTGTTCGAACGCATAAAATCGCATCTTTCGGTGATGAGTGCGCAACAGGGAATGGCGGGGATCATGAAACTGCGCAGCGCCGACTTGTACTTCGTGCGCGATTGCCGCGCGGTGGTCGGCGCCGTCCCGCCTGAACATCGCAATCCGGTCCCCGCGACAACGAACCACCTGCCCAAGGCCGCGCTTCTTGCCGCCGCCATCGGCTCGGAAGCTGATGCCGATGTTATGCTGGACAAGGCGCTGGCCGGACTTGAGAACAGCTTCGACTATCGGCATGCGATGGTTCTGGTGCCCGACGAGACCGCCCAGCGGCTAAGCACCCTGGCGAGTCGCGGATACAGCAGCCTTGGTGTCGGCGCGGAGATCGCGTTTGGTGAAGGCGTGATCGGCATCGCGGCCACCACGCGCCAGCCGGTTCGTATCTGTGACCTGCGGCGTTCTCAACGCTATGCCTCAGCCATACTTTCGGCGTCCGAGCGCACACGCCATATCCCGCTTCCCGGACTTGCCGGTCCGCGCAGCCAGATGGCGGTGCCTATGCTTGCCCAGGGAAAATTGCGAGGCGTGCTGTTTGTCGAGTCCGAGGCCAGTTTCGCTTTCGGCCATCAGGATGAGGATGCCCTGATGCTGGTTGCGAGCCAACTGGCCGCGGGGTTGCGGCTTGCCGAACTGGAAGGTGGCCACCAGGCCAATGCCTTCGCGAAGTCGGCACAAGGCGGACATGCGTCGGATCAGGCCGGAGCACCCGCGTTCAAGATAAGATATTTCGCGTTCGACGACAGTGTCTTTATCGACGACGACTATCTGATCAAAGGCGTCCCCGGGCGGCTCCTGATCCACCTTGTCCGCACCTTCCTCGCCACGGGACGCCGCGATTTCTCCAATCGCGAGATCAGGCGGGACGCGACGCTGCGGCTGCCTGATATCAAGGACAATCTTGAAACCAGGCTCATCCTTCTGCGTCGGCGCCTTGACGAGAAAGGCGCACCGATCCGGCTGCTGCGGCCCGAGCGTGGGCATATCAGGCTGGAGCTGGCCGGCGTGCCGCTGCTGGAAGCCGAACCGTGACCCTTCCCGGATAGCGCCCTCAGGCGAGGAAATCGGCCCTGCACGGCGCAAAACTGTCGACCAGCCGCCCCGCTTCCAGCGCCCTGACGCCGTGCACCAGGCCGGACGGCACGATGAAGCTGCCACCGGCCTCAAGGATCTCCGTCAGCCCGTCGATGGTCACCTCGAAGCGGCCCTCGGCGACATAGCTTGACTGGACATGCGGATGCGAATGCAGCGCACCGACACCGCCCTTGTCGAAGCCGAACTCGACCAGCATCAATTCATCGGTGGAGAGGAGAACGCGCCGCCTGTTGCCGTCGGGCGTCGGCGTCCAGGGCGCCTCGCCGGCATGGGCGAATATCTTCGTCATCGTCATCTCCTTGCCGTCAATGGCCGGCCAACGCCAGCCAGGCACGTCCCGTCAAAGCCGATAGGCTTTCTTGGCAAGCGTATAGGCCAATTCCCCGGCCAGTTCATGCGCCTCGTCCTCGCGCAGCCGATGCTCGGCGACCAGCCGCGCCAGGAATGCGCAGTCGACCCGCCGCGCCACGTCGTGACGGGCCGGGATCGAGGGGAAGGCGCGAGTGTCGTCGTTGAAGCCGACAGTGTTGTAGAAGCCCGCCGTCTCCGTGGTCATCTCTCGAAACCTGCGCATGCCTTCCGGACTGTCATGGAACCACCAGGCCGGACCGAGCCTGAGTGCCGGGTAGACGCCGGCCAGCGGCGCCAGCTCGCGCGCATAGCTGCTTTCGTCGAGCGTGAAGAGAATGACGGTCAGGTCGCGCTCCAGCCCGACGCAGTCGAGAAGCGGCTTCAGCGCCGTCACGTAGTCGGTCCGTGTCGGGATGTCGAAGCCCTTGTCGCGGCCGAACTTCTGGAAAACGGAAGCCGAATGATTGCGCTGGGAGCCAGGATGGATCTGCAGCACCAGCCCGTCATCCCTGCTCATCTTGGCCATCTCGGTCAGCATCTGGGCGCGAAACAGTTTTCGCTCGCGCTCGTCATCCGAGCCGCGGCGAATGCGGTTGAACAGTTCCTCGGCCGCCGCATCGGAAAGGTTGGCGGTCTCGGCTGTCGGATGGCCGTGGTCGGACGAGGTCGCGCCGAAGCCTTTGAAGAAGGCGCGCCGCTGGCGATGCGCGTCGAGATAGCCGGCCCAACCGCCGGTGTCGCAGCCGGTGATCTCGCCCAGCCGGTCGAGATTGGCCGCAAACCCTTCGAAATCGGGATCGACAACCGCGTCCGGCCGGTAGGCGGTGACGACACGGCCCTCCCAGCCGCTGTCGCGGATCATCTGGTGCCATTTGAGGTCGTCGAGCGCGCCTTCCGTCGTCGCGATCACCTCGATGTTGAAGCGCTCGAACAAGGCGCGCGGACGGAAATTCTCCCACTGCAGCAGCGTCGCGATCGTGTCGTAATGACGGTCGGCGGTCTCGGCGCTCAGCGGCTCCTCGATGCCGAACAGGTGCGCCAGCACATGGTCGAACCACAGCCGGGTCGGCGTGCCCCGGAACAGGTAATAGTGCTCGGCAAAGCGCCGCCAGATCGTCCTGCCGTCGCTCTCGACCGGGGCGCCGTCCAGGGTCGCCACGCCGAGATCCTCCAGCCGTACGCCCTGGCTGAACAGCATGCGGAAGATGTAGTGGTCGGGCACGATGAGCAATTGTGCCGGATCCGGGAACGGCTCGTTTAGCGCATACCAGCGCGGATCGGTGTGGCCGTGCGGGCTGACAATGGGCAGGTTCCTGACCCCCACATAGAGGTCGCGGGCAAGCGAGCGCGAATGCGCTTCAGGCGGAAAAAGCAGGTCCGGATCGATCAGCGCGACCATGGGAAAGCAGCTCCTTCCAGTTGGGTATCGGTACGTTTGGGCCAACGCGATGTCAACGTGCCCCGGCAAAGCGGCATCCTTGCGGCAGGCGGACGTAGGTGTTACGCCGCCTGTCATCGGCCGCGTCCCCAAAGCCCTCAGCCCCGGTATCGTGATGACCAGAAGCCATCTGTCCAACGCAACGCTGCAACTGCTGCCCGCGGCCGCCGAGATCCCCGCATATGACCGCGGCCGCGTTGCGCCCGGCATCGTGCATCTTGGCGTCGGTGCCTTCCACCGAGCCCATCAGGCCGCCTATGTCGACGACTGCCTGGCGGCGGGCGAGACGGACTGGGGCATCGTCGGCGTCTCCCTGCGCAGCCCCGACACGCGCGATGCGCTGGGGCCGCAGGACGGGCTCTACACGCTGGCGGTCCGCAGCAGTAGCGCGGAGGAGCTGCGCGTCGTCGGCTCGATTCAGTCGATGCTTGTGGCGCCGGAAGATCCGGCCGCGGTGCTGGCCGCGCTGATCGATCCGCGCACCCGCATCGTCACGCTGACCATCACCGAGAAGGCCTATCTCAGGGCCGCGGGCGGCGGGCTGGACGCCGCTCACCCCGACATCGCCCACGATCTGGCAAATCCGCGAATGCCGAAGACGGCGCATGGTTTTCTCGCCGAGGCGCTGGCTCAACGACTGGCAGCCGGCACCCCGCCCTTCACCGTGCTGTGCTGCGACAACCTGCCAGCCAATGGCGCCACCTTGCATCGGCTGCTGACCGAATTCGCCGCGCTGCGCGATGCCAGGCTTGCCACGGCGGAGGTTCCCGGACTCTTCGACCATATCGCAAGCCAGGTCGCGTTTCCGTCGAGCATGGTCGACCGGATCGTGCCGGCAACCACCGACGCCGACCGGGCACGCGTCGCTGGCGAACTCGGTGTCGACGATGCCTGGCCCGTGATGACCGAGCCCTTCCGCCAATGGGTGATCGAGGACAATTTTTCCGCCGGCCGGCCGGCTTGGGAAAAGTTCGGCGTCACCATGGTCGGCGATGTCGGCCCCTTCGAGGACATGAAGCTCAGGCTTCTCAACGGAGCGCATTCGGGCATCGCCTATCTCGGCCTGCTCAGCGGCCACGCCACGGTCGACCGGGCCTTTGCCGATCCGGCGATCCGGCAATTTGTCGACGGGCTCTGGGCCGAAGCCATCCCGACATTGCCGGAGGACGCCGGGCTCGATACATCCACCTACACAGCCGAGCTTGCCGAGCGTTTTTCCAACACCGCGCTCGCCCATCGCACGGCGCAGATCGCCAATGACGGCAGCCAGAAACTCCCACAGCGCATCATCGCGTCCGCCATCGAGTGCCTCGAAGCGGGTACCGAGTTCGTGCATCTCACGCTGGTGGTGGCGGCCTGGATTGCCGCCTGTGCCGCTCGCGGCAAGACCTTGCCCGAAAACCATTTCACCGATCCGCTCGACGCGGCCCTGACGGCGCTTTTGGACCAGCAGCTGCCGGCGAACGAAACCGTGACGGCAGTGTTCGACCTGGCCGGCTTTGCCGGGGATCACGCCGAGCGCCAGACGCTGATTGAACTCACGGCGGTGCATCTGGTGCATTTGCGACGCGATGGCCCGACATTGGCCTTCGCCGCCTTGGGCATTTAAACAAAAAAGCGGGGCAAGGCCCCGCTTTTCATCAAGTCATCTGAACTGAATTTCAGGCCGGGATAAGCGCGCCTTCCAGCGTGGTGAGCTGGCTGAGGAACTGCTCCGCCTTGCTGCGCGCTTGGTCGTCCTTGGCGTCGGCGGCATCTTCCTTGGCTTCCTGGATGCGGCGGGCGAGATCCGCCCGGTCGACATCCTTCACCGCCACCGCTGATTCCGCCAGCAGCGTGCAGCCGGCGGGAACGATGTCGGCGAAACCGCCGAACACGACATAGCGTTCTTCGCCGCCCGAAGCGGTCTTCACCGTGACGACACCCGGCTTGATCGTGGTCATGACTGGCGCGTGATGCGCCATCACGGTCATCTCGCCTTCGGCGCCCGGGATGACGACGGATTCGACCTCGGCGGAAACCAGCAGGCGCTCCGGCGAGACCAGTTCGAATTTGAAAGCTTCAGCCATGTCGATTTAGTGAGTAGGGAATAGTGAGTAGGAAGTGGGGAGAAAGGGCAAATGCCCGGTCACCCGCCTGCTATTCACTACCGACTACTGACTACTCCCTATTCCCTTGATTAAGCTGCTTCAGCCGCCAGGCGCTGTGCCTTCTCGACCGCTTCGTCGATGCCGCCAACCATGTAGAAGGCAGCTTCCGGCAGGTGATCGTAGTCGCCGTTGCAGAGGCCCTTGAAGCCCTTGATGGTGTCGGCGAGATCGACCAGCTTGCCGGGCGCGCCGGTGAACACTTCGGCGACGAAGAACGGCTGCGACAGGAAGCGCTCGATCTTGCGGGCGCGGGCAACCGTCTGCTTGTCCTCTTCCGACAGCTCGTCCATGCCCAGGATGGCGATGATGTCCTGCAGCGACTTGTAGCGCTGGAGGATCGACTGCACCTGGCGAGCGACGGCATAGTGCTCTTCGCCGACGACCATCGGGTCGAGCATGCGCGAGGTCGAATCCAGCGGATCGACCGCCGGATAGATGCCCTTTTCGGCGATGGCGCGGTTCAGCGTCGTCGTCGCGTCAAGATGGGCGAACGAGGTCGCCGGCGCCGGGTCGGTCAAGTCGTCGGCGGGCACGTAGATGGCCTGCACCGAGGTGATCGAGCCCTTGGTGGTGGTGGTGATGCGTTCCTGCAGGGCGCCCATGTCGGTGGCGAGCGTCGGCTGATAGCCCACGGCCGACGGGATACGGCCGAGCAGAGCCGACACTTCCGAACCCGCCTGCGTGAAGCGGAAGATGTTGTCGACGAAGAACAGCACGTCCTGGCCCTGGTCGCGGAAATATTCGGCGACCGTCAGGCCGGTCAGGCCGACGCGGGCGCGCGCGCCCGGCGGCTCGTTCATCTGGCCGTACACGAGGGCCGCCTTGGAGCCTTCGCCGCCGCCCTTCTTGTTGACGCCGGATTCGATGAACTCGTGATAGAGATCGTTGCCCTCGCGGGTGCGCTCGCCGACGCCGGCGAACACCGAATAGCCGCCATGGGCCTTGGCGATGTTGTTGATCAGTTCCTGGATCAGCACGGTCTTGCCGACGCCGGCGCCGCCGAACAGGCCGATCTTGCCGCCCTTGGCGTAGGGAGCGAGCAGGTCGAGCACCTTGATGCCGGTGATCAGGATCTGCGCTTCCGTCGACTGCTCGACATAGGTCGGAGCCGGCTGATGGATGGAGCGCATTTCGATTGCGTCGACCGGGCCCTCTTCGTCGACCGGCTCGCCGATGACGTTGATGATGCGGCCGAGCATGCCCGGACCGACCGGCACGGTGATCGGCGCGCCGGTGTCACGCACTTCCTGGCCGCGCACCAGACCCTCGGTGGAGTCCATGGCGATGCAGCGCACGGTGTTTTCACCCAGATGCTGGGCAACCTCGAGCACCAGACGGTTGCCGACATTGGTCGTCTCGAGCGCGTTCAGGATCGCCGGCAGGTGATCCCCGAACTGCACGTCGACGACGGCGCCGATGACCTGACGGACCTTGCCGACAACACCGGTTGCCTTGGCAACCGCTGCCGATGTCTTGGCCGCGGCGGCCTTGGCCGGCGCTGCCGCCGTCTTTGCCGGAGCTGCCTTCGCGGCGGCTGCCGAAGCCTTGGCCGCCTTCGCGGGGGCTGCGGTCTTCGCGGCTGCGGCCTTGGGGGCTGCCGTCTTGGGGGTCGCTGCTTTCGCCATCGTCTTTACCCTTTTTCGTCCTTTGTTTCTCACGCGGTCCGGTCGCGGGCCAGATGGCCCACGGACCGCGCCTAGAGCGCCTCGGCGCCCGAAATGATTTCGATCAGTTCCTTGGTGATCTGCGCCTGCCGCTGACGGTTGTAGGTGATCGACAGCTTGTTGATCATCTCGCCGGCGTTGCGCGTCGCATTGTCCATGGCGCTCATCTTGGCACCCATTTCGCCGGCCGCGTTTTCAAGCAGCGCGCGGAAAATCTGCACGGAGATGTTGCGCGGGATGAGGTCGGACAGGATTTCGCCCGGCTCCGGCTCGTACTCATAGACGGCGCTGCCCCCATCCACCGCCTCGGCGGGAGCCGAAGCGACGCCGGCCGGAATGATCTGCTGCGCGGTAGGAACCTGGCTGATCACCGACTTGAACTGCGAATAAAACAGCGTGCAGATGTCGAAGCCGCCGTCGTTGAAAAGGTGGATGACCTTCTTGGCGATCGCGTCGGCATTGACGAAGCCGAGCGTCTTCACCTCGCGCAGATCGATGCGGTCGAGAATCATCGATGCATAGTCGCGGCGCAGGATGTCGAAACCCTTCTTGCCGACGCAGATGATCTTGACCTGCTTGCCGTCGGCCAGAAGCCGGCGGATGTGATCGCGGGCAAGGCGCGCGATCTGCGAATTGAAGCCGCCGCACAGGCCGCGCTCGGCCGTGCAGACGACCAGCAGGTGCACGTCGTCCTTGCCGGTGCCGGTCATCAGCGCCGGGGCATCGCCACCGCCGCCGATCGCCTGGGTGATGTTGGCCAGCACGGAACCCATGCGCTCCGAATAGGGGCGCGCCGCTTCCGCGGCCTCTTGCGCACGGCGCAGCTTCGCCGCGGCGACCATCTGCATCGCCTTGGTGATCTTCTGCGTCGCCTTGACCGAGGCGATACGGTTACGAAGGTCTTTTAATGAAGGCATGCTTCAAACCTGATCCCGTCTTGTCGCTTCGCTCAGGCGAAGGTCTTGGCGAAAGCGTCGATCTCTGCCTTCAGCTTGGCGCGCAGATCGTCCGACAGCGCCTTTTCCTTGCGGATGGCGTCGAGAACGTCCTTGCCCGCCGCACGCATGTGGCTGAGCAGACCGTGCTCGAACTTGCCGACCTGGTTGACCGGCAGCTTGTCGAGATAGCCGTTGACACCGGCGAAGATCACCGCGACCTGCTCTTCCGTCTTCAGCGGCGAGAACTGCGGCTGCTTCAGGAGTTCGGTCAGGCGCGATCCGCGGTTGAGCAGGCGCTGCGTGGCGGCGTCGAGATCCGAGCCGAACTGCGCGAAGGCCGCCATTTCGCGGTACTGCGCGAGCTCGCCCTTGATCGAGCCGGCAACCTGCTTCATCGCCTTGATCTGCGCCGAGGACCCGACGCGCGACACCGACAGGCCGACGTTGACGGCCGGACGGATGCCCTGGAAGAACAGGTTGGTTTCGAGGAAGATCTGGCCGTCGGTGATCGAGATCACGTTGGTCGGGATGTATGCCGACACGTCGTTGGCCTGCGTTTCGATGACCGGCAGGGCCGTCAGCGAGCCATTGCCCAGATCGTCGTTGAGCTTGGCGGCGCGCTCGAGCAGGCGCGAGTGCAGATAGAAGACGTCGCCCGGATAGGCTTCGCGGCCCGGCGGGCGGCGCAACAGCAGCGACATCTGGCGATAGGCGACGGCCTGCTTGGACAGATCGTCGTAGCTGATCAGCGCGTGCATGCCGTTGTCGCGGAAATATTCGCCCATGGTGCAGCCGGCGAACGGCGCCAGGAACTGCATCGGCGCCGGATCGGAAGCGGTGGCGGCGACGATGATCGAATATTCGAGCGCGCCGCGCTCTTCCAGCACCTTGACGAACTGCGCGACGGTCGAGCGCTTCTGTCCGACGGCGACGTAGACGCAGTACAGCTTTTCCTTCTCGGGGCCGTTGTCGTGCACCGACTTCTGGTTGAGCATGGTGTCGAGGATGATGGCGGTCTTGCCGGTCTGGCGGTCACCGATGACCAGCTCGCGCTGGCCGCGGCCGACCGGGATCAGCGCATCGATGGCCTTGAGGCCGGTCGACATCGGCTCATGCACCGACTTGCGCGGAATGATGCCGGGCGCCTTGACGTCGACGCGCTTGCGTTCGGTCGCCTTGATCGGGCCCTTGCCGTCGATCGGGTTGCCGAGCGCGTCGACGACGCGGCCGAGCAGGCCCGGACCGACCGGAACGTCGACGATGGCGCCGGTGCGCTTGACGGTGTCGCCTTCCTTGATGTCACGGTCGGCGCCGAAGATGACGACGCCGACATTGTCGGCTTCGAGGTTGAGCGCCATGCCGCGGATGCCGCCGGGGAATTCGACCATTTCGCCGGCCTGGACGTTGTCGAGGCCGTAGACGCGGGCGATACCGTCACCGACGGACAGCACCTGTCCGACTTCGGAGACTTCTGCCTCCTTGCCGAAATTCTTGATCTGGTCTTTCAGAATTGCGGAAATTTCCGCGGCGCGGATGTCCATCAGCCGACCTCTTTCAGTGCAAGCTTGAGCGAATTGAGTTTGGTTTTGAGCGACGTATCGATCTGGCGCGAGCCCATCCTGACCACCAGCCCGCCAAGCAGCGACGGATCGACGGTGACGGAGATGGCCACGTCCTTGCAGGCAACGCTCTTCAGCGCCGCCTTGAGTTCTGTCTGCTGGGCGGCGGTCAGCTCATGAGCCGACGTCACTTCAGCAGCGGTTTCGCCGCGGTGTTCGGCCGCTATCTGGCGGAACGCCTTGATCATGCCAGGCACGGCGAACAAGCGGCGGTTCCGTGCGACGACGCGCAGGAAATTGCCGGTGAGGCCGGTGATCTTGGCCTTGTCGGCGATCGCCGCGATGGCCTTGGCCTGATCCTCGCTGGAGAACACCGGGCTGTTGATCAGCCGGGTCAGGTCGGCGCTCCCCGCGAGCAGCGCTTCGAAACTGTTGAGGTCGGCCTCGACCTTGGCCACGGAATTTGCCTGCAGGGCGAGTTCGAACAGCGAACCCGCATAGCGTTCTGCGACACCTGAGATTGGCGATGACGATTGAGCCACGGACCGTCTTTTCTCTTGTCTGACAGGCCGCAGATTGTTGGCGCGAGCAAAAACTCTGGCTAAATCTTTGACCTTACTGCATTTTCTCAAGCACGGAGGCGCGGCTTCCGCTATCCCCGGCCGAAAGTCGATTGCCGTCTAGCACAGGCATTTTAAGACCGCAATGCGTCGTTCCGCATGCTTTTCAGGCACTATTGTCGCATCCGGCGAAAGACTCGGGTCTTGCGCGCCGGAATACCCTTGGATTCAGGGCACAAAGCCGAAGGCAAAGGCAAGCGGCAATGCCGCCAGGGCCAATTCCACCACAATGGAAACCCAATTGAAAGGTGTGTTGGCGCCGTCGGACATCATCGACAGCAGCCGGCCGAAGGCGGTGAACAGCCAGGAGAAGCCGAGCGCCATGTAAATCAGCGGCTGCGCCAGGAGGATACAGCACAGGCCGACGCCAAGATAAAAGCCCGACATCCTGCCGCGCCCCTCGGCGATCGCCGCCGCCTTCTCGGGCTTGGCCTGCAGGCGCAGGATGCGAAAGGCCAGGCCCGGCGCCAGGAAAAACAGAAGGCCGAGCAGCACCGTGAAGACCGCACTCGACCAAGCCAGCCATTCGCCCTGGCTCGTCGGCCATGGAAGCGCAAAATCCATTTTGTCCCCTCGAAATGCCTATTTTGAAATTGCGGGCATTCTACCGGAGGAAAAACGCCGCGCCAGATAGCTCTGGGCACTTTAGCGGAGATGCATCAACCCAGAGCGAATTCCACGGCCGCCTCGGCATGGATCTGCGTCGTGTCGAAGACGGGAATGTCGAAATCTCGCTGCCCGATCAGCATGGTGATCTCGGTGCAGCCCATGATCAGGCTGTCGGCGGCCTCTTCACGGCGCAGACGTTCGGCTTCTTCGATATAGGCAGTCTTCGAAGCGTCGCTGACAATGCCCTGGCAGAGCTCGTCATAGATGACGCGATGCACCATGTCGCGCCCCGCGGCATCGGGCACCACGGGTGACAGGCCGTATTTGTCGGCCAGCCGGCCCTTGTAGAAATCCTGTTCCATGGTGAACCGCGTCGCCAGCAGCGCCGGGCGCTGCATGCCGGCGCGCTTGATCGCCACCGCGGTGGCGTCGGCGATGTGGATCAGCGGAATGGATAGCGACGCCTGCACCTGGTCAGCCAGCTTGTGCATGGTGTTGGTACACAAGAGCAGCCCTTCCGCGCCGCCCGCTTCGAGCTTGCGCGCGGCTTCGACCAGAAGCATGCCGGCACCATCCCAATCGCCATGATGCTGCCGCTCGGCGATCTCGGCGAAGTCGAACGACCAGAGCAGCAGTTTCGCCGAATGCAACCCGCCAAGCCGCTCGCGCACGATCTCGTTGAGCAGCCGATAGTAGATGGCGGTCGATTCCCAGCTCATGCCGCCCAGAAGGCCAAGGGTTTTCATGATGGGTTGTTCCTTTGCACGTGCAATTCCTATATTATGACCACATGAGACCACAAGGAGATTTGCCGTGAAAACAATGCAGGTTCGGGAGGCCAAGGCAGGGTTCTCGGCGCTGGTCGAGGCTGCGGAGAGCGGCGAGCCCACCATCATCACAAAGCACGGCAAGCCGGCGGCGGCCGTCGTTTCGGTCGAGGACTTACGAAAGCTTTATCCAGCCAAGCGACGAAACTTCGGAGAGTTTCTTCTGACCTATCCGGGAGGGATCGAGCTTGAAAGGAACGAGTCGCCGTCGAGGGACATCGATCTTTGAGCAGCTATCTTCTCGACACGTCCATTTTGTCCGCGTTCGCGCCCGGCAGGCCGCCAATTGCGAAAGACGTCGCCAATTGGGTCGTAACGCAAGGTGAGAAGCAAACGCTCTTCATACCGGTAATTGCAATCACCGAAATCGAGAAAGGCATACGCAAGCTCGATCGTGCTGGGGCCAAGGGGCGAGTGGATAGCCTCACTGTCTGGCTCAATGACACGATCGAAGGATTCGCAGATCAAATTCTAGGGATCAACGCCGATATAGCTCGAAGAGCGGGTCGAATGGAGGAAGCAGCCTCTGCGAAAGGGAAGAACCCGGGCCTGGCGGACACACTGATCGCTGCTACGGCGGCGGTTAACGGACTTACCGTGGTCACTACAAACGTCAGGCATTTTGAAGCGCTTGACGTTTTGTGCTGGAATATACTGCAAGACCCGCCAGGCTTCGACTAGTCGATACCATTTTACAAAAAGCTCTGCGGATCGATGTCGACCTGCACCCGGACCGAACCGCGCTGTTTTGGCCCATTGGCCAGCATGGCCCGGATAAAACCTTGCATGTCGGCGCGGCGTTCACCCTGGATCAGCAGGCGGAAGCGATGGCGGCCGCCGAGCAGGGACAGTGGCGCTTCCGCCGGTCCCAATACAAACAGGTCCGATGCCTCGGGCGCGGCACGGCGCAGCCCGCGTGCATGGCCTTCGGCTTCGGCCCGCGTCACCGCGCTGACGATGACGCCGGCCAGCCGGCCGAAGGGCGGCAAGGCCGCCCGTTCGCGCTCGGCGATCTCGCGCTCGTAGAAAGCCTCGGCATCGCCCGAGACGATCGCCCGCATCACCGGATGGTCGGGTTGGAAGGTCTGCAGCAGGCCGAGGCTCTTCTTGCCGGTGCGCCCGGCGCGGCCGGTCACCTGGCTGAGCAGTTGGAAGGTTCGCTCGGCGGCGCGCGGATCGCCATTGGCGAGACCGAGATCGGCGTCGACGACGCCGACCAGGGTCATGTTGGGGAAGTTATGGCCCTTGGCGACGAGTTGCGTACCGATGACGATGTCGGCCTCGCCATCGGCGATCGCCTCAAGCTCCAGCCGCAGCCGCCGCACGCCGCCCATCAGGTCCGATGACAAGACGATTGTCCGCGCATCGGGGAAATGTGTGACCACCTCCTCGGCGATGCGCTCGACGCCCGGTCCGCAGGCGACCAGATGGTCGAGCGTGCCGCATTCCGGGCAGGCCTCGGGGCGGCGCTCATTGTGCCCGCAATGATGGCAGACCAGTTGGCCGCGAAAACGATGCTCGACCAGCCAGGCCGAGCAGACCGGGCAGCCGAAACGGTGGCCGCACACCCGGCACAGTGTCAGCGGCGCATAGCCGCGCCGGTTGAGGAACAAAAGCGACTGCTCCTTCTTTTCCAGCGTCCGGCGCATATGGTCGATCAGCACCGGCGACAGGAAGCCGCCGCGCGCCGGCGGCGCGCGCCGCATGTCGATCGACCTCAGCTGCGGCAGCGCCGCTTCGGCGAAACGGGCGGAAAGGACGGCCCTGTTGTATTTGCCCTGGCTCGCATTGACCCGGCTCTCGACCGATGGCGTCGCCGACGCCAGCACGACCGGAAAGCCGCCAATATGGCCGCGCACCACGGCCATGTCGCGGGCGTTGTAGAAGACGCGGTCTTCCTGCTTGTAGGCCGGGTCGTGCTCCTCGTCGACCACGATCAGGCCAAGTTCCTTGAACGGCAGGAACAAAGCCGACCGGGCGCCGGCAACAACGCGCACCGTGCCCTCAGCCACTTGCCGCCAGACTTTTTCGCGCATCCTGGGCGGCAGGTCGGAATGCCATTCGCCCGGCTTGGCGCCGAAGCGCTGCTGGAAGCGCTCGAGAAAAGCGTGGGTCAGCGCGATTTCCGGCAAAAGGATCAGCACCTGCTTGCCCTGGTCGAGCGCCGCCGCCACCGCCTCGAAATAAACCTCCGTCTTGCCCGAACCGGTGACGCCGTCGAGCAGCGCGACATTGAAGGCGCCGGCCGCGACGTTGGCGCGCAGCATCGATGCTGCGTCGCTCTGATCCGGCATGAGCTCCGGCACGGCATAGCTTGGGTCGGGAGCGGCCACCACGGGGCGCGGCGGGATCATCACCGTCTCGAACACGCCCTGCGCCTTCAGCCCCTCGATCACCGTCGACGACACGCCGGCCGCATGCGCCAGGCCGGATCGCGTCCAGGCGAGCCCACCTTCGGCCGTCTCCAGCACGCGCGCCCGCGCATCCGTCATCCGGTCGGGAACGAGGAGCGTTCGCTGCAGCCCCTCGATCCAGGGCTCGGGGTCGAAGGCCTCTGGCGCGCGCAGCAGCATGCGTGCCACCATGCTCGGTGCCGACAGCGTGTATTGCGCCACCCAGTCGACGAAGCGGCGCATGGCGCGGTCGATCGGCGGGCAGTCGAAAACCTGTTCGATCGGGCGCAGCTTTTTCGCGTCGATGTTCTCGACCACGCCGTCCCAGACGATGCCGGCGACCTGGCGCGGGCCGAGCGGCACGCGCACGATCGACCCCGGAACCACGCGCATGCCGGCCGGCACGGCATAGGTGTAAGGGCGTTCGGCAGGCATCGGCACCAGCACCGGTGCGGCTGCGACAAAGGGCGAATCTTCGATCATGAGGCGTGACCTTGCCCCGACTTTGGTCTAGATCAAAGAGCAACGCTGAACGTGCCTTCCCAAGCACGACGAAATCGTCAGGAGACCGCCATGAAATTTTTTGTCGATACCGCCGATATCAAGGATATCCGTGAGCTCAACGATCTGGGGCTGCTTGACGGAGTCACCACCAACCCGTCGCTGATCCTGAAATCCGGCGGCAAGATCGCCGACGTCACCAAGCAGATCTGCGATATCGTCGAAGGTCCGGTTTCAGCCGAAGTGGTGGCGACCGAATACAAGAACATGATGGCGGAGGCCGAGGTGTTGGCCAAGATCGCGCCCAATGTCTGCATCAAGGTGCCGCTGACGCTGGACGGCCTGAAGGCCTGCAAGACGATCCGCACCCAGATGAACCGCATGGTCAACGTCACGCTGTGCTTCTCGGCCAACCAGGCGCTGCTCGCCGCCAAGGCCGGCGCCTCGTTCATCTCGCCCTTCGTCGGCCGCATTGACGACACCGGCTCGGACGGCATGGAGCTGATCCAGGAGATCCGCCAGATCTATGACAATTACGATTTCCAGACCGAGATCCTGACCGCATCGGTGCGCACGGTAAACCACGTCAAGCAGGCGGCCCTGATCGGTGCCGACGTTGTCACCGCGCCGCCGGCGACGCTGAAGGCGCTGGTCAACCATCCGCTGACCGACAAGGGCCTCGCCACCTTCCTCGCCGACTGGGCCAAGACCGGCCAGAAGATCGGCTGAGGTCGCACTGCTTCCATGAAAAAGGGCCGGGCAACCGGCCTTTTTTATTTTCAGAGGAAGAACACCACCGAAAGGCTGCCGATCAGTCCGTGCCGTCGTCGTCGGGCGCGGCCACCGGCGGGCGCCGCCCCATGGTGATCTCGCGCTTGCCCACATGGTTCGGCGCGCCGACCAATCCCTCTTTCTCCATGCGTTCGACCAGGGAGGCGGCGCGGTTGTAACCGATGCCGAGCCGGCGCTGGATGTAGGACGTCGAACACTTCTTGTCGCGCAACACCACCTTGACCGCTTCGTCATAGCTGGAATCGCTGTCCTCGGCGGCGACCGATCCCTTGTCGAAGACCGCGCCCTGGTCGTCTTCGGCCTCTTCCTCGTCCTCGTCGGCCGTCACGGTTTCCAGATATTCCGGGCGGCCCTGCGCCTTCAGGTGCGCCACGACATGCTCGACCTCCGCGTCGGACACAAAGGGGCCGTGCACGCGGGCGATGCGTCCGCCACCCATCATGTGCAGCATGTCGCCCTGGCCAAGCAGCTGTTCGGCGCCCTGCTCGCCCAGGATGGTTCGGCTGTCGATCTTCGACGTGACCTGGAAGGAGATACGGGTCGGGAAATTGGCCTTGATCGTGCCGGTGATGACATCGACCGAGGGGCGTTGCGTCGCCATGATCAGGTGGATGCCGGCCGCGCGCGCCATCTGCGCCAGGCGCTGGATGGCGCCTTCGATCTCCTTGCCGGCGACCATCATCAGGTCGGCCATCTCGTCGACGATGACGACGATGTAGGGCATCGGCGCAAGGTCGATTTCCTGCTGCTCGAAGAGCGGCGCGCCGGTGCCCTTTTCGAAGCCGGCCTGCACCGTCATGACGACCGCCTCGCCCTTGTCGCGGGCCTGGGCGGCGCGCTCATTGTAGCCGTCGATGTTGCGCACGCCGAGCCGCGCCATCTTGCGATAGCGATCCTCCATCTCGCGCACCGCCCATTTGAGCGCGGTGACCGCCTTCTTGGGATCGGTGACGACGGGCGTCAGAAGATGCGGGATGCCGTCATAGACGGAGAGCTCCAGCATCTTGGGATCGACCATGATCAGCCGGCACTCTTCCGGCTTCAGCCGGTAGAGCAGCGACAGGATCATGGTGTTGATGGCAACCGACTTGCCCGAGCCGGTGGTGCCGGCAACGAGCAGATGCGGCATCTTCGCCAGCTCGGCGATGACAGGCTCGCCGCCGATCGTCTTGCCGAGGCAAAGCGCCAGCTTGCAGCTGGTCTTTCGGAAACCCTGCGATTCGATCAGCTCGCGGAAATAGACCGTCTCGCGCGTCTCGTTCGGCAGCTCGATGCCGATGACGTTGCGGCCCGGCACGACGGCGACGCGCGCCGAAATCGCCGACATGGAGCGGGCAATGTCGTCGGCAAGACCGATGACGCGGGACGATTTGACGCCCGGCGCCGGCTCGAACTCATAGAGGGTCACGACCGGACCCGGGCGAACGTGGATGATCTCGCCCTTGACGCCGAAATCCTCGAGCACGCTTTCCAGGAGATCGGCATTCTGCTCGAGCCGCTCCTGCGACATGTAGAAGCCCTGCCCTTCCGGCGGCTGCTGAAGCAGCTCTTCGGAGGGAAGCTCGTATGCCTCGCCCGTCGTGGCCGGCACGATCTTGCCGACCCTGGGCAGCGTCGCGGAGGCCCGCAAGGCTGGAGCCAGCACGGTCTCCTCCGCGCCTTGCGCGGCCTGGACCTGAACTGCGTTGCTCGTCGCGGCGACGGGACCCGCGGCCGCTGTCCGGGCATCCTGCGGCGCGTTGCTCGCGGCTTCGTTCGAATTGGCCGGACGGACATCCGGCAAGGAGGATGGGGCTTGCAGGCTCGGAAGCCACTCGATGACCCGAAACAACGCCGTCGGGTCATCCGTGGGCGTTGCGCGGATATCCACCCGTGGTGGGACAACCGGCGCGGCCGGCCGCGGAACCGGGACCGCCCGTGGCGCCGGCAACGGGCTCTCGATCATGTAGGGCGCCATGAGTTCGAAGAAGACGTGATCCGACAGGTAGGGCCAGCGTGCATTTCCGCGGCCTTGTGTTCTGACCTGTGACGCAACCTCGCGGGCAGACGCTGCCGGCGTGTATGCGCGTGCCGTTACCGCCGTCCTGGAGCCCGCCGGGGCAACAGTGCGCGCCTTTTCACCGGCATGCCCTGGCTGGGCGGATACAGGGGCAGGGGCAGCCTGCCTTTCATGCGTCGCCACCCTGTTGATTGCGAGAGGCCGGGCGGCTTCCAGAGCGGGGTTTCTCATAGGCGATGGCGAGGACGAGCCGGCTTGGAGTGCCGCAGTCGGACGGGCGATTGCGTGCTGTGTCGGCGGCGTCAGGGGTTCACTTTCCTCGACGGCAACCTGCTCGTGCCGCGTATTGTTTGTGCTGGCGTCATAGTCCGGCGTGCGCGTGAACCGCACATTGGGCGCCAGGAAGAAATAATCCTGCCAGGCGGGGCTTTCGTTGCCACCAAGATGAACGGGCGGCTGGGAATTGCCGGCCTTGGCCGCTCCGGTCCGCTGGCTATCCGCCTTGTCGCTCCTGCCGCTGAAACGCTCTACTCCGGGGTCGTCGGGCGAGGTTGCCTTCAATGAATTGACCCGGGGAAAACGCTTGGATTCCATTCTCAAGACTCACTCTGAAACGTCTGCTGAGCAATAGGGAGCGAGTGGTTAACAGTTGCTTCCCTTGAGCGCCGCTAAAGCAACTGAAACGTATCTTTCACGACGATATGGAGTGATCGGGATTCGAGCCGTTGATCGTCATTCGGCGATCACTCGCTCATCCCTGCGTCGGGCTAAAAAGCGCGCTAAAAAAGGGCGCCCGGCTGCTACCGGGAGGCCTGACGCAAGGATCGAGATGGCGTCTTCGTAAAAACGAAGAGCGGCGTCAGCTGGCCGCCTTGCCGTGCCGGACCAGATCCTGGGCGATGGACAGTTGCAGGGCCTCGGCCAGTTCGCGCGCGGCGCGATTTTCGGCGTCGATCTGCGCCCGATACGAGGCGAATTCCTGACGCGGCCTGTCAAAGGAGGAGGTGATCGCGCGCTTGCCGACCGTGATGACGACACCGGTTTTCGCATCGGTCAGCGTATAGCTGGCGGTAAGTGTCACCGAACCGGCTGTCGGCTCGTCCTCATCGGTTCCGACCTGCACGAGGGCGGAGGATTCAACGGCTTCGGAGACGCTGAGATCAAGCGAATAAAGCGGCGATGCCGGTTCGCCGGCACCGCGCCCAAGGCCGAAGATCAGGTTGTTGCGCACCTGCTGGGCATAACGCGTCTTGACCGGCTTGATGGCGATCGATGCCAGTTCGGCATTGGCGCTCGAACCCGTCGTCAGCGGCGCGCTGGAATAGAGCGGCCGCACCGTGCAGGCCGAAACCAGCGCGAGCGACCCGACAAGGCCGGCAAGCGCCACACGGCGCAGCAAACGGCTCAGCTCTGTCTTTTCCCGATCAGGCAACGACATTGACGATCCTCTGCGGCACGATGATCACCTTGCGCGGAGCCTTACCTTCAAGTGCTTTCTGCACGAAGTCGAGAGCCAATACCGCTTTTTCGACCGCACCTTGGTCCGCGTCGCGGGCAATTGTCAAATCCCCCCGCTTCTTGCCGTTGACCTGCACCGGATAGGTGACTTCGTTGTCGATGACCAGCGCCGGATCGAAGACCGGCCACGGCCGTTCGGCGACCAGTTCGGTACCGCCGAGCGTCTCCCAGCACTCTTCGGCCAGATGCGGCATCACGGGCGCGATCAGATGCACCAGGATCTCCACGGCCTGGCGGCAGGCGCCTTGCAGCGCCGGATCGGCCTTGCCTTCGGCCACCTCGTTGAGCGGTGTGGTCAGCACATTGGCCAGTTCATAGATGCGGGCGATGGCGCGGTTGAAGGCGAGCTTCTCGATGTCCTCGCCGACTGCCTTGAGGATCTTGTGCGTGGCCTTCGAGACCGCTCCCGCCTCGCCGGCGCCGGCCGCGGCAGGCTTGACGCCCGCCAGCGTCTCGGCCGCTGTCGACACCAGGCGCCAGATGCGCTGCATGAAGCGATGCGCGCCGGCGGCGCCATCGTCGGTCCATTCGACGTCGCGCTCGGGCGGTGAGTCCGACAGCATGAACCAGCGCGCCGTGTCGGCGCCGTAGCCGTCGGTGATGTCTTCCGGGCTAACCGTGTTCTTCTTCGACTTCGACATCTTTTCCAGCGGGCCAATGGTGACCGCTTCGCCAGTGGCGATGTCGATGGCGCGGCGCTTGCCGTCGACTTCCTCCAGCCGCACCTCGGTCGGTGCCAGCCAGCGGCCATTCGATGCCGAACCGACCCGGTAGGTCTCGTGCACCACCATGCCTTGCGTGAACAGGCCCTTGAAGGGCTCGGCGAGATCGACATGGCCGGTCTCGCGCATGGCGCGGGTGAAGAAACGCGAATAGAGCAGGTGCAGGATCGCATGCTCGATGCCGCCAATATACTGGTCGACCGGCAGCCATTCGTTCGCCGCCTTGGGATCGGTCGGCTCGTGCGCCCAGGGCGCGGTGAAGCGGGCGAAATACCAGGACGAATCGACGAACGTATCCATCGTGTCGGTCTCGCGGCGCGCGTCCTTGCCGCATTGCGGGCATTTCACGTGCCGCCAGGTCGGATGCCGGTCGAGCGGATTGCCCGGCCGGTCGAAATCGACGTCGTCGGGCAGCTTGACCGGAAGGTCGGCCTTTGGAACCGGCACCACGCCGCAATCCTCGCAATGGATCATCGGGATCGGGCAGCCCCAGTAGCGCTGGCGCGAAATGCCCCAGTCGCGCAGGCGGAAATTCACCTTGCGCTCGGCCATCGGCCGGTTGCCGATCGTCTTCTGTTCCAGGAGCCTGGCCACTTCGTCAAAAGCCTGGGTCGGCTTCATCCCGTCGAGGAAGCGCGAATTGATCATCGCACCGTCGTCGCCATAGGCCACGTCGATGATCTGGAAGGTCGCCTGATTCTCGCCTTCCGGCATCACCACCGGCACCACCGTCAGGCCGTATTTGTTGGCGAAATCGAGGTCGCGCTGGTCATGCGCCGGGCAGCCGAAGATGGCGCCGGTGCCGTATTCCATCAAAACGAAATTGGCCACATAGACAGGCAGCGTCCAGCTGTCGTCGAAGGGATGGACGACGCGGATGCCGGTGTCGAACCCCTTCTTCTCCGCCGTTTCCAGCGCCGCCACCGAAGTGCCCATATGGCGGACCTCCTCGATGAACTTCGCCATCTCCGGATTGGTCTCGGCGGCTTTCTTGGCCAGCGGATGATCGGCGGCGATGGCCATGAAGGAGGCGCCGAAAATAGTGTCGGGCCGCGTCGTGTAGACTTCCAGCTCATGCTCGCCCGCAATGTCCGAGGCGAGCGGCCAGCGGATCAGCAGGCCTTCCGAACGGCCGATCCAGTTCTGCTGCATCAGCTTCACTTTTTCGGGCCATTCATCGAGGCCGTCGAGCGAATCCAGCAGGTCCTGCGCGAAATCGGTGATCTTGAAGAACCACTGCGTCAGCTCGCGCTGCTCGACCAGCGCGCCGGAGCGCCAGCCGCGCCCGTCGATGACCTGTTCGTTGGCGAGCACGGTCATGTCCTCCGGGTCCCAATTGACCTTGGAGGATTTGCGCGTCACCAGTCCTTTCTCGACGAAATCCAGGAACAGCATCTGCTGCCGGTGATAGTAGTCGACGTCGCAGGTGGCGAATTCGCGTGCCCAGTCCAGCGACAGGCCCATGACCTTGAGCTGCTCGCGCATGGTGGCGATGTTCTGGTAGGTCCATTCCTTGGGATGGACCTTGTTCTGCATGGCCGCGTTCTCGGCCGGCATGCCGAAGGCGTCCCAGCCCATCGGATGCAGCACGTTGAACCCCTTGGCCCGCTTGTAGCGCGCCACCACGTCACCCATCGTGTAGTTGCGGGTGTGGCCGATATGGATGCGCCCCGACGGATAGGGGAACATTTCCAGCACGTAGTATTTAGGCTTCGGGTCGTCATTGTGCGCTTCGAAAAGCTTCTTGGTGGCCCAGGCCTTCTGCCATTTGGGCTCTGACGCGCGCGGATTGTATCGTTCGGTTGCCATGGGACGTTTTTCACTTAAAAGCAGGCGCGAACCGCGGGCGACTGGCTCGGCGGTTCAGGGAATGTGGTCCGGGTGTTCACCATGGTTTGGCAAACCCGTCAACCATATGGGCATCGCGGCGGTTAAAAACGCGGGTCAAAACAGCGGGATTTGCATATGGGTGACACCGTTCAGCAGTTTTTCGCGGTCAAGGCGAGGATCGCCGCCGCCGAGCAGGAGGCCGCTCGCCAGGCCGGTGCCGTGACGCTGGTCGCGGTTTCCAAGACCTTTGACGCCGCCGACATCCAGCCGGTGATCGAGGCCGGCCAGCGGGTCTTCGGCGAGAATCGCGTCCAGGAAGCGCAAGGCAAATGGCCGGATTTGAAGCTGGCATTCCCCGACATCGAACTGCACCTGATCGGTCCGCTGCAATCGAACAAGGCGAAAGAGGCGGTCGCGCTGTTCGACGTCATCGAGACGGTCGACCGCGAGAAGATCGCCGCCGAACTCGCCAAGGAAATGGCCCGGCAAGGCCGCGCGCCGAAACTCTATGTCCAGGTCAACACCGGCTCCGAGCCGCAGAAGGCCGGCATCGAACCGCGCGATGCCGTGGCTTTCGTCACCCGCTGCCGCGATGTCCACGGCCTCGCCATCGAAGGCCTGATGTGCATCCCCCCGGCAGACGAAAATCCCGGCCCGCATTTCGCGCTGCTGGAGAAGCTTGGGCGCGAGGCCGGAGTCGAAAAGCTATCCATGGGCATGTCCGGCGACTACGAAACGGCCATCGCCTTCGGCGCTACCAGCGTCAGGGTCGGCTCGGCGATTTTTGGTAGCCGTTAGCCCCAGACGCCAACACGGCATTCCTTGCCGCATCATCGGGCGAATGTTATATCTAGCCAAGCTAGCTAGGGGGCATTCAATGAACTGGCACCTTCAGGACGCAAAGAACAATTTCTCCAAGGTGGTTCAGCGTGCGCGCAGCGAGGGACCGCAGACGGTGACGTTGCGCGGCGAGCGCGCCGCAGTGGTGCTTTCCGCCGAGGATTACGACCGCCTGGCCGGAAAGAAGAAGTCGTTGGCCGAATATCTTTTGACTGGTCCGGTTTGGGACGATGATTTCGCCGAAGAGGTCAGCCGCCGCTCGGAGACGATGATCCGGGACGTCGATCTCTGATGTATCTGCTCGACACGAACATCGTTTCGGATGTGCAGAGGCGACTACCCAAGCCAACCGAATGGCTGGCTTCGGTGGATCCGACCTCGGTCAGCCTCAGCGTCATCACGCTTGGAGAGATCGAACGTGGGATCATCAAGCTACGCAAGGTCGACTCCGAAAAGGCAACACGCCTCGATCTGTGGCTACGGGAGCTTCGGCGCGACAATGCCGATCGTATTCTCGCCGTCACGGAAGATGTCGCGTTAACTTGGGGCCGCATCACCGCCCGCCGTACACGAGGCAGCGCCGATACCCTCATCGCGGCTACCGCTCTTGTCCATGATCTCATTCTTGTGACGCGCAATGTTGCCGACTTCGACGATACAGGCGTGACGGTGTTCAATCCCTGGGACGCCTAAGCCAGTTCGTTTTCGCCTCGTGGGCATCTCACCTCCGCTCATGCCTACAGCGTTGGGCCAATCCAGAAGCGTCATTGCGCCAACACTGGAAACGAAACGTACCGTTCCTATTTGTTTTGCGTCATCACATTTTTTTGGAGCCTTCGCCATGCGTTACAACCAGCTTGGGAATACGGGGATGTTCGTCTCCGAACTCTGTCTCGGCACCATGACCTTCGGCGCTGCCGGCCAGAACGCCCAATGGGGCCTGATCGCGAGCCTCGACCAGAAGGGCGTCAATGAGATTGTCGGCCGCTCGATCGCCGCCGGCGTCAACTTCTTCGACACGGCCGATGTCTATTCCTTCGGTGAATCCGAGCGTCTGCTCGGCCAGTCCCTGCGGGACCTCGGCATTCCCAGATCGAGCGTGGTGATCGCCACCAAGGTCCATGGTACCATGGGCAACGGGCCGAACGACCGCGGCTCCTCGCGGGGTCACATCATGGATTCGGTCGATGCCAGCCTCGAACGGTTGCAACTCGACCATATCGATCTCTATCAGCTGCACGGTACCGACGCGGTGACCCCGATCGACGAAACGCTGCGGGCGCTCGACGATCTCGTTGCCAGCGGCAAGGTCCGCTATGTCGGGGTTTCCAACTGGCAGGCCTGGCGCATCGCCAAGGCGCTCGGCATCGCCGACCGCAAGGGTTTTGCTCGTTTCGAGACCATACAGTCCTATTATTCGATCGCCGGTCGCGATCTCGAACGTGAGATCGTGCCGCTCATCAACGAGGAGAAACTCGGCTTGATGGTGTGGTCGCCCATGGCCGGCGGCCTGCTGTCGGGCAAATACGGTCCCGGCGCGCCCGGCAATGGCGAGGGCCGCCGTGCGTCCTTCAACTTCCCGCCGGTCAACGAGGACCGTGCCTGGGCGGCTGTTGGCGTCATGCGCGAGATCGCCAAGAAGCACGACGTCAGCGTTGCCACCGTGGCGCTCGGCTATGTCCTGGCCAAGCCTTTCGTGATGAGCGTCATCATCGGCGCCAGCCGTATGGACCAGCTTGAACAGAACCTTGCCGCGGCTGAAGTGAAACTCGACGCGGACGATCTCGCCAAGCTCGACGAAGTCAGCGCGCTGCCGTCCGAATATCCAGCATGGATGCTGGAGCGGCAAGGCGCCGGCCGGCGCCCGGCGCCGTTCGTACCCAAGGCATAGGCAGCCGGCACAGACATTTCGGGAGCCGGCCGGCTCCCGAAAACCGTTCAGCCCAGCCGCACGCTCTCGCCCAGGAAATCGAGAAACGCCCTTACCCGTGCCGGCAGATGCCGGCCTTGGCCGACATAGACAGCATGCGTCGCCTCCTCGTCGCCCGGGTTGAAATCCTCCAGCAGCGGCACTAGCCGCCCGGCGGCGATGTCGCCCGCCACATGCCAGCGCGCCAGCCGGGAAATGCCTGCCCCGGCCAGCGTCATCAGCCGCATTGCCTCGCCGTCGCTGACCTGGGTGTTGCCGGTGATCGGGATCATGACGGCATTGCCCTGCGCGTCGAGGAACGGCCAGCCGTCAATGTGCCTGACGAAGCCGAAGCCCATCCGGTTGTGTGCGTCGAGATCGGCCGGCGTCAGCGGCGTGCCGTGCGGCTCGAGGTAGGAAGGGGCCGCAACGACGACCACCGGGCTCTGCCCGAGCTTGCGCGCCACCAGCCGTGACTCGCCAAGCGGCCCGGCCCGGATCGCCACATCGGCACGTTCGGCCATCAGGTCGATGACACTGTCGGTCAGCACCAGATCGACCGAGATTTCGGGATAGCGCTCGAGGAAGCGCGGCAGCAGCGGGATCAGCCGGTGCACCCCGAACGGCACGTAGGTGTTGACGCGCAGCCGCCCGCGCGGCGCGGCGCCCGCGGCCGCCTCGCGCTCTGCTGCTGCCATGTCGGCGAGGATGCGTAGTCCGCTTTCATAGAACGCCGCCCCTTCCGGGGTCAGCAGCAGCTTGCGCGTCGAGCGGCTGACCAGCCGCGCGCCGAGCCGGGATTCCAGCCTCGCGATTAGCTTGCTGACGGCCGACGGCGTCATGCGCAACGCGCGCGCCGCGGCGGAAAAGCTGCCTGCCTCGACGACGCGCACGAAGACTTCGATCTCGCCGGAACGGTTTATGTCGGGTCTGGCCATCTGTGAATCTATTTCACAGAAAATATGCCTTGATCAAGTCTGGTTCACAGCACCCGGCAACACGATCTTCCCGGTCGGGGCGCGGATTGGACAAGGGCGCTCATCGCCTTAACGGCCGTCTTTCAAAGTGGGAACCGCCATGCCTCTTGCTCTCTACGCCCTCGCCGCCGGTGCCTTCGGCATCGGCGTCACCGAATTCGTCATCATGGGCCTGCTGCTCGACGTCAGCAAGGATCTCGGCGTCTCGATCTCCGCCGCCGGGCAGCTCATTTCGGGCTACGCGCTCGGCGTCGTCATCGGCGCGCCGCTGCTCACCATCGCCACCGGCAATTGGCCGCGCAAGACCGTGCTTCTGGCGCTGATGGCGATCTTCACGCTGGGCAACCTCGCTTGTGCGCTGGCCCCCGACTACTGGACCCTGATGGGTGCGCGCGTCGTCACCGCCTTTGCCCACGGCACCTTCTTCGGCGTCGGCTCGGTGGTCGCCACCGGCCTGGTCGCGCCCAACAGGAAGGCCTCGGCGATCGCGCTGATGTTCACCGGGCTCACCATCGCCAACATCCTCGGCGTGCCTTTCGGCACCTGGCTTGGCCAGGCCTTCGGCTGGCGTGCGACCTTCTGGGCGGTCACCGTGGTCGGCCTGGCGGCCTTCGCCGTCATCCTGGCCCTGGTGCCACGCAGCCAGGCCGCGCTCGAGAGGAGCGACCTGCGCGCCGATCTCGCCGTGCTGCGCCGCACGCCGGTCCTGCTCGGGCTTGCCACCACCGTGCTCGGCTATGCCGGCGTCTTCGCCGTCTTCACCTACATCGCGCCGCTGTTGACGCAGATCAGCGGCTTCGAGGAAGCCGCCGTGTCGCCGATCCTGCTCGTCTTCGGCGGCGGCCTCATCGCCGGCAACCTCGCCGGCGGCAAGGTCGCCGACCGCTGGCTGGTGCCGGCGGTGCTGGGCAGTCTCGTCGTGCTGGCCCTTGTGCTGGCGACCATGAGCTTCGCCATCCACAGCCAGGTCATGGCCGTCATCTATGTCGGCCTGTTGGGCGCCGCGGCCTTCGCCACGGTGGCGCCGCTGCAGATGTGGGTGCTGGAAAAGGCGCAAGGCGCCGGCCAGAGCCTCGCCTCGTCCTTCAACATCGCCGCCTTCAATCTCGGCAACGCCGCCGGCGCCTGGCTTGGCGGCGCGGTCATCGCCCATGGCCTCGGACTGGGTTCGCTCACCTGGGTCGCCGCCCTGCTGCCGGTCGCCGCACTCGCCGTGGCCGGGCTGGCCCTGCGCCTCGATCGCACCAACGCGCTCGGCGAGCCTGTCTCCGTCCGGTCCTGACGCTCGTCGGCGAACCGGATTGCCTTTCCTCTTTCCAAACCACCAGGAGCAGAAAATGGATTATCGACGTCTCGGCGCATCGGGCCTGAAAGTGCCCGCACTCTCGTTCGGCGCGGGAACCTTCGGCGGCTCCGGCCCGCTGTTCGGTGCCTGGGGCAACAGCGACGCCAGGGAAGCGCGGCGGCTGATCGACATCTGCCTTGAAGCCGGCGTCAATCTGTTCGACACGGCCGACGTCTATTCGAGCGGCGCCTCGGAACAGGTGCTGGGCGAAGCGATCAAGGGCCGCCGCGACGCCGTGCTGATCTCGACCAAGACCTCGCTGCCGATGGGTGACGGGCCGGCCGACTACGGCTCGTCGCGTTCGCGGCTGATCAAGGCCACGGACGCCGCGCTGAAACGCCTCGGCACCGACTACATCGACCTGTTGCAACTGCATGCCTTTGATGCCGGCACGCCGATCGAGGAGGTGCTTTCGACGCTGGACGAACTCGTGCGCGCCGGCAAGCTGCGCTATGTCGGCGTCTCCAACTTCTCCGGCTGGCAAGTGATGAAGTCGCTGGCGGAGGCCGACAAGCACGGCTATCCCCGCTATGCCGCGCATCAGGTCTACTACTCGCTGGTCGGCCGCGACTATGAGTGGGAACTGATGCCGCTCGGCCTCGACCAGGGCGTCGGCGCACTGGTCTGGAGCCCCCTCGGCTGGGGCCGGCTGACCGGCAAGATCCGCCGTGGCCAGCCGCTGCCGGAAAAGAGCCGGCTGCATGACACGGCGGATTTCGGCCCGCCGGTCGAGGACGAGCATCTCTACCGGGTCATGGACGCGCTGGACGCGGTGGCGCAGGAGACCAGCAAGACGGTGCCGCAGATCGCCATCAACTGGCTGTTGCAGCGCCCGACCGTTTCCTCCGTCATCATCGGCGCCCGCAACGAGGAGCAGTTGCGCCAGAACCTCGGCGCGGTCGGCTGGGCGCTGACGCCGGATCAGGTGAAGAAACTCGACGCGGCGAGCGAAGTCACCGCGCCCTACCCGTATTTCCCCTATCGCCGCCAGGAAGGCTTCGCCCGGCTTAACCCACCGGCGGTGTGACATCTCCTGCCTGGGTCGCGTGGTACGCGACCCAGGACCCGGAACGCCCTATCCCCAGATCGGCCAGAGTGCCGCGTGGCCGCTGCCGATGAGGGCGATGACGACCAGGCAGACGATCCACAACGCCGGATATTCCCAGCCGCCGCCCGCATTGGTGAACCAGAAACCATTCTTGCCGTGGACGAGCACGATCGTGCCCAGCATCAGCGGAATGAGCAGGATGGCCGCCAGCCGCGTGGCGACGCCGAAGATCAGGCCAAGCCCGCCGGCCGTTTCGGCGGCAATGGCGATCAAGCCGAAATAGCCGGGCACGCCGAGCGACTGGAAATAGTCGGTTGTGCCTTTCGGCGTGAAGACGGCGTATTTCAAATAGGCATGGGCAAGAAACAGGCCGCCGACGCTGACCCGAAGCAGCAGCGCGGCATAGTCGAAAGCGGTCATGTCCGTTCTCCCGATCGCGGACGCCGCCTTGGGGCACCCTGCCTTGCCGCGCCGCCAGCGAACAATAGACGACCGCCGCGTTGCTGTCGCCGCATGAGAATGGAAACAGACCGTCTGCGGTCGCGCTCAGTGCAGCACGAACTCCCCGTCCACCTTGCGCCATTCATTCGGCGCGATCAGCTTCTGGTGCGTGTAGACGACCGAATGCAGCGGCCCGTCGAGCTTCGCCCTCCAGAATTCGATGAAGCGGATCAATACCGGAAACTGCGGCGCCAGGTCGTAGTCCTGCCAGATGAAGCTCTGCAGGAGATGGGGATGGTCGGGAAAGTGATAAAGAATCTTGGCCGTGGTCAAGCCATAGCCCTTGAGCATCAGGTCCATTTCGGAATGGTCGCGCATGGCGGTCCCCAGGTTGAGTCTCCTTTCCTCCCAACGTCAGATTGTGCGCGCCGTTGCTTAACTGTCTATTGATTTTTCCTGATCGAAACAGGCTTTTCGATGCGAAAACATACAGTTAGCAGCGAACCGGTTCGAGTGCTGACAGCGTGTACGGGGCTCCCTGCGGCATCCCGCCGCGCGAATCCAACGTCTAATATTGCCGTTACGGCGGAACTGGTAATAATGCCGCCGAATTCGCGGCTGCGTCGCCGCGATCCCGCCGGCGTTTCAAGCCGGCGGATTGGTTCGGGAGGAAGATCAGGAATGTCCGAGGTTCATGTCCATCGCGTCCAGCCGGCGTGGAAGAAGAATGCGCTGATCGACAATGACACCTACCTGAAATGGTATGCCGACAGCATCAAGAACCCGGACAAATTCTGGGGCAAGCACGGCAAACGCATCGACTGGTTCAAGCCCTTCAGCAAGGTCAAGAACACCTCCTTCGACGGCAAGGTCTCGATCAAGTGGTTCGAGGACGGGCTGACCAACGTCTCGTACAATTGCATCGACCGCCACCTGAAGAAGCGCGGCGACCAGACCGCCATCATCTGGGAAGGCGACAATCCCTACGACGACAAGAAGATCACCTACAACGAGCTGTACGAACATGTCTGCCGGCTCGCCAATGTGATGAAGAAGCACGGCGTCAAGAAAGGCGACCGCGTCACCATCTACATGCCGATGATCCCGGAAGCCGCCTATGCGATGCTGGCCTGCACACGCATCGGCGCCATCCATTCGATCGTCTTCGGCGGCTTCTCGCCGGACGCGCTGGCCGGGCGCATCGTCGACTGCGAATCGACCTTCGTCATCACCGCCGACGAGGGCTTGCGCGGCGGCAAGCCGATCCCGCTGAAGGAGAACACCGACAAGGCGATCGACATTGCCGCCAGACACCATGTGACGGTGAAGAACGTTGTCGTCGTGCGCCGCACCGGCGGCAAGATCGGCTGGGCGCCTGGCCGTGATGTCTGGTACCATGACGAAGTCGCGTCGGTGAAGGCCGAGTGCAAGCCCGAGAAGATGAAGGCGGAGGATCCGCTGTTCATCCTCTACACGTCCGGCTCGACCGGAAAGCCGAAGGGCGTGCTGCACACCACGGCCGGCTATCTCGTCTACGTATCGATGACGCACCAATATGTCTTCGACTACCATGATGGCGACATCTACTGGTGCACCGCCGATGTCGGCTGGGTCACCGGCCACAGCTACATCGTCTATGGCCCGCTCGCCAACGGCGCCACCACGCTGATGTTCGAAGACGTGCCCAACTACCCGTCGCAGTCGCGCTTCTGGGAAGTCATCGACAAGCACAAGGTCAACATCTTCTACACCGCGCCGACGGCGCTGCGCGCGCTGATGGGGGCCGGCAACGACCCGGTGAAGAAGACCTCGCGCAAGTCGCTGCGCGTTCTCGGTTCGGTCGGCGAGCCGATCAATCCGGAAGCCTGGGAGTGGTATTTCAACGTCGTCGGCAATGCCAAGGTGCCGATCGTCGACACCTGGTGGCAGACCGAGACCGGCGGCATTCTGATCACCCCGCTGCCTGGCGCCACCGACCTCAAGCCAGGCTCGGCGACAAGGCCTTTCTTCGGCGTCAAGCCGCAGCTGGTCGACGGCGAAGGCAAGGTGCTGGAAGGAGCCGCGGACGGCAATCTCTGCATCACCGATTCGTGGCCGGGCCAGATGCGCACCGTCTATGGTGATCACGACCGCTTCGTGCAGACCTATTTCTCGACCTACAAGGGCAAGTACTTCACCGGCGACGGCTGCCGCCGCGACGCCGACGGCTACTACTGGATCACCGGCCGCGTTGACGACGTCATCAATGTCTCCGGCCACCGCATGGGCACGGCCGAAGTCGAATCCGCGCTGGTCAGCCATGAGAAGGTTTCCGAGGCCGCGGTCGTCGGCTACCCGCACGACATCAAGGGCCAGGGCATCTACAGCTACGTTACCTTGATGAAAGGGCAAGAGCCGACCGAGGACCTGCGCAAGGAGCTTATCGCCCATGTCCGCAAGGAGATCGGCGCCATCGCTTCGCCGGACAAGATCCAGTTCGCGCCGGGCCTGCCCAAGACGCGATCCGGCAAGATCATGCGCCGCATCCTGCGCAAGATCGCCGAGGACGATTTTGCCGCGCTTGGCGACACCTCGACGCTGGCCGACCCGGCGGTCGTCGACGACCTCGTTGCCAACCGGCAGAACAAGAAGGGCTGATGCGGGAAGACGCCGCATTGGGCTCCGTCAGCCAGCTCTGGCGCTATCCGGCAAGTTCGCTCGCCGGCGAGCGCAGGGACGCCATCATGGTCGGACCGGCGGGCATGGCGGGCGACCGCATGTTCGGCCTCGTCGATACCTCGGACAACGAGATTGCCCGGCCCGACCGCGAGGCGAAATGGCACAAGGTGCCGCGCATCCGAACCCGGCTGGCCAATGATCGCGACCTGGAGGTCGCCGTCCCTGACGGCGACTGGCTGGTCGCGCCCGGCACCGAATGCGACGGCGCCGTATCGGCCTATCTCGGCTTTGCCGCCTCGATCCGACCATTCAGCCGGGAGAATGCACCACCGGCCTATGCCGGTCCGGTCACGCAGGCGCGTTACACCAAGGCGCCGATCCACCTCTTGACCACGGCTTCGCTTGCGCGGCTGAAGGCGCTGCATCCGGATGGGGCGGCCGACGCGCGCCGCTTCCGCCCCAACATCGTCGTCGACATGGCGGCGATGGAAGGCTCGTTTCCCGAAACGGAATGGATCGGCCGCAAGCTCGCGATCGGCGACCTGCTCCTGACGATTTCCGAACCATGCCGCCGCTGCGGCTTCACCATCATCGCCCAGGACGGCTTCGACAACGATCCGGCGATCCTTCGCAACCTGGTTCGCCACAACGCCCACAATCTCGGCGTCTACTGCACGGTGGATCGGCCGGCCGGCATCAAGGTCGGCGACGCGATGCGCTTCCTGTAGCTACCGATACAGATCCGCTCGCGTCGGCGGCAGGCCGCTCGGCCCCCGCGCGCGCTTGGTGGCGACGGTCTGGAAAATCTGCGCCGAGCCGCGATCGAAAGTGATCGAACAGCCGGTCAGGTAAAGCAGCCATAGCCGCGCCTGGGCTCCCCGACCTCGGCGATCGCTTCGTCGAAACGGGCATGCAGGCGCTCGGCCCACAGCCTGCAGGTGCGGGCATAGTGCTCACGCAGATTCTCGACATCGGCGACGAGAAAGCCGTGCGCCTCGAGATTGCCTGTTGTCATGCCGATCGTGTCGACCTCGCCGCCGGGGAAGATGTATTTGATCAGCGCCTTGTATTCCGCGCCCTTGCGCAGCGTCTTCCGCGTTCCGCCCTTGCCGCGGCGTGTGATGGCGTGGTGCAGGTAGATGCCGCCCGGCTTCAACAGCCGATGGACGGTCGAGAAGTAAGTTGCGTGGTTGGCGAGACCGACGGCCTCGAACATGCCGATCGACGATATCTTGTCATAGCTGCCGTCGAGTTCGGTATAGGACTTGATGTCGATGGTGATCTTGTCCTCCAGCCCTTCTGCGCGGATGCGTTCGCGCGCCAGCCGGGTCTGTTCCTCGGACAGCGAGACACCATGGCCGATGGCGCCATAGTGCTTCGCGGCATGGATCAGCATCGCCCCCCAGCCGCATCCGATGTCGAGCAGACGGTCGCCCGGCTTCAGCCGGAGCTTGCGGCAGATATGGTCGAGCTTGTCCTTCTGTGCCTGATCGATCCCATTGGCGAAATCGGTGAAATAGGCGCAGGTGTAGACCATGCGCTCGTCGAGGAAGAGCCGGTAGAATGCGTTCGAAATATCGTAGTGGTGTTCGATCGCCTGCTTGTTGGAACCGCTGACGAAGGGATTGCGGCCGGTCAGGTCGGCCCGTTTCGTCATTTGCCGTCGCGAGAACAGGACCGCGGGCAGGTCGCGCAGGATCGCCAGCTTCGGCAATGCCTTCAACCTCAGCTTTCCCTTCGAAGGCAAGGCGTAGAGATCGAACAGCGAGCCGTCCTCGACGTCGATCGTCCGGGAAATCCACATCTCCAGCAGCGTCGAGAAATTGGGCCGGCGGGCCAACTGCCAGACAATGTCCTGATCGTTGATGGCAAGCACCGGTCCCTCGGCGGGACCGATCCGTTCTCCGGTCCACAGGCGGACGGCAAAGCCCGGCTTCAGGGCCTCGATTACCGTTCGAACGATGCGCGCGGCTCTTTCGGTGGCATCCATGCTCGTTCCCCCGCGGCCCGATCTCACAATCTTGTCCGTTCGGGACGTGGATCGCAAGCCGAAGCACGCGTATCTGCCCGGGCGGGATTTTCCGGCAGGCGCCTTTTTCAGCATGGCAACCTTGTCATTTGCTGCAACGCACCCCATCATGAGCATGTGTTCAACAAATCGAAAGGAGGTGATCCGATGTCGAGTGATTTCGTTTTCCAGAACGTGGCCTCAGCGGATTGCACTTTCGGGAAGCAGTCTTCCCGTTAAGGCGCGAGATGCGCGGCAGGTAACCCGAAGGGGTTGCCGCCACAGGCCGCGCCATGGACGGAAACACGGAAGGCCGCCGGCTTCGAAAGAAGCGGCGGCCTTTTCCTTTTTGTGGATTACTGGGTCAGTGCGACCTTCTCGGTGTTGCGGATGATTTCCTGGAAGGCGGCGTCCAATTCCACTCCGGTGGACACCTCGAAATAATGCCTGTCCGCGGCGGAAGCGTCTTTCGACGAACAGCCCTTCAGCACCGCCTTTGCCTGGTCCCGCTCGGTTGGCGACATGTCCTTGTCGTTCAGATCGAAGCCAATGGTGAAAATCTCGATGCCATCATTTTTCATGTTGCCGCACAGGGCCTCGGCGTTGCCACGTGCAAGGTTGCCCTGGCCGTTGTAGTTCCCCCCGGCTCCGGCGAAGGCGGTATTGAACTGGCCATCGGTCATCAGGATCGCGACCTTGGCAATTTTCTTTGCATTGGCATCCGAGGCGCCGTTGCCGAGACCGGCACTCTTGATCGCAGCCCGCCATTGCGGCGACAGCATGTAATAGGTCCACTGGATGGCGATCGCGCCGGCCGTATAACCACCGGCCCGGAAGGCCCCGATCGAATCAAGCAATGCGCCGGAATCAGCCGTCAGCGGGATCACTTCCGCGTCAGGGCATCTGTTCATGCTCCCGCCACCCAGATGATCATCCCGGTTGACCAGGGCGTAGTAGTTCTTGCCGGTCTTGTCGGTGCGAACCGTGTCCGGGCCGTCGGCACTCAAATCCGCATTGCCGTTCTTGTCCTTCCTCTCCGTCGCGCAATTGTCGGTCTTCGGCATTGCCGCGCCAACAATGGATTTGTAGTCGCCGAAGGACGGCAATGTCGTCTTGCCCGTCTTTGCGACGAGAAGCGAACTGCCGGCGACCGGCGGCAGATCAGAGCTCGCCTGCTTCTCGGCGTAGACGTTTTCCGCCAGCTTGCCGACGTTTACGCCGGATGCGTAAGGCACGATCGCGACGCGGATGCGGGGGTTCTTCGGATCCTGGTTCTGGAGCATCGTCTGGACGGCGTTCTTCGCGGCTGCTTTCAGATCGCCGATCTTGTCGACATTGCCTCGTTTCGCCATCGATCCCGTTATGTCGAGCATCATGGCGACCTCGACCTGCTTGTCCGAATAAAGTGCTGTGGTGGAGGCGGCGACGCGCCGCATGTCACTGATGCCGAACAACGGAAAATATAGGCTGACATCGACATGCACATCCGCCTGCACGGTTCTGGCCGTCGGGTTGACGGTGAGCCTGTCCAGCACGACCTGGTCGGCCGACAGGATGCCGGCCATGCTGTTGGCGTCGAGAAAGGCTTGCACTGCCTTGTCGGCATCGGCTTCCTTGATGGCGCCGGTCGTCAGGTCGCGCGCCGTTGACGTCACCGCGGCGTCGACCACGCCCTGCAGGCTCGATCTGGCATTGTAGAGCTGCGCGACGTTGACCGAGAAGCCGGCGGCCAGCGCCAGGACCGAGGCAGCAAAGCCGAACAGGACCGTGAAATTTCCACCCCTATGTCTGGCGAACCCGCCGACCGCGTGGACAAGACCCCCGTAATTTCGCATCCAACAACCTCCGCATGCCTCGGCCTCGTCGCCGCGATGAGGGCAATGCAGGATTCCAGCCGGACGGCTCCAATTATGCCCCGGAGCGGATTGGCAGATCTCAACCTGTTGTTTTTATTGGATTTCGATCCTTATAAAGGTGAACGATCGGTAAACAGGATCGCGCGACTTCGGTGGTGTTTACGGACCGCTTACCATGCCCGGATCAAAGCAATCACGCCGTGGTCGGCGCCGTCCTGTTGCGGCACAGCCCTTCTGTACCGAAGCGGATCACTGTCCCGATAATTGCGGATAGAAATGATGCGGCAGAGAACCGAGCTGCGTTGAGATTCAAGATCAGGCCGTTTGCAGGCCGGCATCGCCTGGATATCGATGCGCTTAAGCCAGCATCTGTGCGCTGACCGTCCTGTCGACGCCGTGATGGGGCGGATTGAACAGCTTGCCTTCCTGTTCGTAGGTCCACACCTTGAACAGGGTGAGCCGGTGTGGGCCGAAGCTGTGCAGCAAAGGCACATCGGTGGCGTCGCGGCCGCGTGCGATGACGACGCGGCCGGTCCTGGGCCGGTTGTGGCGTGGATCGAACGTGTACCACTTGCCGTCGAGGAACACCTCCATCCAGGCCGAGAAATCCATCGGCGCCGGATCGATCGGCACGCCGATGTCACCGAGATAGCCGTTCACATAACGCGCCGGAATGTTCATGCAGCGGCAAAGCGTGATCGCCAGATGGGCGAAGTCACGGCAGACCCCGACCCGTTCCTCATTCGCCTGCGCCGCCGTGCGGGTCGAACGCGCGTAGCCATAGCCGAACGACAACCGGTTGTGGACATAGTCGACGATCGCCTGCACCCGCGCCCAGCCGGGCGGAAGATGACCGAACAGTTGCCAGGCGAGGCTGCTGAGGTGATCTGTCTCGCAGTAGCGGCTGCCGAGGAGATAACCCAGCACCTCGTCGGGCAACTCGGCCACCGGCACTTCCCTGGCCAGCGTGTTGACTTCGTCCGTCTCGCCGCTGTCCTCGACGACCGCGTCATAGAGGATGCGAAACGTACCGGCAGGCGCGGTGAAGCGGCGGCAGCCATTGCCATGCAGGTCGTGATAGAGCCTGGTCGGCACCGCAGGCGAGGTCAGCACGCGCGTCTGTCGCTTGATGTCGGATTGCCTGTCCTTGTGTATCTCCAGCAGCGAAATCACGGGAGTGGCCTCGGCGCATTCAATAGCGATTTCGTAGCCGAGCCGGATCAGCATCGCACGTCCCCTTCGATCGTCATGGAAAGCAATGTCGTTGAAACGTCGCAATGTGGCGGTGGTTCCCTGCACCGCCCCAAAATACGCCTCGCGCCTTTCCATGTCGGTGGCTTGACGTTACGGTTGGGCCCTCCCTCGACACGCTCCCCCGGACTTCAAGGAAAATCATGTTTTCTGGCAGAAAATTCGCCGCCTTCCTCTTCGACATGGACGGCACCCTCATCAATTCCATCGCCTCGGCGGAGCGGGTGTGGAGCGATTGGGCACGCCGCCATGGTCTTGACGTCGCCGCCTTCCTGCCGACGATCCACGGCGTGCGGGCGATCGAGACCATCACGAACCTCGCCCTTCCAGGCGTCGATCCGGCGCATGAGGCCGACCTGTTGCTGAAGGCCGAGGCCGACGATCTGGATGGCATTGTCCAGATCCCCGGCGCCGTGGCGTTTCTCAATGCGTTGCCGAGCGCAAGCTGGGCGATCGTAACCTCGGCGCCACGTTCCTTGGCGCTGGCGCGCATGAAGGCCGCCGGCATTCCGGTTCCCGCCGTCCTCGTCGCCGCGGAAGACGTTTCCCGCGGCAAGCCGGCGCCCGATTGCTTCCGGCTGGGAGCGGAACGGCTCGGCGTCGATGCGCGCGACTGCCTTGTGTTCGAGGATGCTCCGGCCGGCATCTCGGCAGCCGAGGCCGCGCAAGCCGCGGTCATGGTGATCAGCGCCACCCACGCGCATCCGTCGCCGACGCACCATGCAGCCATCGCCGGCTACGACGATATCGGCATCACGATCGACGAGCGCGGCTGGCTGGCGCTTGAGCGGCAGCGCAACGCCGCCTAGAGCGTGTTGCTGTTGATTTGAATCGGTTGGGATTCACGCCGAGGTGATTTTGTGATTCAAGATGCTGGCTGGGCGGAGGCCAGCATCGGATGCCAAGACCCTATTCAAACGATCTTCGTGAGCGCGTTGCGGCAGCGGTTGCGGCTGGCCGGACATGCCGGGAAACGGCTGCATTGTTCGGGGTGAGCGTGGCGAGTGTTGTGAAGTGGTCGCAACGCCAACGATTGAGCGGAAGCGCATCGGCGTTGCGCATGGGGCGTCAATCCGGCCGGGATTTGGAGCCACATCGCGTGTGGCTGCTGGAGCGGGTAGCCTCACAGTCGCATGTGAGCGTGCGAGCGCTGTCGGCGGAGCTTGCCGAGCGCGGCATCGTGGCAGCCCCGGTGTCGGTGTGGCGGGTGCTGAAGGAGGCCGGGTTCAGCTTCAAAAAAAACGCTGTTCGCCAGCGAGCAGGACAGGCCGGCGATTGCGCGGCGCCGGGCACAATGGAGGAAGTATCAAGGCAGGCTTGATCCACGGCGCCTGGTGTTCATCGACGAAACCTGGGCAAAAACCAACATGGCGCCGCTACGAGGCTGGGGGCCTCGTGGGCACCGATTGGTCGCCAAGGCTCCGCATGGCAAATGGCGCACGCTGACCTTCCTGGCCGCGCTGCGCTGCGAGCGCATCGACGCGCCCTGCGTCATTGATGGTCCCATCAACGGTGCAAGCTTTGCGGCCTGGGTTGAGCAGTTCCTCGTGCCGACGCTCTCGCCCGGTGACATCGTCGTCATGGACAATCTTGGAAGTCACAAGGGGCAAGCCATTCGTCGTGCCATTCGCGCGGCCGGAGCCAAGCTTTTCTACCTGCCACCCTACAGTCCAGACCTAAACCCGATCGAGCAGGTCTTCGCCAAGCTCAAGCACCTCATGCGAAAGGCTTCAGAACGGACCGTCGAGGCCACATGGCGACGTATCGGAACACTCCTCGAAAGCTTTCAACCCGCTGAATGCGCCAACTATCTCGTCAACGCTGGATATGCTTCAATGTAAGTGAAACACGCTCTAAGCAGCACTGGCCGGGGTGTGTTGGGATTCAGGTCAGGCCGAGCCGAAAATGGAGGCTTCCGAGAACCGGAGCGGAGCGTACTTTTGGGTACGTGAGCACCGGAAGCGCAGGAAGCCGCCGTTTGCAGGTCGGCCTCACCTGAATATCAACGCACCCTAGAAGTCGCTGGTCAGGCCCTTGACCTCCCAGTCGCCATAGCGGCCAGGTTCCTTGCCGCCACGGCCGCCGATCTCCTTCGGCAGGGCGGCTTCTTTCTCGCGATATTCGGTGCGCCGGGCCTCGGCCTCGGCCAGTGCCCGCCGTGCGGCCGGCGTCAGCTCCTTCGGCAAGGCGTCGCCATCGGTTTCGGCGGGCGTTTTACTGGTTTCGTCGGTCATGCGATATTCCCCGCGGATTGAAACAGCGGCAGGTCTTTCCCATCATATAGCCATGAACCCAGGACGATCGACCTCTTTTTGCCATCACGACAGGAGCAGACGATGAACACTATCCGCACCGCCATGCTTCTTGCCGCGATGACGGCTCTGTTCATGGGCGTCGGCTTCCTGATCGGCGGTTCGGGCGGCATGATGATCGCGCTGCTGATCGCCGCCGGCACCAATCTGTTCAGCTACTGGAACGCCGACAAGATGGTGCTGTCGATGAACCGTGCCGTCGAGGTCGACGAGAAGAACGCACCGGAATATTACGCCATCGTCCAGGCGCTGGCCAAGCAGGCCGGGCTGCCGATGCCCAGGACCTATCTGATCGACAATCCGCAGCCGAACGCCTTCGCCACCGGCCGCAACCCGCAGAACGCGGCGGTCGCCGCCTCGACCGGCCTGTTGCAGCGGCTGACCCATGAGGAGGTCGCGGCGGTCATGGCGCACGAGCTCGCCCATGTCCAGCACCGCGACACGCTGACCATGACCATCGTCGCCACCTTTGCCGGCGCGATCTCGATGCTGGGCAATTTCGCGTTTTTCCTCGGCGGCAATCGCGACAACAACAACCCGTTCGGCTTTGTCGGTGTGCTGGCGGCGATGATCGTGGCGCCCTTCGCCGCCATGATCGTGCAGATGGCGGTCAGCCGCACACGCGAATACGAGGCCGACCGGCGCGGCGCCGAAATCTGTGGACACCCGCTCTGGCTGGCATCCGCGCTTGACAAGATCGCCCGCGGCGCCGAACGCATTCCCAACCCCGATGCGGAGCGCAATCCGGCGATGGCGCATCTCTTCATCATCAATCCCCTGCATGGCGAGCGCATGGACAATCTGTTCTCCACCCACCCGAGCACCGAGAACCGCATCGCCGCGTTGCAGGAGATGGCGCGCGGGATGGGCGACGGTGCGGTACGCACCACCCAGCGTCAGGCGCCGGTTCCATCGCCAGCCGACGAACAGCAGTCGGCCGGCCCCTGGGGCAGGCCGGCCGCTGCCGAACCGCCGGCTGAACCGGCCAGGCCGAAACCCAATCCATGGGGTCGCAACCCGACCGGGCCCAAAGGCCGGTGGTCGTGAGCGTGGCAGGCAGAACACCTCGGCGCACAGGCTCAGGCGATCAGGACCACAACGGCGGCGAATTCGTCGCCGGTCTAGCCGCCCGCAAGGCGGCGGCACGGCTGCTTGCCGCCGTCATCGACGCAAGGACGCCGCTCGACGGCTTGACCGACCACGAAAACGGCCATCCGCAATACAGGGCGCTCGACCTGCGTGACCGTGGCCTGGTGCGCGCCATCCTGGTCACCGCGCTGCGCTACCGCATGACCATCACCGGGTTGCTGGCAAGGCGCCTGGAAAAGCCGCTGCCGCCCAATGCCACCGCTTTGTCGCACATACTGCATGTGGCGGCGGCGCAGATCCTGTTCCTCGACATTCCCGACAGCGCCGCCGTCGACCTCGCGGTCACCCACGCCAAGTCCGATCCGCGCACGCAGCGTTTTTCCGGCCTGGTCAATGGCGTGCTGCGCACGCTGGCTAGAGCCAAGGAAACCGAACTGCCGGCCGCCCTTGCCGCCACGGACGAAGCGCCGAAATGGTTTTCCGACCGCCTGCAGGCCGCTTATGGCGCGGACAAGACCCGACAGATCCTGGCGGCGCATCGCCATGAGGCGCCCGTCGATTTCTCGGTCAAGGCCGATCCCGAACTGTGGGCCGAAAGGCTTGGTGGGATCGTGCTGCCGACCGGCACGGTGCGCGTGGAAAACCTTGTCGGCGCGGTCACCGACCTGCCGGGTTTCGCCGAAGGCGCCTGGTGGGTACAGGACGCGGCGGCCAGTCTGCCGGCAAAACTGTTCGGCGATGCCAGGGGATTGCGTGTGGCCGATCTCTGCGCGGCGCCCGGCGGCAAGACCGCCCAGTTGATCCTGGCCGGCGCCAGGGTCACCGCCATCGACACCTCGAAGAACCGGCTGGCGCGGCTGGCGCAGAATCTCGATCGCCTCGGCCTCTCGGCCGACATCGTCCAGGCCGACCTGCTCGAATACGAACCGGCGGAGCTGTTCGACGCCGTGCTCCTTGACGCGCCCTGTTCGTCGACCGGCACGGTGCGCCGCCACCCCGACGTGCCGTGGACCAAGACCATGGCCGATGTCGAAAAGCTCGCCGACCTGCAACGCAGGCTGCTCACCCGTGCCGTCACCCTGGTCAAGCCCGGTGGCAGGATCGTCTTTTCCAACTGTTCGCTCGACCCGCTCGAAGGCGAGGATCTTTATCGCGCTTTCCTCAAGCGATCGCCGGATGTCGTCGACGATCCGCTGCATCAGGGCGAGATCGCCAGCATCGATTCGTTCCTGACGAAACAAGGCACGCTGCGCACCACGCCAGCCGACCTCGATCTCGGCGCGCCGGAGCGCTCCGGCCTGGATGGCTTCTTCGCAGCCCGCATGCGGCGCGCTGGCTGAATATGTAAGCATCCGGATTTGCTGACTTTTTTAGGGAAGGGATGGGACAAAACCCGGTGAAACGGTCCCGATCCCAGGAATTCGCCTTCGCACGAGTCGTTCAATCATGTAAACTTGGTGCTGGGGTAGAGGACGACCAGGAGGGCTTTTGGCACTTGCTGCCGGCAACACGACGCGTCTGTGGACGCTGGTCGCGAAGGAGTTCTGGCGCAAAACGCGCCGGCGCCTGCGTGCCGGGCCGATTTATCGCTGGCGCTATTCCGGCCGCACGCCCGAACGTGTCCTGATCGCGCCACCGGACCTGCGCCTCGCCGACCCGCAGATCGCGCTTGAGATCTATTACGGCCGTTATCCCTTGTCGGGGCATCTGGTCGAAACCGGCGGCAAGTCGCCTTTCCAGATCAACGTGCCCAACCGCGGCTGGCAAAAGACGCTGCACGGGTTTCGCTGGCTGCGGCACATGCGCGCCGCCGGTACCGAGCTTGCCGCCGCCAATGCGCGTGCCCTGGTGTCCGACTGGATCGCCATGCATGGCAACAACATTGCCGGTGTCGCCTGGGAGCCCGGCACCACGGCCAAGCGCATCATCGCCTGGCTGCAGCATTCCTCCGTCGTGCTGCAGGGAGCCGAATTTCCCTTCTACCGCGCTTTCCTGAAATCGCTGGCCGTCCAGATCCGCTATCTCAGGTCGATGGCGCGCGAAATGCCCGACGGCAAGGACCGGCTGCGCGCCCGCATCGCGCTCGCCTTCGCCGCTCTTTCGCTGCCGGCGCCGGCTTCGGCGCTGCGCGGCGCAACCCGCAACCTCGCCGAGGAGCTCAACCGCCAGATCCTCGCCGATGGCGGCCATATCTCGCGCAATCCGATGGCGGTGCTGGAAATCCTCGCCGACCTTTTGCCGCTGCGCCAGACCTACGCCAACCAGGCCGAAACCCCGCCGCAGGCACTGATCGGCGCCATCGACCGCATGCTGCCGGCGCTGCGCTTCTTCCGCCACCAGGATGGCAGCCTCGCGCGCTTCAACGGCATGGGCGCCACCATCCATGACCGCATCGCCACCATCCTGCGCCATGACGACACCGCCGGCGCACCCCTGCTGCACGCGCCGCATTCGGGCTATGAGCGGCTGTCGATGGGCGGCGTCACGGTCATTGCCGACACCGGCCTGCCGCCGCCGGTCGACGTCTCCAACGCCGCGCACGCGGGCTGTCTCGCCTTCGAACTGTCGTCCGGCCGCCAGCATTATATCGTCAATGCCGGCATCGATACCTATGGCGCCGCCGAATTCCGGCCGCTGGCGCGCGCCACGGCCGCGCACTCGACCGCCACCATAAACGACACCTCGTCGGCTCGCTTCAGCCATTCGCTGCGCGTCAACGACCTGCTCGGTTCGCCGCTGATCGGCGGCCCGCAGCATGTGCCGTGCAAGCGCATCGACCAGAAGGGCGTCCAGGGCTTCATCGCCCGCCATGACGGCTATATCCAGCGGTTCGGCTTCCTGCACGAGCGTGAGCTGAAACTGTCGACGAACGGCAATGTACTGGCCGGCAGGGACCGGTTCCAGAAGCCCGGCAATGCCTCGATCCGCAACAATGGCCGCGACTTCATCACCGTGCGCTTCCATGTCCATCCCGACATCAATCTGCTGCAGGACGAGCACGACCGCCTGGTACTGACCGCCGACCAGGCCGACAGCTGGGTGTTCACGTCAAGCGAAGTGGTGCCGGAGGTCGAGGAATCGATCTATTTCGCCGGTCTTGGCGGCCCGCGCCGCAGCCGGCAGATCGTGCTTGCCTTCAAGGCCTCCGAAGTGTCCGAAGTCCACTGGCAGCTGACGCGCACCAGCATCGCCGGCTATCCGGAAAACAATTGATCGTGCCGGCCGCCGCTGGAGCGTGACGCCGAAAAGTGCGCAGCGCTGGCTTGCCGCTTGATTTCCTGATGTCATGTGCTACGGCGCGGGCTTGCCCCTCCAGCCGTGAAAGGCCGCCAGCCATGGCCGTCGCCGCCAAGAACATTCCCGCCCCGGACCTCGTCCCCGTGCGCCGCGCCCTGCTTTCGGTTTTCGACAAGACCGGCCTCATCGACTTCGCCAGGGCATTGGCGGCGGCCGGTGTCGAGCTGGTCTCGACCGGCGGCACCGCCAAGGCGATCGCCGAAGCCGGCATGGCGGTGCGCGACGTCTCCGAGCTCACCGGGTTTCCCGAGATCATGGACGGCCGCGTCAAGACCTTGCACCCGTCGGTGCATGGCGCGCTGCTTGGCGTGCGCGACGACCCCGAGCACGCCATGGCTATGCGCAAATACGGCATCGAGCCGATCGACCTCGTCGTCTCCAATCTCTATCCGTTCGAGGAAGTCCGCCGCTCCGGCGCCGACTACGCCGCGATCGTCGAGAACATCGACATTGGCGGCCCGGCGATGATCCGCGCCTCGGCCAAGAACCATGCCTATGTCGCCATCGTCACCGATCCCGGCGATTACGCTTCGGTGCTCAACGCTCTGGAGATGAATATCGGCTCGCTGTCGCTGGATTTTCGCAAGAAGCTGGCGGCCAAGGCCTTTGCCCGCACCGCCAGCTATGACGCGGCGATTTCCGGCTGGTTCGCCGAGGCGCTGGAGATCGAGCATCCGACCTGGCGCGCCTTCGGCGGCAGACTGGCCGAGGTGATGCGCTACGGCGAAAACCCGCACCAGGGCGCCGGCTTCTATGTCAATGGCGACAAGCGTCCCGGCGTCGCCACGGCACGACAGCTGCAGGGCAAGCAGCTGTCCTACAACAACATCAACGACACCGACGCAGCTTTCGAACTCGCCGGCGAGTTCGATCCGGCCCGCTCCGCCGCCGTCGCCATCATCAAGCACGCCAACCCTTGCGGCGTCGCCGAGGCCGCCTCGCTGAAGGCAGCCTATGCCAAGGCGCTTGCCTGCGATCCGGTCTCTGCCTTCGGCGGCATCGTCGCCGTGAACCGCACCCTCGACGCCGAGGCGGCGGAGGAAATCGTGAAAACCTTCACCGAAGTGATCATCGCGCCCGACGCCACCGACGAAGCGGCGGCGATCGTCGCTGCCAAGAAGAACCTGCGCCTGCTGGTCACCGGCGGCCTGCCCGACCCGCGCTCGCCCGGCACGACGGTCAAGTCCGTCTCCGGCGGCCTGCTCGTTCAGGGTCGGGACAATGCCGTGGTCGACGACCTCGAGCTGAAGGTGGTGACGAAGCGGGCACCGACGCCGGCCGAAATGGCCGACCTCAAATTTGCCTTCCGCGTCGCCAAGCACGTCAAGTCGAATGCCATCGTCTATGCCAAGGACGGCGCCACCGTCGGCATCGGCGCCGGCCAGATGAGCCGGGTCGATTCCTCACGCATCGCCGCCCGCAAGGCGCTCGACGCGGCCGAGGCGGCAGGCTCGGCCGAACCGCTGACCAAGGGCTCGGTGGTCGCCTCCGACGCGTTCTTCCCCTTCGCCGACGGCCTGCTCTCGGCGATCGAAGCCGGCGCCACGGCGGTGATCCAGCCGGGTGGCTCGATGCGCGATGACGACGTCATCGCCGCGGCCGATGAACATGGCATCGCCATGGTGTTCACAGGGGTCAGGCATTTCAGGCACTGAGCGCGTTTACCCTCCCCTCGACGGGGAGGGTAAAGCGCTATTCCGCCGTCCGGTCCGCCGGATATGGCGTGCGAACCAGTATCGCCATGCCGATGCCGAGGAACAGGATGATCACCGCCATGCCAAGCCGCGCCGAGTCGCTCAGCGCGGTGATGGTCGCCACCAGGAACGGCGCCAGGAAACTGGTCGCTCGTCCGGCCAGTGCGTAGATGCCGAAATAGCGGCCGGATTCCGCCGCCGTGACGCTGCGCGCCATGTAGGAACGCGACGACGCCTGCACCGGACCGAAGGCCAGCCCGATCAGCAGGCCATACATGATGTAGGCCTTTTCGGCGGCCGTGCCGAACAGGCCACCTGAGTCGGTGGTCGGGAGCTGGATCAGGCCGAGCAAGGTGAAGCCAGGACCGGTCGAGACGACACCGATGGTGGCGACGGACAGCATCACCAGTGAAATCATCACCACCGCCTTGGAGCCGAGCGCGGTGTCGAGCCGGGCCGCGATCCAGCAGCCGAAGATGGCGACGACATTGAGGATGATGCCGAACATGCCGATCTCGGTGATCGACCAGTGGAACATGCCCGCCGCGAAGGTGCCGCCAAGCGCCAGCAAGGCGTTGACGCCGTCCTGGTAGATCATGCGGGCGACGAGGAAGCGGAAGATGCCGCCGCGCTTGCGTACCTCGGCCAGCGTCGATTTCAGCTCCGACAGGCCTTCACGCACCGCTGGCCCGATCGGAATGCCCTTGATGGCATCCGGCGTGAAGAAGAACATCGGCAGGATGAACAGGAAGTACCAGCCGGCCGACAGCGGCCCGGTGGCGCGCGCATCCTCGCCAAGCTTCGGGTCGAGCCCGAAAAGCGGGTTGATGCCGATGATCGTCTTGCCGGTCTCCGGCGAGCCGGCGAGACAGGTGACGACGAAGATCAGCGCGATCATGCCGCCGAGATAGCCGAGGCCCCAGGCGGTGTTGGAGATGCGGCCGATCTCGCTCTTCGGCACCAGCCGCGGCATCATCGAATCGTTGAACACGGTGGAGAATTCCGCCGCCACCGATGCCAGCGAAAACAGCGCCACGATCAGGAACAGGTTCGAGCCCGGCGCGGCGAACCAGAGCAAGGCGAGACTGGTGATCTTGATCGCGGCGAAGAAAGCGATCCATGGCTTGCGCGGACCGGTCTGGTCGGCGATCGAGCCGAGGACCGGCGACAGCACGGCAATGACCAGCCCGGCCGCCGCGATGCCGTAGCCCCAGACCGCCTGGCCGGTGTTGGGATCGCCAGCCATGCGCGAAACGAAATAGGGGCCGAAGATGAAGGTGGTGACGACCGTGAAGAACGGCTGCGCCGCCCAGTCGAAGAACATCCATCCCCAGATGCCGCGTCCGGACGCACGCTGCACAGTCTCTACCGCCATGATGATTCCTTTGGCCCGCTCGCGTCGGGCGCCATGTCTGCATTTTTTCCGATGCTCATGCAAATGACAAGCGTCGCGCCGCCCTTCATTGCCCTGCCGGGCATTTCTCCCCGTATAGTGACGGGGAGAAAGAGGCTGTTGCGGCGGATTTCACCAATTGTCTACGTCGCGGAATGGGCGCCGGCCTTGCGCCCTGTTCCCTTCTCCCCGTCACTACACGGGGAGAAGGTGGCGGCAGCCGGATGAGGGGCGGCGCCAGCTTGCGAAACGAACCTGCTCACATCCCCGTCAGGTCGCTCATCAGCCCTGACGCGACCGACAGCCGCGACACGGTGATGTCGCCGCCCTCGGTCAGCGCCTGCAGCCGCTCGCGTATGCGCGCCACGCGTTCGCCGCCGGCTTCCAGCCATGCAGCGACCGGATCCCCCGCCTTGGCATGACCGGTGAGTGCCGCGACCGCAATGCCGCGACGCGCCGCACCAATCGTGTCGGTAGCGCGCGAAAGCGCAAGCTGATCATAGTAGTCCGAAGGCGTGATCGAGCGCGCGGCATCCTCGACGCGGGGAATCCGGAAGGCATCGCTGACGGCAAAGAACGCCCTTGCCGCGGCGACGATGTCGGCATTTGCCATCCGCGCGGTCAGCGCGATGTCGGGGACGAGTTCCGCCACCTCACTCAGCGCCAGCTGTTCGGCCAGCCGCTCAGGCGTGCCGGCCTTGAACAGCCCGTGCCGTTTCTCCTCGATGCGTTCGCGCGAAAACGCCGGCAGCAGCGAAACGAGCTTCGGCTCCAGCGCCCTGCGCGCCTCCTGCAGTTCCGCGATGCGCTGGCCAAGGGGTGCCATGCCGGTATCGTTCTTGAGATACCAGCCGCTGGTCACGTAGATCAGCCGGCTGACCATCTGGTAGAGATCGAGCTGCACCTGGCCGTCGATCTGGTTGTCGAGCGCGTCGATCTCGCGATAGAGCACCGGCAGCGCAAAGCCGTCACGCACCACGGCGAAAGTGCGCACCACGTCGGCGGCGGTGCGCCCCGTGGCCTCCTGCAGCCGGTTGACGAAGGAAGGGCCGCCGCGATTGACGAGGTCGTTGGCGACGACGCGGGCGATGATTTCGCGGCGCAGTCGGTGGCCATGTATCTCGGCCGCGTATTTCTTCGCCATCCGGTCCGGGAAATAGCCCATCAGATCGCGGTCGAAATGCGCGTCGTCGGGCACGTCGCTAGCGACGATGTCGGAGAACAGCACGATCTTGGCATAGGCGAGCAGCACGCCGAGCTCGGCCCTGGTCAGCGGCTCGCCACGTGCTTCGCGCTCGGCAAGGGCCGCCGGTGACGGCAGTGTTTCCACGGCACGGTCGAGCAGGCCGCGCGCTTCGAGCGCCGACATGAACCGGGCCTGGTGCGCGATGTCGGCGAGGCCGCGCTTGCGGGCGATCGAAAGCGCCAGCGTCTGCTGATAGTTGTTGGACAGCACCAGCCCGCCGACCTCTTCGGTCATCTCGGCCAGCAGCTTGTTGCGTGCAGGGCGCGTCAGCGATCCCTTGCGCATGGCCGACGCCAGCGCGATCTTGATGTTGACCTCGACATCGGAGCAGTTGACGCCGCCCGAATTGTCGATGGCGTCGGAATTGCAGCGGCCGCCATTCATGCCGAACTCGATGCGCGCCCGCTGCGTGACGCCGAGATTGGCGCCCTCCCCGATCACCTTGGCACGCACGTCGAGCGCCGTGATGCGGATGGCGTCGTTGGCGCGGTCGCCGACCTCGGCGTTGGTTTCGGTGGATGCCCTCAAGTAGGTGCCGATGCCGCCGAACCACAGGAGATCGACCGGCGCCTTCAGGATGGCGGTCATGATCTCGACCGGCGTGGCGGTCGTCTTGCCGAGGCCGATTGCCGCCGCCGCCGCGGCCGGCAAGGTGATCGACTTCTGATTGCGCGAGACGATGATACCGCCTTCCGACAGCTTGCTCTTGTCATAGTCCTGCCAGCTCGAGCGCGGCAGCGCGAACATGCGCTCGCGCTCGGCCATCGAGGCCGCCATGTCCGGATCGGGGTCGATGAAGATATCGCGGTGATCGAAGGCGGCGATCAGCCTGGTTTTCGGGGACAGAAGCATGCCGTTGCCGAACACGTCGCCCGACATGTCGCCGACACCGACGGCGGTGAAAGGCGATGTCTGGATGTCGCGGTTCATCTCGCGGAAATGCCGCTTGACCGCTTCCCAGGCACCCTTGGCGGTGATGCCCATCTTCTTGTGGTCATAGCCCGCCGAGCCGCCGCTGGCGAAGGCATCGTCGAGCCAGAAGCCGTGCTTCTCGGAGATGGCGTTGGCGGTGTCGGAGAAGGTCGCCGTGCCCTTGTCGGCGGCGACGACGAAATAGGGGTCGTCCTGGTCGCGGCGCACGACACCCGCTGGCGGAATGACACCGTCCAGCCCGATATTGTCGGTGATCGACAGCAGGCTGGAGACGAAATTCTTGTAGGCGGAGGTGCCCGCCTCGAAGATCGCGTCGCGGCTGCCGCCCGCCGGCAGGCGCTTGGGGAAGAAACCGCCCTTGGCGCCCACCGGCACGATGACGGCATTCTTGACCTGTTGCGCCTTGACCAGGCCGAGCACCTCGGTGCGATAGTCCTGGGCACGGTCCGACCAGCGCAGGCCGCCACGCGCCACCGGGCCAAAGCGCAGGTGCAGGCCCTCGACCTCCGACCCGTAGACGAAGATCTCGCGCCACGGCCGTGGCGCCGGTAGCCCTTCGACCGCCTGCGACTCGAGCTTGATCGCCAGGGACTGGCCTTTCTGCTTCGTATCGGCAACGAAATGATTGGTGCGCAACGAGGCTTCGATCAGGTTGAGATAGCGGCGGATGATGGTGTCGTCATCGATGTTGGGCACATCCTCCAGCGCATCCTTGATCTTGGCCTTGAGATGCTTTGCCGCCACCACCCCTTCGCCCTCGGCCGTGGGGCCAAGCCGGGCAATGAACAGCGCATGCAGGCCGCGCGCGATCTCGGGATACCGATTGAGGGCGGCAGCGATGAAATCCTGGCTTTGCGGAATGCCGACCTGCTGCAGATAGCGGCCATAGGCGCGCAGGATGGTGATTTCACCGGACCACAGGCCGGCTGTCTGGGCGAGGCCGTTATAACCGTCATTGTCGACATCGCCGCGCCACACCGACAGGAACGCATCCTCGAACAGCGCGCCGCCATCGGTAAGGTCGATCGGCTTGCCGTAGCTGTTCTCCAGCTCCATGTCGTGGATGAAGACCAAGCCGGACTGGTCGTCGCCGACCTCGAAGGTGCGCTCGCTGATGACGCGGAAGCCGATGTTTTCCAGCACCGGCACCCGCCGCGACAGCGCCACCGGGCTGCCATGGTGATAGATCTTCAGCGCCGCCTGATGCGGCTTCTGCTCGGCATGGCGGTAGTAGTCGATGGCGATCGGATTGTCGGCGCTGATCCTGGCGATGCGCCCGGCATCGACCAGCGCCACCGCCGCGCTGAAGGAGTCGCGATAACTTTCCGGCAGCCTTGCGGCGATGGCCTTCAACGCCTGGTCGCCGCCATCGGCGTCCGCCGCGTCGGAAAGGGCATCCTCCCAGGTGCGCACGATGTCGCGGATCGCCGCCTCGATCGTCGCCTGCTCGACTTTCGGCGTCTTGCCGCCTGAGCGGCCGATGATGAAGTGCACGCGCGCCAGACCGCCTTCGGGGAAGGCCGGGTAATAGGCCGACAGCCGGCCCTCGAACACGGTCTTGAGATAGGCGCCGATCTTCTCGCGCACGACGCTGTCGTAGCGGTCGCGCGGCACGAAGACGAGAATCGAGACGAAGCGGTCGAACTGGTCGGCGCGCACCAGCGCCCGAACGCGCGGCCGCTCGATCAGCCCCAGAATGGCCGCGGCGTGCTTGCGCAGGATCGGCACCGGCACCTGGAACAGTTCGTCGCGCGGATAGCTTTCCAGCACGTTGATCAGCGCCTTGCCGGAGTGGTCATGCCGGTCGAAGCCGGACTTGGCGATGATGGTCTCGGCCTTTGACCGGAGATACGGGATCTTCATCACCGACCGCGTGTAGGCGGTCGAGGTGAACAGGCCGACGATGCGCAGTTCACCCGACAACACGCCCTTGGCCGTGTAGGTCTTGACGCCGATGTAATCGAGATAGATGCGCCGGTGCACGGAAGACTTGGCATTGGCCTTGGTGACGATCAGCGGCTCCGGCCCATGCAGGAAGGCGCGAATCTCGGGCGTTGTCGTCACCGCTTCGGTGCCGCGCCTCAGCACCAGCACGTCGGGATCGCTGAGGATGCCGAGGCCGGGCTTGTCGGCGCGCTCCAGATTGCCGCTTTCCTCGCCGCCGGTGTATTTGAACTCGCGCATGCCGAGGAAAGTAAAATTGTCGTCGCGCAGCCATTCCAGGAAGGCGATCGCCTCGGCCACGCTCTTCTTGTCGAGCGGCACCGGCGAATAGCGAAACTCGGAGATCGCCTGGTCGAGCCGGGCCAGCATCGGCTTCCAGTCGTTGACGGCGGCGTGGACCTGGCCAAGCATCTTGCGCAACCGCTCGGTCAAGGCGTTTGCCGCGTCCGCCGTCAGCCGCGGGATATGGACGTGGATGACGCTCAGCCGGTCGTGATTGCCGTCGTCCTTGGCGAAATTGCCGTCTCCCAGAATTTCCTCGACACCGCGCTTGCCGTGACGCACGGTGATGACCGGGTGGGTGACCAATGTCGGCTCACCCGACGTCTCGGTAACCTCGCCGAGGATGGAATCGAACAGGAACGGCATGTTGTCGTTGACGACGGTAATGACCGTCACCGGCCGGCCTTCGCGAACGACGCCCGAATCGGCCTCGACGGCAACAACGCACGCGCCCTTCTTGTGCCTGGCGACCGCCTGGCCGGCGAGGTCGGCGGCGCGTTCGAGGTCGGCCACGTCATAGGCGGCGATGTCTTCGGCGGGCGCGCGCGCGAGCAGGTAATCGGCGAGCCGGGCAGGCCTTTCCTCGGTTTTTGTCGCTGATGTGGTTTTTTTCTTCGGCTTCGCTGCGGATTTCACGCTGGCCATGACGCTATTGCCTCCCGTCGAATGCTTTTACGACTATCGTAGCAGATGACCGCTGTTTGGCGACAAAGGTTTGACGGCTTGCCGAGAATTATCGGAATTCCGCGGCAAGGCCGCGCCCGAAGAGGAGAAAATGACCATGACCGGCAAGATCACCGCGCTTGATCTCGATTCAAGGGAACTGAGCGAACCGACAAAGGCCTATTTCGCCAAATGCGAGGAGAAGCTCGGCCTGGTTCCGAACGTGCTCAAGGCCTACGCCTTCGACGACAAGAAGCTGCGCGCCTTCACCGACATGTACAACGATCTGATGCTGGGTGATTCGGGCCTGTCGAAGCTGGAGCGCGAGATGATCGCGGTCGCGGTCTCCTCGATCAATCATTGCTATTACTGCCTGACCGCGCATGGCGCGGCGGTGCGCCAGCTGTCCGGCGACCCGGCGCTCGGCGAGATGATGGTGATGAATTTCCGCGCCGCCGCTCTTTCGCCGAGGCAGACCGCCATGCTCGAATTCGCGGTCAAGCTGACCGAGGAGCCGGCAAAAATCGTCGAGGCCGATAGGGCGGCTTTGCGTCAGGCCGGCTTCAGCGACCGCGACATCTGGGACATCGCCTCGACTTCGGCCTTCTTCAACATGTCGAACCGCGTGGCAGCGGCGATCGACATGCGGCCGAACGACGAATACCACGCCATGGCACGGTGAGGCTCGGCAGCAGCCCAACCACGCCTTACATTAGGCATCCCTCATTCTCGTTGCTTGTTTGCCGGTTTGGTCCGATGATCGGCAGGCGGCATGACCGCGTGCCGGTTCGATGCCGCTCATCAAGGGAGGAGAACATGGCGAAGTTTCTCTATGTCTATCACGGCTCCGGCAAGATGCCGACGAGTGAAGCCGAGCGAAAGGCGATGACCGACGCCTGGACAGGCTGGTTTGGAAAGCTTGGTTCGGCTGTTGTCGACCCTGGCAATCCGGTCGGCATGTCGAAGACCGTCATGCCGGGTGGCAAGATAGAAAACAATGGCGGCAGCAACCCGACCGGCGGCTACTCGATCATCGAGGCCAGGGATATCGACGATGCCGCCGAGAAGGCCAAGGGCTGCCCGATGCTGGCCATGCCGAACTGCAATGTCGAGATCGCCCCCATCATCAATATGATGGGCTGACGCCTCGCCTCAGGATCGTGCCGCGATCGCCGCGGCGGCACCGGCCATCGTGGTGGCGCTGACGCGGTTGGCGATCTTCATGGCGCGCTTGCTCTTCAGGAGCTTGCGCGCCTGCGATGCGGCAAGCACCCAGGCAAGGTCGATGGCGATCAGGACCACCGCCATGGTCGCCGTCAACTCAACCCAGCCGACAATGCTGACCGATGCCAGGTCGATGATGGTCGGCAGCAGCGCCAGGTAGAACATCATGATCTTGGGGTTGCCGAGCGTCACCGCCATGCCCGCGAAAAACAGCTTCGCCGGCGAATCCTCGCGCGGCATCTCGCCCTCTTTCGCGTCGACGGGCGCCGTCCACATCTTCCAGGCTAGGTAAGCGAGATAGGCGACACCGGCCCATTTCACCACGACAAAGGCGAAGTGAAAGGTCTGTGCCACCACGGCCAGCCCGAACACCGCCAGCGACAGCCAGATGCCCTCGCCGATCCACATGGCGAGCAGGAACGGAAACACGTCGCGAAAGCCCTTCGCGATGACACGCGCCACGAGTGCGGCGATCGACGGACCGGGCGAACCGGCGGCGACGAACAAGGCGGCGGCGAAAATCAGCAACGAGGTAAGATGCATGGCCAATATCTCTGTCTGACAAGCTCTTAAGCCTGACACTAGCGCATGCGGTCGACCTGCGGTAGCACCGACGAAAAAGACGCTTGTCGGCGCGGCGTCACGCCGCTAGAAGAGCCGCCGCGAAACAATTTCGAGCTTCACTTTGCCTCAGTAACCGCCGGTCTCGTCAACTCCCCCGACACACTCGCATGGCACCGCATCCGTGGTGCCTGTTTCATGTTCATGTGTTCTTCTGGGCGGCGGTTCGAGACCGGTTTGGCACTGCTGAACCGCTGTCGCGCGCTTTCCGCCGGCGACACCTGACTTCACCATCTCCGCAGCCTACCGCCACGCCGCGCCCGCATGGGCATCTCGACATTGCCGACCTGATGAACTTCCCGACGGGAAGGGCTTATCGGCATGTCTTCCGCTGTACGTATCCACTGGGCGATCACGCCCGCAATCGCACCTCAACCGCTCATCAACTGCAATCGCTGCGGCGGCGTGAAGGCCTATCGCTGCAGCGGCAAATTCCGCGTCAACGCCAATGGCAAGCGCATCGACGTGTGGCTGATCTACCGCTGCGTCGATTGCGACAATTCCTGGAATTTCGGCATTTTCGAACGCTGCAACCGCCGCGACATCGAACCCGCACTGCTGCAGGCACTCGAAAGCAACGACCCGGGGCTGGCGCGGCGCCATGCCTTCGACATCGTCGCCTTGCGCAACCGGGTGGGGCGTGTCGAGGAGTTTGCCGATGTCGCCGTCCGCAAGCGGTTGCTCGGCGATACCAGGGAAAGCCCGGCGATCCTGGAACTGCGGCTCGGGCTGGAAATGCCGACATCGCTCCGGCTCGATCGTCTGCTCGCCGGCGAACTCGGTATCTCGCGCTCGCGGCTTCAGGCGCTGGAGGAGCGGCGCCTGCTGGTCATCGATCCGGACGGAGCCAAGGCCTTGCGCAAGCCGGCCCGCCAGGGAATGACGATCCGCGTCGACCTGGCCGGCGAGCCGGACCACGAAGCGATCATCAGCGCGGCCGGCGGATGAACGAGAGAGGGGCGGAGCATGTGATGCTCCGCCCCTCTCAGAAATCGTCTGGAGAAAAATTTACGCCGCGCCGACCGCCTTGGCCGACTTCTCGAAGCGCTTGCGCTCGTTCGGATCGAGATAGAGCTTGCGCAGGCGGATGGTCTTCGGCGTCACCTCGACCAGCTCGTCGTCCTGGATCCAGGCCAGCGCGCGTTCGAGCGTCATGCGGATCGGCGGGGTGAGCTTGACCGCCTCATCCTTGCCGGCGGCACGGATGTTGGTCAGCTTCTTGCCCTTCAGAACGTTCACTTCGAGGTCGTTGTCGCGGGAGTGGATGCCGATGATCATGCCCTGATAGACCTTGACGCCCGGGTCGATGACCATAGGGCCGCGGTCTTCCAGGTTCCACATGGCGTAGGCGACCGATTCGCCCTGCTCGTTGGAGATCAGCACGCCGTTGGTGCGGCCTGGCAATTCGCCCTTGTAGGGCTCGTAGGCATGGAACAGCCGGTTCATCACGGCGGTGCCGCGCGTATCGGTCAACAGTTCCGACTGGTAGCCGATCAGGCCGCGCGTCGGCGCGTGGAACACGATGCGCTGGCGATTGCCGCCCGACGGGCGCAACTCGACCATCTCGGCCTTGCGCTCCGACATCTTCTGCACGACGACGCCGGCATGCTCCTCGTCGACGTCGATGACGACTTCCTCGACCGGCTCCAGCAATTCGCCGTTCTCGCCCTTCTGCATGACGACGCGCGGACGCGACACGGCGATCTCGAAGCCTTCGCGGCGCATGGTCTCGATCAGCACGGCGAGCTGCAATTCGCCACGGCCGGAGACGAAGAACGAATCCTTGTCGGGCGATTCCTCGATCTTGAGCGCGACATTGCCTTCGGCCTCGCGCAGCAGGCGGTCGCGGATGACGCGGCTGGTCACCTTGTCGCCTTCGGTTCCGGCGAGCGGGCTGTCATTGACGAGGAACGACATGGTCACGGTCGGCGGATCGATCGGCTGCGCATGCAGCGCCTCGGTAACCGCCAGGTCGCAGAACGTGTCGGCGACGGTGCCCTTCGACAGGCCCGCGATGGCGACGATGTCGCCCGCCTGGGCTTCCTCGATCGGCTGGCGCTCGAGGCCGCGGAAAGCCAGGATCTTCGAGATGCGGCCGGTTTCGATCTGGGTGCCGTCATGGTGCAGCACCTTGACCGCCTGGTTGGCCTTCAGCGTGCCGGATTCAATGCGGCCGGTGATGATGCGGCCGAGGAAGGGGTTGGCCTCCAGGATGGTGCCGATCATGCGGAACGGGCCGGGATGAACGGTCGGCGCCGGCACATGCTTGACGATGAGGTCGAACAGCGGCGCCAGCTGCTGGTCCTTCGGGCCTTCCGGATTTTCCGAAACCCAGCCATCACGGCCCGAACCATAGAGGATCGGGAAGTCGAGTTGCTCGTCGGTGGCGTCGAGCGCGGCGAACAGGTCGAACACCTCGTTGACCACCTCGACATGACGAGCGTCCGGGCGGTCGATCTTGTTGATGACGACGATCGGCTTCAGCCCGACCTTCAGCGCCTTGCCGACGACGAACTTGGTCTGCGGCATCGGACCCTCGGCGGCATCGACCAGCACGATGGCCGAATCCACCATCGACAGGATGCGCTCGACCTCGCCGCCGAAATCGGCGTGGCCGGGGGTGTCGACGATGTTGATGCGGGTATCCTTCCAGTCGACCGAGGTCGCCTTGGCCAGGATGGTGATGCCGCGTTCCTTTTCGAGGTCGTTGGAATCCATGGCGCGCTCGGCGACGCGCTGATTGTCACGGAAGGAGCCGGACTGCTTCAAAAGCTGGTCGACAAGGGTTGTCTTTCCATGGTCGACGTGCGCGATAATCGCGATATTACGGAGTTTCATGTTCTGGTCTCGGGAGCGTTGCAGGCAGCAGGCCAAAGGCGCCGCCTCTTTCGGTTGCGCGGCTCATACAGGGTTTTTCGCATTTGCGAAAGAGGACGCGCGACACCAAATACTCATCAAATCTTAAGCATCTGCGTGTGAGATGATTTTGTTAACCAAGGCGGGAACCTTTCAGGACCCGGACAGTTCGACCATCATGACCGATAAACTCAATCGTTTTTGGCCGCTCATCGCATCCGCGGCCTTTGCCATGTTGCTGGCGGCCAATGCCGCGCAGTCGGCCGCGACGCTTAAGGAGGCACGGCCGGCCTTGCCGTCCAATGCGCCGGCCGAACAGGTCTTCGCCGATGCACCCGACGGCGTCGATCCGGTGGTGACCGGCCCGGTCACCGCCGCCTTCAAGCAGCGCCAGGACGCCGCCAACTGCGACACCGCCGTCTGGCCGAACATTCCAATGGTCTGCTACCCGGATTAGAATCCTCATCGCGGAACTGGCGGGGTCTAAGCTGCCAGTCTCCCCTCCTTGAGGGGGAGATGGCCGGCAGGCCAGAGGGGGGGTCGGTTCGACCGGGCTCAACTCATTTTCGCAGGCGCGGGACGTCAGCGCTTCACGCGCCAGCACCCCTCTGTCGCCTTCGGCGACATCTCCCCTCGAGTGGGGAGATTATAAGGCCTCACCACCTCAAGCTGCCTGCGGTTCCGGGTCGAATGCCGGCCGGCTGGTGTTGATCAGCAGCGAGATACAGGCCGCCGCGATAGCCGTCATGCCGGCGATGAGGAAGGCCAGTTCGTAATTGCCCTGCAGTTCGCGCATGGTGCCGCCAAAGGCGGCCGCGGCCGCGGCGCCGACCTGATGTCCGGCAACGATCCAGCCGAACACGATCGGACCGCTGCGGTCGCCGAACGCCTCGTTGGCGAGCCGCAGCGTCGGCGGCACGGTTGCGATCCAGTCGAGACCGTAGAGCACGGCGAAAATGATCAGGCTGGTGGCCGAGAAGCCGGAATAGGGCAGGTAGATCAGCGACAGGCCACGGATGGCGTAGTAGACGCCGAGCAGCTTGCGCGGGTCGAAGCGGTCGGTGAGCCAGCCCGACAGCGTCGTGCCGATCAGGTCGAAAATACCCATCATAGACAACAGGCCCGCGGCCTGCACCTCGCCGATGCCCATATCGCCGCAGAAGGCGATCAGATGCGTGCCGACCAGCCCGTTGGTGGTGAAGCCGCAGACGAAGAAAGTGGCGAACAGGTACCAGAACACCCTCGTGCCGGCGGCGCGGCGCAGCGTGTTCAGCGTATGCGCCAGGAAATTGCCTTGCGATGCGGGCGAGACCGGCGGCACGTCATCGGCCTCGGCGCCATAGCGCACCATGCCGATCGAGGCCGGGCGCTCCGGCACCAGCAGCCAGACCAGCGGCAGAAGACAGGCGGTGGCGATCGCGACCGCGATGGCGACCGGCTTCCAGCCGCCGGATTGCGCCAGCGAGGCAAGCAGCGGCAAGAACACCAGCAGGCCGGTTGCACTTGAGGCCGACATCAAGCCCATGACCAGGCCGCGATTGGTCTTGAACCAGCGGTTGACGATAGTGGCGCCGAGCACGCTGGCGACAGCGCCCGAGCCGATACCCGAGAAGACACCCCAGGTGATGAACAGATGCCAGGGTTCGGTCATCAGCAGGCTGAGCGCCGTCGAGCCCGACATCACCACCAGCGACGCGATCAGCGTGCGGCGCAGCCCGATCCGCTCCATCAGCGCGGCGGCGAACGGACCAGTCAGGCCATAGAGCAGGATGCCGACGCCGGCCGCCAGCGAGATGACGTCGCGCCGCCAGCCAAAACTGTTTTCCAGCGGCAGCATCATGACGGCGGGCGCGGACCGCAGGCCGGCCGCGATCAGCAGGCAGAGGAAGATGACACCGACCACGACGAAAGCGTAGCGCTGGCCAAACGGACGGGATTGAGCTACCATGTTACTGACCGGTACGTTGCAAGAAGGGAGCATGTATACGTACCGATCGGTAACATTGTCAATCGAGTCCCATGATGCCAACCGACAAAAATATTGAACTGACGATCAGCGACGGTAACGCACCGGCGCCGCCGAAGGCCGCCAAGAAGATCCTCGACGTGGCGTATGACCTGTTCTACCGGCGCGGCATCAGGGCGATCGGCGTCGACGAGATCGTCAGGCGCGCCGGCGTCACCAAGCCCAGCCTCTATCGCAGTTTCCCGTCCAAGGACGAATTGGCCGCTTCCTATCTCAGGCGGTACGACCTCGAGTTCTGGGGGCGTTTCGACGAGGCGGTCAACGCCCATCCCGGCGATCCACGGGCGCAGATCGGAGCCTTCCTGACCCGCATCGGCAAACGCACGCAGATGCCGGAATATCGCGGTTGCGGCATGACCAACGCGGCGGTCGAATATCCCGAGCGCGGCCATCCGGCGCGCGTGGTGAGTGAAGGCAACAAGCAGGAACTGCGCCGCCGCCTGCGCGCCATGGCCGCAGCGATGGGCGCCGGCGACGCCGATACGCTGGGCGACGGGCTGCTGCTCTTGATCGAGGGCGCCTATATCAGCGGCCAGTTGTTCGGGCTCGGCGGCCCCGCGCAGTCGGTTGCCCGCAACGCCGATCTGCTGATCGAAGCGAGCTTGAAGAAATAGCGATTGGCGGTACGCTGGTCCGGCCCGAACCGGAGGTGTCCGTCATGCGTGCCGTTCTGATCCCGTTTGCCCTAGCCGGTCTCTGCCGGGCAGCCTTGGCCGGCGACATTTCCAGCGCCTACACCGACCTCGACTGGAAGAAGGACTGCGTGACCTACGCACAAGCCGGAGAAGGCGATGGCGACTGGGCCGATCTCGCCTGCTCCGGCTACCGCGGCTATCCCGTGCTGATCGCCTATGACGACGCCCGCGAATCGCTGTTTTACGGTTTTCCGCCGGGCGGCGACATGACGTCCGCATGGGAGAGTTTTTCAGGCTTCAATTCATCCGGAGCCAAGGTCGAATGGCGCATCGAAACCAATGGCGACAAGGCCGTGCCCTTCGCGGTCATCCACCGCCGCACGATCAGCAATGGCGAGGACGGGAACAAGTCGATCGACGTCCTGCTCGTCGCCAAGGTCGGCCAGATGGATGCGCGGGAAAGCTGCACGATCGGCCTTGTCCTCGCCACCGGTAACCCGCAAGCCAACGACCAGGCACGAAAACTCGCCGACGAAAAGGCGCGCACCTTTGCCTGCGGCAAGGACCGGCACACCGCCATCGGCAATGTGCCGCCCTTCGGCCGGGTGGATAATTAGGCACGTTGGAGATTGGCCGCAGCGCCCGTCACTTCGTCATTCCGGAGCGCAGCGATACGGCGCAGACCCCGGGGACCGCCGGGCACTGCGCAGAAATCACGGCATGGATACCAGGGGCTACACGACGCCGCTTCGCGGCTGCTCCGTCCTGGGATGACGAAAGCCGAGTCGCCTACTTGCTCTTCTTCGCCCGTTCGATCGCCTCGACGATCATCTGCTTGGCATATTTGGAATCGTGCCAGCCTTCGATCTTGACCCATTTGCCGGGCTCGAGATCCTTGTAGTGCTCGAAGAAGTGCTGCACCTGCTGGCGCGTGATGTCGGGCAGATGCGTGTATTCGGTGACGTTCTCGTAGCGCAGAGTCAGCTTCGGCGACGGCACCGCGATGACTTTTTCATCCTGACCGGCATTGTCTTCCATCACCAGCACGCCGATCGGCCTGACATTGATGACGCAGCCCGGCACCAGCGCGCGCGTGTTGCAGACCAGCACGTCGATCGGATCGCCGTCACCCGACAGCGTGTGCGGCACGAAGCCGTAATTGCCGGGGTAGCGCATCGAGGTGTGCAGGAAGCGGTCGACGAACAACGTGCCGGCCTCCTTGTCCATCTCATACTTGATCGGCTCGCCGCCGATCGGCACTTCGATGATGACGTTGATGTCCTCAGGCGGATTCTTTCCGATGGCTATGGCTTCAATGCGCATGGCTTTGTCCCTCTCTCGATTGGGAGGAGATAGCGGGCGGCGCGGAATGGTGCAATGCGGCGAATGGTGTTCACGAAGGTCAGGCGGGACGCGCCGGCATCCGGCGCGTTCAATCATCGGCACAAGATGTTTCAGTGCCGTGATTTGGCGGGCGATACGAACCGCGCACCGGCTTGGCTTGCCGCAATCATCCCCGGGCAGTCACTCCCAGACGAAAGCGACCTTCTTCAGCGCCTTCTGCTCGAAGATTTCGACACCCTCGGCGATATCGCGGCCACCGGCGCCGGCATAGAAGGCCAACGCGTTCTGGTTATCCTCCAGCGCCCACACCACCATGCCTTTCAGGCCATGGTCGGCAAGACGCGCCCTGGCTGCCGAAAACAGGCGACGGCCGAGACCGATGCCCTGATATTCCGGGCGCAGGTACAATTCGTAGATCTCGCCTTGCTGCTTGAGCTCGCGGGCACGGTTCTTGCCGATCGTCGCATAGCCGGCGATCGTGCCGCCGATTTCAACCACCAGAACGGTGGCGGCGCGGCGAATCGCATTCGCCCACCAGTCGGCGCCGCGGCGGTTGATCATCGATGTTAGCGTGCGGTGTGGGATAATGCCGGAATAGGCGCCGCGCCAGGCTTCCAGATGCACCTCGGCGATGGCGCCTGCATCGCGCGGGTCGGCTTTCCGGATGTCGATCGTCAGCGTATTCATGATTTGTTAACCATAAACCCGCATGGCCCGATTGCAAGAGTCCGGGCGGCCCGTCGATCGCTTTCTCACAACCGATGCGGACACCGCTGCCGTGGGGCAACGCATGTCCGCAAACAGGCCGGATCGGCAAGGTCGCGTTTGCAGGCAGGCCTTTCAGATTTCGACCAGATGGTCGTCCAGCTCGTTGGTATCGCCCGGGGTGACCGGGAAATGTTCGGCCAGCACCGCCCCCACCTGCTCGATCGCCTTGACGAAACCGTCGGCAAGCCGGTCGTCGCCGGCGTGCGCCGTGAGGTCGCGCACCACGCCGTCCCAGACATGCTGGCCGACCTTGGCGTCGATGCCCGAATCGGCGACCACCTCCGCGTAGCGCTCGGCGATCGAGACGAAGATCAGCACGCCGGTGCGCGCCGTGGTGCGATGGACGTTGCGGGCAAGGAACTGCTTGATCGCATTGGCGTGCGCCGCCTGATAGCGCAGCCGCCGTGGCACCATGTGGATGCGCAGGCCAGGCAACACCCACAGCAAGGCCAGCACGCAGGCCAGCGCCAAGAGCTGGGCGATGACAAAATGCGGCAGGCGGATGGTGAGCCACCATGCCTCCAGCCCGTAGGCTACGGCAAGGCTGACGACCAGCATGCCAAGCGTCGCCATCTGGGCGGCGGGGGCGAAATAGCCGTCGCTGGCATGCGCCACGACGCAGTAGATCTCGCCGTCGGTCTTGGCCTCGGCGGCGCGGATCGCATCGGCGATACGCTCATGATCCTGCGGGCTGATCGGTCGTGTTGCCATTGTCTCACCAGCTTCCTGAAGAACCGCCACCACCGGACGAGCCACCGCCGCCCGAAAACCCGCCGCCGCTGCTCGACCCGGACGACCAGCCGGAGCTTCCCGACGACCAGCCGCCGCCCGACGAACCCGTTGTCCAGCCGCTGGAGCCCGAGGACGATCCGCTTGGTCCCCGGCCGTAACGGAACGTCATGCCCAGCCATCTATACACGCCCGGCGACAATTTCGTGCCGAACATCGGCGGCAGGAATGCCATCGCCAGGCCGCCGAGGAACATCGTCGCCCAAAGGATCAGGAACACCGCGACGATGGGATCGATGGGAGTGCTGTTGTCGGCGGGGTTGCGCTTGCCGCGCGCTTCCAGCTCCTCCGGGTTGCCTTCCAGCACCATGACCATGTCGTCCACGGCCTTGGAGATGCCGCCGGAGAAGTCGCCGGCACGGAATGCCGGCACCATGTCGTTTTCGATGATCAGCTTGGTGTGCAGGTCGGTCAGCGTGCCTTCCAGCCCGTAGCCGACCTCGATGCGCATCTTGCGATCGTTCGGCGCGACCAGCAGCAGGACGCCGTTGTTCTCCTTGGCCTGGCCGAGTTTCCAGAAGCGGAACAGCCGGTTGGCGTAGGGTTCGATTTCCTCGCCGTCGAGGCTGGGGATGGTGGCGACGACGATCTGGTCGGAGCCCTTTGTCTCGAAGTCGGCGAGTTTTTGAGTCAGCGCCGCCTTGGTCGAGGCGTCGATGATGCCCGCATCGTCGACGACGCGGCCGGTCAGGGCAGGCAGCTCGGCGGCGGAAAGCGCGAAGCAGAAGATCAGCAACGCCAGGGTCGTCAGGACAGCGTGGATCGCCGGGCTAAGGAAACCAGGCCTCGGCGTGCTGACGGTGCGTGTCGTCATGCCGTCACCAGCTTCCCGAGGAGCCACCACCGCCGGACGAACCGCCGCCGCCGGAAAAGCCGCCACCGCCGCCACCCGAAGACCAGCCGCCGCCTGAGCTCCCCGAGGACCAGCCGCCCCCGGATGAGGAGCGCCGTCCGGGCTCGAAGGTCATGCCAAGCCAGCGATAGCGGCCTGGCCCGAGCTTCTGGCCAAAGATCGGCGGCAGGATGGAGGCGGCGATGCTGCCGAAGAAGATGATCGCCCAGATGCTGATGAAGATGGCGAAGAACAGGTTGTCGGAATTGAACGGCGCCTCCTGGTTGCGCTTGCCGCGCGCTTCCAGCTCCTCCGGGTTGCCTTCCAGCACCATGACCATGTCGTCCACGGCCTTGGAGATGCCGCCGGAGAAGTCGCCGGCACGGAATGCCGGCACCATGTCGTTTTCGATGATCAGCTTGGTGTGCAGGTCGGTCAGCGTGCCTTCCAGCCCGTAGCCGACCTCGATGCGCATCTTGCGATCGTTCGGCGCGACCAGCAGCAGGACGCCGTTGTTCTCCTTGGCCTGGCCAAGTTTCCAGAAGCGGAACAGCCGGTTGGCGTAGGGTTCGATTTCCTCGCCGTCGAGGCTGGGGATGGTGGCGACGACGATCTGGTCGGAACCCTTTGTCTCGAAGTCGGCGAGTTTTTGCGTCAGCGCCGCCTTGGTCGAGGCGTCGATAATGCCCGCATCGTCGACGACGCGGCCCGTGAGCGCCGGCAGATCCGCTGCGAAGGCCGCCAACGGAAGCGCCAGGATGAAGAGCATGGCTGCGACAAGGCGAGCCAGACGCCGTCCCTCATCGGCCTGCAAGATCACGACGTTTGGCTCCGGCTGTCACCCGCCCTGCTTCGTGCCGAAATCGACCTTCGGCGGCTGCATCTTGTCTTCGTCGACGGTGAAATTGGCGAAGGGCTCGTTGCCGCGGAACCAGAAGGTGGCCCAGAGCACGGACGGGAAGGTCTTCAGCGTCAGATTATAGTCCCTGACCGCCTGGATGTAGTCGCGCCGCGCCACCGCGATGCGGTTCTCCGTACCTTCAAGCTGTGCCTGCAGCGCCAGGAAATTCTGGTTGGCCTTGAGGTCGGGGTAGGCCTCCGACACCGCGATCAGCCGCGACAGCGCGCTGGTCAGCCCGGCCTGGGCATCCTGGAATTTCTTGAGGGCTTCGGGATCCTTCAGCGTATCCGGCGTCACCGTGATCTGCGTCGCCTTGGCGCGCGCCTCGACGACAGCGTCGAGCGTGTCCTTTTCATGCGAGGCATAGCCTTTGACCGTCTCGACCAGATTGGGGATGAGATCGGCGCGGCGCTGGTACTGGTTCAGCACCTCGCTCCATGCCGCCTTGGCATTCTCCTCCGCCGTCGGAATCGTGTTGTAGCCGCAGCCGGCAAGCAGCGGCAGCACGATCGCCATCATCAGGAAGGCGGGCAGCGTGCGGAATGTCGACGGTCGGGCAAGGCGCGGGGCAAGCATGATGGGGTCCCTCGGTAGAAGTTGCATGCGAAGCATTAGCACAATCAGCGCGCAAGAAAACGGCCTCGGCCTCTTGAGCCGCCCGACAATGTATCGTCCTGCCGCAAGGCCCTGTGATTGGCCGCGCGAACGCGGTAAGGTCCGGGCAAAACGGGACATCATCATGGCGGAACGCCCCGACAGCGACAGGGAATCGCGCCGTATCCTGGAGCGCGTCGCGCGAGAAACCGACCCGGCCGGCGCCTCCTTCGTGGCGCGGACGACGAAAGGCATGCGCGACCACGTCGCCGCAGCCGACGCCGACCGCACGGACCCGATCGAAGTCTGGGGCACGCGCATTGGCAGGATACTCGGCCTGTTTCTGGCGCTGGGCCTGATGGTCTGGCTCGTGCTTTTCCTCATCCGGGGCAGCTAGGAATCACAAAACAATGAGTGCCGAAAAACCCGACGCGCCGCGTGCGGTCATCGTCATTTCCAGCCATGTCGCGCGCGGTTCGGTCGGCAACCGTGCCGCCGTCTTCGCCTTGGAGACCCTCGGCTTTCCGGTCTGGGCGGTGCCGACGGTCATCCTGCCCTGGCATCCCGGCCACGGGCGGGCGACGCGTATCGTACCGCCACTCGACCAGTTCAAGGCGCTGATGGCCGATCTCGAGCGCGCGCCATGGCTGGGCGAGGTCGGCGCGGTGCTGTCCGGCTATCTCGGCGAAGCCGGCCAGGCCGAGGCCGTCGCTTCGCTGGTCGCCGCGGTGAAGGCCAGGACGCCTGACGCTGTCTATATCTGCGATCCGGTGATGGGTGATTCCGGCGGTCTCTATGTGCCGGAGCCGACCGCCGTCGCCATGCGCGACCGGCTGATGCCGATCGCCAACATCGCCACGCCCAATCGCTACGAACTCGAATGGATGGCCGGCGTTCCGTTGCCCGATCTGAAATCGGTGATTTCGGCGGCACTCCATGCCGGACCGTCGACCATGCTGGTCACCTCGGCACAGTCGATGATTTCAGGCGGTACTGGCAATCTGCTGCTCGACGGCACCCAGGCCCTGCTTGCGGAGCACCGCCTGATCGACAAGCCGCCGAACGGCCTGGGCGACCTGACAGCGGCCGTCTACCTCGCCCGCATCCTTTCCGGCCAGCCGCCGATCAAGGCGCTGCAGTCGACCACGGCGGCGGTCTACGAGATCCTGGCACGTACCGCCAAGCGGGGCGGCGACGAGCTGCAGCTCGAAACCGACGCCCAGAGCCTGTCGCACCCGATGGCCATGGTGCAACTGCGCCACCTCACGCATCCGGGGCGGGACCGCCGGGCGTGACTTCGACCGAGGTCGTGCTCGTCGGCGCCGATGGCTGCAAGGCCGGCTGGATCGCCGTGCGGCGCGAGCACGGCTCGACACCTCGTAACCCCGGTTCGACGCCTCGTAACCCCGGTTCGACGCCCCAAGTCGAGGTGTTCGCCAGCTTCGCTGCATTGCTCAAGGCAAGCCCGGACAATGCGATTGTCGCCGTCGACATGCCGATCGGCCTGCCCGAATTCTCCAGCAAAGGCGGGCGCGGACCGGAAGCGCTGGTCAGGCCGCTGCTTGGGGCACGCCAGTCCAGCGTCTTTTCGATCCCGTCCCGCGCCGCGCTCTATGCCGACACGAGCGATTTCACCACCGTCGAAGCCTGGTACGCCGGGCATCGCAAGGCAAGCGATTTGGCCAGGGCCACATCGGACCCGCCGCGCGGCGTTTCCATCCAGGCCTTCGGCATCTTTTCGAAGATCCGCGAGATCGACGCCTTGCTGATCGCGCGGCCGGATCTGCGCGGCCGCGTCTTCGAATCGCATCCGGAGGTCGCCTTCTGCCGCTTGAATGGCAATCAGGCCATGCAATTGCCGAAGAAGATCAGGGGCAGCATCAATCCGGCCGGCATGGCGGAGCGCAAGGCGCTGCTCTGCCGGCACGGTTATGACATGGGTTTTCTCGACCAGCCGCCGCCGCGCGGGGCGGCCGCGGACGATTTCCTCGACGCGGCTGTCATGATGCTGATCGCCGGCCGCATCGCCAGCGGCAGGGCGAAGCCATTTCCCAACCCGCCGCTCGCTGACGGTCGTGGCATACCGGTCGCCATCTGGGCATGAATATCGACACCCGCCCGCTTCGGCGCATGGCATTTATGCCCAGCTCCCACAATTCTGCATTGCTCGCGACCGGCATTTGCCGCTAGAGCCTTTCTCGACCGCAACGAGCTGCCGCCTCCAACCACGGAAAGGCCTTAGCCGCCCATGCCTCATCTTCCCGACCACCTCCTCACCGGCTACCGCAATTTCATGAACGGCCGTTACCTCACCGAGAGCGGCCGCTATCGCGAGCTCGCCCGAGAGGGGCAGGCCCCCGAGACGATGATCGTCGCCTGCTGCGATTCCCGATCGGCCCCTGAAGCGATCTTCGACGCCGGGCCGGGCGAACTCTTCGTGCTGCGCAATGTCGGCAATCTGGTGCCCCCCTACGAGCCGGATGGCGAGTTCCACTCGACCTCGGCGGCGCTCGAATTCGCGGTGCAGAGCCTCAAGGTCAAGAATATCGTCGTCATGGGCCATGGCCGCTGCGGCGGCATCCGCGCCGCGCTCGACCCCAATTCGGCGCCGCTGTCCCCCGGCGACTTCATCGGCAAGTGGATGAGCCTGATCGCGCCAGCCGCCGAGACCGTCTCCTCCAGCACCTTCATGACGGCAACGGAGCGCCAGACAGCACTCGAGCGCATCTCGATCCGGTATTCCATCGCCAACCTCAGGACCTTTCCTTGCGTCTCGATCCTCGAGGGCAAGGGCCGGCTGTCGCTGCACGGGGCCTGGTTCGACATTTCGACCGGGGAGCTCTGGGTGATGAACAAGGACACCGGCGATTTCGAGCGGCCGGTGCTGGAATGAACGGGGCGGTGCGCCAGGTGATGAACGTCCGGTCGGTCGTTCTCACGGCGGCCGCGTTGCTGGTGGCAATTATCGCCGCCCGAGCCGATGACGGCGCCATCATCAGCCGCTGGTATGCGGCGCTCCTGGTCGCCGACCGTACAGAACTCGCCGACCTGCTTGCCGACGATGTCCGCATCAAGCTCGATGACCTCGGCATCGTTCAAGGCAAGCAGGAGTTCATCGCCTCGCTCGATGAGTGGAAAGGCGCGGTAGCGGGTGCCGCGATCCGCCACCGGATCGAGAAGAGCGAGGGCGGTGTCACCACGGTGATCGCCTGCTACGACTTCCCCAACAATGACATGCTGATGCAGGAAACCTTCGCGGTGACAGACAGCCGCATCACCGCAAGCTCGCAAGCGGCAATCGCCGAAAACTGCGAAGACTATTGAGGCGGATCGGCCAACTGCCATATTGCGGCCCCGCGGACCGCGCCCTACATCGGTGACACCCTCCTCATTGATGCCAGCGAAAGACCCTCCATGTCCTCCACGAAAGCCGTCGACCTCGCCGCCCATCCGCTGACCGCGTGGGAAGGCCCGCTCGGCCTGCCGGACTTCGCCCATATCGGCGACAGTGATTTTTCCCCGGTCTTCGACGCGGCGCTGAAGGCGCATGAGGCCGAGATCGACGCGATCGCCGCCAACAAGGAGGCACCGACCATCGAGAACACGCTTGAAGCGCTGGAGCTGGGCGGCGAGGCGCTCGATCACGTCTCGTCGATCTTCTGGTGCCGGGCCGGCGCCTACACCAACGATACGATCCAGGCGCTGGAGCGCGACATCTCGCCAAAAATGTCCAGGCATTTCTCGGCGATCTCGATGAACGAGAAACTCTTCGCCCGCATCGACGATCTCTACCAGCGCCGCGAGAGCCTCGGGCTCGACGCCGAGACCTTGCGGGTGCTGGAGAGGACCTGGAAGGGTTTTGTCCGCTCCGGCGCCAAGCTCGATGCCGAGGGCAAGAAGCGGCTGGCCAGGATCAATGAGGAACTGTCCTCGCTCGGCACGACTTTCGGCCAGAACGTGCTGGCCGACGAGCGCGACTGGGCACTGTTCCTCGACGAGGCCGATCTTGCCGGCCTGCCGGATTTCCTGAAAAGTTCGATGGCCGAGGCCGCCGAGATTCGCGGCCAGAAAGGCCGCTACGCCGTCACCCTGTCGCGCTCGATCTACGAGCCGTTCACGACCTTCTCGGAACGCCGCGACCTGCGCGAGATTGCCTTCCGCGCCTTCACCATGCGAGGCCAGAATGGCGGCGCCAGCGACAACACATCCGTGGTGCGCGACATGCTGAAGCTGCGCGCCGAAAAGGCGAAACTGCTCGGCTACGCTTCCTTCGCCGCGCTGAAGCTCGACGACACCATGGCCAAGACGCCGAAGGCGGTGCACGCGCTGCTCGATCCGGTGTGGGAAAAGGCGCTGGAAAAGGCCGCCGCCGACCAGAAGGAATTGGAACGGCTGGCGGCGGAAGCCGGCAGCAATGAAAAATTCGCCGCCTGGGACTGGCGCTTCTACCAGGAGAAGCTGCGCGCGGAAAAATTCGCTTTCGACGAGGCGGAACTGAAGCCCTATCTCCAGCTCGACCGGGTCATCGACGCCTGCTTCGACGTGGCGACCAAACTCTTCGGCATCACCTTCGAGGAGAAGAAGGGCATTGCAGCCTGGCATCCCGATGCGCGCGTCTTTGTGGTAAAGAATGCCGATGGCAGCGAGCGTGCCCTGTTCCTTGCCGACTATTTCGCGCGGCCCTCGAAGCGGTCCGGCGCCTGGATGAGCGCGCTGAAGTCCGGATACAAGCTTGGCCAAGGCTCGAAGCCGGTGATCTACAACATCATGAACTTCGCCAAGCCGCCGGCCGGCGAGCCGGCACTGCTGTCTGTCGACGAGGCGAAGACGCTGTTCCATGAATTCGGCCATGCGCTGCACGGCATGCTGACCGACGTCACCTGGCCGTCGGTCGCGGGCACTTCGGTCAGCCGCGATTTCGTCGAGCTGCCTTCGCAGCTCTACGAGCATTGGCTGACGGTGCCGGCGGTGCTGGAAAAGCACGCCCTGCATGTCAAGACAGGCAAGCCGATGCCGAAGGCGCTGCTCGACAAGATGCTGGCCACGCGCACGTTCGGGGCCGGCTTCGCCACGGTCGAATTCACGTCTTCCGCCTTGATGGACATGGCCTATCACGCTCGGCCCGATGCCCCGGCGGAGCCGCTTCGTTTCGAAGCCGAAACGCTCGACAGGCTCGACATGCCCGACACCATCGCCATGCGCCACCGCACCCCGCATTTCGGCCATGTCTTCTCGGGCGACGGCTACTCGGCCGGCTACTATTCCTACATGTGGTCGGAAGTGCTGGACGCCGATGCCTTCGCCGCCTTCGAGGAGACCGGCGATCCCTTCAACCCGGCGCTGGCCGAGCGGCTGAGGAAGAACATCTACGCCGCCGGCGGCTCGAAGGACCCGGAAGAGCTGTACACTGCGTTCCGCGGCAAGATGCCTTCGCCGGAAGCGATGATGGTGAAGCGCGGGCTGGTGTAGCGCCAGCCAATCTCCCCCCTCGAGGGGGAGATGGCCGCGAAGCGGCCAGAGGGGGTCGGTCCGACCGGGCTCGGCCTGCTGCAGCGGATGCGGGTTGGCGCTTCGCGTGAGGCGCCCTTCTTTGTCGCCTTCGGCGACATCTACCCCTCAACGGGGGAGATCATCAGCGCCGTTCTTCCACGGATCCTTCACCCTCGGCCACACCGGCCGTGTCAACTTCTTGTAATCCGTCACCGCGGGATTGCTCGGATAGGAACTCGGCGCAGAGACATAGATGATCTCGGCGGCTATCGGTTCGAATCCGGCATAGAAATGGTTGGTCGACTTGATCAGCAGCATGTCCTTGGCCAGCGGATCGACGCCGATGTTGGAGAAAATGTCCGGCTCGAAAGTCTGCGTGCGATTGGTGTTGAGGATGATGTCGACCTCGGTGCCTTCGATGCGGACCAAGGCGGCCGGCCCAAGTGTCACCCGGCTTGGCCCGAAACTCTGCCATCCCTCGTTGACGGCTTTCAGCACCTTGACGCGCGCATCGATCGGCTCACCCGCCTGGGGTCCTGCCTTGCCGCCGAAACGCAGGTCGATGACAGCGCCCTCGCCTGCCGCCAGGCAGAAGGTCACGGCAATCGGATCCCAGATCGTCGCCACGCCAAACTTGTCCAGGCCACGCGCCAGCATCTGGCGCAAGACGAAGGTGCCGTCGCCGGGAACGCCGCCGCCGGGATTGTCCCAGATGTCGGCGATGACCACGGGCTTGCCGGGATTCCCGGCACGTACGGCCAGCGCCCGGTCGATGCCGTCGGCGGTATCAAGCATCGTCATCGCCGTCTTTTCGCGCATGGCATAGAGTTCGCGTCCCAGCTGTTGCGCCAGCGCATCGCCTGCGGCCTTGTCGTTGTCGGTGACGACGAGGATGCGCGTGCCCATTTCCGGCACGTCGGCGGCCATGAAGCCGTGGATGACCGATACCGACAGCACGCCGTCCTTGCCGTGCATGGCCTTGATACGGTCCACGAAGGAGCGCATCGGCTCGCGGCTGGTCGGCAGCACCTGGATCATGCGGCAGTCGAAGGTCGAGATCACCGGCTTGATCTCGCCGCGCGCGGCAGCCAGGCCAAGCTCGACGACATGTTCGCCGCGTTCATAGAAGTCGGTGTGCGGGAATTCGAGGAAATAGGCCATGATATCGGAGGCCGCCACGCGCTTTGGCGTCAGATGGCTGTGCGGATCGAACTCGGAGGCGATCACCACCTTGGGTCCGACAATTGCCCGCACGCGCTCGAGCAGGTCGCCTTCGCAATCGTCATAGCCTTGCGCTACCATGGCGCCATGCAGGCCGAGGATGACCGCGTCGACCGGCAGTGCCGCCTCGAGTTGCCCGAGAATCTCGTCGCGCAGCGCCTCGAAGGTCTGCCGCTGCACCAGGCCGCCCGGCTCCGCCCAGGTGGCGGTGCCTTCGATCACGGTCAGTCCTTCGGCGGCCGCGCGGCGGCGCAAGGCCACGATCGGCGAGGAACACAAGGTCGGCGTCTCAGGATGCTTGCCCGGCCCGGCATAGAACGCCATCTCGAACGAGGCCCGGTCGGTCGGCACCGGCGAGAAGGTGTTGGTTTCCGTCGCCAGCGAGGCGGTGAAGATACGCATGAAGACTCCGTGGTGACGCTATCTGTTTCTTGCAATTCCAGTGGGAAACCGCTGCACACCTTTCTGGAATTGCTATTTGACCGCCCCGAGCGCCAGCCCGCGCACGAGATAGCGCTGCAGCCAGATGAACAGGATCGCCACAGGCAGTGTCGCCAGCAAAGTGGCGGCCATGACGTGATGCCACTCGATCGTGTAGCGGCCGGCGACGAGAGAAAAGACCTGGATCGGCAGCGTGTAGCTTTCCTGGCTGCGCAGCATGGTCAGCGCCACGACGAATTCGTTCCAGGCGTTGATGAAGGTGAAGATCGCCGTGACCGCGATCGCCGGCAGGCAGAGCGGCAGGAACACTTTGCGCAAGGTCAGCCAGCGGCCGGCGCCTTCCATCCAGGCGGCTTCCTCGAGATCGCGCGGAATGGTGTCGAAATAGCTCTGCAGCATCCACACGGTGAAGGCGACGTTGAAGGCCATGTAGATGAAGCCCAGCGCCGTCGTCGATTCGACCAGCCCCCAGGCGGCCATCAGCCGGAACAGGCCCAGCACCAGCACGATCGGTGAGATCATCTGCGAGATCAGCAGGAACTGGCGAAAGGCCCCGTAGCCGGCAAAGCGAAAGCGCGACATCGCATAGGCGGCGGGCACGGAGATGAGGATGGCGCCGACCGTGGCGATGACCGACACATAGAGCGAGTTGGCCAGCGCCTGGCCGAAACCGGTCGCCACCCACATGTCGGAGAAGTTCGACCAGCGGAACTCGCTCGGCCACCATGTCGGTGACAGCACTTCCTGCCGTGGCTTGACCGCGGTCAGGAACATCACCGCGAAGGGAAAGATCGTCACCACGATCAAGGGCGCCAAAAGCAGCCAGGCGATGACGGTGCGTTTGAGCTTGGGCGTCATGCGCGTTGCTCCCGCATGGCGAGGCGCACATAGATCATGGTGAAGACCAGCAATATGGCGAACATTACCAGCGACACCGCCGAGGCCTCGCCCAGTTTGCCGATGCGGAAGGCCAGCTTGTAGAGGTGGGTGACCAGGATGTCGGTCGAGTTGGCCGGCCCGCCCTGCGTCATCACCCAGATGATCGGGAACGAATTGAAGACATAGATGGTGTTGAGCACGATGGCGATGTTGATGAACGGTTTCAGCAGCGGAAAGGTGATCTCGCGGAACTGCTGCAGCGGCGTGGCGCCCTCAAGCGCGGCCGCCTCGTAAAGATCGTCCGGGATCGACGACAGGCCGCCGAGGAAGATCGTCGTGGTGAACGGGACCGTCACCAATATGCCGATCAGCACCTGCATCGGAAACGCCGTCTCGGCGCTGGCCAGCCACTGGATGTTATGGTCGATCAGGCCAAGCCCGAGCAGCGCGGAATTCAGCATGCCGCTTTCACCGCTCAGCGCCCAGCGCCAGACCACCGCCGTCATGGTCAGCGACACCGCCCAGGGCAGCATGATGATGACACGGGCAAGACCGCGTCCATAGAAATCGGTGTTGAGGATCATCGCCACCGGCACCGACAGCAGCAGTGCGCCGCCCACCACCAGCACGGTCCATAGGCCGGTGCGCCAGAGTGCCGCGACGAAGTCGGGATCGGCGGCAAGTGCCGCGAAATTGGCAAGGCCGCTGAATTCGCGCAACTGGCCGAAGCGGTTGACGTCATGCGTCGAGATCTGGATCAGGTCCCAGACCGGCCAGAAGATGACGACCGCCGCCAGGAACAGGCTGGGCAAGGTCAGGAGATAGGGCAAGAAGCGATTTTGCATCGGCTGGTTTGTACCGCGTTGCGAGGCATCAATGGCGCTGGCTTGCGAGCCAGGCTAATACTGACTTGTTCTTCTTAGGCGCTCGGTTCACAAACTCTTCCCAACGTTTGCGCCGCCCCTCACCTGCCTGCCGGCATCCTCTCTCCGTATAGTGACGGGGAGAGGGGCGCCTTAGTTGCCGCTTTCGCCAATCACCGGCGTCTCAAAAGAGGAGCCGAGATCGCGGCCAGCCCTTTCTCCCGTCACCATACGGGGAGAAATGCCCGGCAGGGCAATGAGGGGCGGCGCTGACGTTGGCGATTTATCCTTTTGTCCGGAGTGATTGCCTTGTCGGCCCTCGCCATCCCCATAGGGGAGCCGTTGCATGCTTCTTACAAGGGGAGTGGCGCGCCCCGCCTGAATCTGAGGCGCGCCACGGGCGCAGGGAGATACGCCCTATTCTTGGGCACGGCCCCTATTTCTTCAACACTGCGTTGGCCTTGGCCGCCGCGTCCTTCAGGCCTGCCTCGGGGTCGCCACCGAGATAGATCTTCTGCATTGCATCGGACGTGATCTGGGCGACCTCTTCCCAGCCCGGAATGACCGGCGCGAAGCGGGCGTCGGGCAAGAGCGCGGTGAAGGCGGCGAGGTCGGCATTGTTGACGTAATAGTCCATCTTGGCCTCTTCCTTGTTCACCGGCAGGAAGCCCTCGCCTTGCGTGAACTTGGCGCGCTGCTCCGTGGTGAACAGGAAGTCCATCAGCTTCCAGGCCTCATCCTTGTTCTTGGAGTTCTTGAACATGATCATCGAGTCTGTGACGCCATAAGTGCCGCGCGCCCCGGTCGGGCCGGCCGGAATGGCGGCGACGCCATATTTCAGGGTCGGCGCCTCGTCCTTGATCTGGTTGGACAGGAAGGGCGCGGTGATCATCATGCCGACCTTGCCCTGCTTGAACAGGTTCTGCACATCCTCGCGGTTGTTGGAGGTGACGCCCGGCTCGGTCAGGCCTTCGTCGATCATCGACTTGTAGAGCTTGGCGGCCTCGAGCGCGCCCGGCGTGCCGAGGCCCGACGTGCCATCCTTGTTCAGGATCTCGGTGCCCTGCGACCACATGGCGTAGTAGTAATAGACGTCGGTCTCGATCTCCTTGCCCTGCAGGCCGAACCCGAAAGTACCGGACCCCAGCGCCTTGATCTTGCGGGCATCGTCCTGCAACTCGGTCCAGGTTGCCGGCGGCTTGGCGATCCCGGCCTTCTCGAACAGTTCCTTGTTGTAATACATGGCGCGGGCAGACGCCGCGATCGGCAGGCCGTAGGTCTTGCCGTTCATGATCGAGGGCGACAGGAAGGTATCGATGAAACGCCCCTTGAATTCGGGCGTGATGTAGCTGTCGAGCGGCTCGGCGACATCCTGCTGGACGAAGTCGATCAGCCAGCGCGTGCCGATGATCGACAGGTCCGCATTGGTGCCGGCGGTGATGTCGGTGGTCAGCTTCTGCAGGAGCACGTCCCACGGCACGACTTCGAACTTGACGGTGATGCCTGGGTTCTTTGCCTCGAACTCCTTCTTCACTTCCTCGAAATAGGGGCCGGTCTTTGCGCTGTATTCGGCGACGGTGACGCGCACCTCACCCGCATTCGCCTGCGCCGCGAAGGCCAGCATGTTCATTCCGGCCATCAGGCCGACAGTCCATTTGGCAAGGCTCATCCGATCTCTCCCATTTGTTTCGCGCATTTGCGCTCCCTGTGCCGATGGCTGGGCACAAGATTTATGTGACTTTCCTACATTATCGATGAATTCGTGCCATGCAAGCAGATTATCATGTTGCTTAATTACATTCCTTTCTTTAGCCTGCCGGCATCTGCCTGACCTGCGGGAGGAGCAAGCGCCGTGGTTTCGAAAGCCGAATTCGCCGGCCGCACTGTCGTCGTCACCGGTGCCGGCGGCGGCCTTGGCTCGGCCATCGTCGCGCTGCTGGCCGACAGGGGCGCGCGGGTGGTCGGCTGTGACCAGTCCGAGGAGGCGCTGGCAAGCCCGCGGCTTGCCTCGCGCCATGTCTTCAACCTTCTCGACCGGGCTTCGATCGAGGCGGGGATCGCCGCTGTGCTGGACAAGGACGGCGTGCCCGATATCCTGATCAACAATGCCGGCTGGACGCGCGCCGAGACGATCTCCGCACTCAACGCCGACAATATCGAGCATGAACTCGACCTCAATCTGACCGGGGTCATGACCTTCGCCGACCCTATCGCCAAGGCGATGGCCGCGCGCGGCTCAGGCAGCATCGTCTTCATCTCTTCCGTCAACGCCATCGCGCATTTCGGCAATCCGGCCTATGCGGCCGCCAAGGCCGGCATCAACGCCTATGCCAAATCGATCGCGGTCGAGCTTGGCCGCAGCGGCGTGCGCGCCAATGTCGTCTGCCCGGGATCGATCCGCACCGCCGCCTGGGACCATCGCCTGGCCAAGGATCCGAAAATCCTGGGCAAGTTGCAGCGACTCTACCCGCTCGGCCGCATCGTCAATGCTTCGGAAGTGGCCGAAGCCGTGGCTTTTCTTGCGTCGGAGCGTGCCTCGGGCGTAACAGGCGTGGTGATGCCCGTGGATGCGGGGTTGACCGCCGGCTGCCTGCCGTTCATCGACGACATATTGGGAGCGTGACCATGACCGACGTCCTGTTTCGCAACCTGTCGAAATCCTTCGGCCAGCACAGGATCCTCGAGGACATCGGCCTCGACATCAAGAGCGGCGAATTCGTGGTGCTGGTCGGTCCGTCCGGCTGCGGCAAGTCGACCTTGCTGCGCATGCTGGCCGGCCTGGAGACGATCACGTCGGGCGATCTCCTGATCGGCGGCGTGCGCGCCAACGACCTGCCGCCGCAGCAGCGCAACATCGCCATGGTGTTTCAGTCCTATGCGCTGTTCCCGCATCTGAAAGCCTCCGACAATATCGGCTTCGGACCGAAGATCCGCGGCGAGACCCGCGCGACCATCGACCAGAAGGTCAAGAAGGCCTCGGGCGTCCTCAACCTGTTCTCCTATCTCGACCGCTATCCCCGGCAATTGTCGGGCGGCCAGCGCCAGCGCGTCGCCATGGGCCGCGCCATCGTGCGCGAACCGTCGGTGTTCCTGTTCGACGAACCGCTGTCCAACCTCGACGCCCAATTGCGCGTGCAGATGCGCACCGAGATCAAGGCGCTGCACCAGCGGCTGAAATCGACCATCGTCTACGTCACCCACGACCAGATCGAGGCCATGACCATGGCCGACCGCATCGTCGTGATGGACCGTGGCCGGATCCAGCAGGTCGGAGCGCCGCTCGAACTCTATGACAGGCCGGCCAACAAGTTCGTCGCCGGCTTCCTCGGCTCGCCGTCGATGAGCTTTGTGTCCGGGGCTCTGAAGACAACGCCTGAGAAGACATGGTTCGAATCGGCGGGCGGCGGGCGGCTGGCGCTTGCCGGCAAGGCGGTGCCGGCGGGCGGCGCCGTGGAGGCCGGCATCCGACCCGAGCACTTCATCATCGGTGAAGCCGCCGACGCCATGGCGCTCAAGGTGGATGTCGTCGAGCCGACCGGCGCCGAAACCCACGTCTATGGCGCCATCGGCGCCGATACGGTACGCGCCGTGTTCCGCGACAGGGTGCCGGTCAGGCCGGGCGACCTGCTGCCGGTCTCGGTCGATCCTGGCAACATCCATCTGTTCGACAAGGCGACAGGCCTGCCGCTGTGAAACGAGAAGTGCCGACATGAAGACGAACACACGGGCATGAAGACGCCGGCCGACATCATCACGCGGCTGCAGCTGATGTCGCAGGACGGCACCAAGTCGGATCGCCGGCTGGCTGGCCTCGTGCTATCCGATCTCGATTTCGCCTCCAAGGCCGCGATCTCCGAGATCGCCGCGCGCGTCGGCGTCAGCGAGCCGACGGTGACGCGCTTCTGCCGCAATCTCGGCTGCGAGGGGCTGCGCGACTTCAAATTCTACCTGGCGCAGGCCATCGCCATCGGCGGCCAGTATCTGTCGCCCGAGCCGCTGAGCCGCGACGCCCGCGAACAGCGCATCGCCTCCGCCATCACCGAAGCCGCCATCTCGGCCATCCAGCGCGCCAGCGAGAACCTCGACATGACGACGCTGGTCGCTGTCGCCGAGCGGCTTGCGACGTCAGGCAATGTGCTGTGCATCGGCTCCGGCGGCATCTCCTCGATGATGGCGACCGAGATGCAGAACCGGCTGTTCCGGCTCGGCCTGCCGGTATTGGCCCAGATCGACGGCCAGTTGCAGCGCATGTACGCCGCCGTTGCCACGCCGGAAACCACGCTGGTCGCCTTTTCAGTGTCCGGCTATGCACGCTCGGTCATCGAGGCGGTGCAGGTCGCGCAGCAATACGGCGCCACCACGGTGGCCGTCACCGCACCCGATTCGACACTGGCCAAGGTGGCCGACACGGTCATACACCTGCAGCCGCTCGAGGATGGCAACATCTACAAGCCCACGTCGTCGCGCTACGCGCTGCTGGCGATCGTGGACATGATCGTGACTTCGGTCGCCGAGACGCGCGGCCCAAAGGTCTTGGAGAATTTGCGCCGCATCAAGCAAAGCGTGAACACGCTGAAGGTCGACGACCCGCGTCTGCCGCTGGGCGATTGAGGGTCGACGCCGAGGGTGCCGATCTCCCCTGAGGGAGATGTCCGGCAGGGCAGAGAGGGGGTGCTGTCCCGCCGACAGTCAGTCCGGAGTTGCCACAGCACTGATTGCGGATCAGCCCAGCGCCTCGACACGCTGCGCCAGCGCCCCTGGATCGCCCGCTATGCGAAGCGTCTTGAGCCGTGCCGTGCCGCCGGCGACGACCGACACGGCCGATGCCGGCACTCCCAGCGTCTTGGCGACCAGCTTCTCCAGCGCGTGATTGGCCGCGCCGTTTTCCGGCACCGCGCGGACCCGCGCCTTCAAATGGCTTCGCCCGTCCGCCGATGTTTCGAAGCCTTCCAACCTGTCCACGGAAGATTTTGGTGTCAGCCGCACGAACAGATCGATGCCGTTCTCGCGGATGCGCAGCGGCGCGCTCATGCAATTGTCGGGATCACAGCACCAGCGGGGCTACCGTGGTGAGAATGAACTGCCTGACGAAAAACAGGATCAAAAGCAGGATGATCGGCGAGATGTCGATGCCGCCAAGGTCAGGCATGAAGCGGCGGATGGGCCGCAGTGCCGGCTCGGTCAGCCGATAGAGCATGTTGCCGATGCTGCCGACGAACTGGTTGCGTGAATTGACGACGTTGAAGGCGTAGAGCCAGGAAAAGATCGCCGAGGCGATGATGATCCACCAGTAGAGGTCGAGCGCCATGACGATGGTTTGAATGAGGGCGAGCATGCCTGTCTCCGATTGTTGCCGACATGTAGCCATTGCACGCGAAACCGGCAAGGGCCGGCAGCCGCCGCGCCGGCCGACGAGCATTTCGGCAAAACGCCGCCTTGACAGAAATCCGCCGCGCCCGATAAATGCGCCATCCGTTGGACGGGGCTGTAGCTCAGCTGGGAGAGCGCGTCGTTCGCAATGACGAGGTCAGGAGTTCGATCCTCCTCAGCTCCACCATCGGAATAATCGCTTCTCCCTTTTTTGGCGCGCCGCCGGGGCGCAGGCACATGCGATGCATGGCGACGCGGCGTTCGGCGCGCCAAAGCCCCCCAAAAAAAGCCATAGGCGATTTGGCGAAGTCCGAGGCAAGAGAGATTGTCAATTGGACTTATGGCGATGGCCGTTGTCGGGATTGCGCTATTTTTTTTGAAAGCCGCCTCATTAGACTGCCGTTCTCAAATCAGTTTTTTCTGTGAGTTGCGGCAGGGCGTTTCGGCGGGGGGCGACCGAAGGCGCTATATGGATTCCGAGTCGGAATGAAGAATTCGCCTGCGAAAGCAAAGACGTGTCCATTCGCGAGAATCTCGCTGCAAATCTCAGACGGCTCTGCGAAAACCATGCCTCCGTCAGCGCGGTGTGCCGCGAGTTGGGTATCAACCGCACGCAGTTCGAACGTTACCTGCAGGGGCAGACCGTTCCGAACAAGGCCACTGCCAAACTGATCTGCGACTACTTCCGCATCGATGAAGCCGAACTGTACCGGGACCCGGGTCTTCCCGAGCCAATGGCCCCAGGCCTGCCGCCGATTTCGGAAAGCCTGTTCAAGCAGATGATCCGCCCGCCCGCTCCATCGATCGCGGGAGGCACCTATTTCACCTATTTTTCGATCCCGACCCGTTCCGACCTCTTGATGCGGTCGGTAACCTTCGTGCGTCGCGACGTCGAACTGGTCACATTCCGCAGAGTCACCGGGTGGTCGGAGCGCCGTGGCTCGACATGGGCTCGGGCGCGCGGCAATCATTATGGCGTGGCGATCTCTCGCCTGAACTGGATTTATTTCAGCGGCGTCAACCGTCGCCAGACCGGCGAGCCGTCGCTGATCTCCGTGCAATGGGCGCCGATCTCCGAACCGGTTCTGATCGGCAAGGCCATGCTCCTGACCGAGGCCGGGCCGGCATTCGTATCCGTCATCATGCGGCAGGACATGTCCGGCATCCGGCCACGGCATGCGATCCGCATGGCGCATGTCGTCAAGCTTGACGATCCGGGCATCGATCCGTTGGTCGTCAGCCTCGCTCGGGACGGGCAGGGCTGATCTCGCGCATCCAATTTACGCTAAATGAGAATAAGAATACCTCGAAAGAGCGTATGCTAGCGTATACCTACTCACTATCCGAGAAAAATCGATTTTTTAAACTTTGTCGCGAAGAAAGATATTTTAGATCGCGTGCCCTTTACTACGGTTTTAACAAATCATTAACTCTTTCGAACTTACCTTTCTTCTCGCGGATCCCACGGTGGGGATCCTTCAACAGATCCCATTGGGGGGTCGGGAAAGGGACGAAAATGGCCAAGAAAGTGAACAATGCCCCGAAGCTGACGGTTGCCGCGGGCACGCAGACCGTCTTCTTTTCGCAGGGCATGCACTACAACAAGCGCTGAAGTCGTTCGGCGCCGACGGGATGTTCGCCCGTCGGCGCCTCAAATTCACAAAACGGCATTCAGCATCATGAAAATGCGCTCTTCAAAAACGCTTGTCTTCTATCCCGGAACCAACAAGGTCACGGCCTGTAATTTCCTGACCAGAAGCGTCTTCGACTGCAGCCCCGAGGTGATCGGTCTTCTTGCGTCCTGGGACGAATGGGCCTCCACGGCGGAGATCGCACGCGCCCACGGATGGTCGAAATCCGATCTCAATGCCGTCGTGCCGCAATTGCTTGATTTTTCCGCCCTGGTCACCGCCGGCTCGCCGCTAGCCGAACAGGAAACGCAGTTCTCCGGGCAGTGGAGCTGGGGCATTCCGACGGCGCTGATGCATTTCTGCGTCCAGGACTCGGAGTTCATGACCATCGAACAGGCCGAGGCCCGCCAGATCGAACGCGCCGGGCACGTCGCGCAGCCCGACCTCATGCTCAAGAATGCCGCCGGCGCCATCCGGCTGCCGAACGCACTCGACGACAACGAACTGCTGAGCCTGATGGCGCGGCGCCGCACCAACCGCACCGCGGCCGCGCCCACCATCACCGCGAAACAGCTCTCCGATTGCCTGTTCGCGGGTATGGGCATTACCGGCGAGACCAGCAACTGTGTTGGCGCCCTGCCGCTGGGCATGACCCCTTCGGGTGGCGCGCGGAATCCTTACGAGGCCTATGTGGTCGCGCTTGGTGTCGAGGGTCTGGACCCCGGCGTCTATCATTATTCAGCCGCCGATCACGACCTCGGCAGGATTCCTGCCAACCATCTGCCGAAGATCTCCGAACTGGTCGGCGGGCAGGAATGGGCCGATACCATGCCATGCCTGATCCTGCTTTGTGCCAGGCTCGACCGCACCATGTGGAAATATGAGGATGCCAACGCCTATCGTGTCGTGCTGATCGAGGCCGGCCATATCGGCCAGAACATGATGTTGGCGGCGACCAGACATGGCTTGTCGGCCTGTCCCACGGCAGCGCTCAGCCATTCGGCGATCAAGCGCCTCCTTGGCCTAGACCGCCTCACGGACGCACCCGTTTACGCGTTGACCCTCTCGACCCCGGAACCAAGCCCGCATTCGGCGGGCCAGTCTATTAATTAGCCGACTTACTCTATTCTGTGTAGCCAGTACGCGTTCCCCGAGTTCCATCCGATAACAGGAGCAGCACGTGGCAAATCATTCACTAAGGCAGTCAGAGATCGATAGTCTTCAATATATCGCGTCGATGACCAATGAGCTGGTGCAGATGGCCGAAGCAAGCCGTTTTCCCATGATCTCCTATCTGCTGGGCATGGCCTATGCCGAAGCCTTCGACGTCCTGCGCGGCGCGCGGCCGGCAAGGCATGCGCAGCTCAGCGGCAACCCGATGCATCCCAGGCCGAATGTAAAGGAACACGCTCAGCCACGGAGAGCGTAGCGGATGCAACCGTCAGCCCTGTGCGCGCCGGCAGGCTCTCAGCCGAACCGGTGGGAGACAGTGTTTGCGCTGCAAACCCTGCTGCCGCTCCTGAAAAAGGCAGCCGGCGACCTTGAGCGTCCCGACATGGTCTACTGGTTCAAGCAGGCCGACGCGGAGCTTGCCAACATCATCAGGGGTCGGCCGTCCGATACCGCCGCTATCCCCGCCTTGATCGCCCGCAGCCCGCAGAATGGACATCATGCCTAGAGAATCGAGGGGGATCCGCCAATGAACATGATCGCACCCATCAGGAGCGCCGACGTCGGGGAAAGCGTCTTCGGCCGGCTCCATGTCCTGATCGCCAGTCGACCGGCATCACCGGATGCCGCGCGCGTCGAGGCCCGGCAACTGGTCGCAACGGCGATGACCGACACCTGGCAGGCCGACAGCCTCTGGGGCGCGGCGGACGCCTTTCACATCCATTTCGATTTCATGATGCAAACCATCGAGATCAACGGCGCCGACGATCCGAACCTCCGGGTCCTGCGCACGAAATGCCGTTTCTACCTGGAGCAGGTCGAGGCGCTCTGCCAGTCGATGAGTTGCTGATCGGCCGCTGTCCGCGCGAGGGTCCATGGCACCACCGTTTCGCCCCAGGACTCGCTAATTGCGCAGGTTGAAGACGAACGGCGCCGTGCGGCTTTGGCGCCCGCCAAGCTCCGGCGGAAGTGCCGGCACGGTGGCACCCTGGAGCACGGACAGGGCCGCCCGATCCAGGTCGGCATTGCCTGAGGAACGGGTCAGCCTGGCGGACAGAACCCGGCCGGATGAGTCGACCGTGAACGTGACGTAGGCACTGCCTTCGGCGCGTCGGGCTCTCGCCGCACTGGGATAGCGCGTGTGCCGATTGATCCATGAGCGCAGTTTTGAATCCCATTTGCTGGAGTCGCCGGTTCGCCCCGTCGCTTCCGCCGACTTAGGCGCCGCTGTCTTGGCCGCTGGCTTGGCATCTGCGCTGGCGGCGGTCACCGTCTTGGGCGGTGCCGTCTTTTCCTTCTTCGGTTTGGGCTTGTCGACAGGCTTTTTGGCTTTAGCCTCGACCGGTTTCTTTTGCTTCGGCGTCTCGACCGGCTTTGCCTGCGGCAACGGAATGACCACATCCGGGGCGACAGCCTCGACAATGTCCGGAATCACCTCGTTCAGCGGCGGCTGATCGACCTGGTCCGTCTTCTCGGTCTGGGTGGGTTCGGTCTCTTCGGGCGCGATCGCTTCCGGCCGTTCGGTAACCGGCTCCGCCTTCTCGACCTGTTCGGACGTTGGCTCGGTGGTCGGTGTTGGCGTTGGCTCGCTCTGGTCAGGCATCACTGCGTCCAGCGCCGCGACGTCTTCCTCCACGGCCGGCATCACCGTCATCGGTGCCATTTCGATCACCTGGGCCGGTGGCGGACCGCCATCCGCTTCATTGACCATGCTGAAGGTCTGCACGGCATAGGCAACCGCGACATGGGCTCCAAGGATAAGCGTCGCCGCCCCCGTCCAAAGACCAAGATCGCGCCAGCCGAAGCGCGACAGCTGTAGCGTGGGCAGGGCGGCGGACTGTGTCATGGCGCGGCGGCTCCCGCGGCTGCTGGTGCGTTGGCCACGGGCGCCGTCTCCAGGCCGACCAGCGCGATCTTCAGATAGCCGGCGCCCCGCAACAGGTTCATGGCCTCCATCAGGTCGCCATAGGCCACCGCCTTGTCGGCGCGCAGGAAGATGCGCGTCTGCTTGTCGCCCTTGGTCCTGCTCGCCAGCGTGGCCGCGAAGGCCGGGCGCGGCACGGTGTCATTGCCGATCGCCAGCGTAAGATCGTCCTTCAAGGTCAGGAACAGCGGCGTTTCGGGCCGGGGCGCGGGCGTTGCCGTCGACCCTGGCAGGTCGACGTTGACGTCTACCGTCGCTAGCGGCGCGGCGACCATGAAGATGATCAGCAGCACCAGGATGACATCGATGAAGGGCGTGACGTTGATCTCGTGGTTCTCCTCGAGATCGTCATCCATTGTCTGTCGGATTCTGCTTCCCATGGCGTCGCCCCGCTACGCCGCCGCCAGGGCTGTCGCCGGCGAGACAGCGCGGAAATCCAGGTCGCGGCTGACCAGCCGTTCGACGCCCGCCGAGGCGTCGGCGAGGATCTGCCGGTAGCCGGCTATCGAGCGGGCGAAGACGTTGTAGATCACCACTGCCGGTATCGCCGCGACGAGACCCATCGCGGTGGCCAGCAGCGCTTCGGCGATGCCCGGCGCGACCACGGCGAGATTGGTGGTCTGCGCCTGCGAGATGCCGATGAAGGCATTCATGATGCCCCAGACGGTGCCGAACAGGCCGACGAACGGCGCGGTGGAGCCGATCGTCGCCAGCACGCCGGTGCCGCGCGACATGCGCCGCGACGCCGCCGCCTCGATGCGCGACAGGCGCGAGGTGACGCGTTCCTTCAGTCCGTCGCCGCCGACATGGTCGAGCGCGCCAGCCGAAAGCGCGGTCTCCTCTTCCGCCGCCTTGACCAGAAGCGCGCCGGGGCCGCCGCTGCGGTCGAGCGCGCGGCTGGCCTGCTTCAGCGTCGCGGCATCGCCGATCGCGCGGACTGCCCGGCGTATACGAAGCTTGCCGCCGAAAATCTCCAGCGACTTGGCCAGCCATATCGTCCAGGTGACGAGCGAGGCGAAGGCCAGCCCGATCATCACCACCTTCACGATGATGTCGGCGGCCATGAACATGCCCCATGGCGACAAATCGTGCGGCAGGTTCAGTTCCATCGCCCCCGAGGGCGCGGCTCCGGCAGGCATCGCCGTGGCCGGCTGGCCAACTTGCTGCGCGGGTGCCATCGTGGCCGGTGCGGCGGGAGCGTCAGGAGCCTCGGCTGCGGGAGCAGTACCGGCCGGTTGCTCCTGGGCCAGGGCCCCGCCGCCTGCCAGGATCACCGATGCGACCAACGCCGCCAACAAACGAGTTCTAGACAACAGCTTCTTCCTTGTTCTCGCGGCGACCAGCCGCTTCCTATTGCGCCACCGCATCAAATCTCGTCACGGCACATAGCCGACGGGTTGTCCGGTGACCGGGTGCGCGAACACGCCCGTGTCCACACCGAAAATGCCTTTCAGCACATCGCCCGGCATGATTTCGCCTGGTGTGCCGCGCGTCAGCAGCTTGCCGTCCTTCAGCGCGATCAGCTCGTCGCGATAGCGCGCCGCCATGTTGGGATCGTGCAGCACCACGACGACGCAGAGGTCGCGCTTGCGGCTGAGTTCCTTGACTAGCCCCAGCACCTCGACCTGGTGGGCGATATCGAGTGCGGAGATCGGCTCGTCGAGCAGCATCACGCCGGCGTTCTGCGCCACCGGCACGGCAAGCCACGCGCGCTGGCGCTCGCCGCCGGACAATTCGTCGACCAGACGGTCTGGCGAAACCGTCCATGTCGGTCAGCACAAGCGCCTCGTCGACATGCGGCCTGTCCGGCCCGCTGAAGCGGCCAAGCGCGCTATGCCAAGGATAACGCCCAAGCGTCGCCAATTCGCGGACCGTGAGGCCCGTTGCCGCCGGCATCGTCTGCGACAGATAGGCGAGCGCGCGGGCGAGCTCACGAGCGCCCCATTTCGGCAACGGCCGCCTGGCGAAGGTGATGGCGCCGGAACTTGCCGGCTGCTGGCGCGCCAGCAGCTTGATCAGTGTCGACTTGCCCGAACCATTGTGGCCGATCAGCCCGTAGACGCGCGAGCGCCGCAGTTCGAGCGAGACAGGGCCAAGCAGCGTCCGCTCGCCGACGGCAAACCGCACCGCGTCGATATGGAAGGCGGTCTCGGCTCCAGCCACGGTCATGGTGTCTCCAGTGCGGCCACCCGCATTTCCAATTTCTGGCCTCGGCGGCCCAATGTCGGGTTGACTATGAAACATGACCTTAATAGTCAACATTTAAGATGACTGCAACAATCAACAAATCAGGCCCGTGGCGCCGACCGCATTGTCGTCGTCTCGGAAGCCGGCATTGCCGAACAGGGCTCGCACCGGAAGCTGATCCATGCCGATGGTGTCTGCCGGGGCCTGTATGACGCCCAGCATCTGGTATCGGCGCATTGAACCATTATGGTTGGTCGAAACCGGGAGCCATAAATGATCAAGGCAACGCCATTCGACTTCCCTTATGACGGCAGGCTTGTGGCCGAAAGCACAGCGCTTGTCGTCATCGACCTGCAGCAGGATTTCCTGTCGACGACGGGCTATTTCGCCAGGCAGGGATATGACCCCTCGCCGCTGCGGTCGATCCTGCCCACCGTGAACCGGCTGATATCAGCCGCGCGCGGAGCCGGCGTGAGGGTCATCCACACGAGGCAGGGTTATCGCGCCGACATGGCGGACATGACCCCCTACGAAAAATGGCGCCGCAAGCGCTCCGGCCTTGACGGAACCGAAATCCTGCTGCGCTCGGGACCGGGATTCCAGATCGTTCCGGAAATCGATGTCGCGCCTGATGACATCATCGTCGACAAGACCTGCAACAGCGCCTTTACCTATACGGACTTCGAGCTTGTGCTGCGCGCGCAAGGCATCACGCATCTCATGTTTTCGGGATGCACGACCGATGTCTGCGTCCACACCACGCTGCGCGAGGCCTGCGACCGCAATTTTCAGTGCCTGACGATCTCGGACGCCTGCGCCAGCGGCGACAGGCAGGCCCACGAGGCGGCGCTTCACATGGTGACGGTCGAGGACGGCGTCTTCGGGGTGTTGGCCGATTCAGCAGCCGTCATCGAGGGCCTGTCGCGGCTTGGCGACAGGCGGGGCGCGACAGATGATTGATCGGCTTCAGCCGGCAGCCCGCGTCTCCAGCCCTGCGCGAGGCGCATAGGCCCCCGGCCGGAAAGCATCATGGTCTTCGCGGCGCGCCAGGGAATTGCGCAGCAGGGCGATGGTCTCCCTGCCAACCGTCGCGATCTCACGCGGCGTGTCGACGCCGATGATCATGAATTCGTCGATCCCGAGCCCGGCATAGGCAAGCAACGACAGGGCGGCTTGGGCTGGCGGGCCGGACAGGTCGACCGCCTTGTAGCCGGCGATGGAAGCGCCTTGGTGGATCCTGACCGGAAGCGCGAAGCGCAGCTTGCCGGCCCGGCCGTGTTCGGCGGCGGCACCGCGCACCCGCTCCATCAGTTGCCGGACCTCATCAATCGAGCCCGGCGCCAGTTCGAAGACATCGGCATGCCGGCCGGCCACCTTCAGGGCCGTTCCCGATTGGCCGCCCATGCGGATGACAAGGTCGGCGCCATGCGGACCCTTGCGCGGCACATAGCCGCCCTTGATGCTGTAGAAGGCGCCTTCATGGTCGAAGGGCCGGTCGTTCGACCACAGCCGCTTCAAAAGCACCAGATATTCGTCGATGCGCTGCCAGATCACGCCATGTCCTACCGGCCGCGTCTCGGCGTCGTCGTCGTTCAACGGCTCGCTGATCATCCGAAGCGCCAACCGTCCGCCGCTCTCCCTGTCGATCGATGCCAGCTGGCGGGCCGCCACGGTCGGTTCGATCACGCCGGCCCAATGGGTCAACACCACTTCCAGCGACGCGGTGCGATTGAGCACCTGGGCACCAAGATCCATATTGGTCAGCAGTCCGGCCGGATCGTCGACGACGATCTTCTGGAAGCCGCCATCCTCGATCAGCCCGAGCTTGGTCGCGGTCTCGGCGAAATCGTAGAAGAAGGGAACGGCGGCGTCAGCGGACTTGCCTGGGACATGGGTGAATTCGATCGGCATTGTCATCTCCTCCATCGCTGGAATCATGGATGCTGTGAAATGCGAACCACGGTCGCGCGCAAACGCACCGGGATCCGGTTCATTCAACTCCGATTGCCTGAAGACAGTGGGGAAACTAACCCCTGCCGGTCTGACGCCTTAGGGAATAAGGCCCAGAACGACGGCCCCGGTGAACACGAACGCAAGGGCAAAGACGAGATAGGCGAAAGCTCCGGCATAGGCCGGGCGAAAGGTCTGGGCGTTGGCCAGCCTCTGGCCGCTGCTGTCAGTCTGAGCGTTCTGGATATAGGACATATCGACCTCCGTCTCGCCCGTTAATCTATAAAACTTGTAGACTTTGTCGATTGCTATTTTACGCCATTTACTGGAATAAATTTCTTAAAATCTCGGGAGAATCGGTATTCTCAACCGGGATTTAGCCTATCCGGGTCTGTTCGTCCGACGCAAAAAGCCAGCTGGATCACCGGCTTGCGATGTTCTTCAGGCCCATCGGCGGGTCATCGGCCCGCCAGCAGATGCTTGATGAACAGGTTGAACAGTTCCGTCTGGCTGGAAATGTCGAGTTTGGCATAGATGTGCTTGCGATGGATCTTCACCGTGCCCTCGGCGATCTCCAGGATGCGGCCGATCGACATCGAGGAATGGCCGCGCAGGATCAGGCTGACGATGCCTTGCTCGCGCCGCGTCAGCCGCGACGGCGCGAAGGTCTCGAACGCCTGTTCGACATCCTGGCTGGTGGGCTGCTGGGCCGGCTCGCTGTCCGAACCGGCCGGCGCCAGATGCTCCCAATGCCGTTGCGCCAGGCTGGTCGCCATCGGCGCCGTCCGCTGCAGCCGCTCGAAGTCCTTCTCGCGGAAAGCCGGGCTGCCATTTGCCCGCAGCAGCGAATAGGCGATATAGAAGCTGCCCTGGACCGGAACGAGGAAGACGATCTCCTCCGCCAGCGTACCCGATTCCATCGAAATGCAGGGATGCACATCGGGCGAATTGTAATATTCGCCCTCGAAGAAAGCGTCCGGCGCCAGGTCGGCGAGGCGATGCAGCCCTTGCGGCGCGCGGCGCAGGCAGGCCGAATAGACGGCATCGAGCAGATAGGTTCCGTTGAGGTAATTGGTCATGATCTGGGTCGAGGACACCGCGCCCAGCCCATCGTGCAGCAACATCGGCCGGTCGCGGCCGGGATAGGCGAACGCACAGCTGAGATCGAAGGGGGCTACCTCGCGCAAGGCGCTATCGAGCCTTCCGGCAAAGCCCGGTTTTCCGATCATCGACACCAGCTCCGGCAAGGCATCATGCCAGCCCGCCAGCGCCGCCATTTCCAGTGAACTCATCCTCGCTTCCTTGCCTGCACATCCTGCGCGTCGCGGTTCGCGCGCAACATATCTCCTTGGGGATATATACGCTGGCGGCGTGCTCTTGAACTATGCCCCGATCGCAAGAGAGCGAAGCGGCCACGCTTCGCTGGAAACGAAGGGGAACAGCGATGACAGAGCAAGCAATGGAGCGCGGCACGGCCGGCGTTACCTACCAGACCGTCGACAAGCAGTATTTCGAACAGCGCCAATTGCAGCGCCACGCCGGCCTGTTCTCGCTGTGGATGATGGGCGTCGGCGCCGTGGTGGCCGGCGAATATTCCGGTTGGAACATCGGCCTCGCGCAAGGAGGCTTCGGCGGCATGCTGCTGGCCGCGTTGATCATCGGCTTCATGTATATCTGCCTGTGCTGCTCGATCGGCGAGATGAGCGCCGCCTTGCCGCATACTGGCGGCGCCTATTCCTTCTCGCGCACCGCGCTCGGCCCCTGGGGCGGCTTCACAACCGGCCTCGCCGAGAACATCGAGTTCGTGCTGGCGCCGGCCGCCAACATGTTCTTCATGAGCTCCTATCTCGCCGCGATCTTCGGCACGCCTCAAAGCGCGCTGCCGTTGTGGTGGGTGGCCGGCTACGTCGTGATGCTCGGCCTGTCGCTACGCGGCCTCGAACTGTCGATGAAGGTGGTGATCTATGTGACCGTCGCGGCGATCGCCGTGCTCGTGTTCTTCTTCGTCGTCGCCATCCCGCATGTCGACTTCTTCAGATACGCGCTGAACATCGGCGCGGCGGCGGACGGTCCGGCGGCACTGGCGGACGGCAACGGCCCCTGGTTGCCCTTCGGCTTCACCGGCGTGATGCTGGCCCTGCCCTTCGGCGTCTACATGTTCCTGGCCGTCGAACAGCTGCCGCTGACGGCCGAGGAGGCCAAGAACCCCACCCGCGACATGCCGCGTGCGCTGATCCTGTCGATCGTGACGCTGATCGCGCTGGCACTCGGGGTTCTGTTCTTCAGCGCCTCGATCCCGCATGGCGCGCACGCCATGGGCTCTTCCGGCGAACCCCTGCTTGACGGCTTCCGCACCATATTCGGCGACGGCTGGGCCAAGCTTTTGGCTTCGGTCGCGGTGCTCGGCCTTGCCGCGAGCTTTTTCGCCGGCAGTTTTGCCTCCGGCCGCAACATCTACTCCCTGTCGCGCGCCGGCTATCTGCCGACGGCACTTTCGGTGACTGGCGCCCGCACCAAGACACCCAACCGGGCGCTTGCCACCGGCTCCGCCATGGCGCTGCTGATGCTGCTCGTGGTCTGGTATCTCGGCGGCGAGAACAATGTCGCCTTCATGGGCGGCTTCCTGGTCTCGATGATCGTCTTCGCCGGGATGGTGTCCTACATCCTGCAGAGCATCGCATACCTGCGCCTGCGCACGCTCTATGCCTCGATTGCCCGCCCCTTCGCCAGCCCGCTCGGCAAGTTCGGCGCCTACGCCACGATCCTGATCTGCATCGTGACGCTGGCTTACCAGTTCTTCGATCCGCTCTACGGCTGGGCGGCGATCGCGGCGGCGGTGTGGTATGCGATCGGCCTCGCCTACTTCGCCTTCTACCGCCGCCATCGCCTGGTGCTGTCGCCGGAAGAGGAATTCGCTGTCTCCGGTGGCTCCCTTGGCCATCCCGAGCGCGAGGGATAGCATTGCGATCGAAGACGAAAAGTCACTGAAACGGGACGGGAGTAAAAAGTCATGGGCACAAGACTGGCCGGCAAGGTCGCCATCATCTCGGGCGGCGCGACGGGAATGGGCGGAGCGGCCTCGGAGCTGTTCGCGGCCGAAGGCGCCAAGGTGGCGATCATCGACCGCAATGGCGAGGCGGCCGCGGCAACGGCGGCGGCGATCCGCGCGCGCGGACACATAGCCGAGCATTTTGTCGCCGACGTATCCGACGAAGCCCAGGTTCAGGCGGCGGTAAAGGGCGCGGCGGAGAAACTCGGGCCGGTCACGGTGCTGTTCAACCATGCCGGCACCATCGTGATTAAGCCGTTCCTGGAGACGACCGTGCAGGAATGGGACTGGCTGCATGCCGTCAATGTCCGCTCCATGTTCCTGATGACCCGCGCCGTGCTGCCCGGCATGATCGCGGCCGGCGGCGGCTCGATCGTCTGCACCTCCTCGATCTCGGCGGTGGCGGCGACACCGATGGAGGTGCTCTACGACACCACCAAGGGCGCCTGCCACATGTTCGCCCGCGCCATCGCCGTCGAGTTCCGTGACCGCAACATCCGCTGCAACGCCGTCTGCCCCGGCTTTATCAGGACGCCGCACGGCCTGCGCGAGGTCGCCGACCTCGGCAAGCTTGGCGTCGACGTTTCGGATGCGGCACTCGCCGCGCAGCAGGGGCGCATCGGCGAGCCTGAAGAAGTGGCGAAGGCAGCGCTGTATCTCGCCAGTGACGAGGCCAGCTTCGTCAACGGCGCGCATCTGTTCGTCGACAACGGTTTTACCGCGATGTGAGGCTTTCCAAGGGACAGCTTGGCGCCCTTCCTCTACCCCGTCGATCGGGGGAGAGGAACCGGGTCCTACCGCTCTTCCCTTCGAAACGGCTTCAGCAGCGCCGACGGCGCCACCGCATTGCGCGACATCACAGCCATCGCGACGATGGTGAAGATGAAGGGCAGCATCAGGAATGCTTCGTAGGGTATATGCCCGAGCCCGCTCGCCTGCATGCGCAGCTGCAGCGCATCGACGAAGGCGAACAGCAGCGCCGCGCCCGCCGAGCGCCACGGGTCCCAGCGGCCGAACACGACGAGCGCGATCGCCACCCAGCCACGCCCCGACACCACGCCGAAGGTGAAGGCGTTGAACTGCGCCATCGACAGGAAGGCGCCGGCGAGCCCCATCAGCGCCCCGCCGAGAATGACAGCCTGGAAGCGGGTTGCAATGACGCTGACGCCAGCCGAGTCCGCCGCACGCGGGTTCTCGCCGACCATGCGCACCGACAGGCCCCAAGGCGTGCGGTAGAGCACGAAGGCGGCGAGCGGGATGGCCAGGATCGCCATGTAGACCAGGGCGAACTGGTTGAACAAAGCCGGCCCCAACACTGGAATGTCGGAGAGGATCGGGATCGGCAGCGTCTGAAAACCCTTGATGCTTGGCGGCACCGATTGCTGGCCGAAGATCAGCCGGTAGAGGAAATAGGCGAGGCCCGACGAGAACAAAGTGACGCCGATGCCGCAGACATGCTGGCTGAGGCCAAGCGCCACCGTGAACAGCGCGTGCAGCGCGCCCATCAGCATGCCGGTCAGCACCGCGACCAGCACGCCGAGCCACAAGCTGCCGCTCAGGCTGGTGGCGGTGAAGCCGGTCATCGCGCAAAGCAGCATGATGCCTTCGATGCCGAGATTGAGCACGCCAGCCCGCTCGGAGAACATTTCACCCAGGGTGGCGAAGGCCAGCGGTGTGGCGATGCGGATGATGGCGGCCAGGAAGCCGACCTGGAAGATCTGTTCGAACACCGCGCTCATGAGGCTGTCCCCACGCGGCGGATGCGATAGGCGGTGAACAGCAGCGCCACCAGCATGGCGAGCAGCGCTGTCCCCTGGATGACATCGCTGAGGAAGGCCGGCACGCCGGTTGCCCGCGACATCGCCTCGGCGCCGGTCATCACGGCGGCGAGGAAGATCGCCGCCGGCACCACGCCCAGCGGGTTGAGGCGCGCCAGCATGGCAACGACGATGCCGGAATAGCCATAGCCCGGCGAGATGTCGCTCATCACCTGGAAATGCACGCCGCCGACTTCGCCGACGCCGGCAAGCCCGGCCAGCGCACCCGACAGCAGCGCGGTCGACAGCAGCACGCGTTCGACATGGATGCCGCCATAGCGTGCGGCTTCCGGATTCTCGCCGGTGACCCTGATCCTGAAGCCAAGCGTCGTGCGCGCGATCAGGAACCAGATCAGAGGCGCGGCGATCAGCGCCACCACGACGCCGAGATGCAGGCGCGTGCCTTCGATCAGCACCGGAAAGTTGGCCGAATCCTCGATCGGCGGCGAGATCGGATAGCCGCTGAAACTATCCTTCCACGGCCCTTCGATCAGCGCCATCAGCGCGTAGTAGATGACCGAGTTGAGCAGCAGCGAGCTCACCACATCGTCAACCCTGAACTTGACCCGCAGCGTCGCGGGAACAAGGGCGACGGCCGCTCCGGCGGCGGCACCCGCGACAGCCATCAGCAGCATGGCGAGCGCCCCTGGCATCGGGATCGCGCCGACGAAGCAGCTGGCGACCGCGCCGGCCAGCAATTGCCCTTCAGCGCCGATGTTCCAGAATTTGGCGCGGAAGGCGACGGCGACCGCCAGCCCGGTGAAGATCATCGGTGCGGCGCGCACCAGCGTTTCGGTGATAGCATAGCTGTCGCCGAGCGAGGCCGTGAACATCACCCCGTAGGATTCGAGCACGCCAGCGCCGGCCAGCGCGATGAGGCCGCTGCACAGGACAAGCGTGGCGCCGATCGCCAGCAGCGGCAGTGCCAGATTGAACCAGGCGGGCGTGGAGGTGCGGACTTCCAGGCGAAACATCAGCTGTGGCCCCCCGCCCCGGTCATCATCAGGCCGAGCCGCGCGATCGTCGTATCGGCGCTGTCGAGCGTGCCGACGATGCGGCCCTCATACATCACCGCGATGCGGTCGCAGAGAACGAGCAGTTCTTCGAGATCCTCGCCGATGACGATGATGCCGCAGCCCTTGGTCCGCATGTCGAGAAATTTTTCGTGGATGAAGCGCGCCGCGCCGATGTCGAGGCCGCGCGTCGGCTGGGAAACGATCAGCACTTTCGGATCGAAGGCGAGCTCGCGCGCCAGGAGCGCCTTTTGCAGATTGCCGCCGGACAGCGCCCCGGCTCGGGTCATCGGCCCGGGGCACCTGATATCATAGGCCTTGATCTGCGCCTCGGCGAAGGCGCGGATCGCGTCAGGCTTGAGCAGGCCCTTGGCTGAAAACGCGGCGGTGCCGATGCGCGGCAGCACCATCGAATCGGCGAGCGGCAGATTGGTGACCAGGCCGGTCGTCATGCGGTCTTCCGGGATGCGGCCGAGGCCAAGCGCCTGCACCTCGCGCGGCGAGAACCGCGACACCTTCTGGCCGGCGATCGTCATCCGGCCGGCATCGGGCGCGCGCACGCCGGAGATCACCTCCGCCAGCGCCCGCTGGCCATTGCCCGACACGCCGGCAATGCCGAGGATTTCACCGGCGCGAACGGCAAGCGACACGTCGCGCAGCACTGTGCCTGAATGACGCGAGGTGGAAATGCCGTCGAGCGTCAGCACGTCGGCACCGGGCGTCGACGCGCCCCTTGCCGGCGGCACGATTTCGTGGCCGCACATCAGTTGTGCCATCGCAGCCGACGTCGTGTTGGGCGGATCGTCGACACGGCCCGCGACACGGCCATGCCGCAGCACGGTGCAGCGATGGGTGAGCGCCCGCACCTCGTTGAGCTTGTGCGAGATGAAGATGATGCCGAGGCCCTGTGCCGCCATCGAGCGCAGCGCTGAAAACAGTCCGTCGACCTCGCTTGGCGCGAGCACCGCCGTCGGCTCGTCGAGGATCAACAGCCTGGCGCCGCGAAACAGCGCCTTGACGATCTCCAGCCGCTGCTGTTCGCCGACCGACAGCGCCGAAACCGGCAGATCGGGATCAAGCGTCAGCCCATGCTGGCGGCTGATTTCGGCCAACCGCGCCAGCCCGCCGGCGCGATCGATCCGCCCGGATTTTCCCGGGATGCCGATGAGCAGATTTTCCAGGACCGTCAGCCGTGGCGCAAGATGAAAATGCTGGTGCACCATGCCGATGCCGGCGGCCAGCGCATCGGCCGAACTGGTGATCCTCACTGGCCGGCCCTGGATCAGGATTTCGCCGGCGTCCGGCGCGTAGGCGCCGAACAGCACGTTCATCAGCGTCGTCTTGCCGGCGCCGTTCTCACCCAGCAGGCCAAGGATCTCGCCCGGCGCGACGCTGAGGTCGACGGCCTCGTTCGCCTTGACGGCGCCGAAGCTCTTGGTGATGCCGCGCATTTCGATGAGTGGGGCGGGCAAGGGGACTCCTGCGGAGATGCCCCTCCCCCTCGAGGGGAGGGTGCCGAGCGAAGCGAGGCGGGAGGGGTCACCTCGGCTGCCTCAACCTATAACTTAACAAGATGGAGCGCGGCGCGGCGGACCCCACCGGTCCTGCGAGCCACCCTCCCCTCAAGGGGGAGGGAAATCCGCTCTAATCCGAAACCGGCGTGTTCTCGTCGACGTCGACGCGGAAATTGCCTTCCAGGATTTCGGCCTTCTTCTTCTCGACCAGGTCCTTGACGTCAGCCGGCAGCGTCTTGTCGAACTTGTGGTACGGGGCGAGATAGGAGCCGCCCTTGGCCATGCGCGAGAAATCGCCATAGTCCTGCGCGGTGTAGACCCCGGCCTTGACCAGTTTGATCGCCTGTTCGACGGTCGGATACATATCCCAGACCGGGCCGGTGATGACCGTGTCGGGGCCGAGGCTCGACTGGTCGGACATGTTGGAGATGGCGTAGATCTTCTTTTCGACCGCCGCCTCGATGACGCCGAAGCGCTCGGCATAGATGACGTCGACACCGGCATCGATCTGCGCCACCGCGGCCTCCTTGGCCTTCGGCGGATCGAAGAAGGAGCCGATGAAGGCGACCTTCTTCTTGACGTTCGGATTGACCTCCTTGGCGCCGGCAAAGAAAGCGTTGACCAGCCGGTTCACTTCCGGAATGCCCATCGCCGCCACGGCGCCGACCGTGCCCGATTTCGACATCTTGCCGGCGATCATGCCCGAGAGATAGGCCGGCTCATGGATCCAGTTGTCGAAGACACCGAAATTGGGCTCCGCCGGACCGGCGCCCGAGCCGAACAGCCAGGCCGTCTTGGGGAACTGCTTGGCCGTGCGGCGCGACTCGCGCTCGGCGGCGAAGGCGTCGCCCAGCACCAGCTGGTAGCCGCCTTGCGCATATTCGCGCATGACGCGGCTGAAATCGGCGGTCTGCACCTTCTCGGACCATTTGTATTCGATACCCAGTTCCTTCTCGGCCTTCTGCAGGGCGACATGGATCTGGTTGTCCCAGGGCTCCTCGATCGGCGTGGCGAAGATCGCCGCCACCTTCAGTTTCTTGTCCTTGGCGAAGGCTGCGCCCGGCAGCATCGCCGCTGCCAGGCCAAGCGCGCCGAGTTCCAGCACATTGCGTCGCGAAATCCCTTCGCGTGTCGATTGGAATTTGGTCTTCCGGTTTTCCATTGCAGTCCCCTCTGTTCGACAGCCGTGTCGAGCCGGCTGTTCTAGAAATCAGCCTACAGCGCCGCGCGTCCCTCGGACGCGCAAAGGACGCTGTAGCTTCTTAGTTCTGCGCATGATCCTTTCGGAAAATCGATTTCGATTTTCGGGGTCATGCGCGGGGAACTATGGAACGAGGCCGGGCTTTTGTCCACATGGTCAAATTTGGCGACGCACCGAATCCGACCATGATTCGGCAAGCCAGGGAATCGCGCGATCAGACCCTTCCGAGCGCGATGGCGATGCCCTGGCCTACGCCGATGCACATGGTGGCCAGGGCATAGCGGCCGCCACGTTCGCGCAGCTCCAACGCCGCCGTGCCGGAGATGCGTGCGCCCGACATGCCCAGGGGATGGCCAAGCGCGATGGCGCCGCCATTCGGATTGACGTGCGGTGCATCCTCGGCGATGCCGAGCTGGCGCAGCACGGCGATGCCTTGCGAGGCAAAGGCTTCGTTGAGCTCGATGACATCGAATTCTTTTGGCGTCAGGCCAAGCCGGGCGCACAGTTTCTCGGTGGCCGGCGCCGGGCCGATGCCCATGATGCGCGGCGCGACGCCGGCAGCAGCGCCGCCAAGGATGCGGGCGATCGGCGTCAGGCCGTATTTCTTCACAGCAGCCTCGGAAGCAACGATCAGCGCCGCCGCGCCGTCATTGACGCCGGAGGCATTGCCGGCCGTCACCGTGCCGCCCTGACGGAACGGCGTCGGCAACTTGGCCAACGTCTCGACCGTGGTGCCGGCACGGGGATGCTCGTCCTTCGACACGACGACGGCATCGCCCTTGCGCTGCGGGATCGTCACCGGCGTGATCTCCTTGGCCAGTCTTCCATTGGCCTGCGCGGCGACGGCCTTGTCCTGGCTGCGCACGGCAAAGGCGTCCTGGTCCGCGCGCGAGACGGCAAAATCCTCGGCGACGTTCTCGCCGGTTTCAGGCATCGAATCGACCCCGTACTGCTTTTTCATCAGCGGGTTGACGAAGCGCCAGCCGATGGTGGTGTCGTAAATCTCGGCATTGCGCGAAAAGGCCGTGTCGGCCTTGGGCATGACGAACGGCGCCCGGCTCATCGATTCGACGCCGCCGGCGATCATCAATTCCGCCTCGCCGGCCTTGATGGCGCGGGCGGCGATGGTCAGCGCGTCCATGCCCGACCCGCACAGCCGGTTGACGGTCGAACCCGGGATCTCCTTCGGCAGGCCGGCCAGCAGCAGCGCCATACGCGCCACGTTGCGGTTGTCCTCGCCGGCCTGGTTGGCGCAGCCATAGACGACATCATCGACCGCCTGCCAGTCTATGCCGGCATTGCGCTCGACCAATGCCTTCAGCGGGATGGCGCCGAGATCGTCCGCGCGTACCGAGGACAGCGAACCACCGAAGCGGCCGATCGGCGTGCGGATATAGTCGCAGATATAGGCCTCGGCCATGTCATGCAGCCTTTGCTTTTCCGGTTCCCTCATGCGCCGCCCTGGTGCGGGTTTGCAGGTCGCGCAATGTATTGAGTTCGAGTTCGCTTGGCGCCGGTGTTTCGTCAAGCGCCTCGGCGAACCTAACGACCCAGCCACAGCTTTCCTGCACCTGCTGGCGGGTGACGCCCGGATGCAGCGACACGACGGTGAATTCCTTGGTCACCGGGTCCGGCTTCCAGATGGCGAGATCGGTGATCAGCAAGGTAGGGCCCGATGTGTCGATGCCCAGCCGCTGGCGATGGTCGCCGCCCTCGCCATGGCCGAAGGACGTGAAGAAGTCGATCTTTTCGACCATGCCACGCTTGGTCTGCGCCATGGTGATGTAGATTTCCTTCGACGAGGTCGCGATCTCCGGCGCGCCGCCACCGCCGGGCAGCCTGGTCTTGGGATGGAAATAATCGCCGATCACCGTGGTGTTGATGTTGCCGAACTTGTCGAGCTGGGCAGCCCCCAGGAAACCGATCGAGATGCGGCCACCCTGCAGCCAGTAGCGGAACATTTCCGGCACCGCGACGGTGGTGACAGCGGTTTCGCACAATTCGCCATCGCCGATCGACAATGGCAGCACGTCAGGCGCGGTGCCGATCGTGCCGCTCTCATAGATCAGCGTGATGTCGGGCGCATGCGTCAGTCGCGCCACATTGCAGGCGGCCGACGGCGCACCGATGCCGACGAAGCAGACATCGTCGTTCTTCAACGCTCGGCTGGCGGCAATGGTCATCATCTCGTTGGGGGTGAAGCCTATCGCGCTCATGCCGCTTTCCTCAGATGCTCGACACGTCCGGCGAAGTCACCGGCGCTCTTCTCGATGACGTTTGCCTGCATCCAGGCCTGGAATTTCTCACGGTCGGCGGCGATCTCGTCCCACTCCAGATAGGCGGCGTTGTCGCGTGCGTAATAGCCATGCGCGTAGGATGGGTGCGATCCGCCCGGCACGACGGAGATCGCCGCGATCGTCCAGCGTGGCAGCACCGTCAGATTGGGATGGAGATCGTCGAAATTGTCGACCACTTCCTCGACGGTCACCACGGCGCGTTTGGCCGCCAGCACCGCTTCCTTCTGGATGCCGATAATGCCCTCGACCAGCACATTGCCTTTCTTGTCGGCCTTCTGCGCATGGATGAAGGTGACGTCGGGACGGATCGAAGGAACCGCCGCCAGCACCTCGCCGGTGAACGGACACGTAACCGACTTTATGTTCGGGTTGACCGCCGCGAGGCCTGCGCCGCGATAGCCACGAAACACCGCGCAGGGCAGGCCGGCCGCGCCCGCCTCATAGGCATTGGCCATGCCGGCATGGCTGTGCTCCTCGACCTCGATCGGCCGGGGAAAACCGTTCTCGATGGCGTCGCGCGCGCGCCGCAGCAGGCCGACGCCGGGATTGCCGACATAGGAGAAGACGATCTTCTTCGCCATGCCCATGCCGATCATCTGGTCGTAGATCAGGTCCGGCGTCATGCGGATCAGGGTCAGGTCGCGAAATCCCTGGCGGATCGCCTCATGCGCGGCGGCTGTCGGGATCAGATGGGTGAAGCCCTCGAAGGCGACGGAGTCGCCATTGTTCAGATTCTCCGCAACGGCCTGCTTGAGCGGCAGGAACTTGACCATCGCCAGGGCTCCAATCCAAAAAGTTCGTATTGCGAACATATGTTTTGTATGTGATACTTCTAGTCCGGTTAAGGGCGCGGAGTCAATCTTGGCGACAACGCCCTTGCGCGGAGGCGAGATGAACGACGAGACCCCTTCCCGCGATCATGTCGGCTCGCTCGAACGCGGCCTTGCCGTCATGGAAATCCTGGCCCGGCATCCGGCGGGCATGACGCTGACCGAAATGGCCGAGGAGGCGGGCCTGACCCGCGCCGGCGCCCGCCGCTTCCTGCTGACCTTGGTTGCCACGGGCTATGCCACACAGGCCGGCCGCGTGTTTTCGCTGTCGCCCCGCCTGCTGACTGTTGCCCGCACATGGCTCGGCGGCGCCTCCCTCTGGAGCTTTGCCGCCCCCATCATGCGGGCCGTGGCGGCACAACTGAACGAGGCTTGCTCGGCCGCGATCCTGTCGGGCGAGGATGTCGTCTACGTCGCCCGTATTCCCGGCCGCCGTATCCTCAGCGTCTCGCTCGATGTCGGCACGAGGCTGCCGGCCTACTGCACCTCGATGGGACGGATCCTGCTTGCCGGCCTGACATCAGGGGAACTGGACACATTTCTCGGCCAGGCGACCATCGAGAGACGAACGCCAAAGACCATCACCGATAAGCGTGCGCTGGCCGGCGCCATTGGCAAGGCGAAGGCGGACGGCTTCGCCATCGTCGACGAGGAACTGGAGCTCGGCCTGCGCTCCATTGCCGTGCCGATCCGCGACCGGGCGAAGCGCACGGTCGCGGCGATCAATGTCTCGACCCAGTCGGCGCGGTTCAACGTCGCCGAGATGGAGCGGGAAATCCTGCCGGCGCTGCTTGGAGCCAGAGAGCGCATCGAGGATTTTTTTGTCGTCTAGACCGCATCCGGCAACCTCAATGCTTGATCCGGTCCCGCATCGCGTACCACAGCATGCCCAGCACATAGAGCGGCCCACGCAGCGCCGTGCCGCCGGGGAACGGCATGGGCGTGAGCGTCGAGAACAGATCCAGCCGTGAGGCATCGCCGGTGATCGCTTCGGCGAGCAGCTTGCCCGACAGTGTCGACAGGATGACGCCCTTGCCGGAATAGCCATGCGCGAAATAGACCTCGCCATAGTGCCCGACATGCGGTAGCCGCGACGTCGTCACCGAAACCAGGCCGCCCCAGGCATGATCGATGCGGCAACCCCTAAGCTGCGGAAACGTGCCTTCCATATGCGGCCGCACGAAGCCGGCGATGTCGGCCGGCGGCGACGGCGTGTAGCGCTCCCCGCCGCCGAAAAGCAGGCGGCCATCCGCCGACATGCGGTAGTAGTTGACGACGAAGCGTGTGTCGGACACCGCGACATTGGCCGGGATGACATTGCGCTTGCCCTCCAGCGGCTCGGTAGCGACGATGTAGTTGCCGACCGGCATGATGCGGCTGTTGACGCGCGGCTCCAGCCCGTGCAGCAGCGCATCGCCCGCCAGCACGACATGTTTGGCCCGCACCGAACCCTTCGATGTCGAGACGCGGATCGAAGGCTCGCGCTCCAGCTTCACCGCCACCGAATTCTCATGGATGACGACGCCGGCGGCCGCGGCCGCGCGGGCAAGGCCGAGCGTGTAGTTCAGTGGGTGCATATGGCCGCCGAGCGGCTCATACATGGCACCGTGATAGGGCGTGTCGACCTTGGCGCGTGCGGCCGTCGCCGACAGGATCTCGACGTCGCGAAATTTCATCACGCTCTCGAGGCATTTGGCCTCTTCTTCCAGATCCTTGAGGTCGGAGCCGTTGACCGCGCCGACCAGATGGCCGGTCAGCCTCACGTCGCAATCGATGGCATGGCGCTCGATGATGTCGAGCACCAGGCCGCGCGCCTCGAAGGCGAGGTCGAACAGCACCTTCGCCCGCTCGGGACCGTAGAGCTTGACCAGACCCTTGGCGCCCTTGCGCAGGCCGGGGATCATCTGGCCGCCATTGCGCCCCGAAGCGCCCCAGCCAATCTTGCCGCCTTCGAGCAGCACCACCTTCAAGCCGCGCTCAGCGGCATGCAAGGCGGCGGACAGCCCGGTGCAGCCGCCGCCGACGACGACCAGGTCGGCCTCGACATCACCGGCAAGCGCCGGATGATCAGGCGCCGGATTGGCCGTGGCGACATAGTAGGATTTGCCGATATCGAGACCGGAATTGAAGCCTGTCGAAGATGCCATGATCACACCTTCAGCAGCAGATGATCGCGTTCCCAGCTCGTCACCACGCTCTGGAACAGGTCGAGCTCGACGCTCTTGACGCGCAGATAGGTCTGGAAAAAATCCTCGCCGAGCAGTTTGCGCACCGGGTCGCAAGCCTCGAAACGATCGAGCGCCTCCTCCATGGTCTTCGGCAGCGTGCTCTTGATCTTGTAGGCATTGCCCGACGCCTCGGCCGAGCGCGCCAGCTTCTGCTCGACGCCGAGATAGCCGGCGAGCAGCGAGCCGGCGATCGCCAGATACGGATTGGAATCGGCGCCCGGCAAGCGGTTCTCCACCCGCCGCGCGGCGCGCCCGCCGGCCGGCACGCGCAGGCCGCAGGAGCGATTGTCATGCGACCATTCGATGTTGGCCGGCGCGCTGTGGTTTGGCCTTATGCGGCGGAACGAGTTCACATTGGGCGCGAACAGCGGCATGATTTCGGGGACATATTTCTGCAGGCCGCCGATGAAATGGCCGAACATCTCGGTGTCGGCATCATCCGCGCCGGCAAACAGCGCGTTGCCCGCGTCGTCGACGACGGACATGTGCAGATGCATCGAGCTGCCGGCCTGCGCGGCGATCGGCTTGGCCATGAAGGTCGCATGCATGCCGTATTGCTGCGCGGCCTGGCGCGTCAACCGTTTGAACAAAAGCACCTGGTCGGCCAGCGGCAGCGCGTCGCCATGCAGGAGATTGATCTCCAGCTGCGCCGTGCCCGATTCGTGGATCAGCGTGTCGAGCGGCAGTCCGGCGGCCGCGGCATACTCATAGACGCGCCGGATCACCGGCTCGAACTCCTCGAGCGCCGCCATGTCATAGGGATGCTGCACGGTTTCAGCGCGTCCATTGGCCCCGAACGGCGCGGTCAGGGGTTTGTCCGGATCGGGATTATGCGCGGTCAGATAGAACTCGACCTCCGGCGCCACCACGGCCCGCCAGCCACGCTGGCGGTAGAGATCGAGCACGGCGCGCAGCACGTGGCGCGGCGAGGCCATCCATGGCCTGCCGTCCATGTGGAAGGCGTCGGCGAAGACATAGGCTTTCCCCGCCCCAGCGCCGGGCGCCAGGCACAGCGTCGAGACATCAGGCACCATGCGCATGTCCGGGTCCGAATAGGCAAAACCCTCGTCGATCGAGCCGGAATAGCGGCCGTCGATGCTGACCAGGAAGGCGCTGCTTGGCAGATAGAGCGCGCGGTCTTCCAGCGCCTTGAGGAATTTTGCCGCCGGCAGCGCCTTGCCGCGCAGCACGCCGTTCATGTCGGGCACCAGGCATTCGACCTCGTTGATGCCGTGCTGGCCCAGCCAGGCCTTGGGGTCGTTGCCGCTGGAGAGAGAGGTATTCGTGTTCTTGTCGAGCATTTCGTTCACGTCCGTATCAGGGAGAGTATGGCTTGCGCGGCCACGTCCGTTCCGGGTTTCAGCGCCATCTGGGCTGCATTGTCCCTCAGGCGGGCGCGCATGGCGTTATCGGCCAGCAGGCCGAGAATGGCTCTCTCCAATACTCCCTCGGTCCAGCCGTCGCGGCCGATATGATCGCCGGTGCCGGTCTCTTCGGCGCGGCGCGCATTGTCGTGTCCGTCCCAGCAATAGGGCATGATCAGCGACGGCACGCCGAAGCGCAGCGCCTCGCAAAAGCTGTTGTTGCCGCCATGGTGGATGAACAGGTCTGACTTCGCCACCACCGAAGGCTGCGGAAACCAGGCGTCGAGATAGACATTGTCAGGCACCGCGCGATATGCGTCGCGCAGGCCGCCGGCATTAACGATGAAGCGCGCGGGCAGCCTGTCGAAGACGGCGAGCATGCGCTCGATCAGCCCGACATCCATGGCACCGAGGCTGCCGAAGCTGACATAGACCAGCGGTCCGCCATTGCGCGGGAAGACCGGCACCTCGAACGGTCCTTCCGACCGCACACAGCCCTCGAGATAGACGAAGCGGGCCGGATCGAGCGGCTTGGCACGCTCGCGGCGCACGATCGTCGGCGTCAGCAGCAGGTTGAGGTCGGGCGAACTTTCCAGGAACAGGCCCTTCGGCAACGGCGCCAGGCCGGCGTCCACACGAAAACGGTTGAAGCGGTCATGCGCGGGCGCGGAGGCCGAGAGATAGCGGGCCTCGAACGCCGCGCGTTGCGGATCATCGGCGCCGAGGCCGGACAGATAGGGTGGCACCTGGGCGTCGGGCAGCTCCGTCTCCGCGCAGGAGACGACGCGCACCCAGGGACAGCCGGCGGCGGCGATCGCAGGGAACATGATGACATTGTCGAGTACCACCGCGTCCGGCTTCAGCCGCGCCAGCAATCGGCGCAGCGGTCCCTCGGCATTGACCGCCGTATCGACGATCGCCTGCCAGGTCGGCGCGACATAGGTTTCGAGCTGGTCGATCGGGCTGAGCCTGAAATGCGGCAGGTGCCGGCGCACGAAGGCCTGCCAGTAGCTCTGGCGCTCGCTGTCGCTCAGCGGCTCGTCGGTCGGCAGCTGGTATTCCTGGAAACCATAGTCGGCAAAGACGCCGGAGAAGCCGGCATGGCAGATGAAGACCGGCCTGGCGCCCTTGGCCCGCAACGCCTGCGCGATGCCGACGCAATTCAGCGCCGCCCCGAAACTGGCTTCGGGAAACAGCGCGATGGTCGGGCTGGCTTTACGCGTCAATTAATCCTCTTCATTCCGGCCGGCTGATCATGCTGAACAGAGCGGGGGCGCCGCGGCTGGCCGCCTGCGGTCGCTGGTTGCGGGAGAGCCGCAGGTGGATGCGAAGCAGATCTGCAGCCACCTCATACTGCCGGCTTTCGAGATGGTCGAGTATGTTCAGGTGTTCCAGCAAGGATTGCCGGAGCCGGAAGACGTTGACGCCGCCGTAGAGGCCCGGCAGCCGGCGCAGCCTGAGGTGATCGGCCAGCGCGTCGGCGACGAAGCGATTGGCGCAGCCCTCGGCGATCATGCCGTGAAAATCTATATCCAGCCGCTGGAACTCGCGCGTGTCGAAGGCGGCATCCGGCAGCGCCGATAGCGCGTCCATGCCTTGGCGCAAGGCCGCCGCCCGCGCGCCGTCCAGCCGGAAGCCCGGCGTCAGGATCGCCACGGGCTCGAGCACCAGGCGGAATTCATAGCTTTCGCCTTGCGCCTCCGGATCGTCGGGCGTGCGGCGGAACAGCCATGACTGTCCGGGCGCCCGGTCCAGCAGATTCTCTTCCGTCAGTTTATTAAGCGCTTTTAGTACCGTCTTCCGCTCGGCATTGTAGCGTCGCATCAACGCTGCGGCGGTCACCGTCTGGTCCAGCCTGCGCGCCGAACGGTCGCGCAGGATCGCCTCGGCAAGCTCGTCCTCCTCCGCGCTGGGAAGCTCGGTGGCAATAGCCGGCTGCGCTGCGAGGTCGACCGCCAGGTGGTAACCGGTATCGGCCTCCCAGCGCACGACGCCCCGTTCCGCCAACAGGCTGAGTGCTGCCCGCACCGGCGTGCGCGAGACATTGCACAGCGAAGCGATCTGCTGCTCAGGCAGGCGCGCGCCGGGCTCGAAGCCGCGCTGCCGCGCCACATCCAGGATGCGCTGTGCCAGATCGAGATGGTTGGTGCGAGGGCGTCGGGCTGCGGCTTGCATGACTGGTCTCGGCGGACGGATGGGACCTCACTGGTTTGGCCGATCGCCGGGACAAGCGCAATCGGCCAGATTCCTCGGTCGGTTGGCAAATTATGGATTGACGTACTTTTTTCTGCAATAGTACTGTCAGTGCAATCGGCGATAAAAAGACCGAGGGAACAGGATCGAGGGCAGCGGCGTGGGTCGCACCCGGTCCAGCACAGAATTCGACGATCAACCGGAATGGGAGTCTGCCATGACCGCTACCAGCCCGCGGCGCCGTGCGCTCAAGGTTTCTTCAATCGCTGTCGGCCTTGCCCTGGCGCTGTCCGCCGCACCGGCAATGGCCGCCGGCCTCGTCATCTCCAACTGGGACGGCTACATGGCGCCCGATGCCATGGCCTCCTTCAAGACCGCGACCGGCGTCTCCGGCGAGGTCGTGGTGCACGCCACCAATGAAGAGATCATGGGCAAGCTGATCGCCGCCGGCGGCAAGGGCTATGACGTGGTCTTCGTTTCCTCGCCCTTCGCCGAAGTGCTGAACAAGCTTGGCCTGACCGAGCCGATGGACCACGCCAAGATCCCCAACCTCGCCAACCTCTATCCCGAGGCAACGAAACTGCCGCACGATGTCGGCAACACGTTCTCCGTGCCGTACACCTGGGGCACGACGGGCCTCTGCTACCGCTCGGATCTCGTCAAGGCGGCGCCAACGAGTTGGAGCGACCTGCTCGCCCCTTCCGACGAGCTGAAGGGCAAGACCACCATGCTGGCGACCGATCGCTGGCTGCTGGCCGCCGGCCAGCTCGACAAGGGCTTTTCCGTCAACGAGACCGATCCGGCCAAGATGGCCGAGGTCAAGGACCTGCTGATCTCGGCCAAGAAGACCTTGCTCGCCTATGACGACACCACCTTCTATTCGAAGCTGGTTTCCGGCGAGGCGCTGATGGTGCAGGCCTGGGACGGCTGGTGCAATTACGGCATCGCCGAAAAACCCGAGATCAAATACGTCATCCCGAAGGAAGGTTCCGATCTCTGGGTAGACACGATGGTGGTGATGAAGGCTTCCGAGCACAAGGACGACGCCTTCAAGTTCATCAACTTCATGCTCGACGCCAAGAACCACGCCTGGGCGGCGCAAAACATCGACTACAAGGTGCCGAACAAGCCGGCGATGGAAAGCCTGCCGGCCGACTTCCTCGCCAAATTCCCCAACATGGCGATGCCGGTGGCCGATCTCGTCAAGTTCGAGCAGCTGCGTGACGTCGGCGAAGCCCAGCGCGACTATTCCAAGATCGTCAGCGAGATCAAGGCCGCGCAGTAAGCGGCGCGGATATCACGGCCGGCAGCGCTTCGTCTGCCGGCCCTGAGCGGTACCCTGAATTGTCCCAGACCCGACTTCGTTCCTCCTTGCTGATGGCCCCGGCGCTGGTCTGGCTGACCGCGCTGATGGTGGTGCCGTGCGCGCTGGTGCTGGCGCTCGCCTTCTTCCGGCGCGGCATCTATGGCGGCATCGACTATACCTTCACGCTGGAGAATTTCGGGCTGGTCTTCGACCCGCTCTATGCCGGCATCTTCCTCAAATCGGCGCGCATCGCCGGCACAGCCACCCTGATCGCGGTGGTGGTCGGCTATGCCGCCGCTTATGCGATCGCTGCCGCGCCGCGCCGGTGGCAGCCGGTGTTCCTGTTCTTCGCCGTGCTGCCGTTCTGGTCCAACTACCTGATCCGCACCTACGCCTGGATCGTGTTGCTCAACCGTGAAGGCCTGATCACGCAACTGCTGCGCTGGTTCGGCTACGCCGGCGAGCCGCCGTCGATGCTCTATACCGAAGGCGCCGTCATTGCCGGCTTGGTCTACAACTATCTGCCCTTCGTCATCCTCGCCTGCTACGCGCCTCTGTCCCGGCTCAACCCGGAGCTTGCCGAAGCCTCGCGCGATCTCGGCGCCTCGGCCGCCACCACCTTTCGCCGTGTCATCCTGCCGCTGACCGTGCCCGGCATAGCCGCCGGCGCCGTCTTCGTCTTCGTGCTGTCGATCGGCAATTTCGTCACCCCGGCCCTGCTCGGTGGCGGCCGTTTCCAGATGATCGGCAATCTGGTCTACGACCAGTTCCTGACCGCCAATGACTGGCCCTTCGGCGCGGCACTCGCCATGGCGCTGATCGCCATCATGCTTCTGGTGCTGATGGCGCAAGCGCTGGCCGCCGACCGCGCCTCGGGGCGGGTGGCCGAGGCCAAAGGTAATGTCGATGGCTGAGCGTTCCCCAGCCACGCGGCGCACGCTCTGGTTCGTGCTTACCCTCGTCTTCGCTTTCCTCTACATACCGATCGCCGTGCTGGTCGCACTGTCCTTCAACGAAGGCGGGCTGCCGACGGCATGGTCGGGCTTTTCGCTGAAATGGTATGCCTCGCTGGCCAACAACTCCGCGATCCTTTCCGCCGCGCTCAACACCCTGATCGTGGCGCTGGTCTCCACCGCCATCGCAACGCTGCTCGGCACGCTGCTGGCGATCGGCGTCGAGATGCGCCGGCAATACGGCAGGGGCCTGGAAGCGCTGATCTTCGCGCCGATGATCATTCCCGACATCGTGCTGGCGATCGCGTTGCTGTCGTTCTTTTCCATGCTCAACCTGACCATGGGGCTGCACACCATCATCCTCGCCCATGTCGTCTTCAACCTCGCCTTTGTCTGCTCGGTGGTGCGTGCCCGGCTGAAGAGTTTCGACTGGTCGATCGCCGAGGCCTCCGCCGACCTCGGCGCCTCCGCCGTAACCACCTTCCGGCGCGTGACCTTGCCGGTCATCCTGCCGGCGGTGATCGCCGGCGCGCTGCTTGCTTTCACGCTTTCGGTCGACGAGTTCATCATCGCCTTCTTCACATCCGGTGCCGGCCGTGCCTCGACCACGCTGCCGATGCAGATCTACGCCATGATCCGTTTCGGCATCACGCCGGAGATCAATGCGCTGGCGACCATCGTCATGGCCGTCTCCATCACCGCGCTCACCCTGTCGCAGCGGCTCAATCGAGGGATTATCGGCCAATGAGCGAACCGCGCACGCTGCTGGCCATCGACCATGTGTCGAAGAAATTCGGCCGGGTCACCGCTGTCGACGGCATCTCGCTCGACATCAGGGAGAACGAGTTCTTCGCGCTGCTTGGGCCCTCCGGCTGCGGCAAGACCACGCTCCTGCGCATGCTGGCCGGCTTCGAGACCCCGACCGACGGACGCATCCTGCTCGACGGCAAGGACATCGCCCGGACGCCGCCCAACAAGCGGCCGGTCAACCTGATGTTCCAGTCCTACGCGCTGTTCCCGCATATGAGCGTGCGCGCCAATGTCTCCTACGGGCTGGAAATGGAGCGCTTGCCGGCTAAGGAAATCCGCTCCCGCGTCGACGCCATCCTGGCGACCACAGAACTGGTCCCGTTCGCCGACCGCAAGCCTGACCAATTGTCCGGCGGCCAGAAGCAGCGCGTCGCGCTCGCCCGCGCCCTGGTCAAGCGGCCGCGCCTGCTGCTGCTCGACGAGCCGCTCGGCGCGCTCGACAAGAAACTGCGCGGCGCCATGCAGCTGGAGCTGAAGCGCCTGCAGCACGAGGTCGGCATCACCTTCGTCATCGTCACCCACGACCAGGAAGAATCGCTGGTCATGGCCGACCGCATGGCGGTGCTGAAAGACGGCAGACTGCTGCAATGCGACACGCCGCACGCGATCTATGAACATCCGGCCGATCGCTTCGTCGCCGACTTCATCGGCGTGATGAATTTCGTGCCCGGCAAGGCTGCCGCCGATGGCGTGCTGGCCGCGAGCGGCGCGCGCGTCACGGGCAAGGTCCCCGCCACACTTTCACCTGGCGCGTCCGCTGTCGCGTCGGTGCGGCCCGAACGCATCCGATTGTTCCCGTCAGCCGAGACCGCCAACCGCGCCACCGGCACGGTCGAGGCGCTGGCCTATCACGGACTCGACCTGCAGCTGCATGTCCGCACGCTTTTGTCGCCAAAACCGTTTCTGGTGCGGGTCACCGCCGACGCCGCCGACCGGCGGCCTGTCGCATCAGGCGACCAGGTCGAACTCGGCTGGGACGCCGCCGATGTCAGAATTTTTGAGGAATAGAGGAGAAGCCTGATGGCGCAGAAGACGATCGCGTTTTTTCCAGAAGCCGCCTACGGCCCGGCGCTCAATTCCGTCGGCATCGCGCAAGCCGTCGAGGCGCGCGGCCACAAGGCTGTGTTCCTGTCGGACCCCGGCTTTGTCGAGGTCTACAGGGGCTACGGTTTCGAGGCGCATCCGGTGAACCTCTCCGAGCCGATGCCGCCAGAGCAGATGGCAAAATTCTGGGAGGATTTCATCAACGGCCACATCCCGAATTTCCGCAAGTCGCCCTACGATCAGGTCGACAATTACGTCAAGGATTGCTGGACCGCGATCGTCGACAGCGCCAAATGGGCGCAGAAGGATCTGCCAGGCGTGCTGGCCGCCATCAAGCCCGACGTGATCTGCGTCGACAACGTCATCCTGTTCCCGGCCATAAAACAATTCGGCAAGCCGTGGGTGCGTGTCATCTCCTGTTCCGAAAACGAGATCGAGGACGAGAATATCCCACCGCATCTCTCCGGCTGCGGCGAGAACGATCATGCCGGACACCAGCGCTACCGCGACCATTTCAACGCGGTGATCAAGCCGATCCATGACGACTTCAATGCCTTTCTCACCGCCAACAACGAAGCGCCCTATCCGGTTGGCCAGTTCTTCGAGTCGTCGCCCTATCTGAATCTGCTGCTCTATCCCGAGGCCGCGAAATTCAAGCGCCGCCATCCGCTCGATCCGGCGAAATTCCAGTATCTCGAAGGCTGCGTGCGGCAGGAGAAACCTTATGCGATACCGACCTTCGCGAAGAACAATGATGGGCCGCTGCTCTATGTCTCCTTCGGCAGCCTCGGCGCCGGCGATGTCGACTTGCTGAAGCGTATCATCGCGACGCTGGGCAAGACGCGCTACCGCGCTCTGGTCAATGTCGGCGGCTACAAGGACCAGTACACGGACGTACCCGGCAACGTCATCGTCGAGACCTGGTTCCCGCAGCCCTCGGTCATCCCGCAGGTCGATGCGGTCATCCACCATGGCGGCAACAACTCGTTCACCGAGTGCCTCTATTTCGGCAAGCCGGCGATCATCATGCCCTATGTCTGGGACGGCCACGACAACGCCACCCGGGTCGAGGAAACCGGCCACGGCTTCGGCATGCCGCGCTACGACTGGAACGATGCCGAGCTGACCGCGAAGATCGAGACCTGCCTGACCGATGCCAGGATGAAGGCTAAGCTGGCGAAGACATCAGCACAGATGCACGCGCAGAATGGCCCGGAAAAGGCGGCTGGGCTGCTGGAGGAACTGCTGTGACCTCTTCCGCCCCACACCTCCATCAGGCCTCCAACCGCACCGATCTCGTCGACTGGGGCGCCCAGCCTGACGTGCTGGAAGGCGCCTCGCATTCCACCGGCAGGCTGGTACACAAGGGCCCGAACAACCAGCCGGAATCCGGCATCTGGGTGTGCACGCCGGGCCGCTGGCGGCTCTCGATCCCGCGCGATGAATTGTGCCATTTCGTCGCCGGCCGTGCGACCTACCGGTCGGATGTCGGTGAAGTGATAGAAGTGTCGGCCGGGACCGTGGTCATGTTCCCTGCCGGCTGGACGGGCGAATGCACCGTGCATGAGACCATGCGCAACATCTACATGCTGGCCTGACACTTCATAGGAGCATGACATGCCGACACCGCATTGGCCGAAGGCCTCGATCGTGGAACTGGAGGATTGGGGGGCGGGCAGCAACACGCTTGCCGGCGCGCCGCGCGCCTCCGGCAAGATCCTGTCGCGGAATCCGGACGGATCGAGCGAATGCGGCTTGTGGTCCTGCACGCCGGGCACCCGCAAGGTCACCTTCGCCGCCGACGAGTTCTGCCACTTCCTGTCGGGTCACGGCAGCTATGTCCACGAGAACGGCGAAGAGATTCCGGTGGAGGCCGGCACGCTCGTGTTCTTCCCCGCCGGCTGGACCGGCATCTCCATCATCACGCAAACGCTGACCAAGGCCTTCATGTGCCGGTGAGCCCATTTCAAGGAATCGATATGACCACTCCCATCATGCAATCCCCCTTGGCCATCACCGACCTCGTCGACTGGGGCATCATCCCGACCATGATCGAGGGGCAATCCCACACCTCGGGTAAATTGCTGCACAAAGGGCCCGAAGGCCGCTCCGAGTGCGGCCTGTGGGTCTGCACCCCCGGCAAATGGCACTGCCACGTCACCCGCGACGAGTTCTGCCACTTCCTCGAAGGCCGCTGCACCTATGTGCATGAATCCGGCGAGGTGATCGAAATCGAACCGGACACGGCGGCCTTCTTTCCGCAGGACTGGAAGGGCGTCTGCACCGTCCATGAGACTATCAAGAAGGTCTACATGATCCGCTGAGCCTCGGCCGGGCGAATCCTCAAAACAGGCTCCATGCGTGGAGAAGGACACAAATGCATTTCTCCCCTGACCGGCCGACCTTCTTCGTCAATCCGGACTACCGGCCGATGGCCGGCGCGATAAGACCGGTGATCGATCCGGCCACGCTTGAAACGGTCGGCGCCATCGCGGCTGCCGGCGACGACGAAATCAACGCCGTGCTGACCGCCGCGACGACAGCGCAGGTCGCCTGGAAGAAGCTCGACGCCAAGAGCCGGGCGAAACACCTCCATGCCGTCGCCAACGCCATTGAGGCGGCGGACTTCACGCGCTGCGCCGAACTGATGGTGCGCGAGATGGGCAAGCCCTATCCCGAAGCCATCGGCGAGATCGCCAATTGCGCGCCGATCTTCCGCTACTATGCCGAGATGGCGCGCGACGATGCCGGCAAGGTCGCCGGCACGACGCAGGCCGGTTCCTTCCAGTATGCGCGCTACGAACCCTATGGCGTCTCTGTCCACATCATGCCCTACAATTTTCCGATCCTGCTGATGTGCTGGACGGTGGCCGCCTCGCTTGCCGCTGGCAATGCCTGCGTCATTAAGCCGGCCGAGGCGACGACGCTGTCGACGCTGGACTACATGGCCGTATTCCGCTCGTTGCCTGAAGGGCTGGTCTCCTGCCTGCCGGGCGGCGCGGCCACCGCGCAGGCGCTGATCACTTCCGAACGCACCCATGCGGTCGCCTTCACCGGCTCGGTCGCCGCCGGCAAGGTGGTGGCGGTGGCTTGCGCCGAGCGCATGAAGCCTTGCATCATCGAGGCCGGCGGCAGCGATCCGCTGATCATCAGCGAACATGCCCCGCTCGAGGTCGCGGCGGCCGGCAGCGTCACCGCCGCCTTCCACCTCACCGGCCAGGTCTGCACCTCGGCCGAGCGCTTCTTCGTCGTCGACGCCGTGCATGACCGCTTTGTCGACCTGTTCGCCGAGAGGACGCGCGCGCTGCGCATCGGTAACGGCATGGACAAGACCGAGATCGGGCCGCTGGTCAGCGAAAGTGCGCGGGCCAAGGTGATGAGGCTGGTCGATGACGCCGTCGCGCACGGAGCGAAAGCCGTCACGGGCGGGCGCGTCCCGCCGGCGCACAACACCGGCTGGTTCTACGAACCGACGATCCTGACCGGCGTCACCCCGGATATGGCGATCGTGCGCGAGGAATGTTTCGGGCCGGTCGCCGCCATCTGCCGGGTGAAGGATTTCGACGAGGCGATCCGGCTCGCCAATGACAGCCCGTTCGGGCTCGGCGCCTCGGTGTTCACGACGGACCTCGCCGAGGCGCATGAGGCGGCCGAGCGGCTCGAAGCCGGCATGGTCTGGGTCAACAACCCGCTGATCGACAATGACGCCTTGCCCTTCGGCGGGTGGAAGGCGTCCGGCCTCGGCCGTGAACTCGGCCGCCAGGGCCTCGACGCCTTCCGCCGTTCCAAGATGGTCATCATCGACCACAAGCCGGCGATCCAGGAATGGTGGTATCCCTACCCGGACAGCTGGTTCCGCGAGACCGGCGGCCGCAAGCATGTGTGAGAAAGGCGACGCGGCACCGCCGCGCCGCTCCGACGACTCATGCCTCGATTGCTTCCCCCAAGGCGCGCGAGACCGAGGCGATCGTCGCATTGCGCTTGGCCAGGCTCTGCCTGGTGCCGGTCAGGTAGACCGACATCAGAACCGGATTGCCTGACGTCGGCCAGATGACCGCCGCGTCATTGGTGCTACCATGCTCGCCGGTGCCGGTCTTGTCGCCGCATTTCCAGCGTTTCGGCAGTCCTGCCCTGATGCGGTCGTCGCCGGTCTTGTTGGCGACGAGCCAGTCGACGAGCTGCGCCCGGCTCTTTTGCGACAGGCTGTCGCCGAGAGCGAGGCGCTCGTAATCCTCGATCATGGCCAGCGGCGAGGTCGTATCGCGGGGGTCGCCCGGAACGGATTCGTTCAGCTCCGGCTCGATACGGTCGAGCCTGGTCACCGTGTCGCCGATCGAGCGCAGATAGGCGGTCAGTTGCGGCGGTCCGCCAAAGGAGGCCAGCAGCAGATTGGCGGCGCCATTGTCACTGACCGTCACCGCGGCCTCGCAAAGCTGCGCCACCGTCATTGCGCCGCCGGCATGGTTCTTGGTCGTTGGCGAGTTCGCGACAACGGCGTTGTGCGGCACCTCCATGCTGCGGTCGAGTTGTTCGATGCCGCCGTCGACGCGATGCAGGATGAACGCCGCGGCAAGCGTCTTGAAGGTGCTGCACATCGGAAACAACTCGTTCTCGCGATAACCGAACTGAACCCCCTTCCCCGCGATCCGGCAGGCAACACCAAGCCGGCCACCGCTTTTCGCTTCGATCCGCCTTATTTTCGGCAAGACCCCATCAAATTTTGTCGGGCTTGTTGCCGCCTTCGCCGCCGCGCCAAGCGTGATGGGGGCCGTCAAAACCACTGCGAGACCACCAATGAAACTGCGTCTGCTCGTCATGTCCACACTCTCTGTTGCCCCGCGCCGCAGAAACTGAACCGGATCCGACGCCATCGCAAACGAGTAAACGTCGCCTCCGCCATAAGAAAAACTAGGGCTGCACCCGATGAAGCGATCGCATCTTCCTCTGAACGGCTTGCGCGCCTTCGAGGCCGCCGCACGGCATCGCAGCTTCACCGGCGCAGGCCTCGAACTGCGCGTCACCCAGGCCGCCATCAGCCATCAGGTCAAGGGCCTTGAAGAGGTGCTTGGCGTCAGGCTCTTCCGCCGGCTGCCGCACGGGCTGACTTTAAGCGATGAAGGCGAAGCCTTGCTGCCGGTGCTGAGCGACGCCTTCAACAGGATCAGCATCACGCTCGACCGTTTCGAGGGCGGCCGCTTCCACGACATCGTCACGGTCGGCGTCGTCGGCACCTTCGCCTCGGGCTGGCTGATCCCACGACTGCCACTGTTCCACCAGGCCTATCCGGACATCGAACTGCGCATCTCGACCAACAACAACCGGGTCAACCTCGCCGCCGACGGCCTCGACTTCGCCATCCGTTTCGGCGACGGCTCCTGGCAAGGGACGGACAACACGCCACTGATGTCGGGCTCGTTCTCGCCTGCTTGCGCGCCCGACATAGCCGCGCGCCTGCGCGACCCCTCCGATCTCGCCCGCGAGACGCTGCTCTGCTCCTACCGGGAAGACGAGTGGCTGCGCTGGTTCGAGGCGGCGGGCCGCCATTGCCCACCGATCAAGGGCATCGTCTTCGATTCCTCCGTCACCATGGCCAACGCCGCCGTCCAGGGCGCCGGCGTGGCGCTGCTGCCGGTCTCGATGTTCAGCCGCGAGTTTGGTTGCGGCCAGCTGGTGCAGCCCTTCGACAGCACGGTCGATGTCGGCCGCTACTGGCTGTCGGCAAGGCGCAGGCGACAGAACTCGCAGGCGATGACGACCTTCGCGGACTGGCTAACGGCGGAAACAGCTGGGAGCAATTCCAGGAAAGGTGTGTAGCGGTTTTCCCGGGAAAAGCGCTTGGCGCTTTCCCTGGGGATTGCGCGAAATCAGGGATCAGCCGATGCTCTCGCCGCCATCGATCACCAGCGCCTGGCCGGTCATGAAGGATGAGCGGTCGGAGACGAGGAACAGGATCGCCTCCGCTATCTCTTCCGCACTCGCCCAGCGGCCCATCGGGATCTTGGTGCGGACATAGGTTTCGATCGCCTCGCGTCCGCCCATCTGGGCGATGAACGGCTCGTTGAACGGCGTGTCGACCCAGCCCGGGCAGAGCGCGTTGACCCGCACATTGTGCCGAGCATAGTCGAGCGACATTTGCCGCGTCATCGCCACCACGGCATGCTTCGATGTCGCGTAGGCGATCATCTCGCGGTCGTAGAAGACACCCGAATTCGAGGCGGTGTTGAGGATGACGCCGCCGCCTTGCGCGATCATCGACGGCATGACGATCCTCGCGGCCAGGAATTGCGCCCGCACATTGACCCGCCACGAGGCATCCATGCCGTCGGTCCCGACCTCGGTCAGCGTGCCGCCGACCTGGATGCCGGCGTGATTGTGCAGGATGTCGATGCGACCATGCTTTTGCAGCGTGCCGGCAAGGAGCTTTTCGACAGCGGCGTCATCCGAAACGTCGGTGGCGATAGCCTCGGCACCGCCGCCCACCGCGCGGATATCCGAAGCTGTCGCCTCGCCGCCGGCCTGGTCCCTGTCGGCGATGACGACCATTGCGCCTTCCCTGGCCATGATCATGGCGCCGGCGCGGCCGATGCCGGAGCCGGCGCCTGTCACCACGGCGATGCGGTCTTTGAGGATCATGATGCGGCTTTCAGTTGGATGGCTTGCGCTGGCGCAACTGCCACTGGGCAAGAACCACGAGCAGGACGGAAGCGACGAGCACGATCGTCGCGATGGCGTTGATTTCCGGCGTCACGCCGCGCCGGATCGAGGCGAACACATAGATCGGCAGCGTCGTCTGCGCGCCCGCGACGAAGAAGGCGATGATGAAATCGTCGAAGGAAAAGGTGAAGGCGAGCAGGAAGCCGGCGACCACCGCCGGCATGATCTGCGGCAGCACGATCGAGCGGAATGTCGTCAGCGGCGTCGCGTAGAGATCGCTCGACGCCTCCACGAGATTGCGGTCGAGACTGCCGAGCCGCGTGCCGACGATCATCGTCACCAGCGCCATCGAGAACAGGCCATGCGCGGCGATGATCGAACCATAGCCGAGCGACAGGCGAGGCGGCTGATCGTCAGGCCAGATCGAAGCGAGGAACGGATTGACGACAGCAAACAGCTGGACGAGCGCGACCAGCGTCGAGATGCCGATGACAACGCCGGGAACCACGATCGCGGCGCCCAGCAGCGCGTCGAAGACGGCCCGGGTTCTGATTCCGACACGCGCGAGGCCAAGCGCCGCCGCGGTGCCGAACACCGCTGCCAAGAGGGCACTGGTGGTGGCGATGAACAGGCTGTTCTTCAGCGCTTCGACCAGGAACGGGTTCGACAGCGCCGTGCCGTACCACTGCACCGAGAAGCCGGTGAACTCGCTGGCATGGCGGCCGGCATTGAAGGAGAACAGCACGACCAGCGCGATCGGCAGATAGAGGAAACCGAAGACGGCAATGACGAAGGCGCGCATCAGATCAGGTCCACGCGGCGGGCGCCCGAGACGCGGGTCGAGATGCGGTTGGCCACGATCAGCACCACAACCGAAACCAGCACCAGCGTGATGGCGATGGCCGATCCGAACGGCCAGTTGCGCGACTGCAGGAACAGGTCGACCAGCGCATTGCCGATGAAGAAAACCTTGCCGCCACCAAGCAGCGTCGGGATCAGGTATTCGCCGAGCAGCAGGATCATCACCAGCGAGAAGCCGGTCATCACGCCCGGCAGCGAAAGTTTCAGGGTCACGCCGAGGAAGGTAGACAGCGGCGTCGCGCCGAGATCGGCGGATGCTTCCAAGAGCCTACGGTCGAGCCGCTCGAGGCTGACATAGATCGGCAGGATCATCAGCGGCAGGTAGCCGTAGACGATACCGAGCAGCACGGCGCCCGGCGTGTTGATCAGCCTGACATCCTCGATGCCGACAAAGGCGAGCAGCGCCGGGATGCCGCGTCCGCCCAGAATGTACATCCAGGCATAGGTCCGCATCAGAAGGCTGGTCCAGAACGGAATGACGACGAGCGCGAGCAGGATCAGCCGCCAGCGCTGCGGTGCCCGCAAGGCGAGGTAGTAGGCGACCGGGTAGGCGACGAGCAGACAGGCCAGCGCGCCCACCGGCGCCAGCACCATCGTGTTCCAGAAGGCCGTCGCCCGCGCCGGAAGGTTGGCATATTGCGCGAAGGTGAAGGCCGCCTGATAGCCGCCTTCCGGTGCCCGCTCGCCGACGCTGAAAACGGCGATCGCGATGAACGGCAGCACCAGGAACACCACCAGCCACGCCGTTGCCGGAGCAAGCAGCAAGGCGGTCAGGAAATTGTGACGAAATCTGTTGCCGTGCATTTGAAACCGCCCCGATACCGACGGGCGTGCGCCCGCCGGTCAATTGTCCGCGTCAGGCCGGCGCTCAGGCCGACTTGAAGCGCGCCATCAGCTCGGCGCGGCCCGGATCGGTCAGCGTTGCCGCTGCGCCGAACTCCAGCGGCGTCAACAGGTCGGCCGCCGGATAGAGGATCGGATTGTCGAGCACTTCCTTGGGCAGCAGCTTGTTGACGCGGGCGTCGGTCGAGGGCGCGCCGTTGGCAAGGTGCTCCTTCACCGCGACCTGCGGGTTCATCAGGTAGTTGAGCAGTGCATAGCCGGCCGGCTTGTTCGGCGCGTCCTTCGGGATGGCGTAGAAGTCGGTCCAGATTTCGCCGCCCTCCTTGCCCAGCACATAGGCGATCTCGGGAATGTCGCGATGCAGCTGCGCGCCGTCATTGGTCCAGCACATCGTCATCCACGCGTCGCCCGCGCGCATGCCCGGCTGGTAGTCGGAGGAGACCGCGAACAGATGCGGCTTGACCTTCAGCAGCAGTTCCTCGGCCTTGGCAAGTTCGTCCTGCTTGAGCGAGTTGAAGGAGTAGCCAAAGTACTTCAGCGCATTGCCGATCGTCGTCAGCTGGTAGTCGTGCACCATGGTGCGGCCGTCGCCCTCGGCCATGGCCGTGTCCCAGAACTCCTTCCAGCTCGTCATCGGCTTGGTCAGCTTCTTGGTGTTGACGGCGAAGCCTGTCGTGCCCCAGTTCTTCGGCACGGCGTAGATCACCTTGTCGATCGTGCCCTCCGAGGTGAAGCGCGGGTCTTCCTGCGTGCCGTCGAAATTCGGCAGCTTCGCCATGTCGAGCGGCTCGATGATGCCGAGCTTCTTGTAGGTCGAGATCGTGTAATTGGTCGGCACGAACAGGCTCCAGCCCGAGGCGCCGGCCTGCAGCTTGGCCAGCATCTCCTCATTGGAGCCGAACACGTTGACCTCGACGGCGACGCCGGTGTCCTTCTTGAAGTTCTCGAAGGTCTGCGGATCATGGTAGTTGGGCCAGGTGGCGATCGACATGCGGTCGCCCAGGTTTTCGGCGGCAAAAGCCGGCGTTGGCATGATGCCGATCTCACGCGCCATCACCGCCGTCGCAATGCCGAGGCCGGTAAGGCCCAGGAAGTCGCGGCGGCCGATCGAGCCGCGCTTGAGGCGCATCAGTTGGTCGACGAATTTTTCAGGGCTTATCGGCAGTCCGTCACGATATGATTTCGACATTTTGGTTTACCCTCTGGTTGGTCCCGTTGTTCTTGGTTTCCGGAAACGCCAGCGGCGTTCCGGCGGCATAGCCGATGGCGACGGGTTCGCCCGGCTTGAAGAGATTGCCTTGTCCGATCAGATGGTCGGCCTTGGCCAGCAGCGTTCCGATGCCCTGGACCTCGATGGCGTATTCCGCGGTCGAGCCCAGGAAGATGCGGTTGCGCACGATGCCCATGAGCGGACCGCTTTGCGGAGCGCCGAGGCTGAGTGATTCCGGGCGCAGGCTGACCGAAACGGTCTCGCCTTGCCGCAAGGCGGTCCGCTTGCGCGCCGCAATGACGGTGCCGTCGGCCAGCGCCACGTCAACCAGATCGCCCGAATGCCCGGTGACCTTGCCGCTCAACAGATTGGTCTTGCCGACGAAATCGGCGACGAACAGATCGGCCGGCTCGTCGTAGATCTCGCTCGGCTGGCCGAGCTGGACGATGCGCCCGCCATTCATGACGCAGACGAAGTCGCTCATCGACAGCGCTTCCTCCTGGTCGTGGGTGACAAGCACGAAGGTGATGCCGATCTCGCGTTGCAGGTTCTGCAGCTCGATCTGCATGTCGGTGCGCAGCTTCTTGTCGAGCGCGGCCAGCGGCTCGTCGAGCAACAGCACCGCCGGCTTGTTGACCAGCGCGCGCGCCAGCGCGACACGCTGCTGCTGGCCGCCCGACAGTTCGTGGATCTTGCGGCCGCCATAGCCGGCAAGCCGCACCATTTCGAGCGCTTCGCCGGACCGCTGGCCAATCTCGCGCGACGACAGCCGCGGCCGTGCCTGGCGCAGCCCGTAGGCGACGTTGTCCTCGACATCCAGGTGCGGAAACAGCGCGTATTGCTGGAACACCATGTTGACCGGCCGCCGATAGGGCGGCGTGCCGGCCATGTCCTGGCCGCGGATGAACACCTGGCCTTCGCTCGGCTGTTCGAAGCCGCCGATCATGCGCAGGCACGTTGTCTTGCCGCAGCCGGACGGCCCGAGCAGGGCGACGAAGGCGGAGGGCGGGACAGACAGATCGATGCCGCTGACCGCGGTCACCGCGCCATAGCGCTTGGTGACGCCGCGAAACTCGATGTCGGGCACTGCGGTCAAAGGCTGCGGGCTCCAGCGACAGGGCTATTTCCGAACGCTACCAGAGCCAATGGCGACTAGTATATACCTCGCAGGTGGTATATCTGATCTATTTTCGCGTTTAGAGGGGTAGGTATTGGGTGCGTCCCGCAGCGACGAATACAGCCGGCTCGCCGCCCTTGTCGCGGCGACGCGGGAGACGAGCGGCGACCTGTTCGGCAAGGCGATGGTCGATTGGCTGCGCCAGCATGTCAGCTTCGACCACTGCGTGGTCTTCGGCTATCGCGGCGCCTCGCGCCCGCCATTGCTGTTCGAAACCTTCTCGCCGGCGGAAAGCCATGTCTTCGTCGCGCTCTACCAGGAAGGGCCCTATCTGCTCGATCCGTTCCACCACGCCGCGGTCGAGCGCAAGGAGGGGTTCTGGCGCATGCGCGAACTGGCGCCGGACCGCTTCTACGCCAGCGAGTACTTTCGCTCCTACTACAGCCAGACCAGGCTGGCCGAGGAGGTCGGCTTCTTCGTGCCGCTGCCCGGCAAGGACGCGCTGGTGCTGTCGCTGATGCGGCTGCGCGCTTCAGGCCCGTTCGGCACCGCCGACGCCAGGCTGCTGCGCGATATGGCGCCGGCCGTGATCAGCTTCATCCGGCTGCGCTGGCCTACCCTTCCCATCGACGAGCCGGCTGAAGCCAGGCAAGATCAGCCGATCGCCGCGGTCAACGAGTTCGACCGTGCCCATATCTGGAAGAGCCTGTCGCTGACGCCGCGCGAAAAGCATGTGGTCGACCTGGTGCTGCAGGGCCACTCGACGGAATCGATCGCCAGAGCCATGCGGATCGTGCCGGGAACCGTGAAGGTCCACCGCCGCAACATCTACCGCAAGCTCAAGATCAAGTCGCAGGCCGGCCTCTTCGCCCGCTTCGTCGAGATCATCGACGCGCGGATTCGATAACCGCCATAACGCTCGGCATCTGGTCAGGCCGTCGCGTCGGTCTCCCAGGAGCCGGTCTCGGCCATCCGCTTCAGCAGCGGGGCCGGCTTGAACACATCCTTGCCGGTCTGCCGGAACCAATGCTCGAGCCGTTCGACGATCCTGGCTCCGCCTTCGAGGCCGGCCCAGAACATCGGGCCACCCTTGCCGATGGGAAAGCCGTAGCCATTGACCCAGACGACGTCGATGTCCGAGGCGCGGGCCGCGATTTTTTCCTCGAGGATCTTCGCCCCCTCGTTGATCATGGGATAGAGCGTGCGCTCGATGATCTCCTCGGCGCCGATCGCGCGCGGTTCGATGCCCCGCTCGGCCGCCTTGTGGCGGATCAGCGCCTCCACCTCGGGATCGGGAACGCCTGCCCGGGCGCCGGCCTCGTAAAGGTAGAAACCACGGCCGGTCTTCTGGCCGAAGCGCCCCTGCTCGCACAGCGTGTCGGCGATCACGGCCGTCAGGCCGCGTGCCTTGCGGTTGCGCCAGCCAATGTCGAGGCCGGCGAGATCGCCCATCTGGAACGGCCCCATCGGCCAGCCGAAATCGGTGAAGGCCTTGTCGATCTGGCTGGGTGTCGCGCCCTCCAGAAGCAGCGCTTCCGATTCCGAGCCGCGCGCGGCCAGCATGCGGTTGCCGACGAAGCCGTGGCAGACGCCGACGACGACCGCTACCTTGCCGATCCGCCGCGCGAGGTCGACCACCGTCGCCAGCGCATCCGGCGCGGTCTTTTCGGCGCGCACGATCTCCAGCAGTTTCATGACATTGGCCGGCGAAAAGAAATGCAGGCCGAGCACATCCTGCGGCCGCGAGATCGAGCCGGCGATTTCATCGATGTCGAGATAGGAAGTGTTGGTGGCAAGGATCGCGCCCGGCTTGGCGACGGCATCCAGCTTTCCGAAAACCTCCTTCTTGACCGCCATGTCCTCGAACACCGCCTCGATGATCAGGTCGCACTCGGCGAGATCGGCATGATCGGTGGAGCCCTTGAACTGGGCGAGCCGCTGCCGCTTGGCGTCCTCGGTCAGGGAACCGCGCGAAACGGAGACCGCATAGTTCTTCTCGATCGTGCCCAGCCCGCGTTGCAACGCCTCCCCGCTGGTTTCCAGCAAGGTCACGGGATAGCCGCCATTGGCGAAGGCCATGGCGATGCCGCCGCCCATCGTGCCGGCGCCGATGACGCCGATCCGTGCGATCCTGCGCTTGGGCGTGTCCTTGCCGGGAAGCTTTGCCGCCTCGCGTTCGGCGAAGAACAGATGACGCTGGGCGCGCGACTGGTCGCTGCCGACAAGCGTCACGAACAGTGCGCGCTCCGCCGCCAGCGCCTCGTCGAAGGGCAGCGTGACGGCGTTGCGCACCGCTTGCGCACACGCGATCGGCGCTTCCAGCCCGCGCGCTTTCCTGGCGAGGTCGGCGGCCTCGGCATCGAAAGCCCTGAGGTCGGTTTCCTTGAGCCCGTCGTCGCGATCACGCACCGGCGTGAAGGGGCCACCCTTGCGGGCGATTTCGCGGGCAAAGTTCACGGCATGCGTGGTCAGATCGCCCTCGAAAACGGCGTCCACGAGACCGGCGGCATGCGCCTCGGCCGCACCGATCGGCGTGCCGGAAACGATCATCCTCAGCGCCTTCACCCCGCCGACGAGGCGCGGCAGCCGTACAGTGCCGCCGCCGCCCGGCAATAGCCCAAGCTTCACCTCGGGAAGGCCGAGCCTGGCGCCGGCATCGGCAACGCGGAAATGGCAGCCAAGCGCCAGCTCCAGGCCGCCGCCGAGCGCGGTGCCGTGGATGGCGGCGACCGTCGGCTTGGCGATGGTCTCAAGCGTGACGATAAGGGCGCGCAGATCGGGTTGTTGCACCGGCTTGCCGAATTCCGTGATGTCGGCGCCGGCAACGAAGGTTCGTCCGGCGCAGGCAATCACGATGGCCGCGACCGAAACATCACCGCGCAAGGAAACCAGCGCGTGCATCAGCGGATCGCGGACATGAAAACTCAGCGCGTTGACCGGCGGATTGTCGATGATGACGATGGCAACGTCGCCGTCCCGGCTGACCTTCACGAAATCGGACACACAAACCTCCCAGCAATGGTGAGCGGCATGGCCGCGATCGGGATTTACAGGGCTATGGCGCGGATGGGAACCAGATGCCTGCCTGGCACAGTGTTTACCGTGTGGATCAGCGCCGGCCGGCACCCTCCGCCGCCAGCATCTCCGGCATCGCGGTATCGATGGTGCGTCCGCCGCGCCAGGAGGCGAACGCCGCCACAAGGTAGAGAATGGCCGAGAAGGTGAAGGCGAAGACCAAGCCATGCTTGAACGGCCCCGACATCAACTCAGGGAAGAAGACATGGCCGGTCAGCGTGTCGATGCTTTGCTGCGGCAGCGCGTGCAGTACATTGGCCGGGATCAGTTCGCCCATCGGGTTGTAGCCGAGGAAGGCTGCGAACAGGCTGGCGACCGGCGGCATGTTGGCGATCTGGTGAGCGACCGCTTCAGGCACGTGCTGCGCCAGCAGGCCGGCCTCCATGCTCTGCGGCAGGCTGGCGGCGAGGCCGACGATCATCAGGCTGAAGAACAGGCCGATCGACAGCACCTGGCCGGCATTGGTGGTGGTGGCGCGCATGCCGGAGGCCTGGCCGCGTTCGCGCGCCGGCACCGAATTCATGATCTGCGTCGAGTTCGGCGCCACGAACAGGCCGGAGCCGAGGCCGTTGAGGAACAGCAGCGCGGCGAAAACCGTGTAGGAGAAATCGGCCGGCAGCGCCATCAGCGCCACGAAGCTCGCGGCGCCCACGACCATGCCGCCAACAGCGAAGGGCACGCCGCCGACCCGGTCGGAGAAATAGCCCGATACAGGACCGGCGATGAGGAAGCCGACCGTCAGCGGCAGCATGAAGATCGCCGACCACAGCGGCGTCTCCTCGAAGGAATAGCCATGCAGCGGCAGCCAGATGCCTTGCAGCCAGACGATGAGCATGAATTGCAACCCGCCGCGTGCTATGCCCGAGGCGAGATTGGCTATGTTGCCATAGGCGAAGCCGGGGATGCGGAACAGTTTGAGGTCGAGCATCGGCTTGGCGACGCGCTGCTCGATGAAGACGAAGGCGATCAGCGAGGCGAAGCCGACCGCAAACAGGATCAACACCTTCGGGCTGGTCCACGCCATCACCTGGTCGCCATAGGGCTGCAGCCCGTAGGTGATGGCGGTGAGGATGAGCACGAGGCCGAGGCCGAAGCTGATATTGCCGAGCCAGTCGATCGTGTGGGTGGAGCGGTTCGGCGCATCGTGCAGCTTGAGATACGCCCAGACCGTGCCGACGAGGCCGAACGGCACGTTGATCCAGAACACCAGACGCCAGTCGGTGTCGGCAAGCAGGCCGCCGATCAAAAGTCCGACAAACTGGCCGCCAATCGCCGCCACGACATTGATGCCGAGCGCGAAACCGCGCTCGTTTTCCGGAAAGGCATCGGTGAGCAGCGCAGTGGAGTTGGCCATGATCAGCGCGCCGCCAATGCCCTGGATGATGCGCACGGATATCAGGTATATCGCTGCGAAATCGCCTTGTCCCGGCAACAGGCCGAGCGCGATCGAGGCGGCGGTGAAGACGGCAAAACCGAGATTGTACATTTTCGCCCGGCCGAACTGGTCGCCGAGCCGGCCGAAGGCCACGACCAGCACCGCTGTGGCGATCATGTAGCCGATGATCGCCCAGAGCAGATAATTGATATTGCCGGGATCGAGCGCCTTGAGGCCGATGCCGCGGAACACCGCCGGCAGGCTGATCAGCAGGATCGAGCCATTGATGGCGGCGGCCAGCATGCCGAGCGTGGTATTGCTCAGGACCATCCATTTGTGGCTCTGCGGGCGGCTGTCTGCGGCGGTATTCATGGTGGCAAGGTCCAAGGATGCTGGCGCGGTTGCCGTCAGCGGTATATATGAGGATAGTCTCAGGTTTGGAATATGAGGATGGCCTCGGAAAAAGCAAGAGCGTCGGTGGCGAATCCGCGTGCGCCGCAGCAAAAAAGAGGGCGCGAACGGGTCGCGGCACTCATGGCGAGCGCGGCAGCGCTGTTCGTCGAGAAGGGTTTCGACGCCACCACGATGACCGAGATCGCCGCCCGAGCCGGCGCCGCCATCGGCACGCTCTACCTTTTCTTCCCCACCAAGGAAGCGTTGGCGCAAGCCATTCTGGCCGAGAACGCGGAAACCCTGTCAACTCAGCTTGACGCCTTGCAGGAACAGGCCAAGGGCCTGGCGCCGGCAGCGATCGCCGACGCGCTGTTCGAGGTGCTGGGCCGTTTCGTCGCCACGCACCCGGTCTATTCCGCGTTGCTCGACCTGCCCGGTGACGATGGCTGGCGCCGCGCGATGCGGGCTCGCCGGCGCGACCAGATCGCCGCGCTGTTCGCGCGGGCCGAGCCGCCGCTTCCAGCCGGCAAGGCCGAGCGGCTCGCCGTCATCGTGCCGCAGCTGATGCGCATCCCGCTGGCGCTGGTCGGCGAGAAACGGTTGCGCGACGGCGTGCTCGAGGAATTAAGGCTGATGCTTGCAAGGCACCTCGAGGGCAGTGCGTAACCGGACGACTCAGCGCACCGCCTTCTCCCCACCGGCAGCCGTAATGACGCCGACGATGATCAGCCCCGTCAGCAGCAACCGCACGCCGGCGCTGACGCCGAACGTGTTGAGCATGGTGAGCAGCAACACCAGGAACAGCGCCGCGCCCCACACACCCGGCACATTGGCCTTGCCGCCGGCGACCGACGTGCCGCCGATGACGACGACAGCGATCGAGGCCAGCAGGTATTCATTGCCGATATCGACATTGGCGCCACGGAAATAACCGGCGAGCAGCGCACCGTCGATGCCGCCGAGCGCCCCCGACAGCGTATAGGTGAGGAAGCGGATGCGGCCGACATTGACGCCGGCGAGCCACGCGGCGCGGATGTTCTGGCCGATCGCCAGCACCGAGCGGCCATAGATCATGCGCTGCAAGGCGATGGCCGCCCCGATGGTGAACAGCACGGTCAGGATCGCCAGCACGGGAATGCCCAGGATCTGCCAATTGGTGAAATCGGCGAAGCCGGGCGGCGGCTTGATCTGCAGCCCGCGCCCATAGCTGATGTCGATCGACTGGATGATGAAGCTCGCCGACAAGGTGGCGATGATCGGTGGAATGCGCAGCGCCCAGATCAGCAGGTAGTTGACCGCGCCGATCGCCGCGCCGCAGGCGAGCGCGGCAAGCAGCCCGACCACGATCATGGCGTCGCTGCCTGCCATCACCTTCATGGCAACGGCACTGGCGAGCCCGATATTGGCCGGCAGCGACAGGTCGACATTGCCGGGCCCGAGCGTGATGACGAACATCTGGCCGACGCCGACGATGACGGTGAACACCGCGAGCGAGAGTGCCGCCGTGACCATGCCGCCGGCGCCATGGCCGCCGGTGAAGGCGATCGTCGCCAGCCACACGACAAGCGCGCCGACGAACGACCAGATCCAGGGTTTGGCCGCCAGCGATTTCACCAAGACCATCGCTCACCTCTCCCTGCGGCTGATCAGCACCCGCGCCGCCAACACGATGATCAGGATGGCGCCGTTGGCGGCCACCTGCCAGTCGGGTGGAATGTGCATGAAGGTGAGCAGCGGCGAGGCCGCCAGCGCCAGTGTCAGCGCGCCGATCACCGCGCCGATCGGCGACACCCGGCCGCCGACGAATTCGCCGCCGCCGAGGATGACGCCGGCGATCGCCAGCAGCGTGTAGCCATTGCCGATATTGGCGTCGGCCGAGGTGGTGATGCCGATCAGCGCCATGCCGGACAGCACGCCGAACAGGCCGGCCAGCGCGAACAGCACGACCTTGGTTTTGAGCAACGACCAGCCGGCACGTCGAAGCGCTGCCGGATTGCCGCCGGAACCGCGCAGGATCACGCCATAGGAGGTGCGCATCAGGCCAAAATGGACAATGAGACCGATCAGCAGCGCCGCGATGATCGGGAAGGGAATGAAAGGCGGCTTGAACGACATGATCGCAAGCAGCCAGTCCGGCGCCTTGCCGCCGGGCTTGGGCAGGACGAGAATGGCCAACCCCTGCCAGACGAAGCTCATGCCGAGCGTCACCACGATGGACGGCAGATTACGCAGATGGATCAGCGCGCCGAGCAGCGCATAGACGCCGATCGAGCCGAGCAGGATGGCGACGCCGATGAGCGGCGCGTCCTTCAGCCAGGTCGCGGTGACACAGCCGACGAAACCGACAAACGTGCCGATCGACAGGTCGAGCTCATTGCCTGATATGACGAACATCTGCGCGATCGTCGCCAGCGCGATCGGGATCGCCAGGTTCAGCATCAGGCTGAAGCCGAAGTAGCTGATCGCGCGTGGATTGAGCCAGGCAATGGCGAGCAGCACCAGCGCCAGGGACAGCGCCGGCAGCAAGCCACGCAGCAGGCGGGCGCGCGCCGCCGCATTGCGCGCCGCCGCCCCTTTGAAGCCATTGTCGATGGATGCTGCCGTCATCTCAGGCCGCATCGCCGAACGAGGACTGGATGATCTTTTCCTCCGTCAGTTCGTCGCGCGTGAGGTTGGCGACGATGCGGCCGTTCTTGAAGACATAGACGTGGTCGCAATTGTCGAGCTCTTCGGTTTCGGTCGTGTACCACAGGAAGGTGCGGCCGCGGCCAGCCTCCTCGCGCACGAGGTCGTACACTTCGAGCTTGGTGCCGATGTCGACGCCGCGCATCGGGTCGTCCATCAGCACGATCTGCGCGTCGGAGCCGAGCGCGCGGGCGAACAATGCCTTCTGCTGGTTGCCGCCCGACAGCGAGAAGATGTTGTTGTTCATGTCGGGCGTGCGGATGCCGATCCTCTTCTGCCAGGCCTCGGCAAGTTCGGCCTCGCGCTGTGGCGAGATCAACAACCCCTTGCGCAGGCGCGCCAGCGAACGGATGCCGATGTTCTGCGCGATCGACCATTGCGGGAAGATGCCGTCCGACTGACGGTCGCCCGCGACAAGCGCCACTGGCGCGGTCACCTCGATCCCCGTCTTGGCACGCGAGGCTCCGCTGAAGATCGCCAGCAGCAGGTCGGTCTGGCCATGACCGGCCAATCCGGCAAGGCCGATGATCTCGCCGGCCCGCGCCTCGAGGTCGGCGCCATCCTTCTGCGCGGCGGGCCGTGCCCGCACCCGCAGCGGACCCGCCCCGGGTTTCGCGGCAGCCGCTTGCGCCGCGATCTTGCGGCGTGCTTCCGCGCCGCCCATCACCGTCACCAGCCGGTCGCGGTCGAAGACATCGGCCGCATCCGACGCCACCACCTTGCCGTCGCGCATCACCACGATCCGGTCGGCGTTCTTCAGCACCTCGCCCAGCACATGCGAGATCAGGATGCAGCTCTTGCCGCCGGCGACGAAGCGGCGCACGAAGGCCAGCAATTGACCGGCCGTATGCGCGTCGAGCGACGATGTCGGCTCGTCGAGAATGACGAGATCGAGCCGGTCCTGGGTGACCGTGAAGGCGCGCGCCACCTCGACCATCTGGCGCCGCCCGATCGAGAGGTCGCCGACAATGTCCCAGGCCGAGATGCCATGGTCCGGGAAGATCTCGTCCAGCTTGGCGGTGATCAGCGCGGCCGCCTTGCGCCGCCAGCCGAAGCCGGAGAGCGAGGCATGGTTGATGCGCGTGTTCTCGGCGACGCTGAGGTTGGGGCAGAGTGACAGTTCCTGGAACACGCAACGTATGCCGAGTTTTTGCGCACGCGACACCGAGTAGTTCTCCTCGATGCCGCCATGCACGCCAATCCTGCCGCTGTCGGGCACCATCGTGCCCGCCACCATGTGCATCAGCGTCGATTTGCCGGCGCCATTGTGGCCGACCAGGCCGACGCACTCGCCAGGCCCGACATGAAAATCCACCCCGCCCAGCGCGCGAACGGCGCCGAAATGTTTTTCGGCGCCGTTCAGTCTGATGATGTCAGCGTTCCCTTCAGGCATGCTCAACGGTACTCGCTCGGCGATACGGACGGCAACGCTGCCGCGATGCTCACTTGATGTTGGCTTTGATGGCCGCCATTGCATCTGCCTGGCTGTATTCGTGGGTCGCGACGCCGCCTTCCTTGATCTTCGGCAGCGCGGCCTCGAAATCGTCCTGGGTGAAGGCCAGATATGGCACCAGGAGATCGTGCGGAATGTCCTTGCGGCCGTCGAGCACCTGTTGCGCCACCCAGAAGGCAAGCGAGGACACGCCGGGTGCGATCGAAGCCGACCAGGTCTTGTAGCCGTCCTTGTCCTTCTGTTCCTTCCACCACTTCAGCTCGTCCTGGCGGTTGCCCATGATGATGGTCGGGCGCGGCTTTTTGGCGGCGGCGAAAGCCTGTGCCGCGCCATAGCCGTCCCCGCCCTGATCGACGATGCCGACGACATCGGGCAGCGAGGGCAAGATGGTCGCGACCGCTTTCTGCGCCGTCGTCTGGTCCCAGTCGCCGGTCACCGAACCGACGATCTTGAATTCGGGATGGGCGGCGACGCCCTCGAGGATACCGGCATGGATGGCATCGTCGATGGACGTGCCGGCAAGGCCGCGGATTTCCAGCAGGTTCCCGCCCTTCGGCTGGAACTTGGCCATCTGCTCGATTTCCTGCTTGCCCATGTCCTTGAAGTCGACAACGACGCGATAGGCGCAGGGCTCGGTGACGATGCCGTCGAAGGAGACGACCACGATCCCGGCGTCGCAGGCCTGCTTGATGGCGCCGTTGAGCGCATCCGGCGAGGCGGCGTTGATGACGATGGCGTCATAGCCCTGCAGGATGAGGTTCTGCACCTGGGCTGCCTGCGTCGGCACCTCCTTGTCGGCGGTGGTGAAGATGTCGGCCGCGCCGACGATCTTGTCGGCGACCGCCTTCTTGGTGACGATGCCGTAGCTGTCGAGCATGGCTTGCCGCCACGAATTGCCGGCGTAATTGTTGGAGAACGCGATCTTCTTGCCGCTGGTGTCGGCAAGTGCGGTGCCCGAGGCCAACATAACCGTCAGCGCACCCAGAACGAGCAGTTTCTTCATATGATTTCCTCCCAAAGTTGCTAGTTTTGCCTGATGAGCGTTACGCACAGTCCCTGTTTTTTATCTATTGTCAGACAAATTCAGACGAACCGCAAGCTGTCAACTGCAAAGCTTGGCGTGCCTTCGATCAACTTGCGGTGCGATGATTGAAAAAGCCGCCCGCACATGGTCTAGGAGCACGACAGGAGGCCATTTGATGGCAGTAACGCCGACCGTCGCCAAAGGCGCCCCCGGAATACCGGCGCGCTGGACATCAAGCGCCAAGAGTGGCGTCGGCACCGCGTTTTCGGCCAGGAGCCCGCTCTGGTTCACCATCAGTCACGGCATCTTGAACGAGATCTATTATCCGCGTCTCGACAGCGCCTGCACGCGCGACATGGAGCTGATCGTCACCGGCCCCGGCGGCTATTTCTCGGAAGAGAAGCGCGACGCCGCGCACGCCATCGCGCCGTTCGAGGACGGCGTGCCGGGCTACAGGCTGACCAACACCGCGGACGGCGCCTACCGTATCGAAAAACGCATCATTACGGATCCGAAACGGCCTGTCCTGCTGCAGGAGATTGCATTCGTGCCGCTGAAAGGTCCAGCAGCCGGCTACCATGTCCACGCGCTGCTTGCGCCGCACCTCGTCAACGCGGGCATGGGCAATACCGCCTGGGTTGGCGAACACAAGGGCCAGCGCATGCTCTTTGCCACGGGGCGCGGCGTGTCACTGGCGCTGGTCTCATCACTGCCGTGGCATGGCTGTTCGGCCGGCTATGTCGGTTTCACCGACGGGTGGCAGCAATTGCAGAACGGCGGTGCGCTCGATCCCTCCTGCCAGCGGGCGGAAGACGGCAATGTCGCCCTGACCGGCGAGATCGGCTTTTCCGCTGGCAAGACCACGGCCTTGCTGGCGCTTGGCTTCGGCGCTTCGCCGGAAGCAGCAGCGGACCTGGCGCTGGCCAGCCTCAAGCAGGGTTTCGACGCCGCCGCCGAAACCTATGTCGCGAACTGGCGGGCATTTCAGACCGGACTGGAGAAGCTCGACCGCCACAGCGCCTCCGGGCTGAACACCTACCGTGTGAGCACAGCGGTTCTGGCCACGCATCTCTCGGTCGCGAGACCCGGCGCCGCCGTTGCCAGCCTGTCGATCCCATGGGGCTTCAACAAGGGCGACGACGATCTCGGCGGCTACCACCTGGTCTGGCCCCGCGATCTGGTCGAGACGGCTGGCGGTTTCCTTGCCGCCGGCGACGGCAAGCAGGCGCTGCGGATCCTGGCCTATCTGCGCTCGATCCAGCAGCCGGACGGTCACTGGCCGCAGAATGTCTGGTCGGACGGCACCGCCTACTGGCTCGGCATCCAGATGGACGAATGCGCCTTTCCGCTGCTTCTGGCCGACGCCTTGCGCCGCGCGGGCCATCTGCCGCGTGCCAGGCTCGCCGATTTCATGGCCATGATCGAAGCCGCCGCCTCCTATGTCGTGCGCAACGGCCCCGTCACCGGCGAGGACCGCTGGGAGGAAGACGCCGGATACAGCCCGTTCACGCTGGCCGTCGAGATCGCCGCGCTGCTTGCCGCCGCCGATATGCTGGATGTCGCCGGAAAGAGTGAGCCGGCAAACTACCTGCGCGAAACCGCTGACTGCTGGAACGATCAGGTTGAGCGCTGGACCTATGTCACGGGCACTCAGCTCTCCATCGACGTAGGCGTCACAGGCTATTATGTGCGTATCGCGCCGCCGGACGATGCGGGCGCCGCTACGCCGAAGGACGGCTTCGTGCCGATCAAGAACCGTCCACCGGCCGACACCGACAAACCGGCGGAAGCCATAGTCAGTCCCGACGCCCTGGCCCTGGTTCGCTTTGGCCTCAGGGCGGCCGACGATCCGCGCATCGTCGATACCGTCAAGGCCGTCGATGCGCTTTTGCGTTGCGATCTGCCGCAAGGCCCGATCTGGTACCGCTACACCAGTGACGGCTATGGCGAGCACGAGGATGGCGCGCCTTTTGACGGCACTGGCCAGGGACGCGCCTGGCCCTTGCTCACCGGCGAGCGGGCGCATTACGAGCTTGCCGCCGGCCGCAAGGAGAAAGCCGGGCAGCTTCTCGAGACCTTGGAGCGCTCGGCGGGCATAGGCGGGCTGCTGCCGGAACAGGTTTGGGACAGCGCGGATGTGCCCGACCGCGAGCTGTGGCTTGGCAAACCGTCGGGCAGTGCCATGCCACTGGTCTGGGCACATGCCGAGCACATCAAGCTGTTGCGCTCGCTCCGCGACGGCGCGGTCTTCGACATGCCGCCGCAAGGCGTCGAGCGCTACATCAAGGGCAAGACAAGCTCGCCGCTCAGGACATGGCGCTTCAACAACAAGATCCGCTCCATCCCGGCCGGCAAGGTTTTGCGCGTCGAGCTTTCGGCGCCAGGCGTCGTCCATTGGAGCAGCGACAAATGGCTGACGGTCCAGGACCACAAAACCAGCGAGAACGCTTTCGGCGTTCATCTGGTCGACCTGCCGGTCGCCGGACTGAAGCCGGGAGGCGCCCTCGTCTTCACTTTTTTCTGGCCCGATGCGATGCGTTGGGAGAATGTCGACTTCAGCGTTGGCATCGACGCATCATGATTAAGGCAGCGGGGCCGATAGATTTGTTCTTTCCTCAAACAATCGGGACGAAACCATGCAGATCGGAATGATGGGACTGGGCCGGATGGGCGCCAACATGGTCCGCCGCCTGATGCGCGACGGCCATGAATGCGTCGTCTACGACATCAACCCCGCCAGCGTCGCGGCCCTGGTGAGCGACGGCGCCCTGGGGGCGGCATCCCTGACAGAATTCGTCGGCAAGCTCGCCAAGCCGCGCTGTGTCTGGCTCATGCTGCCGGCCGCGATAACAGGCAAGATCATCGATCAGGTCGCGGCGCTGATGGAGCCCGGCGACATCGTCATAGACGGCGGCAATTCCTATTATCACGACGCCGTCGACCAGGCCGCTAAACTGGCCACCAAAGGTATCCATCTTGTCGATGTCGGCACGAGCGGCGGTGTCTGGGGCCTGGAGCGTGGCTACTGCCTGATGATCGGCGGCCCGGACGTGGCGGTACAACACCTCGATTCCATCTTCGCCACGCTGGCGCCGGGCGCCGATGCCGGCTCGCCCGCTCCCGACAAGGCGGCCGGAACCGCGCCCTTCGGCTACCTGCATTGCGGACCGAGCGGCGCCGGCCACTTCGTCAAGATGGTGCACAACGGCATCGAATATGGCGTCATGGCCGCCTATGCCGAAGGCATGAACATCCTGAAATCGGCCAATGCGGGCAAGCGGCAACGGACGGCGGACGCCGAGACCAGCCCGCTTGAGAACCCGCAATATTATCAGTTCGATATCGACCTTCCCCAGGTGGCCGAGGTCTGGCGGCATGGCAGCGTCATCGGTTCCTGGCTGCTCGATCTCACCGCCGGCGCGCTGAAGAGCGATCCGGGCCTGGCGAATTTCGGCGGCCGCGTTTCGGATTCGGGCGAAGGCCGCTGGACGCTGAAGGCGGCGATCGATACCGGCGTCCCGGCGCCGGTGCTGTCCTCGGCCTTGTTCGATCGCTTCTCCTCGCAAGGCGAATCCGAATTCGCCGACAAGCTGTTGTCCGCCATGCGTTATGCCTTCGGCGGCCATGTCGAGAAGCCAAAGGCTGGCCAGTGACGCCACAGCGGGAGACGCACGCATGAGCCAGGAACGGTCCGACACGCTGGTGCTCTTCGGAGCGACCGGCGACCTTGCCCACAAGAAGATATTTCCGGCACTTTACCAGATGGTCGCCAAGGGCACGCTCACCGAGCCGGTGATCGGCGTCGCCTTCGACGCCTGGGACTTGAAGCAGTTGCAGGACCGCGCCCGCGACGGCATCGTCAATGCGCTGGGCAAGATCGACGAGAAAGTCTTCGCCAAGTTCGCCTCGCTGCTGCGCTATGTCAGCGGCGACTATCGCGACCCGGCCACGTTCGAGAAGCTGAAGACCGCGCTTGGCAGCGCCCAGCGGCCGTTGCACTACATGGCGGTGCCGCCAACCATGTTCGAGACAGTCGTGCAGGGCCTGGAACAGTCGGGCACGGCGCATGGCGCGCGGCTGATGGTGGAAAAGCCCTTCGGCCATGATCTGCAATCGGCGCGCTGGCTGAACCGCGTGCTGCATCTGGTGTTCGACGAACAGTCGATCTTCCGCATCGACCACTATCTCGGCAAGGAAGCGATCCAGAACCTGCTCTATTTCCGCTTCGCCAATTCCTTCCTCGAGCCGATCTGGAACCGCAATTTCGTCGAGAGCGTGCAGATCACCATGGCCGAGGATTTCGGCATCGAGGGCCGCGGTAAATTCTATGACGATGTCGGCTGCATCCGCGACGTCATCGAGAACCACCTGCTCAACATCCTTTTGCTGCTCGCCATGGAACCTCCGGTCGGGCGCTCCGCCGACGACCTGATCGACGAGAAGGTCCAGGTGCTGCGCGCGATCCGCACGCTGACCAGGGACGATGTCGTGCGCGGCCAGTTCACCGGCTACCTCGCCGAGCCCGGCGTCAAGCCGAACTCGCCGGTCGAGACCTTCGCGGCGGTGCGTTTCTTCGTCGACACCTGGCGTTGGCAGGACGTGCCGTTCTTCATCCGCGCCGGCAAGAACATGCCGGTGCATGTCACCGAGGTGGTGGTGCGGCTGAAACGGCCGCCGCTCGACGTCTTCGATCCGATCAAGCCCGCCGACCAGAACTACGTGCGTTTCCGCATCGACCCGCAGGTGGTGATCGCCATCGGCGCGCAGCGCAAGGCGCCCGGCGACGACATGGTCGGCGAACAGGTGGAATTGACGGCGCTCGACGACAGCAAGGCCGACATGCCGCCCTACGAGCGCCTGATCGGCGACGCCATGAACGGCAATGGCCAGCTCTTCACCCGCCAGGACGCGGCAGAACTGGCCTGGCGCATCGTCGGGCCAGTGCTTGGCGACACCACGCCGCCGCATCTCTACGACCCGAAGACATGGGGGCCGGCGGACGCCATGGCCGGCTTCGGCCCGCCCAATGGCTGGATCGACCCGGTGGCATGAGCGGAGGGGACCCGATGGCCAAGGCGGTGAAGCAAGCAGCAGCCGGCCCCGAGCAGATCGTGCTGGCGATCGACATTGGCGGCTCGCACGTCAAGATCCTGACCAGCGCCGGCGGCACGGAGCGCCGGGACGATTCCGGCCCGGACCTGACGCCGCAGCAGATGATCGACAAGGTGAAGAAGCTCGCCGAGGGCCTCCCCTACGACGTCATATCGATGGGCTATCCAGGCCCGGTGCGTCACAGCAAGCCAGTGCTCGACCCGATGAATCTCGGCAAGGGTTGGGCCGGCTTCGATTTCGCCGCGCAGTTCGGCAAGCCGGTCAAGATGGTCAATGATGCGCTGATGCAAGCCATCGGCAGCTATGAAGGCGGGCGCATGCTGTTCCTGGGCCTCGGCACCGGCCTCGGTGCGGCGATGGTCTTCGACAATGTCGGGCTGCCCATGGAACTCGCCCACCTTCCTTACAAGAAGACCAAGAGCTTCGAGGACTATGTCGGCGAGCGCGGCCTGGAAAGGCGCGGCAAGAGAAAATGGCGCGAATCTGTCTTCGACGTCGTCGACCGGCTGCGCGCCGCCCTGCAACCAGACTATGTCATCATTGGCGGCGGCAATGTCGACAAGCTCGACGAGTTGCCGCCCGAGTCCAGGCGCGGTGACAACACACGCGCCTTCGAAGGTGGATTTCGTCTGTGGCGAGACAAGGCCTTGATCGTCTGATATTATTACAGTTTAGTATAGTTGTTCAAAATAACGTGTGACGGCGCGCTAGATCATTGCGTTATGCAGATTTGCCGACTAGGAATTTCGCCGCACTGTCCGGCGTGCTCCAGTGGATACGCTCAAGACGCTTCAGCATTTTTGATGTGTGCCCAGTCCTGCCGAAAACGATTCTGATTTTCGAGGCCGTGTGCCACAGACGGAGGAAACATTGACCGACGATAGCAACGACGCTCGCAAAGACATCGACCTTCTCGAGCTGACCGCCCATATCGTGTCCGCTTACGTCGAGAAGAATCGCCTGCCCGTCTCCGGCCTTGCCGACCTCATCGCCAGCGTCGCCACCTCGATCGGCGGGCTCGGAAAGCCGGCCGTGCCGGTGGCGGCCCCCCTGGTTCCCGCTGTCAACCCGAAGAAGTCGGTGACGCCGGATTTCATCATCTGCCTCGAGGACGGCAAGAAGTTCAAATCGCTGAAGCGCCATCTCGGCGTGCATTTCGGCCTGACGCCGGACGCTTATCGCGCCAAATGGGGTTTGCCGGCGGACTATCCGATGGTTGCGCCCAACTATGCGGCCTCGCGCTCGGAGCTGGCGAAGTCGATCGGCCTCGGCCGCAAGGCCGTCGAAGTGGTGCCCGTCAAGGCCAAGGGCCGGAAGGCCAAGGTCTCGGCCTGAGAAGATCAGTCCTGAGCCAATCGTTAGGACGACTGGAACAGAAGCCTGCCGGCGAATTCGCCTTGGCAGGCTTCACGTTTTTGTGGCTTGGATGAACCGGACAGGTTTTGGGGGGAAGCGAAGCCATGAACTACACCAGGATGGTGATCGAGAAGGAAGCACCGGAGGAATACGGTTACGACCGCATCCGCTACAATCTCTCCGAAAGCTCGATCGCCGATCAGAAGCTTTCCGACATCGGGCTGTCGCTGCCGGATCTGACACTGTTCTATGGCGAGCATCGCGGCGACAAGGACTTACGCGCGCTGGTCGCGGCGCAGGATGCCGGCATTTCGCCCGATGACGTGCTGGTCACCGCCGGTGCCGCCGGCGCGCTGTTCATCATCTCGACCTCGCTTTTGTCGACGAGCGACCATCTCGTCGTCATCAGGCCCAACTACGCCACCAACATCGAAACGCCACGCGCGATCGGCTGCGCCATCAGCTTTGTCGACCTCGCCTTCGAGAACGGATTTGCCATCGATGTCGACGCCATCAAGGCCGCGATCCGGCCGACCACGAAGCTGATCAGCGTCACCTGCCCGCACAACCCGACCGGCACGATGATGTCGCGCGCCGATCTCGACGCGCTGGTGGCGCTCGCCGAGGCCCATAACTGCCATTTGCTGGTCGACGAAACCTATCGCGATCTTTCCTATGGCAGGCGGCTGCCGTCGGCGGCCTCGCTGAGCAAGAAGGCGATCAGCGTCTCGTCGCTGTCCAAGGCCTTCGGCATTCCCGGCATCCGCATCGGCTGGCTGATCACCAGGGATGCCGCCCTTCAGGAGACATTCCTCGCCGCCAAGGAACAGATCGGCATCTGCGGCAGCGTCATCGACGAAGGCATTGCGCACGGCATGCTGGAGCGCCGGGACACGTTCCTCGCGGCGCTGCTGCCCGAGATGGCCAAGCGCCGCGATATCGTCCAGGCCTGGATCGATCGCGAGCCGCTGGTCGACTGGGTGCGGCCCGAAGGCGGTGTCGTCGGCTTCCCGCGCCTCAATGTCGAACCCGGCCTGCACCTCGACCGTTTCTACGCGAACCTGCTGGAGAACCACGGCACCTATGTCGGACCCGGCCACTGGTTCGAAATGGAAAAACGCTTCTTCCGCGTCGGTTTTGGCTGGCCGACGGAAGCCGAGTTGAAAGGCGGGCTCGAAGCAATTTCGGCGGCGCTGCGGCAGTAACTTCCTCGTGCAGCCGAAGGAAAAGGTGCAAGGTCCCTTGATCCTGCAGCGATTTTAACGCATATGCGCGCCGAACTTTACTAAGTTTCATTGGCCGGAACAGCGCCCTTTCGGGAAGTGCCCCGCCAGCCGGTGCAATCGCAACGGGGCCTCTCTCCATGACACCAGTACAAACTTCCCCGGAGCAGCGTTACGCCGCCTTCCGGCACAAAGCCTTCCTCAGCTACTGGACGGCACGCTTTCTGACCACTTTCGCGACCATGATCGTCTCCGTCGCCGTCGGCTGGCAGATCTATGATTTGACGCGCGATCCCTTCGACCTTGGCATTGTCGGCATCGTCCAGTTCCTGCCGTCGCTGCTTTTGGTGCTTGTCACGGGTGTTGTTGCCGACCGGTTCGGCCGCCGCCTGATCATGGCTCTGGCCACGGTGGTCGAGGCAAGCTGCGCGCTCGTGCTCCTGTCCTTCACGCTGCACGGCCTCGTCAGTCCGCTGCCGATCTTCGTCGTCCTGGCGCTGTTCGGCATGGCGCGCGCTTTTTACGGACCGGCCTCGTCGTCGCTGTTCGCCAATCTGGTGCCGCCGGAGGATTTCGGCAATGCGATTGCCTGGAACTCGTCCGCCTGGCAGACGGCGACCATCGTTGGGCCGGTCGCGGGCGGCCTGCTCTACGGCGTTTCGCCGGAGGCCGCATACGCCGTCGCCTCCGTGCTGATGCTGGTGGCCGGCCTGCTGATCTTCACCATTCCCAAGCCCGCCCAGCAGACCGCCACCGACAAGCCGACGATGGAGACGCTGTTTGCCGGCTTCCGCTACATCTGGAGCGAGAAGATCGTGCTCGGCGCCATCTCGCTCGATCTCTTCGCCGTGCTCCTGTCCGGCGCCTCCGCGCTGCTGCCGGTCTATGCGCGCGATATTCTTGAACTCGGCCCCTGGGGCCTCGGCCTGTTGCGCTCGGCGCCCGGCATCGGCGCCATCTGCGTCGCCATCTGGCTCGCCGGGCATCCGCTTCGCGACAATGCCGGCAAGATCATGCTCGGCTTTGTCGCTGCCTTCGGCGCCTGCACCGTATTGTTTGGCCTGTCGACCGTCACCTGGCTGTCGATCGTCGCGCTGGCCCTTCTCGGCGCCACCGACATGTTCAGCGTCTACATCAGGGAGACGCTGATCCAGTTGTGGACGCCGGACGCGGTGCGCGGCCGCGTCAACGCCGTCAACCAGGTTTTCGTCGGCGCCTCCAACGAAGTCGGCGAATTCCGCGCTGGCACCATGGCGGCGCTGATCGGCACCGTGCCTGCGGTGGTGATCGGCGGCGTCGGGGCGATCGCGGTGGCGGGACTGTGGGCGTATCTGTTCCCGCAATTGCGCAGGGTGCGGCATCTGAACGGGCGCAACTGACGCTGCTGATCGTCAGCAACATTACATCACCTGTTCACAGGAGCTGCCATGATCACCTGTTACCTGAAATATGTCATCGACCCCTACAAGCTTACCGAGTTTGAAGAATACGGCCGTCGCTGGATCGGTCTGGTCAATCGCCTGGGCGGCAACCATCATGGCTATTTCCTTCCGAGCGAAGGAGCGAACAATATCGCCTATGCCATGTTCAGCTTTCCGAGCCTTGCCGACTACGAGGACTATCGCAAGCGGATGGCGGCCGACCCCGAATGCCAGGAGGTGTTTGAAACGGAAAAGCGCAATCGCAGCATTATCAGCTACGAGCGCAGCTTCTTGCGGCCGGTGCTCGAACCCTAGAGAATTTGCAGCGAGACGGTTCTGTCCGGAATTGCGACGCAGCTAACGTACGACCGGCCTGCCGAACACCATGCGCAAAAACTCGTCCAGCCAGCGCTTCAGGTGCATGTCCCAGATCAGCCGGCCGCCGAGGTGATCGCGGCCGGGCTGTGCGCCCGGCAGTTCGAAGCGGTGGGCTCCGCGCACCACCCAGCGCTGCATCATCACCCTTGTCAGTTCGCCATGGAACTGGATGCCCCAGGCATTGTCGCCATAGCGGAAGGCCTGGTTGGGATAGGTCTCGGCCGTCGCCAGCAGTGTCGCGTCGCTGGGCAGCGAAAAACCCTCGCGGTGGAACTGGTAGACCATGTCGGGCCAGTGCATCAGTTTCCTGCCGGCCTCGGTCGCCTTGAGCGGATACCAGCCGATCTCGACCAGCCCTTCGCCGTGCCCCTCGACCTTGCCGCCGAGATGGTTGACCAGCATCTGCGCGCCGAGGCAGATGCCAAGACATGGCCGGTTCTCCTTGAGCGGAATCTTCAGCCAGTCGGTCTCGCGGCGGACGAATTCGTCCTCGTCATTGGCGCTCATCGGCCCGCCGAACACCACCGTGCCGGCGTGGCCATCCAGCGTTTCCGGCAAGGCGTCGCCCAGCGGCGGCCGGCGGATGTCGAGCTCGAAACCCTCTTCGATGAGCATGTGGCCGACGCGTCCGGGGCTCGAATTCTCCTGATGCAGCACGATCAGGATCTTTGGCTTCGAACGCGTTCCGTGCGGCATCTGTAGGCGAGATCCCGTCTATTCGTCGCTGGATGTTCCACGCGCGCCCGGCGCATGCGCCGCCGCCTTGCGGCGCGCCTCGACCCGGTCATGGCGCTCGACGCCGATCAGCTCGGCGACACGCCAGACCGTATTGTCCTCGAGCTCATGCAGCTCGCCATCGGCATAGACGATCTCCCACATCAGGCCGATGAACGCCTTGCGCCCCTCGGCGTCGAGATGGCGCTTGAGCACGCTGGTGAAGGCGTAGAGATCGATCGCCTCGTTGTCGGCGCGTTCGCCGGCGGCGGCGAGCGCTTCCAGTTCGGCGCCACTGATCGAATAGCTCTCCGCCAGCACCGCCTTGAACCGCTCCCATTCGACGTCCTGGCGCACGCCGTCGGCATTCATCACATGGTAGAGCAGCGCCGAGGCGGCAACACGAGGATCATCCGCGCTGGCATGCGCACCGGCGCCGGCCGGCAGGTCCCTGAGAAACGACAGAACGCGTTCGAACATCAATCCATTCCCAAACGGCCCAATGGGCCTGCCCAAATCAAAACAGCCGGAACCGGCGCGGCGACTTCTCCGCCTCGTCGTCCGGATCGACGCCGGGATCGTCCGGCAGGCGAGCCAGTTCCTCCGCCGGCTCCACGGCCTCGGCATCGGCCGGCACCGCCGCGAACGCAGCCGCCGTGACCGGGGTAACATGGTCCTCGCGGCTCTCGACGTCCTTGCCCCTCGCCTCGCTGGCCGGGGCGGCATGATCGATCACGTCGATCGGCTTTTCACTGGCCGGCTTCGCCAGCGCTTCGATGACCGGCACGGCGGCGTCAGGTGCATCGTCACGGCTGTCGATCAACTGGCCAAGCCGCTCCATCGGCGCGCGCCACTCGAAGGCGTCAAGCCGTCCGGTGACCGGCGACACCGGCGCCCAGCGTTCCGATACGACGCCGTCGGCCACCCAGGCCGGGTCCCGGGGTGCCCGCAAGGCCTTGGAGAGCAATTGCCGAACCTTGCCCTGGTCACCGGTCTCGGCCTCCTCGATATCGGCCAGAAGCAGATACGCACCCTCGCGGCGGTCCATCCGGATCGCGGCCTCGGCTTCGCTGCGGGCGGTCGAAAAATCCTGCGCGTCGAGCGCCGCACGCGCCACCGTCATCGAGGATTCGGCGTGGTTCTTCTTCATTTCCTGCAGCTTCTTCGCCCTGTTGAGGCGGTCGAGCACGGCATCGCCCGGACGAGCATGGGTGTAGAGCTCGGCGATCTCGGGATGCGGCTCGGCCCTCCAGGCCGTCTCCAGGATCTTGGAGCCTTTTCGCACATCGTTCTGCTTGAAGAGCGCTGCCGCGGCGGCGACGGCGGCCGGCGCGAAATCCGGCCTGAGCTTGTTCGCCTCCAGCGCCGCCGTCCTGGCGGCGGCGGGATCGCTGTCGGCGAGCGATTGCGCCTTGGCGGTCAACAGCACGGCGCGACGGCGGCTGGCGGCATCGCGTTCGATCTGCCGCGTCGACTTCTGCGCCTCGACCAGCTTCAAGGCGCCGTCCCAGTCACCGCGCGCCGTCAACTCCTCGAGCGTCGATTCGGCCGCCCAGGCCAGTTGCGGCGCAACGGCGGCGGCACGGCCGGCATAGTGGCGGGCGGCATTGCGGTCGCCCAGCCGTTCGGCTTCCAGATAAAGCCCGCGCAGGCCGAGCAGCCGCATTTCGGGATCGTCGAGCATGCTCTCGAATTTCTGCCGCGCGCCTTCATGGTCGCCCTCGAGCAGCGACGCCTGCGCCTCGAGCAGATGGATCAGCGGCTCCTGGTCGGAACGGATCAGTTTGGCCGCTTCCTTGGTCTTCTTGCGCGCCAGCGCGCCATCGCCGGCGCCGGCGGCGATCATGCCGGTCGACAGCGCCTGGTAGCCGCGGTCGCGGCGGCGCACGCGGAAATAGCGCGATATGGTGTAGGGGCTGTTCCACAGCGACCTGACCAGCCACCACAGGATCATCACCGCGGCGACGACGGCGACGATGGCCACCGCAGCCACCATCAGGCTGACCTGATACTGGTAGCCGTTGAAGGTGACGACCATGTCGCCCGGCCGGTCGGCCAGCCAGGCAAAGCCCAGACCGAGCGCGAAGACGACGATGAGGAAGGCGAGCAGGCGGATCATCGTGTTGCCCTCATGCCTTCATCGCGCCGGAGATCAGGGCGTCGACCTGGGTTTCGACCTCGATGCGCGCCTTCAGTTTGCCGGCAAAGTCGGCGCCCGCGGCCTTCGCCGCTTCAGGCAGCGAATTATACTCGGTGAGCGCCTTGGCATAGTCGCCCTGGGTGACCGCCACTTCCATGCGCGCCACGGTTTCGGGTGCGCCCACCCCCTCGACGGCGCCGATCGGCCGGACCTTGACCAGCGATTCGGCGCTCGACATCAGGTTCTGCAGGAAGCCGGCATTCTGGTCGACCGGCGTGGCGGCGGCGACCATGGCATTGGCGGCGGCATCCATCTGCGAGGCGATCTCGGTACGGGTCGGAACGCCCTTTTCGGCATAGGGCCGCAAGGTCGCGAGTTCAGGCGCGTTGGGAGAGATCGCGGCCAGAGTATCGAGCTCCGCCGAGAACGGCGCGCCGCGTTCGAGCGCCGACTTCAAGGCCGACGCGGCAATGGCGAGCGCGATCTTGGGCTGACCCGCAGCCGCCTCGACCTTGCCGGAAAGCTGCGACACCGACTGCTCCAGCGCGGTCAGCCGGCCATCCCTGGCCTTCGCCGCCTCGTCCGTTGCTTTCACCAGCGCGTCGAGACCGGCCAGTTTTTCGTTGAGCGGCCCGAGATCGACAGGTGCGGCGCTGCCGGCCTTGCCGAGAGCGGCGACCGCAGCTTCGATCTGCTTGACCTTGTCGCCGAGCGCGGCAAGCCCGGCACCGTTGCCGGCGCCACCCTGCTCGACCGCCGATTTCAGCGCCGCGACATCGGCCTTTACCTGCTCCAGACCCGAGGAAAGCCCGACCATCTTGGCCGCCGCGTCATTGTTGCCGCCGGTTTCCTTCAAGCCGGCGATTTCGCTCTTCAGCGAGGCGATCTCGCCATTGACGCCGTCCAGTGAGACGCCGGCGCCGGAACCGGGCGCGCCAAGCAGGCCCGCAAACTGCAGGCCGCCGGCGCCGACCAGCGCGATGACGCCGCCGATAAGGCCGGCGGCAATACCGTTGACGCCGCCACGCTTCGCCGGAGGAGGAGTTGGCGCCATTTTCTCGCCCCGTGTGTCGGTTTTTGCCTTGCTGTCGTCGGCGCGCTTCGCCGACGCGTCCTCGAAATTGTAGTCCGAGGCCCTGGCGGCGTCGGACGGTGCATCCGAACCGGGATAGGGCAGCTCTGGCCCAGCGGCTTTGGCCTCCACGGGCGGCTCTGTCCCGGCCTGCCCGGCGGCATCGGCGTGTTCCCAGGGTTCAAGGTCGGTCTGGTCGGCATGCACCGGCTCTTCGGGAATCTCCGCTTGAGACCCTTCCGCGGCCTGGGCCTCTTCGCTTGTCGCTGGCGACTTCGCGGCATCCTCGTCGACGATACGGGAGACGGCGCCGGGCTCGAGATCGATGGTCACCGGCTCGCGGCGGCTTTTCGAGTGTCGCATCTTCGGCGTCTTGACCATGCCTGGCTCCGCAAAATTCGCTTCGTCTCAACGCCTGGCGGCGCGTGATGGTTCACAAAGGGTCTAGCACATCACCAAGCGGTGAAAAGGGGCGGTGTGATGACGCGGGTCAGCGGGGCGGCGGCAAAAGCGCCAGCAGGGCTTCCTCATCGGGCTCCCCGGCGACGCGGATCGCCCTGCCGCCACTGTCGTCGAAGGCAGCGGCGATGCGCGCGGAAAGAGCGAAAAAGCGTGTCTTTTCAAAAACCCCTTGCAAGTCAGGCCGTGTGGCCAGAACCCGCATCGCGGCGGCCGCCTTGGCCGAATAGAGCAGCACCGCATCGACCGGCCGGCCGGACATAAGCGCAAGGATGGTACCATCCGAATGCCGCACCGGGAGCGTGTCATATGTCTCCACGGCGTGGACCAGGACCCCAGCTGCTTCCAGCCTCTGCTCGAACAGCGGAAACCGCACGCGGCCGCAGGGATAGACGATTGCCTTGCCGGGAAACGCGGTCGCAAGGCTATCGGCCAACGCCTCGGCATCGCCGGCGCCTTCAACGACCGACGAGAACCCCATCTTGCGAGCCGCTTCGCCGGTCCTGGCCCCCACGGCGTGGCAAGGCAGGGCGGCGAGCGCCGCGATCACTTCCCTGGGGGCATGACGCAAGGCATTGGCGCTGGTGACGGCAACGGCGACAGCGTCATCTGGAATCAGCCCGGCATCGACAGGCAAAGTCGCCGTTTCAGTCAGCGGCAGGAGAACCGGCTGAAAGCCTGTGTCCTGAAGCCGCCGGGCCGTGCGCGAGGCGCCCGGTTCCGGTCTGGTCACCAGGACGCGAAGCATGTTCAGACCCAGCCGTCGAAGAACTTTTCGCCGGCCTTGGCCCGCACCGTCCGCGCGGCCTCATCGCCGATGCGGGCGGCATCCTGTGCTGCTCCTTGCAGTTCGACCGTGTGCGACTGCGTGCCGTCGGGCGAGATGATCAGGCCGGCGAAGGTGAGTTTTCCGGCATCGATCACCGCATAGCCGGCGATCGGCGTGCGGCAGGAACCGTCGAGCGCCGCCAGGAAGGCGCGCTCGCAGGCGAGTGCCTGTCCGGTCGGCACATCGTGGATCGCCACCAGCATCCTCTCGACAGCGCGATCGCCGATGCGCGTCTCGATGCCGATCGCGCCTTGGCCGGGCGCCGGCGGGAATATCTCGAGCGGCATCAAATCGGTGGCGACATGTTCGAGCCCCAGCCGCTTCAGCCCGGCATAAGCGAGGATGGTTCCAGCCGCGACGCCTTCGTCGAGCTTGCGCAGCCGCGTCTGCACATTGCCGCGGAACATCACCACGTCGAGATCCGGCCGCATGCGGCGGATCAGCGCCTGCCGCCTGAGCGATGAAGAGCCCACTTTGGCGCCGCGCGGCAGTTCGGCGATCGTCTTCACCGCCTTGCCGACAAAGGCGTCGCGCGCATCCTCGCGCGGCAGGAAGGCGGAGAGCTCGAGGCCGCCAGGCAATTGCGTCGGCATGTCCTTGGACGAATGGACGGCGATGTCGATCGCGCCGGCGAGCAGCGCTTCCTCGATCTCCTTGGTGAACAGGCCCTTGCCGCCGGCCTCCGACAGCGGACGGTCCTGGATGCGGTCGCCGCTCGTCGAAATGACGACAACCTCGAAGGCATCCGCCGGCATTTTATGCGCCGCCATCAGACGCGCCTGCGTTTCATGCGCCTGGGCGAGCGCCAGCGGGCTGCCGCGTGTTCCGATTTTCAAGGTTGTTTGCATGGCGCGCGGTCCGTGATAACCCCCGGCCAGAGCATTTTGCAGCCAAGTGGAGCCACCTGGCGTCGCGGAAACGCGGCTGGAATAACCGAGGCCTTTTCGGGCTTTCTCCTAACGGGGAAAGGCCCGATAAACAATCTCTTGGGATAGCGACGAATTGATCCGTGTTCTGGGCATTGAGACGAGTTGCGACGAGACAGCCGCCAGTGTCGTGGCGCTCGAGGGCGATGCCGCGCCGAAAATCCTGTCCAACGTCGTGCTTTCCCAGATCGAGGAGCATGCCGCCTTCGGCGGCGTCGTGCCCGAGATTGCCGCGCGCGCCCATGTCGAGGCGCTGGACGGCATCGTCGAGGCGGCCCTAGCCGATTCGGGCACGGCCCTTGCCGATATCGATGCCATCGCCGCCACCGCCGGCCCCGGCCTGGTCGGCGGCCTGATCGTCGGGCTGATGACGGCCAAGGCGATCGCCGCGGCGGCGGGCAAGCCGCTGATCGCCATCAACCACCTGGAAGGCCACGCCTTGACGGCACGGCTGACCGACGGGCTCGAGTTTCCCTATTTGCTGCTGCTCGTCTCCGGCGGTCACACGCAGATCCTGGCCGTGCGCGGTGTCGGCGACTATCAGCGCTGGGCCACCACCATTGATGACGCGCTCGGCGAAGCCTTCGACAAGACCGCCAAGATGCTCGGCCTGCCCTATCCCGGCGGCCCGAATGTCGAGAAGGCGGCACGGAGCGGCGACCCCATGCGCTTTGCCTTTCCCAGGCCGATGAAGGGATCGGCGCAGCCCGATTTCTCCTTCTCCGGCCTGAAGACCGCCGTGCGCCAGGCCGCCACGGCGATCGAGCCGCTGAGCGACCAGGACGTCGCCGACATCTGCGCCTCATTCCAGGCGGCGGTCGCCGATGCGCTTGCCGACCGTGTATCGCGCGCGTTGGCACGGTTCAGCGAAACATTTCCCGGCACCAGGAACCCGGCGCTGGTCGTCGCCGGCGGCGTCGCCGCCAACCGCACGATCAAGGCGACGCTGGAGCGGCTTTGCGCCCAGGCCGGTTTCACCTTTGTCGCGCCGCCGCTGAAACTTTGCACCGACAATGCGGCGATGATCGCCTGGGCCGGCATCGAGCGCCTGCGAGAAGGCATGGCGCAGGAGAACGGCTTCGATTTCGTGCCGCGTTCGCGCTGGCCGCTGGACAGCATCTCGGCGCCGATGGTCGGCTCCGGCCGGCGCGGAGCCAAGGCATGACGGGTGAAGCCAGGAACAATCCAGGCAAAAGCGGCTGGCGTGTCGCCGTGCTCGGCGGCGGCGCCTGGGGCACGGCGCTGGCGCTGGCCATGCTGCGCGCCGGACATGCGGTGCGGCTCTTCGCGCGCGATCCGGAAACCGTGGCCGCGATCGGCCGGGGCCAGAACCCGCGCTACCTGCCCGGCATCGCGATTGCGCCCGGCATCGAAGCGACATCGGACATCAGGGCGGCGCTCGCCGGTGCCGATTGCGTGTTGGCGGTGACACCGGCGCAGTCCTTGCGGGCGACGCTGGCGGCCGCGAAGGACCATATTCCGGACGGCATCCCGCTCGTTCTCTGCGCCAAGGGCATCGAGCGCGACACCGGCTCCTTGCTGTCGGCGATTGTCACCGAGATCCTGCCGCGAAACCCTGTCGCCGCCTTGTCTGGCCCGAGCTTCGCCACCGATGTCGCCCGAGGCCTGCCGACAGCGGTAGTGGTGGCCGCCGGCGACGAGGCCCTGGCGGCCGACCTCGCTGCCCGCTTTTCCGCGGAGAATCTGCGTTGCTATTCGAGCGACGACCTGATCGGCGTCGAGATCGGCGGCGCCCTGAAGAATGTCTTTGCGATTGCCGCGGGTGCCGTCACCGGCGCCGGGCTCGGCGCCAGCGCCCAGGCCGCGATGGTGACGCGTGGCTTCGTCGAACTGCGCCGCATCGGCGCCGCCTTCGGCGCCCGGCCAGAGACGCTGATGGGGCTTTCCGGCCTTGGCGACCTGCTGCTGACCTGCTCGTCGGCGCAATCGCGCAATTTCGCCTACGGGCTGGCGCTCGGGCAGGGCAAGTCGCTTTCCGGACTGCCGCTGGCGGAAGGCGTGCCGACCGCGGCGATCGCCGCTCGCATCGCCGCCGAACGCGGCATCGACGCCCCGATCATCACCGCAGTCGCTGCCATACTGGACGGCACCATCACCATCCGCCAGGCTGTGACGGCCTTGATGACCCGGCCGCTGAAGACCGAAACCAACGATTGATCCCCACGACTTTGATCCCCCAAATCCCAATCCGCCAAATCTCGACCCCAAGACCAGGAGAAAAACCATGCTGTTTGCTTTGATTTGCAAGGACAAGCCGGGAAGCCTGCAGGTGCGCCTCGACACGCGGCCCGAGCATGTCGCCTTTCTCGAGGGGCTGAATGGCGACAAGAAACTGGCGTTTGCCGGTCCGTTCCTCGATGCCGACGGCAAGCCCAATGGCAGCCTCGTGGTCGTCGAGGCGCCGGATCTGGCGGGAGCGCAGGCCCTGTCGGCCGCCGACCCCTATGCCAAGGCCGGACTGTTCGAAAACGTCGAAATCCGCCCGTGGAACTGGACGTTCAACAAGCCGGCGGCTAGTTAATCTCGGTCGCTCGCAGCAGGGCCGCAAGGAGAGAAGAAATGAACTACTGGCTGTTCAAATCGGAGCCGTTCAAGTTCTCCTTCGAGATGCTGAAGGCCAAGGGCAAAGCCGGCACGCAGTGGGATGGCGTACGCAATTACGCCGCCCGCAACAACATGAAGGCCATGCAGATCGGCGATCTCGGCTTCTTCTACCATTCCAACGAGGGGCTGAACGTGGTCGGCATCGCCGAGGTCTGCGCGCTCGCCCATCCCGACACCACGTCGGACGATCCGCGTTGGGAGTGCGTCGATGTCCGCGCTTTCAAGGATGTCCCCAACCCGCCGACGCTGGCGGAGATCAAGGCCAACCCGAAGCTTGCCGAGATGGCGCTGGTGCGGCTTGGACGGCTTTCCGTGCAGCCGGTCACCCCGGCCGAATGGAAGGAAGTCTGCCGCATGGGCGGCTTGACGCCGGCTCCGTGACCGCCCTCACCCCGCACAGCGCCAGGCAGTTCATCCTCGACAACACCGCGCTGATGGCGCCGCCGCATGTACCTGAGATTCTGCTTCATCTTGCCGATGAAGCGCACGATCTTTGGCAGCGCACCGAGGACGAACTGGTCGAGATCGGCCTGCCGCCACCCTTCTGGGCCTTCGCCTGGGCCGGCGGCCAGGGCCTCGCCCGCTATATCCTGGACAATCCCGAGACGGTGCGGGCCAAGCGCGTGCTCGACTTCGCCTCGGGTTCCGGCCTTGTCGGGATCGCCGCCGCCAGGGCGGGTGCTGCCCAAGTGACCGCCGCCGACATCGATCCGTTCTGCGCCACCGCCATACGTCTCAATGGTGAGGCCAATGGCGTCGGCGTCGATTTCCTAGGCATGGACTGCATCGGCACCGATGCGGGCTGGGATGTGATCCTCGCCGGTGACGTTTTCTACGACAGATCCTTCGCCGACCGCCTGATGCCGTGGTTCGCAACGCTCAAGGCGCGTGGCGCCGAGATCCTCGTGGGAGATCCCGGCCGGTCGTATCTGCCAGGATCAGGGCTGGAACCGCTTGCGGTCTATGAGGTCGCCGTCACGCGGGCACTGGAGGATTCGCTGGTCAAGCGCACCACCGTCTGGCGCTTTGCTTGACGCCACCGCCGAACAGGCGTTTCCATAAAATCCGCATCGGAGGGGCAAGCTCATGGATTTTTCGGCAGTGAACTGGCTGGCGGTGATCGCCGCCGCCGTCTTGGCCTGGCTGTTCGGAGCCGCCTGGTACATGGCCCTGAGCAAAGCGTGGCTGAAGGCGGCCAGGCTCGATCCGGCGACGATGAAGAAATCGCCGTTGCCTTTCGTCATCAGCTTCATCGCCGAACTGGTCATGGCCTATATCATGGCCCTGGTCGTCGGCGCGATGACCGGCGGTGAGCCGACACTGCTTGCCGGGCTTGTCTTCGGCTTCGTGCTGTGGCTGGGTTTCATCGCGACAACGCTGTCGGTAAATCATCGCTACGAGAATTTCGGCTGGGACCTGACCCTCATCGATGGCGGTCACTGGCTGGGTGTGCTGTTGATCATCGGTGCGGTGATCGGCTGGTTCGGTGCCGCGGCAAGCTGAGAGTGGGTTGACGATGGCAGATGAGTCCGGTTTCCCGCGCGACCTGGTGTTCACCCGGGTCTGCCACGTCAAACAGGGCTATGACGACCGGCGCCGCCACATTGTCCGCGAATTCGAGCGGCGCGGCGTGCCGGTCTATTTCTATACCGACTGGGATCAGGCCGACATCACGCCGGAGATCCGCGACGAGTTGATCGCGCCGGCCTTTACCCACCCTCCGGCCGTCTCGCTGGCGCTGAAGCATGTCGGCATCTGGCGCGATTTCCTCGAGACCGACCAGCCTTATTGCCTGGTGTTCGAGGACGACGTGTTCCTCGCCCGCGACTTCGTCGCCAAGTTCCGGCAGGGACTGGCCGAGCTCGGCAGCCCCAAGCGCAAGGCCGTCATCTATCTCGGCAATGGCAGCAACTACTACACACCGAGCTGGAAACTGCGGAAGGGTCAAAGGCTCTACCCGGCACTGCATGCGCGCTGTGCCGATTCCTATCTCATCACCCGGCCGGTGGCGGAAGCGCGCTGCGCCTGGGTCGACCGCAACAAGATCTTCACGGCGATCGACCACCAGATCGAACAGATGGACGAAGAGCTGGGGGTCGAAATGTTGTGGTTCGAACGGCCGATCGCTGAACAGGGAAGCGAAAATGGAGCATTCCACACGTCCGTTTCCGGCAAGCCGCATTCGCTTCTGTACAAAAGCCTGAAATGGAAGTGGAAGAAATACACCCGCATGATCTTCGGCCACAATGCCAGGTCGTGAGCTCAATCTGGCCGTGATGATCTATGCCTTGTCCGTCGTTCGCGTCCTGGCCACTTCCTCCAGTATCCATTCACGGAAAGCGACGATGCGGGGGTCGTCAACCATCCCCTGGGGATAGACCAGGAAATAGGCGTATTCGGGCGCGACCTTGATGCTGAGCGCGAAGGGCTGCACCAGCCGGCCTTCGGAAAGGTCGTTCGCCACCATGGCGAAATCGGCGAGTGCGACGGCGTTGCCGTCGAGCGCCGCCTGGACCGCATCCGTGGAGGTGCCGAAGACAACGGTGCGGCTGTCGTCGAAATCGTCGACACCGGCCGCCGCCATCCACATGCGCCAGTTCGGCCATGTCACCCCCTGCCGCGCCCATTCGATATGGGCGAGCGTGTGGAGGAAGAGGTCGCGCGGTTCGCGCAACGGTGGCCCGGACGCCAGCAGGCCTGGGCTGCACACCGGGATGATGATGTTGTCGAACAGGCGGTGCGCGCAAAGCCCCGGATACTTGCCGGCGCCGAAGCGGATGCCGACATCGACATCATCCAGGTCGAAATCACGCAGCCCGTAGGCGATGTCGAACCTGAGCTCGATCCCCGGCCTTTGCTTGCGGAAATCCTCGACGCGCCGCATCAGCCATTTCGCCGCGAACTGGGCATCCAGCGTTACCTTCAGAAACTCCGTCCCGCGTGCCATCTTGCGCGCCCGCATGACGGCCCGCCCAAGCAGGTCGAGCGTGTCGGTCGCGGCCTCGAACAGCACCGTGCCCGCCTCCGTCAGACGGATGGTGCGGCTGGTGCGCGTAAAAAGCACGATGCCGAGCTGATCCTCGATTTCCTTGATCTGGTGGCTGACTGCCGCCGGCGTCAGCCCAAGTTCGTCGGCGGCGCGAGTGAAATTGAGGTGACGCGCCGCCGCCTCCAGCGTCCTCAACGCCCGCGTTCCCGGCAGCAGGGTTGCCATCAGCGCGTAACCCGGGAAAAGTGTTCCATGGCGCCTCAATCCTCAAATAAAACTTGATGATTGAGAAAAAACTACTCGTTTCCTTCCAAGATTTCAATCCGGCATGATGCACGCACTGAAACACCATCAAACCGGATTTGAAGTCAGGAAGAACGGATTACACCATGTCTCACATCGCTCTTCACCCCGCCTGTACCGCCCGGCCGGCACGGCTGTCGGCGATCCGCGACTGGCTGCGTCAGGCCAGGGTCGCGATCAACCTTCCTCACCAGAACGTCGAGGACCTGTCCGATCACCAGCTGCGCGACATCGGCGCCGGGCGCAAGGACATCGCCCGCGCCATGGACCGCGAGATCGGCCGGCTGGGTCTGCTCGACATCGGCTGGCAGCAGCCCCGGAGGAGGGGATAGGGGAGTAAGGCAGTACGGCAGCAGGGGAAATGCAAGGCGGCACCGGAAGACACGCCCCACTGCCCTACTGCCCTACTGCCCTTTCCTACCTCACCACCCTGACCACCGTCCGGGCCGACAGCAGCGGCAGCAACCGCGCCATCGTGCGTGCGCTCACCGCGACGCAGCCTTGCGTCGGTGTGAAACCGGGACGCGCCAAGTGGAAGAAGATGGCGCTGCCGCGCCCCCTGCGGCGTGGCGCGATGTTCCAGTCGAGCACCAGGCAGGCATCATAGAGATCGTCGTCGCGCCGCATGCGTTCGTGGCTGGCGCGGTAGGGAATCTTGACCGGACGGTTGTAGTTGCGGTCGTCAGGAACCTCGCACCAGCCGAGATCGGGCCCGATCGGCGTCATCGCCAGACGCGTCCGGCGACCGCCGGCGAACTGATCTCCCCGAAAATAACCCGACAGGATCCGCATCGAGCCCAGCGGCGTGGCGCCGTCGCCCTCGCGCTTGTCGGCCGAGATGCCGCCATGCCCCAACGCGCAGGCAAACACCGCATTGCCGGCCTGCAAAAGGCCCTGGCTGGGGTGGCCGGGCCTCGCCCGCACGGTCAGCACGCGCAGCCGTTTTACCAAAATTGCGCCGGCTGCATTGCGATCGTGTTTTTTCTTGTATGATCGTGCCACTGAACAAATCACTGTGATCGGCTATTGTGTCGGCCAGCTTCCGCATAAATACGCAGCGGTCAACTGAATTTCATTTTCAAAACAACGGATTGATCCATGACTTCACGCACCATCCTGATCGTCGACGACGATGACGACCTGCGCGGCACGTTGGTCGAGCAACTCGCCCTCTACGAGGAATTCGACGTGCAGCAGGAAGCGACTGCGGCAAAAGGCGTCACGGCGGCACGCGGCGGCCTCATCGACCTGCTTATCATGGATGTCGGCCTGCCCGACATGGATGGCCGCGAGGCCGTCAAGATCCTGCGCAAGGGCGGCTACAAGGCGCCCATCATCATGCTGACCGGCCACGACACCGATTCGGACACGATTCTGGGTCTCGAGGCCGGCGCCAACGACTATGTGACGAAGCCTTTCCGCTTCGCGGTGCTGCTTGCGCGCATCCGCGCCCAGTTGCGCCAGCATGAGCAGAGCGAGGACGCCACGTTCTCGGTCGGCCCCTACACCTTCAAACCCAGCCAGAAGCTGCTCATCGACCCGCGCGGCGGCAAGGTGCGGCTGACGGAGAAGGAAGCCTCGATCATCAAATATCTCTATCGCGCCGACCAGAAAGTGGTGACGCGCGACGTGCTGCTCGAGGAGGTCTGGGGCTACAATTCCGGTGTCACCACGCACACGCTGGAAACCCATGTCTATCGTCTGCGCCAGAAGATCGAGCGCGATCCTTCCAATGCGGAAATTCTTGTGACAGAAAGCGGCGGCTACAAGCTGGTTCCTTAAACATTTCATTATCCAATGCGCGGTCTGGGCGGGACCGCTGTCGGGTACGATCCTGTTGGAGGGTATTCGGGATCGACCGCGCATCGGCCCAAAAATCGCTTCGATTTTTGGAAAGCACGATGCGCAAAATTGAAAATGGCAGAGCGTCCTTTGCGCGTCCAAGGAGATGCGCGGCGCTCTGAAGGAGGGATTGGACTGACCGTTCGGGGACGCAGCTAGAGATGGCGTTGGATGACGACATCCGCATCCTGTCCGCCGTGAGGCTCTTCGAGGGTTTCACGCAGGAACAACTGCGCCTGCTCGCCTTCGGCGCCGAGACCACCGTGGTGCGGGCCGACCACAAGCTCTACCGCGAGGATGACGAGGCCGATTCGGCCTATATCGTGGTCAGCGGGCGCATCGTGCTCTATCGCGAGCAGAATGGCCAACGCATCCCGATCGGCGAGGCCGGCCCCGGCACGATGCTCAGCGAACTGGCATTGATCGCCGACACCAACCGGCTGACCAGCGCGTCGGCCGAAATCGACTCGGAAGTGATCCGCCTCAGCCGCAAGATGTTCCGCCGCATCCTGGAGGAGTATCCCGAGGTGGCGGTGAAACTGCACCAGCGCATCCTCGACGATTTCCAAGCCTTGATCGCCCGCATCGAGGAGCTGGGGCCGCGGTTTGACGGGTAGGTCTAATTGCCGTCTCGAACGGCTTTTGGCCGGAACAGGCACCAGAATGGCTTCCCGGGCCCAAGTTCACCTTGGCCGAGGAGTTGAAACCCGCAACGTTCATAGAAAGCCAAATTCCTGCGTCGTGCGGTTTCGAGAAACGTCCCTGCCGAGACAGGATCTCTTTCGGCAAGATCGCAATAAGCCTTGATGAGCGCGCCGCCAGCCCCCTTTCCCTGCATTGAGGGGTGAACGCCAAGGACGCCAAGGTAGAAATGCGGTTTCCGCGGCTTGTATTCTTCACTGATGGCGTCAGCCCTCTCGAAGCGCGAAGCCATCGATTCCTGCCTTTGCTGAAGCAGAGCCCATCTCTGTTGGTGAGCTGGAAGCCATTCAGGCCGCCGCGTATCATAGCCCATCACCGCACCAAGGATGCGACCCTCGCTCTTTAACAGCAGCACAGGCATTCCAAGCGCCAGGCGCGCCGCCATCAGGATCGAGAAGAACTCCGTCACCAGCGCCTGACGCTGCGCAGGATCGCCCAAGAAGAAAAAAGCCATCTGCGGATCATCGGCAAAGGCAGCCGCCAGGCAGTCGGCCGCCGATGTCACATCCGGCTCTCGTGCCGCCACTATCTCCATTCAACGACCCCTTTGGCCTCCGGTCTAATCCAGGTCGAACCGTGCAATGACAGGCACATGGTCCGAGGGGCGGTCCCAGCCGCGTGCCGCCCTCAGGATTTCGTAACCGGCGAAATCCGGCACCAGGTTGGGCGACGACCAGACATGGTCGAGCCGCCGGCCCCGGTTCGACGCTTCCCAGTCCTGAGCGCGATAACTCCACCAGGTGTAGAGCTTCTGGTCCGATGGCACGTTGAGCCGCATCAGGTCGACCCAGTTGCCGGCCAGCCGCATCGCCTCGAAGTTTTCGGTCTCGACCGGCGTATGGCTGACCACATTGAGCAATTGCTTGTGCGACCAGACGTCGTGCTCGAGCGGCGCGATGTTGAGGTCGCCGACCAGCACCGAAGCGGACACCTCGTTGTGCTCGGCGCGGATGGCGTTCATCTCCGCGACGAAATCGAGCTTGTGCTTGAATTTCTTGTTGATTTCGGGATCCGGTTCGTCGCCGCCCGCCGGGACGTAGAAATTGTGCAGCAGGATCGTCTTGCCGCCGGCGCGCACAGTCACCGACAAATGCCGGCTATCCTCGATCTCGCAGAAACGGCGCTTTTCGACCACCTCGATCGGCCGCCGCGCCACGGTGGCGACGCCGTGATAGCCCTTCTGTCCATGGAAGGCGATGTGCCCGTAGCCGAGCTTGCGGAATGCCTTTTCCGGGAACAGTTCGTCCGGAACCTTGGTCTCTTGCAGGCACAGCACATCGGGGGCGTACTCATCGAGCAGGCGTTCGACGATCGGCATGCGCAGGCGCACGGAGTTGATGTTCCAGGTGGCGATGGAAAAGGGCATTTGGCAATCCGGGACAGCGTACTTCCAGCCAGGACCGATGAATCCTGACGGAGAAGACGCCTTTTGAGGGAGTCAGCCCCGAAACTGCCAGCCGGGCGCCACAAAGACAAGCCGGGCCATGTTGCATACCCTTCGAGATCGGCCAAAGCCTTCCCAACTTCGTCATCTTGGGGCGAAGCAGGCGCGCAGCGCCGTCGCGGAGACCCTGGGATCCATTCCGTAACGTCCGCCCAAAAACGCAACGGCACAGAATAGAGTTGGCGATCAGCGCGTCTTGGTGTTCAGCTCGCGGTTGGCCGTATAGTCGATGGCAAAGGTGTCGGCGGCGAAGCTGACGCCTTCCTTGGTGTTGAAGATCATCACCGTGGTGTCCTTGCCTTGCGCGTCGGTGATCGTCCACTGGCGCAGATCATAGGTTTTCGGATCGAACATCATGGTGATCATCGCATTGCCGAATACCGACTTGTCGGCGAGCTTGATGGTGGTGAGGTCGTCCTCTTCCTTGACGCTCTTGACGCGATCGCCGGAGAGGTCGATGCGGTCGTCGAGCAGCAGCTTCAGCGGCGTCTTGGATAGCGGATAGAGATCCGACGTGTTCAGCTTCTTGTTGAGGATGACCACCGACTTGCCGTCGGAAATCACCCGGAAATTCGACGCTCCGTCATAGTTGAAGCGGATCTTGCCCGGCCGTTCCAGGAAGAACTTGCCGCCGGTCTGCTCGCCCTTGGGGCCGAACTGGACGAATTCGCCGCTCATCGATTTGACCGAGGAAAAATGGTCGGCGATCTTCTGCGCGGCTGCGGGCACGGCGGCCTGCGCCGAGGCCAGCAATTCGAAGCCAGGTATCACATTGAGGGCGGCTGCACCCGCAGCGACAAGGCCGAGGCCAAGCAGCTGGCGGCGGGTCGGGGCGAAATTTCCGAGTGCTGAAAGATCGTTTTTCATGGCGGTCACTCTCGTGGTGATTCCTGTATCTGTCGTTGTCCTGAGCCCCCAGTTTGGCTGAAGTTTGGCGGACGGACGGTGCTGCTCGTTTCAACGCGCCGCAAGGTTCAAGGTTGCGGCCGGCTTCCCATCAGAACTTGTCGTCTTCGGTTGGCACCAGGATTTCGCGTTTTCCCGCATGGTTGGCCGGGCCGACAATGCCTTCCTTTTCCATCTTCTCGATAATCGAGGCGGCGCGGTTGTAGCCGATGCCGAGACGGCGCTGGATGTAGCTGGTCGATGCCTTGCCGTCGCGCAGCACCACGGCGACCGCCTGGTCGTAAGGGTCGTCGGAATCCTCGAAATTGCCGCTGCCGCCGCCGGAACCGCCCTTGCCGGATGGCTCGTCGTCGTCCTCGTCGTCATCCTCGGTGATGGCGTCGAGATATTCGGGCACGCCCTGCAGCTTCAGGTGCCCGACGATCTTCTCCACCTCGTCGTCGGAGACGAAAGGACCGTGCACGCGCTGGATGCGGCCGCCGCCGGCCATGTAGAGCATGTCTCCCATGCCGAGCAGCTGCTCGGCGCCCTGCTCGCCCAGGATGGTGCGGCTGTCGATCTTCGACGTGACCTGGAAGGAGATGCGGGTCGGGAAGTTGGCCTTGATCGTGCCGGTGATGACGTCGACCGAGGGACGTTGCGTCGCCATGATGACATGGATGCCGGCGGCACGCGCCATCTGCGCCAGGCGCTGCACGGCACCTTCGATGTCCTTGCCGGCGACCATCATCAGGTCGGCCATCTCGTCGATGATGACGACGATGTAGGGCATCGGCTCGAGGTCGAGATTCTCGGTCTCGTAGATCGCCTCGCCGGTCTGGCGGTCGAAGCCGGTCTGCACCGTGCGCGATATCTTCTCGCCTTTTTTCTCGGCCTGCTGAACGCGGGCGTTGAAACCGTCGATGTTGCGCACGCCGACCTTGGACATCTTGCGGTAGCGGTCCTCCATCTCCCGCACGGTCCATTTCAGCGCCACCACCGCCTTTTTCGGATCGGTGACGACGGGCGTCAAAAGATGCGGGATGCCGTCATAGACGGAGAGTTCGAGCATCTTCGGGTCGATCATGATCAGCCGGCATTCCTGCGGCGTCAGCCGGTAGAGCAGCGACAGGATCATGGTGTTGATGGCGACCGACTTGCCCGAGCCGGTGGTGCCGGCGACCAGCACGTGCGGCATCTTGGCGATGTCGACGATGACGGCCTCGCCATTGATGGTCTTGCCCAGCGCCAGCGCCAGCTTGGCCTTGGTTGTCTCGAAGTCGCGGCTGGCCATGATCTCGCGCAGGTACACGGTCTCGCGTTTGGCATTCGGCAGTTCGATGCCGATTGCGTTGCGGCCGGGCACCACGGCGACGCGGCAGGCGATCGCGCTCATCGAGCGGGCAATGTCGTCGGAAAGGCCGATGACGCGAGACGATTTGATGCCGGGCGCCGGTTCCAGCTCATAGAGGGTGACCACGGGACCGGGGCGTACGGCGATAATCTCGCCCTTGACTCCGAAATCTTCCAGCACGCCTTCGAGCAGGCGCGCGTTCTGCTCCAGCGCGTCCTTCGACAGGCTCGGGTCCTTCGCCACGTTCTTCGGTTCGGACAGGAAATGCAGCGACGGCATCTCGAACTTGTCCGAGCCGATCAGCGAGGTCTGCGCCTCACGCTGGACGCGCGCGCCGGGAGCCGGGCGTGGTGCCGGCGCCTCGACGCGGGTGGCGGCGTCGGAGCGGAACTGCTGCACCTTGGCGGTGGAGCCAGCGCGACGCTGGACGATAGGCCCCTCGTCGTCCATGTCGTCGTCGCGGTCGAAGATATCGTCATCATCCGGATCGACGGAAACGCTGCGGTCATTGACCATGGCGGCGAAGAATTCCGGCTCGACGCGGGCGCGCCCATCCTGGCTCATGCGCTGCTCGGCGAACTCGGCCGACTCGACCCGTTCGGCGGCGCGGCGCCAGGCGCTGGCGCGCGGCTCCAGCTCCGGCTCGTATTCGTCCCGCTCCTGCCTGCGGCGCACCGCGCGCCGATGCATCCACGCGCGCAACGACAGCCACCAATGGGTAATGGCACCGAGCGCCAATATGCCCTCGTCGCCCTCATCCTCGTCATTGTCGAACAGAAGATCGTCCTCGCGCGGGTCCGCGGCCGGTTCCTCCATCACGGCGAAGCCGTTCTTGCGCCCGATCAGCGCCGAGCCATAGGCGAACAGCCAGAGCGCGGGTGCCGCCAGCAGAACGGCGAGCACGCTGGCGATCAGTCCGGTCGGATAGCCGCCGATGAGGACGCCGGGAATCTTGAGCACCATGTCGCCGAACACGCCGCCGAGGCCGGTGGGCAGCGGCCAGGTCTTGGGCGGAACGATGCAACCGGCGATGGCGGCGGCGAGCAGCGCGAAGCCGAACCAGAACAGCCCGCGCTTGGGCAGCCTGTCGACACCACGCGCCGAAAACAGGAGGTAACCCCAGATCACGGCCGGAACCAGCGCGGCAACCGCGGCAAGGCCGAAGAACTGCATGGCAAGATCGGAGAACACAGCGCCGGCATAGCCCATGGCGTTGGTGACGGTGTTGTTGGTGGCGTGCGAGAAGCTTGGATCGGCAACGTTCCAGGTGGCGAGGCTGGCAACCCCGAAGGCCACCGCCAGGAACATGCCGGCACCGACCAGACGGCCGACCTGGCGCCGCGCGAAAGCCTGGATGCCGTGCCCCGTATCGGCCAGCGCGAGCGGTGCTGAAGCCCCTGAACGCATGCTCTTCCCCGTCAGATTGCCTGGCCAGAGCGCATGACGCACTCCGGCAGATTCGGAAGTCAGACTAGCTGTGGGAAGGTTAAGGCCGCATTAACCATGGCTTTTTACCGATGCCGTCCCGCGGACGAGAGTGGCGGGCCGCGAAGCCCGCCATTCTTGTCTTCAAACGCCGATGCGATCAGGGCCCTCCGGACCCGATCCCGCGCGATCATTTGTGACCGGCGTACATCATCAGGTTGGCGCAGAATTCGGCATGAGGCTTGCTCATCGCCGCGTCCTGGCACTCCTTCATCATCGCGTCCTGCTTGTCCTTGGCCGTCGCGGCCCAGGCTGCCTTGAAGTCCGCTTCCGACTTCATCGTCTTCATGCCGGAATCGGTGAAGAACGGCGCCATGTTGTCGGGCTCGTCGAGCGCGCCAGCAAGTGCAACACCGCTGAGCATCGACAGAGCCAGCGCTCCCAGGAACATGTTCTTAATGTTCATCAGTTGGTTCCTTCCCTGTTGGTAGCGAGCGTCGGAACGGCGCTCGCTTCCCCAGTACGGAGCCGGAAGGCCCTATGTTTCTTCCCTTTGGCCGATCACGCGAACGTGATCCTTCCGAAAAACGATTCCTCATTCATCTTTTCGAAGCGTACGATTTTCCAAAAAAAGAGGCCCGAATTGCTTCGGGCCTCAATGCGTGAGCCTCTTTCGAGAACGTCACGACGGGATCTCTGGAGCAACTCCGGTGAAAACCGAACCGCGGTCTTCAGTTGGAAAGTTGCGTGAAAATATGGGGCCGGCGGGAGGAGTATCCGCCGGCCCCTTGGCGAGGCTGGCCTTACGGCACCACTTCGCCATGCTGGGAGATATCGAGGCCTTCGACCTCTTCCTGGGTCGTCGGACGCAGGCCGACCAGCGCCTTGACGATGTAGAGGATCACGAAGGTGGCGATCGCCGTCCACAGGATGGTGAAGACGATGCCGTAGAGCTGCTTGCCGACGGAGGCGCCCGACGACAGACTGTTGATCGCCGGGTCGGCGAGCAGGCCGGTCAGCAACGCACCAACCACGCCGCCGACGCCATGGACGCCGAAGGCATCGAGCGAGTCGTCATAGCCGAACATGTGCTTCACCTTGACCGCCGAGATGTAGCAGACCACGCCAGCGACGATGCCGACGATGAAGGCGCCGGTCGGGTTGACGAAGCCGGAAGCCGGCGTCACCGCGACCAGGCCGGCGACGGCACCCGAGATGATGCCGAGCACCGAAGGCTTCTTGGCGACGATCCATTCGGCGAACATCCAGGCAAGGGCCGCCGCGGCGGTGGCGACCTGGGTGTTGAGCATGGCGGCACCGGCAAGGCCGTCGGCCGCCAGTTCCGAACCGGCGTTGAAGCCGAACCAGCCGACCCACAGCAGCGAAGCGCCGATCACCGAATAGACCAGGTTATGCGGTGCCATGTTGGTGGTGCCATAGCCTTCGCGCTTGCCCAGAACCAGGGCGCAGACGAGACCGGCGACACCGGCATTGATGTGGACGACCGTGCCGCCGGCGAAGTCGAGCACGCCGGCCGCGCCAAGGAAGCCGCCGCCCCAGACCCAATGCGCGATCGGCGCATAGACGACCAGCAGCCACAGCGCCATGAAGATCAGCAGCGCCGAGAATTTCATGCGCTCGGCGAAGGCACCGGCGATGAGGGCAGGCGTGATGATGGCGAAGGTCATCTGGAACATCGAGAAGACGAATTCAGGAATGTTCGCGACCCCGGGCGCCCACAGCGTCGAGGTGGTGATGCCGTGATGGAAGAATTTCGAGAAGCCGCCGAGATAGGCATTCATGCCGCCGCCGTCGGAGAAGGCCAGCGAATAGCCGAACATGAACCACAGGATCGTCACCAGGCAGGTGATGGCGAAGCTCTGCATGATGGTGGCGAGCACGTTCTTCTTGCGCACCATGCCGCCGTAGAACAGCGCCAGGCCGGGGATGGTCATCATCAGCACCAACGCCGTCGAGGTCAGCATCCAGGCGGTATTGCCGGTATCGAGCACCGGTGTCGGGGCGGCGGCCGGTGCGGCGGCGGCGGCGGCCGGAGCTGCTTCCTGCGCGAAGGCGGCGACGCTGCCCAATGCTGCGAGAGCAAGCGAGCCCAGAAGGGCCGCCCGTCCCGTCGTCTTCAAGGTGGAAGAAATATTCATTGAACTCTCCATTGGAATACGTGTTCGCCGCTTAGAGCGCGTCGGTGTCTGTTTCGCCGGTGCGGATACGCACCGCCTGGTCGATGCCGAAAACGAAGATCTTGCCGTCGCCGATCTGGCCGGTCTTGGCTGCGGCGGTGATGGCTTCGACGGCCTTGTCGACCGTGTCGCCACTGACCGCGACCTCGATCTTGATCTTCGGCAGGAAACTGACCGCGTATTCCGCCCCGCGATAGATTTCCGTATGCCCCTTCTGACGCCCGTAGCCTTTGACTTCGGTGACGGTCAGGCCCTGGATGCCGACGGCGGTAAGCGCTTCGCGCACCTCGTCCAGCTTGAACGGCTTGATGATTGCCATCACGATTTTCATAAGGTTTCACCCTTTGCTGTTGCGGTCCCCCGCGTTTGCACGACTTCACCGATCCCAAGGAGCCGGAGAGTGCCCCCAAGGATTCAAGCTCCGTGCCAAGTGCCGAAGCAGCGTGTTAACCTGTTGTAAACAAAGGGAATGGAGTGACCGAAGTCAGCAGGCGCAGATCCCTGCGGCGTGCTGCATGCTTAAAATTTGTGCAATTTTTCCATTTTGCCTATTTTGCCGGCTTTGGGCATGGCGCCGAAAAGGAGGAGCCGGTTTTCTCGGACAAACGGTTTTCGTTTGTCCGGTCATCCTGCTCAAACAAGACTCGCGGTGCTCAACGCTTGAGCCGGATCAGGCCTTCCTGGGCCATCGAGGCGATCAGCGTGCCGTCACGGGCATAGAGGGTGCCACGGCTGAAGCCGCGCGATCCCGAACTCGAAGGGCTGTCCTGCGCATAGAGCAGCCAGCCGTCAAGCGAATGCGGCCGGTGGAACCACATGGAATGGTCAAGACTCGCCGCCTGGATATCGGGATCGAACAGGCCGCGCCCATGCGCGAAGGTCGAGGTGTCGAGCAGTGTCATGTCCGAGAGATAGGCGAGCAGCACCGATTGCAGCGCGCGGTCGTCGGGAACCGGCCCGGCAAGACGGATCCAGACATTCTGCCGGGGCGGCAGCTTGTCGCGGCTCTCATAGTGCTGGAGATTGACCGGCCTGAGCTCCAGCGGCCGCTCACGCGCCCAGAAACGGCGCACCGCTTCAGGTACACGTTCGGCCTTCTCGAGCAGCTGCCGCTGGGTCTGCAGGCCCTCCGGAGGCGGCACGTCGTCGGGCAGCGCGAATTGATGCTCGAGCCCCTTTTCATCGACCTGGAACGAGGCTTCCAGCGAAAAGATCGCCTGTCCGTGCTGGATTGCCAGCACGCGTCGGGTGGTGAAGGAGCCGCCGTCGCGGATGCGGTCGACCTCGTAGACGATCGGCACCTTGATATCGCCCGGCCGCATGAAATAGCCGTGCAGCGAATGCACGAAGCGGTCCGGCTCGACCGTGCGCTGCGCCGCCACCAGCGCCTGGGCGATGGTCTGGCCGCCGAACACGCGCTGCCACTCCACCTGGGGGCTGCGACCACGATACAGATTGTGTTCGAGCCTCTCGAGGTCGAGAATGCGCAGAAGCTCGTCCATGGCCGCCGTCATGTTTTGTGACCTTACCGCAAAATTGCTATGGCGGTTTCCGACAGGAAGGACGAGCCGTCAAGGGCGCAAGCCCGGTCGGTGCGCAAGGAGCCAGGACAATGGAACGCAAGGCGGACGCCAAGACCAGACCCGGGCTCGATGTCCTCGTTGCCGGCGCCGGCTATGTCGGGCTGGCCGCCGCCGTCTCGCTGAAGCAGGCGCGGCCGGGTCTTGCCGTGGCGTTGGTCGATGCCGCGCCGGCCGGCGTCTGGCAACGCGATGGCCGCGCCTCGGCCATTGCCGCCGCCGCCTGCCGCATGCTCGACCAGCTCGGCGTCTGGGCCGAGATCGCGCCGCAGGCGCAGGCCATCACCGAAATGATCATCACCGATTCGCGCAGCTCCGATCCGGTGCGCCCCGTCTTCCTGACCTTCGGCGGGGAAGTGGCGCCGGGCGAGCCCTTCGCGCACATGGTCGCCAACAAGGCGTTGAACGGCGCCTTGCGCGGCAGGGCCGAGAAGCTCGGCATCGACATCATCGAAGGCGTCGCGGTGCAGGGTTTTGAGACCGGCGGTGCCGGCATATCGGTGCACCTGGCCGACGGAGCCGCGCTGACGGCGCGGCTGCTGGTCGCCGCGGACGGCGTCAATTCGAAGCTGCGCGACATGGCCGGCATCAAGACGGTGAAATGGGAATACGGCCAGTCCGGCATCGTCTGCACGGTGGCGCATGAGCGGCCTCACAATGGCCGCGCCGAAGAGCATTTCCTGCCCGCCGGACCCTTTGCAACGCTGCCGCTGAAACCCGACGAGGACGGCACCAACCGTTCGTCGATCGTCTGGGTCGAACGCACGGAGGATGCCAAGGCGCTCGTGGAAGGCGACGATCTCGTCTTCGAGCATGAGCTCGAACAGCGCTTTGGCCTGAAGCTCGGCGAGATCCGTGTCGCCGACAAGCCGCGCGCCTGGCCGCTCGGCCTCACCATTGCACGCGCCTTCGTCGCGCCGCGTGTGGCCCTTGCCGGCGACGCCGCCCACGGCATCCATCCGATCGCCGGACAGGGCCTCAACCTCGGCTTCAAGGATGTGGCGGCACTTGCCGAGGTGATCGTCGAGGCGGACCGGCTCGGCCAGGACATCGGCGCGCTCGACGTGCTCGAGCGCTACCAGCAATGGCGCCGTTTCGACACGGTGCAGATGGGCGTCACCACGGATGTGCTGAACCGGCTGTTTTCAAACGACATCACCCCACTGCGCACCGTTCGCGACATCGGCCTCGGCCTCGTCGAGCGCATGCCGCGCCTGAAGGAATTCTTTATCCGGCAGGCGTCAGGGCTGTCCGCCGGTACGCCGAGGCTTTTGAAGGGCGAGGCGATTTAGCCGTCTTGGTGGCGCCGGGGTGTGTTGAGATTCAGGTCAGGCCGAGTCGAGAACGGTAGCTTTCGAGAACCGGAGCGGAGCGTACTTAAGTACGTGAGCACCGGAAGCGCAGAAAGCTGCCGTTCGCAGACCGGCCTCACCTGAATATCAGCACACCCTAGTTCACCTCGAAACCCAGCTTCTGCCGCAGCCTCAGCATGCGCTGGTCGGCGATTTCGAGGCGCTTCTCGCCGCCTTGGGCCGCACGGTTCACCATCTGCAGCAGATCGTTTCGTTCCGATACGTCAAGGCGCTCGCGCAGGAAGGGCGCCAGCTTGTCGATGACGACAGTGGTGTCGTCGATCTGCGAGGCCGCCCACTTGGCGTAGATGATCGCCTCGTCGGTCTTCTTCTTGTCGGCGATCTCGGAGATCACCGCGCGGATGACGGCTTCTCGCCGCGGCAGGACAGGCCCGTTCTCGGAGACCATCGATGTGATCAGCGTCGCGGCGGCCACCACCGGATCGTCGATCGCCGTCAGCGGCGACAGGGCCGCCTGGTTGCGCAGCTTCTTGCGCCTGATGTTGCCTCGCACTCGCCCGACGACATCGGCGACCTCGCGCGCGGCGTCGTTCATGGCCTTCATCCGGTACCACCAGAGCGCCGCCGCCCCGAGCACGCCAAGGACAGCAATCAGGAAAGGCATGTCGAAATCCCCAGGAGCCGAGGGACGATAGGAGAACTGCCGCGTTGCTTCAACACGCAAGAATTGCCGTCGGCGAAGAAAAAGCAATTTGCGGCTGGTATAGCCTGGGCGACTGGATAAGCCGATTTGCAGGCCCAACCGCCAAAGCCAGGCGCCGCCTATGACCCGGGTATGTCATAGATCGCCCTGACCTCGATCGTACCGAGTTCGGCCAGCGGAATGTCGGCGGCGATGTCCAGCGCTTCCTCGAGAGTGTCCGCCTCGACCATGACGAAGCCAAGCAACTGCTCCTTGGTTTCGGCGAAAGGGCCGTCGGTGACAAGGCGCTTGCCCCTGCGCCGTCGCACCGACTTCGAGGTCTTCACCGACTGCAGCGCCTGCGCGATGATCAGCTTGCCCTGTTTATCCAGGGACCTGTCATAGGCCAGCGAATCGGCGTCGAGCCTGGCCCCACGCTCCACGGTCAATGCATGGAGGTCTTTTTCCTCACCATAGACCAGGCAGACATATTTCATTGCGCGCTCCCGTGCCGCGATGAACCATAGGATGCGGCGATGGGCGTGTCAGCCTTGCCGTCGACCGCGGCCGTGCGGTCGAGAAGGCATGCCGCGGCGCCGATGATGGCAACAGCCGCCAGCAGCCTGCCGAGGCCGGGCGCGGGCGGATCGCGCCAGAAGTCTTCCTGTCGCACGGCCTTTTGGCCTGGCCGCGCCCATAGCGCGAAAAACAGATTGTCCATGTGAACCTCCATCCGGCCACAAATCCCATGGCCGCCCCCAGGACGGCCGGGCCGGATGGAAGTCGACATTTTCGCACGCGCTTTTTTCAGGAAAAATTGCGGCGCGACACCAATGTCGCGGTTTCCGCGGCCATCGCGCGGTGGCCTTCGCCGGCGCCCGCGCTATAGTTGGCAGGAACGCTGGCGCCGGGCCGGCGCAATCGAGGCCAAGGAGGACTTCATGGACCGCACCGCCACCGCCGTCTGGAAAGGCAATCTGAAAGAAGGCAAGGGCACGCTCGACAGCCAGAGCGGAACCTTGAAAGGCACGCCCTATTCGTTCAAGGCGCGCTTCGAGGATGAAAACGGCAAATCCGGCACCAATCCGGAAGAGCTGATCGCGGCCGCCCATGCCGGTTGCTACGCCATGCAGCTTTCGCATTTCCTGGCCGAGAACGGCACGCCCGCCGCCGAACTCGACGCCAAGGCCGTGGTGACGCTGGTCCCGGGCACCGGCATCACCGGCAGCGCGATCACGCTCGTCGGCAAGGTGCCCGGCATCGATGCGGCGAAATTCAAGGAATTGGCCGAGAAGGCCAAGGCCGAATGCCCGGTCTCCAAGGCTCTTGGCGCCATAAAAGTGTCGCTCGACGCCAGGCTTGGCTAGAGCAATTCCGGGACAAATATGAAACGGTTTTCCCGGGAAAGCGCGTAGCGCTTTCCCTTGGGGATGCGTCAGGACAAGAGTCGGAGCAACACGACCTTGATTGCGGGCGCCAGCTTCCCGGCTGGCGTTCGCGGTTGAGAATCAACTCTTCGACGCCCCCGCCCGCACATCGGACGGCGTTGCATCGTAGCGGCGCCGGAACGCCCGGTTGAAATAGGACAGGTCGTTGAAGCCGGCCTCGAAGGCGATCGCGGTGATGCTGCGGCCTGAGTGGCGCGGATCTGAAAGCATGCGATGCGCACGCAGCAGGCGCTGGCCGAGCATGAAGTCCGATAGCGACGTCCCCTCACCCTCGAACAGCTTCCGGATATAACGGGCCGAAAGGCGGTGACGACGGGCGATGTCCTCGGCCGACAGGCCGCCGTGCCCGCCATGGGCCGCAATATCGGCCTTGATGGCACGCAGCCGCGCCACGCGCACGCCGCGCCCGCGCGCGATTTCGGCCGCCTCCCGGGTCGCCCCCATGGCCAGCGCCACGAGATCGAACATATGCGCCGTCGCCAGACGCCAGGTCTCCGGCGTCAGCGCGTCGCCGGAATCCTGGAGCGACTGGACATAGTCGAGCAGCAACCGCATCGGCCCGCTGCCGGTCGCCAGGGGCTGCATCAGGGCCCGGGCCGGATCGCCGATCAGCGGTGAAAGCTCTCTAAGCGAAAAGCTCATATTGACGAAGCGAAAGCCGCCGGGCTGGATGACGTTGAGGCCGACCTCTTCTCCGCTCATCATCAGCGCTTGGCCGTTGCCGACCGCCTCTTCGCGACCGCGATGCTTCATGACGCTCGCGCCGTCGAGAGCCGCCAGTAGGATGAGATCGTCGCTTTCGATCAGCGATGTCGAGTGATGGACGCGGAATTCCGAGGAGGTGCCGGTGGCGATGCCAAGACCCGGCAGCGCGCGCACCTTCATGTCGACCTGGGTGGGACCGAGCGGATCGAGGTCGACCTTGAGCACCGTGCGGCCATAGACCTCGCGCATGACCTCGATACGGTCCCGCTCGGGAACCATGTCGGTAATCAGTCGAAACGAGGCGGTTGGCCCCATCGTCGCCGTCATCGGCCCCCTCATGCCAGAGCGCGCATATGCGCTGTGACCCCGAAAACGTCAATACAGGGCCGTTTGGGCCGTTTTTAGGGCCGCTGCGTCCAAGCTGGCCTCATTCCCCGGACCTAGTTTGCGGCGCGCTTCCGACCCGGAGCCGCAAGCCGAAACAACCATAAGGGGGTTCGATGTATCATTTGCAACTGTTCAAGACCCTGTCGGGTCTCGCGTCGGCGGGCTTCAATCCACGCGTCTATCTGCTGTCCATCGCTCTCGGTGGAACCGTTGCCGACCACCGCGACCTGAAGCGGCCGCCGCGCCCTGGGGAGCGTCAGCCATGAGGCTTACCCTGAAGACCGGCAAGACCGTGGTACGGGGTTCGACCCTGGTCTTCACGCCAACGGCTGGAAGCTACAAATCCGTCAATGGCTGCCTGCCCGATTTGACAGGCCTGTGGAAATTCAAGCCGGGCGATTTGAAGCCGGTTTCGCTGCGCTGGCGACTGGAGGGCGGGCAGCTGCGGCTGATCGCCCCTGACGGGGAAATGAGCGGCGTTTATGGCAGGAAGTGAGGCGCCTGGCCGGCTCCGCCGGTCAGCGGCTCGATGCCGGCACGCAGCCTCGCGGCTTCAACCGCCCAGCGCGTCAAGCCGGGCGCGAAGTGCGGCGACTTCCTGCTCCAGAGCCTCCAGCCTCGCTTCCAGGTCGGAGTGAGGCAGGGCCGGCACACCGCGCTGCGCCGATAGCACCGCGACGTCCACCGGGCCGGCGAGAAGATGCACGTAACGGTCCTCGCGCTGTCCCGGCCCCCGCGGTATTTCCTGGACCAGCGGCGGCCGGCGGCCGATCAGCATGTCGAGTTCGCCGCGCAGGTCTTCGATCGACGCAAACCGCGCCATGCGCTCGGCTCGCGTCAGGAGCTCATGCGCCGTCTGCGGTCCGCGCAGCAAGAGCAGGCCAAGCAACGCGCTCTGCGGCGTGGTCAGCGAGAAGCGTTGCGCCATCTGATGTTCGTAGCGCTCGACGCGCGAGCCGAACATCTGCCGCACCAGCCCCTTCTGCTCGAGCAGCTTCAGTGCCCGGTGCACCTCTGTCTGCTCCAGCGCCATCACCGGCTCGCGCGCCGTCTTCTGGTTGGCGGCGGCAAGTGCACTGTTGAGCGTCAGCGGGTAGACATCAGGCGTGAGTTCCTTCTTCTCGATCAGGCAACCGAGCACGCGCGCTTCGACGGGATTGAGGATGGGAAGGTCTTCGCTCATGAAAGTTGTTCAGCCTCCCGGCGGTAAAGACCGGTTGCAAGCGTCCGTTTGCGGGCTTGACGGGCGTCATCTCTGACCACGCCGGCCAGGTTGATTTCCTCAAGCACTCCGTCCAATGCCTATAGCCGCCACCGGACGCATCGTTCAACCGTCATTTCGGCGGTTGCTGTCGTCACCGCCTGTCGTCGCCAGGCAAGGTCGCGGTCGAACCAGCCCCCACGACGGATGCCGGCGGGATCAGCGGCGTTACCATCCGGCCCTCCTCCGCCTTGTAGAAATACTGGCTGGCCACCAGCCATCCCTTCAGCGGCCGCAGCGGCGGGATGCAGGTCAGGAGCATGAACGGCAAGGTGGTGAAGAGATGCACCCAGTAGGGCGCTTCGAAGCGCACCTCGATCCAGAGCGCCAGCACTACGCTCGGCACGCATGCGAAGCAGATCACGAAGAAAGCCGGGCCATCGGCGGGGTCGGCGAACGAATAGTCGAGCCCGCAGACCTCGCAGCCTTTGCGCAGCTTCAGGAAGCCCTCGAACAGATGTCCCTCGCCACAGCGCGGACACCGCCCCCTTATGCCCGTCTCAATCGGTGAGAGGGGAGGCCATTCGCGATCCTGAACCATTTGTTTTGCCCTTGTCTGCGGCGCGTGGAAACCCTGCCCTTTCGCGGTCACTCGCCCGCGTGCGGCGGCAGAACTTGCTGGTCCCCATGGCGTCATTGATTGCACAATGTATGTGGTATGTATGCATACATTGTCAAGAGCAATCCCTACAAGATCAAACCACCATCGACGACATGGCCGGCGACTGCGACAGAAGGTCCGCAACGATCCGCAGGCTGTCACGCAGATCGTCTTCATTGGCGGCCGCGCCAAGCCCAAGGCGGACAGCCTCGGGCGGCGAGGCGATGGCGAAGGCGTCGCTCGCCACCACGCCGATGCCGGCCGAGCGCAGGCGCGCGGTGAACTCGCCCCGCGTCCAGGGACCGGCCAGCCGCAGCCATGCGTGGAAACCCTGCGGGTCGGCCTGTCCGAAGCCGGGCGGCAGGATGGCGGCGGCGATCGCCTGCCGGCGACGCGACTCCTCGCGGATCGCGGCAAGGACCGCGTCGGCGGTGCCCTCCTCGATCCAGCGGGTCGCGATCGCGGCCGTCAGGGGAGAGGCCATGGAGGCGGTCGCCCTTATGGCGCTCGCCACCCTGGCGGCGGAGCGGCCATCCGGCGGCACGAGATAGGCGATCCGCAAGGCTGGGGACAGGCATTTCGCCAGGCCCGCGACATGATAGACGAGATCCGGCGCGAGCGCGGCCAGCGGCGGCACGGCGTCGGCCGGCAAGGCACCGTAGGCATCGTCCTCGATGATGGGCACCTGATGGCGGCGGGCAATCTCGATCAGGGCCTCGCGACGGCCGAGAGGCAGGGTCGCGGTCGTCGGATTGTGCAGGGTCGGCGTGCAGTAGAGTGCTTTTGGCCGATGTTCCGCGCACACGGCCTCGAATGCTTCGGGAATTAGTCCATGCTCGTCGATCTGCACGCCGACGAGATTGATCCTGAGATGCGCGGCAAGCGACCGGAAGCCGGGATAGGTCAGGGCCTCGACGCAGATCGTCTCCCCGGGTCCGGCGAGCACGCCGGCCAGCGCCAGCAGCGCGCCCTGTGCTCCGGGGCAGACCAGAAGCCGCTCAGCGGGAATGGCGCCGAGCCTCGGTGAAAGCCAGCGCGCGCCCGCGGCGCGGTCGCGCGCGGTTCCCCCGGCCTCCTGGTAGCGCAGAAGCAGGCCCAGCCCGTCATCCGCCCGCAGATCGGCAATTCGATCCCACATTCGCGCGACCAGCCCGGCATCCTCGAACCGGGGTGGCAGGTTCATGCTCATGTCGACAAGGCCGGTCGAGAAACCCGTCCCTCGCTCGGTCGCCGAGCCGACATAGGTGCCCTGCCCGACCCGCCCGTCGATCAGGCCTCGCTTGCGCGCCTCGGCATAGGCGCGGCTGACCGTGGTGAAATCGATGCCGAGCGCATCCGCCAGCGCGCGCTGCGGCGGCAGCCTGAAACCGCCGGCCAGCCGGCCCGAGACGATATCAGCCGACAGGGCATCGGCAATGGCGAGGTAGACCGGCCCGTCGCCCTTGCGGATGACCGGCGTCCATGAAGCCTGATTGTCGTCCATTGCCTTCGCCTCGCGATCCAGATGTATGGATATTGTATGTCACGGCAGGCGAATGCAAGGCCCCGACAATTGGCTGGCGATGGGAGCACTGTCGGCGACCGGACGATCCGACCTTGCCGACACGACAGCCCGCCCCAAGGGCGGGCAAGATAGTCGGCGTCAGACGCGCCGTTCGACCATCATCTTCTTGATCTCGGCGATCGCCTTGGCCGGGTTGAGGCCCTTGGGGCAGGTCTGCGCGCAGTTCATGATGGTATGGCAGCGGTAGAGCCGGAACGGGTCTTCGAGATTGTCGAGCCGCTCGCCCTTGGCCTCGTCGCGGCTGTCGATCAGCCAGCGATAGGCCTGCAGCAACGTCGCCGGGCCGAGATAGCGATCGCCGTTCCACCAGTAGCTCGGGCACGAGGTCGAGCAGCAGGCGCACAGGATGCATTCGTAGAGCCCGTCGAGCTTCTCGCGGTCCTCATGGCTCTGCAGCCATTCCTTGGCCGGCTGCGGCGACACCGTCTTCAGCCACGGCTCGATCGAGGCGTGCTGGGCGTAGAAATTGGTGAGATCGGGCACCAGGTCCTTGACCACCTGCATATGCGGCAGCGGATAGACTTTCACGGCGCCGGAAATGTCGTCGCAGCCCTTGGTGCAGGCCAGCGTGTTGGAGCCGTCGATGTTCATGGCGCAGGAGCCGCAAATGCCTTCGCGGCAGGAGCGGCGCAAGGTCAGCGTCGGGTCGATCTTGTTCTTGATCCAGAGCAGCGCGTCGAGCACCATCGGCCCGCAATCGTCCATGTCGACGAAATAGGTGTCGATGCGCGGATTCTCGTCATCGTCCGGCGACCAGCGGTAGATGCGGTATTCCCGCAGATTGGTGGCGCCCTCCGGCTTCGGCCAGGTCTTGCCCTGCTGGATCTTCGAGTTCTTGGGAAGCGTGAGTTCGACCATTACCTCAGGTCCTTTCGGATGACGAGCTTCAGCCCGGACCAGATTTTATTCACTGCGGCGACCTTGACGTCGACAAGGTCGCGCTTCAGCGCTTCAGTGCGCACGACCCCTTCGGTGACATTGGTCGGCACTTTCGATGCCTTTTTCGGCCAGGACACCCAGACCATGCCATCGCGCTTGATCGCCGCCTCGACATCGCCCAAGCGATTCTCGATCTCGGCGCGCTGCCTGGTGAAGGCGTGGACAGCGTCGTATTTGAGAGCAAAACCGGAAATGCCGGACCAATCGGCCAGCCGGTCGACTTCGGCAAAAGCGACGGCGTCCGTCAGGCCGTCGAGTTCCGGCGGCAGCGCGATAAAGGCCGCGGTCATGCCGTCCTTCAGGCCGAGCTTGGCCGGAAGAGGCGTGCCGGAATATCCCGTCGCCGCCAGCGCCATCGTCAGTACACCCTGGCCTTGGGCGCGATCTTGGCGAGGCTGATGCCGCCGTCCTTTTCGGCCAGCAGCGGCTCGGTGTGCACCGGCCGGTAGCTGAGCGTCACCTTGCCGTCCTCACTCACCCTCGCCAGCGTGTGCTTGCGCCAGGCGGCATCGTCGCGCGCGGAAAAGTCTTCCCGCGCATGCGCGCCGCGGCTCTCCTTGCGCGCCTCGGCGCTGTAGACCGTGGTGATGGCATTGGCCATCAGGTTCTCCAGTTCCAGTGTCTCGACCAGGTCGGAATTCCAGATCATCGAGCGGTCGAAGACCTTGATGTCCTTGAGCTCGCCCCAGATTTCCGAAATGCGCTTGCAGCCGTTCTCCAGCGAGTCCTGCGTGCGGAACACGGCGGCGTCTTCCTGCATCGCCTTCTGCATCTTCTCGCGCAGCACCGCCGTCGGCGTCGAGCCATTGGCGTGGCGCAGCCCGTCGAAGCGATCCATGATCTTCTCGACCGAGGCTTCGTTGGGCGAAGGGATCGCCGCCTTGCGGTCGATGACCTGGCCGGCGCGGATCGCCGCGGCGCGGCCGAACACCACCAGATCGATCAGCGAGTTCGAGCCCAGCCGGTTGGCGCCGTGCACCGAGGCACAGCCGGCCTCGCCGACCGCCATCAGCCCGGGCGACACCCGGTCCGGGTTCTCCGCGGTTGGGTTCAGCACCTCGCCCCAGTAATTGGTTGGCACGCCGCCCATATTGTAGTGCACCGTCGGCAGAACCGGGATCGGCTCCTTGGTCAGGTCGACGCCGGCGAAGATCTTTGCCGATTCCGAGATGCCGGGCAGCCGCTCATGCAGCACGGCCGGATCGAGATGGTCGAGATGCAGGAAGATGTGATCCTTCTTCTTGCCGACGCCACGGCCCTCGCGGATCTCCAGCGTCATGCAGCGCGAGACGACGTCGCGCGAGGCAAGGTCCTTGGCCGACGGCGCGTAGCGCTCCATGAAACGCTCGCCTTCGGAATTGACGAGATAGCCGCCTTCGCCTCGCGCGCCTTCGGTGATCAGGCAGCCGGCGCCATAGATGCCGGTCGGATGGAACTGCACGAACTCCATGTCCTGCAGCGGGAAGCCGGCCCGCGATGCCATGCCGCCGCCGTCGCCGGTGCAGGTGTGGGCCGAGGTGGCCGAGAAATAGGCGCGGCCGTAGCCGCCGGTCGCCAGCACCACCATCTTGGCCGAGAAGCGGTGGATGGTGCCGTCATCGAGATTCCAGGCGACGACGCCGGTGCAGGTGCCGTCCGGCTCCATGATCAGGTCGAGCGCGAAATACTCGATGAAGAACTGCGCGTTGTTCTTCAGCGACTGGCCGTAAAGCGTGTGCAGGATGGCGTGGCCGGTGCGGTCGGCGGCGGCGCAGGTGCGCTGCACCGGCGGGCCTTCACCGTAGTTCATCATGTGGCCGCCGAACGGCCGCTGGTAGATCTTGCCCTCTTCGGTGCGCGAGAACGGCACGCCATAGTGCTCGAGTTCGTAGACCGCCGCCGGTGCCTCGCGCACCAGATATTCCATGGCGTCGACATCGCCGAGCCAGTCCGATCCCTTGACGGTGTCGTACATGTGCCATTGCCAGGAATCCGGGCCCATATTGGACAGCGAGGCGGCAATGCCGCCTTGCGCCGCCACCGTGTGCGAGCGGGTTGGGAACACCTTGGTTATGCAGGCGGTGCGCAGGCCCTGCTCGGCCATGCCGAGCGTGGCGCGCAGGCCGGCACCGCCGGCCCCGACCACCACCACGTCGAACTTGTGGTCGACAAAGGTGTAGCCTGCCGTGTTGGCTGATTTCGCGTCCTTGGCCAACTCAGCCTCCGAATGCCAGTTTGAGCAGGGCGAAGATCGAGGCAACGCCAACCGCTACAGTGAAAAATGTATTGAGCGCGATGAGCGCCAGCTTCATGCCTTCGCCATGCACGTAGTCCTCGATGATCACCTGCATGCCGAGCCGCATATGGATAAGGCCGGAGACCAGCACCAGGGCCAGCACAAGGGCGACGAACGGATTGGCAAGTGCCGCGCGCACCTCCGCATAGCCGGCGCCGTTGAGCGCGATGAGGAACCCGACGAAGAACAGTGTCAGCGGGATGTTGGCGATGGCCGTGAGACGCTGGCGCCAGAAGTGGCCGGTGCCCTCACGGGCGGAGCCGAGGCCGCGGACTTTCGCCAGCGGCGTGCGCATGTCGGTCTTGCCAGTACTCATGGTCAGGCTCCTCGCGCCATATAGCCGGCGACCCAGATCAGCAATGTGAGCAGGATCGAACCCGCGAGCGTTGCCCAGGCGATCCTGGAGGCCGTGTGCTTTTCGAGGCCGGTGCCGGTATCCCAGACCAGGTGGCGCACGCCGCCCAGCATGTGATGCATCAGCGCCCAGGTGTAGCCGAACAGGATGAGCCGGCCGAGCCATGTGCCGAAGGCCCAGTTGACCCAGTCGAAAACCGGCTGCGAGCTTGCCGCCGCCATCAGCCAGGCCGCGACCAGCAGCGTGCCGAAGTAAAGCGCGCCGCCGGTGATGCGATGGATGATCGACATCGTCATGGTGATCGGCGGCCGGTACACGCTCAGGTGCGGCGAAAGTGGCCGTTCACGCCGGGCGAATTCGCGGGTGGCTGGTGATTTGCTCATGGCTCCCCCAGTTCGGCGTCTCTGGAGCCCCAGGTGGAAATGCGGCATTGCCGCTTTCGGTTGCGACTTCGGACAGCCGGTTTCTAATGCTCTTTTTGCACCGCGTCAAAGCCAGAAAATCGTTTTGGAAACGTCATTTAGTCTGACAAACCGGCGGCCGTTCGCCTCAATCGATTAGAAGCCGGCACAGCGTTCGCTGCAGTGCGATAGGCCGCCGCGGTTTACGCAGGCCTTATCGCCTGCAGGTCTGTGGCGTCGAGCCCCTCTTCATCACCAGCGCCTCGCGCCCGTCGATCACGATTGCGTCATGCGTCGCTGCCTCCTGGTAGCGGCTGGACTGATTGGCGGGCGACGCCGCGAACTCCTCGGTCGCGCCACCGGGTCCGACCACATGCAATGACGAGCCGAGATTCTGGATGGTGATCATGCCGTTGTTGCCGCATCTGTAGGTGGCCGTGCCGATGCCGGATCGCGGCGCGGTCAGGTCGGTGGTGATCTTGGTCGCCGGTGCCGAGGGCGGCGGGGCCGCGACGGACTGCAGAGCCGGCGGGGGCGGGACGGTGTTGGCCGCCTTCGGCGCGCCATCCTGAGGCACGCACGCGGCAACGATGGCGAGCAACGGGAAAACGGACACCCAAACCGTCCCGCGTAACGCCATATGCTGTCCTCCCGCGCGGCAGACTAGCCACGATGCCGCGCCAAGATCAAGGTTGCCCCAGCGTTACCCTCGGATCGCTTCGATGCCGGCCGCGATGGTGCGGCCAAGCATGGCCGAATGATGGCCGCCCGGTTTTTGTCCAGACGGATATTAACCATGTTTGTCGAGACATCGCCGCCAAACGCGCTGGCCTCTTAACAAAGGTTAAGAAAAGGTTAATTTCTGATTCGAGGAGGCTGTGCATGTCGCTCCAAAGTGCGTCGGCGGTTTGGGCAACGACATGCATCCCATCAAACCTCGAACACGGAGGACGCCATGCGTTCGAACTCTGGCAGATCGCGCCTTGCGGCGATCATCATGGCGGCTTCGGTTGCCGGCCTGGCTGTGCCGGCGCTCGCCGGGACCCGTCATCAGGACCGCGTCTACGCCGATTCCTTCGGCAATCTCGTCATCGACAGCGCCGCCGGCTACAAGCGCATCCTCGTCGGTGAGGGCAGACTGGCCAAGCAACTGTCCGACTACACCAGTGCCGGCCAGCCCAAGGTGATCTACCAGAACGAATCCGACGAGATATCGGGCTACAGCGATTGCTACCGGCCGCCGGTCTTCATCAAAGGCCGCAGCTACATGTACGGACTGTCCGACGGCGAAATGCCCGAACTCAGCCCCTGCCGCTAGCGCTGGCTTCCGACCCGGCCGACACCTGGACATCCGCCGGCCCGGCGGAGATGCGTACGCAGTCGCGGCCGGCATTCTTCGCCTGATAGAGCGCCTCATCGGCGCGCCGCATGAGATCGGCAATCTCCTCGCCCGGATGAAGTTCGGCGACCCCGAAACTCGCCGTGCAGCGATTGTCCACGGGCAGCCCGTCGATGGGCAGCGCGCCGAAAGCGCTGCGCGTGCCTTCGGCGAACAACCGGCCGGCGGCGAGGTTGGTCCCGGGCAGGATGATTGCGAACTCCTCGCCGCCGAGGCGGCCCGCGACATGGTGGCCGGCGGCGGCTTCGCGCAGGAAGCCGGCAAAGGTCTCGATCACGCGGTCGCCGGAGGCATGGCCGAAACTGTCGTTGATGCCCTTGAAATGATCGAGATCGGCGATGACCAGGGCGACCGGCACGCCTTGCCGCAGGGCGCCAAGCACCGCGAGCTCGGCCTGTCGCGTGAAGGCACCACGATTGAGCAATCCCGAGAGCGTGTCCGTCTCCGACTTGGACGTCACTTCGGCAAGCACGTCACGAACCAGGATGGCCAACATCAGCAGCGCCAGTGCCAGGGCAAAGACAGTGCCGAGCGATTGTGAAACCAGCGCGTAGTTGCTTTGCAGATAGGCCTGCGGATTGGCCCCCCAGCCGCCAAGCGCATGCGCGATGAACGGCTTTGAGGCGAATTGGAGCCCGCTGGCGGCCAGCACGGCCATCAGGATGCGATCGAGTCGGCCATGCCTTTGCCTCGACGACCAGACGATGGCCAGCCCGACGAATTGCATCACGGCATAGGGAAGCTGGTAGGCCATCATGCGCGCCAGCGACTGGCGCGGCAGGTCCTGGACGAGATAGACCGCGATGGTGGCGGCAAGCAGGAAGAACAGCATCGCCGGCCACGGCGGCGCGACGCCGTATTTGCGGGCCAGTCCGGCATTGAAGGCAATTGTGGCGCCGAGGAAAACCGCGAAGGCGGTCACCACCGGCAGCCGGGCATCGGTGAAGGCGGGAATGCTGAATTCGATGGCCGAGTAGGCCATGCCCAGGACATAGCCCGATGCAAACCATCGTGCCGGGACGCGGCCGGCATCATGGAACGCGACCGCCATGAAGGATGCCGCCAGCAGGCCGGCAACCGACAGATTGATCAGCAGGATGAAGTTGGCGCCGCTCATCTTTTTTCGCATTCCCCGAAAAGTGCGAAGCGGTTCTCGGACGACATCATGCTCTATCTCTTTTGATTGGGACGGATTCAGATTTCAGGTCGATTCGCCCTGAAATCATCCGGCTCTGGACGGCTCCGGCACGAACACCGCCTCCGGCCGTTCAAAGGAAAGGCGCACACTGTCGCGGCCGTTCTTCTTGGCCTTGTAGAGCGCTTCGTCGGCACGTCGCATCAAGGGTTCCAGCGCTTCCTCGCCGCTGCGGGCCGCCACGCCGAAGCTGGCGGTGACCTTGGTGCCGGCGGGGAGCCCGTCGATGCCGCCTGCCGAATAGAGCGTGCGCACGGCCTCGGCGAACAGCCGCGCGGCGGCGAGATCGCTCAACGGCAAGAGCACGGCGAATTCCTCGCCGCCGATGCGCCCGGCGGCACCCCGCGCGCCGGTGGCGGACCGGAGCTTGGCGGCGAAATCGGCGATCACCCGATCGCCGGCGGCATGACCGTGCACATCGTTGAGCGCCTTGAAGTGGTCGAGGTCGGCCAGCACCAGCGCGACCGGAAACTTCGCCGCCGCGCAACGCTGCAACAGGAACTCGGCGCGCTCCTCGAAGCCGCGCCGATTGAGCAGGCCCGACAGCGGGTCGGTATGCGTCTCGGCCTTGAGCGCCTTCATCACGTCGAGTGCGGCGGCGGTGAACAGACAAAGCGCGATCAGCAGCGACAAGAGCGCGTGCGACAGCAACGCCGTCGTCCAGTAGGACGAACCGTAGAAACCGTCATAGCTGGTGAACGGCCCATGCGCGATGACGACGACAAGGGTGCGCACGAAGAAATTCAGGCCCGACAGCAGGGACAGTAGGAACAGGATCTTCTCGGTTGGGCCATTGTTGCGCACCGGCCGCAATTCGGCGGCGACCAGCAGGCTGATGCCACCGAAGGCGAAATTCATCGCCAGGATGCGCCAGGTGAGATCCGGCTCGACGAACAGGAACCAGCAAAATGACGCCAGGCCGCCGCCTGCCAGCACGCCGATGCCCACATGGGGTACCTTGCGGCCGTAGCGGGCGACGATGGCCCCCGACAGGCAGCAGCCGGCGATGGTGAAGCAGATGTTGGACACCAGCTTGGTCAGCGCCATGCCGATGGGCAAGGTGAAATACTGGAACAGGAAGCCGGGTGCCGAAACACAGTAGCTGAACGCCAGCACGGCCAGATAGGGGCGGTGGCGCTGATAGGTCCATAGCACGAGGAAGGCCGCGCCGAGGGCCAGCGCGATCGTTGGATTGAGCAGCGCTATGAACAGGCCGGTGTCCAAAGGACCGTGACTTCCCCTCGTTTGACGTCGCGTAAGAGTGTAGAGGGCAAGCCCAAACAAGCGGTTAAGCCCAGAGCATGATGCCGAAGAGTGTGAAGCGGTTTTCGGACGACATCATGCTCTATCTCTTTGATTTAGAGGCGGATTCAGATTTCAGGTCGATTCGACCTGAAATCATCCGGCTCTAGGCGAATATGCGGGCCGCTCGAATGAAAAAGACCCCGGAGCCGCGATGCGGCCCGGGGTCTTTCATACGTGGAAACGTGTGGACCGGCTGTTATTTCCAGTCGCGGATGTCGACGAAGTGGCCGGCGATCGCCGCCGCCGCCGCCATTGCCGGCGAGACCAGATGGGTGCGGCCCTTGAAGCCTTGCCGGCCCTCGAAATTGCGGTTCGAGGTCGAGGCGCAGCGTTCATGCGGCTTCAGCCGGTCGTCATTCATGGCGAGACACATCGAGCAGCCCGGCTCGCGCCAGTCGAAACCGGCGGCCAGGAAGATCTTGTCGAGGCCCTCGGCTTCCGCCTGTTCCTTGACCAGGCCCGACCCCGGCACGATCATGGCGTTGACGCGCGGATTGACGGTCTTGCCCTCGATCACCTTGGCGGCGGCGCGCAGATCCTCGATGCGGCCATTGGTGCAGGAGCCGATAAAGACGCGGTCGAGCGCGATGTCCGTGATCTTTGTCCCCGGCGTCAGGCCCATATAGTCGAGCGCGCGCTGCTTGGAGGTGCGCTTGTTTTCGTCGGTGATATCGTCCGGGTTCGGCACGATGCCTTGCACGGAGACGACATCCTCGGGCGACGAGCCCCAGGAGACGATCGGCGGCAGCTTGGCCGCGTCGAGCACGATCACCTTGTCGAAATGCGCGCCCTCGTCGGACTGCAGCGTCTTCCAATAGGCGAGCGCGGCATCCCAGGCGGCGCCCTTCGGCGCACGTGGCTTGTCCTTGACATAGGCGAAGGTGGTCTCGTCGGCCGCGATCAGGCCGGCGCGCGCGCCGCCCTCGATCGACATGTTGCAGATCGTCATGCGGCCTTCCATCGACAGCGAGCGGATCGCCTCGCCGGCATACTCGATGACATAGCCGGTGCCGCCGGCGGTGCCGATCTCGCCGATGATGGCCAGGATGATGTCCTTGGCGGTGACGCCTTCCGGCAGTTGGCCGTCGACGCGCACCAGCATGTTCTTGGCCTTGCGCTGGATCAGCGTCTGCGTCGCCAGCACATGCTCGACTTCCGACGTGCCGATGCCGTGCGCCAGCGCGCCGAACGCGCCATGCGTCGAGGTGTGGCTGTCGCCGCAGACGATGGTCATGCCGGGCAAGGTAAAGCCCTGCTCCGGGCCGATGATGTGGACGATGCCCTGGCGGATATCGTTCTCGGAATAATATTCGACGCCGAAATCCTTGGCGTTCTTGGCCAGCGCCTCGACCTGGATGCGGCTTTCCTCATTCTTGATGCCGAACTTGCGTTCGGGCGAGGTCGAGACATTGTGATCGACCACGGCCAGCGTCTTTTCCGGATGCCGGACCTTGCGGCCGCTCAGCCGCAGGCCTTCGAAAGCCTGCGGGCTGGTCACTTCATGGACGAGGTGGCGGTCGATGTAGAGCAGGCAGGTGCCGTCGTCCTGGCGGTCGACGACGTGGTCGTCGAAAATCTTGTCGTAGAGGGTGCGCGGTGCGCTCATGTGCGTAAATCCGTCGATATGAGAATGGGAAAGAGCAGACGCCGGGCAATTCCCGGCGCGACGACCTGAACAGGTTGGCCTAGGTAAGTCGGCTGGTCAGCGCGCCGGACACGCGCGCGGAGAAGCGCGACGGCAGGCGTTTTCTGTCCTGCAGCACGAACCCCTTGTAGGCCGGATCGCCAAAAAGCTCTTCCATGGCGTGGCTCATACCAATGTTTTGGCTTTTCGGCAATTGCGGCGTGGCGGCGCGACTTGGGTCTGTCGCCCACGCTTCCACACCTTCAGGGGAGAGGAAGGGCACCAAGCGCGGCGAACGCGCGCCCTTCCTTTCCCCCGTCGATCGGGGGAGAGGAAGGAGCCAAGGTTGGGGAACGCACCGCTCACAAAACCTCGAACACGAACGTCTTCACCAATGCATCGGGCTCGGCGATCGCGTAGCAGCGGAACCACGGGCTCTGTTCGACGAGCTGCCATTTGTTCGCTGTCGTGAGTTCGTCGAAGACCGCCTGGAAGCCGCCGCTTTCAAAGACCTGGTCGCGTACGGTGAAGATGGCGTGGCCACCCTTTTTGGTGATGCGCACCAGATCGTGCAGGCCGGATGCCGGAGCGTGGCTGATGGTGAACACACCCGTCGAGAAGAAGGCCCGGAAATAACCGTCCGGCCATGGCAGCGGCCCACCCAGCATCGCCTGTTTCAGCTCGCCATAGGCGTTGCGGCTGCCGGCGATCTTGAGCATGTCATCCGACAGGTCGAGCCCGGCAATGTCACGATAGCCAAGCGCCTTCAGCGACGGCCCGGACAGGCCGGTGCCGCAGCCGGCGTCTAGCAGCGGCCCTTCCCCGGCCGGAACATAGCGCGCCACCCAGGCGGTAATGAGGAAGGGAAGCAGATAACCGAGCGAGGCGGTCTCGCTGTCATAGGTCGCGGCCCATGCGGCGTAGGCTTGCGCCAGCGATTCCGGCGTGTTGGCGCCATAGACGGAATCCAGCGCCGCATTGGCTTTGTCGACGATCATGAGACCTCTCACACCTGTATGCCGACAGGATCGTAACCCTGTCCGCGTCGAAAGACTATTCCTGGTGCTGGCGACGCAGGCGCCGCTCCAGCGCCCTCAGCGCCAGCGACAGGCCGACGGTCAGGATGAGATAGATATAGGCTGTTATCGAATAGGTCTCGAAGAAGCGGAACGAGCCGGCGGCATAGACCTTGCCCATCTGGGTGATGTCGGCGACGCCGAGCACCGAGACCAGCGAGGAATCCTTGACCAGGGCGACGAAGTCATTGCCGAGCGGCGGCAATATGGTGCGGATCGCCTGCGGAAACACGATCAGCCGGAAGCGTTGCGCGCGGCTCAAGCCGAGCGCCTTGGCCGCCTCGATCTGGCCTTTCTCGACCGACTGGATGCCGGCCCGGAAAACCTCAGAGATGAAGGCCGAGTAGCCGATGGTCAACGCCATGATGGCGCGCCACAGCAGCGACACGTCGCGCACAAGAAGTTCGCCGAGATAGCCGGCGCTCTGCAGCGGCGCGGTCAGCGCGTTCCAGGCCGCGACGAAGCCCGGTGCGCCGGCAAACGCGATCCAGAACAGCAGCACCAGGATCGGCACGCCACGGATGATCTCGACATAGAAGCGGGCGATCTGGCGCAGCCAGGGCGACGCGGACAGGCCCATCAAGGCGATGCCGAGGCCGATGATCGACGCCAGGGCGAAAGCGACCACAGTGACGAAGACCGTGACGCCGATGCCCTTGGCGACGGTGGCGAAGACCTGGGCATAGAGATCGCTGGCCGCGATGAACAAAGCCGCCGCCAGGGCAAGGGCGGCGGCAACGGCAAGCCACCAGGGGAATTCGGCTTTGGTGGACGAGGACGAAGGCGCCATCAGGCGCGGCCGCCAAGGCAGCGTGCCAAGCCGGCCGGACCTGGCGCGAGTTCTACGTCACCCCACGAACGCGCCAAGACGAGTTCACTGCCCCATCTTGTAGTCGAGAAACCACTTCTTGTTCAGTGCGTCGAACGTCCCGTCCGCCTTGAGCGCGGCGATCGCGGCGTTGACCGGTTTCACCAGATCGGATCCCTTCGGGAAGATGAAGCCGAAATCCTCGGTGCCGAGCGGTCCGCCGATCAGCTTCAGCTTGCCGCCCGACGCATCGACATAGCCCTTGCCGGCGGTGCCGTCGGTCAGCACGACATCGACGTCGCCCGACTTCAGTGCCTGCACCGTGGCGCCGAACGTCTCGAACAGTTTGATGCGCGGGTTCTGCTCATTGCCGTCGAGCACGCTGTAGACGGCGGTGTAGAAGGGTGTGGTGCCGGCCTGCGCGCCGATCAGCCCGTCCTTGAAGGCCCCGAAGGTCTTGGCGTCGGTGAAGCGGCTTTCGTCGCCGCGCACCAGCATGAACTGCTCCGAGCGCATATAGGGATCGGAGAAATCGACCTTCGCCTTGCGGTCGTCCTTGATGGTGATGCCGGTCATGCCGATGTTGTACTGGTTGTCGGAAACGGCCTGGATCATCGCGTCCCAGGAGGTGTTCTGGTACTCGACCTTGAAGTTGAGCCGCTTGGCGATCTCGTTCATCGCGTCATACTCCCAGCCGATCTGCTTGCCGGTCTTGGCGTCGATGAACTGCAGCGGCGGATAGGCGTTTTCGGTCACCACCACCACCTTTTTGCCGCCGAGATCGGGCAGCGCCTGGGCGAAAGCGGCAATAGGCGCCAGGACGAGGGCAAGCAGGACGGCCAGCAGCAGTTTCGACTTGGTCATGAAACACTCCCGAAAATTGAAGGCGCCCGGATGGGCTTACAGGAAATCCGGCGCCGACTTTAGCTTTCCGCAAACGCCATGCAAGACGGTCCGCTGCGTCAGCGTGCGTGAAAGGGGATTCCGATGCCCTCAATTCAGGGATTTCGGGATGATCGGCTTATCTCGAGCCAGGGACCGGCGCTTGCGCATCCGCTGATCGATCATCGGTCGCGGCTTTGCGCAGACCGGCGACAAGATGGGTGAGTGTTGCGTGCAGGGCTTTCGCTTCGCCAGCCCCCAGCGGCACGCTGCATGCGAGTGCGGCGGACACATCCTTCATGTGAGCACGCAGCGTCTGGCCCTTGGCCGTCGGCTCGACAAGCACCCGGCGCTCGTCGGCGGCATCGCGCCGGCGCGTGACGAGACCACTTGCCTCCATCCGCTTGAGCAGCGGCGTCAGCGTCGCGGAATCCAGGCCCAGCGCCTCGCCAAGCGCGCCAATGGTGCTCGGTGCGTGCTCCCACAGCGCCAGCATCACCAGATATTGCGGATAAGTGAGACCAAGCGGCTCGAGCAGCGGGCGATAAACCTTGGTCATCAGCCCGCTCGCCGAATAGAGCGCGAAACACAGCTGCTGATCGAGCCGCGGCACGTGAAATGTCCCGGCCGCCTCCGCCGGGACATCCTTGGCTCTCGTTTCAACTTTTGTCGTCATGCCGCCTTTACCGAAAGCGCTACGTCGACATTGCCCCTGATGGCATTCGAATAGGGGCAAATCTTGTGTGCCTCCGATACAAGCGCCTCAGCGGCCGCCTGATCAAGACCTTTCGTCTCCGCCGCGAGCGCGACGCCGAGCTTGAAGCCCTCGCCATTGGGAAGCAGGTTGACGGTGGCGGTTATCGCGGCATCCTCGAGCGGCAGCTTCTGTTTGCGCGCGGCGAAGCGGATGGCGCTCTCGAAGCAGGCAGCGTAGCCGATGGCGAAAAGCTGCTCGGGATTGGTGGCGCCGCCCGGCCCACCAAGCTCCTTGGGCATCGCCAGATCGACCTTGAGCAGGCCATCGCTGGTCTCGCCATGGCCGGCGCGGCCACCGGTGACGTGAGCCTGTGCGGTATAAAGTGCCATATCATGCCTCCAATTATCTTGTGCACGATTAGTTAGTGTACAAGATAATATGCCGTCAATACCCGGATCCAATTTCCCAGGCCCGAGGCGCTCACAGTCCGGTGAAACGAAAAAAGGCGGCCGAAGCCGCCTTTGAATAGGATTGCCGAAAATCTTATTCGGCCGGGGTCGCTTCAGCGGCCTTGGCGGCCTCAGCCTCGGCGGCGGCCTTCTTCTCGGCGGCTTCCTTGGCGGCGGTCTCGGCGGCCAGCGCCTGGGCTGCGGCGACCTTCTCGGCCTCGATGCGGGCCTTCTCGGCGTTCAGCGCGTCGCGCTCCTCGTCGTTGAGCTTGCGGGCGCGCACGCCGGTGTTTTCCGAAATACGGGCCGACTTGCCGCGACGGTCGCGCAGGTAATAGAGCTTGGCGCGACGCACCTTGCCGCGACGCACGATCTCGACACCCTCGACCATCGGCGAGTAGACCGGGAACACGCGCTCGACGCCTTCGCCGTAGGAGATCTTGCGGACGGTGAAATTTTCCTGGAAGCCGGAACCGGCGCGGGCGATGACGACGCCCTCATAGGCCTGGACGCGGGTGCGGGTGCCTTCGGTCACGCGGACCTGGACGCGCACGGTGTCGCCGGGCTGGAATTCGGGAAGTTTGCGCTTGGCTTCGATCTTGGCGGCCTGCTCGGCCTCGAGCTGACGGAGAATATCCATCTCAATAGTCCACTTCTTGTTCTTCCGACAGTCAGAGCGCCCTGCGCTCGCCTTGCAGTTCCATTGACCGCTCGGCTATGTCCTTTGTCCCTGAGACATTTTTGTCTCCAAGACATCGGACAGGGGCGACTACACCGTCATTGTTGACGGGCCCGGCAGATTTTTCTTCCGGTTCGGCGCGCACATACAGCTATTTCGGCGCTTTGTCACGCCCGAGCACGACTCTTTTTTGCCTGCATGGCACCATTGTAATACCGCCCGTGCCGGGTTGCGCCCGCCTGCCAAGCTTCCTAAGCCTGGAATACCACAGTTTCCGCGGCGGCATTCCATGTCTGTCTTCGACGCCATCCTGCTTTTCCTGGCGGGCTTCCTGTCCGGCGCTGCCAACGCGGTCGCCGGCGGCGGCACCTTCATCACCTTCGGCGCCATGACATTGGTCGGCTTGCCGCCGATCGTCGCCAACGCAACCTCCTCGGTCACGCAATTTCCAGGCTACATCACCTCGACGCTCGCCTATTGGACCGACATCCGCCACTTCTGGCGCGGCGCCCTGCTGCTCTGTCTCATCTCGGCGATCGGTGCGCTGGCCGGCGCGCTGATCCTGCTGGCGCTCGACAATCCCTCGTTCCGCGCCCTGGTGCCGTGGCTGCTGCTGGGCGCAACGGCGCTGTTTGCCGCCGGACCATGGCTGAAGCCGGCGCCAAAACCAGGCCATGAGGCATCGGTTGGCTCGCTCGCCGGCTCGCTGGCGCAATTCACCACCGCCATCTATGGCGGCTTCTTCGGCGCCGGCATGGGCGTGATGATGCTGGCAACGCTCGGCCTGACGCAGTCCGGCGACTACCACCGGCTGAATGCGCTGAAGAACATGCTGGCCGTGGTCATCGCGGCTGTCGCCATCGTCGTCTTCGTCTCGGGTGGCGTCGTCGCCTGGCCGCAGGCAATCGTCATGATCCCGGGCGGTGCGCTGGGCGGCTATGCCGGCGTCTGGATCGCCAAGCGAGTGCCGCAGAACGTGGTGCGCGGCTTCGTCATCGCCGTCGGCCTGTTTCTGGCTTTTTATTATTTCGGCAAGGGCTGACCGCCAAGCAGATCCGGCCGCCGTTCTTTCGTCAGCGCTTCCGACTGCTCACGCCGCCATGCCGCGATCTTCTTGTGATTGCCGGAGATCAGCACTTCGGGAATCTCGCGTCCCTCGAATTCCTGCGGCCTTGTGTAGTGCGGATGTTCGAGCAGGCCGTTCTCGAAACTTTCTTCCTCGCCCGACACCGCATTGCCCATCACGCCGGGCAACAGCCGCACCACAGCGTCGAGCAGAACGAGCGCCGCCGGCTCGCCACCGGAGAGGATGAAATCGCCGATAGACACCTCTTCCAGGCCGCGGGCCTCGATCAGCCGCTGGTCGACGCCCTCGAAGCGGCCGCACAGGATGACGGCGCCCGGCCCGGCGGCAAGCTCACGCACCCTCGCCTGCGTAAGCGGTCCGCCGCGCGGGCTCATCAGCAGGCGCGGGCGTGGATCGCCTCCCGGCGAGGCATGGTCGATCGCCCTGGCCAGCACATCGGCGCGCATCACCATACCGGCGCCGCCGCCGGCCGGCGTGTCGTCGACGGTGCGGTGCCTGTCGGTGGCGAAGTCGCGGATCTGGATCGCTTCCAGCGACCATGTGCCCGCCTCGAGCGCGCGGCCCGCCAGCGACAGGCCGAGCGCGCCGGGAAACATCTCGGGATAGAGCGTCAGCACCGAAGCCTTGAACGTCACCGGTTGCCCCCGGCGTCGCGCGGTCCGCGCGGCCTGCCCTTGGGGTCGAAGTCTTCCTCGCGCGGCGCTTCGCCATCCTCGTCCTCGACCAGGCCGGCAGCCGCCGGATCGATGCGGACAAAACCCTCGGCGATCGACACCTGCGGCACGGCGGCTTGCGTGAACGGGATCAGCACGCCCTTGCGGCCGGAAAGCGTCACGTCGAGGATGTCCCCGCCACCGAAATTGTGCACCGCGACCACCTTGCCGAGCGCGGCACCCGTATCGTCCCGGACCTCCAGCCCGATCAGGTCGGCATGATAGAACTCGTCCTCCTCGCCATCGTCGGGCAGCATCGAGCGGTCGACGAACAGCTCCGTGCCGGCGAGCGCCTCGGCGGCGTTGCGGTCGCTGATGCCCTTGAAGCGCACCACGACGACGGTGTTGGCCGGCCTTATGTCGGTTATCTGGAAGGCACGGCCATCCCTGGCATAGAGCGGGCCATAATCGGCCAGCGCCATCGGCTCGCCGGTGAAGGTTTTCACCCTGAGCTCGCCCTTGATGCCGTGGGCGGCGCCGATAACGGCCATCTGGACGGGGTTTTGCGGCTTGCTCATCGCGAAATATCCTTTGGCCTGCTCTAGCCCCAGCCCGGCGTCATTTCAATGATCGCCCGCTGTCATTTCCCCACTGTCATTTCCCCGCTGCCATTTCATTGACGGGCTCTTCACCGCTTCCTAACCCGGATACACCAAAATGCCGCCATGCAGGAATTTCTCATCCCGGCCAAACCCGATCTCCAGGCGGCACGCGAAAGCTGGCTGAAGATGCTCGCGCGTGAACGTCGCCTGTCATCCGAGACAGTGGAAGCCTATGAGCGCGACACGCGCCAGTTCCTGCATTTCCTTACCGGCCATTGCGGCGGCTCGCCGGGCATTTCCGATATCGCCAATCTGCGCCCGGCGGATCTGCGCGGCTTCCTCGCCGCCCGCCGCAACGAAGGCGTCGGCGCCCGTACGCTCGGCCGGGGTCTCGCCGGCATCCGCTCGCTGCTGCGGTTCCTGGAACGCCATGGCCTCGCCAACGCCGCGGGTGCCACAGCCCTGAGCGCGCCGCGCCAGCCCAAGTCGCTGCCCAAACCGCTGACTGCAAGCGATGCCAAACAGGTTGTGTCCATGGAAGGTCAACTGGCGGAAGAGCCCTGGATCGCCGCCCGCAATGCAGCCGTGCTGACGCTGCTCTACGGCTCGGGCTTGCGCATCTCGGAAGCGCTCGGCCTCGCCGGCGCCGACCTGGCCTCGGAGGCCGACACCGTGCTGCGCGTCACCGGCAAGGGCGGCAAGACGCGGCTGGTGCCGGTGCTGCCGGTGGCGCTTCGGGCAATCGCCGAATACCGCAGGCTCTGCCCCTATCATCTCGACCCGAAAGGCCTGTTGTTTCGTGGCGCGCGCGGCGGCCCGCTCAATCCGGCCATCATCCAGCGCGACATGGCGAAACTGCGCTCGGCGCTCAACCTGCCCGACACGGCGACGCCGCACGCGCTGCGCCACTCCTTCGCCACGCATCTGCTCGGCAGGGGCGGCGATCTGCGCACCATCCAGGAGCTGCTCGGCCACGCCAGCCTGTCGACGACGCAGATCTACACCGGCGTCGACACGGCGAGACTGCTCGAAATCTACGAATCGGCGCATCCGAGGGCGTGAAACTGGCTTCGTCATACTAGAGCGAAGCTCTGTCGCGGACACCCTGGTATCCATGCCGTGACCCTCGGGCGTGGAATACTAGCGGAGCAGAATTCTGCACCGCTGCAACGCATTAACGTCACGGCATGGATCCTCGGGTCTGCGCTGCGTCGCTGCGCTCCTTGCTCCGCCCGTGGATGACGACGCGATGAGCGTTTCCGCAAACTACAAAGGGCACTTCATCCGACAGCTCATCGCACTGAGGACAATTTCATAGCGCCAATTAACCGTTTTGCCGCTTTTCATCCTTAGAAAGGTGCCATGAAACGCGTCATTGCCATCGCCGACCGTGCGGCTTCCATCTCGCTGAGGCTGCTTGTCACGCTCAACGTGCTGTTTTTCCTGTCCTTCCTTGCCATGCTGTTGTTCGCGGCGGGCAGGGCGCATGCGGAAATCCCGACCTGCACCGGCGCCGACATGGTGACGGCCCTGCAGAAGAGCAGCCCTGCAACCTACAGCAAGATCGAGGCGGAGGCCGCCGCGACACTCAACGGCAAAGGCCTGTTGTGGAAGCTGGAAAAACCAGGCGAACAGCCATCCTACCTTTTCGGCACCATGCACATGACGGACCCGCGCGTCACCACGCTGCCGCCGGACGCGCAGAAAGCCTTTGACGCCGCCGGCACCCTCATCATCGAAACCACCGACGTGCTCGACAAGCAGAAGATGATGACGGCGATGCTCAAGGAGCCGGACCTGATGATGTTCACCGACTCCACGACGCTGTCGTCCTTGCTGACGCCGGACGAAGCAGCGGCCATGAATGCCGCGCTCGATGCGCGCGGCATTCCGCCGGCAACGGTCGCCAAGATGAAGCCTTGGATGCTTTCGGCCATGATGGCGCTTCCGGCCTGCGAACTCGCCCGCCAGTCCGGTGGCGCCCCTGTGCTCGACGTCAAGCTGGCCGAAGGCGCCAAGGCCGCGGGCAAGCCGGTGGAGGGGTTGGAAACGGCCGAGAGCCAGCTGCGCGCCATGGCCTCGCTGCCGCTCGCCTTTCACATGAAGGGCCTCGTCGACACGCTGAAACTCGGCGACAAGGTCAACGACATCAACGAGACCATGATCCTGCTCTACCAGCGCGGCGAAACCGGCATGTTCTGGCCGCTGTTCCGCGCCGCCATGCCCGAAGAGCAGAACGACGCGGCCGGCTATGCGGCCTTCGAGGAAACCATGATCACCAGCCGCAACAAGGTGATGATCGATCACGCCGAGCCGATCCTGGCCAGGGGCAACGCCTTCATGGCGGTCGGCGCGCTGCACCTTCCCGGTCCCGAGGGACTGGTCGAGGATTTTCGCAAAGCCGGCTATACTGTCACCGCCGTCAATTGAGTCGGATGGCAGCGGAGGGTCCCAAACGCCGCGTTTTCGGCGCTTTCCTTCCCTAGCGTGAAACCCATTCAACGGTTGCGCGTTGATGGCTGTTGATTGATTATTTTCATCCACGGAGGACACTTTTATGGCGAATCCATCGAACGACACTCCCAGGCCAAGCGGCAGCGGCGGCAGCCCCTGGCTGATTGCTCTGGTCGTCGTTATCCTGGCGATTGTCGCGTATTACGTTTTCGGCAGAAGCGGCGAGCATCCGGCACCCGCCGAAGCGCCGGCCGCCAGCACACCGGCCCCAGCGCCCGCTCCGGCACCAGAGCCAGCACCGGCGCCCGCGCCAGCTCCGGCCCCTGCACCAGCACCAGCACCCGCGCCTGCTCCGGCTCCAGCGCCCGCTCCCGCTCCGGCGCCTGCACCGGCCAACTGATCGGCTCGATACCAGATACAAACGGCCCGCTGAAAAGCGGGCCGTTTTGTTTTGAGCGATGACCGTCGTTTCGCACGGTCGTCATCCTCGGGCTTGACCCGAGGATCCATGCCGCGGCCTCGACCAAGTCGCCGCGGAGCAGAATTCATGGCCGCTGGGGGCTCTGAAGTCACGGCATGGATCCTATGGTCTACCGCGTCGCTCCGCTCCTTGCTCCGCCACAGGATGACGAAGCGTTGGGTGCCCCCTAGATATGGATCGGCTTGAAGAAGGTGGCCAACGCCGCTTCCTTCACCGCTTCCGACATCGTCGGATGCGCATGGCAGGTGCGGGCGAGATCCTCCGACGAGCCGCCGAACTCCATCAGCACCGCCGCCTCGTGGATCATTTCGCCGGCACCGAAGCCGACGATATGCACGCCCAGCACGCGGTCGCTGACCTTGTCGGCGAGGATCTTCACGAAACCATCGGTATGCAGCATGGCGCGTGCCCGGCCATTGGCGCTGAACGGGAATTTGCCGACCTTGTAGTCGATGCCGGCCTTCTTCAGTTCTTCCTCGGTCTTGCCGACCGAGGCGATTTCAGGGCTGGTGTAGACGACGCTCGGAATGACCTCGTAGTTCACATGGCCGGCCTGGCCGGCGATGGTTTCGGCCACCGCCACGCCCTCGTCCTCGGCCTTGTGCGCCAGCATCGGCCCGGCGATGACATCGCCGATGGCATAGATGCCGGGCACGTTGGTCTTGAGATGCCCGTCGGTCTTGACCCGGCCACGCTCGTCGACCTCGACGCCCGCTTCCTTCAGGCCGAGACTGTCCGAAAAGGCGCGGCGGCCGGTGGCGATCAGCACGACGTCGGCAGCGATGGTCTCGGCGGCGCCGCCCTTCACCGGCTCGAAGGTGACGGTCGCACCCTTCTTTGCCTTGGCGACGCCGGTGACCTTGGCGCCGAGCTTGAACTCGAAGCCTTGCTTGGAGAGCAGCCGCTGGAACTGCTTGGAGACCTCGCCGTCCATGCCGCCGAGGATGGTGTCGAGGAACTCGACCACGGTGACCTTGGCGCCAAGCCGCGCCCACACCGAACCGAGCTCGAGCCCGATGACGCCGCCGCCGACCACCACCAGATGGCCGGGAACCTTGTCCAGCGACAGCGCGCCGGTCGACGACACGATCACCTTCTCGTCGAAATCGACCTTGACGCCGGGTATGCCGGCGACGTCGGATCCGGTGGCGATGACGATGTTCTTGGTCTCGATCTCCTCGACCTTGCCGTCCTCGCCGGTCACCGACACCTTGCCGGCGGAAAGCACCTTGCCGGTGCCGCGAAACGAGTCGATCTTGTTCTTCTTGAACAGGAAGGCGACGCCGTTGACGTTGGACGACACCGTCGCATCCTTGTGCGCCATCATCTTCGTCAGGTTCAGCTTCGGTGCGGCGATCTCCACACCGAGCGTATCGAAGGAATGTCCGGCCTCGGCGAACATCTCGGAGGCATGCAGCAGCGCCTTGGACGGGATGCAGCCGATATTGAGGCAGGTGCCGCCGAAGGTTGCGTTCTTCTCGACCACCGCGACCTTCAGCCCGAGCTGCGCCGCCTTGATGGCGCAGACATAGCCGCCGGGTCCCGATCCGATGATAACGACGTCATAAGCCATGATACTGTCCTTCTGTTTTGAGCATGATGCCGAAAAGTGTGACGCGGTTTTCGGATGACATCATGCTCGAACTGCTTGAGAGCGCTCAGCGGCCGCCGCTGACATTCAGGATCGCGCCTGTCGTATAGGACGCGGCATCGGATAGAAGATAGAGAACAGCGGCGGCGACTTCATCGGCGGTGCCGGCTCTTTTCATCGGCAGCGTGTCCTGGATCAGCGCCACCCGGTCCGGCTGTCCGCCGGAGGCGTGGATGTCGGTGTCGATGATGCCCGGCCGCACCGCGTTGACGCGGATGCCTTCCAGCGCCACCTCGCGGGCAAGCCCGACGGTGAACGTGTCGATGGCACCCTTGGAGGCGGCATAGTCGACGTAATTGTCCGGCGCGCCCAGCACCGCCGCGGCCGACGAGATATTGACGATCGCTCCGCCCTTGCCGCCATGGCGGGTCGACATGCGTTTGACCGCCTCGCGGGCGCAGAGGATGGAACCGACGACATTGATGCGCATCATGCGTTCGAGCCGTGCCACGCTCATCTCGTCGACGCGCGCCTTGGCGTCGACGATGCCGGCATTGTTGACGAAGGCGTCGAGCCTGCCCCAGCTGCGGTCCACCGCGTCGAAGATGGCCAGGATATCGGCCTCGCTGCCAACATCGCCCTTGACCGAAAAAGCGTCGCCGCCGGCGGCCTTGATGTCGCCGACCAGCGCATCGGCGGCAGCCTTGTTCGCAGTGTAGTTAACCAGGACGCGATAGCCGGCCTTGGCCCCGAGCCGGCAGACGGCGGCGCCGATGCCGCGGCTGCCGCCGGTGACCAGCAGCACTTTTTGCGCCTCGTTCATTCCTGGCATCCCTTCAGTGTGAACACATCCGACGGCACTTTCGAAAACCCGCTGCCGCCATAGGCAGTTGACTGATGCAGCATCGGACCGAGGTCCGGCAGGATCAGCGTCTTCGGCGCCCCGACGCCTTCCGCCGGCAAGAGCCCGATGCTGCCCTTGTCGTCAGATGTGTAGATGACACCATGCCAAGGGGTACAGGCGGCGAGTTCATCGCCGGTGGTGTCGCCTTCCGGGCATTTGTACATCAGCGCGCCGTTCGGCCTGGAAACACCTTCGTTCCACATGACGATGCCGTTCAGCACCACATTGTTGTCGAGGATCATGCGGAATGTATTGGTGACGGTGGCCGAGGTGCCGGTCGGGGTAAAATCGATCTCGCTGCCGCTTTGCGCGTCGCCATAGACCGCGAGTTCGATCGGGCAGGCGGCATGCGCGTTGGCCGCGGCCAGCACCATGCCGCCCGCGATGGTCGAGATCAGAACGCTCCTTGGAAGGCTAAGGGGACGAGTCGTCATCCTGCTGCGCAGATTCCTTCCTCCGGCTTGCAGTGAAACTCCGGATCAGCACCAACCCCTAGAGATCGAGCACCAGCCGTTCCGGATCCTCCAGGCTTTCCTTGACGCGCACCAGGAAGGTCACCGCTTCCTTGCCGTCGACGATGCGGTGATCGTAGCTCAGCGCCAGATACATCATCGGCCGGATCACGATCTGGCCGCCGACCACGACCGGCCGGTCCTGGATCTTGTGCATGCCCAGAATGCCCGACTGCGGCGCATTGAGGATCGGCGTCGACATCAGCGAGCCGTAGACGCCGCCATTGGAAATCGTGAACGTGCCGCCCTGCATGTCGGCGACCGAGAGCTTGCCGTCGCGCGCGGCGATGCCCAGCCGGCCGATCTCCTTCTCGATCTCGGCGATCGACATCTGGTCGGCATCGCGCACGACGGGCACGACCAGGCCCTTCTCGGTGCCGACGGCGACGCCGACATGGGCAAAGTTCTTGTAGATGATGTCGGTGCCGTCGATCTCGGCATTGACCGCTGGGATTTCCTTCAGCGCGTGGGTGACGGCCTTGGTGAAGAAGCCCATGAAGCCAAGCTTCACGCCGTGCTTCTTCTCGAACACGTCCTTGTACTTGGTCCGCAGCGCCATCACCGCCGACATGTCGACCTCGTTGAAGGTGGTGAGCATGGCGGCGGTCGACTGCGCTTCCTTGAGCCGGCGCGCGATGGTCTGGCGCAGCTTGGTCATGCGCACGCGCTCCTCGCGCGAAGCATCGTCGCCCGAGGACGGCGCACGCACCGCGATCGGCGCCGGCGCCGCCTTCGGCGTCTCGGCCGGCTGCGACGGCGCGCCCTTGGAGATGGCGTCGAGCACGTCGCCCTTCAGCACCTGGCCGCGCTTGCCCGAGCCGGAAAGCTGGTCGACCGACAGATTGTTCTCGGCGATCAGTTTTGCGGCGGCCGGCGCCGGCGGCATCGAGCGCGGCTCGACCGCGCCGGCACCGCCGGCGATCTTGGCGGTCTCGGCCGCGGCCTGCTTGGTGGTCGACGCCGCATCCGGGCTCGAAGCCTGCGACACCGCCTGCGGCTTGGTCACGGGTGCGGCGGCTGCGCCGCCGGCCGAAATCGACCCTAGAAGCGCGCCGACGCCAACCGTCTCACCTTCCTTGACCGCGATCTCCGAAAGGATGCCCGCGGCCGCGGCCGGAACCTCCACCGTCACCTTGTCGGTTTCGAGCTCGACCAGCGGCTCGTCGACGGCAATGGCATCGCCGACCTTCTTGAACCACTTGCCGATGGTCGCCTCGGTGACGGATTCGCCGAGAGTGGGAACGCGGATTTCGGTAGCCATTGTGCCTGTCCGTTCTTGTCGGTTCTGTTCTATTCGCCTGCTTTATTCGCCGAGCGCGTCTTCGAGCAAGGCGGCGAGCTGGGCTAGGTGCTTGGACATCAAGCCGGTCGCCGGCGACGCGGCCGCCGGCCGGCCGGTGTAGCGAACCCGCTGATGCTTGGCGTCGATATGCGCCAGCACCCATTCCAGGTACGGGTCGATGAACGACCAGGCGCCCATGTTCTTGGGCTCCTCCTGGCACCACACCATCTCGGCGTTGCGGAAGCGCGACAGTTCGGTGATCAGCGCCTTGGCCGGGAACGGATAGAGCTGTTCGACGCGCAAGAGGTAGATGTCGTTGATGCCGCGCTTCTCGCGCTCTTCGTAGAGGTCGTAATAGACCTTGCCCGAACACAGCACGACGCGGCGGATCTTGGAATCCTTGGTCAGCTTGATCGCCTGGTTGGGCAACAGCTGCGCGTCGTCCCACAGCAGCCGGTGGAACGAGCTTTCGCCCGAGATTTCCGGCAGCGTCGACACCGCCCGCTTGTGGCGCAGCAGCGACTTCGGCGTCATCAGGATCAGCGGCTTGCGGAAGTCGCGCTTCAGCTGCCGGCGCAGGATGTGGAAGTAGTTGGCCGGCGTCGTGCAGTTGGCCACTTGCATGTTGTCTTCGGCGCAAAGCTGCAGGAACCGCTCCAGCCTGGCCGACGAATGTTCCGGCCCCTGGCCTTCATAGCCGTGCGGCAGCAGGCAGACGAGGCCGGACATTCTGAGCCACTTGCGCTCGCCCGACGAGATGAACTGGTCGAACACCACCTGGGCGCCGTTGGCGAAGTCGCCGAACTGCGCTTCCCACAAGGTCAGCGCCTTCGGCTCGGCCAGGCTGTAGCCATATTCGAAGCCCAGCACCGCCTCTTCCGACAGCATCGAGTTGATGACTTCGTAGCCGGCCTGCGCCGCCGACAGGTTGTTGAGCGGGATGTAGCGGGTCTCGTCGCGCTGGTCGTAGAGCACGGAATGGCGCTGCGAGAAGGTGCCGCGCTCGGAATCCTGCCCAGACAGGCGGATCGGATTGCCGTCGAGCAGGATGGCGCCGAAAGCCAACGCCTCGGCCGTCGACCAGTCGATGCCTTCGCCGGACTCGATCGCCTCGCGGCGGTTTTCGAGGAAGCGGATGATGGTCTTGTGCGCCTCGAAGCCCTTCGGCACCTCGGTCAGCTTCTTGCCGATTTCCTTCAGCGTCTTGACCGGCACGGCGGTCTTGCCGCGCCTTTGTTCGTCCTGGTTGTCGGCCGTGCGCAGGCCGGACCAGGCGCCATCGAGCCAGTCGGCCTTGTTGGGCTTGTAGTGCTGGCCGACTTCCCATTCGGATTCCAGATGCGCGCGCCAGTCGGCCTTCATCTGGTCGAGCTCGGCCTGGGTGATGTGGCCCTCGGCGATCAGACGATCGCCATAGATCTGCACCGTCGTCTTGTGGGTGCGGATGTTGCGGTACATGATCGGCTGGGTGAAGGCCGGTTCGTCGCCCTCATTGTGACCGAAGCGGCGGTAGCAGAACATGTCCACGACCACCGGCTTGTGGAACTTCATGCGGAATTCGATCGCCACCTTGGTGGCGTGGACCACGGCTTCCGGATCGTCGCCATTGACGTGGAAGATCGGCGCTTCGATCATCTTGGCGACGTCGGACGGATAGGGCGACGAGCGCGAGAAGCGCGGATTGGTGGTGAAGCCGATCTGGTTGTTGATGATGAAATGCAGCGTGCCGGCGACGCGGTGGCCGCGCAGGCCCGACAGGCCGAGGATTTCGGCGATCACGCCCTGGCCGGCGAAGGCGGCGTCACCATGCAGGAGCAGCGGCAGCACCTTGGCGCGCTCCTCCAGCGGCACGATCTCCTCGCGGCCGCGGCCGAACAGGTAGTCCTGCTTGGCGCGCGCCTTGCCCATCACCACCGGGTCGACGATTTCCAGGTGGGACGGGTTGGCCGTCAGCGACAAATGCACCTTGTTGCCGTCGAACTCGCGGTCCGACGAAGCGCCGAGATGGTACTTCACGTCGCCCGAGCCTTCGACCTCGTCGGGAGCGGCGGAGCCGCCCTTGAACTCGTGGAAGATGGCGCGATGAGGCTTCGCCATCACCTGGGAGAGCACGTTCAGCCGGCCGCGATGCGCCATGCCGAGCACGATCTCCTTCATGCCGAGCTGGCCGCCGCGCTTGACGATCTGCTCCAGCGCCGGGATCAGCGCTTCGCCGCCGTCGAGGCCGAAGCGCTTGGTGCCCTTGTACTTGACGTCGATGAACTGCTCGAAGCCTTCCGCCTCGACCAGCTTCTGCAGGATCGCCTTCTTGCCGGTGGTGGTGAAGGAGATCTCCTTGTCGGCGCCCTCGATACGTGCCTGGATCCAGGCCTTCTCCTCGGGATCGGAGATGTGCATGAATTCGACGCCGAGCGTCGAGCAATAGGTGCGGGTCAGGATCTCCAGCATCTGCCGGATGGTGCCGAATTCGAGCCCCAGCACATTGTCGAGGAAGATCGGCCGGTCGTAGTCGGCTTCGACGAAGCCGTAATTCTCGGGCGACAGTTCATTGTAGTCCTCGAGCGGCTTGGCGATGCCGAGCGGATCGAGATTGGCGTGCAGATGGCCGCGCATGCGATAGGCGCGGATCATCATGATGGCGCGCACCGAATCGCGCGTCGCCTGGTGCACGTCGGCGTCGGAAAGAACAACACCGTTGGTGACCGCCTTGTCCTTGACCTTCTTTTCCAGATGCTTCTCGACAATGCCCCAATTGCCGTCGAGCGCCGACACCAGCTCGCCATTGGCCTGCAGCGGCCAGGAGGGCTTGGCCCAGGAGGCGCCCTTGGCATTCCTGCGCACATCGCCGGCATCGTCCTTCAGACCCGCGAAGAACTCCTGCCATTCGGGATTGACCGAGGCGGGATCATCCTCATAGGCGGCATAGAGCGCGTCGATATAATCGGCGTTGCCGCCATAGAGGAATGAGGTGAGCGAAAATTGGTCGTTGGCCTGATCTTGTCTTGCCATGTCGTTTCAGCGGAGCAGCGCTCCGTCTCCTTACGTTTGCGGCAGGGCCGCGATAGTGGGCGGTTCACCCGCCCTTCTTGTCCCCTCAAAAGCCAACGAACCGTCGTTGGCCCTCATTCCATAACCGGCGCCGGATTCAGCCCTTGATGGCTTCAACCAGCGTCGTGCCAAGCCGCGCCGGTGACGGCGAGACCTTGATACCGGCCGATTCCATTGCCGCGATCTTGTCCTCGGCGCCGCCCTTGCCGCCGGAGATGACCGCGCCCGCATGGCCCATGGTGCGGCCGGCCGGCGCCGTGCGCCCGGCGATGAAGCCGGCCATCGGCTTCTTGCGGCCACGCCTGGCTTCGTCCTTGAGGAACTGCGCGGCGTCTTCCTCGGCCGAACCGCCGATCTCGCCGATCATGATGATCGACTTGGTCTCGTCGTCGGCGAGGAACATCTCGAGCACGTCGATGAACTCGGTGCCCTTGACGGGATCGCCGCCAATGCCGACGGCGGTGGTCTGGCCGAGGCCGACATTGGTGGTCTGGAACACGGCCTCATAGGTAAGTGTTCCCGAGCGCGAAACAACGCCGACCGAGCCTTTGCGGAAGATGTTTCCGGGCATGATACCGATCTTGCATTCGTCAGGGGTGAGCACGCCCGGGCAGTTCGGTCCGATCAGACGCGAGGTCGAGCGGTCGAGCCGCGCCTTGACCTTGACCATGTCCATCACCGGAATGCCCTCGGTGATGCAGATGATCAGCGGGATTTCCGCCTCGATCGCCTCCAGGATCGCTTCGCCGGCGCCCGCCGGCGGCACATAGATGACCGAAGCGTTGGCCCCGGTCTTTTCCTTGCCCTCGGCAACGGTGGCGAAGATCGGCAGGCTTTCGCCCTTCGACCCGGTCCAGGTCTCGCCGCCCTTCTTGGGGTGGATGCCACCCACCATCTTGGTGCCGTGATAGGCCAGCGCCTGTTCGGTGTGGAACGTGCCGGTCTTGCCGGTCAGGCCCTGCACCAGCACCTTGGTGTTCTTGTCGACGAGAATGGACATCGGAGCCCTTTTCTAAAAACCGTTGATCGAGGAAGGCGAGACACGCTTGTAGACGCCGCTCACCATGTCTTGCCATGCATCGCTGCCGGCGGGTTTGAAATGCAATCGCATGCGGTAGGTGTCGGCATCGTCAAAAATATACGTCACGCGCGCCGAACCGCGCGATGATGACCGCTCCAGATTGAGCTCGCCGCCGTTCCATGTGCCCGTGGCCGGCGAGGTCGGCACAAAGCCCATCGAATCGAACTGGTGCATGGTGACGACGCTGTTCTGCTGGTCGAAGCCGAACACGTTGTGCGAACCGAAGGAAATCGTGCCGTCGCGGCGCTGGCGATAGCGCTGCACCACGAACAGGCCGCCGAACTGAGCCTCCGCCAGCATTTCCGATGTCGCCGTGCCGCCATCGGCCCATTGTGTGTCCGCCACCTCTTCCTCGCCACGCCACGCGCCGACCAGCGCCTGCAGGCGCTGGTGATCGGCCGAGAGCGAGGAGAAGGAAGCCGCGTTCATCGGTCAGAGCCGCTTCAGGTCGGTGACGGTAAGGTCGCTCTTGGCATTGCCGGTGTTGAGCGTCGTCGACGGCTCGAACATCAGCACCACGGGCTCCTGGGTCAGCGAACGCGGCCGGTGCTCGACGCCACGCGGCACGACCATGAAATCGCCCTCGCCAAGCTCGACCGGACCGTCGCGGAAATCGATGGCAATGCGCCCGCGCAGTACGAGGAAGGCTTCGTCCTCGTGCTCATGCGCGTGCCAGTCGAAGGCCTCGCCGAACTTGGCGACCTTCGCCTGGCTGTCGTTGACGTCGCCGGCGATATGCGGATCGAAGACCTTGCTGATCTTTTGATCCGCCGCCTCGACCAGATTTATCTTGCGCGGAGGCATCCGCTCAGCCCTTCACCGCCGCCACGATCTTCTTGGCCGCGTCATCGAGATCATCGGCCGACACCACGTTGAGGCCGCTGTCATTGATGATCTTCTTGCCGAGCTCGGCATTGGTGCCTTCCAGGCGCACCACCAGCGGAACCTTGAGGCCGACTTCCTTGACCGCGGCGATCACGCCCTCGGCGATGATGTCGCACTTCATGATGCCGCCGAAGATGTTGATCAGTATGCCTTTGACCGCCGGGTCCTTGGTGATGATCTTGAACGCAGCCGTCACCTTCTCCTTGGACGCGCCGCCGCCGACATCGAGGAAGTTGGCGGGTTCGGCGCCATAGAGCTTGATGATGTCCATCGTCGCCATGGCAAGGCCGGCGCCGTTGACCATGCAGCCGATATTGCCGTCGAGCGCGACATAGGCGAGGTCGTATTTCGACGCCTCGATTTCCTTCTCGTCCTCTTCGGTGGTGTCGCGCAGTGCGAGCACGTCCGGGTGGCGGAACAGCGCATTGTTGTCGAACGACACCTTGGCGTCGAGCACGCGCAGCCGGCCATTCTTCATGACGATCAGCGGGTTGACCTCGAGCAGGCTCATGTCCTTCTCGACAAAGGCCTTGTAGAGGATCGGGAACAGCATATCGCCGTCCTTGGCCGCGTCGCCGTCGAGCTTGAGGGCCGCGTTGAGCTTCTTCACATCATCGGCCGTGACGCCCTTTTCCGGGTCGATGGCAACGGTGATGATCTTTTCCGGAGTGTCATGGGCGACCGCCTCGATGTCCATGCCGCCTTCGGTCGAGACGACGAAGGCGATGCGGCCGACCGAACGGTCGACCAGGATCGACAGATAAAGCTCGCGCTCGATGTCGGCGCCGTCCTCGATATAGAGGCGGTTGACCTGCTTGCCGGCCGGACCGGTCTGCTTGGTCACCAGCGTGTGGCCGAGCATCTCGTTGGCGTTGGCGACGACATCGGCGACCGACTTCGCCAGCCGCACGCCGCCCTTGGCGTCGGGCGACAGTTCCTTGAACTTGCCCTTGCCGCGGCCGCCGGCATGGATCTGGCTCTTCACCACATAGAGCGGACCGGGAAGCGCTTGTGCCGCGGCTTCCGCCTCGCTTGCCTTGAACACCGGCACGCCTTCGGCCACCGGCGCGCCAAAGCTCTTCAGCAGCGCCTTGCCCTGATATTCATGGATGTTCATGGGGAACGATCTCCAGGTCTTTGCCGGGGTTGTTTTTGGCGGGGTTCACTTCGAGGCGAGCTGCGGCGCGATCTTGACGCAGGCCTCGGTCAGGCCCTGCACCGTCGCCACCGAGCTTTCGAACATCTTCTGCTCGGCCTTGTTGAGGTCGATCTCGATGATGCGCTCGACGCCGCCGGCGCCGATCACCACGGGCACGCCGACATAGGTGCCCTTGACGCCATACTGGCCGGAGAGGTGCGCCGCGCAAGGCAGCACGCGCTTCTTGTCCTTGAGATAGGCCTCGGCCATCTGGATCGCCGAGGCGGCCGGCGCGTAATAGGCCGAGCCGGTCTTGAGCAGGCCGACGATCTCGGCGCCGCCGTCACGGGTGCGCTGCACGATCTGGTCGAGCTTCTCCTTCGAGGTCCAGCCCATCTTGACGAGGTCGGGCAGCGGAATGCCCGAGACCGTCGAATAGCGGATCATCGGCACCATGGAATCGCCGTGGCCGCCGAGCACGAAAGCGGTGACGTCCTCGACCGAGACCTTGAACTCCTCGGCCAGGAAGTAGCGGAAGCGCGCGCTGTCGAGCACGCCGGCCATGCCCACGACATGGGTCTTGGGCAGGCCCGAAAACTTCTGCAGCGCCCACACCATGGCATCGAGCGGGTTGGTGATGCAGATGACGAAGGCCTTCGGCGCGTATTTCTTGAGACCGGCGCCGACCTGTTCCATGACCTTGAGGTTGATGCCCAGCAGGTCGTCGCGACTCATGCCCGGCTTGCGCGGCACGCCCGCGGTGACGATGCAGACATCCGCGCCCTCGATGCCGGCATAATCGTTGACGCCGGTCAGCCGGGAGTCAAAACCATCGACCGGCGACGACTGCGCGATATCGAGCCCCTTGCCTTGCGGGATGCCCTCGGCAATATCGAACAGCACCACGTCTCCGAGGTCCTTGAGGCCGATCATGTGGGCGAGCGTGCCGCCGATCATGCCCGAGCCGATAAGCGCTATCTTGTTGCGTGCCATGTGAGGATGTTTTCCCTTTGTCTGTGACTGCGCCGAAATCTTTGACGACTTGATGACGGTGCCGAGGAAGAGGCCGGAATGCCGAGGAAACCCGCGAGATTTCGCCGCACCCAATAGCCCCGGTGCAAGATAAATTCAATCGATTATTTTGGAGTGAGCGTTTTCAATCGGTTAGATGGTTTGGGATTTACGTAAGCGTCAAAGTTTGTAAGCCGACCTGCCTGAGATTACACAATTAGGATGACAATCAGAAGGCTTGAAGAGGCGATGACGCCCTTGTGATGCTGGCCGCCGGGGATGTGAGTTTCAAACCTCCGAGGGACAAAGGGCGCGCGAAGGATCGCGGCCTTCCGGAAACTGTCCCCTCACGCCTGCGCGCGCGACGCTTCCGGGGCAGCCTTCTCTTTGCGCCGCTCCGCCCAGTCTTCCAGCCAGTCGCGACTCTGCATCTCGATCAGGCGTGACGCGGTGCGCTCGAACTCGAACACCTCGACGCCGCGCTTGGCCACATAGAGCTCTTGCGGCGGCGCCTCGGCGCTCACCACCAGGCGCACATGGTGGTCGTAGAGCGTGTCGATCAACAGGATGAAGCGCTTGGCCTCGTTGCGCTTGCCCTCGCCCAGAACCGGAACGTGATCGATGAAGACCGTCGAGAAGCGTCCTGCGATCGCCAGGAAATCGCGCGCGCCGAGGGGTTTCTCGCAGAGATCGGCGAAGGCAAACCGCGCCGCGTCGCCGGCAGCGGCCGGCACCACGACCTGCCGGCCCTTCAGCGTCAGCGAAGTCGCGGCTGTCGGCGCGCCGCGCGTCATCGTCCGCCAGGCCTCGTCGAGCGCGCGGTCGGCTTCCGCGTCGGCCGGCGTGACATAGACCGGCGTCCGGGCGAGCTTTTCCAGCCGGTAATCCTTGTCGCTGTCGAGCGACAGCACCTGCGCGTGCCGTTCCAGTATGCCGATGAACGGCAGGAACAGCTGGCGGTTGAGCCCGTCGCGGTAAAGATCCTCCGGCGCCACGTTCGAGGTGGCGATCAGCACCACGCCATTGGCGAACAGCGCCGAAAACAGCCTGGACAGGATCATCGCATCGGCGATGTCGGTGACCGAAAACTCGTCGAAGCACAGCACCCAGGCCTGCTCGGCCAGGGCTTTTGCCACGGGTGGGATCGGATCGTCTTCCTTGACGTCGCCATTCTTGCGCGCCTGCCGGTGCCTCTGGATGCGGTCCTGCACGTCGGCCATGAAGTCGTTGAAGTGGACGCGGCGCTTGCGCCGGACCGGCAGCAGCTCGAAGAACATGTCCATCAGCATCGTCTTGCCGCGGCCGACACCGCCATGGATGTAGAGGCCCTTGACGATTTCCCGCGTCTCGCGCTTGCGGGCAAACAGCCAGCCCAGCGCACTGGATTTGTGCGCCAGCCGTTTTGCCGAGATTTCCGATGTCAGCCGGTCGAGCGCGGCGGCGATGCGCTCCTGCGCCGGATCGCTCTCGATCGCGCCGGTTTCCACCAGATGGTGGTAGCGCTGCCTGACGGTCGCATGGGTCTGGAGGCCGTCACGCAGATGCATCGGTCACGTCGTTGTTCAGAGCAGGATGCTCCGGGGAGGACTTGGTGTGTTGAGATTCAGGTCAGGCCGAGCCGAGAATGTCGGCTTTCGAGAAGCCGTTCGCAGGCCGGCATCACCTGAATATCGGCATATCCAGCTTATCTTGTAAGCGAAATCGGCTGCCCGCTGGAAGTCTGGCCGTCGAATTTCGAGCCGCCCGAGGAATAGAGCCGCGCCAGCGATCCGCCATTGTCATCATAAAGCGTCAGTTGCTTGCCGGCGACATTCCACGACTTGATGCCATCGATCGGCGCCGGGCAGTGCAGCGGCCCGGCGCGGAAGCCGGCGCCGAACTTGGTCTGCGGCGTCGCGATCTTGCAGCTCTGGCCGGAAACGCTGGCGTTCCAGACGCCGGCGACGCTTGCCGCGCTGAGATCCGAGGCACCGGCGGGTGCCGAGCCGTCCGGCGGCAAGGACGCGACCTGCGTATTCGCCGGAGCGGTCGGGAACCGCGACGGGTCGGTGGCGCCGGGCGAGGCCGGCGGCGGCAGCTGATTGGAGGTCACCTGGCCGGCCGGCGCCGGCTGCAATGGTGCCGGCTGCTGGTCGTCCATCGACGAGAACCGTGAGGTTGAGCAACCACTCGCAACGAGCGCCGCCAGCGATACGGCCACCAGACCGCTTTTCGAAAAATTCATTCCAACCTCCGTCGGATCCGGCTGGGGGAACGCCGTCCGCGCAATCTCTCACCTCCACCAAGATGGAGAAGGTGGCGAAATTTCAACCCGATATGGTTAAAATAGGGTTTGTAGCAAGATTTGTTGCAAATTTATCGCAGTCAGGATGACCGGACGGCTTGCTGCTCGGCCTCCGCGATCCCAGCTTGCAAAGCTTCCGCCTTCGCCATTCTGCGCTTGCGCCGATCGGCGCAGGACCTATGTCTAGGGGCCGAAACGCCGGAGCACACCTTGGCCGCGAGAAAGAAAGCCGCCAACCGCTATTACAGCGGTCCGCCCAGCGACCATTTCGATGGCACCTTGTTCTTCAACCCGGGCGGCCGGATGCCCGGCCGCTTCGTGGATCTGCTGAAATGGCAGTTCAACGGCCAGCGCGCGAAATGGCCCACGACCAGTGCGAGCCCATTTCCACAGGCAAGGCCAGCCGCGAAGGTCGAGGGGGCCGAGCTCACGGTGACCATGGTCGGGCACTCCACCCTGCTGATCCAGACCGCCGGGCTGAACATCCTCACCGATCCGGTCTGGTCGCAACGCACTTCGCCGTTTTCCTTCGCCGGGCCACGACGCGTCAATCCGCCGGGCATCGCCTTCGCCGACTTGCCGCCGATAGACCTCGTCCTGGTCAGCCACAATCACTACGACCATCTCGACCTCGCCACGCTGAAGCAGCTCAAGGCCGGCCATCATCCGCTGGTGGTCACCCCGCTCGGCAACGACGTCCTCATCGGCGAGGCGGTTCCCGGCATGCGTCTTTCGGCATATGACTGGGGTGACAGGGTCGATCTCGGTGACGGCGTTTTCGTCCACATCGAGCCGGCGCATCACTGGTCGGCGCGCGGCGCGCGTGACCGGCGCATGGCATTGTGGGCCGGCTTCGTCATCGAGACGCCAGGCGGCAATATCTACTTCGCCGGCGACACCGGCTTCCACGACGGCATCAACTACCGGCTGATGGCGGCCAAACATGGCCGTTTCCGTTTCGCCATCCTGCCGATCGGCGCCTACGAGCCGCGCTGGTTCATGGCGCCGCAGCACCAGAACCCGGAGGAAGCGGTGCAAGGCATGAAGCTGTGCGATGCCGCCTTCGCCGCCGGTTGCCACTGGGGCACCTTCCAGCTCACCGACGAGCCGATGGACGAGCCGGTCCGCAAACTTGCCGAAGCGCTTGACGCCGAGGACATCCCACGGGAGCGCTTTCGAGCCCTGCGGCCTGGTGAAATCTGGAGAGTGCCTTGAACTCCGGCAAGGTTTGACGTCTACCCCACGGGAGTTTCGCCCACCATCTCAAAGAACGGAGACGCATCCTATGAAATCGATCCTGGCTGCCCTGCTTGCCGCGACAATCTCCACCTCGGCGGCCTATGCCGGGGACATCGCCGACCGCGCCGCCGACGCCGAAAAGGCATTGCAGGCGGGGGACGGAGCCGGCGCGCTGGAGAAATTCCGCGGCGCCGAGGAAGCCTTGTGGCAAGCGATGCCGCTCGCCGTGCAGAATGTCAAACAGGTCGACACGGCCAGCGGCTTCGGCATCTACAGCGAGCGCGCCAATCACATCTACAAGCCCGGCGAGAAGGTCGTGCTCTATATGGAACCGGTCGGCTATGGCTACGGGTCGGACGGCCTCGGCAACAGCCAGATCGCGCTTTCCGTCGACCTCACCGTGCTTTCGGACTCGGGCGAAGCCCTGGGCACCTTCGAGAAGATCGGCAGCGTTCAGGTCGCTTCCCGCTCGCACAACCGCGAACTCTTCTTCAAGCTCGACCTGTCCTTGGATGGACTGCCGCCCGGGAAATACAAGTGCAACTTCCTCATGCATGACCAGAACTCGGCCAAGACCGCGCCCTTCAGCACCGATATCGAGATCGCAAGCTGATGCATGTCGCCCAAAAGCGATCTCGGCTTTGGGAGAATGACACGCATAGGAACTAAAGACCTGAAGCGCGCCGCATGATCCGCTTACGCGACGCGCTTAGGTTTTGCCGCTGACACCGCCTCCCGGACCGCGGGAACCCAGGCACGGCAGCCGCGTTCTTCATGCGGTTTCAAAATCTGTCGGTTTGCGAGGCATTCCCATGATCAAATGGATCATCATTCTCCTGATCATCGCCGCGGCGGCGAGCCTGCTCGGCATGCCGGCGCTGGCCGGAGCCGCCGCCACAGGCGCGCGCATCCTCATCGGCATCGTTCTCGTCATCTTCCTGCTGGTGGTGCTTGGCATCTTCGCGGTGACGTAAGTCTGGCGTTTTCGCCGTCGGATGACCGTCTGGAAAATGGTAGCGGTTTGAGGCGGTCCATGATTCAAGCTCCCGATGTGGACGGCAACGAAACGGTCGCATGGCATCTTGGAGATTGCGAACATGGCGCTCAAACGGATGGACAACGTGGGAATCGTCGTCGAAGATCTCGCAGCGACGATCGATTTCTTTCTCGAACTCGGCCTCGAACTCGAAGGGCGGGCCACGATCGAGGGAGAATGGGCCGGACGTGTCACTGGACTGGGCGATCAGCACGTCGAGGTCGCCATGATGCGCACACCGGACGGCCACAGCCGGCTTGAGCTCTCTCGCTTCCTCACGCCGATTGTCGTCGCGGATCACCGGACAGCGCCAGTCAACGCGCTGGGCTACCTTCGCGCCATGTTCACCGTGGACAATGTCGACGATACGTTTGAAAGGCTCCGCAGGCGCGGCGCTGAACTCGTGGGCGAAGTCGTCCAGTACAAAGACGTGTATCGGCTCTGCTACATCCGTGGGCCTGAAGGGCTTCTCATCGGACTTGCCCAAGAACTCGGTTGAACCGACGCCGGACTGGTAATTCCCGCCCGTTTCCGCCATATAGCGCCAAATGGACACGGAATGACCGGAAGAATGGCAGGCACCGCCCCCTTCGCCAAGATGAACGGCATCGGCAACGAGATCATCGTCGCCGACATGCGCGGCCGTGCCGATCAGGTGACGGCGGCGGCCGCCCTTGCGCTGAACGCCGATGCCGCGACCCGCTTCGACCAGATCATGGCGATCCATGACGCTAGGACACCGGGCACGGCCTACTATGTCGACATCCTGAATTCGGACGGCACCAGCGCGCAGGCCTGCGGCAACGGCATGCGCTGCGTCGTCCAGGCGCTTGCCGCCGAGACCGGCCAGAAGACCTTCACCTTCGAGACCCGCGCCGGCATCCTCAACGCCAGGGAACATGCCGACGGCACGATCTCGGTCGACATGGGCACGCCGCGTTTCGGCTGGCAGGAGATTCCGCTCGCCGAGGAGTTCCGCGACACCCGCATGATCGAATTGCAGATCGGCCCGATCGACGCGCCCGTGCTGCATTCCCCTTCGGCCGTCTCGATGGGCAATCCGCACGCCATCTTCTGGGTCGACCGCGACGTCTGGTCCTATGAGCTCGACCGCTTCGGCCCGCTGCTCGAAAACCACCCGATCTTCCCCGAGCGCGCCAACATCACCATTGCCCAGGTCACGTCTCCCGAGAGCATGATCATCCGTACCTGGGAACGCGGCGCCGGCCTGACCAAGGCCTGCGGCTCGGCGGCCTGCGCCGCCGTGGTGGCGGCAGCGCGCACCAGGCGGACCGGACGCAGCGTCAGCCTGTTGACCCCCGGCGGCGGCACGCTGCATGTCGAATGGCGCGATGACGACCACGTGATCCTGACGGGTGCGGCCGAATGGGAATTTTCCGGCAGTTTCGATCCCTCGACCGGCACCTGGGCCCGTGATACCGAAAGCGCGGCCTGATGTCGGTTGCTCTGTCCAGGAGCCCTGATGTCGACGGCTCCCCTCCCGAGGCCCCCAGCCGCATTGAGGTGGTGACCTTCGGCTGCCGGCTGAACACCTATGAATCCGAAGTGATGCGGCGCGAGGCCGAGAGCGCCGGTCTCGGCGCGCTGGACGGCGGCGCCGTCATCTTCAACACCTGTGCCGTCACCGGCGAGGCGGTGCGCCAGGCCAGACAGGCGATCCGCAAGGCGCGCCGCGACAACCCGCGGGCACGCATAATCGTCACCGGCTGCGCCGCGCAGACCGAACCGGAAAAATTTGCCGCCATGGACGAGGTCGATCTCGTGCTTGGCAATGAAGAGAAGCTCAAGGCGCATTCCTACCGCGCACTGCCCGATTTCGGCGTCAACGACACCGAGAAGGCCCGCGTCAACGACATTTTCTCCGTGCGCGAGACCGCCGGCCATATGGTCGACGCCATCGAGGGCCGCGCCCGCGCCTTCGTCCAGGTACAGAATGGCTGCGACCATCGCTGCACCTTCTGCATCATTCCTTACGGCCGCGGCAATTCGCGCTCGGTGCCGATGGGCGCGGTGGTCGAACAGGTCAAGCGGCTCGCCGGCAACGGCTATGCCGAGATCGTGCTGACCGGTGTCGACATGACCAGCTTCGGCGCCGACCTGCCGGGCTCGCCCAAGCTTGGCAGACTGGTGAAGACCATCCTCAGGCAGGTGCCCGACGTGAAGCGGCTCAGGCTGTCATCGATCGATTCGATCGAGGCCGACGACGAATTGCTCGAAGCCATCGCCACCGAACACAGGCTGATGCCGCATCTGCATCTGTCGCTGCAGTCCGGCGACGACATGATCCTGAAGCGCATGAAGCGCAGGCATCTGCGCGACCAGTCGATCCGTTTCTGCGAGGATGTGCGCAAATTGCGCCCCGCGATTGTCTTCGGCGCCGACATTATCGCCGGCTTCCCGACCGAGACCGAGGCCATGTTCGAGAACTCGATGAAAATCGTCGAGGAGTGCGGCCTGACCCACCTTCACGTCTTCCCGTTCAGCCCGCGCGAAGGCACGCCCGCCGCGCGCATGCCGCAACTGCGCCGCGAGGTGGTCAAGCAGCGCGCCGCCCGGCTGCGCGCCGCCGGCGAAGCCGCGTATCGGCGCCATCTGTCCTCGCTGCCCGGAACGCGTCAGTCGATCCTGATCGAGCGTGACGGCCTCGGCCGCACCGAAGGCTTCACGCTTGCCGCACTCGGCACCGGCGCGCCGGGCGAGATCGTCGAAGCGACAATTACTGGCCACGATGGTATCAGGCTGAACGCAGCCCCGCTTGCCGCACGCGCCGCCTGAGAAACGCAAAGCATGGCTGGTTTTTTCAAGAAGATATTTTCGTTCGGCAAGAAAGAGGTTGTCGAGGAGCGCGTTGACGAGACCGCCCCGCTGCCGCCGATCAAATGGGACCAGCTCGATGCGCTGAAGCCGGCGGCCGAACAGGTCGTTCCGGAGTTCTTGAAGCGCGACGAGCCGCGGCCTGAGCCCCACCCTCCCCTTGATGGGGAGGGTCGCCACGAAGTGGCGGGGAGGGGTGATGGCGCCGACGCCAGCGCCAGTGACCCCCACCCCCAAGATTCGCTTGGGACCTCCCCCGTCGAGAGGGAGGTAAAGGACACGCTCTGGCCCTTATACACATCTTTAGCGACGGAGAAACGAGAGAAAATAAGTGTGCGCTATACGACAGGCGAGTGTGGAGCCGCCGGCGCCCAAATTCCGCTCCCCAGGCAACTATCACGCCCGACCGCAGCCGCAGTCCCCGCTCCCGCGCCAGCCGAGCCGATTGCGCCGCCGCCGGAAAGGCAGCCCGAACCGGCGCCGATAGAAGTGCCGGCGCCGCCTGCCGAGGTTCCAGCCGAGACGCCCGCACCCGTCGAAGTGCCCCCACCGGCCTCGCCTCCCACGCAGCCGACTTCAGAGGCAGGCGCCGCCCTCATCCGCCTGCCGGCACCTTCTCCCCGTATAGGGACGGGGAAAGAACCCGTGACGCCAGCGCCCATCTTACTGCATCGAAGAAGAAGCCTCGACACTGACGCCCCCCTCTCCCCGTACTTCACGGGGAGAGGGTAAGGGTGAGGGGCAGCGCCAGCCTGCGGATGACGTGACGCCAGCCGCCGAAGCCGCGCCTACGATTCCGGCGCCACCGGTGGAGATCGCACCGCCCATCCGCCAGCCCGCGCCGGTCGAGACGCAGCCTGTCATTGCCGAGATCGCGCCCGAGCCGCGGCCCGTCCCCCAGCCGGCGCCCGAGCCGAAACCCGCTCCCGGCAAGGTGACCGTCGCCAAGAAGGTCGAGCAGAAGGCCGAGCCGCAAAAAGCGCCGGAGGCGGCGCCGAGGCGGTCGTGGTTCCAGCGCATGCGGGATGGGCTTGCCCGTTCCTCGCGCGAACTCACCGGCAACATTGCGGGCGTCTTCACCAGGCGTAAGCTGGACGAAGACACGCTGCAGGACCTGGAGGACGTGCTGATCCGCGCCGACCTCGGCATGGAAACCGCGCTTCGTATCACCGACGCGCTGGCCGCCAGCCGCTACGGCAAGGATGTCTCCGACACGGACGTGCGCACCGTCATGGCCGCCGAGGTGGAGAAGGTGCTGACCCCTGTCGCCCGGCCACTGGAGCTCGACCTCTCGCACAAGCCGCATGTCATCCTGGTGGTCGGCGTCAACGGCACCGGCAAGACCACCACCATAGGCAAGCTCGCGGCAAAACTGACCGATGGCGGCCTGTCGGTGATGCTGGCGGCCGGCGACACGTTCCGCGCCGCGGCCATCGAGCAGCTGAAGATCTGGGGCGAGCGCACGAAATCGCCCGTCATCGCCTCCAAGCTCGGCGCCGATGCGGCCGGCCTCGCCTACGACGCTTTCGAGAAGGCCAGGGAAGCCGGCTCCGACGTGCTGATCATCGACACCGCCGGCCGCCTGCAGAACAAGACCGAACTGATGGCGGAACTGGAAAAGATCGTGCGCGTGCTGGGCAAGCTCGATCCGGAGGCGCCGCACACCGTGCTGCAGACGGTCGACGCCACCACCGGCCAGAACGCGCTCAACCAGGTCGAGATCTTCCGCAACATCGCCGGCGTCAACGGCCTGGTGATGACCAAGCTGGACGGCACGGCGCGCGGCGGTATTCTGGTGGCGATCGCGGCAAAGCACAAATTGCCTGTCTATTTCATCGGCGTCGGCGAACAGGTCGACGACCTCGAGCCTTTCTCGGCAAGCGAATTCGCCAGGGCGATCGCTGGAGTGGCGTAACGGCATGGTCCCTTTTGAACGGGATCGTGCGTAAGAAGGAAGATCATGAACCCACCCATTCTCGAACGCGATCCGTCCGACCCGCAGAAAGAGAAGAAGGAAGGCGTCAATCCCCTGCTCAAGCTGGTGCTGGAGCTTGGGCCGCTGCTGGTCTTCTTCTTCGCCAATGCGCGCGGCGAATGGCTGGTGCAGAAATTCCCGGTCCTGGGCGAATTCGGCGGCCCGATCTTCGTCGCCACCGGCCTGTTCATGGCCGCCACGGCCATCGCGTTGATCGCTTCCTGGCTGCTGACACGCACCTTGCCGATCATGCCGATGGTTTCGGGCGTCGTCGTCTTCATATTCGGGGCACTGACGCTCTATCTGCAGGACGACATCTTCATCAAGATGAAGCCGACCATCGTCAACACGCTGTTCGGCGGCGTTCTGCTCGGCGGCCTGTTCTTCGGCAGGTCGCTGCTCGGCTATGTCTTTGATTCAGCCTTCAAGCTGGATGCCGAAGGCTGGAAAAAACTCACCTTCCGCTGGGGCCTGTTCTTCCTGTTCCTGGCTGTCGTCAACGAAGTGGTGTGGCGCAATTTTTCCACCGATGCCTGGGTTACCTTCAAGGTCTGGGGCATCATGCCGATCACGCTATTGTTCACCTTCAGCCAGATGCCGCTGATCCTGCGCCATTCGCTGGACGACAAGGCGAGCGGGGAAGAGAAGGCAGGCAAGTAGAGCAATTTCAGGAAAAGTGTGAAGCGGTTTTCCCGGGAAAACCGCATCGCGGTTTCCCTAGGGAATTGCGTCAAACTAAAAAACAAGGGGGAGAGCCATGGAATTCGTCACCACGCGCGAGGAATTGCGGACGATCTACAAGACGCCGCGCCCGACCGACGGCTCGATCCGCAAGGAGCTGAAGGGGCTCGACGGCCATTGCCGTTCCTTCATCGGCAAGAGCCCCTTCGTGCTGATCGGCTCGTCCGACGGCGCCGGCAATGCCGACGTGACGCCGAAGGGCGACAAGCCAGGTTTCGCCGCCATTCTCGACGACCGCACCATCGCCATTCCCGACAGGCCAGGCAACAACCGGCTGGATACGCTGGAGAACATCCTGCGCAATCCCTCGGTCGGACTGCTCTTCCTCATCCCCGGCATGAACGAGACGCTGCGCGTCAACGGCGATGCCCGCATCACCGTCGATGCAACTTTGCGCGAGCGTCTGGCCGTCGACGGCAAGGAGCCGCAAAGCGTCATCGTCGTCGCCGTCAAGGCCGCCTACATGCATTGCGCCAAGGCCTTCATGCGCTCCGACCTGTGGAAGCCGGAGAGCTGGTACGACCGCGCCACGCTGCCGACACTCGGCCAGATCCTGCGCGACCAGCTGGCGCTCGCCGATTCGGCCGAGGCGACCGACCGCTGGCTCGACGACGATTACAAGCAGACCATGTGGTAGGCTTTCCCAGCGATTCGTCCGAACTGGCCTCGCCGACTGTGCTGAACATCCTTGCCATCTCCGGCAGCCTGCGGGCCGCCTCCACCAATTCGGCCTTGCTCGCGGCATTGGTGCGCAACGCGCCGCCTGGCTGCCGTGTCACTGTCCATGACGGACTCGACCGCCTGCCGATCTTCAATCCGGACGACGAGGGCGAGCGCACGCCCCGCGAAGCCTCCAGGTTGATCGACGCCGTCACCGGCGCCGACGGCCTCGTCGTCTCCTGTCCCGAATATGCCCATGGCGTGCCGGGCGGGCTGAAGAACGCGCTCGACTGGCTGGTCTCGCGCGACGCCGCCATCGCCAAGCCGGCCATGCTTGCGCACGCCTCGCCCCGCTCGCTGTTCGCCCGCGCGGCGCTGGCCGAGATCATGCGCACCATGTCGTTCGCGATGTATGATGGTGAGCTGGAGATCGCCCTGCTTGGCAAGAAGCCGGCGGAGATGGAGGTTATCTTGGCCGAGCCGGAAAAGGTGCTGGCAATGCGCAATGCGGTGCAGGGTTTCGCGGATTTCATCCGCTCGCATTGAGCGGCGCAGCCTTTCCCTTCTCCCCTTGTGGGAGAAGGTGGATCGGCGCGCAGCGCCGAGACGGATGAGGGGTGTTCCAGCGGGGTGAGGCGTTGGTGTTTTCTGGTTCGGTTCGCTGTTGACGTACCGCCAAGCTGGAACACCCCTCATCCGACCTCGCTTCGCGAGGCCACCTTCTCCCACAAGGGGAGAAGGGAAGAGCTACCCCTTCCGCAGGGTCTCGACATCGGTCTTGCCGACATACCAGTCGCGGGCGCTGACCTCCTCGAAAACCACCCAGACATCATCATTGCCGAGCCCGGTGGCATCCATGATGGCCGCCGTGACTTTCTTGGCGATATCAGCCTTCTTGCCTGCCGGATCGGCGGCGATCACTTCCTTGACGATGCGGATGTTGACGAATGGCATGACGCTCTCCCCTTGGGTTTTTCTGCTTTCCGGCAAGAAGCTGCTTTGAAAGCCTCTCCGACGGACTGAATGGTGGCCGCTGCGGCAACTTCGGCGCAGCGGGCACCCCTTTTATGCGCAGGAGCGCCATCAAGACCCGCCAAAGAAAAGTGTCCAGCAGCCTCAATAGGTCTTGGCCCCGTTCACCATCAGCCGCACCGAATAGAGCGAGGTGGTGCCCGCGATGTAGAGGCAGTTCAGCTTGGCGCCGCCGAACACGCAATTGGCGGTCACCTCGGGCACCTTGACCTTGCCGATCAGCGTCCCGTCCGGATCGTAGCAATGGATGCCGTCGAAGGCGCTGGTCCAGATGCGTCCGTCGGCGTCGAGCCGGAAGCCGTCGAAGAGGCCGGCCGTGCAGTCGGCGAAGACCTTGCCGCCCGAAACCTTCTTGCCATGCTTGCCGACATTGAACACCCGCATATGCGCCGGATTCTCGGCGCCATGCGTGCGGCCGGTATCGACGACATAGAGCAGGCTCTCGTCGAGCGAGAAGGCAAGCCCGTTGGGCCTGACCATGTCGGTGATGACGGCCTCGACGTCCCCGCTATCGGGATCGACCCGGTAGACGTGGCAGGCGCCAATCTCGCTCTCGGCCTTGTCGCCCTCATAGTCGGTGTCGATGCCGTAGCTCGGGTCGGTGAACCAGATCGAGCCGTCGGATTTCACCACCGCGTCGTTGGGCGAGTTCAGCCGCTTGCCCTTCCACTTGGCGGCGATGGTGGTGACCGAGCCGTCATGCTCGGTGCGGCTGACGCGGCGGCCCGAGTGCTCGCAAGTGACCAGCCGGCCCTGCCGGTCGACGGTGTTGCCATTGGAATTGCCCGAGGGCTGGCGGAAGACGCTGACGCTGCCATCCGTCTCGTCGAAGCGCAGCATGCGGTTGTTCGGAATATCGGACCAGACGACATAGCGGCCGGCGGCGAACCAGGCCGGCCCCTCCGCCCAGCGGCATCCGGTGAACAGCTTCTCCACCTGCGCGCTGCCATTGAACAGGCGCGCGAAGCGCGGATCGAGAACTTCATAATAGTCTGCGGCCGCCATGCATTTCCTCCCGGCATCACGTGACGCCGGATCAAGCCAGCCCGCGATCGATCTGGCAAGACGGCGCCTTCGCAATTTGTATGACAAAACGGAGAGGAAGCTGCCATGCGGCTCGGCCGGCCCACGACCGTGCGGTCACGACGCGCCTTAGGACTCGATTAACCGGCTATGCGCTGCGTGCAATGGTGCATTGCAACATCTTCTTTTTGCAATGCACCATTCCTATGTCATGCTCCGTATCGATCAAGGGAGGAACAACCGGCCGCGGAAATGCGGCGTAGAAGGAACCTTGCCATGATCTTCAACGATCTCGTGAACCGCGCTCGCAACAGCATCGCCAAGCGCAAGCACTACAACCGCCTCGTCGCCGAAATCGACAGCTTCTCGAGCCGCGATCTGGCCGACATGCGCGCCGACCGCTCGGAAATGCTCTACCAGATCCACAAGCAGATCTACGGCTGATCTCCGCCTGATCGCCCTCGCGCGTTCGTCGTCCTCGGGCTTGACCCGAGGATTCATGCCGCGACGCCAACGAGAAACGCAGCGGCCCAGAATAGGGCTTCTTGCGGTAGCGAACAGCTATCGATCTTGGGCCGCTTTCGCCTGTCACGAATGTCACGGCATGGATTCTAGGGTCTGCGCCGCGTCGCTTCGCTCCTTGCTTCGCCCTAGAATGACGAAAGAAGGGGCTGCGCCTAACCCGGCGCCGCCAGCGCCTTCTCGATCTGCGGCAACAGCAGACCCCGCGCCGACTCCGCCGTCAGCGGGCCTACATGCTTGTAGGCGATCTTGCCGTCCTTGCCGATGACGAAGGTTTCCGGCACGCCATAGACACCCCAGTCGATCGCCGCGCGGCCGGCTTCGTCGACGCCGATCGCCTGGAACGGATTGCCGAGATCGCCGAGGAACCGGCGGGCGTTTTCCGGCTGATCCTTGTAGTTCAGCGCCGCCATCACGAATCGCTTGTCCTGCGACAGCGCCAGAAGCACCGGGTGCTCTTCCCGGCACGGCGCGCACCATGACGCAAACACATTGACCAGCGTAACCTTGCCGGCGAACGCTTTCGAATCCAGCCCCGGCAGGTTTGAGCCCTCCAGCGCCGGCAGGTTGGTCCGCGGCGCCGGCAGGCCGATCAGCGCCGACGGCACTTCCGAGACATCGCGTCCGGAAAGCAGTTGCGACAGGAACAGGCCGGCAAGGCCGAGGAAGACCAGCAGCGGCAACAGCACGAACAGGCGGCGACTGCGCGTCGGCGTTTCGGTTTCGCTGCTCATGGCTTGGCCACCTTGTCGGAACGGCGCCGCACGCCGGCTGCCTCGAGTTCGGCGAGCTCGCGCTTGCGGGCCCGCTGGTCGAGCAGGATCCAGACGATCAGCCCGGCCAGCACAATGGCGGTGATGCCGTAGGCCGCGGTGACATAGAGCGCGTGTGCACTCATGCGCCTCGCTCCCCTCCCGCTATCGTTTCACCATACCCGACCATGCCCATCCCTTAGCTTTGCGCCATCGGCTTCGCAATCGGACGCCGCGTCGCGGCCCTTGGGCCTGTCGGCCACATCAATCCGTTCCATGCCGCAAGGCGAGCGCCGCCGAGACCGGCCCCAGCACGGCAAGAAACAAGGTCAGCGCGGCAAGAATGAGGAAGGGCTGCAGGAACGGATCGGGATTTGCCGTTGCGCCATAGCTCGCCGAGACGCCGAAGATCAGCACCGGGATGGTCAGCGGCAGCACCAGCACGGAGATCAGAAGTCCACCGCGCGGCAGCGCCACCGCGACGGCCGCACCTGCCGCGCCGATGAAGGTGATGGCCGGCGTGCCGACCAGCAGGGTGAGCGCCGTGGCGCCGATGGCGAGCGGCTCCATGTTCATGAACAGGCCAAGCAAGGGCGCGGCGATGACCAGCGGCAGCACGCTTCCCGCCCAATGCGCGAGGCACTTTACCAGCACCGTCAGCGCCAGCATGTGCCGGTCGTTGCCGAGCACCAGGAGATCGAGCGAGCCGTCCTCGCGGTCGGCCTGGAACAGCCGGTCGAGCCCGAGCAGACAGGCGAGCAGAGCCCCGATCCACAGGATGGCCGGACCGATACGGGCAAGCAGCTTCAGGTCTGGCCCGACGCCGAAGGGGATGGTGGCGATGACGGCGAGGAAGAAGATGACGCCGGTCAGCGCGCCGCCGCCGGCGCGGATATTGAGACGGATGTCGCGCAGGAAGAGGGCTAGCACTTCACCCTCCCAACAAGGGGGAGGGTGAATGTCCCATCGCCAATTCCCTCGCCCCCTCGATCCCCAGCGGCAGATGCGTCGCCGCGACAATCATCCCACCAGACCCGCAATGCCTCGTCATCAGCCCCGCGAATCGCTCCTCCGAAGCCTTGTCCAGTCCCGCCGTCGGCTCATCGAGCAGCCACAATGGCCGGGGACTGACCAGGAGTTTCGCGATCGCCGCGCGGCGCCTTTGCCCGGTCGACAGATAGCCGAACGGCAGATGCCCGATGCCTCCCAGCCCGACCGTTTCCAGCGCCTCTTCGACCCCGACACCTCCAATGCCGTTGAAGTCGTGCCAGAAGCGCAAATTTTCCGTGACGCTCAGCGCGGTCTTCATCGCATTCTGGTGACCGAGATAATGACAGGCCGAAGCGATCGACGGAAAGTCATCGCCGCCCTCTTCGATCAGCAATCGACCTTCCGCCTTCGGCAGCAGCCCGGCGATGATCCTGAGCAAGGTCGATTTGCCCGATCCATTCGGTCCGGTGACGACCAGCGCCTGACCGTCGCCGAGGGCGAAGCCAATGCCGGAAAATACCGCCTCGCCGCCGCGTTCGCCGCCCAGATTTTCGGCGATAAGCCGCATTCCCCGCCTGCCCTGAAAACAATGTTTCGCGAGCGCTGCCGCATCGCACAAATTTGCTCTCCAACTGTCTAGAACTATTCCAGAAAATTCTCTATATGCGGTGCATCCGTGCCAGCGGTCGGCGCGGGAACAGAATTTGCGCCGAACCAGCGCACGCGCCGCCTTGAACGGCTCGGGTTGCTTGGGAGCGGACAGCGGAAATGGCCGTACCCGCACCTTTGCGCGTGATTGCATGCCATCGGCGTCCGTTCCCTTTCAGGCTGAACAGACAAGGACGGATCGCACGTGTCAAAATCCCTCGATAGTTTCAATTGCCGCCGCACACTGACCGCGGGCGGCGCCGAATACGTCTATTTCGACCTCGTCGAGGCCGAGAAGAACGGCCTCACCGGCATAGCCCAGCTGCCCTATTCGATGAAGGTGCTGCTGGAAAACCTGCTTCGCAATGAGGACGGCCGCTCCGTCACCAAGGAATCGATCCAGGCGGTTGCCGGCTGGCTGACCGACAAGGGCACCGCCGGCGTCGAGATCGCCTATCGCCCGGCCCGTGTGCTGATGCAGGATTTCACCGGTGTTCCAGCCGTGGTCGACCTTGCCGCGATGCGCGACGCCATGGCTTCGCTCGGCGGCGATCCGCAGAAGATCAACCCGTTGGTGCCGGTCGACCTCGTCATCGACCACTCCGTCATTGTCGACGAGTTCGGCACGCCGATGGCCTTCGCCCGCAACGTCGAACTCGAATATGAGCGCAACGAGGAACGCTACAAGTTCCTGAAATGGGGCCAGCAGGCATTCCGCAACTTCCGCGTCGTGCCGCCCGGCACCGGCATCTGCCACCAGGTCAACCTCGAATATCTCGGCCAGGTCGTGTGGACCAACACCGAGGACGGCGAAACCACAGCCTATCCCGACACCTGCGTGGGCACCGATTCGCACACCACCATGATCAACGGCCTTGGGGTGCTCGGCTGGGGCGTCGGCGGCATCGAGGCCGAGGCGGCCATGCTTGGCCAGCCCGTCTCCATGCTTCTGCCCGAAGTGATCGGCTTCCGCCTCACCGGCAAGCTGAAGGAAGGCGTCACCGCCACCGACCTGGTGCTGACCGTCACCCAGATGCTGCGCAAGAAGGGCGTCGTCGGCAAGTTCGTCGAATTCTTCGGCCCGGGCCTCTCCAACATGACGCTGGCCGACCGCGCCACCATCGGCAACATGGCGCCCGAGTATGGCGCCACCTGCGGCTTCTTCCCGGTCGATTCGGAGACCATCCGCTACCTGACGATGTCGGGCCGCGAGGAAAGCCGCATCGCGCTGGTGGAAGCCTATTCCAAGGCGCAAGGCATGTGGCGCGAGGCGGGCTCCGCCGACCCTGTCTTCACCGACCTGCTCGAACTCGAGCTGAGCAGCGTCGTGCCGTCAATGGCCGGCCCCAAGCGTCCCGAAGGCCGTGTCGCGCTGGAAGGCATTCCGGACGGCTTCGCCAAGGCGATGGAGACCGAGTACAAGAAGGCGGCGGAAATCTCCAAGCGTTACGCCGTCGAAGGCACGGACCATGACCTCGGCCATGGCGACGTCGTCATCGCAGCCATCACCTCCTGCACCAACACCTCGAATCCGAGCGTGCTGATCGGCGCGGGCTTGCTCGCCCGCAACGCCAACCGGCTCGGCCTCAAGCAGAAGCCCTGGGTGAAGACATCGCTGGCCCCCGGCAGCCAGGTGGTCGCCGAATATCTGGAGAAATCCGGCCTGCAGAAGGAGCTCGACCAGGTCGGCTTCAACCTGGTCGGCTTCGGCTGCACCACCTGCATCGGCAATTCCGGCCCGCTGCCGGCGCCGATCTCCAAGACCATCAATGACAAGGGTCTGATTGCCGCCGCGGTGCTCTCCGGCAACCGCAACTTCGAAGGCCGCGTCTCGCCCGACGTCCAGGCAAACTACCTCGCCTCGCCGCCGCTGGTCGTGGCGCACGCGCTGGCTGGAACCGTGACGAAGGATCTCACCACCGAGCCGCTCGGCGAGGACAAGAACGGCAATCCGGTCTACCTCAAGGACATCTGGCCAAGCTCGGCAGAGATCCAGGAGTTCATCGAGAAGAACGTCACCCGCGAGCTGTTCGCCCGCAAATATGCCGACGTCTTCAAGGGCGACGAGCATTGGCAGAAGGTGCAGGCGCCGGAAGGCCAGACCTATGCCTGGGACGACAACTCGACCTATGTGCAGAACCCGCCCTATTTCGCCGGGATGACCGCCGGTTTCGGCAAGATCGGCGACATCAAGGGCGCCCGGGTGCTCGGCCTGTTCGGCGACAAGATCACCACCGACCACATCTCGCCGGCGGGCTCGATCAAGGCCGCCTCGCCGGCCGGCAAGTACCTCACCGACCATGGCGTCGGCGTCGCCGACTTCAACCAGTACGGCACGCGGCGCGGCAACCATGAGGTGATGATGCGCGGCACCTTCGCCAACATCCGCATCCGCAACCACATGCTGGGCGAGAATGGCCGCGAGGGCGGCTACACCATCCACTACCCGTCGAAGGAAGAGGAATCGATCTACGACGCGGCGATGGAATACAAGAAGGAAGGCGTGCCGCTGGTCATCTTCGCCGGTGTCGAATACGGCAACGGCTCGTCGCGCGACTGGGCGGCCAAGGGTACCAACCTGCTCGGTGTCCGCGCCGTCATCGCCCAGTCCTTCGAGCGCATCCACCGCTCGAACCTGGTCGGCATGGGCGTCATCCCCTTCGTCTTCGAGGAAGGCACCTCGTGGGCCTCGCTCAACCTCAAGGGCGACGAACTGGTCGAGATCGATGGCCTGAGTGCCATCAAGCCGCGCCAGACGATGACCGCCAAGATCACCTATGGCGACGGCTCGGTGAAGAACGTGCCGATCATCTGCCGCATCGATACGCTGGATGAACTCGACTACTTCAAGAACGGCGGCATCTTGCAGTACGTGCTGCGCGACCTGGCGGCTTAGAAACAGTGAGTAGTGAGTAGGAAGTAGGGAAGAGCCTACTCACTACTCACTACCTTCGGCGCGCCATGGCGCGCCGCGGCGGCCAGCAGGACGCCAAGCATCAGCCCGTTGAAGATGTGCCACAGGAAGTGAGTTCCGAGCGGAAAGCCGGCGCAGACCATCGGGTCGATCATGCGGAAGATGGCGGACACCACGAAGATCGCCGACCCAACCAGATTGTACCGGCCGGCCCGGTTGCCGCTCACCGTCACCCAGGCACCGAAGAAGGCGAGCGCCAGGAACGGCGGCAGGTAGCCGGTCGTGCCGTTTGACGCCTGGCGCAGCCAATCCGGCACGGCGAAACTGATCGCGCCGGCCACCGCATAGAAGACGACGAAGACCGCGATCGCCTTGCGCCATTCCATCCCGAGGAAGCGGCGCAGGTTGAACAGCGTGTACGCCAGCGTGAAGCCGGCGATCGGCAGCACGTCGATCCAGACCGTGCCCTTGGTGGCGAAGGTATGGAAGATCGTCGAGCCGATGCCGATCGCCACCACCCACCAGGCCAGCACTTCGGCGAAGGTCCCGGCTTTCAGTCGGCGCACTTCCCGCACACCCCATAGTCCCGCGACAATGAAGGCAAGGTTAGTCGAAGCATTCGTTGGCTCGGACCAAAGTCCAGATCCGGTCCGCTCGCAATAGAGATCGACAGGGGTCAGGAGAGTTTGCCACATGGTGATAATGCCATCCCCGAATCGAACCACGTCGTGAAATGCAGTGTATCTCCTATTGCGCCCTTACTTTCGGCTGCAACGGCAAAAATTTCACCGCAACGTGACTTCCCGTTGACTTCGGCTTCTGCCACATATTTCAGCCAATCAGAACAAAGCCGGCGCCACCGGCGGGAATTGGAATGGTCATGGCCTGGCGAAGATCACTGTGGCTGGCGGCGTTTGCGCTGGCCTTCTCGGCTTTTGCCGATGCCGGCCATGCCGGCGAGTCCGAAAGAACCCAGGCCGAGAAAGCCCAGCCTGAAAAGCCGCTCGGCGTGGTCGAGCTGTTCACCAGCCAGGGCTGCAGTTCCTGTCCGCCGGCCGACGCGTTTTTCGCCGAACTTGCCGCCAGGGAAGACATTGTCGCGCTCTCCTACCACGTCGATTATTGGGACTATCTCGGCTGGAAGGACACGCTGAGCCGCAAGGAAAACACCGAGCGGCAGAATGACTATATGCGCGCCTTCAGTAGCCGCTCCGTCTATACGCCGCAGGCTGTCCTCAATGGCCGCGTGCATGTCAACGGCGCCAATCGTGGCGAGGTCAACGGGGCGCTCACCCGCATGGCGAAATCCGGCGAAGGCATGCATGTGCCCGTCAAGGTCAGCCGTACCAGTGACCGCGTCATCATCGATGCCGGCGACGCCGGGACCGGCCCCAACGACGCCCATGTCGTGATCGTCTATTTCGAGCCGCCGCAGACGGTCAAGATCGCCCAGGGTGAGAATTCCGGCCGCAAGATGACCTATTGGAACGCCGTCACCAGCATCCAGACCGCCGGCATGTGGCACGGCAAGGCGCAGCGTTATGAACTGCCGTTGAGCGAGATCACCAAGAAGGGCGGCTGCGCCGTGCTTTTGCAGTCGGTCGGCAAGGATGGCATGCCGGGCCCCATCCTCGGCGCTGCTTTCATCCACAAGCCGTAACGCCTCTTGCTTCTCCCCGTGTGGGAGAAGGTGGATCGGCGCGATAGCGCCGAGACGGATGAGGGGGCTGGACGGATCGCAACGTCGAACTAATCTTGCACAATGCCGCATCAGCCGGCTCCACCAGCCAAACGTCGCTCGCTCGCCTCCTTCGGCGCGACATGACGGAGGCGGAAGGAAAAAGGCCAACAAAAAACCGACGTCAGCTTGCTTCTGACGCCGGTCATTTAGGTTTTGGGATCGTCGCACCTGATTTTTCCAAGGAAAAACCGAGGTTGGTTCGATCCGACGCTGACCCGTGGGCGGGGGGCTTGGGGTTTACGAGCCGGTGCCGGACCGAACCGTCTCAGGCAACACGGGTAAATTCGTCGGACATTGGGGCATGAGCGCGGATAAAAAAAGGCAGAAATGTGGCGAAGCATCACCAATTCCAACATGCGGTTTGCAAACGTGACTGGACGCAACGGAAACGGCGCGCCGCCGCACCGCTTCGCCGGCTCTTGCAATTGCGGCGCGAAGGGGCCAATTTTGGTTGGCAAAGATTCATTTGAAGGATCGAGGCATGAGCGATGACAGCGGCGGGACGGGGGATGGTGACGCATCCGCAATATTGATCCCGCTGCACGAGGCACGACGTGAGCGCCTCGACCAGCCCGTGCGCTTCGATCGGCGTGAACTGGACCAGATCCTCAGGCTCTACGGACGCATGGTGGCCGCCAATGAATGGCGCGACTATGCCATCGATCATCTCACCGACAGGGCCGTGTTTTCCGTCTTCCGCCGGGCCAGCGAGGTGCCGCTGTTCCAGATCGTCAAGGATCCGAAACTGGCCCGCAAACAGGGCGCCTTCGCCGTTATCGCCGCTGGCGGCCGCATCCTCAAGCGCGGGCAGGAACTCGGCCGCGTGCTCGGCGTCTTCGATTCCAAGCTCAAAGTTGTAGAGGCTTGAGCGGGGAAATTGGAGCAGGGGAATTGAAGAACTGATGAATTGAAGAGTTGAAGAGTTGAAGAAGAAGGCGCCTGATGTTCCCGCCGCCTTCTTTGTTCTTCAGTTCGTCAATTCTTCAATTCTCCAATTCCCTCTCATGCTCCACGAAATCTCCGCTCCGGCAAGGAAGCCGGATCAGGCGGCATCGACGCGCCGCCATTCAGTGACAGCTGCATGAACACCGTGTCCAGCCAGCGCCCGTGCTTGTAGCCGGAACCTTCGAGCCGGCCAGAGTGGCGGAAGCCGAGCTTTTCATGCAGCTTGACCGAGGCGCTGCCTGGATGGCCGTCGCCGATCACGGCAACGATCTGGCGGAAGCCCGCCGCCTCGGCGGCGGCGATCAGGCTGCGCATCAGCATGAGGCCGACACCCTGGCCCTTGGCCTCGGGCGCGACATAGACCGAATCCTCAACGATGAAGCGGTAGGCCGGGCGCGGCCGGAAGGCACCGGCATAGGCATAGCCAAGCACGGCGCCGTCCTTTTCCGCCACCAGATACGGAAAGCCGCCGGCCGTGAGCGCGGCGAATCGCGTGCCCATCTCGGCGCGGCCTGGCGGCTCCAGCTCATAGCTCGCCGTGCCATGGGTCACCGCGTCGGCATAGATTTCGGTGATGGTGTCGAGGTCGGCCGAAGTCGCCGGCCGTATCACGATGGTGCACATTCTTTATGCAGGCCTTCTGTTTGCTTCCGATAACAGCAAACGCCGGCACAAAAGAAAAGGGCGGCCGTTGGGCCGCCCTTTTCAAACCCGATGGTCCAGTCAGACCATGAAGCGTGCCTTAGCGGCGGTCGCCCATGAACTGGAGCAGGAACATGAACAGGTTGATGAAATCGAGATAGAGCCTCAGCGCGCCCATGATGGCCTTGCGGCCGGCGACATCGGAAACATCGCCCTCGAAATACATCTCCTTGATCTTCTGCGTGTCATAGGCGGTCAGGCCGGCAAAGACCAAGACGCCGATCGCCGACACGGCGAAGGACAGCGCCGACGACTGCAGGAAGATGTTGATCACCGACGCGATGATGATGCCGAACACGCCCATGATCAGGAACGAGCCCATCGCCGTCAGGTCGCGCTTGGTCGTGTAGCCGAACAGCGACAGCGCGCCGAAGGCGGCGGCCGTGGCGAAGAAGGTCTGCGAAATGCTGGCCGTGGTGTAGACCAGGAAGATCGACGACAGCGACAAGCCGACGAGGCCTGCATAGACCCAGAACGTGGTCTGCGCGGCAGCGACGCTCATCGACTGAATCCTGAACGACAGGAAGAATACGGCGGCCAGCGGCGCCAGCATCACCACCCAGCGCAGCGGCGACCCGAAGATCGCATAGCCGAAGGACGTCAGCATCTCGCCGCTCGGCAGCGTTGCGACAGCCGAGGCCGGATCGGTGGTGGTTGCCAGCATGATCGTGCCGACGGCGGCAAGGCCGGTGATGAGGAGGCCAAGCCCCATCAGGTTGTAGACCTTGATCATATAGGCGCGCAGGCCCTGATCGATGTCGGCGCGGACGCCGGGCACCGCCGACGTCTGATAATTGCGAATGGGATCAGCCATTGGAATCCTCTATTGCTTCTGCCCCGTCCGGTGTCGGGCCTCTTGCGGACCCAGGCGCCGCTGGCGGGACTCCAGCATGCCTGCGGCGAAATATGATGGTTATTCGCGTCAAGAACAAGACCGTAACCGGATGTAACGGTTCGTGAGAGGCCGAAATGCCGATTCTCCGGGCTTCCGGGCCGGCATCCTTACCAAGATTTAATTGCAGAGGGCCCGCTCCACCCCAGAATCCCCCGGGGATTAGCGAGTTCCGGCGAAGGATTACAGGTCACGCAGCACCGGCGCCGCCTTGTGGCCGAGCACCCGCCAGGTGCCGGCAAGACCGATGCCGACCGTGATGACCAGGGCAAAGACGATGGTTGCCACGGCCACCTCCGGCATGAAATGCGATGGCAGCGTCATGATGCGGGCGACAATGTACCAAGCCGCGATGCCGCCGGCGGCCAGCGCGAAGATGGCCGTGGCCAATCCGATCAGCATGTACTCCAGGGAGAATGCCGTTATCAGCGTCCTCCTGGTCGCACCGAGCGTCTTCAGCACCACGGCGTCGTGGATGCGCGCCCGGTTGCCGGCAGCCAGCGCGCCTGCCAGCACCAGCACCGAAGCGATCAGCGCCACCCCGGCCGCGGCCCGGATCGCGGTGCCGAGCTGGCCGACCAGACGGTTGACGACATCGAGCGCGTCCTTGACGCGCACCGTCGTCACCGCCGGGAAGGCGCGGGTAACGGCATTGAGGATACGGGCATCGTCCGCGGTCGAGGCACTCTTTTCAGTCAGCGTGGCCATCCAGCCATGCGGCGCGCCAGCGAATGTGTTGGGCGAGAACACCATGACGAAATTGATGCCCATCGTCTCCCACTCGACCTGACGGAAGTTGGCGATCCTGGCCGTCACGTTGCGGCCAAGCACATTGACGGTGACGGTGTCGCCGAGCTTCAACCCGATCTCCTTGCCTTCCTGCGCGGAGAAGGAGACCAGCGGCTCGCCGGCATACTTGTCCGGCCACCATTCGCCCTCGGTCAGCGTCGCGTTTTCCGGCTGCCTGGCGTCATAGGTCAGGCCGCGATCGCCTTTCAGCACCCAGGCGCCCTCGGCCGGCACCTTGACCTTGTCGACGGCGACGCCGTTGAGCGCCATCACCCGGCCGCGCAGCATCGGCACCTTGACCAATGTCCCCTGAGGCGCCTCCTTGCCGACCAGGCCCGAGAACGCATCGACATCGCTGCTCTGGATGTCGACGAAGAAGAAGTTCGGCGCCCGCTCCGGCAGGCTGCCGGAGATCTGCTGCCGCAGATTGCCGTCGATCAGCGCCAACGTCACCAGCAGCGTCAGCCCGAGCCCCAGCGACAGCACCACCGATGGGGTCAAGGCGCCTGGTCGATGGATGTTGCCGACGGCGAGACGGAGCGCAACGGAGCGCACGCGCGGGCTCTTCCTTGCCACCCATTGCACCAACGCTCCGACCAGACGCAGCACCAGGAAGGAAAAGATGGTGGCGCCGACGAAGATCGAGGCGATGCGCTGGTCACCGGAGAAGAGGATGGCCAGAACCGCCAGCAGCAAAGCGATGCCGATGGCGGAGGCCATATAGACAAGTCGCGGAAGGCCGCGGCCTTCGAGGCCCATCTCCCGAAACAGCGCTGTCGCCGGCACGTCGCGGGCGCGCCCGAGCGGCAGCAGCGCGAAGGCCAGCGTCACCAGCAGCCCGAACAGCGCCGCCATGCCGAGCGCGCCGGGATAGAAGCCGCCTTGCGCCGGCACCGGAATGACGGATTGAAGCGCGGCGCTTGCGGCAAAAGGCATCAGCGCGCCGAGCACCAGACCGGCGGCGATACCGAGTGCCGCTATGATCAGGATTTGCACGAGATAGACGGTGAAGACAAAGCCGCCGGAAGCACCGAGGCTCTTGAAGGTGGCGATCACGCCGCGCTTGCCGTCGAGATAGGCGCGCACCGCATTGGCGACGCCGACGCCACCGACCACCAGCGCCGTCAGCCCGACCAGCGTCAGGAACTGCGAGAAGCGCTCGATGTTGGACGACAGGGCCGGGGCGGCGTTGCCGCGCGTGCGGATCGACCAGCCGGCTTCCGGAAAATCCCTGGCCGCCTGATCCTGTATGGCCTTGAGCCGCGCCTCGTCGGCATCGGCGGGCAGCCGGATCTTGTAGGCGTTTTCGACCAGGCTGCCCGGCTGGATCAGCCCGGTCGCGGTCAGGCCCTCTGTCGAGATCATCAGCCTTGGCGCGAAGCCGAAACCGTCGGACACGGCATCCGGCTCGGTGACCAGCCTGGCGCGCAGTTCGAAGGTGGCGGTGCCGAGCTTCAGGCGGTCGCCGAGCTTGAGATGCAGTCGTTCGAACAGAAGATCGGGCGCCGCCGCGCCAAAGACGCCGAATTCTTCGCCGAACAATTCCTGCTTTGTCAGCGCCGGCTCCGTCTCCAGCGCGCCATAGAGCGGATAGGCATCGTCGACTGCCTTGGCCTCGACCAGCGCCTGGTCGGAGCCGTCTGCCAGACGCGCCATCGAGCGCATGCTGGCGGTGCGCGAAACAACGCCCAGCCCGTCGAGAAAGCCATGTTCGGCCTGGCTGGCATCGCGCTGGTTGATCTGGAAGCGAAGATCGCCGCCAAGCAGCGTCTGGCCCTGGTTGGCGACGCCGGCACTGATCGAACGGGCAACCGAGTTGACGCCGCCGATCGCCGCGACGCCGAGCGCGATGCAGGCGAGGAAGATCAGGAAGCCTGACAGGCCGCCGCGCATCTCGCGCAACGAAAAGCGGATGGCGAGCTTCAGCGTCCGTGCCGGCGGCATCAGGCGGTGACCTCCAGTGGGGTCGGCGGGTTCGGCGCCTCGATACGTCCGGAGCGCATCGACACCTGGCGCGCGCAGCGCGCCGCGAGCGCGGGATCATGGGTGACCAGCACCAGCGTCATGCCGCGCTCGGCCGCCTTGGCGAACAGCAGGTCGGCGACCTGCCGCCCCGTCGCCTGGTCGAGATTGCCGGTCGGCTCGTCGGCGATGAGAATGCGCGGCGAGGGTGCCAGCGCCCGGGCAATCGCAACGCGCTGCTGTTCGCCCCCGGAGAGTTCGCCGGGGTAATGGGTGACGCGGTCGCTGAGGCCCACCGCCGCCAGCTCGCGCGCCGCTACCGAAAACGGATCGGCATGGCCGGCCAGCTCCAGCGGCACCGCGACATTTTCAAGCGCCGTCATGTTGGGGATGAGGTGGAAGGACTGAAAGACGATGCCAATGTTTCGGCCACGAAACGAAGCAATCTGATCCTCGCTTTTGCCGTTGAGCAGTTCACCGGCGATTCGTACCGTACCCGAATCGACCCTCTCCAAGCCTGCCAGCACCATCAGCAGTGTCGACTTGCCGGACCCCGATGGACCGACGATGCCGGTCGCCTCGCCGCGCGCCACCTCGAGGCTGACGCCCTTCAGCACATGGACTGACGACGCGCCTTCGCCGAGTGTCAGGGATACGTCTTTCAGCGCGATGACGGCTTCTGTCAAAATGAAAGCGTCCTATATCAGGGATGATGGCTCTGCTTGCCGGAGGCCGTCGCCGGAAGAATTCCTTGGTCATATGGGGCCTGCCGCATGTCTTTCAAACGCCAGATAGCCGCAGGCTTGGTCCTTTTCCTCGCCATTTGCGGCGCCATTTCGTCGGCGCGTGCCGAGCCCTTCAAGATCGTTGGCTTCGGTGACAGCCTGATGGCGGGCTTCGGGCTTGGGCCCGATCAAGGCTTTACCGACAAATTGCAGGCGGCGCTGCGTGCCAAGGGCCATGACGTGACCGTCGCCAATGCCGGCGTTTCCGGCGACACCACGAGCGGCGGCCTGGCGCGGCTCGATTGGTCGGTGCCGGACGGCACGCAGCTGCTCATCCTCGAACTCGGCGCCAACGATATGTTGCGCGGCATCTCGCCCGACATCACCAGGAAGAACCTCGACGAGATGCTCGGCAAGCTCAAACAGCGCAAGATCGCTGTGCTGCTCGCCGGCATGCGCGCCGCGCCCAATCTCGGCGCCGACTACCAGAACGCCTTCGACGCCATCTTTCCGGATCTGGCGGCGAAATACGGTGTCGCGATCTATCCGTTCTTCCTCGACGGCGTCGCCGGACAGCCCGGCCTGCAGCTCGAGGACGGCATGCATCCGAACGCCGGCGGTGTTGACCGGATGGTCGAGCGCATCCTGCCGACGGTCGAGAAGACCATGGCGGTGGTCCCGGGGGGTTCATGAGGCTGGATACATTGCTTTCCCTTGCGGAAACTTTTGGCAAAGCCTGTGACCAATAAACCTCTTGCTCCATTCGACTATCGATGATTCGCTATGGATGACAGTTCGATTCGAGGAAGGGAGGCTCTTCATGCCGCGTCTTTTCACCGCCCTCGAAATTCCGCGTGACGCCGCCCTTTCGCTGTCCCTGCTCCGGGGCGGCCTGCCCGGGGCGCGCTGGATCGATGTCGAAAACTACCATCTGACGCTGCGCTTCATCGGCGATGTCGAGGGCCATGTCGCCGACGAGATCGCCAATGCGCTGGACCGCGTCCACCGGCCCTCCTTCTCGCTGACCCTGTCCGGTGTCGGCGCCTTTGGCCAGAAGAAGCCGCATGCGGTGTGGGCCGGCGCTTCCGCCTCGCCCGATCTGGCCGGGCTTCAGGGCGAGATCGACCGCATCTGCCAGCGCCTCGGCATTCCCGCCGATCCCCGCAAGTTCATGCCGCATGTGACGTTGGCGCGGCTGCGCAATTCGAGCCCGCTGGATGTCGCCCAGTATCTTTCGGCCCGCGGCAATTTCTCGACGCTGCCGTTTCGTATCGGCCGCTTCGTCCTGATGTCGTCGCGCGATTCGGTCGGCGGCGGCCCCTATATCGTCGAGGAGGCCTGGCCGCTGTCGGGCGCCGACGCCCGCGCGGCCAGCCGTGTCGCCAGCGCCTCCGACGCCTCGCGGATCATGCGATAGACCTCGGCAAAGGCCTCCGGCCCGTCATAATAGGGATCGGGCACGTCGCGCGCCTGTCCGTGCGCGAACTCCAGGAAGAGCCGCACCCGGTCGCGCGCGGCCGGAGCCAACGCCTTGAGGTCGGCGACAACAGAGCGGTCCATGCCGAGGACCAGGTCGAAACGGGAGAAATCCTGCGGCGTGATCTTGCGCGCCCTCTGTCCGGAAATATCGATGCCGTGACGCATAGCGACCGCGATCGAGCGCGGATCGGGGGGCGAGCCGACCTCCCAGCCGCTTGTGGCAGCCGAATCGAGCCGGATATCGCGGCCCCAGCCGCGCTCGACCCAAGCGGCGCGAAAAACGCCCTCAGCCAGCGGCGACCGGCAGATATTGCCGAGACAGACGAAAAGGATGGAATTTATGGGCGTTATGCTCATTCGATATGCGCCGTTTGTGCATCTGGAACCCCAAAACCGCAAAACACTTTTGGGCGACTTGCGGTATGGTGAGGGTCAAAATCGAGATAGCACGGGAAATCATCATGACGAGAGAAAAACTCAGCAAGGACGCCATCACCGCTGCCCTTGCCGAACTCGGCGGCTGGTCGCTGGCCACGGATGGCGCCTCGATCAGGCGCGGCTTCGTCTTTAACAATTTTTCCGAAGCCTTCGCCTTCATGACCCGCGTCGCGCTGGCAGCCGAAAAGATGGACCATCATCCCGACTGGTCGAACGTCTACAAGACCGTGGACGTGACGCTGAACACTCATGACGCCGGTGGCGTAACCGCACTCGACATCGAACTGGCGAAGAAGATGAACCGCTTTGCCGGTGGCTGATGCCTGGTATCGCAAAGCCGCCAAGGCAGCGGAGAACCCCAAATCGGTACCCGCATCTTGCACCCGGGTTCACCTTTCACCACATTTTCCCCGCGAGGCATGCGCCTGGATGCGCATGAGACCCGCTAGGAGTGATTGATGGCGCAACAACCCGGTTTTGATTTCTTCGGCTTTGGCGACAGGCTGGGCGGGGAGGGTGAAGTGCGCGACAAATTCTGGCGCACGGCGAAGAAGGCCGCCCGGCAGATCCCCTTCATGGAAGACGTCGTCGCCGCCTATTACTGCGCCATGGACAAGAACACGCCGTTGCGCGCCAAGGGCATATTGGTGGCGGCGCTCGGCTATTTCGTCCTGCCGGTGGACCTCATTCCCGACTTTATCTTCGGCCTCGGTTTCACCGACGACATCGCCGTGCTGACCGCCGCGATCACCGCCGTCAGCGCCCACATCACGCCGGCGCATCGCCAGGCCGCCAAGGACGCCATCGCCGACAAGGGCTGAGCGTCTGCACGCGGCGCGCATCTTGTGGATGGAGGCCTTCGCAGGTCCGGTTGAAAAGTCAAACTCTTGCCGCTTTCGTGGCCTCCAAGTCGCCGAAGGGACGTCGCGCCGGCTGCTGACAAGGGCGGCGGCGCGGGATTGGCGGCGGTTTCCTGGGGTGAGCGTCCTTTTGTTGAGGGAAATTCACCGTTTGGTAACCCAGATTAAATCAAAATGAAGCGACGGCAGGACGCCAGGCGGCCCGCCTCCGCACCATTTGGAATACGGGAAAGACGATGCGCGGATTGACAGCACTAGTTTCGAGCCTGGTCCTGGCGGCCTCAGCAGCGCCGGCACTGGCGCAGCAGGCGACCAAGATCGGCCAGCACAATGCCTGGGGCACCTACAGCTATCAGGCGCAGGGCGGCAAGGTCTGCTACGTGCTGACCGTGCCGACCGACAAGCAGCCGCCGACGCTCGACCATGGCGATATGTTCTTCTTCGTCAGCCAGCGGCCCGGCCAGCAGGTATCCTATGAGCCGCAGTTCATTGCCGGCTACAATTTCCAGGAAGGTTCCAAGGCAACCGTCACCATCGACAAGAAGTCGTTCTCGATGTTCACCCGCGGCAAGTCGGCCTGGGTCGAGAACGCCGCCGAGGAACCCGTGCTGATCGCCGCCATGAAGACCGGTTCGGACATGAAGGTGACGGCGAAATCCGGCCGCGGCAATCCCACCTCCTATGTCTTCTCGCTGAAGGGCATTTCGGCGGCGCTGTCGTCGATCGCCAAGTGCAAATAGGCAAAGCCGAGTTTTGAAACGAAGGCCGGGCCGCAAAGCCCGGCCTTTTTTGCTTTTCAGCCATGGCCCTGCGCTGGTTCCGCCTCCGCCCGCCGGCGTCGGATCGCCTCGGCGATGAAGACACGCGACAGCGCGTGATAGAGCGGCTCGTGCGAGATCATCCGCGCCGTGCCGTAGCCCAGCATAGAGGCCAGCATCAGCGCGATGACATTGTCGTGGTTGCCGGTCATCTCCAGGATGATGACGAAAGCCGTCATCGGCGCTTGCACCACGCCGGCGAAATAGCCGGCCATGCCGAGCAGCGCGGCGGCTCCCGCGCTGGCGCCGAACAAGAGGCCGAGCGAACTGCCGATCCCGGCGCCGACCGCCAGCGAGGGCGCGAAAATGCCGCCCGGAATGCCCGAAACCATCGACAGCAGCCCGGCGAGGAATTTTTCCACGAAGAAGAACGATGGCAGCGGCGTACCTTCCACCGCGCCGCGCGCCTGCGCGTAGCCGGTGCCGAAGGTCAGACCGCCCGACGCAATGCCGATCACCGCCACGCCGAGCCCGCAGAATGCGGCCACCAGCAGCGCGCGAGCCAAGGGCTGCTGCGTGTGCCAGCGCCGGATCCGGCGCGTGATCTTCAGCGCCAGCCGCGAAAACAGCGCGCCGAATCCGCCCCCTATGACGCCGCAGGCAAGCACCAGCGGCCACTCGGCGGCAAACGAGATCGTGTCTCTGGAGATGCCGAAATAGGTGTAGTTGCCGAGCAGGCCGAGCGATGCGAGGCCGGCCAGGATTACCGCCGTCAGCACAAGCCCGTTGGTGCGCGCTTCATAGGTGCGACCCATTTCCTCGATGGCGAAGACGATGCCGGCCAATGGTGTATTGAAGGCGGCCGCGATGCCGGCGGCCGATCCGGCCAGGATCAGGCCCCGCGCCTGCGCCATGCCGCCCCAGCGCGCCGCCTGCAGCATCAGCGAGGCGCCGACCTGCACGGTCGGGCCTTCGCGACCGATGGAAGCGCCGCAGAACAGGCCGACGATGGTGAGCGCGATCTTGCCGGCCGCAAGCTGCAATGAGAGCAGGTGGTGGCGGTCGTCGTCGTCACGCAAATGGCGCGCGGCGATCGCCTGCGGAATGCCGCTGCCTTGCGAGCCCGGAAAGAAAGCCTGGGCCAGCCAGGCGCACAGCACGAAGCCAAGCGGCGTGACCATGAGCGGCAGATAGAAGCGCCAGCCGCCGCCATCGCCGGTCATGACATGGAACAGCACCTGCGCCTTGTCGGCCAGCACCGCGAACAGCACGCTGATGACGCCGATCGAGACCGCGCCGGCCCAGAACACCAGGCGCGGCTGCCATACGCGCCGCGAGCCCCACATCGCGCGCGAGCGCCGCAGCATGGGATATTTTCGCGATATGCCGGCCATGTCTGTCCTCGCAATGGAGGCCCAGCCCTAGCATACACATCACGTCGATCAAGGCTGTCGGATCACGTCGCTGTCACGCGCTTATTTGAAACAGGGCCTCGGCCAAACGTCCGCGGATCGCGGCTGTTTGCATGCGCGGAAGTTTTGAAGGCTGGTCCTGGACGCGGCCCCAGGTTCGGCGCTGGCGCCTACATTCCGAGCGCGGATGCTCCCGCCAGCTCCTGCCGGCGGGAGGGGTTCCTGCGGGTTCAGGTCTCACATAGCCATTTTTTCACATTCGGCCTGGGCCTTCTTGGTCGACGTATCGATCATGTAGGCTTTGCCCTTGGCATCGGTGATCATCATCATGCAGTGCTTGATCGGCTTGGCCATCTTCATCATCTCGGCACCCATTTTTGCATCTGGCATCATGGTGCCCATATGCCCGTCCGGCATGATCGCCGTCACCTCCCCGCCTTTCATCATGGTCATCTTGCCCATTGCGTCTTCGGCAAAAGCTTGCGGGGTGGAAAGGCCGACGAGGGCGGCAATGACGGCGAGCTTGATCGAGTTCATTCAGCATACTCCCATTTTGCAAGGGCATGGTCGCCCCATTCAGCCTTCGAAGGCGGCAGGGGAATCGTTACGTCAACACGACTATGTGATCGGCACTCGCGTGCCGGGAAGATTGGGCGCAAGGCTGCCAGTCGGCCGTAGCGGGTTATCGTGATGCGACAAACTGGTTCATCCGATGAACTCTCCGTGCAGACGCAGAGACCGTCTGTCGATCAGGACATCGCGATCGAAACGCTGTCGCCCGCTCGGCTTGTGGTCGCCACCGCATGACTCTGCCCTCAACCTGTGCTATGCGCCGCGCTTCAGTTCCCGGCACGATGGATGAAATCGGCCGCAAACCGCTTATATCAGTGCGACCATGACCCTTTCCTTCGACCTCACCACCGAGGGTGCCCGTGACGCGTTGCGCGCCCGTGCCGCGCCCGAGAAGCCATCGCTGATCGGCCTGACGCGCGCAGAGCTTGGCGAGGCGCTCGTTGCGTCCGGCATCGTGCCCGAGCGCCAGGCAAGGATGCGCGCCCAGCAGCTCTGGCACTGGATGTATGTGCGCGGGGTTTCCGACTTTGCCGGCATGTTCAACATCTCCAAGGATCTGCGCGCCGCGCTCGACAAGCATTTCACCGTCGCGCGGCCCGAAATTGTCGAGGAGCAGATTTCTTCCGACGGCACCCGCAAATGGCTGTTCCGCTTCCCGCCGCGCGGTGCCGGCCGCCCGGTCGAGATCGAGACCGTCTATATTCCCGAGGAAGGCCGCGGCACGCTCTGCATCTCCTCGCAGGTCGGCTGCACGCTGACCTGCTCCTTCTGCCACACCGGCACCCAGAAGCTGGTGCGCAATCTGACGGCGGAAGAGATTCTCGCCCAGTTGCTCACCGCGCGCGACCGGCTGGGCGATTTCCCCGACCGCGACACGCCGGACGGCGCCATCGTGCCGGCCGAGGGCCGCAAGGTGTCCAATATCGTCATGATGGGCATGGGCGAGCCGCTCTATAATTTCGAGGCGGTGAAGAAGGCGCTGCTGATCGCCTCCGACGGCGACGGGCTTTCCTTGTCCAAGCGGCGAATCACGCTGTCCACCTCCGGCGTCGTGCCCGAGATTTTCCGCACCGGCGAGGAGATCGGCGTCATGCTGGCGATCTCGCTGCATGCCACCAATGACGATCTGCGCGACCTGCTGGTGCCGATCAACAAGAAGTATCCGCTGAAGGAACTGATCGCCGCCTGCCGCGCCTATCCCGGCCTGTCGAACGCCAAGCGCATCACCTTCGAATATGTGATGCTGAAGGACGTCAACGATTCCATCGAGGACGCCAAGGGCCTGATCAAGCTGCTCAAGGGCATTCCGGCCAAGATCAATCTGATCCCGTTCAACCCATGGCCGGGCACCAACTACCAGTGCTCGGACTGGGAGACGATCGAGAAATTCGCCGACTACATCAACAATGCCGGCTATGCCTCGCCGATCCGCACCCCGCGCGGCCGCGACATCCTCGCCGCCTGCGGTCAGCTCAAGTCGGAATCGGAGCGCATGCGCAAGGTCGACCGGCTGGCGCTGGAAGCCATGATGATCGCGGGGCACGGCGAAGCGTGAGCTTTTCTTGGCGACTGGCGGCTGTCGCCATTTCCTATGCATTAGCCTCGCTCGTCATGCCCCTTGTGTTTCTTTTGTACGAAGACGCTTCCATCTTCTGGCGCGGCGGCCGGCTTTTCTTCGATCTGAAAGACCAGCTGGTGGCCTTGGTCGCTGGCACGATAATAGCCGCCATTTATGGCGCGCTCCCCGCGGTACCGCTGATTGTGGTATCGGAACTGACCGAGCGCCGGGGGTGGACGTTTTCGATCCTCGGCGGCGCCCTCGTGGGGACCGTTATGTTCGCGATCATGCAGATCTATCCGATGGCGCGGACACGGCCCGCGCTCGATTTGCTGATTGCCCTGATCGTTGCGGGTAGCCTGGGCGGCGCCGTCTACCGACTGGTCATGGGACTGCTTCCGGGCGACACGCGCATCAGGACAGCCCGATGAACCGTCCCCTCGCCGGGCTCAAGCGCTTCGTCACCATAGCAGTCGGTTATGTCGCCGCTGTGCTGACATCAATCCTGGTCCCCGTGCTGCTGATCACCCTTCTGGAAGGGATCGAATACGGCAACTGGTCCCTGGTCTTCACATTCGACTGGCTGGGTTCGTTCCCGCTCGCCGTGTTGACCGTGGCAGTCTGCGCGCTGCTGATCGTCGGCCCTGCGATCTTGCTTGCCGAACGGCTGTCGCTGCGAGGATGGTTCTATTTCGCGGTCACGGGTGCGATCACCTCCATCGCATTTGGCGTTCTTGTTCCCGGCTCTGCTGGAGGCTTTGTTTTCAATCCGGGCTTTCTCGGGTTCCTGGCCACCGCCGGCACCGCCGCCGGGTCGGTCTACTGGCTTCTGGCGGGGCGCAAGTCTGGCCGTCCCATGCAGCGAGATGCGGGATGAACCGTCTGGTCGCCTATATCGTGCGCCTTGCCACCATCCTGTTCGGCTATGCCGTCGCGTCGCTGGCGGCGAGCGCCTTCCTCAACATCCTGTTCCTGGCCTCGCTTGGCTATGCGCCGCAGCATGCGCAGCCGGCCGCAACCGCCTCGCTGTATTTTTCGATTCCCTTCGTCGCCCTGTTCGTCGCCTATTTCGCCTTCATGCCGGCGGCGATCGTCATCCTGGTTGCCGAAATTCTCGGCCGGCGCGACTGGCTGTATTATGCGCTCGCCGGTGCGGTGGTGGCGGGCGCCTTCCTTGGCCTGGTCGATCACGCCCAGGAGTCCATCTTCGCCGTGACCGACACCAGCGCCATCATGGCCGTCATCGGCGGCGGCATGGTCGGCGGCATCTTCTACTGGCTCAGCGCCGGGCGCTGGGCCGGAAGCTGGTGGAAGGACGCCCCTATTTCGCCTGGGCGGTCAGGATCCTGAGCGCGAAGGCCGAGAACACGCCGGAGAAGAGATAGTCGACCACCCGCGTGACGCGCGGGCTGGCCTTCATCGCCGCCGAAAATTTTTCCGCCGCCAGCACCATCGGCACCGTCACCGGGATCGACAGCACGATGAACATGGCGCCGAGGAAGAACAGCTTTCCCGGCGCGTTTGGATCATGCGCGGAGACGAATTGCGGCAGGAAGGTCATGAAGAACAGGATGATCTTCGGGTTGAGCAGATTGACGCCGAGCCCCGCCGCCCAGCTGCGAAACAGCGAGATCCGCGGTCCCGTCTTCTTTTCCGGCGAAAAGGCCGAGCCCTTGGCGATCGCCTGCCAGGCCAGGAAGACGAGATAACCGGCGCCGAAGATCTTCAGCACGAAGAAGGCCATCGGCGAGGCGACGATCAGCGCCGAGACGCCGACCACCACCAGCGTGGTGTGGATCAGCGTGCCGCACAGCGCACCGGCCATCGAGGCAAAGCCGGTGACGCGCCCCTGGCTCAGCGTGCGCGAGACGAACAGGGTCATGTCGGGGCCGGGCGTTATCGCCAGGATCACGGTGGCGATGGCGAACTGGATCAGCGTAGTGGTGTCGGGAATGAAGGACATGCAAGGCCCAAAGAGCAATTCCAGGAAAAGTATGAAACATTCTCCCTTGGGAATTGCGTCAAACAGATGAAACGCAACGCCTATACAGGATATGCCACCCCGGCACCAGACATGGCGGCGATCCCCTGCTTATCGCGGATTGATCCAGCCACGGCAAAACGTGCGGCCTCTGACACGCCCCGGATCCCATCGATGCAGACAACGAAGTGCCCCCGAGGCCAGCCGGAAGTCAGATTGAGGAAAGGGCCTTGTCGCGCCAGGCGCATACTTCGTCAAGCCTGGCCTTGCCGCCCCGCGGCCCGTGGATGGTGACCGAGCGGGAGGCCGCCGCGACTGCAAAATCGAGTGCCTCGGCGAAGACCTGTCCGCGCGACAGGCACCAGGTCAAGGTTCCGCCGAACGTGTCGCCGGCACCGGTCACGTCGACCACCTCGACCGGATAGAAGCGCGTGCGAAGGATCGCCCCGCCATTGCTCGCCTCGGCTCCCTCGCCTGCCATGGTGCGAACCACCCATGAGATCTCCGCGGCCCGCATCCAGTCGCCAATGAGCGACAGATCGTCATGCCCAAAGGCTGTGCGAAAGCCGACCTGGTTGAAGATGACAGCTTCGGCCCCGAGCAGATAGGGCAGGTCCTCCCTGGTACAGCCGCCGACATCCAGATCGAAAATCGTGCGGCGACCGTGTTCACGCAGGTCAGCCAGCAGCCTTGCCTGTGCAAGCACCTCGCCGGCGACCCGACAATGCAGCCTGCGAGCACGGTAGAGCGTTGTGTAGAGAAAGCCCGGGGCGCGCAGGGCGGCCAAGGTCGCCGCTGGCAGCCACATCGGTTGCTGGCCCATCTCGACAGTCAGCACGATGTGTTCGCCATCAACCAGGAAGATCAGGTTGCGCGATTCCGGAATGGCCGGATCGGTCAGCATATGCGCCACGCCGACATCATTGGCGCGCAGATCGGCGATCAGGCGCCGCGACAGCGGACTGTCGTTCAACAGCGATATGAACTCTGTCGCCCCGCCAAGGGCCGCATGGACGACAGCAGCGTTGGCGATCGAACCGCCGGTTTCGGCCGGCATCTCGGTGACCATCCCCTTGTCGGCACGGCCCGGCCAGCGGTCGGCGGTGTAGTATTCGTCGAGCGCCACGTCGCCGATGAAGAATGCCGTCATGCACGCGTTACCTGGTTCGCGTCGGCACAGACCAGAAGCGCCCCGCCTTCGACCGGAACCCAGGGACTGGCGCCAAGCCCGCAGATCGCCATCCAGAAATAGGGTGTCGGGCGCGTCAGGCCCCGGCAGGCATCGTGCCAGACGCCTCGGTCCATCACCACTGCCTGTCCGGGTGAAATCACGAATGCCTCGATCTCGTCACGGTGGGGCGCCGGCATGGCGGAAGCTGGAGCGACGGCCAGGACCACCGGCGCATCGGCGCAGAAGATAGCCTCTTCCGTGCCCGGGTGGCGTTCCATCTCAGTGCAACGCCAGGGAGCGGCCCCGCCACGGGTCAAGCCAAGATGGCCGCTGCCGCCGATCAGCGGCTTCTGGGTGAAGCCGTCCTGCCAGCCATTGCCAAGCGTCCAGACGACCTTGGGGTCGCTGCCGCCCGACAGGTCATAGACGGTGCCGAAGCGCGCGAAAGCCTCGGCGGTCGCGGGGCACGCGACGACATGGTCCTGCCTGTTCATGCCGCGGCTCGCAGGGAACGCACGGCCCGCATGAAGCGTACGACATGGTCGGCTTCCATCGCGCCGGTATCCCGGTGATCGCGTTTCAGCCAGCTTCCGACGATTGCACCGTCGGCGACCGCCAGTTGCTCGGCGGCATTGGCCTCCGTCATGCCGGCGCCGATCAAGAGCGGCACACTTCCGCCGGTCGCGGCACGAAATCTCGCCACCTTGCCGAGCTCCGTCGGCTCGCCAGTAGCGTTTGATGTCACGACCAGCGCGTCACAGCGGGCAGCGCCGATCTGGACATCCTCGGCTTCCGACCGGCCGGATAGGACAGGCTTGTATTTGAAGCGCACCCCACCGAGCAGCAGCACCGGAGCGGCCGCTCTCCGCGCCGCCAGTTCCGCGGCGAAGGGCGCATCGGCTTCGGGCGGCAGATGGCCCGCGACCGAATCGATCTGAATGAAATCGACGGGATAGCGTCCAGCCAGCGCAAAGGCCGACGCGTCGTCGCGCAGCACGTTGACGCCGATCTTGCCGCCCAGGCCCAGTCCGCAGATACGGTCAAGCGCGCGCTCGACGTCGTCCGCGTCGCCGAAATAGTTTTCGACCACCAGCCCATCCACGCCTTCGCCGGTCAGGATACGCGCCTCTTCCTCGGCCTGCGCAAGCTTGGCCTGACGCCCTTCGCCGGCGAGATGCAGCATCGCCAATATCGGCTTGGGGGTGGTGAAGGTTTTGCCGAAGCGGCTCATGTCTGGTCTCCTGCGCTCCGCTCCGAGGGGAGTTGCGCCATGTTGCGTCCCCAGCGCGTTGCGAATTTCATCTGGACGGCGGGCGAATAGACGATCGACGTGCGTTCGACCAACTGGTCGTTGCCGTCCAGGACGTCGCCGCTGGCGCAGAGATAGCCCGGCACTTCCGCTGCCGTTGCGAAGACCTCCTTCAGCCGCTCCGAGGGCGGCACGACCGTGAGCAGAAGCTCCGAGCGCATTGGATGCCTGCCGTAGTCGCGACGCAGTACCTCATAAAGCGACTGCGTCGCGAAATCGTAGCTTTCGATGCCGGGATAGAGTTCAAGACTCAGCCACGACATATCCACGTTAAGCCAGGTGACGGCCTCGCCATTGGCGAGGCCGCGCGCACGCACCAGATGCAATTCGCCGTCCTTTACCTGATGTTCCAGCGTGCGGGTGACCGGACGTTGGCCTTGCCGGCGGGCCAGTTCCGTGAAGCTGCCGAAGTTCCAGATGCTGTGGCTGACCGGCCGGTGGGAGACGATCGTTCCACGACCCCGGATCTGCCGCACCAACCCCTCCGACACCAGCAGCGTCATTGCGTTGCGGACCGTGGTTCGCGCTATGCCGAACTGATCGCGCAGCTGGTTTTCCGATGGAATGGCTTCACCCTCGGCAATATCCCCGCTCAGAATTGCGGCCCGCAGCATTCGGTACAGCTGACGGTAGAGCTGTTCCCCCGAATATGTGTCGAGCCGCAGCCGTGACAGGTCGACCTCAGGGCGGCCTGTCTGGAGGGAAGGATCGGTGGCGGACGGATCGTGCGGATCAGGTCGCGGCATGGTTCCTCTACTTCTTTGCACCGTTTATCGTGAAGTCCTCGACGCCAGCCTCTTTCAGGCCATAGCGATCCAGAATCTCGGCATAGGTACCATCTGTCTTCATCGTATTGAGTGCCGCCTGGACAGCGTCGCGCAATTGCGTGTTGGGCTTGGCAAGCGCGATGCCATAGTGGTTGATCTCGCCAACCGCGCCGATCTGGTAGAACTTGCCAGGCTCCTGCTTCATCAGATCGAGCAATCCCTCCAGTCCGATGATCGAGGCCTGTGCACGGCCCTGGCGGATCTGCATGATGTGTTCGGCCTGCGTTGGTATCTGGATGACGTTCATCTGCTTGTCGGCCGCGCAGGTCGTCTTGCTCAGGTCCTCGGCCCATGTGACCCAGCTGGTGCCGGTCGCGACCGCGATGGTCTTGCCGCAGAGATCCGACTCGGCCTTGATCGTGTCCTTCAGTTCGGCGGCGGAATAGAAGACATTGCCGGTCTTGAAGTAATCGATGAAATCCAGCTGCGTCTGGCGTTCGACCTTGTCGGAGAATGCCGTCATGATGATGTCCGATCGGCCTGTGACGACCTGCGGGATGAGCTGCGGGAACTCGACATTCTGGAACTCGATCTTCAGGCCGAGCCGATCGGCGATTGACTTTGCCAGATCGATATCGAAGCCCTTGAGATCGGTCGAGCCGGCATCATTGTATTCCATCGGCGGGTAGGCAAGGCTGATAGTGACGTTGAGTTTGCCGGCGCTGCGCACGGCATCCGGCAGCTTGGCGGCCGCGGCTTCATCGGTTGCGGCGCGGGCAGGGCTGCACACAGCCAAGCCCAGAAGCGCCACCGAGGCAAGGCGCTGAACCAGCGAAAACGTCCGTGTCATTTTTAGTTCTCCCATTGTGAAGATTTGCGCGCCCTGTCTCAGGACAGCACGCGGCTGAGGAATGTTCTGACGCGCGGATCACCGGGGTTGCTCAGAACCTGTTCGGGTTTTCCCATTTCCCGAATCTCGCCGTCGATCATCACCAGAACGCGGTCGGCGACCTCGCGGGCAAAGCCGATTTCGTGTGTGACGACGATCATGGTGGTGCCGCCCTTGGCGAGGCCGCGCATCACCTCCAGCACCTCGCCCACGAGTTCGGGGTCGAGCGCGCTGGTCGGTTCGTCGAAGAGCATCACGCGGGGCTCCATCGCAAGCGCGCGCGCAATGGCGACGCGCTGCTTCTGTCCGCCCGAAAGCTGCGAGGGGTAGCTCGATGCCCGGTTGGCCATGCCGACCTGATGCAGGAGCTCCATGGCGCGTTTCTCTGCCTCGGCACGGCGCAGGCCCCGTACAATCATGGGCCCTTCGATGACATTGCCCAGCACCGTGCGGTGGGCGAACAGGTTGAAGTGCTGGAACACCATGCCCAGCTGGCGCTGCTGGGCGCGCAGGCGGCGAACCGGCAACTCGTGCAGCACTTTGCCGTGCAGTTCGTACCCCACGATCGAGCCGTCTATCCAGACATAGCCCGAGTTCGGAACCTCGAGATGGTTGATGCAGCGCAGAAACGTGCTTTTGCCACTGCCGGAGGGACCGAGGATGCAGACCACCTCGCCATAGGTGACGTCCAGGTCGAGCCCCTTCAGCACTTCATGTGTACCGAACCGCTTGCGGATGCCGACTGCCTTGATCGCGAGGCTCATGCTTCACCCGAAGCAATCGCTGGCCGCGACCGCGTTTTGAACCATTGCCTGCGGCTTCCGGTGCTGACGGCACTTTGGCCAAAATGCCGTTCCAGATAGAATTGACCGATCGACAGCAGCGTGGTTCCGACCAGATACCAGATCGAGCAGACGAAAAGCAGTTCGATGACCGCGCCATTGATGAAGTAGATCCGCTGCGCGGCGTTCAGCATTTCGCCCATCGCAATGGTCGCGGCGAGCGAAGAGAACTTGAGCATGCCGACGGCGCTGTTGCCCAACACCGGCAGGATCAACCGCAAGGTCTGCGGCAGGACGATGCGTCGCATCGTCTGGCCAGGGGTCATACCCAGCGTGTTGGCCGCCTCGATCTGGCCGCGATCGACGGACCCGATACCCCCGCGCACGACCTCCGTTAGGTAGGAACCTTCATTGACGCCAAGCCCCAATACGGCGGCGACAAAGGGGGTCACCACGTCAACCATCCGCTCGTCGACAAGGCCTGGAATGTAAAGCCGCGGAAAGACCAGCCCGATGTTGAACCAGATCAACAGTTGCAGGAGCACCGGCGTGCCGCGGAAGATCCACACATAGAGCCAGGCGGCAAATCTCAGTGTCGGGTTGGCCGCCGTGCGCATGATGCCAAATCCCAATCCAAGGACGATGCCCAGGGCCAACGCGCAGGCCGAGATCAGCAGCGTCCAGCCAAACCCGACGAGGATGACGCGGGCGGTGAGAAACTGTCCGACCACATCCCAGCGGATCTGCCCCATCGCGAAAGCGCGGATCAGCAATGCCAGTACCAAAAGCCCGATTGCACCGCTGATCCAGCGGCCAGGATGGGCCAACCGGCGTCTCGGAGCATCGGGATCTGGCAGGTCGGAGACTTGCAGCCATAGGGTGGGTTTTGACGTGCTCATTGCTCAAATGTATGGTTAGGTCTACAACTTTGTAGATGTGGCTTTGCCGACTGTCAAGCGGCTATGGAGGCGCAAGCAGCATGCCGCGGGGACATCACTCGGACCTTGGGAGGCAGCGGTTCAGGGCTGGAGATCTAAGGCACGTGCCGCATGAACCCGTTCGAACGCGACGTGCCGCTGGAGCAATTCCGGGAAAGCGTGAAACGGCTTTCCGTCCGGCACGGCGTCAAACCAGGGAGTTGGAGGTCATCCAATCCGGCCCAAGGCGCGGGTCATCCGAAACGGATGGAATTGCGGCGCCAGGATGCTTCCGAAAGGGAGACTCGCCAGAAAGGCACTGGCTGGGAGATAGGGCGAACGGCGACCGAGATTCTGACCGATGCAGCCTATCGATCATTCCCCGTCAAACCTGCGGTCCAACCCTATGCCCGCTTGGCCAGACGCATCCTGCCGGGCTCCCGGTCGGCGCGCGGAACGTTCGAGGTGTCGAGGCCCGCTCCGGTGGGCAGTATCTGATCGATCGGCTTGGGGCGGCCGAGGAAATAGCCTTGCGCCTCGTTGCAGCCTTCGACCTGCAGGATGGTGAGCTGGATATGGGTCTCGACGCCTTCGGCGAGCACGGGAATATCGAGGCTGCGCCCCAGTGTCAGCACGGCGCGGATGATCGCCTTGGCCTGCGGGCTGCGCTCGACATCGGCCATGAAGGAGCGGTCGAGCTTGATCTTGTCGAACGGAAACGAGCGCAGCGTGTCGAGCGACGAATAGCCGGTGCCGAAATCGTCGATCGCGATCGTCACGCCCAGCGCCTTTATCTGCCGCAGCACGTGCAGCGTGCGCACCTTGTCGGCGACGATTGTCGATTCGGTCAGCTCGAGCTCGAGACGCTTCGGCGACAGGCCGGTCTCGATCAGGATCTGATGGACGAGCTTGGCGAGATCGGCATGGGCGAACTGCACCGGCGACAGATTGACCGCGATCTTGTGGCCATTGTCCCAGGAGGCCGCCTGGCGGCATGCGGTGCGCAGCACCCACTCGCCGATCGGCAGAATGGAGCCATTCTCCTCGGCGATCGGAATGAATTCGGCGGGCGGGACCATGCCGTGCACGGGATGTGTCCAGCGCAGCAACGCCTCGTAGCCGCAGGTGGCGCCGGTCGCAACCGAGGTCTGCACCTGGTAGTGCAGCGAGAGCTCGCCGCGCTCGACCGCCAGGCGAAGGTCGGTGGCCAGCGCCCGGCGCGCCCGCGCCGTCTCGTCCATGGCCGATTCGTAGAAGCAGACGGCCCGCGTCACGTCGTTCTTGGCCCGGTACATCGCCAGATCCGCATTGCTGACCAGCCTCTCCCGGTCGGCGCCGTCACGCGGATAGACGGCGACGCCGATGCTGGCGCCGGTGACGGTCTCGAAATCGTCGATCCGCAGGGGCTGGAACAATGATTTTTCCAGCCGCGACACCAGGCCAAGCAACTCGTTCTGGTCCTTGAAGCGCTTGATGGCGGCAAACTCGTCGCCGCCGAGTCGGGCGACGAACTCGCCATCGCCGGTCAGCTTCGCCAGCCTGCGGGCAATGATCTTAAGCGCCTGGTCGCCGGCAGCGTGTCCCCTGAGGTCGTTGATTTCCTTGAAGCGGTCGAGATCGATGACGATGACGGCGGTCATCGTCTCCTCATCCTCGCGCGCCCGCTCGATCTCATGGTCGAGGCGGTCGTTGAAGGAGACCCTGTTGGCAAGGCCGGTGAGGGAGTCGTTCAGCGCAAGATGCTGCAGCCGCTCGAAGCTCTCGAGCCGGCCGCGTTCGTCGATCAGATAGCTGGCGAAGCCGGTGGCCGCGACGATCATGCCGACCACGGCGACCGCGACGGCCATCGCTTCGAGAATATCGGGATTGGTGCCCGTGGTGATGAAGGAGAGCGGCGTCACCGCCACCGCCGCCATCGCCGTGAAATGCAGGCCGACGATTGCCAGCACCAAAAGGCCGATTCCGAGATAGTGCGACCGGCGATATGGCCGGCGCACCGCCTGGCCGATCGCCACTGCGGAGAATACCGACGAAATGACAAGTGAGGCGATGACATAGGAGCCGTTCCATTCGACGATGCCGGCCACGTGATAGGCCATCATGCCGGTATAGTGCATGGCCGAGATCGCCAGCCCGACAAGGCATCCGCCCCATTCCGGCGCCAGGCCGCGGCTCTTGTCCAGGGCAAGGCCGAAACCCGCCCCGGTTCCAACCATGGCGATGACCAGGGACATCATGGTGAGCGCCGGATCGAAGGTGATCGGCGCGCCGGGCCGATAAGCCAGCATGGCGATGAAATGCGTGCACCAGATCGAGGAACCGGCCGCGACCGCGGTCAGGAACAGCCATCCCCGCATCTGCACGCCGACGGTTTTCCTGGCGCGGTCCAGGAGACCGATCGTCACCCAGCACCCGGTGACGCACATCAGCGCCGCCAGCAGGACGAGCCACAGATTATGCTCCGTGGCGATGCATGATATAACGCGCATCAGGAATGGTCCAAGCCCGAGGACACCCGTATTGAGCGGCCGGTTTAGCGGCAGGACATGAAAACTTGCTTAAATCCTCGGCATAAATGCAGCCCACGATTGTAGCAGGTTGTTTCCCCGGGGCCTGATCCCGAAGAGTTGGCGCCTGTCGTGCGCTGGATCAGCAGTCTGGCGCCGCGCGCGCTTGCTCGCTTTGCCGTTCCTGCTAAAAGGCGCTCCGACAATCCGTGACGCCCTTGCCCAAGCGTCCGCCATCGACGGAGCAGAAATGTCCAAGACCAAAGACGTCAAGAAAGTCGTGCTCGCCTATTCCGGCGGTCTCGACACATCCATCATCCTGAAATGGCTGCAGACCGAACTCGGCGCCGAGGTCGTCACCTTCACCGCCGACCTTGGCCAGGGCGGCGAGCTGGAGCCGGCGCGCCAGAAAGCCGAGATGATGGGCATCAAGGACATCCGCATCGTCGATGTGCGCGAGGAATTCGTCTCCGACTTCGTCTTCCCGATGTTTCGCGCCAACACCGTCTATGAGGGCACCTATCTGCTCGGCACGTCGATCGCGCGCCCGCTGATCTCCAAGCATCTCGTCGAGATCGCCAAGGAGACCGGCGCCGATGCGATCGCGCATGGCGCCACCGGCAAGGGCAACGACCAGGTGCGCTTCGAGCTGTCGGCCTATGCGCTGAACCCCGACATCAAGGTCATCGCACCGTGGCGCGACTGGTCGTTCAAGTCGCGCACCGACCTGATCAATTTCGCCGAGCAGCACCAGATCCCGGTTGCCAAGGACAAACGGGGCGAGGCGCCGTTCTCGGTCGACGCCAACCTTCTGCATTCCTCCTCCGAGGGCAAGGTTCTCGAAGATCCGTGGAGCGAGCCGCCGGAATTCGTCCACCAGCGCACCGTTTCGCCGATGGACGCGCCCGACAAGGTCACCGAGATCGAGATCGAATTCCTGAAGGGCGATCCGATCGCGCTCAACGGCAAGAAGCTGTCGCCGGCGACCATGCTGGCGGCGCTGAACGATCTTGGCCGCGACAATGGCATCGGCCGGCTCGACCTGGTCGAGAACCGCTTCGTCGGCATGAAATCGCGCGGCGTCTACGAGACACCGGGCGGCGCCATCCTGATCGTGGCCCACCGCGCCATTGAATCGATCACGCTCGACCGGGGTGCGGCGCACCTCAAGGACGAGTTCATGCCGCGCTACGCCGAACTCATCTACAATGGCTTCTGGTTCTCGCCCGAGCGCCTGATGCTGCAGGCGATGATCGACAAGAGCCAGGAAGACGTGGAAGGCACGGTGCGCCTCAAGCTCTACAAGGGCAATGTCATCGTCACCGGCCGCAAGTCGAAGAAGACGCTCTATTCCGACGCGCTGGTCACCTTCGAGGACGACCGCGGCGCCTACGACCAGAAGGACGCCGCCGGCTTCATCCGCCTCAATGCGCTCAGGCTGCGCACGCTGGCCGCGCGCAACCGCAACAAATAGGCATGCGCCGTCTCGGCCTGGTGCCGCTGGTTCTTCTGGCGGCACCGGCGGCGGCCGGGGATTTCGATCCCGCCTCTCTCGACCTCGCCGCGCTCATCGAATGCAGGGCCGACGTGCCGACCTATAACGGTTTTGCCCTTTGGCTGACCGGCGACCCCGGGACCGTTGAGAAGCTGGGCTGGAAAGAGGTTGCATCAGGCAATCCATTCCTCAGCCAGTATGAATTGCCCGCTCCGGTCCATGTCTTCGGGCGTGAGACGGCGACAATCGTCTTCACCGCGACAGGGCCGATGGCCGTGCTTGACGGCATTGCCGCGCCCGACCTCGCCCGGCGGCTCGATGTCCCGGCGACGGTCTCGACGCCAGACAAATTCCTCGGCGAGAAAGTCTTGGCCGAAAGCACCGAGGAGAGTGGCGGCGTGAACCTTTCCACGCGCGTCACGCTCAATGTGTCGACTGTCGATACCCATCCCGGCCAGACGCTGGCCGGCTGCTCCTATGTGATTGATGTCGGCGATTAGCAGGCAGCATCGGTCCCTTCAACGGGCCGAGCAAGGAGCGTGGCAACGCAGCGCGGACCCGGAGGATGACGGCATTGGAGAGGCTTCGGCCGAATTCCCGTTGCTGTTCAGCGCAACAAAAAGCCCGGCGCATGGCCGGGCTCTTGCTCGAAACAGAGGCTTCTATCAGTCGGCATCGATCGCGTCGGCGATGCGGGCGATGGCCTGCTGATAGACGTTTGCCGAATTCCAGCCGGCAATCGCGCCCATATTGGCGCTTGCGCTCGCGCCGGCCCTCCAGCCATGACCCTTGAGGTAGTTGGCGGTGGAAGCCAGCGCGGTGGCCTTGTCGCGCAGGTTTCCGTTGCCGACCGCATATTTCAGGACATTTCCGGGCAGGAACTGCGTGTGGCCGACCTCGCCATGCATGGCGCCGACCGACGAGGAGGTCAACGCGCCGCGATCGACCAGCTTCAGGGCCGCGATGGCATGTGGGTGGAAGTAGTCCGGGCGGCGGCAATCATAGGCAAGCGTCAAAATGGCGGAGATCGTATTCTGGTTGCCCATGGAAGCGCCGAAGCCGGTCTCCATGCCCCAGATGGCGAGCAGCACGCCTGGCGATACGCCATAATTCCGTTCGATCTGGTTGAACAGCGCCGCGTTCGACTTCTTCAGCGACCGGCCCTTGGAAATGATGGCCGCCCCGCCACGGCGCTTCATGAAGTCGTCCACCGAGCCGCTGAAAGCCTTGTGAATGGCGCGGTCTGCGGCGATCGTCCTTGTTGCGTAGGTCGCGCCGGCCAGGGCGGCCAGGCCCTTGGAGCCCACACCTTCGGCCTTGGCATCCGCGGCGAAATCCTGCTTCCAGGCATCGAAGCCGGCGCCGGTCTTGCCGCAACTCCCCGCCGCCTGCGCGCCCGTCGCCAGCCCCAGCACCGCCACCAGTGCGGCCGCTAAAATCCTACCCTTGGCAAGTATTGCCATGTCATTCTCCTGGTTGCCTGATTCACGTCCCGGCGGGAATTTGCCAGCGAAACGCGCCTTTGTCACCGTCCTGTGGCGCGATGCTGGCGAATGCCGGGGAATTTGCTTACGATCAAGTGATTATTGTGGCGGGGTCGAAATAGCATGGAAGACGTTGATGTCGTGATCATCGGCGCCGGCTCGGCGGATTGTCCGCGACCAGGACCGTGCGGGCGGCGAGCCTCTCCTTCAAGCCGCTCGAGGCATGGACCGCATGGCATGTCGCCGGACCGCTGATACAGTCCTGCGGCGGCGCGCGGCGGTCGGGCGAGGCGGTGGCCAGGCAGGTCGTCGCCCAGCTTGCGGCGAAATAGTCTCGATGGAATGCGGAACGCCGGCAGGCGGTTCGCGTTTGGGCACGGGCCGCCATGCACACCGTGCCTACTCTGATGAATCGAGACAGACATGAAACTCTTCGACTGCCCGCATTGCGGCCACCGTCTCTATTTCGAGAATGCGCAGTGCCTGAACTGCGGAAGCCTCGTGCTCTACGATCCCGAGGACGCCCGCTTTGCCCTGTCGGGCGCGGACGGCACCTTTCAGTGCATCAATGCCGATGAATGCGCCTGCAACTGGATGGCCGAGCCTGGGCGGGTTTTTTGCCGTGCCTGCCGGCTGAACCAGTTGATCCCCGATCTCTCCGTCGACGGCAACCGCCGCCGCTGGATCCGGGTCGAGGCGGCGAAGAAGCGCGCCATCTATTCGCTGCTCGCCTTCGGCCTGCCGGTGGCGCCCAAGCAGGCACCCACGGACGAGGCTGGCCTCGCCTTCGACTTCCTCGCCGATCCGATCGGCGGTGGGCCCGGCGGCGAACGCATCCTCACCGGCCATGACAATGGCCTGATCACGCTCAATGTCGCCGAGGCCGACTCCGCCGAGCGCGAGAAGCGTCGCGTCGAGATGGGTGAGAATTACCGCACGCTGCTCGGCCATTTCCGCCACGAACTCGGCCACTACTACTGGGATCGCCTGATCCGCGACGATGCACGGAGGCTGGATGCTTTCCGCGCCTTGTTCGGTGACGAGCGCGCCGATTACGAACAGGCGTTGAAGGCTTACTACGCTAATGGTGCCGCGCCCGACTGGCAGCAAGACCACATCTCGGCCTACGCCACCTCGCATCCCTGGGAGGACTGGGCCGAAACCTGGGCTCACCACCTGCACATCACCGACACGCTGGAGATGGTCCATGCGCTGAACTTCCCGCTCGGCCGGCTTGAGACGGTGGAGGCCAACGATTTGCCGCGGGGCGACACGGGCGGCGAACTGCAGGCGGCCCCGTCGGAACCCGCCAACACGCCCGAGCCCTTCGAGAAAATCCTTGCCCGCTGGCTGGTGCTGTCGGAGGCCTCCAATTCGATCAACCGCTGCATGGGTCTGCCCGATCTCTATCCCTTCGTCATTTCGGACACGACGGCGCGAAAACTGGCCTTCGTTCACGACCTTCTGACCGGCCTGCCGAAAGACGCGGGAACAAATCGTGAGGTAACGCCGGCGTTTTAGCCGGAACGCATGCGCGACTGCCCCGTTTTCACCGCCGAGGGACCATGAAAACGGAGAGAAACCATGAAATCCGTATTGTTTCCCGCAATCGCCGGGATGATGACCGTGATGTCGGGTGCCGCCTTTGCCGACACCGCCGTCTCGGCCGTCACCGATCTCAACGTGCGCGCCGGCCCCGGCCCGCAATATCCTGTCATCGGCGTGCTCGCCGCCGGCCAGTCGGCGACGCTCAACGGCTGCATCGAAAACAGCAAATGGTGCACCATCGCCGAAGCCGGCGGCCAGGGCTGGGTCTATTCCGACTATGTGACGGCCGATTTCAGCGGCACCCGGGTGGTGCTGACGCAGCGTCCGCATGGATCCAGCGTTGCTGTCGTCTCGCCGCCGAAAGACATCGGCGACTATTCGACCGACTATACCGGGGCGATCGTCGCCGGCGAGCCGGTCGAGGGCGCCTTTCCCCCGCCTCCGGCCGAGGTACGCACCTATGTCGATACGCATCGCCTCGACCCCGTCTATCTCGACGGCGAGGTGGTGACCGGCGCCACCTTGCCCGACACGGTCGAGTTGCGCGAAATTCCCGACTACAACTACCGCTATGTCTATGTGAACGGCCAGCCGGCGCTGATCGATCCGCAGACGCGGCGCATCATGTACGTGGTGCGTTGACGCAAACCAGCGGTCGCCCAAGCGGCCGCTGGCGACACCTGGGACCGTCGATCCCGCGGCACCCGAGCAACGCCTGGGTGCCGCGATGTGTCTACTTGCGCATTGATCCCTGACGAATTGCGATTCCGATTTCCGAACCCATCGGCTAGATCAGGAGATGATGGATTCGGGCGAGGGACCGAGCGTGACGATCGACGACACTGCCTTCGAACGCTACCGGCACTCGCCGAACGTAAGGACGACCTTGTTGCGTCTCTTCCTCGGAACGCTGGTCGTCGTCCTGCTTTGGGCCGTCACCACCGCGGCCGTGCTGTTCGGCGGCACCTATGCCTACTTCGCCTGGCAGACGGCTGCTTCGCCGTCCGGCATGCAGGATTTCCTCGCTTCGCCGATCGGCATCCTCAGCGCCCTCGCCTCCTTCGCCGGCATCTGGATCGGCCTGTGGATCGCCATGCGCTGGGTGCATGGCGAACCGCTGTCGGCGCTGCTTGGCGTCAGCCGGCGCGTCTCGTGGCCGGACTTCCTCAAGGGACTGGTCGCGGTGCTGATCACCTCGGCCCTATCCGAAATCCTGCTCTATTTGCTGCAGCCGGAGATCGCGCGTGGCACGATCAGCCTGTCCTCCTGGCTGCTGTTTGTGATCCCGATCGTCGCGCTCACTTTGCTGCAGACCTCGTCGGAGGAGGTGCTGTTTCGCGGCTACCTGCTGCGTGGCCTGGCCAACCGGTTCAGGAGCCCGCTCATCTGGGCGATGCTGCCGGGCCTGCTGTTCACCTCGCTGCACTGGAGCAGCGCTTCGTCGCTCGCCATCAACGCTTGCGTGCTGGTCTCGATCGCGGCCTTCGCGCTGCTTCTGACGCTCGTGGTCTACGCCACGGGCAACCTCGGTGCGGCGCTGGGCGCCCATCTCGGCAACAATCTGACCGGCTTCCTGCTGATCTCGCATCAGGAGAGCTACAACTCCTTTGCCCTGTTCACCGCGAGGCCGCTCGAAGGCCCCGGCTGGATGACGTCGGATGCCATTCTCATCGCCCTTATCGGCATCGCCTGCAGCCTGCTGACGATCGTGTTGCTGCTGCATTCCCGCTCGCCGCTGAAGGTCACGGCCGAGCTCCCGAGCGGCGCGAAGGCAGGCTGATTGGGGCGCGAGGAACGGCGCGAGCCGGCCCTTGTCTTGACTCCGCGGCCGATTTCCTGTCTACACGCCTCGAATTCCGCGACGAGTATCCCTCCGAGCAAGCCGACCAGGACGCCGAAGCCTCTTTGAGGCCAAGTGCTGTAAACAGATCCTGGAGGCCAACACCCGGCAGCGCTGTGCGCCCCCGGGTGCTTTTTGGTTTTGGGCTTTGCTTTTGCTTGGACAGTTGGCGCGAACGCATTACCTCTCGGATCGAACCCGAACCGAGATTGAAGGACGATCGATGTTTGAATCGCTGCAGGAGCGTCTTGGCTCCATCCTGAACGGCCTGACAGGCCGCGGCGCGCTGTCGGAGGCGGATGTCTCGGCGGCGCTGCGTGAGGTGCGCCGTGCGCTGCTCGAGGCGGACGTGGCGCTGGAAGTGGTGCGGTCCTTCACCGACAAGGTGCGCGAGAAGGCCGTCGGCGCCGCGGTCCTCAAGTCGATCAAACCCGGCCAGATGGTCGTCAAGATCGTCCATGACGAGCTGGTCGACATGCTGGGCGCCGAGGGCGTCGCCATCGACCTCAATGCGCCGGCGCCCGTCGTCATCATGATGGTCGGCCTGCAGGGCTCCGGCAAGACGACCACCTCGGCCAAGATCGCCAACCGGCTGACCGAGCGGCAGAACAAGAAGGTCCTGATGGCCTCGCTCGACACGCGGCGTCCCGCCGCGCAGGAGCAGCTGCGCCAGCTCGGCGAGCAGGTCAAGGTCGCGACGCTGCCGATCATTGCCGGCCAGAACCCGGTCGATATCGCCAAGCGCGCCGTGCAGGCGGCCAAGCTCGGCGGCCACGACGTCGTTATCCTCGACACCGCCGGCCGCACGCATATCGACGAGCCGCTGATGGTCGAGATGGCCGACATCAAGAAGGTGTCGAGCCCGCACGAAATCCTGCTGGTGGCGGATTCGCTGACCGGCCAGGACGCCGTCAATCTGGCGAAGAGCTTCGACGACCGTGTCGGCATCACCGGCCTTGTGCTGACCCGCATGGACGGCGACGGTCGCGGTGGTGCCGCCCTTTCGATGCGCGCCGTCACTGGCAAGCCGATCAAGCTGATCGGCACCGGTGAGAAGATGGACGGGCTGGAGGAATTCCACCCCAAGCGCATCGCCGACCGCATCCTCGGCATGGGCGACATCGTCTCGCTCGTCGAAAAGGCCGCCGAGAACATCGACGCCGAGCAAGCGGCGGCGATGGCCAAGAAGATGCAATCGGGCAAGTTCGACCTGAACGACCTCGCCCAGCAGCTTCAGCAGATGTCGAAGATGGGCGGCATGGGCGGCATCATGGGCATGATGCCCGGCATGGGCAAGATGAAGGACCAGATGGCCGCCGCCGGCCTCGACGACAAGATGTTCGGCCGCCAGCTTGCCATCATCTCCTCGATGACCAAGGCCGAGCGCGCCAATCCGGATATGCTCAAGCACTCGCGCAAGAAGCGCATCGCCGCCGGCTCCGGCACCGACGCGGCCGAGATCAACAAGCTCCTGAAGATGCATCGCGGCATGGCCGACATGATGAAGGCGATGGGCGGCAAGGGCAAAGGCGGCGGCCTCATGCGCGGCATGATGGGCGGCCTCGCCTCCAAGATGGGCCTTGGCGGCATGATGCCCGGCGGCCCAGGGGGTATGATGGGCGGCGGCATGCCCGATCTGTCGAAGATGGATCCCAAGCAGTTGGAAGCCTTGCAGAAGCAGGCGCAGGCCGCGGGCCTCGGCGGCATGAAAGGCTTGCCGGGGGGTCTTCCCGGCGGCGGCCTGCCCGGTCTGCCCGGCGGCATGAAACTTCCGGGGCTTCCCGGCCTCGGCGGTGGCGGACTGCCTGGGCTTGGCAAGAAGAAGTGAGGAAGCTGTGAACGAAGAAAAAGACATGGCCGACGCCCGCACCATCCTGGCCGGCTATCGCGCCTCGATCGACAACATCGATGCCGCCCTCATCCACATGCTGGCCGAGCGCTTCCGCTGCACCAAGGCGGTCGGCGTGCTCAAGGCCGAGCATGGCCTGCCGCCGGCCGACCCGGCGCGCGAACAGCAGCAGATCGCCCGCCTTCGCCAGCTGGCGAAGGACGCGCATCTCGACCCCGATTTCGCGGAGAAGTTCCTGAACTTCGTCGTCCGCGAAGTGATCCGCCACCACGAACAGATCGCCGCTGCCAACGGCGTGACGAAAACCGGCTGACCGGTGCATGTCGCCCGAAAGTGCTCAGCGGTTTTGGGACAACGACATGCACAGACAAGAAATTCAGCCACAAACCGATCAACGAAATCAGAGCTTTTAGGAGAAAAGAAATGGCACTGAAGATCAGACTGGCCCGTGCGGGCTCGAAGAAGCGTCCTTACTACCACGTCGTCGTTGCCGACGCCCGTTCGCCGCGCGACGGCCGGTTCATCGAGTCGCTCGGCTCGTGGAACCCGCTGCTTCCGAAGGACGGCGAGCGCGTCAAGGTTGACGCCGATCGCGTCAAGCACTGGCTGTCGCACGGCGCCCAGCCGACCGACCGCGTGCTGCGCTTCCTCGACGAGGCGGGCCTTGCCAAGCGCGACGCCCGCTCCAACCCGAAGAAGGCGGAGCCCGGCAAGAAGGCCCAGGAACGCGCAGCCCTTCTGAAGAAGGCGCAGGAAGACGCAGCCGCCGCGGTTGCCGCCGCTGCCGCAGCACCCGCCGAGGCGGAAGCCGCCACGGCCGAATAAATATTGGTTCATCGCATCGACGAAACGGCGGGCCTGTGCCCGCCGTTTTGCCGACTAAAGTCCAGTGCCGGTCAATAGCCGCTCGGGCAGCGGTCTACATAGACACGGCCGTGACGATCGCGATAACGGCATTGGCCGCTTTCGCTGGCATGGCCTATCAGGGCGCCCGCAACGGCGCCAACGGCGCCTCCGACGACAGCACCTTGGACCGGATCTCCGGCCACGGCCGCGCCGATCGCAGCACCGCCAAGGCCACCGACCGCGGCGCCTTTTTCCGTCTGCGAGCACGCACCGAGCGCCGTCGCCAATACCAGAATAGCCAGGATTTTCTTCATTTTCGTTCCTCTCTCACGCGGGTCGCCGTCTCGCCGCCGACTCCTTAACTCTCAGACGGCTGATTTGATCCCGAGGAGAATGACGATCTCGACCTTTCTCGCTTGAGCGAGCAGTATCGTCCCACGCCGATCATGCCTCGCCGAGGCGCTTCAGATTGGCGAGACCAACCTCGAAATCCCGGCCGATCAGCGTGTCGAAATTCATGAACAGGCCCATCAGCTTGGCGATGAAGGGGCGGCTGCCGCGCATGGCCCAGCTGACGGCGGTGTTGTCGCCCGAAGGCGTCAAGGTGAAGTCGACGCTGTTGTTGGCCCGGAACGGCTTCTCGAAATCGAGCTTGAGCGACACCAGCGAGTACGGCACCGAATTGACAATCTCCATGCGCCCCTTGCCGGCCTTGCCATTGCCTTCCCAGGCATAGACGGCGCCCTTGCCGCTTTGCGCGCCGGAGAGAGCGCGCTTCATGTTGGGGTCAAGCTTTTCGTAAGGCGACCAAGCCGGCCAGCGACTGAAATCATCGATCAGCGGGAAGATCGCTTCCGGCGGAGCCTTGATGGTGGCGGTGCGGGTGGTGACGAAATCATTGGGCCGAGTCGCGGCATGGATGAGGACGGCGGCGATGATGACGAGCAGAATGATGAGGATGATGCTGAACATTTTTCTCTCCCAAGGCAATTCCAGGAAAAGTGTGAAGCGATCTCCCCGAGAAAGCGCATGGCGCTTCCTTGGGGAATTGGGCCAAAACAATGTGCTTATCGGCTGAAAGGGATCAATGCGCGCAGCCTGGGGTCGCGCAGATAGAGGCCGCCCCACAGTATGACACCGAGATAAACGCCGAACAGCGTGTGCGAGAACAGCGGGCTGTCGATGCGCAGCTTGGTTGCGATGGCGCCGCCCATATAGGCGGTTAGCAGGATGGCGCCGAGCACCGAAGTGCGCGACCAGGCGTAGAGCGCCGTCGACACCAGGCCGATGACGCCAAGCAAGCGGGCCATATCAGGATCTGCTGGCCAGCCAAGCGGCACCATGGTCTGGGTGACGATGTCGAGTGGCGGCAATTTAATGGCGCCGTCGAAGATCATGAACAGCACGATGATGCCGCTGAGTACGCGGCCGGTCCACAGGGCGCCAGTCGAAACGGGTGCGGCTTCGGAAATGCTCATTGATGTTCCCTCCGGTGATTCAGGTTCAGGCACGCCGGCCTTCTTGGCGAAGGTCGATCCAAGGACGCGCGTCGGCACGATGACCCGACACACCACGGATTCTTTTTGCTGTCCGGTGCGGCGGCCCGCGACGCGACATCGGGACCGCGCTTCGTTCAAAGCGTCTTGAGATAGGCCTCCAGGCGCGCGTAGCTCGCCATCACCATCTGGCCGAAGCCCATCTTCACCGCCATGTCCCGGGCGGCGATCGAGTTGGCGCGGATAGTGGCGACGATCCGCGTCCCGCCGCCGAAATCCTCGAACACGATAGTCGTCACCATATTGGGTGCGGGCAGGCTGTCCTGCCATTGGCTGCGGTCGAGCGGCGCGTCGCGGTAGACGATCCGTTCCGGCGGGGCGATCTCAAGGTAGACGCTGTTGGTTGGATACTCGCTGCCGTCGGCGAAACGCATAGTCAGGCGCCATTCGCCACCCGGCCGCACATCCATCTGGCAGATCGGGTAGCTCGATCCTTCCGGCCCCCAGAACCGCACCAGATGATAGGGATCGGTAAACAGCTTGAACATCAGAGCACGCGGCGCATCGAACGTCCTGGTGATGATGATCGCCGGGTCGGCGGACGGAAGTTCTATCGACTGATCTGTCACTTTTTCCCCTCTTTGAATGGGCCGGCGGCTTCAGCTATGGCTGACGTCGGGATCTCCCTTTTGCAAGGCCTGCAGATAGGTTTCGAGCCGATCGAACCGCCCGTCCCACAGCACGCGATAGGATTCTAGCCACGCGTCGATCTCGCGCAGTGGCTCCGGCTGCAGGCGGCGCGGCCGGAACTGCGCGTCACGGCCGCGCACTACAAGGCCGGCACGTTCCAGCACCTTGAGATGCTTCGACACCGCCGGAAAGCTCATGGCAAACGGCTCCGCCAGCTCCGTCACCGAAGCCTCGCCGCGCGACAACCGCGCCAGGATGGCGCGCCGCGTCGGGTCTGCAAGCGCAGCGAGGGTCAGGCTGAGACTGTCGGTCGTCATGCTTATCAAACCAAATGGTTATATAACCTTTTAGTTTGATACGAGACTCGGGCCGATACGTCAAGGCCCGCGTTGAGGTGGCCGAAATGCCACTCGCCAGACCCGTGCGGTTCGAATGCCCGCAGAACCAGGACTTGCTATGAGAAATAGAACTTTTCGGCCGGGAGCATTTTCGGCGGTGTTTCGCCAAGTGCCTCGAACACCGAGATCTCGCAGACGCGGCACAGGCCGTCGAGGGCGAGGTCGTTGGCCTCGGTGCCGAAAGGATCCTCGAGCTCTTCCGAAAGCGCGTCGAGGCCGAAGAAGGTGTAGGCGATCAGCGCGGTGAACAGCGGCGTCGCCCAGCCCGTGGTCGAGATCAGCCCGATCGGCAGGAGAAGGCAGACGATGTAGGCCGTGCGATGCACAAGCAGCGTATAGGCGAAGGGCAAGGGCGTGCCGGCGATCCGCTCGCAGCCGGCCTGGATGGCGGTGATCGACGCCAGCCTTTCATCGAGGATGCGGAAGCCGATCGAATCGACCTCGCCCGCCCGGCGCTGCGCGTTGGCGCGCCGGCCCATGCGCCTGACCATCTCATCCGCCGGATTGGCAAAGGCTGCAACCGTCTCCGCTTCGGCGTCGATAAAGGCACGGGCGTCCTTGATGCTGTCGGTCTTGCGCAACTGGCCGCGCAGGAAATGGCAGAAGGCCAGCGCCTCCATGAGCAAGGCACGCTGTTCGGCCGGATCGGCGATCAGGCTGGTGGTGGCGCGCGCCAGGTTGCGGACTTCGAAGACCAGCGTGCCCCACAGCTTGCGTGCCTCCCACCAGCGGTCATAGGCGGCGTTGTTGCGGAACGACAGATAGATGGACAGCGTCACGCCCACCAATCCGAACGGCGCGATGTTGAAGACGCCGAGATCGAGCTTGAACCACCGCGCCAGGGCAAGGATGACCGCCGAATAGATGGCGAACCCAAAGATCTGCGGCAGGATGCGCGGCACCACGGAACCGCGCATGATGAAGAACAGCTGCAGGAAGTTGGGGCGCGGGCGAACGATCATGGGCGGCTCTTTCACGGACCGGCATCGGCCCTCAACTCCTGTATTGTGCGATGCGCCAGATCCGCAAGCCCAGCCGTCAGCGACATCGCGATGTCGCGCGCCCGGTGTGCGGACTATCGCCATGTACAGGTTACGGATACTGGGAAGCCTGCGGGCCATGGCCCGCCCGAGACAGGCGAGAAGAGAAGAATGGCCGGCGAAACCGATCTGAAGACCCTGTTGGCGTCAATGACACCGGAACTGCTCGACAGCATCTATGTCTTTGTCACGCTGGCGCCTGGAGTTTCCCAGCCGAAGAACCTCGACCCCGTGATGCTGTTCCGCGAGCACGAGGGCACGACACTGATCGTGACGGAGGAGGCAGCAAAGGCAGCCGGACTGACCGCCTCGTTCCGCTGCCGGATGATCACGCTGAACATCCACTCATCGCTGGAAGCCGTCGGCTTCCTCGCCGCCATCACCACACGGCTGGCCAGCGCCGGCATGGGCGTCAATCCGGTTTCGGCATTCTATCACGATCATCTGTTCGTGCCGGCCGAGCGGGCGGAGGAGGCAATATTCTTGTTGCGGGGACTGGCGGCAGGGAACGGACGGGCTCGGTAAGCGGTCAGTGTCCGCGGACATACAGAATATCCGGCAGGCCTTCCTCGTTGGTGGTGCCATCGCCGAACGCTTCCGCACGGAACCCATGGCGCTCATAGAAGCGCCGGGCGCCGGTGTTGGCCTGGAAGCAATGGAGTTTCACGACCGGCAGGGCAGCGGTCGCGTCGATCAGCAACCGGCTGCCTATGCCATGCCCCGTCCAGGCCGGGTCGAGGTAGAGTTGTTCGACCCAATCGCCGCTGACGGCGATGAAGCCGACAATCGCGCCACCGGCTTCCGCGACCGTCACCTGCTGCCGTGGCAGCACGATGTCGCGAATGAAGAAGAGGTCTTCCTCCGGCGTATGCAGCACCGGCATCCAGTCGAAAGCGTTGAGCGACGCGCGCATCATGGTCGCGATGGCGGCGGCATCCGAACCGATAGCCGGGCGCAGAGTGATTTTGGTGCGATCGCTCATAGGCCGGCGCCGCCCCTGGTCCCCCTACCGGGACCTTCTCCCCGTAACGGGGAGAAGGGAGCTAACGGCCAAAGGCCGAGCCCGCGACAGCGGGCCGCCGGTCGTCCGGCGCCCCCGCGGAGTGCCCGCCGCGCAAGCGGCGGTACGGCCCGTGAGCGAAAACTAAACGCCGTCAGGCCGCCTTCTTCTTTGGCTGGATCAGGCCGCGCTCGACCAAAAGCTCGGCGATCTGCACCGCGTTGAGCGCCGCGCCCTTGCGCAGATTGTCCGACACCACCCACATCGACAGGCCGTTGTCAACGGTCGAATCCTCGCGGATGCGCGATATGAAGGTGGCGTCCTCGCCAGCCGATTCGAGCGGCGTGATGTAGCCGCCATCCTCGCGCTTGTCCAAGACCTGGCAGCCAGGAGCGTCGCGCAGGATATCGCGCGCCTCGTCGGCAGTGATGGGCTTCTCGAACTCGATATTGACCGCTTCCGAATGGCCGATGAACACCGGCACGCGCACGCAGGTCGCCGTCAGCTTGATCTTGGGGTCGAGCATCTTCTTGGTCTCGGCGACCATCTTCCACTCTTCCTTGGTGAAGCCGTCGTCGAGGAAGACATCGATATGCGGGATGACGTTGAAGGCGATGCGCTTGGTGAACTTCTTGACGTCGACCTGGTCGGCGACAAACACCGCGCGGGTCTGGGTAAAGAGCTCGTCCATGCCTTCCTTGCCGGCGCCCGACACCGACTGGTAGGTGGCGACGACGACGCGCTTGATGGTGGCGAAATCGTGCAGCGGCTTCAGCGCCACGACGAGCTGCGCCGTCGAGCAGTTCGGGTTGGCGATGATGTTCTTGCGCGTGAACAGCGAGATCGCGTCCGGGTTCACTTCCGGCACGATCAGCGGGACGTCCTGGTCGTAGCGGAAGGCCGACGAATTATCGATGACGACGCAGCCCTGCTTGCCGATCTTCGGCGACCATTCCTTGGAGACATTGCCGCCGGCCGACATGATGCAGATGTCGGTGTCGGAAAAATCATACTGGTCGAGCGTCCTGACCTTCAGCGTGCGGTCGCCGAACGACACTTCCGTGCCCTGGCTGCGCCGCGAGGCCAGCGCCACCACTTCGCTTACCGGAAAGCCGCGCTCCTCCAGTATGTTGAGCATTTCCCGGCCCACATTGCCCGTGGCGCCGACGACTGCAACCTTGAAACTCATCTGATATCTCCTGTCCCTCTCCGCTTGGTTTTTGGAGAAAACCCGCCGGCCGATGCGGGTTCCGTCCCCCGGGCCGGACCCGGGAGAGGGTGGTTAGGCCAAGGGAATCACACCGTTTTGGTGGTGGTTTTGCCAGTTTTCTCGGCCAAGAATGGGGTTTTGCTGGAACGGACGGACGCGTCCAAGCGCCCGGCCCAATGCTTAACATTGTGGCTGGGGGCGTCGAATGCAAGAAGAGCCATCAAAAGGCCGCGCATCGAAGACAATCCCGTTCGAGGCGGGCTTTTACGCGGTTTGCGGCAGGAGTCAATTGGCGGCGTCGCATGGCCTTCATGGCGCGCCCTGTACAAGAGCGACGCCAAGAAGTACGTACGGCCAAGATTGTTTGGCTGGCGCGGCGCCGGCCCCGGCTCGTGCTCCATGATGAGCGCAGACCCCTGAATTCCGAAAGAGCGAGATGTCCAACTTCGAAGGTATTGTTCCCGCGCTGGCAAAGGCGCTGGAAAAACGTGGCTATGCCGAGCTGACGCCGGTGCAGAAGGCAGTGCTGGAACTCGGCCAGGCCGACGCATTGGTGTCGGCGCAGACCGGTTCGGGCAAGACAGTGGCCTTCGGCCTTGCCATGGCCCCGACGCTGCTCGACGGCGCGGAACGTTTTGGCGCGGCCACGGCACCGCTGGCACTGGCGGTGGCGCCGACGCGGGAGCTGGCGCTGCAGGTGACGCGCGAACTGGAATGGCTTTACGAGCCGACCGGCGCCACCGTGGCGTCCTGCGTCGGCGGCATGGACATGCGCACCGAGCGGCGCGCGCTGGAGCGCGGCGCCCACATCGTCGTCGGTACGCCCGGCCGGCTGCGCGACCACATCACACGGCAATCGCTCGACATGTCGGCGCTCAAGGCCGTGGTGCTCGACGAGGCCGACGAGATGCTCGACCTCGGCTTTCGCGAAGACCTTGAATTCATCCTCGACGCCGCCCCGGCCGAGCGCCGCACGCTGATGTTCTCGGCCACCGTGCCGCGCTCGATCGCGACGCTGGCTCAAGGGTACCAGCGCGATGCCGTGCGCATCTCCGCCGCCGGCGAGGAGAAGCAGCATCTCGACATCGAATACCGGGCGCTGAACGTCGCCCAGGCCGATCGCGAGAACGCCATCATCAACGTGCTGCGTTTCTATGAGGCGAAGAACGCGCTGGTGTTCTGCAACACGCGCGCCGCCGTCAATCATCTCACCGCGCGCTTCAACAACCGCAATTTTTCGGTCGTGGCGCTGTCGGGCGAGCTCAGCCAGAATGAGCGCAGCCACGCGCTGCAGGCCATGCGCGACGGCCGCGCCAAGGTCTGCATCGCGACGGACGTCGCCGCGCGCGGCATCGACCTGCCCAATCTCGAACTGGTTATCCACGCCGATCTGCCGACCAACCCGGAAACGCTGCTGCACCGCAGCGGCCGCACCGGGCGCGCCGGGCGCAAGGGCGTCAGCGCGCTGATCGTGCCGGGCAGCGCCCGCAGGCGCACCGAACGGCTGCTGCAGAACGCCGGCCTGAAGGCGACATGGGCAAGCCCGCCCTCGGCCGACGACGTGATCCGCCGCGACGACGAGCGCATCCTCGCCGACCCGGCCTTCGATGAGCCGGTGAAGGATGACGAGCGCACCTTCATCGACGCGCTTCTCTCCCGTCATGGCGCCGAGCAGGTGGCGGCCGCCTTCGTGCGCCAGTGCCGCGCCAGCCGTTCGGCGCCCGAGGATCTGATGGACGTCGCCCCGTTCACGCCTTCGCGTGAACGAACGCCGGGCGAGAAATTCACGCCCCGCGACGAGGCGCCCAGCCGCCGCGACGATTTCGGCGCCAGCGTCTGGTTCTCGCTTTCGGTCGGGCGCCGGCAGAATGCCGAGCCGCGCTGGCTGATCCCGATGCTGTGCCGGGCCGGCAGCATCTCCAAGCGCGAGATCGGCGCCATCAAGATGCAGCCGGAGGAGACTTTCGTGCAGATCGCGGCGGACTGGGCCGATCGTTTTCTGGCCGCCATCGGACCCGACCGCAAATTGCAGGGCAACATCGTGGTGAAGCGGCTCGAGGGCACGCCGGATCTGTCGCGCGCCGGCTACCAGCCGCCAAGCCCGGAAAAGAAACCGCATCGCGGCAAGGCGCCATTCGATCCGAACGCGCCGAAGGGCAAATTCGCGAAGCGCGCACCGGCCGCAGCCGACCAGCGCCCGGCAGCCGCGCATGAGGCAAAGCCCTGGGCAAGGAAGCCGGGCAAGCCGAAATTCGACAATGCCGGCCCGCCAAAGCACAAGAAGCCGAAGCGGCCATCGTAAGACCCGCTGAAGCGGCGAGCCGTCGCGGTCACGGCGCCTGGTGTTCCGCACGCCGCCCGCGCGCACTCTCCTTCAGACCGGCCTTGATAGGCGCGCAGCGGGTCGATCATCCAGCCCCAGCGCCCGGCGCAGATGGTCGCACGGCTTGCCCATGGGCTCGGCCCTGTGCCACACCTTGGGGACGCGGCGACAAGGGGGCGGGTGATGCGCGGCGAAGTGCTCCATTATGACGAGGACCAGGGCTTCGGCTTCATCACCGGATCCGACGGCAACCGCTACACCTTCACCCGCGAGAACCTTCGCCGGGAAACCGCGATGCCCAGGGGAACGGCGGTCGAGTTCCAGGCGGGCGGCGGCCAGGCCCGTGACGTTTTTTCGATCGCCGTCCAGGCCGCAAGCCCGGCCGCCGACGCCGCCGCCAGCGCCGCACCGGCTCAAGCCGATCCCGCGCCGGCTGCCGTCGCATCGCGGGCGCACCCCTTCGGCCGGTCGGCCGAGCCAGCCGGGCCCACGGATCTCTGGTCCTATTTCTGGCGAGCGATGACCGGGAACTATTTCAATTTCGCCGGCCGCGCCCGCCGCAAGGAATATTGGGCCTATTGCCTGTTCTGGACGATCGCGCTGCTGGTGGTCATCGGCGTCGGCGTTCTCATCGATGTCCAGATAGGCACTTTCGGCAGCATCGAGATACCGGTGGTGACGATCGGGCTGTTTGGCGCTTTCCTGCTGGCCACGTTCTTCCCCAGCCTCGGCATGATCGTGCGCCGCCTGCACGACCTCGGCCTGTCGGGCTGGCTCTGCCTGCTCATCCTGATCCCGACCTTCGGCAGCCTGATCATCCTGGTCTTCGCACTGATCCCGACACAGGGACGCGAAAACCAGTGGGGACCGGTGCCGGTGGGTGTGAGGATTTAGGGGGCAGTTTCCAAAGACTGAAATCTTTCTGACCTGAAACTGCATAGAAACAGGCGGTCAAGTCGTCCCCGGAGAGCCACCTTCAGCCGGTGATCGCGCGGGAGGCCGACCCGACGTCAGGCGTCAGGCGTCAGGTTTTAACACCTTCAGCGCGTCGCCCGAAAACCTGAGAAAAATCTTCTGGCCGTGCCGTTCGGCGCCGAGCCGCGCGTAGAAGCGCAGCGCGCCCTCGTTCCAGTCCTCGGTGGTCAGATCAATGCGGCCGATACCGTGGCTGAGGCAATGATCGGCGAGAAAATCGATGAGCGCCCGGCCGACGCCGGCGCCACGGACCTGGTCACGCACGAACAGATCCTTGAGGAACAGCAGCCGCTCGAGATCGACGCCCGGATGCGCGATCGCCACCGACGCCAACCCGCTGACCTCATCTTCAACGAAGGCGAGCGCAAAATGCGGATAGGCCGGGCTTTCCTCGCCAAGCCATTTGCGCGCCGCGGACAAAGCCCGCTCATGGTCGAGCGGTGGCTGCCGGTAATGCGCCGCCATGGCGCACAGCATGACCGCAAGTGCGGAGGCATCCGCGGCCGTCGCCCAACGGACGTCGACCGGCATGGGATCAGCCCAGGAACTTGGCGATGATCGCGTCACCCATCTCGACGGTTCCGACCTCGGTCATGCCGGCGGAGAGAATGTCCTTGGTGCGCAGGCCATCGTCGAGCACGGCGGCGATCGCGGCTTCGAGCTTGTCGGCTTCCGCGACCATGCCGAAGGAATAGCGCAGGCACATGGCGAAGGACGCGATCATGGCGATCGGGTTGGCGATGCCCTTGCCGGCAATGTCGGGCGCCGAACCGTGCACCGGCTCGTAGAGCGCCTTGCGCTTCTTGGTCTTGACGTCGGGCGCGCCGAGCGAGGCCGACGGCAGCATGCCGATCGAGCCGGTCAGCATGGCGGCGATGTCGGACAGCATGTCGCCGAACAGATTGTCGGTGACGATGACGTCGAACTGCTTTGGCCAGCGCACCAGCTGCATGCCGCCGGCGTCGGCCAGCATGTGGTCGAGCTTGACGTCGGCGTACCGCGCCTTGTGGGTCTGGGTGACGACCTCGTTCCACAGCACGCCGGACTTCATGACGTTGCGCTTTTCCATCGAGGTGACGTGGTTCTTGCGGGTCCGCGCCAGTTCGAAGGCGACGCCCGAAATGCGCTCGATCTCGAACGTGTCGTAGACCTGGGTGTCGATGCCGCGCTTCTGGCCGTTGCCGAGATCGATGATCTGCTTGGGCTCGCCGAAATAGACGCCGCCGGTGAGTTCGCGCACGATCAGGATGTCGAGGCCTTCGACCACCTCCTGCTTGAGCGAGGAGGACGCCGCCAGCGCCGGATAGCAGATGGCGGGGCGCAGATTGGCGAACAGCTCCATGTCCTTGCGCAGCCGCAGCAGGCCGGCTTCGGGGCGCACCTCGTAGGGCACCGCATCCCATTTCGGACCGCCGACGGCACCGAACAGCACCGCGTCCGCCGCCATCGCCTTGGCCATGTCGGCATCGGAAATGGCCGCACCATGCGCATCGTAGGCGCATCCGCCGACCAGGCCCTCATCGGTGGCGAAGCCGCTGCCGAGCTTTTCGTTCATGGCCGATATCAGTTTCTTGACCTCGGCCATGGCCTCGGGGCCGATGCCGTCGCCGGGGAGCAGGAAAAGATGCTTCGTTGCCATGGAGAAAACCGTCCCAGAAAAAGAATTTGAACCGCGGCCTTGCTAAACGCCAAGCGCTTGCGGCGCAAGCCTGCGCTTGAGAAGCGCATTCACCGATGCGAGAGAATGTTGACCAGCCGGCCCAGCGGATCGCGCACATAGAAGCGCCGTACACCCCAGGGCTCGTCGGCCGGGCCGTATTCGATGGCGAAGCCGGCTTCCTTCATGGCGGCAAGCGCCTCGTCGACATCGTCGACCTCGATCGACAGATCCGGCACCGGCGTGCCGGAGCCGCCTTGCTCCATGAAGCTGACCTGCACCTGCATTTGTTCCTTGGAACCGTAGGTGGCGATCCAGCCCCGATCCATCAGCACGTCGAGGCCCAGCACGTCATGATAGAAGCGCTTCGCCGCTACCGCATCCCGGGTCTCGATATTGGCAACGATGCGCCGGACCTTCACGGGCTTCCTCAAGATCCCGCAGCCGTCCGCCGCAGCGCCGTGACTTCGATCTCGATCTTCATTTCCGGCTTGTTGAGCTGGCAGACGATCATCGTCGCCGCCGGCCTGATGTCGCCGAACGTCTCGCCCAGGATCGGGAAAACCGCGTCCACAAAGGCCTGGTCGGTGATGTAGTAATGCGCCCGCACCACGTCGGCCATGTCGAAGCCGCCCTCCTTCAGCGCCTTGCCGATCGTCGCCAGGCAGTTGCGCGTCTGCGCCTCGACGGTCTCCGGCATCGTCATCGTCGCATAGTCGTAGCCGGTCGTCCCCGACACGAAGCACCAGTCGCCCTGCACCACGGCCCGCGAATAGCCGGCGGTCTTTTCGAACGGAGAGCCGGTGGAGATGAGTTTTCGCATGGATGTCCTCAAAAATCGGCGCCGCCACTTTGCAGACAAGACCTGATCCAGCCATGGGCCAACGCAGACCAATCGACGGTGCAATATCTCCAATGCCAGCGGGCCAGTTCTCTGCTCGCCGGGCGTTCGTCGTTCGGAAAGCCAAGCAATGTTGCTTCCCGTCCGAACTCGCCAACCCCTCCAAAGGGAATCTATCGTTTTCAACGAACACTGCAATTTCTGCTTGCATTTAGGAACAAAAGCGGAACTATAAGTATCCGCGAGAGCAGTCGCAGTAACTCTGGGGGGTCAGAGCCATGTTACGCCGCACCGACGCGCTGGCACGCGCATTTGTTGCCGGGCTATTGCGCGGGCCCCTGGTAGTCCTTGCAGTTGTTATCATGCTTGGTGCTCTGACCGCTCCGTCTTCGGCCGTTACACGGGACTATGCGCTTTGCTTCGGTGATGAAAAAGGCTCGGACGACGACAGCGGGCCCATCTACGGGAACGAAGCGAGCGTCGACGATGGCGCGGCCGACCGGCGCATCGCCGCCTGCTCGGTGATTGCAGAGGACACGACCGAAGCGTTGCTCCTGCGCGCCAAAGCTTACTTCTACCGAGCTTCCGCCCGGAACGACAAGGAAGACTGGGACGGTGCGATCGCCGACTATGGCGAGGCGATCGCGATCGATCCCAAGCAGGCTGCGGCCTACTTCAACCGTGGCGCCGACTGGTACAACAAGGGAGACGACGACCGCGCAATAGCCGACTTCGACGTCACCATAAGCTTGGAGCCGTCCGCCAGCGAGGCCTATTCCAGCCGCGGCGCGGCCTTCCTGCGCAAGGGCAATATCGACGCGGCTATGGTGGATTACCAGCAGGCGATCGAGGCCGATGCGCAAAACAGCGCGGCGCATACGGGACTCGGTCAGGCTTGGGACAGGAAAGGTGAGCGCGACAAGGCGAGCGCCGAATATGATGAGGCTATCCGGCTTGACCCGACCGACATGATCGCGCTTCTCAACCGCGCCCTCAACCGCCTCAACCGGGGTGAGTTCGATCAAGCGATGGCCGACTACGACGCCGCCATCGGTATCGACCCCAAGAGTGCCGAAGCCTATGCCAACCGCAGCGCGGCCTGGCTCAGCAAGGATGGCTGGTTGCGCGCGATCGCCGACGCCAGCAAAGCGATCCAACTCGATCCGGCGATCGTCGACGGCTATTATTTTCGAGGCCTCGCCTGGGCGAGCAATGGCAACAAAGATCGCGCCATCGCCGATTTCGGCAAGGCGATCGAGCTCGATGCGAACGATGCGCGATCCTGGTTCGTCCGTTCGCTGACGCGGGCGCTGAGCGGCGATGCCACCGGAGCCGCCGCCGACTGCCGAAAAGCCATCGCGCTCGATCCAGAGCGGGCCGGAACCTGCGGCGACCAGCTTGCCGGTGGCGACGGCAAGCCGACCTCGCCATAAGGCTTCAGCCGAATTTCACCGCTGCCTAAAGGCGCGAAGCAAGTCCGTCCGACCGGCCGGATGGCGGGCCCCCAACAGTGAGCCGGTGGAGGTCAGGCTCGCAGTTGGGCCAGGACGCCTGCGATATCGCCCATGCCCCAATGCTCGACGATGCGATCGTCTTGCACCCGGAAAATGTCGCATGAGGTGAAGCGAAGTGCCCGACCGGTCGGTGCGACGCCGAAATAGGCGCCCTTGTGCGTACCGCTGTAGACGAAACTCGCCGCGACATGGTCCTTGTCGGCGACCACGACTTCGATGTCGACCTTGAGATCCGGCATTGCCGCCAGCCGCGCCTTGAAGAAAGCCACAGTCGCCTGTTTCGGGGTGACATTCGCCGGCGGCGGTGCCGCGGCGCTTTGTTGATGATTCACATAGGTGTCGGCGAACAGTTCGGAGAAGCCGTCGATGTCGCCCGCGCTCAATGTCGCCGCGAACCGATCCGCCAGCGATTGCGGCGCGGTCGCCGCCCGGGCGAGAGCCGGTGTGAGCAAGCCGCCGCCAAGAAGCAGCGCGGCTGCCGTTACTTGTCGCCGATTCTGCATCGTGACCTCCGTCGGCAAATGGCAACGGGAAGACGCCCTGGCGACCCGTTAATTCGGCGACCCAAGCGCCTTGTCCAGCGCTTCCTTGACATCTGCCGGCCATGTCGCCGTCGGCGGCCAGGCGTCCGGCTCGGGCTTGTCGCCGCGGCGGGCGAAGTAGAGCTTGTGCTTGGCCGGGTCGACCGCCATGAAGCCGTCATTGCCGCCGCAATCATGCGGCACGCAGCCGCTGGCATAGAAGACGCCGGACGCGGTCTTTTCGGTGCCGCCGCCGACCAGCAGGCTGGTCGCCATGTCGGGCATGTCCTTGCCGAGCAGCTTTTCGGCTTCCTTGTAGACGGCCTCATTGTGGAAGGCGTCGATGATGTTGTCGTATTTCGACGGGTCGATATCCTTCCAGTCGGTGCCGGGTTCGGGCATGTAGATCAGATTGCCTGATGTGGTCAGCCCCGATGTCGGCGACCATTGCAAGGCCGGCTTCTCATCGCCCGGCAGCAGATAGGGCACGAAATAAATGGCGCTGTCGGAGATTGCCGCCGGTGGCGCGCCGCATTCGTCCTGCTCGACCGTCGTGGTCTGGATCTCGCCACCTTCCGGCTTCCACACGATGACCTTTACCGGGCCGCATTGATTGCCGCCGTCGCCGACATCGACCAGCGCCACATTGACGTCGCCGATCTTCACGATCTTGTCGAAGAAGACATCGTAGTTGCTGGCCAACTGCTTGCCGTCATAGGCGAGCACCTTCTCGCCATCCTGCTCCGGCTGCGTGATGGTCAGTTGGCCGCCCTCGAACGGTATCGGCGCCTGGCTGTCATTGTCGGCGGGCGCCGCGTCGCTGGTGCTTGACGATCCCGGGTCGGCCGGCTTCTGGGCTGCCGCGGGCGTCTGCTGCGCGGCGGGCGTCTGCGTCTGCGCGAAGCCGCCCATGGTGGGAACCAGCAACAAGGCCAGCCCGCAAACGCTGGCAAGAAGCGAACGTGCCATGACTATCCCTCCCCTCAGTCGATGCGAGCCCGGCCTGAAAGCGGCCGGGATCGGATGGTGCCGCTCAGGCCCAGGGGCGCTGCTCGGCGTTGCGCTTCTCGAACGAGGCGATGGCGCCGGCCTTCTCCATGGTCAGGCCGATGTCGTCGAGGCCGTTGAGCATGCAGTGCCGCTTGAAGTCGTCGAGGTCGAAGGTGACGACGCCGCCATCGGGGCCGCGGATCTCCTTGGCCTCGAGGTCGATCGACAGAGTTGCGTTGGAGCCGCGCGAGGCGTCGTCCATCAGCTTCTCGAGATCCTCGGGGCTGACGGTGATCGGCAGCACGCCGTTCTTGAAGCAGTTGTTGTAGAAGATGTCGGCGAACGAGGTCGAGATAACGCAGCGTATGCCGAAATCGAGCAGCGCCCACGGCGCGTGCTCGCGGCTCGAACCGCAGCCGAAATTGTCGCCGGCAACGAGGATCTGCGCCTTGCGGTAGGCCGGCTTGTTCAGCACGAAATCCGGGTTTTCCGAACCGTCATCCTTGTAACGCATCTCGGCGAACAGGCCGGTGCCGAGCCCGGTGCGCTTGATCGTCTTCAGATAATCCTTCGGGATGATCATGTCGGTGTCGACATTGACGATCGGCATCGGAGCGGCGACGCCGGTGAGCTTGGTGAATTTTTCCATGGCTTTGGCCCGTGTTTTCGTTGCGGGGGATTTGCTGAAGCTCCGTTTACACAAAGCCGCTGGCAAATAAAAGCCAACTGTTCGTGCGCGCCGGCACAAGGGGTGATGCATGACGCCCAAAATGGCTGCGGTTTTGCAAAGGCTGATGTTTTCCGCGGTGCCGCATCGCGTCGCCACGACGCGAGATCTTGCCGCTTGACATGCAACCAAATGGTTGCATATTAAAGCCATGAGCATGGATGCAGTCTTTCGCGCGTTGGCCGACCCGACACGCCGGCAATTGCTGGACAGCCTCCACGCCAGGAACGGGCAGACGCTGAACGCGCTTTGCGCGGAGATGGACATGACGCGACAGGCGGTGACCAAGCATCTGGCGATCCTGGAGGAAGCAAACCTCGTCACCACCATCCGCAAGGGGCGCGAGAAGGAGCATTACCTCAACCCGGTTCCGATCAACGAGATCGCCGAGCGCTGGATCGGCAAATTCGAGCGGGGGCAATTGACCGCCCTCAGCGACTTGAAGAGACGCCTCGAAAGGAAAGACTGATGAGCAACAGCTTCGTTTACGTGACCTACATCCGCACCACGGCCGAAAAGCTCTGGGAGGCCCTGACCGACCCGGAGTTCAACCGGCAGTTCTTCCTCTGCTCCTATCAGGAGAGCGAGTGGAAAGTGGGTGCCAGCTGGAAGCTGATCCTGCCTGACGGACGTGTCGCCGACAGCGGCGAGATTCTTGAGATCGACCCGCCGCGGCGCCTGGTCATCAAATGGCGCAATGAATGGATGCCCGAGGTCAGGGAAGACGGCTACACGCGCTGCACCTTCACCATCGAGCAGGATGGCGAACTGATGAAGCTCGCCGTGACCCATGAAGCGGACGGGCCGCACAAACTGATCGGCAACGTCGCCAGGGGCTGGCCGCTGGTGCTGGCCAGCCTCAAGAGCCTGCTTGAGACCGGCAAGGGCTTTGAGCGCCCGCCATCGAAAGGATGAAAGGATCGTTTCGGTAGCGAAACGAATTGGAGGCATCGATGATGCATGATCCCTGGGTACAGAGCATGACCAATGGCGAGACGATCATGGCATCGGCCGAGATCGAGGCGCCGCCGGAACGCGTCTTCCGGGCACTGGTCGGCAAGGAAGTCGAGCAATGGTGGGGGTCCGCCGACAGCTACCGGATGGTCGATTGGTCGGCCGATCTTCGCGTCGGCGGCCGCTGGACGGCCACTGCGCGTGGCGCCGACGGCAGGGACCTGCCGGCCAGCGGCGAATTCGTCGAGATCGAGGCGCCGCGCCGGATCGTGCAGACGCGAGCTTACGCATGGGACCATCCCACGCTTGGCCGGCGGCAAACCATGCTTGCCTGGCTGCTGCAGCCGACCGCCAGGGGCACGCGCCTGACCATCTGTCATGGCGGTTTCGCCGGGCTGGCCGAAGCGGCGACCGAGCATGCCGAGGATTGGGGCCGGGTGCTGGCTTGGCTGCAGGCGTATCTGGCCGGGAGGCTGGCGGCGGCTTGAGAAGCAGGTCAGTGGCAGCGACGCTTCACGCTCTCTCGTCTTGACCCGCACCGCCTCTGGTCCACATCCCCATGCATGGAAAGACAGGGATGCTTCATAGGCACGGCCGGCTGGGGAATTCCAACCCGGAACAAGGAAGACTTCCCGCAGCCAGGATCACATCTCGAACGTTACGCCAGGCGTTTTCAGATCGTCGAGATCGACACGTCCTTCTACAAGCCGCATCGCCGCGAGACCTATGAACGCTGGGCAAGTTCCGTCCCGGAGCATTTCCGCTTCGCCGTGAAGACGCCGAAGGCCATGACCCACGAGCATCGTCTTGTGGATTGCGATGCGCTTGCCGAAGTGTTTCTCCAGCAGGTCGAGGGTCTTGGCGAAAAGCTGGGCGTGCTTCTGGTGCAACTGCCGCCGAGCTTGCCGTTCGAGCCAGACATCGCTGGCGGCTTCTTCGACATGCTGAGCAAGCGGACAAAGGCAAGGCTGGCCTGTGAACCACGCCATCCCAGCTGGTTCGAAGCGGCAGCGGAAACGCTTCTGGCCCGCCGCCAGGTTGCACGTGTGGCCGCCGACCCGGCGCCGGTCCCTGCCGCGGCAGTGCCGGGCGGCTGGTCCGGCCTTGCCTATTTTCGCTGGCATGGCGTGCCGCGTGTCTATTACTCGGACTACGACGCCGAAAGCCTCGACCGGATCGGCCGCCAAGTGCAGGAAACGGCAGCATCGGGCGGCGAGGTCTGGGGCATCTTCGACAACACGGCCGAAGGCCACGCGCTTGGCAACGCTCTCAAGGTTGATGCGATGATATCCCCCCTCATTCCAGGGCGGAGCAAAGCGGCGCGGACCCTGGAATGACGAAGGACCTGGCCCGCCTCGCGAATTCTGAGCGCCGTCCAGTCCCCTCAAATCACATTCAGTTCCCGGAATGCCCTTCCTTCGGCCACGCGTTCGTAGCCGAACGCCGAGCAGTCGATCGTCCGATACCCGCCATGCACGACGAGTTCCGCCAGCGCCTTGCCCACCGCCGGCGCCTGCTGCAGGCCGTGGCCGGAAAAGCCGTTTGCGAAGAGGAAATTGCCGACCTCGGGATGCGGGCCGATCACGGCGTTCTGATCCAGCGTGTTGTAGTCATAATGCCCGGCCCAGGCGCGGGTCGGCTTGATCGCCTCGAAGGCCGGAATGCGGGTAGCCAGCGCCGGCCAGATCACCTCTTCGAACAGCGGCCAGTTGACCTCGAAATCGGCGGGATCGGCCGGACCGTCGATCTCTTCCGGCTCGGCACCGCCAGTGAGGTAGACCGAGCCTTCAGGGCGCACATAAATGCCGGAGGGATCGACCAGCAGCGGCATGTCGGCATATTTCTCGCGCGCCTCGAAGACGAAGACGTTGCGCTTGCGCGGCTCGACCGGCAGCGCCAGCCCGGCGAAAGCCGCGACATTGCCGGCGTTCGGCCCGGCCGCATTGACGACGATGCCGCCGGCAAGCGTCTGGCCATTGTCGAGGGAGACGCCGGTGACGCGGTTGCCGTCGCGCGCAATGGCGGTGACTGAAGCGGCGATGAAATCGATCTTCTTGTCGCGCAGAGCCTTACGGAACAGCATCAGCATCGCATGCGCGTCGAACCAGCCTTCGCCGGTCCGGCCATAGGCGCCGGCGGAGATGCCTTCGGTCGACAGCCACGCGAAACGCCGCGCCAACTGCTCGGCGTCCTCGAGCACGATGTCGGCGCCCTCGGCCATCTGCGCCTCGTGATTGGCCTTGAGGATCGGCAGGCCGTCCTCCCCGGCGAGGATGAGGTAGCCGCCCTCGCGAAATCCGATATCGGCGTCCGCGCCGAACTCTTCCTTCAGCCGCCGGAACAGTTTCAGGGTGAACTGCGACAGCCGGATGTTTTCCGGGATGGAGAATTGCTGGCGGATCGAGGCCATGGACAGTGTCGTTGCCGCGTGGGCGAATTGCGGGTCGCGCTCGATCAGCGCTATGGAGCCGGAAAACCCTTCCTCGCGCAGGTAGTAGGCGATGGAGGACCCGACGATGGCCCCGCCGATGATGACGATGTCGTAGCGCATTTTTTCTCCGATCCGGTCGCCAGCCTCTCTACGTCGCCGGCAGAATGATCTCGAAGCGCGTGCCGCGTTCGGAGTCAACCAGCCCGATCGAGCCATCATGCGCTTTCAGGAGGGCCAGCACGATGCCGAGGCCCATGCCGGTGCCGCCGGTGGAACGCCGCGTGGTGAAGAACGGCTCGAAGATGCGCGCCCGGTTGCTCGGCGAAATGCCGGCGCCGTCGTCGCCGACCAGCACCGTTGCCTTGCCGCCGGTACTTGCCGCCGTGATCGAAACCAGTGTCGCGCCGTGCCTGGCGGAATTGTCGATGAGATTGGCAAGCACGATTGCTCCGTTCTCGCCCGATATGCGCAGGGCCAGGTCGCCGCCGGCCTCGACGCGGACCGCCAGCCTGCTGTCGACGGGCAGCAGCGCCAGCGCGGCATCGATCGAGGTGCTTTCGCCGCTGGGTGCGAGGTTTTCGGCTTTCGCCAGGTCGAGGAGCCGGCGCACCAGAAGATTGAGCCGCCCGGCATCGGTGACGATATTGTTGGAGAAGCGCCGCCGCTCGACATCATCCATCGCGCTGCCGGAATCGCGCAGCAGTTCCGCCGCGCCCTGGATCGCCGTCAGCGGCGACTTGAGCTCGTGCGAGACATGGGTGGCGAAGGTCTGGATCGAGTCCGAGCGCGCCTGCAGCTTTTCGGCCATGTCGAGGAAGGCGGCGGAAAGCTCGGCCATCTCGTGGGTGCCGTGGTGGTCGAGCGGCCGGATCGCGTCGCGCTCGCCGGCGGCGATGCGCTGGGTGCGGTCGATCAGCGCATAGATCGGCCGGCTGACGGTCCGCAGGAAGACGAGGCCGATGAGCAGCGTGCCGCCGAGAATGGCGATCGCCGCCAAGGTCACCTTGCCGCGTTCGCCATAGAGATGCTTGACGATGTTGTTGGGCGTCCGCGACACGTAAACCACGCCTGCCACCTTGCCGTCGACGGCCACCGGCATGGCGACGAAGACACGCACCCTGGTGCCGCGGCTGACCGAATAGAGCGGCGGCGCCGGCTGGTCGGGGATGCGCAGTCGCAACGCACTGTCATAGCGGCCGGCAAGCGCCTCGCGAACCTCCTCCACATTGGCCAGCGACTGCCCGATCTCGTTGCGCCCGGCAATGACGACGCCCGCGGGGTCGAGCAGCCGGAAGCCGGCCAGCGTGGTTTTCTGCGTCGCGTCGAGAATGCCTGACAGGCGCGTACCGATCGCGGCGAAGGCGGGATCGGCGGTGGCTGGTATCGCCGCCGGCCGGGTCGGAAGCACGGAGTCGGAGGCGAGATCGAGGCGTGGCTCGATTGGCCGGTAGGGTCCGTCGATATTGGCGCCTCGGCTCGCACTTCCGTCCGGCTGCGGCATCGGCGCGCCAAGCTTGTCCGGCGCAATGCCCGCGTCACGCACCTCCTGCGCGTAGATGGCGGCGATCGCCGCCCCTTGCGCGATCAGCTCCGCCTCGGTCTGCCGGATCAGCTGGTTCTCGTAGAGGCGGAAGAAGAACAGGCCGACCAGCGGCAGCGCCATCACCAGGATCAGGATGGCGACGACGACCGTGGCAAGCCGTGGCCGCCATTTGCGGCCGATCCATTTGCTCGTCAGCCGCATCGGCCGAGCCGGAAGCCGACGCCATGCACGGTCTCGATGACCTCCTGGCAACCGACCGCCGCCAGCTTGGCGCGGATGTTGCGGATATGGCTGTCGACCGTGCGGTCGGCGACATGGATTTTTCCGGCATAGGCATTGGCCATCACCGCGTCACGGCCGAGCACATGCGTCGGCCGCGCCAGAAACCCTTTCAGGATCGAGAACTCGATGCCCGTCAGGGCAAGCGGCTCACCGTTGAAGGCGGCCGCGTGGCTGGCCGGCGCCAGCGTGAGCTTGCCATGCGAAAACTGCGTGTCGTCGGCGGGTTGGGGCACCGCCGGGCGCGCGCGGCGCAGGATGACGTTGACACGGGCGACGAGCTCGCGCGGGCTGAACGGCTTCGTCACATAGTCGTCGCCGCCCATTTCGAGACCGAGGATGCGGTCGATCTCTTCGTCTCGCGCGGACAGGAACAGCACCGGCACATCGGATCGCTGCCTGAGCCGCCGGCAGACCTCCAGCCCGTCCATCTCGGGCATGCCGATGTCGAGCACGATGAGGTCGGGCGGATGCCGTTCGACCGCCTGCAGGGCGGCGGCGCCATCGGAAACGGCTGAAGTCTTCATGCCGGCCTTTTCCAGCGCGAAGCAGATCACTTCGCGGATATGCGGATCATCGTCGGCGACGAGGATGTGATGCGGCATTGATCAGCGGCCCGGCAAGGAAGGTTGCGGAGGCTGAGGAAGCACGAGCGACCCCTTGCTGTCGAGATATCGAAGCAGGCGCCAGTCGCGAAAGCTCCAGGCACGCCAGTTCTGCTGGACGGTGCGATACCAGTCTTCGTCACTGGTCCGCAATCCTTCAAGTTCGCGGACAGCGCCCGCGGCAGGCGTTTTGCCCTGATGATCGAAGAAACGATCGAGCGCCGCAAACGCGCCCGGACCGAGCGAGCGCAGATACCAGGCGTCGAGGGGAATGCCCTGGCCGGTCATTTCGAAGGAATGGTCGACATTGTAGTTGGCGATCGCGGCCGCGAAGTTGATGAAGCAGCAGGCATAGAGCATCGCCGATAACGTCAGAAGATTGGCGGACAAGAGCCATTCATTGGATTTTCCAAGCGCGATGCGGGCGATGATGAGCACAAGGCCCGCCGCCACCAGCACCATCCAGACGAAGGCGGCGATGCGCCAGTAGGTCAGCGCGTAGATGCCGACATAGAGGTCGAGCCGCAGGATCGACGAGATGACCAGCATGATGTTCTGCGCCACCCAGACATAGACCAGCCGGCGGATGACGGGATCCCCTGAGGTCTCGCTGCCGGGCCTGAGCGCCGCCAGGACAAAACCGGCTGCAAGCAGCGCCGTGACGATCAGGGGATAGGCGCCGCGATGCGCATAGGCGGCGTAGCTCAACCCGTCGGGAAGCGCTGCCCCGCCCCACAGATAGGTGGCGTCGAGCCCGGTCTGCAGCGCGAACAGGATGTTGAAGACGACGAGCGCGCGCAGGATGGCTGCCTTGCCGAACACCATGTCCTCGACGACGTGCCTGTCCGGGACGGCTGCCGGTTGGGCATCGGCACGGGGATGGTTCGGCCGAGGGGTGCGCCGCCGGAATCGCGGCAGGCGTGGCCGCAGGAAAGCCCAGACGCCGGCGAGCACGAACAGCCAGAAGGCAATCCGGGCCAGCTGGATGAGATCGAGCAGCTTCATCAGGTCGATCAGCGACAGCCAGTGGTCGATGACCGGGTTGGCGGCGCCGAACAGCGCCAGGAAGACAGCGCCCAGCGTCAGCGGCATCACCCAGACCGCGATCGCCGCCAGCCGGATGCGGCGCCCGCCGAACCGGCGCGCGGCCTTGCGCCAGCGGATGAAGTCATTGGCGAACCGGAACGGTGCCGCCAGCCAGAACAGTACGATCTGGCCGGCAATGCGGGCGGCGCGGTGTCGCAAGCGGCCGCTCAGCGAAAGCGCGAACACGACCTGGGCCGCCAGCGCGATCGCTACCGACAGGGCGCTGACGTTTTCAGCGAGCGGAAGCAACGCGACAAGCAAGGCGGCGGACTTGAGCCAGACCCTGCCGTCGCTGAAGGCCGCGGGATGCACCGCCACGACCGCGGCGGCGATCAGGAGGGCGAACAAGAAAACCGTGATGCCGGCGGGCTGGCCATAGAAGAGAAAATCCGCCAGCACGACCAGCAGCACGGCAACGCCGAAGCGGCTGCAATAGCTTGGTGCCGCTGTGAAGAACGATGTCATGAGCTGACCTTCCTAATGGCATCTGGCCTGATGGCATCTGGCCTGATCGCATCCGGCCGCATTGGCGGCGGGCTCTTGCGGACAAAGGGAATGAGGATCGCCGCGGGATTGGCGCGCGGCGGATCGGCCAGCCACCAGCCGTCGCTGCGCAGCCGGTAGGGCAAGGACCAGGTTTTTGCTCGCTTGTGCATGCCCCCCGTCTCGCAGGCCGGTGGGGAAGCGATGCGGCGGATTCGAGGAGCTTTTCCGCAGGCCTGTGCAGTTTTCGTGCAGGGCTCTTTCCTCTCCCTCCGGAGGGGGAGAGGTGGCTCGGCGAAGCCGAGACGGAGTGGGGGAACCACCTGGCAAACGCCGCGAACGGACATAGGAAGGGCGCTAGGCGCAAGCATCGCCTCGCCTAGCACCCAAGGATCGACCCCCACTCCGTCGAGCTTCGCTCGACACCTCTTCCCCGATCGACGGGGGAGAGGAAAGACCGCTTCCGCAACAGCTGCAGAGAACGGAAGGCAAGGGAGCGCAAGCTTTCGCGGTTGGCTCGTGTCAGGTACCGGTCGGACGCTTGCCTCACCCGCCCACAGACGGCATAGATCGAGCATGACAACCGAACCCTACCGCCCGCGCCGCTCGGTGCTCTATGTCCCGGCCTCTAACGACAAGGCACTGGCCAAGATCGCGCAGCTATCCTGCGACGCCGTCATCATCGACCTCGAGGATGCCGTCGCCCCGGCCGACAAGATCGCCGCTCGCGACAAGCTGGCCGGAATTTTCGCCAATCGCCCCGCTAGACGCTGCGAGATGGTGGTGCGCGTCAACGCGCTGGCCAGCGAATGGGGCGCCGACGACCTGCTGGCCGCGGCAAGATTCGAGCCCGACGGCATCCTGTTGTCCAAGGTCGCCACACCGCGCGATATCCTTGAGGTCGGCGACGTGCTCGATGACAATTTTGCCCCCGACAGCGTGAAGCTGTGGGCGATGATCGAGACGCCCAAGGCCATGCTCAACATCGGCGCGATCGCCGAGCTTGGCCGCGATCCGGCCTCACGGCTCAATTGTTTCGTTGCCGGAACGAATGACCTGGCCAAGGACACCGGCGTGCTGGCGACGCCGGACCGGCGTTACCTCGTGCCGTGGCTGATGCAGATGGTGCTGGCCGCGCGCGCCGGCGGTCTCGACATGCTCGACGGCGTGGCCAACGATTTTCGCGACCTCGACGCCTTTGCCCGTGAGTGCGCGGAAGCGGCGGCCATGGGCTTCGATGGCAAGACCCTCATCCATCCGGCCCAGATCGACGCGGCCAACCGCGCCTTCGCGCCGTCGCCGGCGGCGCTGACCGAGGCGCGCCTGGTTAAGGACGCGTTTGCCCTTGCCGAAAACAGCGGCAAGGGCGTGATCGCGCTGAATGGCAGAATGGTCGAGCGGCTGCACCTGGCGCAGGCCGAAAAACTGCTGGCGAAGGCAGCCGCCATCGGCGCATGATCGCGGCCAAGTTCATTCACGACAGGACTTGAGAAAATGAAACTCTACCGCTTTCTGACCGGCCCGGACGACGCCAGCTTCTGCCACAAGGTGACGGCGGCGCTTAACAAGGGCTGGCACCTGTTCGGCTCGCCGACCTATGCCTATGACAAGAAAGCCAAGACCATGCGCTGCGGCCAGGCCGTGGTGAAGGATGTCGACGGCCAGGAATACGGGCCGGACACCAAGCTCAGCGACTGGTAGGGCTTCCTCTCTTCGAGCCTATTCAGCCGCTTCCTCGATCCGCTCCATATCATCGTCCGACAGGCCGAAATGGTGGCCGATCTCGTGGATCAGCACATGGGTGACGATGTCGCCCAGCGTTTCCTCGTTTTCGGCCCAGTAGTCGAGCATGGCACGGCGATAGAGCGTGATGCGGTTCGGGCCTTCGCCGGTCTGCGGGTTCCAGCGCTCGGCAATGCCGCGTCCCTCGAACAGGCCGAGCAGGTCGAACGGCGTTTCCAGCGACAGGTCGTCCATGATTTCGTCGGTCGGGAACTCGGCGATCTGGATGACGATCTCGCCGGTCAGCTTGCGAAACTCCTCCGGCAAATGGGCATAGGCCTCCAGCGCGAGGAACTCCAGCTCCTCCATCGAGGGCGCAAGTTCGCCGTGCCAGGTGCGGGTCTTGTAGATGCGGGCCATGCTTTGTCCTTTGATCCCGGCATATAGGCTTTCGCACCGGTCGAGGCAAATTACAGGGATGAGGCGCGCAGGGATGAGGAATAAATTCCTTGTGACTCTGCTTGACTCTTCAATCGCCCTCTGGAATCTATAGGAACATAACAGGAACAATTGTGAGTGGAAGCTGACCGTCATGGCGATGAGCGCCGTGGCGCGGGAGACTGTTTTTGCCCTGCGCCGCCAGATCGCGAAAATCGAGGGAACGCCGCCCGAGCGCCTGCAGGCGCCGGCTGGCGCGCCGCTTGATGCCGACGCCAGCGCCGATGTCACGTCCAGTGCCGACCTCACGATCGTCCGGCGCGGCCTTGCCGCGGCCTTGCCGGATGCCTTCCTGCCAACCGGCGTCGAGCGCCTCGATGCCGCCCTGAGCGGCGGCTTGCCGAAAGCCGCCTTGAGCGAAATCCATGGCGGGCAAACCCGTGATGCCGGAGCCGTTGCGGGCTTCGCTCTGTCGCTCACCAGCCTGATCCTGAAGCAGGCACACGGGCTGCCGGTGCTGTGGATCGGTACATCGGAGATCTTTGGCGAGGCCGGCTTTCCCTATGCCAGGGGGCTGCATGCCGCGTTCGGCATCGAACCCGGGCAATTGCTGTTTTCCGAGGCGCCCAGGCTCGTCGATGCGTTGTGGGTCGCCGAGGAGGCCGCCAGGATGACGGCACTCGCCGCCGTCATCCTGGAAATTCGCGGCAACCCGCAGCGGCTGGACCTGACCGCGACGCGCCGGCTGCATGCAAGGGCGGCAAGCGCCGGCCGGCCGGTGTTCCTGCTGCGGCAGGCGGCCGAGCCAGAACCGACGGCGGCGCCCGTCCGCCTCATCGTCGCGTCGGCGCCGGCCGTGCCGCGCGCCACGGTCGCCGGGCCGCTCGCCGGTTCGATCGGCCGCCCTGCCTTCACCATTACCATCGGCAAGAGCCGCACGGCCTTGCCAGGACAATTCACACTGGAGTGGAACCCCGATGAACGCGCATTCGACGAAAGAAGAGGCGAGGAAAAACGGGAACGGGCAAAGGATCCTGTCGCTGTGGTTTCCCTACTTGGCAGCCGAAAGGATCCTGCGGCAGCGTCTGGGGCGGTCCTGGCGTTCCCGGCCGTCGTCGGATCATCCGCCACTGGTGGTCAGCCACCGCCAGGGCAACGCGCAACGCATTTCGGCCCTCGACGAGCGGGCTGAGGCGCTGCACCTGAAGCGCGACATGGGCATTGCCGATGCGCGCGCCATGCATCCGTCGATCGACATCGTCGAGGCCGATCCGGAAGCCGACCGCCGCCTGCTCGAAGGCCTTGCCGACTGGTGCGACCGCTACACCCCGCTGGTGGCGCTGGACGGGACGGACGGCCTGTTCCTCGACGTCACCGGCTGCACCCATCTGTTCGGCGGCGAACGCGCCATGCTCGACGACATCCTGTCGCGCTTCTTCCATCAGGGGTTCGATGTCCGCGCCGGCCTTGCCCCGACGCCGGGAGCGGCCTGGGCGGCGGCACGCTTTTGCGGCGACCGCATCGTCGCCGGGGGCGAGGAGGAAGCACTGCTGGCACCCTTGCCGCTCGCCGCATTGCGCATAGCGCCGGAAACCCGCGCCAGCCTGGAGAGCGTCGGCCTGCGCACGGCGGGCGCCGTCATGGCGGCACCGCGCGCGCCGCTCGCCCGCCGCTTCGGCGCCGCCCTGCTGCTGCGCCTCGACCAGGCGCTTGGCCGTCTCGACGAGGCGGTCTCGCCGCGTCTTCCCGTCGCGCCGCTTTCGGTCGAGCGCCATCTCGCCGAGCCCGTCACGCTGATCGAGGACATCGAACGCCTGGTCGGCCTGCTGGCGACGACCTTGAAGACCGATCTCGAGCGCCGTGGCGAGGGCGCCCGGACGCTGGCGCTGCTGCTCTTCCGCGTCGACGGCGCGGTCAGCCGCATTGCTCTGGGTACCTCGCGGCCGATGCGCGATCCCCGGCTGATCCAGAAGCTGTTCCATGAAAGGCTGGCGGCACTCGAGCAAGGTATCGATGCTGGCTATGGCTTCGACCTGGTGCGGCTCTCCGTGCTGGCCGCCGCCGCCTTCGACATGGCGCAGGCCGACCTGACGGGCGACGTGACCGACGACGGCGCCGACATCGCGCTGTTCGCCGACCGCATCCGCGCCCGGCTCGGCGAAGGCGCGGTCCTGCAGCCGGTCGCCGTGGAAAGCCATCTGCCGGAACGCGCCGTCGCCATCATTCCTTTCACCGAGGCCCCGCGCCGGACCACGCCGCCTAGGAAGCCGGACAGGATGCAGGCGCCCAAAACCATCTTCCCGCCGGAACGGCCGATCCGGCTGTTCCGCGCGCCCGAGCCCATCGAGGTGCCCGCTACCGAAATGCCGGAGGGGCCGCCGCTGCACTTCCGCTGGCGGCGCGCGCTCTACCGCGTCACCCGCGTCGAGGGTCCGGAACGCATCGCCGCCGAATGGTGGCGGGAGGCGTCAAGCGATCCGGCCACATCCACCCGTGACTATTTCCGCATCGAGGATGCCGACGGCCGCCGCTTCTGGCTCTACCGGCAAGGCCTTTATGGCAACCCCCGGGTGCCGCCGCGCTGGTTCATGCACGGGGTCTTCGCATGAACGCGCTGACCGTCATCCCCTATGCCGAGTTCGGCATCCAGTCGAATTTCTCCTTCCTGCGCGGCGCCTCCAAGCCGGAGGAACTGGTGGTCGCGGCCAAGCTGCTGGGCTTCTCCGCGATCGGCCTTGCCGACCGCAACACGGTTGCCGGCGTGGTGCGCGCCTGGCAGCAAGCCAAGGTCGAAAAACTCTCCTATCACCCCGGCTGCCGGCTGGTTTTCGGCGACGGCACGCCGGACATTCTCGCCTATCCCCGGAACCGTGCGGGCTGGGGGCATCTGTGCCGCATGCTCACCCAGGCCAATCTGCGTGACGAAACCGAAAAGGGCGCCACGCTTCTCCAGCACAGCGACCTCCTGGAATGGGGGGATTTGATGTCGCTGGCGGTCCTGCCCGATCTGGTGGCGGACGCGCAAGGCGGTCTTGCCCTGCTTCGCCAGCTCAAGGATCGTTTCGGCAAGGCCCTGCGGCTTGGCGTCTCGCCCGACTATGCGGGCAATGATCGTTTCCGGATCGAGCAGGCGGCGGCGTTGGCCGAAAGTGCCGGCATCCCGCTGATGGCGACCAACGATGTCCTCTACCACGCGGCGGAACGGCGTCCATTGCAGGATGTGCTCACCGCGATCCGCCTCAACACGCCCGTCGCAGAGGTCGGCCTTGAGCTCACCGCCAACGCCGAGCGTCACCTGAAGCCACCGCTGGAGATGGCGCGCCTGTTCCGCAGGCACCCGCAAGCGCTGGCCGAGACGCTGCGTTTCGGGGAGGAGCTGGCCTTCTCGCTCAGCGACCTCCAGTACAACTACCCCGACGAGCCGACGGAATCGGGCCTCGGGCCGCAGGCCGAATTGGAGAGGCTGGCGCGAGAAGGCGCGGCCAAGCGCTTCCCGGGCGGTGTCCCCACCAGCGTCATAAAACGCATCCAGGAAGAGCTCGCTCTGATCGAGCGGCTGAATTACGCCCGCTATTTCCTGACCGTCTACGACATCATCAAATTCGCCCGCAGCCAGAATATCCTCTGCCAGGGCCGTGGATCTGCCGCCAATTCCATCATCTGTTTCTGCATCGGCATCACCGAGGTTGGTCCGGACAAGATCGATACGCTGTTCGAGCGCTTCATTTCCGAGGAGAGGAACGAACCGCCTGACATCGACGTCGACTTCGAGCATGAACGACGCGAAGAGGTGATGCAGTACATCTACGAGAAATACAGCGGCAAGCGTACCGCGCTCGCCGCCGCTGTCATCAGCTATCGCGGCCGCTCTGCACTGCGCGAGGTTTCCAAGGCGATGGGGCTGTCGGAGGATGTCAGGGCGTCGTTATCGGGTTCGATCTGGGGCTGGTCGACCTCGGAACTCGGCGAAAAGGAAGCCCGCGCCGGCGGCCTTGACCGGAGCGACCCCACATCACGGCATGTGATGGAACGCGCCAACGAGATCATGGGCTTTCCCCGTCACCTCTCCCAGCATGTCGGCGGCTTCGTCATCACCAGGGACCGCCTCGACGAGATCGTGCCCATCGTCAAGACGGCGATGGACCAGCGCAAGATGGTCGAATGGGACAAGGACGATCTCGACTCGGTGAAGATCCTCAAGGTGGACGTCCTGGCGCTCGGCATGCTGACCTGTCTCCAGCGGGCCTTCACCTTGCTTACGGAGCACTATCCGAAGGCGCGGGATGACTACGGCCAACCCTATGTGCTGGCCACCTTGCCACCGGAAGACAAGCGCGTTTACGACATGATCGGCCGGGCTGACACGCTCGGTGTCTTCCAGATCGAATCGCGCGCCCAGATGTCGATGCTGCCAAGGCTCAAACCAAAGGATTTCTATGACCTTGTCATCGAGGTCGCGATCGTGCGGCCAGGCCCGATCCAGGGCGATATGGTGCATCCCTATCTGCGCCGACGGCAAGGTAAGGAAAAACCTGAATATCAGAAGGCGGAATTGAAAGACATCCTCGGCAGGACGCTGGGCGTGCCGCTATTCCAGGAACAGGCGATGAAGATCGCCATCGTCGCCGGCGGCTTCAAGCCGGGCGAGGCCGACGAACTGCGACGTGCCATGGCCACCTTCAAGCGCACCGGCACCATCGGCAATTACCGCGATCGAATGATCAAGGGCATGGTCGGCAAGGGCTACACCAAGGACTTCGCCGAGCGTTGCTTCAAGCAGATCGAGGGCTTTGGCGAATACGGCTTTCCCGAAAGCCATGCCGCCTCCTTCGCTCTGCTCGTCTATGCCTCGTGCTGGTTCAAGACCTTCTATCCCGACGTGTTCTGCGCCGCGATCCTGAATTCGCAACCGATGGGGTTCTACCAGCCGGCGCAACTGGTACGCGACGCGCGCGACCATGGCGTCGACATCCGCGAGGTCGACGTCAATTATTCCGTCTGGGACTGCACCCTGGAAAAGGCGGCTTTCGATCCGGCCCGCATCCTGCCGCGCCATGCCGAGATGCGCGGCGTCATCGAGACGTCCCATGCGCTGCGGCTCGGCTTCCGGCAGATCAAGGGGCTTTCCAAGGAACGCATGGAGCAATTCGTGGCGCGACGCGGCTCAGGCTACGAAACCGTCCGGGACGTCTGGCTGCGCTCCGGCCTCAATGTCGACGAGATCGAGCGGCTGGCGCAGGCCGATGCCTTCCGTTCGATCGGCCTCGACCGCCGTGCCGCACTGTGGGAGGTGCGCGCGCTGGGCGCCAGGAGCGCGGCCGAAAAACTGCCGCTGTTCGACCAGCCGGCGCTGCGCCTGCGCGAACTCGAGCCCGAGACGAAGCTGCCGAAAATGCCGCTCGGCGAACACGTCATCCACGACTACCGCTCGCTCGGCCTGTCGCTGAAGGCGCATCCGGTCGCCTTCCTGCGCGAACGGCTCGACCGCGCCGGCGTAACGCCCAATGCCAACCTGCCTTCCGTGCGCGACGGCAGGCGCGTCTCCGTTGCCGGGCTGGTGCTGGTGCGCCAGCGCCCCGGCAAGGGCAACGCGATCTTCCTGACGCTGGAGGACGACAAGGCAGTCGCCAACGTCATCTTCTGGGAGCGGACCTTTACCCGCTTCCGGCCCATCGTCATGGGCGCGCGGTTCGTGAAGGTGTCAGGGAAATTGCAGTCGGAATCGGGTGTGATCCATATCGTTGCGGAAAAGATCGAGGATCTGACGCCCTGGCTGACCGTGCTTCTGGAGAAGGTGAGCGGGGCCGGGCAGCCGGGCGCGCGACACGCCTCCAGCGAGGGTCTGGATCGCTCCAGCCAAACGGGGCCGGCGAGACAAGATCTCGCAACACTGTCGGAAGAAGCAGAAAGTGTCATGCCAAAGGGACGGAATTTTCAGTAGCGTACGGCGCCGCTTCGCCCTCACCCACCTTTCGTCATCCACGGGCGGAGCAGGAGCGAAGCTCCGTCGCGGAGACCCGAGGATCCATGCCGCGACTTCGAACGAAGAGTGCCACGGTCCAGAATAGCGTCTTTACATCGTGGGACGAAAGGCAACCGGCTCCGGCCCGCTTTCGCACGTCACATACGTCGCGGCATGGATCCCAGGGTCTCCGCGACGCCGCTACGCGGCTGCTCCGCCCTGGGACGACGACGCGATGAATGGCACCGCCTCCTGCGACGGCCCGCTCAACCCGGTCCGCTCAGGCGGGGCGGCGGCGCCAGCACATCCTCGGCCGACAACGTCCGCGCCTCCGAAGGCAGCATGATCGGAATACCGTCGCGCACCGGATAAGCCAGTTTGGCGACCCGCGAGACCAACTCGCCCCGCTCCGGATCCCAGGCCAGCGGCCCCTTGGTCAACGGGCAGGCCAGAAGCTCCAGCAACTTGGGGTCGACATTGAAATTCTTTCCGTCACGCCCATCCGCCGCCACCGTGTCGCCTCCTGACCAACTATCGGAAGATGCGTTGAGATTCAGGTCAGGCCGAGTCGAAAATGGCCGGCATCACCTGAATATCGGCACATCTTACTGCAGACTCGAACCAAAATCCTCATTCTCGCGCGCCAGCGCCATTTCGGTGATGGCAATCAGCGTTTCGGCCCTTGTCTTCAGGTCGGCGGCCTCGAGCAGCGCCTGCTTCTCGGCCGGACCGTAGGGCGCCATCATCGACAGCGCGTTGACCAGCATGGCATTTTCGGCACGGCTGACGCTCTCCCAGTCGGCTTCGAGATCATTGGCCTGCAGATAGGCGCGAAACGCCCTTAGCAGCGCCGGCCGGTCGATCTCGTTCGCCGCCGGATCGTCATCGAGATCGGCCAGGAAGGGCGCCGGTTTCGCCTGGCGAAACGGCGTCTTGACCGTCAGTTCATGGCCGATGCGGAACCGGCACACGCCCTGCAGCGAAATCAGGTAGCGGCCGTCGCCGGTCTCGGAAAAGGCGATGATGCGCCCGGCGCAGCCGACATTGCAGAGCTCCGGCTCGCCGTCGTCGCGCAACGCGCCGTCAAGACGTGGCTGGATGATACCGATGAGCCGAGAGCCGGCCACCGCCTCGTCCACCATTTGCAGGTAGCGCGGCTCGAAGATGTTGAGCGGCATGCGGCCGCCCGGCAGCAGAAGCGCCCCCTCGAGCGGAAAAATCGGGATCGTCGACGGCAGATCCTTGGCGAGCCGGTAATGCGCGTTTCCCGCTTGCACCATAGTCCTCCCATCGACTTCTTCCGCTTCCCGCCGCCGGGATCGTTGGCGAACCGGCGCCAGCTTCCTAATCTGGCGCTGCCGCCGCCGACGCCAAGCCCATGCGACGAAACAGCCGCCGGCTCAGGAAAACAGCAGCGCCGACAATTTGCGCCGCGCCGCCAGCGTCGCCTCGTCGGTCATGCCCCAGGCCTCGAAGAATTGCAGCAATTGCGTCCTGGCGCCATCCTCGTTCCAGGCGCGGTCGGCCTTGATGATGGCCAGCAGATTGTCGGCCGCCGCCGTGCGTTCGCCCCTGGCGTTCTGGATCATGGCCAGATCGAAACGGGCCTGATGATCCCTGGGATTTTCCGCCAGGCGCCGCTCGAACTCGGCCGGATTGCCGAGCGTCGCCGCTTGCGCGGCAAGCGCCATCTTGGCACGCAGCGCGGCAAGCGCCGGCGCATCCTTCTTGGCCTCAGGCGCTGTCGCCAGCAACGCCTCGGCGCCTTCCGTGTCGCCGGCCTCGAACAGCAGGTCACCCAGCCCGGCGATTGCCTCGACCGTCTCCGGCGCCTGCGCCAGGATGGCGTCAAAAATGTCGGCGGCGGTCTGCATGTCGCCGGCGTCGCGGGCTTCCGCCGCCGCCGCCAGCGCCTCGGCCACGGCCGGCGCGCCATTGCCCTTGCCGCCGACCTTGGTGATGAATTCTGCGATCTGGCTCTCCGGGATCGCGCCCATGAAGCCGTCGACCGGCTGGCCGTCCTTGAAGGCGATGACCGCCGGAATGGACTGGATGCCGAGCTGGCCGGCGATCGAGGGGTGGTCGTCGATGTTCATCTTGACGAGCTTGACCTTGCCGCCGGCGGCCTTGACCGCCTTTTCGAGCTGCGGCGTCAGCTGCTTGCAAGGCCCGCACCACGGCGCCCAGAAATCGACCAGCACCGGCTGGCGGCGCGATTCCTGAATGACGTCGGCGGCGAAGGCAGCGGTCGTCGTGTCCTTGATGACATCGCCGGTGGCTGGGGGAGCGGAAGGGGCGCCCGCCGCGTCGCCAAGCGCGACCTTTGCCGGCGCGGGTGCGGTTCCGCCATACTGCACGGTGGTGGCATACTGGCCGCCATTGCTGCCGAATGATCCGCCAAACGGATTGTTGTCGCTCATCTCGTCACCCTTTCGGTCGCGCCGCCGGCCCGCGGGTCGGTGCAATGTCTTTATTGGAAGTCGGTTTCGCCATCCATGTGGCGATCATGCCGAGACTTTCAAGATAGCAGCATCATGCCCGGTTGCCTCGACGAATCTGATGAGATCGGCCGCCGCGATCGATGTCGTCGCCTCATTGGTCAGCGGATGCGCATTGATGACGGCATGATCCATCAAATCCTTGTCGAGCACCAGCTTCACCTTGTTTGCCGTGTCGTTGATGACGCCAAAGACGGTGACCGCGCCCGGCGAAACGCCCAGAAGCTCCATCAGCATCTCCGGTTTGCCGAAGGAAACACGGCTGGCGGCGCCGATCAGCTGGTGGATCTGCTTCAGGTCGACGACCGCGTCCTCGCCGACGGTGACCAGGAAGAAATTGTCCTTCTTGTCCTTCAGGAACAGGTTCTTGGTGTGCCCGCCGTCGATTTCGCCGCGCAGCGCCTGCGAATCGGCCACCGTATAGAGCGGCGGATGGCGTTTCGTCGAAACGGCGATGCCCAGTTCGGCAAGAAAGGCAAAAAGCTCGGCTTCGGTCTTCGGCATTGGTTTCTTCTTTGTCCGTTTCCTGCCTCGCCGTTTACGGCCAATGAGGCGTCAGACACAAGACCATCGCGCGATGGCACAATGAAATCCGCGCATCGCGGCGGTTTGCCGGCATCACTCGAAAGGTTGTAAAAAGGCTGCGATTTCCCTGTTGCAATCGCCGCGCTCTTAAGCCATATAGGCCCGGCTTGCGGCCAAGACGCCGTGTGAGCGGGTGTAGCTCAGGGGTAGAGCACAACCTTGCCAAGGTTGGGGTCGAGCGTTCGAATCGCTTCACCCGCTCCAGTTTCCTCTCGGGAAATCAAGCATCGAAAAGCCGCGGTCCGCCGCGGCTTTTTCGTTTTTGGGCGGCCGGAACGCCGGCGCCAAGGGCGGTTGTCACTTTTGGGACTGCTGGAAGCCCGCAACATCGTATTGAGATACGCTCTTCGGATTCTTGGAGTTCTGCGGCTGGGTCCCTGCGTAATGTGTTCCGGCGTTCCCGTCCGGGTTGAAGGCCGAACCCGGCGCTGTGCTGGCATTGCCAGGGGTGGCAGTCCCTGTCTGAGGGGTGCCGATTGTCTGATTGGGCTGCCCCTTGGTCCCCGTTACCGAGTGGACATTGGCGGCCAAGGCCAGGCCGGCGGAGGTTGCAAGCAAGCCCAGCACCATGGGAATGAGGCGATGTTTCATCGTTGTTCTCCCAAAAACGGTTGATTTAAGGGCGCTCGGAGTCTCAGGAGCACCCGGCGAACTAATGATTAAACGCTCTTCGGACCGCCGTTCATCCCGAACATTTCGAATCTGTGATGTAGGGCGACACTGACGCGGCTCATTGCATAGGGTAACCCGCGCCGGTCGGATGGATGCGCGAGACATCCGAAGATCCTGCGGCGACCTGAAATTTGAGCACGCAAGCCAATTTCCAGGCGGCGTTGTGCGGTCTGTCGGCGATCCGGCCCTTTCGTCTTTCAGGAGGGCGACCGTCCTTGTCCCGCCTTGCGCAGCGACGCCTGGTGCACCAGGGAGGTCCAGCTGTTGGTCGAGGCGAGGTGGCAATAGAGCAGGGTGAGCGCGCCGGATTTCCTCAGGTCGAGGAAGGCCTCGTCGCTCAATTTGTTGAAGGCGTCCTCGTCGATCACCTGGAAATCGGTGAGGTTGAGGGTTTCGCCGCCTTCCAGCGTCACCGTGCTCTGGCGCGGCGCGAACAGGCGATGCGCGTCGATCCTCTCGACCATCTCGCGGGTGGCCCTGAAGTCGATCTGGAACTGATTGCAGAGGGCCAGCGCCTGCCTCGTCGCTTCCGTGGGCTCGGCGCCGTTGAAGAAGGGGGCTATCTTGTCGTCACGGAGGGACGAGAGCACCTTGTCGACGACCCGCTCGCTTGCCCTGTCCACGCACAGCGTCAGCCGGCCCGCCGTGGTCGGGTCCTCGGCCAGGATGAAGGGATAGCGGCGGACATAGGCGGGGACGTAATGCGGCGCGGCCCACCGGCTGTCTTTGTCGACGAACAGGTTCTCGCCCTGGCGCACGCCGGTGATGATCACCGGCGCCTTGGCCGGACCGATGAAGACGATCGGATAGGAGCGCATCGCCGCCGGCATCTCCGACGCCACCACCGGAATGGCATGCACTGCACGCGCGAAGGAAAGGTCGCCGCGCGTGGTCAGGCCCAGCGAGCCGTGCCGCGCCGGGTTGAGCGCCTCGGGCCTGGAATAGAACAGCGGCATGGCACCGCTTTCCGGCACCGCTTCCGTCTTCGCCGCCTTGTCCGCCATGGTCCATCCCTTTCTCACGCCAGCCGATCGAGCAGGCTTCTGCAGCATCGACCCGAAGGCCGGCATCCGCACTTGTTGCGCTGATATTGCCCGGGCAAGAATCCGGCGCGGCAGCAAGCTACTACAGTGTCCATTGGCATGGAATCGGTCGCCCGGTCACCATCCGGTGTCGTTGATCGGCTTCACCGCGGCCATTCAAGCTGGAGCCGATCAAGCAAACGATTTCGCCGGCATTGGCGCCCGGTCGGCATTTGCCCCTTGATCGACGCTGCCCGCAATGCTCCGTTGCCCTCTCGGACATCGGGAGAACACATGACCGGCTTTGTCGACCGCCAGCGCGCCGCGCATTTGATGGAAAGCGCCGGCATCGGGGCGCTGGTGCTCTCGGCGCCCGAGGCCTTCCACCATGCGACCGGGGCGTGGATCGGCCCGGCGGGACTGTTCCGGCGCGCCGGCGGCGGCTTCGTCGTCATCCCGGCCCGGCAGGATCTGCCGATCGGCATCGTCGTCGCGGACTTCAACGTCGCCCAGCTGCGGCTCGCCGCGCCTGAAGCGACTGTGCGTTCGCACCCGATCTGGATCGAAACCGCGCCACTGGAGACAGGCGCTCACGGTCTTCTGGCGGAGCGCATCGAGGCCGGTCTCGCCTCGCTTGGCCGCGCGCCGGATTTCTCGCGCCCCGCCACCTTCGATCTCGCCGGCTCGGTGAACCAGCTGCGGGCCCTGCTGGACGACTTCGGGCTGGCGCGCGCGACGCTCGGCGTCGACCTCGACTTTATTCCGGCCGCCGATTTCACGGCCATCCAGGCGCTGCTTCCGCACTGCCTGTTCGCCGACGGTTCACCGGTCCTGGACCGGCTCAGGGCCATCAAGACGCAGCGCGAGATCGATCTGCTGCAGCAAGGCATCATCCTGTCGGAAGCCGGGCTGGAGCGCCTGCAGGTGGACGCGATGGCCGGCATGCGCCAGGCCGATCTCGTCGCGCTCTACCGGAAAGGCGTCGCCGAGGCGGCGGCAGGGCTGTCGCATCCGGTCGCCACCGCCGAATATGTGACGTTGGGTGCCCGGGCCAAGGGCGCCGATGCCAGGGCCGTGGCGGGCGACCCGCTGAAATGCGACATGGTCTGCACGGTCGGCGGCTACGCCTCCGACATGTCGCGCAATTTCATCTTCGGGCCGCCTTCCGCCGACCAGGCCGAACTGCATGCGCTCGCCGAGCGGGCTTTCGAGGACGGACTGGCGGCGCTTGTGCCGGGCAACTCCCTCGCCCATGTCCACCGCGTCACCACCGAAAGCCTGGCGCGGCAGGGGCTGCGCTCCTACCGCCGTGGCCATTTCGGCCACAGCGTCGGCCAGTCGGTGTTTTCCGAGCAATGGCCGTTCATCGCGGCCGATAGCGATGTCGTGATCGAGGCCGGCATGGTGCTGGCCTTCGAGATCCCGCTCTACATAGACGGCCTCGCCAGCTTCAATCTCGAGGACCAGTTCCTGATCACGGCGGATGGGCCTGTTGCGATGAATCGGCTGCCGAGGCGGCTGGAGACGATTGGGTAAATGGCATCTCGGCACCGAAGCCGCGGCGCGCTGTTGGACTGCACGCCGTAGGATGTGTTGAGATTCAGGTCAGGCCGCGCCGAAAGCGGTGGTTCCAGAACCGGAGCGGAGCGTACTTAAAGTACGTGAGCACCGGAAGCGCAGGGAACCGCCGATTGCAGGCCGGCATCACCTGAATATCGGCACATCCTAACCACTCACCGCCGGCCGCCGATCCATCCACGGCATCTCCTGCTCCAGCTGTGCCGACGCCGCCAGCACCGTCGCCTCGTCGCCATAGCGGCCGACCAGCTGCACGCCGATCGGCACCCCGCCTTTCGACCATCCGAGCGGCAGCGAGATCGCCGGTTGGCCGGAAATGTTGAAGGGAAAGGCAAACACGGAGTCCGCCCATTTGGCATTGTAGCGGTCGATGTCGGTTTCCGACATGTCGTAATAGCCGAGCGGACGCGGCAACTGGGTCAGAGTCGGCGTGATGAAAAGGTCGTAGGCGTTGAGATCGCCGACAATGTCGCGGCCGACCTGCCTGAGCTGCTCGACATCGGAAATGTGCCTGACACCACTCGTCTCGCGGCCGCGCTCGATGATCGCCCAGGTCACCGCTTCGACGTCGCCTGGGGTGACCGGCCTGCCGATCACCGTTTCGAGATAGTCGAAGGTCGCCGCCGTCTGCACGCAGGTCATGTTGGTGTAGGTCGCCCAGACGGCATTGGCGTCGAGCGGCATGTCATGCGCCTCGACATCGTGTCCCAGCCGCTCGAGCGTCGCCACGGTTGCCAGTACCGCCGCCTTCACCTCCGGATCGATGGCGGTGCCGTTGGGCGGCGTGACGGAGAAGCCGATGCGCAATCTCTTCGGCGCCCGCGCCGACAGGCTGAGCCAGGAGCCATCCGGCACCGGTGGCGTATAGGGATCGCCCGGCAGCGCGCCGGCCACCGCGTCGAGATAGGCCGCCGTGTCGCGCACACTGCGCGAGCAGCAGAGAAAATAGGCGCCGCCATACCAATAGTCGCCGAACGGCGCGAGACTGACGCGGCCGCGCGACGGTTTCAGGCCGACAATGCCGCAGCAGGAGGCCGGAATGCGGATCGAGCCGGCGCCGTCACTGGCTTCGGCGATCGGCACCATGCGCGACGCAATCGCCGCCGCCGCGCCGCCGCTCGAGCCGCCGGGCGTGATGCCTTCCTTCCACGGGTTCTTCGTCACCCCGTAGAGTTTCGGTTCCGTCGTGATCGACCAGCCGTTTTCAGGTGCGTTCGACTTGCCGACCAGCACCAGCCCAGCCGCCTTCATGCGGCGGACCACTTCGGTGTCGAAATCGGCGACGACATCTTTCAAATAGAAGGAAGAATTGGTGTTGGGCGCACCTGTCCAGGACGAGGCCAGCTCCTTGAGCAGGAATGGTACGCCGGCGAACGGAGCCGATTTGTCGACCGTCTGCGCCTGCGCGCGCGCCATGTCGTACAAGCGGTGGATGACCGCGTTCAGCGCCGGGTTGAGCCGCTCGACCAGTGTGATCGCCGCCTCGACCAGTTCGGCCGGCGAAACCTCGCCGCCGCGCACCAACCTGGCCAGGTCGAGCGCGTCGGACTCGGCGTAGGTTTTCAACAGACTGTCGGTGACCATGTCTCTCCTCCCAATTTCCATGCCTCGGCACCGCGCCGGAAATGCGCGCTGTCCCTGCCAGTCAATTGCAAATGCAAGCGCCGCCCCTCATCCGCCCGCCGGCACCTTCTCCCGTATAGGGACGGGAGAAGGATGAAACTCCTGCGGCGCCGGCGCCTCCTCCAGCACCAGCGGCCGGATTGCGTCAGGCCAGCTCGACGGTCCGGCCGAGTTCGATGCTCTGTTCGGCGGCGAGCACGATACGCAGGCTGTTGACAGCCGCATCCATCTGCTCGGTCAGATCGAGATCCTCGCGAATGGCGCGCAGGAAGAAGGCCTGCTCGCGGTCGCACAGCTCCTGGTGGCCGGGCTCGTCCTCCATGCTGACGATCTCGTCGGGTTTCTTGAAATTCTTGTCGCCGTCGACGGCGGCATAATGGATCTTCAGCGCATCGGTCTTGGTGTGCCGGTCGATGTCGGCCGAATTGGACACCTCGGCATCCGAGGCCGTGCTCGCCGCCTGGCCGGCGACGATCGACACCGCGCCCTTGGGGCCGACCACATCCTTCACGAAATAGGCCGTCTCGCTCATCATCGGACCCCAGCCGGCTTCATACCAGCCGACCGAGCCGTCATCGAAGGTGACGTGCAGATGGCCGTAATTCTGCTTGTCGGCCTCCGCCCAGAGCTTGGCGCCGATGCCGTGCACACGTACGGGCTTGGCGCCGGTAAGCTGGCACATGACGTCGACATAGTGCACGCCGCAATCGACGATCGGGATCAGCGAATCGATCAGGTTCTTGTGCCAGTGCCAGGCACTGCCGCTGCTCTGCTGGTTGAGGTTGAGACGCATCACCAGCGGCTTGCCGAGCGTCTTGCCGACCTCGATGAACTTGATCCAAGAGGGGTGGACGCGCAGGATGTAGCCGAGCACCAGCTTGCGCTTCTTGGCCCGTGCCGCCGCCACGACCTTTTCGGCATCCTCGATATTGGTGGCGAGCGGCTTTTCCATGAACACATGGCAATTGGCCGCGATCGCCTTCAGCGCATATTCGGCATGGGTGTTCGGCCAGCTGTTGATCGAGACGGCGTCCGGCTTTGTCTCCTTCAGCGCCAGGTCGAAATCCTCGTAGAGCGGATAGCCGGCTAATTCCGCCGGGATCTTCGTGTTGCTCTTGATCGAGCGGCTCATGATGCCGACGATCTGAAAACCCTCGGAGCGGTGATAGGCGCTGGCATGCGACGCACCCATATTGCCCAGGCCCACCACCAGCACTTTTACCTTGTCGGCCACATCAGCCTCCCATGCTTTCTTCAATGAAGTGCGGGCGGCAACCCTGTCGCCGCCCGGTTCTGCTGCCGCCAGTCCCTACTTGACCGCCGAATCGAACAGATGCGCCTTGATCTTCTCGACATCGAGCGCGGCAAAGCCTTCCGACAGCTTGACGCCGTCGGCATCGGCCTTGACCTTGGCCTTGTCGAAGTCGTTGGCCGCCGGGATCAGGTCGTTGGTGCAGACATCCTCGGCCTTCACCGGATTGGTGATCTGGCCGATCTTGTGGATCTCGTCGAAGAAGCCCTGCCAGCTCGCCATGTCGTGCGAGCCCCAGCCGCCGCGCTTGTCCATGTCGCCACGGAAGACGTTGATCTGCTGCAGGATCGACGTGGTGCCAAGCTCCGGCCCTAGATTCTTGGCCAGCGTCGGGAACTGCTCGAACACCGCCTCGACCGCAGCGCGCGGGTTCTGGTAGCCGAATTCGAGGCCCATCGCCCAGCCGCGCAGGTACTTTTCCAGGAACGCCTTCTTGTCGGCATCCTCGAGATCGGCGCTCCGCACGACGAAGGTGTTGGCCGGCAGCTTGGAATGCTCGACGCCGAGCCAGTATTCGAAGTCGAGGCCCTTGGCGATCCATTCGGCGCGCAGTCCTTCCCATGAAAGGGCCGCGTCACCCTGGCCGCCGGCAAGGGCAGTGCCCCAGGTCGGCCAGCCGGCCTCGACATATTTGACCTTCTTGATGTCCACGCCTTGCGCGGCCAGCAGCGGATCGGTGATCGACTGCCAGGCGGCGGAGCCGAGCAGTATGGTCTTGCCTTCCAGCTTCTTGAGGTCGTTCGATCCCTCGCCCTTGCGGAAGGCGATGCTGAACGTGTCGCGCGCGCCCATATGGAACACCGACTTCAGCTTCATACCGTTCTGGATGGCGAAGGAGAACACGCCGGGCGAGGGGAAGCCCATATCCGCCTGGCCGACATCGACGAACTTCACCGTCGCCGTACCGTCCGAAGGTCCCGGCTGCATGTCGGTGTCGAGCCCGTCGAAATAGCCGGCCTTCTTCGCCGCCCAGTAGGGATAGTCGTCGAGCACCTCGAGCGTGCCGCGCGGCGAGATCCAGGTGAACTTGCCGTAGGCCTCGGCCCTGGCCTTGAGGCCGGTGGCGCCAAGCGCCGTTGCCGTCACCAGGCCGGCGCCGGTGACCTGCAGGAAATAGCGGCGGGAGATCCCCGCCTGGCGGATCGAATTGTCTTTGGTCATCGCTTTCCCCTTTTGTTTGACGTCAGTTTCTTGTCGCCCGCCTCCCGGGCGCCGTCGATACCCTCTGCTATGCCTCCCAGCTCGCCCATTTCTTGCCGATGAGGAAGAACAGCACGTAGATCAGGATGCCGAGCGTCGACAGGATCAGCACCACGGCGAAGAACTGCGGCATCTGGATCATCGACGAATAGGTGGTGAGCCGGTTGCCGAGACCGAAGCCGCCGCCGACCATCTCGGCGCCGACGGCGGTGAGCAGGCCGAAGATGGCGCCGATCATCAGCCCGACCAGGATCATCGGCAGCGCCATCGGCGCGCGGATCTTCCAGAATATCTGCAAGGTGCTGGCGCCGTAGGAGCGGGCGAGCGCGATCTTGGCACTGTCGACGCGGCGAAAGCCGGTGGCGGCGTTGATCATCACCATCGGCCCGGCCGCCAGCGCCACCGCGATGATGCGCGGCGTGTAGCCGAAGCCGAAGCGCAGGATGAGCAGCGGCACCAGCGCCAGCATCGGCGTGGTGACCAGCAGCAGGATGTATGGCGCGACGATCTTTTCCGCGAAGGGGAACTGGGTGATGACGGCGGCCAGCACCAGGCCGACGACGGCGCCGATGGCAAAGCCGGACAAGAGCTCGACCAGCGTATAGCCGAGATGCGGCGCGATCAGCGGGAACTCGTCGAACAGCGCGTAGGCGATCGAGCTTGGCGGCGGCATGATGTAGAGCGGCACGTGGAACAGCCGCAGCGCCAGCTCGATGCCGCCGATGATGATCACCGCAACGGCGATGATGGCCGCCACTTCCTTGCCCGACTTGATGCCGGGTCCGCTGGCGAAGGCCGACAGATTGGTCAGGCTGACATCCTTGCCGTCGCCCGGCTTGGATTTGGAGAATTCGGGGATCGCGTCGCTCACGGCCTGATCCTCACGATCTCGGCGCTGGTGCGCTCCTGTTCCGGTGCCTTCGGCCTGGCGCGCTCGCCGACAATGTCCATCTTGATCCGGTTGGTGAGGTCGAAGACTTCCTTGGTCGCCATGATCTCCAGCGAGCGCGGCCGCGCGAACGGCACGCGATATTCCTTCGCGACCCGGCCCGGCCGGGCGCTGAGCACCACCACACGGTCGGAGAGAAAGATCGCCTCCTCGATGCTGTGGGTTATGAAGACGATGGTGGTCTTGGTGTCGAGCCAGATCTCCTCGACCAGCCGGTTCATCTCCTCGCGGGTAAAGCTGTCGAGGGCGCCGAACGGCTCGTCCATCAACAGCACCGAGGGCTTCAGCGCCAGCGCCCGCACGATCGCCGCGCGCTGCTGCATGCCGCCCGAAAGCTCGCGCGGGAACTTGCCGCCAAAGCCGTCCAGGCCGACCCGGTTCAGGAGATGCGCGATCCAGGCACGGTCCGGCTTCTCGCCCTTGATCTCGAAGGGGAAGCGGATGTTGGCGTCGAGATTGCGCCAGGGCAAGAGGTTGGCTTCCTGGAAGACGATGCCGATATCGGGATGCGGGCCGGTGATCGCCTTGCCGTCGAGCCGGATCTCGCCGCTGGTCAGGCCGTGCAGGCCCGACATCGACCACAAAAGCGTGGTCTTGCCGCAACCGGACGGGCCGACGATCGAGACGATTTCATTGGCTCGGATGTCCAGGCTGCAGCGGTCCAGCGCCAGCAGGTCGCCGGATGCCGTGTGATAGATCTTGGTCGCTGCCTGCACGCCAAGTTTCGGCGTTGTTGTCTCGCCCGCGTTCATCCGCCCCTCGGAGATTGCGCGATGATCCAATGGTCATCGGACTGCCAAAAATCAGTTTGTAACTATCCTACTTTGCTGTCAAGCGCTCGCGGTGATACCTGTATCGCCAAAACTCCTGTCCATCTGCAGTACTTTGTTTTTGAACGGTTTTCTTCGTCTTGAAATGCGTGTTGCTTTCCTACATACTCGGCGAAATGGATGCAAACATGCCTTGCGGCACGCAACGGTTGCAGCGTGGCCGGGCGCATGGAACGACAGCGTGCAAACATGTTAAGAGGTCAGGTCGAAAAGGGCAGGGAAGACCGACTTCATGACCGAAGCTGACAACAGGGAAGACAGCGCCTTGAGCACCGATCCGGAGGATCTCGAGCCTGTCCGGCGTATTCCCGACATCATCTCGCTGGTCAAGGATTCCTACGCCGAGCTGCGCCCGGCCGAACGCCGCGTCGCCGATGTCGTGCTCGACGATGTCAAATACGCCGTCGACGCTTCCAATGCGGCGATTGCCGAACGCGCCGGGGTGAGCGAACCGACGGTGACCCGCTTCTGCCGCGCCATCGGCTGCGAGGGGGTGCGCGATTTCAAGCTGAAGCTGGCGCAGAGCCTCGTCGTCGGCGCGCTGTACCTGGCCAAGTCGCCGACCGTCAGCAACGACAATGGCATGCCGTTCTGGAACGCCGTCTTCGGCGAGGCGCGCCGGGCGCTGCAGGAGGCCGAACGGCAGCTCGACCCGGGTGAGCTGCAGAAGGCCGCCGAGCTGATCGCCAAGGCGCGGCAGGTCACTGTCTTCGGCCTTGGTGGCAGTTCCTCGGCGCTGGCGCAGGAGACCCAGTATCGGCTGTTTCGCTACGGCATCACGGTCAGCGCCCAGTGCGACCCCTATCTGATGCGGATGACCGCCTCGACGCTGAAGCCCGGCGACCTGGTGATCGCCATTTCGGCGACCGGGCGCACGCGCGAGGTGATCGAGGCCGTCGAACTCGCCAAGCATTACCGCGCCAACGCGATCGCCGTGACCGCGCCCGACACTGATCTGGCCCGCGCCTGCGACGTCAGGCTCACGGTGGCGGTGCCCGAATATCCCGACACGCTGAAGCCGACGGCCTCGCGCTTCGCCTTCCTGGCGGCGATCGACCTGCTGGCGGTGGCCTCGGCCTACAAGCTCGACGGGTCCGCACGCGAGACGGTGCGCCGCATCAAGTACAACGCCCAGATCCACCGCACCGGCAAGGAGATGGAGCCGCTCGGGGATTAGTTCATTGCAGGAAGAGGGGAAGACATGCTCGAAACAGCACCGACGAAACAGGCAGCCGCGTGGCTCGAATCCCTTGCGCAGGCGCTCGCGGCCGGCGACGTGGCAGCGGCGGCCAACCTGTTCGTCGACGATTGCTACTGGCGCGATCTTCTGACCTTCACCTGGAACGTCACGACCATGGAAGGCCGTGAGGCCATTGCCGACATGCTCGCGGCAACGCTGGCGACGACAAGACCCACCGCGTGGCGGGTCACCGGCGAAGCGACTTCGGACGAAGGCACGATCGAAGCCTGGTTCACATTCGAGACCGCGGTGGCTTCCGGCCAAGGCATCATGCGCCTGCGCAACGGCCGCTGCCGTACGCTGTTCACGGCGATGACCGACCTCAAGGGATTCGAGGAACGCAAGGGCGCAGAGCGGCCGCTCGGCGTGCGCCACAAGGCCGACCCCGAACGCGAGACCTGGTCGGAGGCGAGGGCGCGCGAGACGCGCGAGCTCGGCGCCTCCGAGCAACCCTACTGCCTGGTCATCGGCGGCGGCCAGGGCGGCATCATGCTGGGCGCACGGCTGAGGCAGCTCGGCGTGCCCACCATCGTCATCGAGAAGAACGCCAGGCCCGGCGATTCGTGGCGCAACCGCTACCGCACGCTCGTGCTGCACGATCCCGTCTGGTACGACCATCTGCCCTATATTCCGTTCCCGGAAAACTGGCCCGTCTTCACACCCAAGGACAAGATGGGCGACTGGCTGGAAATGTACACGCGCGTCATGGAGCTCAACTACTGGGTCGCCACGAAATGCCTCGGCGCTTCCTATGACGAGGCAAAGAAGGAGTGGACCGTGGTCGTCGACCGCGTCGGCCGGCAGATCACGCTGAAGCCGAAACACATCGTCTTCGCCACCGGCGCCTATGGCCCGCCACGAAAGATCGACCTGGCCGGCGCCGATGAGTTCAAGGGCGAGCTGCTGCATTCCAGCCAGTATGCCAGCGGCGACAAGTTCCGCGGCAGACGTGTTGCGGTCATCGGCGCGGCAAGTTCGGGACATGATGTCTGCGTCGACCTCTGGGAAAGCGGCGCCGACGTCACCATGATCCAGCGCTCGCCGACCACCGTGGTCAAGTCGGATACGCTGATGGAGGTCGGCTTCGAGATCTTTTCGGAGAACGCGCTGGCGCGCGGCATCACCACCGAAAAGGCCGACATGATCGTCGCCTCGACGCCATTTGCCCTGGTGCCGAAGGGCCAGCGCGCGCTCTACGATGTCATCCGGGCGCGCGACGCCGCCTTCTATGACCGCTTGCGCGCCTCGGGCTTCGCCATCGATTTCGGCGACGACGAGACCGGCCTGCTGATGAAGGCCTACCGCACCGGCTCGGGCTATTACATCGATGTCGGCGCCTCGGACCTGATCATCGACGGCAAGATCGGCATCCGCAGCGGTATCGCCATCAAGTCGCTGACCAAACACGGCATTCTGTTCGAGGACGGCAGCGAACTCGAGGCCGACGCCATCATCGCCTGCACCGGCTACCAGTCGATGAACGAGAATGTGGCCGCGCTCGTCTCGCGCGAGGTCGCCGACAAGGTCGGGCCCTGCTGGGGTCTCGGCTCCGGCGTCAAGGGCGACCCCGGCCCCTGGCAGGGCGAGCTGCGCAACATGTGGAAGCCGACGGCGCAGGAAGCGCTGTGGTTCCACGGCGGCAACCTGGCGCTGTCGCGTTTCTACTCCAAATATGTGGCGCTGCAGATCAAGGCGCGTATGGAGGGGATCGCGACGCCGGTTTACGGGAAGCCGAGCAATTCCGGGCAGTGAGGCTGCCCGATCTCCTCCTCGTTGGGAGGAGCGATCGCCGAGCGGATGGGAGCGGCCTCTCAGAAGGGAGGATTTCCGCTATAGTGCCCGGCAACCCGGGGGAGGAACCGATGGGGCTGCTGAGAGGACTTCGCATAAAACTGGGATTGAAGAAGGACCCGTTGCCTCCGCTGCCTGGCGTCGAGATCGGTCGCCATACCTACGGTCTCAGCAAGAAATCGTTCTTCGTTCCGCGAGAAGACGTGCCGGTGCGCATAGGATCGTTCTGTTCGATTGGCCCGGATGTTCTCTTTATCTGCGCGGCCGAGCACCGCGTGGACACCGCGACCACCTTTCCGATCCAGTCTGTGAACGGCAAGATCCGCAACGGCGATGGAACCGTGGGCAAGGGGCCGATCACGGTCGGCCATGACGTGTGGATCGGCGCTCGCTGTATCGTCCTGAGCGGCGTCACGATCGGCAATGGAGCGGTTCTCGGTGCCGGCAGCATCGTCACCCGGGACATTCCGCCCTATGCAATCGCGGTCGGAAATCCGGCTCGCACCATGCGGTACCGGTTCGCACCCGATATCATCCTACGCCTGCAGTCGCTGGAGTGGTGGAACTGGAGCGACGACCTCATCCGTGAGCGGATCGAGCTTTTGACCGCGACAGGCATCGAGCGTTTCCTGAGCGTCGTGGGGGCGGCGTAACCACGCCGCGCGATCTCATTCGTGCCGATGCCCGAAATGCCGGGCGGCGACCTCGACATGCGTGTGGTTGGCATGCGGCTCGAAACGCTCGGTTTCGCTGGCATCGTTCGCCGCCTCGTTCGGCCACCAGGTGCCGCCGATGACGATGCCTTCCGAGACCAGCCGCTGATCGGCGACCAGCGAAGCGCCGACCGCGTCGACGAAGGTGAAGCGGCCTGGCCGCTGGCGGAGGACAGCGACGTCGCCGACGGTGCCGACCGCCAGCGTGCCGAGATCCGGCCGTGCGATCGCCCGCGCCGGCCCTTGCGTCGCGGCCCGCAGGACCTCGACCAGCGGCATGCCGAGCGCCAGGAGTTTCGACATGCAGACCAGTATGTCGAAGGCCGGCCCGTCGACGCAGTAAAGGTGCACGTCGCTCGAGATGACATCGGGCGCCAGCCCCTCGGCGAGCATGGCGCGGGCAACCTCGAAGTCGAACGAACCCATGCCGTGGCCGAGATCGAAGATCACGCCACGCTCCCGCGCCAGCCGCATGTCGGGCCGCACCGCGCCGGAGGCGAAGACCGGCGCGTTGGGGAACGGCCGGAAGCAATGGGTGAGGATATCGCCCCGCCGCAGGCGCGGCAGCACTTCCGAGCGGCCGGGCGGCGGCTCGTCTATATGCGCCATCAGCGGCAGGCCCGCCTTGTCGGCGGCCTCCAGGGCGAGATCGACAGGCGCGATGCCGCTGGTGCCGCCGGCATGCTTGCCGGAGCGGACTTTCACGCCGACGACCACGTCGGCGTGCTCGCGCGCGGCGGCAACCACCTCGCGCGGTTCGCATAGCCTGAGATCGCTGCACTCGCCGACCGACACGGTCTGCGAGAAACCGAAGATGCCGGCAAAGGAAATGTTGACATAGGCCAGGATGCGCACCCTGGAGCGCTCCATGACATGGCGGCGGAAGCCGAGAAAGTTGCCGGCGCCCGCACTGCCGGCATCGATGAAGGTGGTGGTGCCGCTCTTGGCCGCCAGCCGGTCGGCATCGACGCCAAGCGAAGTGCCGCCCCAATAGACGTGGCTGTGCAGGTCGACGAGGCCGGGCGTGACGATGCAGCCGGTCGCGTCGACGACCTGCGCGGCGCGATCCGCCGGGATGTCGGGGTCGATCGCCGCGACCCGGCCATTGGCGATGGCGACATCGCGCGGCGCGTCGAGCCCGGATGCCGGATCGATCAGCCGGCCACCCCTGAGCAGGAGGTCGAATTGCATGGGAAGACCCTCCGCTACGTGGCGTCCTTTATCAGGCCGGCCGGTAGGCGACCGCCTCGACTTCGATCTTGATGTCGATCATCAGCCGCGATTCCACCGTGGTGCGCGCTGGCGGATTCTTCGGGAAGTGCCGGGCATAGACCGCGTTGAAGGCGCCGAAATCGCGCGCGTCTTCCAGCCACACGGTGGTCTTCACCACGTCGTCCAGGGTGCAGCCGGCCAATGCCAGCGCTGCCTTCACATTGGCAAGCACCTGCTCGGTCTGCTCGGTAATGCCGCCCTTGACCACGATGCCGTCACCGCCGACCGGGACCTGGCCGGAGACATAGACGAAATCGCCGGCCCGCACGGCGGGCGACAGCGGCACATGGGATGTTCCAAAAGTCTGCTTGGGCAAGGGACGGCCTCCTCTGATCACGCGGCAGGGCACAAGGGCGGCACCCGCTTCGGCGCAGATTTACCGCGATCGGGCCGGTCCCGATAGGGTCCTTGTTGGAAAGCAACATTCTTCGAAATCCGTGTTGCTTTATTACAAGAGCGCTTGCATCGTGCGCGCTTGCCGGACGGCCTCGCGGCCGGTACGGACAGGTGCCTATGCGAGACCGGAGAAACCGCGGATGACTTTCGACAAGAACCCGTTCCCACCAGGCGACGCCGACCGCCACGCGCTGTGGGAAATGCTGGTGCGGCGCGACATCGACGCCTTCATCGGCCAGGACTGGTCCATGGTCGAGAATGACTTCGTCGCCGAAAGCTTCTTCGGCATGCATGCGCATTTCCTCGCCAACGCCGATGCCTGGCGGCTGCAGTTCCCGAGGCTGGAAATCTATCGCGACGAGTGGCTGCGCCAGGCCCGGGAGACGGCCGCGACCAAATTCGCCGAGCCGCTGCGCGAGGCGCTGTTTCGCGTCACCAATCTGCGCGACATCGATGTCGACGGCGACCGCGCCGTGCTGCACAAGAAATTCGATGGCTCCGTTGCCAAGGCGGATGGCAGCGTCGACCGGCTGAAATGGCAGACGCTGTACTTCTGCAGGAAGGTCGACGGAACCTGGAAGATCGCCGGCTTCGTCGGCTACATGCCTTATCCGCTGGGAGCCTAGACCCGGGGCGGATGAGCCGAACGCTATCGCCCAACCAGCACAGCGGCGCGGTAGGCCGGATTGCCGTACCAGGCCATCCGCTCAAGCTCCGCCGCGATGACCGGAAGGTCGACAACGTCCATCTTCCGTTCGAGCCGGTCAGGCTCGATCCAGGGATCGTTGAGGAAGTAGATGCCGTCGCCATGGCCATGGACGAGCACCCAGTGCGGGCAGGTGTAGCCCATCATCGGCGCCTGATCGATCAGCACCAGCGCCAACAGGCCGCGATCGAGCGCCTGCCCGATTTCCTCGATGACAAAGGCGCGCGTCTCGATCGGCAATGACGCGGCTTCGGCGTCGCGTTTGAAACCGGCCTGCACGAAGCGCATCAGCCCGCGCCTCTCCTCCGAGGCGGCACGGTCGAGGAAGATCGGCCCGGCGCTGCTCATGAACATTTCGACCTGCAACCCGCGCCGGTGCGCCGCCAGCGCCAGACCGTAGGGGTCGCAGCCGCCCGGGCCGCTCGGGCCGATGATGGTGGTGGCCTCGCGCCACAGCTCGACCTCCAGCGCCCGATCCGGCAACAAGGCCGGGTCGAGGCCAGCCATGGCCATGGCGAGCGCCGACGGTCCGCAGGTGAAGCCCGCCGTCTGCGGCCAGGACGGCGGTATACCCTCCGGCCGGCGCGTCGGCCCGGCGCCGATCCAGCGTTGCAGGAACCCGTCCTGGCGTTCCCATTGGCCGCCGATTCGCAGCGCCATATCCTCGTCGGCGCGCAGGCATCGCAGATCTTGCACAAGCGCCTCCGCCTCCAGCGCCTCCAGCAGGCACGGGCCGTCACCCGCGATGAAGCTGGCGGCGGACCAGTAGAGGGCAATGCGCATCATCGCCGCCGACGGCCGCCGCTGGCCGACCATGATCGCCTCCGGGCGGCCTTCCCTGTATCGCGCCACGCCGGTGACGCCGGCAATCTCCCGCAGGCCGGCCAGACGATCGCCGATCTCCGCCGGCATGGCCGCCGTGAGGTCCGCCCAGACGGATGCGTCAGCGGCTGTGAAGACTGTCACGCTGGCCCTGCTGGTCGGCAGCGAAGCTGGCATGGGGTCATCTCCGTTTGAAAATTGCAGTGTCATGATTTTAGCGGCAGCAGGCCTTCCTGTCGCAGCTGTTCCGTCACCACCTCCGTCGCTTCGCGCAGGATGGCGACCAATTCGTCGATGTAGGCCCTGGTGATGATGAGCGGCGGCGACATGATCACCATCGAACCCATCGGCCGCACCATGAGCCCGCGCGGCATGGTCTCGCGGATGATGCGCTGGGCGATCTGCCAGGCCTGCGGCGGCACGGTCCTGGCGTTCTTGTCGCTGACATATTCCACGCAGGCCATCAGGTGGCTGCCGCGCACGTCGCCGACGATCGGCGAGTCCATCAGCGGCTTCAGCGCGGCCTGGAAATAGGGGCCGACCTCGCGAACATGGGCGCAAATCCCCTCGCGCTCCATGATCTCCAGATTCTTCAGGCCGGCGGCGCAGGCGACCGGATGCGAGGAATAGGTGAAGCCGTTGGCGAAGATCCTGCCTTCGGTCGTTTCCGCGATCTGCCGGTAGAGGCGGTCGGACACCATCACCGCGCCCAGCGGCACATAGCCCGACGTCAGCCCCTTGGCGCAGGTGATCATGTCGGGCACGATGCCATAGACCGGTTCCGAGGCAAAGATCGCGCCGTTGCGGCCGAAACCGGTGACGACCTCATCCGAGATGTAGAGCACGTCATGGCGCCGGCAGACCTCCAGCGTGCGGCTGTGATACCCCGCAGGCGGCACGATGACGCCGCCCGAGGCCAGGATCGGCTCGGCAATGAAGCAGGCGACGTTCTCGGAGCCAAGCTCCAGGATCTTGTCCTCGAGCTCCTGCACCTTCTGATCGAGGAATGCCTCGGCCGACACGCCTTCCGGGCGCCGGTAGGGATTGGGCGCCGAGATATGGTGGATTGTGCCCTCGACAAGGTCGATCAGCCCCCGGTCGGACGGCTTGCCCGACAGCGAGGCGCTGAGATGCGTCGAGCCGTGATAGGCGAGATCGCGCGTGATGATGTGACGCTTGCCGGGCCGTCCGGTGACGTTGAAATAGAAGCTCGCCAGCCGCATCGCGGTATCGACCGCGGTCGAGCCGCCGGTGGTGAAGAAGACGCGGGTCAGGTCGCCGGGCGCGTAGGAGGCTAGCTTTGCCGCCAGCTCGATCGACGGCGTGTTGGAGAGGAAGCCGAACGGCGAATAATAGCAGAGCTTCTCCGCCTGGGCGGCGATCGCCTGCGCCATCTCCTTGCGGCCATAGCCGATGTTGACGCACCACATGCCGCCGATGCCGTCGATCATCCGGTGGCCGTTGCTGTCGCGGACATGGACGCCATTGCCCTCCTCCAGGATCAGCACCGGCTGCTCGCGGAAATCGGTCCAGGGATGGATCAGGTGGCGCGCGTCGAGCGCTGCGCGTTGGTCGTTGGCGAGGTCCTGCGGCGGCATGGCACGGCTTCCTGTTTTCCTGGCAACCGTTCCTGCGTTTCCGGTTGCGGCTGGCCGATAATCTCGTAGACTGATTGATCAGTCAATGATGATTGTGCCAGTGGACCGTCGCATGAGGGGCAGCGCCAACGCTCCCGAAAGGGAGATGGAAGGCCCACCGCCTCCAGTGATCGCCTGCACGCACGGCCATCCACCAAGCATTGCTTCGCCGGCCGAAAACCGGATACGAAACCACTCCAGGGAGAACGTCGCCATTGAGCAAGCCCGACAAGAAAAGCCGCGATGCCGAAAAGGTCGCGCGCCGGCGGCAAAGCCTGACCCAGGCGGCGATCACCGTTATCGCGCGAAAAGGCCTGCCAGGCGTGACGCTGGCCGATGTCGCGCGCGAGGCCGGCTGCGGCTACGGCCTGGTCTCGTTCCACTTCGAGACCAAGGACCGCCTGCTTCTGGCCGCTCTCGACGCCCTGGTCGAGGAATACCGAGCGGCCTGGCATGCGCGCAGCGACGCCCATGACGATGCCGCGGCCAAGCTCGCGGCGCTGATCGATCTCGACCTCGGTTCCGATGTCACCGACGACAGGCACATCGCCGTGTGGACGGCGTTCTGGGCCGAAACCTCGCGCAACGCCGACTACCGGGCGCGGTTCAGCGAACTCAACAGGGCCTATCTGGCGCGGCTCGAACCGCTGATATCGGCCCTCGCCCAAAAGGAGCCGCCGGCCGCGGACTACCGGCTGGTCGCCGGCGGGCTGAGCGCCATTTTCGATGGGCTGTGGATCGAAAGCCAGGTTGGCGACGGGCAAGGCAAGACCGACTGGACGCGCGCCCGCGCCATCTGCTGGGCTTATCTCCGCGCCTTCTTCCCAAAAAGTTTCGGTACCGAAACGAGCCAACGGCCATGACCCTGCGCAAGCTGCTGCCCTCGCCCAATGCGATCTTCATGTTCGAGGCAGCCGCGCGCCATCTCAACTTCACCAGCGCGGCGCGCGAGTTCAACGTCACCCAGTCGGCGATCAGCCGCATGATCGCGCGGCTGGAAAGCCATCTCGACGTCAAGCTGTTCGTGCGTGCGCCGACCGGCATCGACCTGACCGATGACGGCCGCTTGCTCTATGGCGCCGTCGGCAGCGGCTTCCAGCAGATCGAGATCGCGCTCGACGATATCAGGGCGCGCCAGGGCGAGGCCGGAACGGTGACGCTGTCGCTGTCATCGGCCTTCGCCATGCACTGGTTCATGCCGCGCTTCGACCGTTTCCAAGCCAGCTTTCCCGGCATCGATCTGCGCTTCCAGCTGGTGCGCGGCGAGCCGACCGGCCCGATCGAGGATGTCGATCTCGCCATCCGCTATAACCAGCCGCCCAATGCCGAACAACAGAGCTGGGCGCTGATGGAAGAGGTCGTGCTGCCGGTGTGCAGCCCGTCCTACCTGGCCGAGCACGGCAGCCTCGACGATTGCAGCGATCTCAGCCGGCACACGCTCGCTCATCTCTCCGGCGCGCTGCGCATTCCCTGGCAGCACTATCTCGCGCAGTTCGACTATCCACAGCCGGTGGGCAGCCGCAGCCTGACCTTCTCCGACTACACGCTGGTCGTCCAATCGGCGATCAAGGGTCGCGGCATGGCGCTCGGCTGGTGGCATGTCGTGGCCCACGAACTGTTGCAGAAGGGCCTGGTCAAGGGCGGCAGGCATGAGTTGCGCACCGGCGACCACTATTACCTGGTGGCAACGGCACGGCGCCCGCTGCGCAAGCCGGCCGTGCTGGTGCGCGACTGGCTGCTCAATGAAATGGCCGTGCTGAAACGGGAAATCCTCGCTGGCTGAACCGCCGATGGCCGCGTTTGCCCTTACCCCCATGACTGCAGGTCATCGCCTCGTGACTATTCGGAGCGTGCGCGAACGTTTCCCGGTTCTATAGTCGCCATCGGTCCGACAGCTCGCAAAACCAAAACCAGAGCGCCGGGACGAGATGGCTTTGGGAACGAGCCGTGGGAGGAAGAGATTTGGCTGGGATTCCTGCCGCCCTCGGTGGCATGACGAATGCAGGACATCGTCTCGATCCGCTGTTGCGGCCGGCGTCGATCGCCTTCGTCGGTGCGTCCGTGCGGCCCAACACGCCGGGCAATACCATGGTGCGCGCCGCGGCGATGGATGGCTACTCTGGCCGGCTCTACGCCATCAACCCGAAATACGACGTCGTGGAAGGCGTGCCGTGTTTTCCCGATCTGGCGAGCCTGCCGGAGAGGGTCGACCATGTCGTGCTCGGCGTCGCCAATGACTATCTCGAGGACAACCTGCTGGCGGCCGCCCGCCATGGCGCCAGGGCGGTCACCATCTTCGCCAGCTGCGACCTGACCGGGGCGGCCAATGACCCGCTCGCCGACCGGCTGACCGAAATCGCCCGCGAGGCCGGCATCGTCATTTGCGGCGGCAACGGCATGGGCTTCTGCAACCCCGGCATCGGCCTGCGCGTCTCCGGCTTTGCCTCCAGTCTCGCCATGAAGCCCGGCGGCGTGGCGCTGATCACGCAATCGGGCTCGGCCTTTTCCGCGCTCGCCTACAACGACCAGCGGCTGAAATTCCAGCTTTGCGTGTCCAGCGGCCGCGAACTGACGACGACGACATCAGACTATGTCGACTGGGCGCTCGACCAGCCCGACACGTCGGTCATCGGCCTGTTTCTCGAAACCGCGCGCCGGCCGGACGATTTTGCCCGCTGCCTGGAAAAGGCCGACCGGCTCGGCATTCCGGTCGTTGTCCTGAAGGTCGGGCGAACGGAATTGAGCGCCGGCTTCGCCGCCAGCCACAGCGGCGCGATTGCCGGCGACAATGCCGCCTACGAGGCGCTGTTCGACAAATGGGGCGTCTTCAGCGTCGAGACGCTGGACCAGCTCGCCGCCAATCTCGCTCTGTTTTCGGCCGGCCGGCCAGCCGCCAGCGGCGGCCTTGCCAGCCTGCACGATTCCGGCGGTGAACGCGAAATGGTCGCCGACCTCGCGGCAAAGGCCGGCGTGCCGTTCGCAGCCATCTCGGAGCGGACGAAGGAGGGGTTGCGTCTGCATCTCGACAGCGGCCTGCAGCCGGCGAACCCGCTCGATGTCTGGGGCTCGGGCCTCGACTTCGAGACGCATGTCGAGGCCTGCATGGACGCCATGCTCGCCGACCCCGACACCGCCATCGGCGTGCTGTTCCAGGACATACGCGACGGCTCCTACGTCGCCGAAGGCTTTACCCGCGCCGTGATCCGTTCTCACGCCAAGACCGGCAAGCCGGTTGCCGTGGTCAGCAACTACGCCACGGTGAACCACCGCGCACTCGCCTTGTCGACCACGGAGGCCGGCGTGCCGGTCATCGACGGCACCGATGAAGGCCTGCAGGCCATCCGCAATCTGCTGGCGTTTCGCGACCGGCGCGCGGCGACCCATACCCATCCCGATGCCGTGCCACGCGAGGTCCGCGAGCGCTGGCGCCGGCGCCTTGGCCAGGAGAAGCCGTTCGGCGAAAGCGAAGCGCTGGCGCTGCTGGCCGACTATGGCATCGCCACGCCGCGTGCGATCGCCGCCGCCACGCCGGAAGACGTTGTCGCCGCAGCGCGAAAGATCGGCTTTCCCATTGCCTTGAAGACCGCCGCCCCCGGCATCCAGCACAAATCCGATGTCGGCGGCGTCCGCCTCGGCCTGGCCGATGAACCGGCGCTGACGGTCGCCTATGCCGACATGGCGGCGCGGCTCGGTCCGCAGGTGCTGGTTGCCGAAATGGCGCCCAAGGGCGTCGAGATCGCATTCGGCCTGATCCGCGACCAACAGTTCGGGCCCTATCTGATCATTGCCTCCGGCGGCATCTGGATCGAAGTGCTCAGGGACCGCGCGGTCGCCTTGCCGCCGCTCAGCCTCGAACAGGCGCAAGCCCTGGTCGGCAGGCTGAAGACAAGCCCGCTGCTCGACGGCGGGCGCGGCCGGCCGGCCGCCGACAGGGCAGCGCTCCATGCCGCCCTGGCCCGTTTCTCGATGCTAGCCGCCGATCTCGGCGACCTCATCGACGAGATGGACGTCAACCCACTCCTGGTTTCCGACCATGGCTGCATGGCCGTCGACGCGCTCCTGCTCGGCCGCAACGCCGGGCGCCCGACCTGATGAACTGCTTTTAGAGGACTGCCATGAACTTCGATCTCAGCCCGCGCGAAAAGGAACTGTCGAAGAAGGGGCGCGACTTCTGCGACCAGGTGCTGCTGCCGCTGGAAGCGGTCACCGACGAGCACGGCGAACTGCCGATGGAGCGCCGGGAGGCTGTCCGGCAGCAGGTGCGCGACTGGGGGCTGGCCGGCATCAACCACTCGAGGGAAAATGGCGGCCTCGGCCTGACCATGGTCGAGCAGACGGCGATCGAGGAACAGCTCGGCCGCGTCACCAATGGCCTGTGGAGTTGTGTCTGGCGCCCGCCGGTGAGCCTGAAATTCGGCACCGAGACGCAGAAGCACGACTATCTGATCCCGTCCTCGCACGGCCATCGCCGTGGCGCCTTCGCCATCACCGAGCCGGAGGCCGGCTCCGACCCGCGCCGGGTCAAGACCAGCGCGCGCTTGAAAAATGGCCAGTGGCACCTGACCGGCGAGAAATGGTTCGTCACCTCCTACAACGCATCCGATTTCGTCATCGTGCATGCCCATGTCGACGACGATCCCGACAAGCCGACCTTGTTCCTGGTCGACAAGCCGGTAAACAACATGGTGCATCTGCGCTCGCCGAAATTCATGCACAATTTCGCCTTCGACCATGCCGAATTGCGTTTCGAGGGCACCACGGTCGGCGAGGACAAGATGCTCGGCAAGATCGGCCAGGGGCTCGAGCTGACCAAGGACTGGTTCGTCGAGGCGCGCCTGCAGATCGCCTCGCATGCCGTGGGTGCCGCGACCCGCGCCGCCGAGATCGCCAATGACTATGCCACCTCTCGCCACCAGTTCGACCGGCCTATCCGCGATTTCCAGGGCGTGGAATTCATGCTGGCCGACATGGCGGTCGAGATCTTCGCCGCCAAGTCGATGCTCTACCGCGTCGCCTGGGAGATCGACCAGGGCCTCGACCGCAAGCGCGTGCACGCCCATGCCAGCGCGTTGAAACTCTACTGCTCGGAAGCCGCCGGCCGCGTCATCGACAAGGCGCTGCAGGTGCTGGGCGGGCGCGGCTACATGCGCGAGAACCCGGTCGAGCGGCTCTATCGCGACATCCGCGTCGACCGCATATGGGAAGGCACGTCGGAAATCCAGCGCGTGGTCGTTGCCGGCCAGATCCGCAAGCGCGGCATCGGCGTCTTCAGCGAGGTGGCCTGGGCGTGACGGTAACAAGCACCTTGCCGGAGCCGAGAGCGCGGGCCGCCTTGCCGTCGCGCCGGCATGTCGAGACCGCATGCCTGCTCGGCCCGGCTCTGATCGTGCTGGCGTTGCTGTTCGTGGTGCCGCTGGCGCTGCTTTTCTCGCTGGCCTTCACCGACCCGGCCGGACCTTTCGCGACCTTCGGCGTGCTGGCCGAAAGCGCGGTCTACCGCCAGGTGATGTGGAACACCTTCGTCGTCGCGATCGTGGTCACCGCGCTCTGCACTTTGCTCGCCTGGCCGGTCGCCTATGTACTGTCGCGCCTCGACGGTGTCTGGTTCGGCCTCGCTCTTTACGGTGTGCTGTTTCCCTTCTGGATCTCGGTGCTGGTGCGCACCTTCTCCTGGATGCTGCTTCTGGAGCGCAACGGGCCGATCAACCGGCTGTTGATGGCGACCGGCATCACCGACTCGCCGCTGGCGCTGCTGTTCAACAATGTCGGCGTGCTGGTCGGCATGATCCACATCCTCCTGCCTTACATGATCCTGCCGCTCTACGGCGCCATGGTCCGCATCGACCGCCGCCTGCTGCTGGCAAGCGATGGGCTCGGCGCCAGCCTCGTCGACACCTTCCGGCGCATCTACCTGCCGCTCTGCCTGCCCGGCCTTGCCGGCGGCGCGACCTTCGTCTTCCTGCTGTCGCTCGGCTTCTTCATCACGCCTGCCCTGCTTGGCGGCTCGAATGCCATCACGCTGTCGATGCTGATCGCCAGCTTCGTCAACGACCGCCTCGCCTGGTCGCTCGCCGCCGCCGGCTCGCTGGCACTGCTCGCCATCGTGCTGGTGCTGATGGCGCTGGCCGCCCGGCTGCTGCCGATCGAGAGGGGGCTGTTCGCACGATGAACAGGTTGCCACTCCTGCTCCGCGTGTCAGCCAACGCCGGCGCCAGCCTGGTGCTCGCCTTCCTCGTGCTGCCGATCCTTGCCGTGGTGCCGGCCTCCTTCAACAAGGCGAGCTTCATCTATCTGCCGCCCCGCGCATGGTCCGGCGTCTGGTACGAGCGCTTCCTCGCCGATCCGGAATGGCGCACGTCGCTCATCAACAGCGTCGAGGTCGCCATGCTGGCCACGATCATCGCGGTGGTGCTCGGCACGCTCGCGGCGATCGGCCTGCGCCGCATCGACGGCCGCCTGCGCACCCTCGTCACCGGCCTGTTCCTGGCGCCGATGATCGTGCCGGTCATCGTCACGGCGGTGGCGCTCTACCGCAGCGCGCTCGATGTCGGCCTGAGCGGCACCATCCTTGGCATGAGCCTCGGCCATGCCATACTGGCCCTGCCTTTCGTCGTCATCAATGTCGGCATCGCCCTGCGCGCCGTCGACGACAACTGGCTGCGTGCCGCCGCCGGCCTTGGTGCCGGCCCATGGCGGATCTTCCGCACCGTCACATTGCCCAACATCACGCCGGGCATCGTCGGTGGCGCCATCTTCTCCTTCATCACCTCCTTCGATGAAGTGATCATCGCCGTGTTCATGGCCGGCTATGCCTCGAAAACGCTGCCGGTGAAGATCTGGGAATCGATTCGGCTTGAATTCACGCCGGTCATCGCTGTCGCCGCGACGGTGATGATCGCGCTGGCCATCGTCCTGTTCGCGCTGGCGCAGATTCTCAGCCGCAAATCCGGGAGCCCGAGCCGATGACCGTGATCCATTCGGGACAGTCGCTGCGCTTGGCCGGCGTGTCGAAGACCTATGGCGGCTTTCGGGCGCTGGAGCCCACCGACCTCGACGTGGCATCAGGCGAGTTCCTGACGCTGCTCGGACCCTCCGGCTCGGGCAAGACGACGCTGCTCAACCTCACCGCCGGCTATATCGAGCCGACGGCGGGCGAGATCCGCATCGGCGAGCGCGACGTCACTCGCATGCCCGCCCGCCACCGCAACATCGGCATGGTGTTCCAGAACTATGCGCTGTTTCCGCATATGAGTGTCGGCGAGAACGTCGGCTATGGCCTGAGTGTGCGCCGGCTGCCCAAGCCCGACATCACCAGGCGGGTCACCGACATCCTGGCGCTGATGCGGCTCGACGGCTTTGCCGACCGCCCCGTCCAGCAACTCTCGGGCGGCCAGCAGCAGCGCGTGGCGCTGGCGCGCGCGCTGGTCATCGAGCCCGACGTGCTTTTGATGGACGAGCCGCTCGGCGCGCTCGACAAGCAGCTGCGCCGCTCGGTGCAGCTCGAACTGCGCCGGCTGCACCAGAAGCTCGGCCGCACCACGATCTATGTCACCCACGACCAGGAAGAGGCGTTGGTGCTCTCCGATCGCATCGCGGTCATGGACAGCGGCCGCATCCAGCAACTGGGCACGGTGGACGACCTCTACGACCGTCCCGTCAACGCCTTCGTCGCCGGCTTCATCGGCGAATCCAATCTGCTGCCGGTGCGCGTGCTCTCCTCATCCGGCGGCAAGGCCTCGGTCGATGTCGAGGCGTTCCGCAAGACCATCGCCGTCGACGCGGCGCCGGGAACGGCCCCGGGCGAGCCGGCGCGGCTGCTGATCCGGCCCGAGCATGTCGAGCTCGGCGGCGGCGGCGAAGGCGTCGCCGCCGAGATCGTCGAGGTGATCTATCTCGGCGAGTTGACCCAGCTCACCTTGCGGCTGGAGAGCGGCCAGACGCTCGCCGCCCGGCAGATCACCGACCGGACATTGCGGGCCGGCGCCAGGGTCCATGTCTCGTGGAAGCCTGGCCATGTCCGCGCGGTTCCTCATTCCCCATCCAAACCCACCAAAACGGAGAAAGCCGATGCATAGGCGTACTTTCCTTCTGACGGCAGCGGGCGGCGTGCTGGCCGGCGCGACGGGTCTTCCTCGACTGGCGCGCGCGGCGGACCGGCCTTTCACCTTCACCTCCTGGGGTGGCGCCCTGTCCAACGCCGAAAAAGCGGCTTTCATCGACCCGTTCGGCCAGCTCAAGGGCATTCCGGTGGTCAACACCTCGCCGACCGAGACCGCCAAGATCAAGGCCATGGTCCAGGCCAAGGCGGTCGAGTGGGATCTCGTCGACGTCGGCGGTCGCACGGTCTGGCAGGGCGCCAATGAAGGCTTCCTCGAACCGATCGACGTTTCGAAAATCCCCAATGCCGCGGCACTCGAAAAAAGCTGGGTCGCCCCCAACGGCATCGCCACCTCGACCGGCGCCACCGTCATCGCCTGGTCGAAGACGGCATTCCCGGATGCCGGACCGCAATCCTGGGCCGACTTCTGGGACGTGAAGCGCTTTCCCGGCCCGCGCGGCCTCTACCGCTTCTTCTACTACAATTACGAGGCCGCCCTGCTGGCCTCCGGCCTCAAGCCTTCGGAAGTGTTCCCCTACACGACCGAGAAGGCCGACATGGCGATGGCCAAGATCAAGGAGCTGAAACCGCATGTCACCGTCTGGTGGGGCAGCGGCGCGCAGCCGCCGCAACTGCTCTCCTCGGGCGAGCTGGCGCTGTCCTCGGCCTGGAGCGGCCGCGTGCTGGCGGCGGAAGCGGAAGGCGCGCCCGTCGGCTTCACCTACAAGGACGGCATCGCCTGGGCGAACTGGTGGGTCATTCCCAAGGGGTCGCCCAATGTCGAGCTGGCGCATGAGGCGATCGATTTCGCGCTCGCGGAAGCCCAGCAGGCTAAGCTGCTCGCGCTCAGGACCTATGGCCCGGTGCTGAGCAGCGCGACAGCGGGCGCCGATGCCGACACGAAGAAGATACTCGTCATGTCGCCCGACAACATCAAGGACATGCTGATCCTCAACGAGGGCGAAGCCGACAAATATTCTGTCGCCTATGAGGAAAAGTGGAACCAGCTGATGCTGCAGTGAACCGCGCCGACCGGCGTGGCTGATCCGAAACCCGCCACGCCGGAGCATCGGCCCAAGGACGCCGCCCGCGATTGAGGCGGCGCATCGCACGATCTCGCCGGAGTAGACATGCCTGTTGACCCACCCCAAGCCTTGCCGGCCAGCCTGTGGGCCGCGACCGCCATCCCCGCCCCGCTCTATGCCGGGGCAAAAGGCGATGCCGTGGCCGACGTCGCCATTGTCGGTGCCGGCTATACGGGCTTGAGCGCCGCCCTTCATTTGTCGCAGGCCGGCAGGAAGGTGATCGTGGTGGAGGCCAGTGAACCCGGCTGGGGCGCTTCCGGGCGCAATGGCGGGCAGATCATCGCCGGGCTGAAGCACGATCCCGACACGCTCGAAGCCAGGTTCGGCCGGAAACTGGGCAGGGCCATCACCGAGACCTTTGGTGCCGGCGGCGATCTGGTCGTCGATCTCATCGAGAAGTACCGCATCGACTGCCACGCCGAGCGCAGCGGCTGGATCCAGGGCGCGCATGGACCCAGGCCTTTTTCGGACATCGTGACGCCCCGCTTCCGGCAATGGCACGCCAGGGGCGTCGAGGCGCGCCTGCTCGACCGCCAGCAAATGGCCGATCTCACCGGCTCGGCGCCCGAGGCCTATCATGGCGGCTGGTTCGACCCGCGCGGCGGTGTGCTGCAGCCGCTGAGCTACGCGCGTGGCCTGGCCGCCGCCGCCATGTCGCAGGGCGCCACCGTGCTGGCGCGTTCGCCGGCGCTCGGCCTCAGGCGCGAAGGTGACAACTGGCGGCTCGATCTCGGGCAGGCCTCGGTCCGTGCGCGACAGGTCGTGCTGGCCACCAACGCCTACACCGGAAACCTGTGGCCAGGGCTGCGCCAGACCGTCATCCCGGTGACCAGCTTCCAGATCGCCACGCAGCCGCTGGCGCCGGCGCTGCGCCGCACCATCCTGCCGGGCGGCCAGGGCGTCGCCGACACCAGGCGGCTCCTGCTCTATTTCCGCCTCGACCATGAAGGCCGGCTGGTGATGGGCGGCCGCTCCCCGGTCGATGACAATCCGACCATGGACGATGCGGCGCCCCTGAAGGCCGCCCTTGCCCGCATCTTCCCGCAGGCCGCGGGCGTCCCTGTCGAATTCGTCTGGAGCGGCAAGGTCGCGATCACCAAGGACACGATGCCGCATATCCACATGCTGGCGCCTGGCCTGTTCACCGCGCTTGGCTGCAACGGACGCGGTGTTGCCGCCTGCACGACGACAGGCCGGCTGCTGGCCGATCTCGCCCTGGGCACCGCGCCGGCCGACCTGCCGTTCCCGGTCACCGCACCCGACCGCTATGCGCTGCATGCCTTGCGCAAGATCGGCGTCTTCGCCTTCAGCCAGTATTACAGGTTGCTCGACAGCCGAAGCGCCGCATGACCGGAAGATCAATCGGTTAATGGCGGGTCAGTAGAGCGTGACGAAGGCCGGGAACAGCATGCCCGTCTCGCGGAAATACTCGATCAGCTCGATGGCCGGGAAGATGGCCAGGAAATAAAGCCCGTCATAGAAGGTGCGCTTGAGCGCGCGCGTCGAGAACTGCAGCTCGTCATTGTCACGGTAGAGCAGCGGATTCGGCCAGAACCGGGGCGTCGCCTTGATGTAGGCCGCATAGGCCGGGCCGAACTTGCCCAGGAGATATTCGGCTTCCTTGCGCGCCGTGACGCGGAAGATGAGAAAGCTGGCAAGGCCAAGGACTGCCGCCGCCACCAGCGAGCCATAGAGCAAACCGATGCCGACCGCGCCGACCGTCGAAAAGAAATAGAGCGGGTTCTGGCTCATGGAGAACGGGCCGGTTGAAACCAGCTCCTCGTTCTTCTTGCCGCCGACATAGAGAATGCTCCAGAGCCGGCCGGCGACGCAGACCAGCACCAGGCAGAAGCCGAAGAATTCGACGGCCTCGTGACTTTCCGAGCCCTCGGTGAGCGCCGGCTTGGTGAGAAACAGGAGCAGCACCGCCAGCACCGCCGCCACCCGCACGAAGATCAGCCGTTTGCGTTGGACGAACGCCTTCGAAACCGGCTTGAGGGAAGCATAGGTCATTCGGGTTTTCCTGGGGCACGGATTTCAGGTTCGGGCACTGGGGCACGCCATTGATGGCGGATACAAGGCGATGGCTTCTATCAGCGCAGCGCGCGCGGTTCGTAAAGGCCTTTTGCGCGGCCCATGTCCATTCTTACAAATTTGTATGCCGCCGGACAGGCTGGAGTGAAGTCGCTTCCCTATCGTTCGAATGCCAGCACGCCATCTTGGGGCCGGCTTCATTTTACGGCAGCCGGACCACCGGCATCAGACAGGGAATGGTTTCATGAGAAAATTTGCGTTTGCGGTCGCATTGGGCCTCCTCGCCGCATCCGGTCCGGTTTTCGCGGCCCCCGCGCCTTGCGAGGCGACGCTGAAGGCACTGCGCGCGGCGGAGGCGGCGGCCAAGCTCAACGACGCGGACAAGAACAGGGTCTCGGAACTGGAGACCAAGGGCATCGAGCGCTGCAACGCGGATGACGACAAGCGCGCCGACGACTTCTTCGCCCAGGCGATGAAGGTCATGGGCAAGTAATCCATGCCGTCCAAAGCACCCTCGGGGATCATCCGAGGGTGTGCGGGCGATCGAGAAAGACATGCATCGAACAGGGGCGGATCGCATGAATCCCTCGCGATGCGCTTTCATCCCGCCACGACCACCAACCTCAGGACTTCAGCCATGCTCCCCAGCAACAAGCAGCCCGCCGGGCCGGCCCAGAACAGGGTTCCGGATGTCACCCTCGATTTCTGGCTGATCAAGCTGATGGCGGTGACCATGGGCGAGACGGCGGCCGACTATCTGGCCGTCAACCTCGGGCTCGGGCTGACCGCCACATCGCTGATCATGACCGGCGTTCTGGTCGTCGCCCTTGTCCTGCAGTTCGCGCAGAAACGCTACGTACCCTGGGCCTACTGGCTGGCGGTGGTGCTGATCAGCGTCGTCGGCACGCTGATCACCGACAACCTCGTCGACAATTTCGGCGTGCGCCTGCAGACCACCACGATTGCCTTCAGCGTGGTGCTCGCGGCGACGTTCGCGGTCTGGTACGCCAGCGAGCGGACGCTCTCGATCCACACCATCTTCACGACCAGGCGCGAGATCTTCTATTGGCTGGCGATCCTCTTCACCTTCTCGCTCGGCACCGCCGCCGGCGACCTGGTCGCGGAAAGCTTCGACATGGGCTATCTGACCACGGGCCTCCTGTTCGGCGGCGTGATCGCGCTCATCGCGCTTGCCTACTATCTCCTCCATCTGGACGCCATCCTGGCCTTCTGGCTTGCCTATATCCTGACGCGGCCGCTCGGCGCGTCCTTTGGCGACCTGCTGTCGCAGCCGGTCGAATATGGCGGCCTTGGTTTCGGCACCACTTTTACCAGCGTGATCTTCCTCGGCTGCATCGTCGCCCTGGTTCTCTACATGACGTTGAAGAGAACCGCCGACGACGCCGACGAGATCCTGCTGGAATCGGATTGAGGCTTCGGCATGCACTGCGTGGCTTGCCATTCCCTGACCGTCCTAGGAACGGACCCGTCCCGGTGATAGCCTGTCCCCGATATCGGCAATCACCCGGATAAGCCAATGCGACTTCTTCTTGTCGAGGACGACCACAGGACGGCGGACTACATCGTCAGGGGATTGACCGAGGCCGGCCATGTCTGCGACCTCCTGCGCGATGGCCATGACGCGCTTTTCGCGGCGACCAGCGGCGTCTATGATGTGATCATAGCCGATCGCATGATCCCGGGTCTCGACGGCCTGTCGATGATCAAGGCGGTCCGCGCCGCCGGCGTGCGCACGCCGGCCATCTTTCTCACCTCCGTCGGCGGCGTCGACGACCGCGTCGAGGGGCTGGAAGCCGGCGGCGACGACTATCTGGTCAAGCCCTTCGCCTTTTCGGAGCTTCTCGCCCGCATAAACGCCCTTGGCCGCCGGCCCGCGGCGTTGGAGCAGAAGACCGTTCTGCGAGTCGGCGACCTCGAAATGGACCTCATCATGCGCCGCGTTGCCAGGCAGGGCCAGCCGATCGACCTGCAGCCCCGCGAGTTCAGCCTGCTGGAGGTGCTGATGCGCGGCGAAGGCCGCGTTATCACCCGCACCATGCTTCTGGAGCGCGTCTGGGACTTTCATTTCGACCCCAAGACCAGTGTCGTGGAGACCCATATCAGCCGGCTGCGGGCCAAGATCGACAAGCCGTTCGAAACCCAGCTCATCCACACCGTCCGCAACACCGGTTACAGCCTGCACGCACCGCTCGCGTCATGACCGGAACCTGGGCCCGCCTGCTGCGCAGCACGCCGTTCCGGCTCGCCTTGACGTTTGCTTTCCTGTTCATGCTGGCCTTCGTTCTGGCGGGCGCCATCGTCTACCAGATGATGAGCGCCGATCTTGCCGATCAGCTCGATGACAGCATCAAGGAAACCTACTCCGTCATCGCCGCGACCTATGCCGACAACGACCTCAAGGAACTGGTGGAGACCGTCCAAAGCCACTCCACGCGCAGCCCGAGGAAGGAGCAGCTTTTTTCGCTGACCGACGCGGCCGGCAACCGTCTGGCCGGCAACTTCACCGCGGCGGAGCTTCCCGACGGCTTTTCGATGTTCGGGGCCGAAATGCCCGGCCTGCCTCCGGATACCGAATACCGCGCCTATTCCGGTTCGGTCGGCGGCAACAATCTGACCATCGCCTTCAGCCTGTCCGAGACGGAGGAACTGGAGACGATCATTCTGATGAGCTTCGGGTGGGCAACCCTGATCATCACCGGGCTGGCGATCGCCGGCGGCGCCCTGCTCGCCTCGCGCGTCCAGCGCCGTCTCGACGGCATAGCCGCCACCATGGTCGACGTCTCGCATGGCCGGCTCGACACGCGCATCCCGCTGACCGGCAATGGCGACGACATCGACATGGTTTCCGGCCAGGTCAATGCGGCGCTCGACCGGCTGTCGGGCCTGGTCGACGGCATGAAACAGGTCAGCACCAACATCGCGCACGATTTGAAGACGCCGCTCAACCGGCTGCAGATGATCCTGGAAGGCGCCGCCGACAAGGCCGCGCGGGATCAGGACGTCTCCGACGACCTCGCCGATGCGCGCGCCGAGGGCTATCAGATCAACGAGACCTTCGATGCCCTGTTGCGGATCGCCCAGATCGAAGCCGGCGCGCGCAGGGCCCGCTTTACCGATGTCGACCTCGACGATATCCTGCGGACCATGGCCGAGATCTACGCCGACGTCGCCGAGGACGACGGAAAGGTACTATCGTTCTCGCAATTGAACGGAAGCGGAGACCGTATCCACGGCGACAGGGAACTGTTGACGCAGATGTTCGCCAATCTGGTCGAGAATGCGCTGCGCCATTGCCCGCCCGGCACGACCATCAAATTGTCGGTGGCACATCAGGGTGAGCGTGTCCTCGCCAGCGTCGCCGACGACGGACCCGGCATTCCTCCGGAGGAGCGCGAAAGGGTATTTCAGCGGCTCTACCGGTTGGACCACAGCCGCTCGACCCCGGGCAGCGGCCTTGGCCTCAGTCTTGTCAGGGCCATCGCCGATCTGCACGGGGCATCCATCGCCCTTGACGATTGCCGGCCCGGCCTTGCCGTTGTGGTGAGCTTCCCACTCGTAAGATCGCAAGCGCCCTGAGGCCGCAGCGAGCCAAAAGCTTGCAAAGCGCCGATAACTTACAAAAACGTATGGGACTGGCGACCCGTCCGTAAGCTTGCGGCGGCATACTGGATGGACCTCACCTTCCATCGAAAGGCCGTGGAAAATGATTCCCCACTTTCGGAAAGCCATCGGCGTCCTGCCGGCACTCGCGGTCGCGGCGTGCCTGGGCACGACAAGTCTGGTTCTGGCGCTTGGCTGCTTGCCGGCCTCCGCCGCCGAGAAGCCCATCCAGCCGGAGAAGAACCCTCCGGGCGACATTCCCGATACGCAGGTCTTCATCGACTATACCTCGCCGGAAGGCTTCACCCTGAAGGTGCCGGAGGGCTGGGCACGATCGGATCGTGCCGACGGCGCCAGCTTTGTCGACAAGCTGGACGGCGTCGTTGTCTCCGTTTCCAGGGCCAATGCCGCGCCGACCGTCGACAGCGCCAAGGCGGACTATGTCGCCAAGCTCGAAGCCGCCGGACGCGCCGTGCGGGTGAGCGCCGTCAAGCAGGTCAAGCTGCCGGCCGGCGCCGCGATCCGCATCGTCTACACATCGAACTCCGAACCGAACGCGGTCACCAACCGGCAGGTTCGCCTCGAGAATGAGCGCTATCTCTATTTCAAGGACGGCAAGCTCGTGGCACTCGAACTCTACGCGCCCAAGGGCGCCGACAATGTCGACCAGTGGCAACTAATGTCCAACTCGTTCCGGTGGAAATGAGATGCACGCGTTGGACGTGCATGAAATCTATCGTTTTTTCCATATCGGCGACGACGAGACGGCCGCCTTGCGAGGCGTCAGTTTCCACGTCGCCGCCGGCGAGATCGTCGCCCTGGTCGGCCCCTCAGGCAGCGGCAAATCCACCTTGCTGGCCTGCGTGACCGGCCTCGATGAACCGGATGGCGGCTATGTCGAGGTGGCCGGCGTCCGGCTGACCCGGCGTCCGGAGGCGCATCGCACGCGCGTTCGCGCCGCCAGCTTCGGCATTCTGCTGCAATCGGGAAACCTGTTCGGCCACTTGACCGTCGAACAGAACCTACGATTGCAGATGCTGCTGGCCAGGAAGCCGGACGACCGGCGGACGGCCAGCCTGCTGGAAAGTGTCGGCCTTTCGCATCGCGCACGCGCTTTTCCGACCGAACTGTCCGGCGGCGAGACGGCGCGCGCGGGCCTCGCCGTCGCGCTGGCCGCCGATCCGCCGATCCTGATCGCCGACGAGCCGACTGCGGAGGTCGATAGCGAGACCGAATCCCGGCTGATCGCTCATTTCGAGGCGCGTCGCGACGCGGGACTGGCGACGCTTCTGGCGACCCACAGCAGGGCGCTGGCACGGAAAGCCGATCGCGTCATCAGGCTGAAGGACGGGAGGATCGACCGTGGCTGAGACACTCGTCGTCGCAAAAGGCCTAGGGAGAGACTTCCAGGATGGCAACGCCGGCCGGATCGACGTGCTGCGTGATGTCGACTGCGAGATCGCCTCAGGCGCGCGCATCGCGCTTGTCGGACCTTCGGGCAGCGGCAAGACGACCTTGCTGCATATTCTTGGCGGCCTCGACCGGCCGACGGCCGGTACCGTCGGATGGCCGGGGCTTGGAGCGTTCGAGACCCTGAGGCCACGCCAGATCGGCTTCGTATTCCAGTCGCCCAGCCTGTTTCCCGCCCTCACCGCTGCCCAGAACGTCGGTCTGCCCTTGCTGCTGGCCGGCGAGAATACCGGCGCCAACGACATCGCGGCATCGCTTCTGCGATCGTTCGGCCTCGGCGAACTCGGCGACAAGCTGCCGGAGGAACTGTCCGGTGGCCAGGCCCAGCGCATTGCCATGGCGCGCGCCCTGGCAATGGCTCCAAAGCTTGTGCTGGCCGATGAGCCCACCGGGCAGTTGGACAGCCGAACGGCGTTGCGCTTCTTCGACGCCGTGCTCGACCGCCTGGACGGCACCGACATCGCCCTGGTGGTTGCCACGCATGACGAAGCCATGGCCAACCGCATGGCAACGCGCTGGACGATGGATCACGGCCGGCTCACCACCGGGCATCGGCCAGGGGCGGCCGCGGCATGATGGTCCTGCTGTGGATCCGCGGTGTGCTCGCCCGCCGCTTCCTGCGCGTGGCCGGCGCCGCGGCCGGCATCGCACTGTCGGTCGCCTTGCTGGCCACGATGTCGCTCTTCCTCGCCGGGGCCGGTGCATCGATGACCGGACGCGCCGTGTCCGCGGTTCCAATCGACTGGCAGGTGCAAGTGATCCCCGGTGCCGATCCGGACCTCATCGGCAAGGCGCTGGCGCAAGCTGTTCCGGTCAAGGCCGTGCATCAGGTGCGCTATGCCGACGTCGCCGGCTTCGAGGCTCGGACCGGCGATACGACCCAGACCACCGGCCCCGGTCAGGCGGTTGCTTTCGACAGCCGGTATTCCGGCGATTTCCCGGCGGAAATCCGCTCGCTTTCCGGCACACTTGACGGCGCGCTGATTGCCCAGCAGACAGCCGCCAACCTTCATGTCGGTCCCGGCGACACCATCTCGATCCAGCGGATGGGCCTGCCGCCGGCGGAGGTGAAAATTGCCGGCGTGGTCGACCTGCCGGACGCCGACGCCCTGTTCCAGGCTGTCGGCCTGCCGCCCCAGGCAGCGCCGCGGGCCCCGCCCGACAATGTCCTGATCCTGCCGCGGGAAATTTGGCGGCAATTGTTCGATCCGCAGCAGAAGGCCCGCCCCGACACCACCCGGCTGCAATTGCATGTACGGCTTGCCCGTGAGGCGCTGCCGCCGGATCCCGTCACGGCCTATACATTTGTCACCGACGCCCAGCGCAATCTCGAGGCAAGGGTCGCCGGCCAGGCGATCGTGGCCGACAATCTCGGCTCGCGCCTCGGGGCGGTCCGCGAGGATGCGCTGTACGCCTCCGTGCTGTTCCTGTTTCTCGGGTTGCCCGGCATCGCGCTGGCGGTCGCGCTTACCTTTGCGGTCACCGCGTCCGGCGCCGCACGCCGCCGCACGGAACAGGCGCTGCTGCGCGTCCGCGGCGCGACGACCAAGGACATCCTGTTTCTGTCCGCCACCGAAGCCGCCATGGCGGCAATAGGTGGAACCGCCATTGGCCTGGCCGCCGCAGCGCTCCTTTCCGGTATCGGACCAGGTTTCAAGGCAACGCCTGGCGTTGACGGCCCGACATTGCTTCTTGTCGCCTCCCTCGGGCTGCTGGTCGGGTTCATCGCCTTTCTCTATCCGGCTTGGCGCGATGCGCGCTGGGCGACCGTCAGCGCGGCGCGGCGCACCGTGAGCCGGCTACAGGCGCCACTGTGGCAGCGCCTGTGGCTGGACATCCTGTTGCTCGCGGCGGCGGGATTGTTCTTCTGGCAGTCGGCGAGCACCGGATACCAGGTCGTGCTCGCGCCCGAAGGCGTGGCGGCAACGGCGGTGGACTACAAGGCGTTCATCGCGCCGGCCCTGTTCTGGGTCGGCATGGCGCTGCTGACGATCCGGCTGTCGGCCACGGTCATCGCCCGCAACGGCGCGCTTCTGCGCATGGCGGTTGCTCCGGCATCGGGAACACTGGCGCCCATCGTATCGGCCGCCCTGTCGCGGCAAGCGAGGCGGCTGACGATCGGCATTGCCATGACCGCGCTGGCCATCTCCTTCGCCGCGTCGACAGCCATCTTCAACACCACCTACAATGCCCAGGCGCGCATCGACGCCGAGCTCACCAACGGTTCCGATGTCACCGTCTTCGGCACGACGGACAAGCCCGCCGGAACGCACTTGGCGGCTCTCGCCTCGCTGCCCGGCGCGGCGGCGGCGGAACCCATGCAGCATCGTTTCGCCTATGTCGGCGCGGATCTGCAGGACCTCTATGGCATCGACCCCAGCCGAATCGGACACGCAACCAGTCTTTCCGATGTCTATTTCAGCGGCGCCAGCGCGGCCGGCACGCTTGCCCTGCTCGCCGCGACGCCAGACGGTGTCCTGGTGTCGGAAGAGACCGTGCAGGATTTCCAGCTCCAGCAGGGCGATACCATCAATTTGCGGCTCATCGATGCCAGGGATCACCAGTATCATCCCGTGGCCTTCAAGTTCATCGGCGTCGCCCGCGAATTTCCGACCGCGCCCAAGGATTCCTTCCTTGTCGCCAATTCGGCCTATGTCGCCCGCATGACCGGCTCCGATGCGTCCGAATACGTGCTCATGCGCGCCAAGGCGGATCCTGCGGCGCTCGCGCGGCAGGCTTCGTCGATGCTCACATCCGATCCGTCGCTGAAGGTGGTCGATATCGGCCAGGCAGCACATCTCATCGGCTCGAGCCTGACCGCGGTCGACCTCGGCGGCTTGACGACAATCGAACTGGGCTTCGCTGTCGTCATGGCCGCCGCCGCCGGCGGGCTGATGCTGGCCCTGGGATTCCTCGAGCGCCGCCGGCCTTTCGCCATCCTCGCCGCGATCGGCGCCAAGCCGCGCCAGCTCGCGGCCTTCCTGTGGAGCGAAGGTCTGCTGATCCTTGTCGGCGGTATGGTGTTTGGCCTGCTTTCGGGCCTGCTGACGGCGTGGATGCTGGTCAAGCTGCTGACCGGCGTTTTCGATCCGCCACCCGAGGCATTGTCGATCCCCTGGCTTTATCTGGCGATCATGCTCGGCCTCGTGGCCGCTTCGGTGGTTGCCGCGGTTTGGTCCGCCAGCCCATTGGCGGGACGGGCGGCGGAACAGTTGCGCGACCTGTGAGCTGGACGTCGGCTACTTATCTGTAAACTCGCGGCCAGCCCGCCGAAAACTCCACGGCCTAGGCTCGTTCAGCCGCCCGAAGGGCCAATGGCCGGCGGCTTCACAACCAGGCAAAAACGGGAAAAGACCATGAAGAAATCCGCTATCGGCGCCACTTGGAATCCATAAGGTCGAGGTTCGCCGGCAGCGATCCCGACAGCTGTCGGCGGGCTCCTTCAAAGTATTCCAGTGACCAACCGATCGAGCCGGGTGTTTTCCCGGTACGCGAGGCGAACCAGGCCCGCGGCCAGAAAGCCGGTCGCGGCGCCACCGAGAATGTCGCTGGCGTAGTGGGTACCGAGATAGACGCGCGACAGCCCGATCAGCAGCGCGGCCGCAAGGAACCAGAATCCGCGCCGGGACAGGCCGTGGACAAGAAAGGCCGCCGCGATGGCGAAACTTGCCGTCGCATGGTCGGACGGGAACGAGAAATCGACGGTCCTGTCGATGATCAGGTGCGTGACATGCGCTTCGTAAGGGCGGACCCGTTGCACGAACAGCAGGATCAGCTGGTTGATGCCAAGCCCGATAAGGAAAGAAAGACCGGCCGCTATCAGGACATGACGGATGGCCGGATCGGCACGCGGCACCCACCACTGCGCCACGACCGCCAGCACCAGCAGCGGCACGCCTGCCGTCGAGACCCCGATCATCACGGAATCAATCGTCGAAGCGTGTCCGGCCCATGTGTTGATCCAGGCGGTGATCGCGGCGTCGAATTGATACATGCGTGGTCGGCCTCGGTTGGAGCAATCTCCGGAAAGTGCCTAACGGGTTTCCGTCCGGACGCGCGTCAAGGCAAGGAAATAAAGCGTTTCCGTGCAACGGGGAACCGCTCTATTGGCGGCGCCAGGTGATTGCGGAGTTGGTGATGTAGTTCCATGCCGAGCCCACGATTGCGCCGGCAAGGCCGGCGACCCACCAGCGTGAGTGGCCGCTGTAGAGAAGCGTCGACACGCCGACACCGGCCACGACGCCGAAGCTGCAAAGCGCCGCGAACATAAGCAGGCCGGTCAGGAACCGCCAGCCGCGCCGGCGCTGGTCGCGATAGGTGAAGGCGTTGTTCAGCGTGTAGTTGAAGGCCATCGCCGTGAACATGGCTGCTGTCTGGGCGACGACAAACGACAGGCCGTGCGGCAGCAATGCATGCAGGACCGCGAGATGGACGACAACGCCGGCGGACCCGACCAGGCCAAAGGCAAGGAAGCGCGTGGAGATCAGGTCTCCCGACATTTTCGCGACCAGCAGGCCGGCATATTCAAGCGCGACCAGGGAGTCGAGCTTGCTCTGTCCGTGCAGCCGCGGCGCAAACACGTAAGGGATTTCCTTGATCCTGATGGCGGTTGACGAAGACGCGACAATGTCGAGCAGGATCTTGAAACCTTGCCGCGACAGCCGGGGCGCCACCGCGTCGACGATTTCCCTGCGCAGCATGAAGAACCCGCTCATCGGATCATGGATCGGCGTTCTCAGCAGCAGACGCGCAAGATACGTCGCCAGCCGGCTGACGCTCGACCGCAGCCTGGTGAATCCGCCCTGGGCGCTGCCGTCGCTCCCGTAACGGCTGGCAATCACCAGGTCGGCCTCACCGCCTTGCAGCATCGCGAACATCGCGGGCAGGCATGTTTCGTCGTGTTGCAGGTCACCGTCCATCACGGCGACGATCGGCGCCGAGCTCGACAGGATGCCCTCAAGGCAAGCTCCGGCGAGGCCTCGCCGAGCAATGCGCCTGATGCCGCGAACCCGGTGATCGCCGGCGGCAATATCATGAACCGCCAGGATCGTGCCGTCCTTCGAGTCGTCATCGACAAAGACCACTTCCCAATCGATGTGCGCCAGCGATTGCCGCAGCCGGGCCACCAGCAGGCCGATGTTGGCGCGCTCGTTCAGCGTCGGAATGACGATCGTCACTTCCGGGCCACCATGCATGACGGGGAACGCGCTGTCCGCCGTCAACGCCACGGGGGCGTCCTGATAGGTGGTGGCCTGGTTCATGGCTGTCCCCCGGACGGCTGCCCATCGGCCTTGGAGAGCGGCGGCGCTACGCGCTTCACCGGCAGGATCAGCATGTCGAAGACCGGAAATCCGGAGATCCGTTGCGTTATGTGCCGGGCGTCGCCGTCGACGACGAACAGGCCGCCGAGATTGTCGCGATAGGCTTTTTCCTGGGCGGCCTCGTCGTCGCGGAAATTCATGGCGCCGATGAAGAAGCCGGTGGCTTGGCTGGCGAGTCGCCTGTGGTCCATGAACTGGAAGTGGCGCGGATCTCCGGGAAGCACGTCGACCGGAATGTCCGGGCCAAGTTCGTAGCCAAGCTTTGCCGCCTGCATCCAGTTCGCGGCAACGACATATCCGTTGGCGCGCCTGATCTCGTCGGCAACCTTGCTGTCCGTCAGCGCGGACCAGTCGACGAGCTGCCAGTTGACGTCGAACTTCGGCGCCCTCTGGAAAAATGGCCTCGTCAAGGCGCCGGTTGTCGCCTGCACCGCAAACCCCGTGGCCAGAAGCGGAACGACAGCGGCGGCGATAACGATGGACACGATCAGCAGCGTTCGCCTGCGCATCGAAAATGCGCCGCACCATTGGCCGACGAGCGGAAAGGCAAATAGGAAGCCACTCATCGACCAGTGCGGCAGCGAGTGGGCACTGAACAGGGCGATCAGGTCGAAGAACACGACGGGCAGCGCCGAAAGCAGCACGAAGAAGCGATCCGTTGCCGAGCCGGCCCAGGCGCCTCGCCACAGGCACGCCATGGCGACCAGCCAGATCGGCGGCCAAACATAGAGCGCCTGGCCGAGCAATGTGACGGCAAGGTTGCCGGGATGCAGGAGATGGCCTTCGTTGGCGGTACCCCGGCCGGACTGGAATGCCAGGGAAATCCAGGCATGATCCACGTTCCATATTATGACCGGCAGCAGACCAAGTGTCGCAATGGCGCCGGCCACCCATGGCCCGGCGGTTCGAAGCTGGTCCCGTCCGGGCTTCGTCAGCAGCAGGACCAGCAGGGCGGACATGCAGAACAGACCGGCCTGATATTTCGACATCAGCGCCAGCCCGAGCGCGACGCCGGCCGCACACCAGCGCAGAAGGGCAAACCGGGTTTCAGCGCCGAGAAGCATCGGTGCGGCCAGGCAGGCGGCGGCCAGCAGAAAGAAATCAAGCGGCCCGTCGGGAACGACGAAATGGCCGGCGGAGATAAGAAAGAACGGAGCGACCGTATACCAGGCCACGGCCCAGAATGCGGCAACGGCGCCATAGGCGTATCGGGTCAGCGCGAACAGCAGCAACGCCGACGCGGAGCCAAGCAACACATAGGGAAGTCTCACCAAAAGCCGGCATTCGCAGCCGGAAATATCCGCCATGAACCGGGCAAGCGCGAAGCCGATCGGAGGATGATCGAAATAGGAAAGCGAGTGGCTGCGCGACACCACCACCGCATAGGCTTCGTCAATCGAAAGTGGGATGACCGACGCAAGCCCTATCCTGAAGATCAGGAAGAAGAAGACGAGAAGTGCCATCTGAGAAATCGGGTACGCCGGAAAGGAGCACGCCGCGCCGGATGTGGACCATGTGGGAACCCCGGCACCTCGCCAGGTCTCGTCGTACTGCATGTGGGCGCTACCAGAACCAGAACAGATGGCTGCCGTATTCTGGTATCGGCTCGTTTCCGGACATGACGATCAGCAGCAAGGCAATGGCCAGCAACGCGATGCCGGTCGTGATCCAGATCCACCGGCCAGCCCGGACGGGAATATTGCGCGGTACGGACAAAGCCACCTCTCGGAACACGACAGGCTTTCGGCTTGGGACGGTCTTAGCCGCAGCGGTTCAGGCGCGACACTGCCTCGTCAATCATACTGCCGCCTTGCCGGGTTCTTACAAATCAGTAAGGGGTGGAATTGTTCACGGACGATCCGGCCCCACACAGCCGGCCCCGACACTCACCGGTCGATGCGCGTCGACAGGATGATCGACGATGAGGTCCGCTCGACCCCCTCCATGGCGCCGATCTGGTCGAGCAGCGCGTCGAGGTCGCGGATCGACGGGGCGTCGACAATGACGATCATGTCGAAATTGCCGCTGACGGAATGCAGCGTCCTGACCGGCGGCAGCGCCTGCAGAGCCCGCACCACTCTGTCGGCAAGCTTCGGCGTGACGGTGAGCAGCACATGTGCCTTGACCAGCCCTTGCTCATAGTCGGCCGAGAGCCTGACGCCGTAGCCTGCAATGATGCCGCGCTGCTCCAGCCGTTCGATCCGGCTCTGCACCGTGGTGCGCGACACGCCGAGCCGCCGCGCCAGTTCGGCCGTCGAGGCGCGTGCGTTGGCGCGCAGCAGGGAAAGCAGGGCCTGTTCGGCGTCACTGAGCATTTCGACGAATCCATTCGGCAAATTGGCTAATATTAGGGTTCGATCCGCCAGATTCCACACTTCCTTTCGACAGGCAAGCTGCGATGATTCCCGACGGATTGAACTGACAGGGGTTATTGATCATGAACAACATCGTTATCGTCGGCGCCGGCAAGATCGGCTCGACCATTGCCGGGATGCTCGCCGCGGCGGGCGACTACCATGTTGCCCTTGTCGACCGCTCGGCGGCGCAGCTCGCCGCGGCCGAAGTGCCCGCCGGCGTCGAGACGCTCGAACTCGACATCGCGGCGGTCGGCGCGCTCGAAGCGGCGCTCGCCGGCAAGTTCGCGGTGCTCAGCGCCGCCCCCTTCCATCTCACCACGCGCATCGCCGAGGCGGCGGCCAGCGCCGGCGTGCACTATCTCGACCTCACCGAGGACGTCGTCTCGACCCGCCGCGTCAAGGAACTGGCGCGTTCGGGCAAGAGCGCCTTCATTCCGCAATGTGGCCTGGCGCCGGGCTTCATCTCCATCGTCGCCAACGATCTCGCCAGCCGTTTCGACACGCTCGAAAGCGTGCGCATGCGCGTCGGAGCCTTGCCGCAATACCCGTCCAACGCGCTGAACTACAATCTGACCTGGAGCACCGACGGCGTCATCAACGAATATTGCGAGCCCTGCGAGGCGATCGTCGAGGGCGAGCTGGTCGAAGTGCCCCCGCTGGAGGAGCGCGAGGAATTCTCGCTCGACGGCGTCACCTACGAGGCCTTCAACACGTCTGGCGGGCTGGGCACCTTGGCCGAGACGCTGAAGGGCAAGGTGCGCACGCTGAACTACCGCACCATCCGCTATCCCGGCCATGCCGCGATCATGAAGGCGCTGCTCAACGATCTCGGCCTGCGCCACCGCCGCGACGTGCTGAAGGACATTTTCGAAAGTGCTTTGCCGGCGACGCTGCAGGACGTGGTCATCGTCTTCGTCACCGTCTCCGGCCGCCGCAATGGCCGCCTGCTGCAGGAAACCTACGCCAACAAGATCTATTCGCAGCGCGTCGGCAACCAGGTGCGCAGCGCCATCCAGATCACCACGGCGTCCGGCATCTGCGCCGTGCTTGACATGCTGGCCGACGGCAGCCTGCCGGCGACCGGTTTCGTCAAGCAGGAAGAGATCGCGCTGGATGCATTTCTGGCCAACCGCTTTGGCCGGGCGTATGCACAGCACGAGATGGTAAGCCGGCTGGCGAGCTGAGCGGGCGCCGCTTTTTCCCTTCTCCCCTTGTGGGAGAAGGTGGATCGGCGCGTAGCGCCGAGACGGATGAGGGGTGCTCCAGGGAACTCAACGTCTCACTCCGCTGGAACACCCCTCATCCGTCGCCTTCGGCGACACCTTCTCCCGCAAGGGGAGAAGGAAAACCCACCCCTCTAAATATGCAGTGCGTGGCCCAGCGCCTTCAGCGCCGCTTCCTGGAAACCCTCGCCTTGCGTCGGATGCGCGTGGATCGTGCCGGCGATGTCCTCCAGCCGCGCGCCCATTTCCAGCGCCAGCCCGAAAGCCGCCGACAGTTCCGACACGCCTTGCCCGACCGCCTGGATGCCGAGCACCAGATGGTTGTCCGCGCGGGCGACGACGCGGACGAAGCCATCCTCACCCATCTTCGTCATCGCCCGTCCATTGGCGGCGAACGGGAACAGGCCGATCTTGATCTCGCCGCCAAGCGCCTTCGCCTCTTCCGGCGACAGCCCTGCCGTCACCAGCTCCGGATCGGTGAAGCAGACGGCGGGAATCGAGCGCTTGTCCCAGCCGCGCTTGTGGCCGGCGACGATCTCGGCCACCATTTCGCCTTGGGCCATCGCCCGGTGCGCCAGCATCGGCTCGCCGGTGACGTCGCCGATGGCGAAGATGCCGCGCATCGAGGTGCGGCACTGGTCGTCGACCTTGATGAATTTGCCTGACATGTCGAGGTCGATCTGGTCGAGGCCCCAGCCTTCCGTCACCGGCTTGCGTCCCACGGTCACCAGGATCTTGTCCGCGGCAACCTTGGCACTCTTGCCATCCGCTGTCTCGACCAGCAGGGCATCGCCCTTCGTCGACAGGCCCTTGGCCTTTGCGTCTGTCATCACCTCGATCCCGAGCGCGGCGAGCCGCTTGACGACAGGCCGGGTCAGTTCGGCGTCATATTGCGCCAGCACGCGCGGCAAGGCCTCGACCACCGTGACCTTGGCGCCCATTTTCGCGAAGGCCATGCCGAGCTCCAGCCCGATATAGCCACCGCCCACCACGGCGAGTCTCCTGGGGACCTCGCTCAAGGCCAGCGCTTGCGTGGACGATATGACAGGCCCGCCAAAGGGAAGAAAAGGCAGCTCGACCGGCGCCGAGCCGGTGGCGATGACGATGGTTTCGGCGTGGATCATCTGGCTTCCGGTCTCGGTCTCGACCTCGACGGTCTTGCCGTCGCGGAACGTTGCCCAGCCCTGCACGGTCTTCACGCCAGCCTTCTTGAGCAGGCCGGCAACGCCGCTGTTGAGCCGGCTGACAATGCCGTCCTTCCAGGCGACGGTCCTGGCAAGGTCGAGCGCGGGCGCGGTGACCGAAATGCCGAGCGGGCTCTTGCCGCCAGCCATGTGCGACACTTTCTCGAACTCCTCCGCCGCATGGATCAGCGCCTTCGACGGAATGCAGCCGACATTGAGGCAGGTGCCGCCGGGCTTGCCCGCTTCTACGATGACCGTATCGACGCCGAGCTGGCCGGCACGGATGGCGCAGATATAGCCGCCCGGACCGGCGCCTATGACGAGCAGCTTGCAGGAGATTTCTTTCATGTTGGCTGTCCCTTCAGCGACGGTCGATACGCGCCTTCCCTTCTCCCCTTGTGGGAGAAGGTGGATCGGCGCGACAGCGCCGAGACGGATGAGGGGTGCTCCAGGGAACGCCGACGCCTCACTCCGCTGGAACACCCCTCATCCGTCGCCTTCGGCGACACCTTCTCCCACAAGGGGAGAAGGGGGAGCTCAAACCCCGACGCTGGCGCCTTCTGAACCGTTTCGATCAACTCATCGCCCTCAATCCACGAAAATCAGCGCCGGTGTTTCCAGCAGCGCCTTGATGCGCTGGATGAACACGGCCGCATCCCAGCCGTCGATGACCCGGTGGTCGAAGCTCGACGACAGGTTCATCATCTTGCGCGGGATGAACTGCGTGCCGTCCCACACCGGCCGCACCATCATCTTGTTGACGCCGATGATCGCCACTTCCGGATGGTTTATGACCGGGGTCGTCGCCACGCCGCCCATCGCGCCGAGCGAGGTGATGGTGATGGTCGAGCCCGACAACTCCTCGCGGGTCGCCGTGCCGGACTTGGCCGCCTCGGCCAGCCTGTTGACCTCGGCGCCGCAATCCCAGATGTCGCGCGCCTCGGCATGCTTGACGACAGGCACCACCAGCCCCGACGGCGTCTGCGCGGCGATGCCGATATGGATGCCGCCATGCTGGTGGATGATGCCGGCTTCGTCGTCGAACAGGGAATTGAGGTTGGGCTGGTCTGATATCGCCTTGACCATCGCCCGCATCAGGAATGGCAGCAGCGTCAGCTTCGGCCTCTCCACCCCACCCCTGGCGGCGCGCTTCTCCTTGTTGAGCGCGGCGCGCAATTCCTCCAGCGCGGTGACGTCGATTTCCTCGACATAGGTGATGTGCGGGATGCGCGACTTGGACAGCGTCATCTTCTCGGCGATCCTGCGCCGCAGACCGACCACCTTGATGTCCTCGACCGTGTCGTTGCGGGCAAGGCCCGATGCCTTGGCCACTTGCGGCCCGCGCGCCAGGAAGGCCTCGATGTCCTCGTGGCCGATGCGGCCGGCCGGGCCGCTTCCCGCGACCTGCCTGAGGTCGATGCCCGCCTCTTTCGCGCGCAGGCGCACGGCCGGCGACGCCAGCGGTTTTTCGCCCTCCGGGCGCGGGGCGCCGGCAACGGACGTGCGCCCGACACTTTTCGAAATGGCCGGCGCGGGTTTCGCCTCCGGGCTGCTGGCCTTTGGCTTGGTCTTCGCGTCCGGCGCCGCGCTCTCCGGCTTCGGCGTCGGAAGCTTCACCGGTGGCTCGGCCACCGCCGCCTCGGCCTTGGCGCCACCCTTAGGCGTTACATTGCCCTCGCCCGCAACTTTCAGCCGCACGATCGGCGAGCCGATCGCCACCGTGTCGCCGATCTCGGCGCCCAGCCACAGGATCTCGCCATCGACCGGCGAAGGGATTTCGACCGTGGCCTTGTCGGTCATCACGGCGGCAAGCACGGTGTCCTCGCGCACGATATCGCCGACCTTGACGTGCCACTCGACCAGCTCGGCCTCGGCGACGCCCTCGCCGACATCGGGCAGCTTGATGATGTGTTCGCCCATGTCAGGCCTCTCCCACTTTAGGCTTCCAAGGTTTCGATGAGAGCGCGGCCGACCCGGGCGGGACCGGGGAAATAGTCCCATTCCTGCGCGTGCGGATAGGGCGTGTCCCAGCCGGCGACCCGCGCCACCGGCGCCTCCAGATGATAGAAGCAGTTTTCCTGGACGAGCGCCGAAAGCTCGGCGCCAAAGCCTGAGGTCAGCGTCGCCTCATGCACGACGACGCAGCGCCCGGTCTTCTTCACCGAGGCGACTATCGTGTCGAGGTCGAGCGGCAACAGCGTCCTCAGATCGATGATCTCGGCATCGATGCCGGTCTCCTCGGCCGCGGCTTGCGCGACATAGACCATGGTGCCGTAGGCGAGCACGGTGATGGCCGAGCCGGCCCTGCGGATCGCCGCCTTGCCGAGCGGCACGGTGTAGTGGCCATCGGCGACTTCGCCGAGCTCATGTTTCGACCACGGCGTCACCGGCCGGTCGTGATGGCCGTCGAAGGGACCGTTGTAGAGCCGTTTCGGCTCAAGGAAGATCACCGGATCGGGATCCTCGATCGCCGCGATCAGCAGCCCCTTGGCGTCATGCGGGTTGGACGGCACCACCGTCTTCAGCCCCGACACATGGGTGAACAGGGCCTCGGGGCTCTGGCTGTGCGTCTGGCCGCCGAAGATGCCGCCGCCGGTCGGCATGCGCACCACGATCGGGCAGGTGAAATCGCCGTTCGAGCGGTAGCGCAGCCGGGCCGCTTCCTGGGTCAGCTGGTCGTAGGCCGGATACATGTAGTCGGCAAACTGAATTTCCACGCAGGGTTTGAGACCGTACGCAGCCATGCCGATGGCCGAGCCGACAATGCCGGATTCGTTGATCGGCGCGTCGAAGCAGCGGCTCTTGCCGTATTTGGCCTGCAGACCCTGCGTGCAGCGGAAGACGCCGCCGAAAAAGCCGACATCCTCGCCGAACACGACGACCTTCTCGTCGCGTCCCATCGACACATCCATGGCGTCGCGGATGGCCTCGATCATGGTCCGTCTCGGCATGGCTCAGACTCCCGCCTGCTGGCGCTGGCGCCTGAGATGCGGCGGCATCTCGGCATAGAGGCCCTCGAACATGTCGCGCGTCGACGGCTTGCCGCCGGCATGCAGCGTGCCGTGGCTTTCGGCCTCCTTCTGCGCCGCGATCACCGTGTCGAGGATCTCGGCCTCGGCCTGCGCGTGCCGCTCGTCCGACCAGACGCCGAGCCCGATCAGGTGGTTCTTCAGCCGCACGATCGGGTCGCCGAGCGGCCAGGCGTCGGACTCGGTCTTCGGCCGGTAGGCCGAAGGATCGTCCGAGCTGGAATGCGCGCCGGCGCGGTAGGTGACGTATTCGACCAGCGTCGGTCCGAGATTCCTGCGCGCGCGCTCCGCCGCCCATTTGGCCACCGCGTGCACGGCGAGATAATCATTGCCGTCGACGCGCAGCGACGGGATGCCGAAGCCGAGGCCGCGCGCCGCGAACGTGCCGGAGCCGCCGCGTGCGATGCCTTGAAAGGTCGAGATCGCCCATTGGTTGTTGACGACGTTGAGTATCACCGGCGCCTTGTAGGTGGAGGCGAACACCAGGGCCGAATGAAAATCGGATTCCGCCGTCGAACCGTCGCCGATCCAGGCCGCGGCGATCTTCGAATCGTTCGAGATCGCGGAAGCCATCGCCCAGCCGACCGCCTGGATATACTGCGTCGCCAGATTGCCGGAGATCGAGAAGAAGCCGTGCTCCTTCGAGGAATACATGACCGGCAGCTGGCGGCCCTTCAGCGGATCGGCCTCGTTGGAATAGATCTGGTTCATCATGGTGACCATCGGATAGCCGTCGGCGATGAGCAGGCCGGCCTGGCGATAGGTCGGGAAATTCATGTCGCCCGGCGCGAGCGCCTTGCGGAATGCGCAACTCACAGCCTCCTCGCCCAGATGCTGCATGTAGAAGGAGGTCTTGCCCTGGCGCTGCGCCATCTGCATGCGCGCATCGAAGGTCCGCAGCGTCATCATGTGACGCAGGCCTTCCAGCAACTCGTCGTTGGAAAGCAGCCCGGCCCACGGGCCGACGGCTTCGCCATTGCGGTTCAGCACGCGGATGATCGAAAAGGCCATGTCGCGGATGGTGCGCGGATCGACGTCGATCTCGGGGCGCGGCACCGAGCCCGCCTTGGCGATGGTCACGTTGGAAAAGTCAGGCGTGCCCCCCGGCCGCACTTCCGGCTCCGGAACATGGAAACGCAACATCCCAGCATCGGCCATGACCTTTGTCCTCCAATGTTGCCTGGCGCCGATATTTGCACATCCGCGCCGCCAGAGCGAATTCGTTGGGCAAGCCTTTCGTATCAGGCCGGCGACGCCGGCCGATCCAGCCTCCCGAGTACAAGATGAAGATATGTCCGCGAAATTTCTTGTCGATGTTTCATCGCGGCGCGCAATTTGGCGCAAGATTGGCTCGGGGTTTCCGCCAGATAAGGCGATTGGGCGGCAACAATTGCGCTGCTCTTCCCTCGTGAGGGTGTCCGATTAACGGAAGGTGGGAAGCGAGGTTGGCCTGGCCTGGCTCCTTGCTCCCCCCGCCGACCGGGGGAGAGGAAGGGTGTCAGGATCTGCGACCTCTCTGGAAGCCATTCACCCCACTCCCACATCATGCTAACCACCCTCCATGGCACAGAAGAAAGCTTTCGAGGTCGATTCGTGGCTCGCGAAGCCCGATCCGCGCATCTCCATCGTCCTGCTTTATGGCCCCGATCGCGGGCTTGTTTCCGAGCGCGCGAAGGCCTTTGCCGAGAAGACCGGCCTGCCGCTCGACGATCCCTTCTCCGTGGTGAGGCTCGAAGGTTCCGAGGTCGACCGCGACGAGGGCCGGCTGCTCGACGAGGCCCGCACCGTGCCGATGTTTTCCGACCGGCGCCTGCTTTGGGTGCGCAATGCCACCGGCCAGAAGGCGCTGGCCGAGGACGTGAAGGCGCTGACGGCGGAACCCGCGCGCGATGCCATCATCCTGATCGAGGCCGGCGATCTCAAGAAGGGCGTTGGGCTGCGCGCCGTGGTCGAGGGCGCGGACAACGCCATGGCGTTGCCGTGCTACGCCGATGAGGCGAGGGATATCGATACGGTCATCGATGACGAGCTGCGCAAGGCCGGCATGTCGATGACGCTGGAGGCCCGCCAGGCACTGCGCCGTAATCTCGGCGGCGACCGGCTGGCTTCGCGCGGCGAGATCGAAAAGCTCGTCCTCTATGCCCACGGTCAGAAGGAGATCGGGCTGGAAGAGGTGCGGGCGATGTCGGGCGACGTGTCCGGCGCCTCGTTCGATGATGCGGTCGACGCGCTTCTCGAAGGCAAGGTCGGCGATTTCGACACCGCCTTCACCCGCCACTGCCAGTCCGGCGGCCCGCCTTTCCTGGTGCTGTCCTCGGCGATGCGGCAATTGCAGCAGATCCAGGTCATGCGCGGCCAGATGGATTCTGCCGGCCGCAACGCCGCCTCGGTCGTTGCCGGCGCGCGCCCGCCGGTTTTCTTCTCGCGACGCAAGTTGGTGGAAAAAGCGCTCGAGCGCTGGAGCAGCGAAGCGCTGAGCCGCGCGCTGACGCGGCTGCAGACGGCCGTATTGCAGACGCGGCGGCGGCCGGATCTGTCGGTGGCGCTGGCACGGCAGGCGCTGCTGGGGATTGCGGTGGAGAGCGCGAGGCTGGGGCAGCGGTAGGAGAACGCTGCTCCCTGCTTCCCTTGGTCAATTCATCATCATGGCGCCCACAGGCTGAAAGGTGGGCAGCGCCTGCGGAAAGACCAGCACCGCCGCGCCGTAGAGCAGCAGGGCGACACCCGACAGCTTTGCGATCCCCTCTCCTGACGGGAGGGTTTTTTCCGCAAGGATCAGCAAGGTGACCACGGCCATTGCGGCGACGTTCATGATCCCGAGGGGAAAGAGGGCGAGAAACAAAAGCCAGCAGCAGCCCAGGCAGAAAAGCCCATGCTCCAGGCCCATGCGGACCGCGCCCCAGCGGCCATCGCGCCATGCGGTCAGGATGAAGCCGATCGGCGTACGGCATTTGGCCAGGCAGAGATTTTTCAGGGGCGAGAGTTGATAGGCGCCCGCGATCATCAGCAGCGCCCCGCCAATGCGCGCGGCCGCCGCCGTCGACAATCCCGCACGCCCGGCAAGCATCTCCGCGCCCGCCGCACCGGCAAAGGCGACAGCGCCCATCACGCCCCAAACCAGCATGTACCCGGCCACGAACACCCAGCTCGAGACAAAGGTCTCGCCCCGGCCCTGTCTGCCGGCCTGGACCTGGTGAAACGTCAGGATCATGGGCGCGGCGGTTGGAAACATCATGGCAATCATCATGATCATCCAGACGGCGAGAAACAGCGGCGCCTTCATGCCCATGGTGAGTGAGACCATTTCCATGCGCATGTCCGCGTCCATGCCCATTCGCTGCCAGATAAGCAGGGTCCACGCCGCCGCCGCGATAGCGATCAGCAGCGCGAGAAGGACGTATCGCTGCAACGTCGGCGCCATGGACGAGCCCGTTCCATGCTATGCGGCCAACAGCTACTGCTGGCCTGACCAATTGATCGGGGCGTAGTGTCCGTTTCGGCGGGAATTGTCCCAGCTCATGCCATGGTCGCTGAATGTACTGCCTTCGGCCCCCATCGCCAGGGCGAGCCAGTCTGGATTGACCGGATGGCCGGTCGCCGCCCACATCTGCCCGTCCTCGCGCATTGTCGGCAGCGGCTCGACCGCCATCCGCATGACGCCGGCAATCTCCGCCGACCGCTTCTTGCCGTCTATCCGGTAGTCTATCGGCACTTTCCTGGCGCCGAGATTCGTACCGATCATGGGTGCCAACACCGCCATGGGGCCGCCCGCGGCGCCCGTGAAGATCGCACCCAGCGCCTCGGTTTGCCGGTCATCGGCCCGTTCGTCGATATAGGCGGCGGCCGTCCAATTGCCGTTTGCCATCGGACCCGGCGTGTGGGCAACCATCGCGACGCTGAGCCCATCCAATCGAACGTCGCCGTAATTGCCCGTATCGATATGGAAGACCAAACCGACGTCGCAAACGCCTCTCGTCGGCTTCGATGTCAGCTGCGCGTTGGTGGACAGCAGGCAAGGACACACGACATCGCAGCTACAATTCTCGAAGTAACTTCCGGACAATTGCCAACGGACTGCCATTTGCACCTCCCACTTGCGTCAGGCGCGTCGGCATATTCGGCGAGGCGGTGCCATTTCAGGACACTTGCAGGAATGGCAAATAGCCCTCGCCGCGACTGACCGGCACGCTAGGGCAGATAATTAAGCCATATCTAATTCAGGCTACTCCGTTGCCCGGCACTGTCAAGCCGCGAGTGGCTGGGCTTGCGACAGGCGCTGCCACTCGCGGTGGAGAGCGCGAGGCCGCGGCAGTACGGATAATCTCCCCCCTCGAGGGGGAGATGTCGCCAAAGGCGGCAGAGGGGGTCGGTGCGACTGGATGCGACTTCCTTGCGGCGAATGGAGGCCGACACCTGGTCATACTGCCCGCCATCTTCCCCGAGGGGGGAGACCAACGCTTCGGCCTTTTGCCCAACCATCAGCGCCATAAACAAGGGCGGACCTGGCAGCCCGCCCTTGTTTTTCGAAAGAAATTCGCCGGCTAATTACCGTTCCTGCTTCAATCTCCGGCACAGTTCATCGAGCTGCTCCAGCGAGCGGTAGGAAACGCGAAGTTCGCCGCCCTTGCCCTTGTGATCGATGGACACGATCATGCCGAGCGTATCGGTCATCAGCTTTTCCAGCGCCAGCGTGTCGGTATCCTTTTCCGGCGCGGCTTGCGCCTGCTTCGGCTTGGACGGCGTCGGACCGGCCGGCATCTGGGCCAGCGCCTCGGCCTGGCGCACCGAAAGGCCTTCCTCGACGATGCGCTTGGCGAGACCCGCCGGATCCTCCGCCGTCACCAGCGTGCGGGCGTGGCCGGCCGACAGCGCGCCGTCGACCAGCATGTCGCGGATCACCTCCGGCAACTTCAGCAGCCTGAGCGTGTTGGCGACATGGCTGCGGCTCTTGCCGATGACATTGCCGAGGTCGGCCTGGGTGTAGCCGTGATCGTCGATCAGCTGCTGGTAACCCAGCGCCTCCTCGACCGCGTTGAGGTCGGTGCGCTGCACATTCTCGATGATCGCCAGTTCCAGCGCCGTACGGTCGTTGACATCCCTGATGATGACCGGGATCTCGGTCAGCCCGGCGCGCTGCGCGGCGCGCCAGCGGCGCTCGCCGGCGATGATCTCGTAGCGGCCAGCCTGCGTCGGCGACGGTCGCGCCACCACCGGCTGCACCACGCCGTGCTCGCGGATCGACTGGGCAAGATCGGTCAGTTCGGCGTCGCCAAAATGCCGGCGCGGATTTTTCGGGTTCGGGCTGACGAACTCGATCGGCACCTTGCCGTCCGCGCTCATGCCGGGCTTTTCCGGTGCCGCCGGGCGATCGATCTCGCCGATCAGTGCCGCCAGGCCACGCCCCAGTCTTTTCCTCGAAAGGTCTTCGCTCATCTCTATTCCAGGTTCTTCAGATCGTTTCGGTATCGAATCGGCTGTTAATCATGCATCCGATCTAATCAAGCGGCGCGCAATTTACGCTCGCGGCGGATCACTTCCGAGGCCAGTTGCAGATAGGCCTGGCTGCCCGAGCATTTGAGGTCATAGAGGATCGCTGGCTTGCCATAGGACGGCGCCTCGGACACCCGCACATTGCGCGGGATGATCGTCTCGTAGACCTTGTCGCCCATGTGCTGCCGCACATCCTGGACCACCTGGTTGGCCAGATTGTTGCGGCCGTCATACATGGTCAGCACGATGCCCTGGATGGTGAGGTCCGGATTGATCGAACGGCGCACCTGCTCGACAGTCTCCAGCAGCTGGCTCAGGCCTTCGAGCGCGAAGAACTCGCATTGCAGCGGCACCAGCACCGAATCGGCGGCCGCCATCGAGTTGAGCGTGAGCAGATTGAGCGACGGCGGGCAGTCGATCAGCACATAGCCGAACCCGGCCGAACGCGCCGAGGCCGCACGCAAGGCATTGCGCAGCCGCAGCACCCGGTCCGGCGCCGAGGCGATCTCCATCTCGATACCGAGCAGATCGAGCGTCGACGGCACGATGGACAGGCCAGGCACGGCTGTCGGAATGGCCGCGGCTTCCAACTCCAGCTCGCCCGTCAGCACATCGTAGGATGACACGGTCCGGTCCTTGCGGTCGATACCGAGGCCGGTGCTGGCATTGCCTTGCGGATCGAGATCGACGATCAGCACCTTTTCGCCGATTGCGGCCAAGGCGGTGGCCAGGTTGATGGCGGTGGTGGTCTTGCCGACACCGCCCTTCTGGTTGGCTACGGTGATGATTCGGGGGCCGTTCTTCATCATGGGTTTATGCCAGAAATTCATTTTGGGTCGCCAGATAGCTCGACAAGTCGAAGATCAGACAGGTCGCAGATTTGACAGTTCAAGAATGACGCCATGCGGGTCCGTCATACTGCGATGTTCTACCAGATCGAAGGACCATCGGTTAACGCTTTCTTGCACTTCCGCGCGATAATCCCGGCCTTTGTGGAACAGCCCGCGCGCGCCTGATGTCAACCAGGGCGCCGACAGGTCGAGAAGGACCGAAAGCGAGGCCAGGGCCCGCGCCGTGACGATCTGCGGCGACGCAACAAGCGCATGGCTGTCCTCGATGCGGCGCGCCACGATCCGAGCCGGCAGGTTGAACTGGCCGACGACAGCCTGCAGGAACGAAGCCTTTTTGCGGTTGCTTTCCACCAGATCGATGCTGGCCCCTGGGCGCTCGGCGAGCAGGAAAGCCATGACAAGGCCTGGAAATCCGCCGCCGGAACCGATGTCGGCCCAACGCACGGCACCGGGTTCTATGCGGGCGAGCTGTGCGCTATCCAATATATGGCGCTGCCAGACATCGGCCGAGGTCGACTGCGCCACTAGATTGATGCTGCGGTTCCATTTCTGGAACATCTGTTCGAATGCCACCAGGCGGTCGAATGTTTCACGTGAAACCGGGCCGGCGGCGGCCTCCAGGCTCTCCAAGGAAAAAGAGCTCACGCAACATCCCTTTGTTCGCCCTGGAGCCTCTGCGCGCTTTCATGGTGGCGGACATGGGCGACGATGATCGCCAGCGCCGCCGGCGTCATGCCCTCCATGCGCTGGGCATCCGCGATGGAACGAGGCCGACGTGCCTGCATCTTCTGCTTCAGCTCGTTCGACAGCCCGGGAACAGCTGTGAAATCGACCGCCTCGGGGATCAGCCGGCTCTCCTCATGGCGAATCTGCGCGACATCCGTCTTCTGGCGATCGAGATAGACGGAATATTTCGCCTCCGTTTCGAGGCGCTCGGCGGTCTTTGCATCGATCGCGGCAAATTTCGGCTCTATCCTGGCCAGCCAGGCAACGTCGACGCTGGGATAGGCCAGCAATTCATAAGCAGACCGGCGTACTCCGTCGCGATTGATCTCCAGCCCGTGCCGCGCCGCCTCATTGGGCGTCATGGTCAGGGCCTTGGCCAGCGCCCGCGCCGCGTCGAGACGCTGCATCACATCGCCATAGCGTTGACTCCGTTGCGCCGAAGCGATCCCCAGCCTCTCCGCCAGCGGCGTCAGCCGCTCATCGGCATTGTCGGCTCGCAGCGACAGGCGGAATTCGGCGCGCGAGGTAAACATGCGATAGGGCTCGCTGATGCCGCGGCTGATGAGGTCATCGACCATGACACCGATATAGGCCTCGGTGCGGCTGAGCACGATCTGCTCGCCGCCCGCCGCTCGCCTCGCCGCGTTGAGCCCCGCAAGCAAGCCTTGGCCGGCGGCCTCCTCATACCCGGTCGTGCCGTTGATCTGCCCGGCCAGGAAGAGTCCGGCAACCCGTTTGGTCTCCAGTGTCTGATGCAGTTCGCGCGGATCGACATGATCATATTCAATGGCATAGCCGAGCTGCAGCATGACCGCGCGCTCCAGCCCCGGAATGGTCTTGAGGATATCGAGCTGCACATCCTCGGGCAGCGAAGTCGAAATCCCGTTCGGATAGACCGTATCGTCGTCAAGCCCTTCCGGCTCGAGAAAGATCTGATGGCCGTCCCGGTCGCCGAACTTGACGATCTTGTCTTCAATCGACGGGCAGTAGCGCGGGCCGACGCCTTCGATCGAGCCGGAATACATGGCGGAGCGGCCAAGGTTGGCGCGGATCAGTTCATGCGTGGCTGGCGTCGTGCGCGTGATGCCGCAGTCGATCTGCGGTGTCTCGATGCGGTCGCTCATCAGCGAGAACGGAACCGGATCTTCATCCGCCGCCTGGCGGTCCAGCGAAGCCCAGTCGATGGTTTTTCCGTCCAGCCGTGGCGGCGTCCCGGTCTTCAGCCGGCCGAGCCGGAACCCTGCCCGGTCCATGGTCGCCGACAGGCCGAGGCTTGCCTGCTCGTTCATGCGGCCGGCAACAATCTTCTTATCGCCGATATGGATGAGCCCGCGCAGGAAGGTGCCGGTTGTCAGCACCACGGCGCCGCATGCCAGACGGCGGCCGTCCCCCAGCAGGACGGCGGCGATCTTGCCGTTGTCGATTTCGAAATCCAAAACCTCGGCCTCGACCACGTCGAGATCGTTCTGCTGCCGAATCGCTTCTTGCATCGCAAGACGATAGAGCTTCCTGTCGGCCTGGGTGCGGGGTCCGCGGACCGCCGGGCCCTTGCGCCGGTTGAGCAGGCGGAACTGGATGCCCGCCGCGTCCGCCACGCGGCCCATCAGGCCATCCATGGCGTCGATCTCGCGCACCAGATGGCCCTTGCCGAGGCCGCCGATCGCCGGATTGCACGACATGACGCCGATCGTATCGAAGCGCAGCGTCACCAGCGCGGTCCTGGCCCCGGCGCGCGCGGCTGCGCTGGCCGCCTCGCAACCCGCATGGCCGCCGCCCACCACAACCACATCATAGTGATCGGTCATTTCGAATTTCCCGGGACTCAAAAGATTGAGGGACACATGTCCCCGCAGGGCGAGCCTGTCAAGAAAACTTCGCGGGAAGTTTCACGTGAAACAAAGGATTACCTACCCTCCCCCTTGTGAGGAGGGGGTGAGCGTAGCGCCATGTTTCACGTGAGTCACAGCTGTCGCAGCTGTTTCACGTGAGTCATGCCCACGCATTGCGAGGGATCCCAACTTCGTCATCCACGGGCGGAGCAGCCGCGCAGCGGCGTCGCGGAGACCCGAGGATCCATCCGTGACCTTGGATGCAGGGTGCAGCGGAACAAATCCTGCACCGCTGCGGAGCGTCGGAATCCCGGCATGGATCCTAAGGTCTACGCCGCGTCGCTTCGCTCCTTGCTTCGCCCTAGGATGACGAACCTGTTAATGTCGCCGCTCAACTATCAGCGCCGAGCACCCGAGCCAGTCTCCGACCCAACTCATTGTTTCACGTGAGTCATTTCCCGATACAGAACTGCCCGAAAATCACATCGAGCATATCCTCGACATCGATGGCGCCAACGATCCGACCCAGGCGATCCGCCGCCAGCCGCAGTTCCTCGGCGCGCAGCTCCTGGCCCGCGGCGCCGTTATCGGTGGCGCGAAGCAGATGGCAATTGGCTTCGCCGAGCAGTTCGACATGGCGCAGGCGCGATGGCAGAACATCGCCGATATCACCGGCCGCTTCCGCCGCGCGCCGGCCGATCTCAGAAAGCAGCGCTTCCACACCAGTCCCCTTTACGGCTGAAATGACAACGTCATAGCGGCCGGCCGCTTCCCGAGCCGCCTGCTCATCCAGCAGGTCGACCTTGGTGCCAACGCGCAGCAAAGCTGCGGTACCCGGCAACGGGCCGACATCCCCAAGAGACTGAATATCCTCCAGCAGCAGCAAGAGATCAGCGCGATCGGCTTTGGCGCGCGCCTTCTCGATGCCGATCGCCTCAACCTTGCCCGGAGCGTCGCGCAGCCCGGCCGTATCCGTCAGCCTGACGCGCATCCCGTCGAGATCGAGCAGCACCTCGAGCAGGTCCCGTGTCGTGCCCGGCTCATCCGTTACAATAGCTGCATCGCGCCGCGCCAAGGCGTTGAACAGACTCGACTTGCCGGCGTTCGGCGCACCGAGGATGACCACCTCGAACCCGTCGCGGATGATCTCGGCGGTGCGAAATCCGGCGACGTGGCGATCGATTTCCGCGATCATCGCCCGCACGTCAGACCAGACCGTATCCGAAACGGACCCAGGCACATCGTCCTCGTCAGCGAAGTCGATCTCGGCCTCGATCATGGCGCGCGCATGAATCAGCCGCCGACGCCAGCCGAGATAAAGCTCGCTCTGAGCACCCTCGGCATTCTGGATGGCAAAGCGGCGCTGCGCCTCGGTCTCGGCATTGACCAGATCCGCCAGCGCCTCGGTCTCCACCAGGTCCACCTTGCCGTTGAGAAAGGCTCGCCGCGTGAATTCGCCCGGTTCCGCGTGCCTGACGCCGTCAAAAGCGACGATCGCCTCCAGCATTCTGGCCACGACGGCACGTCCGCCATGGACGTGGAATTCGGCCACGTCCTCTCCGGTGAAGCTGGCCGGGCCCGGAAAAAAGACGACAAGCCCGCTGTCCAGCACGGATCCATCCGGTGCCCTGAACCTGCGCAGAACCGCCGCGCGGGCTTTAACCATACCGCCGGCAATCGTTTCGACAACGAATCGAGTCTGTGGACCGGAAATGCGCAGCACGGCAACGCCAGCCGGAAGCCGGCCGCTGGACAGCGCCACAATGGAATCGCCTGAAATCATTTGCCCGCTCTGCTGAACCGCCCTAGCTTTCGCGACACGTTGAACCGAGTTGCCCGAGTTCCATTGTGACATTGCCCGCGCAAAACCTGCTTGCCGACGAGGCCAGCCCCTATCTGCGGCAGCACAGCGGCAATCCCGTCCATTGGCGGGCCTGGTCGCCGGCTTCGCTCGAGGAAGCCAAGGCCCTCGACAAGCCGATCCTGCTTTCCGTCGGCTATGCCGCTTGCCACTGGTGCCATGTCATGGCCCATGAAAGCTTCGAGAATGACGCGGTCGCCGCCGTCATGAACCGTCTGTTCGTCAATATCAAGGTCGACCGCGAGGAGCGCCCGGACATCGACCAGATCTATATGGCGGCCTTGTCCTCGATGGGCGAACAAGGCGGCTGGCCGCTGACCATGTTCCTGACCCCTGACGGCAAGCCCTTCTGGGGCGGCACCTATTTCCCGCGTGAGTCGCGCTATGGCCGCCCTGGGTTCACCCAGGTGATGGAAGCGGTCGACAAGGCCTGGCGGGAAAAGCGCGCCAGCCTGAACCAGAGCGCCGATGGACTGACCAGCCATGTCGAAGCGCGGCTCTCCGGCACGCACGCCAAGGAAAGCCTTGACCGCGGCACGCTGAGCGACCTCGCCGGCCGCATCGACGGCATGATCGATCGCGACCTTGGCGGCCTGCGCGGCGCCCCGAAATTCCCCAACGCGCCATTCATGCTCACCCTATGGCTGTCCTGGCTGCGCGATGGCAACGCCACGCATCGCGACGACGTGCTCGTCAGCCTCGAACAGATGCTCGCCGGCGGCATTTATGATCACATTGGCGGCGGGCTCAGCCGCTACTCGACCGATGCCGAATGGCTGGTGCCGCATTTCGAGAAGATGCTCTACGACAATGCGGAGCTCATTCGCTTCTGCAACTGGGCCTATGCCGCGAGCGGCAGTGATTTGTTCCGGATACGAATCGAAGAGACCGTCGGGTGGCTTATGCGCGAGATGCGCGTTGACGGCGGGGCTTTCGCCGCCAGCCTCGACGCCGACAGTGATGGTGAGGAAGGTCTTTTCTACACCTGGAGCCGAGAGGAAGTGGAAGCCGTCCTCGGCGACGATTCTTCTTTGTTTTTCAATTACTTCACGCTCTCTAGCCCGCATGGCTGGGAAGGCAAGCCGATTGTCCACCAAACCCGCGCCCAGCAAGCCCGGGGCGTGGCCGACCGGGAACGATTGATCCCGCTCAAGGCGCGGCTTCTCGCCGCCCGGGAGGAGCGAGTCAGGCCGGGCCTGGATGCAAAGACCCTCACCGACTGGAACGGCCAGATGATAGCCGCGCTCGCCGGGGCCGGCCGCTCGCTGAACCGGCCCGACTGGATCGAAGTGGCGGCAAAGGCCTTTGCCCATATCGTCGCGGCCAGCCACGACAAGCGCCTGCCGCATTCCATGCTCGGCCCGAGAAAGCTCTTCCCCGCTCTGTCGAGCGACTATGCCGCCATGGCCAACGCCGCGATCTCGCTGTTCGAGGCGTCAGGCGATTGGGATTATGTCGATCAGGCCAGCGGGTTCGTCGAACAACTCGACCGCTGGCACGCCGACGCCACGGGGACGGGGTACTACCTGACCGCTTCGGACAGCACCGACGTGCCGATCCGCATCAGGGGCGATGTCGACGAGGCCATTTCGTCAGCCACCAGCCAGATCATCGAAGCGCTGGTCCGGCTAGCCTCGGTCACTGGCGATCTCGACCTGCACGAAAAGGCCTGGCAGGTCGCCGAGCACGCGGCCGGCCGTGCCGCGCATCAGGCTTACGGCCAGGCGGGCATCGTCAATGCCTGTTCGCTTGCAATCGAGCCTCTGAAACTGGTCATCGTGGACAGGCTGGAAGATCCGAAGCTCGTTCCGGTAGCGAATCGATGCCCTGACCCACGCCGCGTCGACATCATTACGACGATTGGTTCGGAAGCGAATCGACCGCTGCTGCCCGGCGGCATCTTCCCGCCGACCAACAGGCCGGGCGCCTGGCTTTGCACCGGCCAGGTCTGCCTGCCGGCGGTGACGGATGCCGAGGAACTGGAGCGGTTGTTGCGGCGAAAGTGAACCGCCGGCCCCGGCGCTGGTACCCTGCCTCCGCTGCGCGGATCGACCCTCCCCACAAGGGGGGAGAGTAAGCGCTTTACGTGTTCATCGAATCGAAGAAATCGGCGTTGGTCTTGGTCTGCTTCAACTTGTCGATGAGGAACTCGATCGCGTCGGTGGTTCCCATCGGCGCCAGGATGCGGCGCAGCACGAAGATCTTCTGCAGGTCGGAGCGTGGAACCAGCAGGTCCTCCTTGCGGGTGCCGGACTTCAATATGTCCATGGCCGGATAGATGCGCTTGTCGGCGACCTTGCGGTCGAGCACGATTTCCGAATTGCCGGTGCCCTTGAACTCTTCGAAGATGACTTCGTCCATGCGGCTGCCGGTATCGATCAGCGCCGTGGCGATGATGGTCAGCGAGCCGCCTTCCTCGATGTTACGCGCCGCACCGAAGAAGCGCTTCGGGCGCTGCAGCGCGTTGGCGTCGACACCGCCGGTCAGCACCTTGCCGGATGACGGCACCACGGTGTTGTAGGCGCGGCCGAGACGGGTGATGGAATCGAGCAGGATGACGACGTCGCGGCCATGTTCGACCAGGCGCTTGGCCTTTTCGATCACCATTTCGGCGACCTGGACGTGGCGCACCGCCGGCTCGTCGAAGGTCGAGGACACGACCTCGCCCTTCACCGAACGCTGCATGTCGGTCACTTCTTCCGGTCGCTCATCGATCAAAAGCACGATCAGATAGCATTCGGGGTGATTGGTGGTGATCGAGTGGGCGATGTTCTGCAGCAGCACCGTCTTGCCGGTGCGCGGCTGCGCGACGATCAGGGCGCGCTGGCCCTTGCCGAGCGGCGCCACCAGGTCGATGACGCGCGGCGAGATGTCCTTGGAGGTCGGAACCTCCATCTCCATCTTCAGCCGCGAGGTCGGATAGAGCGGCGTCAGATTGTCGAAGTGGATCTTGTGACGGATCTTTTCGGGATCGTCGAAATTGATGGTGTTGACCTTGAGCAGCGCGAAATAGCGCTCGCCCTCTTTCGGGCTGCGGATCGGCCCTTCGACCGTATCGCCGGTCTTCAAGGAAAAGCGACGGATTTGCGACGGCGAAATATAGATGTCGTCGGGACCCGGCAGATAGTTGGCGTTGGCCGAGCGCAGGAAGCCGAAACCGTCCTGAAGCACTTCGACCACGCCGTCGCCGATGATCTCGACGTCCTGGGCGGCCAGTTTCTTCAGGATCGCGAACATCAGCTCCTGCTTGCGCATGACGCTGGCATTCTCGACCTCGAGCGATTCGGCGTAAGCGATCAGCTCCGGCGGTTTCTTGTTCTTGAATTCGGTAAGCTTCATTTCTTGCATAGACGGACTCTGGGTGAGCTTTGGGAAAAAATATCGGCGGGATGCGACAAATGCCGGGCGCGGCCGAAAACAATGAGGGGGCGGCGCATGACGGGAAGGAAGACCCGTCTTTTATCGTCGGTCGGATGAAAGAGCAAGCCGCGTTTTGCGGGCCGAAAAAGGCCTGGAGCGCGGCATGTCGTAACCTAAAACCGCGACCGCTTTCGCGCGGCCTGCGTCAGAACGGCTTGACGACTACCAGGATCACGATTGCGATCATCAGCAATGTGGGGATTTCGTTGATCATCCGCCAGTGCTTCGCGGACTTTTCATTGCGATCCTCAGCGAATTTCCGCGCCGCGCCCGCCAGATAGCCATGGACACCGGACAACAGAAGCACCAGGCCGATCTTGGCGTGCAGCCAGCCGCCCTGGAAGCCAAAGACTTTCCAGGCAAGCCACAGCCCGAACACCCAGGTAACGATCATCGCCGGATTGATGATGCCGCGCAGCAGGCGCCGCTCCATCACCTTGAAGGTCTCCGACTGCACTGAACCTTTCTCGGCATCGACGTGATAGACGAACAGCCGCGGCAGATAGAGCATGCCGGCCATCCAGGAGATGACGGCGAGGATATGGATCGCCTTTGCCCAGGGGTAGAAGCCTTCGGGTGCGACCAAAAACAGAAGCGCCGTCAGCACAATCAGGACGCCGATGCCGATGACCATGCGTATCATCGCCTGGCCGGTGCTGTTGGTGTTGTTCATCTCGGCCATCAGCGTACCGCGCTCCTCACCTGTTTCACCATTGCCTCGACATGCGCGATCGGTGTCTCCGGCGTGATGCCGTGGCCTAGATTGAAGATCAGCGGTCCGTCACTCAGCGCTTTCAGGATGGTCTCGACGCCATCGGACAGCGCCTTGCCGCCAGCCACGAGCCGCAAGGGATCGAGATTGCCCTGAACGGCCCCCGAGCGCTGCAGATCCTTCGCCGCCGCCAGCGGTACCGTCCAGTCGATCCCCAGCCCCGTCACGCCGGTCTTCTGGCGATAGGTCCGGTAGCGGGCGCCGGCACCCTTGGGAAAACCGATGATCGGGACATCGGGATGGACCGCCCGAACCTGCCTGACGATCTCGGCCACCGGCCAGACGCAAAACTGGTCGAACGACGCGTCGTCGAGCACGCCCGACCAGGAATCGAAAATCTGCACGACGTCGGCACCGGCCTCGATCTGGCGGATCAGATAGGCCGCCGAATGATCCGCCAGCACCTTCAGGAGCTGTTGAAACGCCGCCGGCTCACGATAGGCGAACAGCCGCGCCGGCGCCTGGTCGGGGGTTCCATGGCCGGCAATCATGTAGGTCGCCACCGTCCACGGCGCGCCGCAGAAGCCGATCAGGGTGGTTTCTTCAGGCAGCTTTGCCCGCAACCGGCGAACCGTCTCATAGACCGGTTCGAGATTCACGTGAAACACATCGCTTTCCAGAGCCATGATCTCGGCAACCGAGATCGGCGTCAAAAGCGGTCCTCGCCCTTCTTCGAAGCGCACGTCGCGGCCAAGCGCATGCGGAACGACAAGGATGTCCGAGAACAGGATCGAGGCATCGAAGCCGAAGCGCTCGATCGGCTGCAGCGTCACTTCGACGGCGAGATCGGGATCGTAGCAGAGATCAAGGAACGAACCGGCGCGCCTGCGTGTTTCACGATACTCAGGCAGATAGCGCCCGGCCTGACGCATCATCCAGAGCGGAGGCGGAAACACTGCCTCGCCCTTCAGGACGTCCAGCATGATCCGGCTTTTGGGCATTGAACGCTCGCCTCTCCCAGCCTTCCTATAATCAAAGATTCTTATATCTAAGATTCTTCTGATTCTAAGAGTCTGTTGGTTGTGGTGGTTGTCACCTGTCCCGCTTCGTCAGGCAAAAAGCCAGCAAGCATATTGTCGCGCGCTTCTCTCTCCCGGCTGCACCGTTCTGGGGACAGTCCGGAATCTATCATTGGAGTCAAAGCCTTGGAACATCCCGCAAAAAACCGGCCCTGTGGATGGTCGGAAGGCAAAAGCGCCCGTCCCCAGATTTGTCCCCAGCCGCTCGGCGAAGCTGACAGAGGATCGAATTGTGGACAAACCGGCATCTGATACAGTCGCCCCCCACGACCCTGCCTTTCCATTCGACCTTATCCACATCCGCCCACAGCCCCAGGTGATCCCTGTGAACAAACCCCAGAGCTTCTTTCACCTGCATCTGATTTCCGATGCGACCGGCGAAACGCTGCTCGCCGCCGGGCGGGCGGCCTCCGCGCAATACAAGGATGCGCGCGCCATCGAGCACATCTACCCGCTCATCCGCACCGAAAAGCAGGTGGCCAAGGTGTTCGAGGACATAGAGGAGGAGCCGGGCATCATCCTCTATACGGTCGTCGACCAGAAGCTGGCGCGCGGCATCGACGAGCGCTGCGCCACCATGGGCCTGCCCTGTGTCTCCGTGCTGGAGCCGGTGCTCACCGTCTTCCAGTCCTATCTCGGCACGCCTGCCGGCCGGCGCGTCGGCGCCCAGCACGTCCTCGATGCCGAATATTTCCGCCGCATCGACGCTCTCAACTTCACCATGGACCATGATGACGGCCAGTTGCCGCTCAACATGGATGATGCCGATGTCGTGCTGATCGGCATCTCGCGCACCTCCAAGACGCCGACCAGCATCTATCTCGCCAATCGCGGCATCAAGACCGCCAACATACCGATCGTGCTTGGCGTGCCGGTGCCCGAAAGCCTGGTCGCCGCCAAGACACCGCTGATCGTCGGGCTGATCGCCACCGCGGAGCGCATCTCGCATGTCCGCCAGAACCGTATCCTCGGCAACAGCAGCTCCTACGTGCCGACCGACTATGTCGACCGCGCGGCGATCAACGAGGAGCTCGCCTATGCCCGACAGATCTGTACCCGCCATGGCTGGCCGATGATCGATGTCAGCCGCCGCTCGATCGAGGAAACGGCCGCGGCGATCGTTGCCCTGAGAGGGAAGAACAGATAATTGGGGCCGGGCTGCGGGTTTGTTTGCATCCACCGTCGCGAAGCTCGAAGGTCACGCCATGCCGTGACGGTGGCCAAGGGGTGCGGCGGTCGAATGCACGCCACTCAGCCAGCATCCCAACCACAAATATCCAGGCACAAACCATGACCGAAAAAATCATCCTCGCCTCCGGCAGTCCGTTCCGCAAGGCGATGCTCGTCAATGCCGGGCTCGACATAGAGGCGGTGCCCGCCGATGTCGATGAGCGCGCGCTCGAAGCGCCGTTGCAGGACAGCGGGGTTTCGCCCGAGGATGTCGCCCTGGTGCTGGCCGAGGCGAAGGCCACCGAGGTCAGCGAGCGCTGGCCCGGCGCGCTGGTGCTTGGCTGCGACCAGACCTTGTCGCTCGGCGATGAAGTGTTCCACAAGCCGGCCGACATGGAGGGTGCGCGCCGCCATCTCCTGGCGCTATCGGGCAGGACGCATCAGCTCAACAGCGCCGCGGTGCTGGTCCGTGACGGCAAGGTGCTGTGGCGCCATGTCGGTATCGCCTCCATGACCATGCGCAAGCTCGACCCCGGCTTTATCGGCCGCCACCTCGCCCGCGTCCGCGCCAGGGCGCTGTCCAGTGTCGGCGCCTATCAGATCGAAGGTGAAGGCATCCAGCTTTTCGAGAAGATCGAGGGCGACCACTTCACCATTGTCGGCCTGCCGCTTTTGCCGCTGCTGGCGGAACTGCGCACACTGGGAGCCATCGATGGCTGAGGCAACGAAAAGGGCCTTCGTCACCGGCCATCCGATCAAGCATTCGCGCTCGCCGAAGATTCACGGCCACTGGCTGGCCAAGCACGGCATCAATGGCAGCTACGAGGCCATCGACGTGGCGCCGCGGGATTTTGCCGAATTCATCGCGACATTGCAGGCAAACGGGTTTCGCGGCGGCAATGTCACCATCCCGCACAAGGAAGCCGCCTTCGCCCTCGTCCACCGCCGCGACCAGGCGGCCGAGGAGATCGGCGCCGTCAACACGCTGTGGTTCGAGGACGGCGTCCTGTGGGGCGGCAACACCGATGGCCACGGCTTTGCCGCCAACCTCGATGATTACGCGCCGGGCTGGGCGAACACCGGACCCGCGGTCGTGCTTGGCGCCGGCGGCGCGTCGCGCGCCGTCATCCAGGCGCTGAAGCAGCGTGGCGTCGCCGATATCCGCATCGTCAACCGCACGCTGGCCCGGGCACAGGAACTGAGCAACCGTTTCGGCGCCGGCGTTTCGGCGCACGGCACGGCGGCGACCGACGAATTGCTGGCCGACGCCGGCCTGCTGGTCAACACCACCGCGCTCGGCATGGTCGGCAATGAAGGCCTCTCCGCCGATCCGGCCTTGCTGCCGGACCATGCCGTCGTCACCGACCTCGTCTATGTGCCGCTGGAGACGCCGCTGCTTGCCGCGTCGCGCGCCAGGGGGCTGAAAACGGTCGACGGTCTCGGCATGCTGCTCAACCAGGCCGTGCCCGGCTTCGAACACTGGTTCGGCGTCAGGCCGCAGGTCACGGCCGAGCTGCGCGCGCTCATTGTCGCCGATCTGGTGCCGAAACCATGATCGTGCTCGGCCTGACCGGCTCGATCGGCATGGGCAAGTCGACGACGGCGAAGATGTTCGCCGAGGCCGGCGTGCCGGTCCACGATTCCGACGAGACGGTGCATCGGCTCTATTCGGGCGCGGCGGCGCCTTTGGTGGAGGCCGCCTTTCCCGGCACCACGAGTGGCGGCGTGGTCGATCGCGCAAAACTTGGCGCGCGCGTCCTTGGCGATGCCGCCGCGCTGAAGCAACTGGAAGCCATCATCCACCCGCTGGTCCGCGCCGATGCCGACGCGTTCCTGGCCAAGCATCGTAACGCCGGCGAATCGATTGCCGTGCTCGACATTCCTCTGCTGTTCGAAACCGGCGGCCGTGGCCGCGTCGACAAGGTCGTCGTCGTCACCGCGACCGCCGAAGTGCAGCGCCAGCGCGTGCTGGCGCGGCCGGGCATGACGGAAGAGAAACTGGCGGCCATACTGGCCAAGCAGGTGCCGGATGAGGAGAAGCGCCGGCTGGCGGATTTCATCATCGACACCGGCCAGGGGCTGGATGCAGCGCGGGCGGCGGTCGATGCGATCATTGCGGAATTGATCGGGTGTCGCTGACGCTTCCTTCCCTTCTCCCCCTGTGGGAGAAGGTGTCGCCGAAGGCGACGGATGAGGGGTGCTCCAGGGGACGCCAACGCCTCACTCCGCTGGAACACCCCTCATCCGTCTCGGCGCTAACGCGCCGATCCACCTTCTCCCACAAGGGGAGAAGGGAAAAGAGGCATTGCCATTTTGTTCCGGTCTCGTGATTCTGCTCCTTTGGAGCGACTGATTCGATGCGCGAGATCATCTTCGACACGGAAACCACCGGACTTGATTCGCGCGACGACCGCGTGATCGAGCTGGGCGGCGTCGAACTGGTCAACCGTTTTCCGACCGGCAGGACCTTCCACCACTACATCAACCCGCAGGGCCGGGCGATCCATGAGGAAGCGCAAGCGGTGCACGGCATCAGCGCGGCCGACCTCGCGGGCAAGCCGACCTTTGCCGAAATCGCCGAGGAATGGCTGACCTTTACCGACGGCGCCAAGCTGGTCGCCCACAACGCCACTTTCGACATCGGCTTCCTCAATGTCGAATTCGGCCGGCTCGGTCATCCCGTCGTCGATCCCGGCCGCGTCGTCGATACGCTGGCGCTGGCGCGCCGCAAGCACCCGATGGGTCCCAATTCGCTCGACGCGCTCTGCCGGCGCTACGGCATCGACAACACGAAGCGCACAAAGCACGGCGCGCTTCTCGATTCCGAATTGCTGGCCGAGGTCTATATCGAGCTGATCGGCGGCAAGCAGGCGGCCCTCATCCTCGACAGTTCGACCGCGCCGGCGCGGGGCAGCGAAAATGTCCGGCATATCGAAATCATCGTCGCCCAACGCCCGGCCCCATTGCCGTCGCGCTTCACCGAGGCCGATCGCGCCGCTCACGCCGCCATGGTCGCCACGCTCGGCGAAAAGGCGCTCTGGCTGAAAGCGACGTCACCCGAAGCGAATATCGCGACGTCGTCCTAGGCTTCAGTACGGCCATTCGCTCCGGCCCAGCGCGCCAACCGCCGCGATGATGCGCGCGAGTGCCTCGGCGGCCGCGGGCACCGTGGTGCGGGCGCGCAGGAAACTGTGAACCAGGCGCTTCTCCTCATGCCACCATGCCTTGCCGCCGGCGGCCAGGATGCGGTCGCGATAGGTCTCGCCATCGGATGACAGCGGGTCGCATTCGGCCGTGATGATCACCGTCGGCGGCAGGCCTGAAAAATCGCTGTCGCGCAGCGGCGAGAAGGTGGGATCGTCAGGCGCTTGCCGCCTGGCCGAGCGGACGTCGCGGTAGAAGGCGATGTCGCCGACGGACAGCAGCGGCGCCTCGGCATGCTCGACGTAGGAACCCTTGCTCTCGTCGCCGCCAAGGCCGGGATAGATCAGAACCTGGCCGATCGCGGTCCGGGCGTGTCGGCGCGTTGCGTGCGCCACCGCGGCGGCCAGATTGCCGCCGGCGCTCTCGCCGCACAGCACGATCGGCAGATCGGTGGCGGCCGCTGCCCATGCGAAAGCGGTCATCGCATCGTCGAAGGCGGCGGGATGGACATGTTCGGGCGCCAGCCGGTAGTCGACCGACAGCACGTCGAAGCCGGTGCCGGCGCAGAGTTCGGCGCAGATGTCGTCATGGCTGTCGAGCCCGCCAAGGATGAAGCCGCCGCCATGGAAATAGAGCACCATGGCGCGCGCGGGGCTGCCGGCGGGCTGGTAGTGGCGGATCGGAATGCCGTGGCCCGGCGCGGCGACCAGGCCATCGCTGACCTTGACCCCTGCCGGGCGCCCTTGATGGAAGGCCCGGCACATCCTGTCATAGACCGCGCGCTGCCTGTCGATCGGCAGGCCGGTGATCTCGGGCGGATACCAGGCGTTGACGCTGTCGATATAGGCCCAAAGCGCCGGATCGAGCCGTGTTTCATATTTGCCGCGGCCGGTCATGTCGGTCTGCTCAACCTGTTCACAGATCGGCGTAGAGGGCGGCTGCGTTGTCGAAACTGAAGCGCAGCGGCACCGAGCCCTCGACCTGCCAGGCGGAGACCACCTCGCCGGCCAGCAGCCGGCAGGCGCCGTCCGTGTCGGTGACCGCGCCGCCATAAAGCCGGTTGGCAAGGTTGAGGATGCCGGTCTGGTGCATGGCCGCACTGCCGCTGCCGCAGGCATCCTTGACCAGCAGCACGCGAAAACCTTTCGCAACCGCATCCTTTACGGATGCGTCGATACAGGCCTCGGTCCACACACCGGCGATGACCAGCCATTCGATACCGGACGCCTTGAGTCTATCGGCGGCCGAACCGGTGCGAAAGGCGCTGGCCTCGGCCTTGATCAGCAGCGCCTCGCCATCGGCGGGCGCCACCTCATGGCAGATTTCGGTCAGCGGATCGCTCTTGTCGGAGAAAGCCGACTTGCCGTCGGCGCCGACGGGATGAAAGGGCCGGTCCTGCTTGTCGAGATCGACGATATAGGCCCAATGCTGGAGCGGCACGTGGTTGGCGCGCGCCGCTTCCTGCAGGCGCCGGACATTGGCCAGGATGCCGGCGAAGCCCTCGACCAGATAGCGCGGGTCCTGCCGGTGCTCCTCCTGCAGGTCGATGAAGACCGCGGCCACGGTGCCGCGCTTGATGGCGATGGGGCTTTTCATGCGGAGGCGCCTTGGCTTCGTGTGGCCGCCGCCGCTCCTTTCAGTGAGCTGGCGCAACCGGTGGTGATTGGCCGTCGCCTCCCCACCTTCGTCATCCACGGGCGGAGCAGGAGCGAAGCGCCGTCGCGGTGACCCGAGGATCCATGCCGTGACCTTTCTGACGGGCGCAGCGGAGAAGAATTCAGGACCGTGGCGACGCGTTGGAGTCCCGGCATGAATCCCAGGGTCTGCGCCGCGTCGCTGCGCTCCTTGCTCCGCCCTGGGATGACGAAGGGATGGGTATTCGCGCTGATTGCCAACGGACGGAGACCCCCCATCAGACCTGCTTCTCCAGAAACTCATCCTCATAGGGGAAGCGCGACAGAAGCTCCGTCCCGGTGTCGGTGATCAGGATCTCGTCCTCCAGCTTGACGCCCTCGCGGCCGCCCTTCTCGCCAATATAGCTTTCCACGCTCACCACCATGCCTGGCACGATATGGCCGTCGCGGCCATAGGTCTCGTAATCCATGGCATGCGCGATGAACGGCGTCTCGCCATGCATGCCGACGCCGTGCATGACCGAAGTGTAGCGCTGGTCGACGAAGCGGTCGGGGATTTTCCACGCCTTCTCGGCGATCTCGCGGAACGCCATGCCGGGTTTGACGATCGAGATATTGTGCTGAACCTGGTCGTGCGCCATGCGGTAGAGCGACTTCTGGTAGGGCGTCGGCTTGCCGGGTCCGCAGCGGAAGGTGCGCGAGAAATCGGAATAATAGCCGTAGCAGCCGATCGTGTCGGTATCGAGCGCCAGCAGCTCGCCCGGCCGGATTTTTCGCCCGCTGGCCTCGTTGAACCAGGGATTGGTGCGTTGGCCGGACGTCAGCAGCCGCGTCTCGATGAACTCGCCGCCCTGGCGGATGACCTCGCCATACATGATGGCGAACAGGTCGTTTTCGGAGACGCCGGGCCTGATGGCCTCGCGCACCGCATAGACCGCGGCCTCGGCGCCGGCCATCGACACCTGCAGGCATTTCACCTCCTCCGGCGTCTTCACCGCGCGCACGGCCAGGATCTCGCCCTGGCAATCCCGCACCTCGCAGCCACGCTTTTCCAGCGCCAGCGCCTGCAGATGGCTGCAGCGGTCGAGCCCGAGCTTCATCGAGCCGCCGCCATGCTTCTTCAAAAGCTCGGCGATCTCGTCGGCGAAGGGTCCGGCGGTTTCGTCGTCGCGGCCCGAGACCGACGACCAGACCAGCTTGGAAGGCCGCGCCTCGTCGATCGTGTCGAGCACCATCGAGACATGGTAGCTCTGCGGATATTCGAAAAGCACGATCGGCCCTTCGGTGGGGATGAAGAAATAGCGGGTCGAGTTGCGCAGGAAATAGCCGAACATGTTGCGCGAGCCGGTGGCATAGCGCTGGTTGTACGGGTCGAACAGCACGACGCCGCCATAGCCCGCCTCGCGCATCCAGCCGCGCAATTTAGCCAGCCGGCCTTTGCGCAAGGCGTCGGCATCGATGAAGGATGGCTCCGTATCGGACAGCCACATGCCGCCGGCCGGATCGGCCGCCGCCGGGTGACGCATGCGATCCTTGAAGTCGACGTCCTCGGTGCTGTCTGGTTCGAATACGACGATGCTCATGGGGTGCCTGGCCTTGGGTGGATTTGCTAGGCCGGGAGCATGGCGCAGGCGGGGCCGAAGGATTGTGCGGAAAACCGCGTGTGTTGTGCCGGATGCCGCTGACGCCTGCCTTCGTCATCCACGGGCGGAGCAAGGAGCGAAGCGACGCGGCGAAGACCCGAGGATCCATGCCGGGGCGTCTGTGCTACATTAAAGCGGTTCAGAACCAGGCATTCTCGCGGGGGACGACACTTGGACCGCTGCATATTTTGGCCGATGTCGCGGCATGGATCCTAGGGTCTCCACGCCGCTTCGCGGCGCTCCGCCCTAGGATGACGAAGATAGCCCCTAATGCCGCCTCGCGAGTTTCGGCGGATGTCCATGCTCTTCCCGGAAAGCCCGGGCAAAACTCGACATCGAAGCGAAGCCGCAGGCCAGCGCTACGTCGCGCACCGCGAGCGTCGAATGCGCCAGCAGGTCGGCAGCGCGTTTCAGCCGCAGGCGCCGGTAATAGCCGTTGGGCGAGATGGCGAGTTCGGAGCGAAAGGAGCGTTCGAGCTTGTCGGAGGACACGCCGAGCCGTGCGGTGAGCTCGGCCATTCCGAGCCGCTCCTCCACCGCATCCTCCATGATCGCGATCGCCGACAGCACCAGCTCGTTCTGGACGCCGGTGCGCAGGCGCAGCGGCATCAGCTTGCGGTCGACGCTGGAGCGCAGCTGGCTGTGCACGAACCATTCGGCGACGCCGGCGGCAAGCTCGGCACCGTAATCCCTTGTGATGATCTCCAGCATCATGTCGAGGCTGCCGACGCCGCCGGCCGAGGTGAAGCGCTTGCGGTCGATGACGTAGAGGTCGCGCTTGAGCTCGATGTTGGGGAAGGCCTCGGTGAAGGCGGCCTGGCTGGTCCAGTGCAATGTACAGGCGTGGCCGTCGAGCAGGCCGGCCCGAGCCAGGAAGAACGCCGCATCCGCCACCGCGCCGATATGGGCGCCATTGCGCAGGCTGCGGCGTATCCAGTTGGCGGCGTCTTCGGCGACGAGATGATCGGCGTCACCCCCGGAGCATACGACTATGCGGTCGACCTTGGGCGCATCCTCGGCGTAGAAACCGGGCTGGATGACGACGCCGTTCGAGGCCTCGACCGCACCTTTCGTGCCGCCGACTATGATCCAGCGGTAGCACTCCCGCTTCGCCAATATGTTGGCGGCGCGCAACGGCTCGATGACGGAGCTGAACGCCATCATCGGAAAGCCGGGGAATACAAGCACCGCGAAGGTCAGAGTCTCGGTGGGCCTTTGGGGTTCGCGCGTCGCCATGGGCGCTACATCTCGGGCGAATGACGCGAGAGGTCAACCGGGCGGCGGCTGATCGATATCATGAAGCGTTGGCGCCGCCCCTCACCTGCCTGCTGTCATCGATGGTTTCGCCAATCGCACGGCGTTGCGGCCAGCCTCTTTCTCCCCGTCACTATACGGGGAGAAATGCCCGGCAGGGCAATGAGGGGCGGCGCTGACCTTGGCTCTCGATAGGTCTAGCCCCCCAGCGCCTGCTCCAGATCGGCGATCAGATCATCGCCATCCTCGATCCCCGCCGACAGCCTTACCAGTGAATCCGATATGCCGATCTCCTCGCGCTTCTCGGTGGGAATGGAGCCATGCGTCATCAGCGCGGGGTGCTCGATCAGGCTTTCCACGCCGCCAAGGCTTTCGGCGAGCGTGAACAGCTGCGTGCGTTCGAGGAAGCGTTTGGTGCCGGCCAGGTCGCGGTCGAGCACGGCTGATATCATGCCGCCGAAGGCGTGCATCTGCTGGACGGCGATGGCGTGCTGCGGATGGCTGGCGAGGCCGGGATAGATCACCCGGCGCACATCCTTGCGGGCTTCCAGCCACTGCGCGATCTTCAGCCCGTTGTCGGAATGCCGCTCCATCCTGAGCGCCAGCGTCTTCAGGCCACGCAAGGCGAGAAAACTGTCGAACGGGCCCGATATGGCGCCGATGGCGTTCTGCAGGAATTTCAGCTGGGCGGCGAGATCCTTGTTGTCGCCGACAACCGCCACGCCGCCGACCATGTCGGAATGGCCGTTGAGATATTTGGTCGTCGAATGGACGACGATATCGATGCCGAGCTCCAGCGGCCGCTGGATATAGGGGCTGCAGAAGGTGTTGTCGGCGACCGACAGGAGGCCCTTGCGTTTGGCGAGAGCCGCGACGCCTTCGAGATCGACGATGCGCAGCAGCGGGTTGGTCGGCGTCTCGACCCACAGCAGTTTCGTTTCGGGCCGGATCGCGGCCTCGACCGCCGCCAGGTCTGTGAAATCGACGAACGAGACCTGCAGGTTGGCCGAGCGTTTGCGCACCCGCTCCATCAGCCGGAACGAGCCGCCATAGATGTCGTCGGTGGCGACGATATGGGCCCCGCTATCGAGCAGTTCGAGCACCGTCGAGATCGCCGCCAGGCCTGAAGCGAAGGCGAAGGCGGCGGTGCCGCTTTCGAGGTCGGCCACGGCGCGCTCGAAGGCAAAGCGGGTGGGGTTCTGGCTGCGCGCGTATTCGAAACCCTTGTGCACGCCGGGTGACTGCTGGCCGTAGGTCGAGGTGGCGTAGATCGGCACCATCACCGCGCCGGTCAGCGGGTCGTGGCTCTGGCCGCCATGGATGGTGCGCGTCGAAAAGGCCAGGCGGTTCTTGCCGGCTGGCGGGGTGTGTTTGGTCATCGGGCGCGCCTCAGATGGTTGATCAGGTCGATGCGGGTTATCAGGCCGACGAACTCGTCGCCTTCGAAGATGATGGCGACCTCGTTGCGGTCGAACACCGGCAGCAGCGCATCCAGCGTCTGGCTGGCCTGCAGCGTGTGCAGATTGGAGGTCATGGCCGTGCGCACGGGGCCGTTGAACCGCTCCCAGCGGCCGTCATAGGGGCCGTCGACCTTGGCCAATATGTCGCTCTCGTCGACGATGCCGACGAGCTTGCCATTGTCGAGCACCGGCAGCTGCGACACATCCGAGCGGCGCATGCGGCCATAGGCGTTGAGCAGGCTTTCGTCCGGGCCGACATAGACGGTGTCGCCTGTGCGGTGCGAGCGCATGACGAGGTCGCGCAGGTCGCCATGCTGCTCGTGCTCGGCCAGGCCCTGCTCGGCCAGCCAGAAATCGTCGAACACCTTGGACAGGTATTTGTTGCCGCTGTCGCAGACGAAGGTGACGACGCGCTTCGGCACCGTCTGTTCGCGGCAATAGCGCAGCGCGGCCGACAACAGCGTGCCCGAGGAGGAACCGGCCAGGATGCCTTCGCGCGACAGGAGATCGCGTACCGCCAGCATGCTCTGCTTGTCCGTGATGGAATAGGCCTTCCTGACCAGCGACAAATCGGCATTGGGCGGCACGAAATCCTCGCCTATGCCTTCCACCGTCCAGCTGCCGGCCTCTTCCATCTTGCCGGTCTTGATCAAGGGCGCCAGCACCGAGCCGACCGGATCGGCCAGCACCATTTCGGTCTTCGGCGACACCTGGGCAAAATATCGGCCAAGCCCGGTCAGCGTGCCGCCCGAGCCGACGCCGACGACAACCGCGTCGACATTGCCGTCGAGCTGCGAAAAGATCTCCGGGCCGGTGGTCGTCTCATGTGCCAGCGGGTTGGCCGGATTGGCGAACTGGTTGGCGTAGAAGGCGCCCGGCACCTCCGCCGCGATTTTCTCGGCCATGTCCTGGTAATATTCGGGGTGGCCCTTGCCGACATCGGAGCGCGTCATGCGCACCTCCGCACCCAGCGCGCGCAGATGCTGGATCTTTTCGCGCGACATCTTGTCGGGCACGACCAGCACGATGCGGTAGCCCTTGGGGATGCCGACCTGGGCAAGGCCGAGGCCGGTATTGCCCGCGGTTGCCTCGACGATGGTGCCGCCCGGCCTGAGCTTGCCTTGCTTTTCGGCGGCGGCGATCATCGACAGCGCGATGCGGTCCTTGATCGAGCCGCCGGGATTCTGGCTTTCGAGCTTGATGAACAGCCGGCATTTGCCGGTGTCGAACTTGGTCAGCTCGACCACCGGCGTCTGGCCGATCAGGTCGAGAACCGAGGCATAGGGAGGGCGCAGCCGGGATGTTGCGCTGTCCGAGGCGGCATTGTCCGACGCGGCTTGCCTGTGCTCGCTCATTTCGATGCTCCATGATCAAGCGACCGCCTAGGGGGGCAGAGCGGCAGCGTAGCCTCTTTTCCAGCCGTTTGTCGCCGGAAAGAAGATAGATCATGCCAATCAACCGGCCAGACGGGGAATGAAATTCCAGTTTGTGCCACGGTCGGTGGGGCAGGCCAGAGGGGCGCCGCAGAGCGCAACCCACCAACGATTCACCCCAGCAACTGCTTGCTCAGCCTTGCACACTGCACGCGAATATCCGGGATGGCGTCGATCTCGAAGAAGGTGCCGCGCGTCAGCGGGCCGACGGCGAGGATCTTTCGCGAGACCGTGCCGTCGCTGGCGATGATCTCGCAATTGGGCGACACGTCGAGGCCGATGCGCATCGGGTCCGGCCGCGCGAGCCCCCGGTCGACCAGCGAGCGCACCACGCTGTTCGACGAGGTCGAAATGTCACGCACGATGCCCGAGCAATCATAGATACGAGCAACCTCGAAAGTCTCGACAAGCTGGCTGTGGCGCGACTGGACGTCGACGGTGAAAGTCTCCCCCGGCACGATGCCGACGACGCGGCCGGCGACAAGCCGGATGCGGCCGGATTGCACGGCCTCGGTCACCTTGGCGTAGACTTCCGGCGCCATGCGATGGCGGTGGATGTCCCACCAGGCCTTGGTGTGCTCGACGAAGCGGCGCTTGGCGGAAGCCGGCCAGTTCTGCCAGATCTTCTGGTTGAAGGGGCGCAGGCCGTCGACCACGTCGCGCCAGTCGATGCCGGCCTTCTGGTTCTCGCGGATCAGGTCGCGGAACCAGCCGACGAAATAGGAAAGCTGGGTGCCGAGCGGGATGTCGGCGACGTCGAGCTTGATCGGATTGCCCTTGCGATGCGGCGACGGCAGCAGGCCGCGCCGGGAAACCGCGATGATCTTGCCGGTGTGGCCGCGCTGTTCCAGCGCCAGGAACGCGTCCACCATGCTGAGGCCGGTGCCCAGCACCATCACGGGGCTGTGCGGATCGAGCGCTGTATCGGCTTCCGAGCCCATGCGGATCGCATGGCCTTGCGCCGGCTGTTCGTCATGGCCGGTGGCGAGTATGGCCAGATGGGCGACGACGCTGGTGCCATTGGCGAGCGCCACCTCGACGCCGGATGGGGTCGGCGTGATCGACAGGCTCTCCTCGTGGATCAGGCGCAGCCGCCCGGTCGGCTGTTCGCGCGCTTCGAGTTCGTCGAGCAGCTCGCCGAGATAGCGGGCATAGATGCTGCGCGGTGCGTAGAATGGTGTCTGTGGCGTCTGCTCCTGGCTCACAAGGCCGCGCGCCTGCAGCCAGCGCCAGAAATTGCCGGGGTCGTCGGCATAGGCGCTCATGCCGGCGGCGCTGACATTCAGCACGTGCGCCGACAGCAGCGTCGAATAGGCGATGCCCTGGCCGAAATGCGGGCGCTTTTCGATCAGCGTGACACGCAGATCCGGATTGGGCGATTTCAGGAGATGCGCGGCAAGCACGACGCCCGAGGCGCCGCCGCCGACAATGATGATCGAATTGGCGCGCCCGCTCATGCGCGTTCCCGCGGTATGCGATGCGTCAGGCCTGGACCTTCACCGCGATCGGAAGATCGTGGATCTCCCTCGCGGCTGGAAGCTCGTCGAGGCCGATATCGCGCATTTCGGCGAGGCTGCGCTGGTCGAGCACCTCGGCGATCGCCTGCCGGACCTCCAGCATCAGATGTCGGACTTGGCATGTCGCCTCGTTGCAGTCTTCGCAGCGCTGATATTGTGTGCGGCTGGCGCAGGGAATTGGGGCCAGCGGCCCGTCAAGGACGCGCACGACGTGGCCGACCTTGATCTCGTCGGCGGGCCGAGCCAGACGGTAACCGCCATCCTTGCCCTTGCGGCTCTGGACGAAACCGGCATTGCGCAGCTCGCCCAGGATGGCGTCAAGAAACTTCTTCGGGATGTTGTTGCCGGTCGCGATGTCGTTGACGAAAGCGAGCTGCCCGGCCGGCATCCGCGCGAGGTGTACAAGCGCCTTGAGGCCGTACTTGCCTTTTTTGGTGAGCATAAACCGAACGTTTCTCTGTCATGCGATGGCTTGAAGCCATCCGTTGCGAAACGCCTGGCGTGCCTCCCCGCCGCGCCCAAGCATCCATGACACATAAATTCTAGTGACATGATATACAAGCCGAGAACTGTTGATTTTGCTTTGTTTTCAAGCCGTTCAGGCCATTTGTCAGGCTTTTGTGCAATTAAGGGCACAGAAATGCACATCGACCGCCCAAAGCGACAGGATGGCTCCCGGCGAGACAGCCGTGTCGCGCGCCGACTCACACGATGTCGACAGCCGAATGCCGCGAGCGATCATGGTGGTGGGGTGCCCGCTCATCGTCGCCTCCAATTCCCTCATGTCGATAAGGATACTATACTTACCCTCGAACACGCGGAACGGCTTGTCAATTCCGTAGCCGTTCGAGGCATGGATTTGCGTGGTGCTGGCCTGGGTAAGAATTTATCATTCGTGCGTGAACGGCACAGACAAGCAGTCGAGTGCCGGAGCCTCTACAACTTCGTCATCCACGGGCGGAGCAGCCGCGAAGCGGCGTCGCGGAGACCCGAGGATCCATTCCGTGACGTTGATCGAAGAGTGCAGCGGTGCAGAGTTCTGAACCGTGGCGACGCTTACATGTCGCGGCATGGATCCTAGGGTCTGCGCCGCGTCGCGTCGCTCCTTGCTCCGCCATAAATGACGAAGGTTGGAAGGTTCGCGGAGCGCCATTCCTGCTCCTACAGCGGTCTGTCATCGAAGCAGCGAGCGGCCACAGCCGACCTATGCGCTCTAGCATTCCGCAACCGACAGCTTTTTTCCAACAACCCCGCCTTCGTTGAAACAATTTAACTCTACAAGGCCGATAGAATTAGCGGACTATAATGGGGCAATCCGGTTTTCTCTGTTTTCATGGAGCCTTTTGATGTCCACCATTTCGCGACGCATTCTCCTTCTGTCGTCGGCCGCCCTTGCCGGCGCCGCCTTCCTCAGCCCGGCCCTGGCCGACGACCTGAAGATCACCATCGGCTACCAGACGGTGGTCGAACCCTCCAAAGTGCCGCAGGCCGATGGCGCTTATGAAAAGGCCACCAAGGCCACGATCGACTGGCGCAAGTTCGATTCCGGTGCCGATGTCATCGCCGCGGTCGCTTCCGGCTCGGTCGACATCGGCTATGTCGGTTCGAGCCCGCTGGCGGCGGCGGCCAGCCGCGAACTGCCGATCCAGACGATCTTCGTCGTCGGCCTGATCGGGCCGTCCGAGGCGCTTGTCGCCCGCAACGGCGCCGGCATCGAGAAGGTCGCCGACCTCGCCGGCAAGAAGGTCGCCGTGCCCTTCGTCTCGACGACGCATTACAGCCTGCTTGCCGCGCTCAAGCATGAGAATGTCGATCCGAAGTCGGTCCAGATCCTCAATCTCAGGCCGCCGGAAATCGCCGCCGCCTTCGCGCGCGGCGACATCGATGCCGCCTATGTCTGGGATCCGGCACTCGGCCAGATCAAGACGACAGGCAAGGTCGTGCTGGATTCCTCGCAGGTCGCCGCCTGGGGTGCGCCGACCTTCGACGCCTGGATCGTGCGTACCGATTTTGCCGAGAAGAACCCGGAAGCGGTGCGCGACTTCGTCAAGGTGACGGGCGCCGCCTATGCCGAGTATCTCGCCAAGCCCGACGCCTGGTCGGTGTCTTCGCCGCAGGCCGGAAAGATCGCCAAGCTCACCGGCGCCAAGCTGGAAGAGGTGCCCGAATTGCTGAAGGGCTACGTCTTCCCGACGCTCGAGGAGCAGGCCTCCGACAAGTTCCTCGGCGGCGGCACGGTCAAGGCGGTCGCGGCGGCCTCCGCCTTCCTCAAGGAACAGGGCAAGGTCGACGCCGTGCTGCCGGACTATTCGAAATACGTGACATCGAAATACGTCACCGAGGCGCTGGCCTCGAACTGAGCCCAGTGCTGAAGCGTCCCCGCATACCCTGGCGGCAATGCGGCGGCGCTCAAATGGCTCGCGCGCTCCTTCCCTGACGCCGCGTGCTGCCTGCTCCGGACCTGCTGACGAGGAGCCGTTCCGGGGCAGTCGGATTTCCTTAGAGAGGCCCCATGCCGCATCTCGTGCTCGACAAGATCTCGATCCACTACGAGGGCCAGCCGGCACCCGCCGTCGAACGGGTGTCGATCGACATCGCCAAGGATGATTTCGTCGTCCTTGTCGGCCGGTCCGGCTGCGGCAAGACCTCGCTGCTCAACGTCGCCGCCGGCCTGGTCGCGCCGGCGCGCGGCACGGCCACGATAAACGGCCAGCCGATCACGGCACCTGGTTCGGATCGCGCCGTGGTGTTCCAGAACGACGCGCTGTTTCCCTGGCTGACGGCGCGCGAGAACGTTGCCTTCGCGCTGCGCCTGCGCGGTGTCGGGCCCGACGAGCGGGCGCGCCGCGCCGACGAGCTTCTGGCGCTGGTCAAACTCACCGATGCCGGCGACAAGCGCATCTGGGAGCTGTCCGGCGGCATGCGCCAGCGTGTCGGCCTTGCCCGCGCGCTCGCCGCCGAACCGCAATTCCTGCTGCTCGACGAGCCGCTCGGCGCGCTCGATGCGCTGACGCGCGAGCGCATGCAGACGACGCTGCTCGACCTCTGGACGGCAAGCCGTGCCGGCGTGCTCATGGTCACCCATGGCATCGAGGAGGCGCTGGTGCTCGCCACCCGCATCGTCGTGCTGGCGCCCGGCCCCGGCCGCGTGGTGCGCACCTTCGAACCGGGCTTCTCCAGGCGCTACGCCTCGGGCGAGGCCATCCGCGCGATCAAGGCCGATCCCGGCTTCGCCGCGGCGCGCGGTGAACTGACCGACGCCATCTTCGAGGGAGAGGCGGCATGACCATCTCCTCCTACACCGAACGACCCGGCTCGAGGACCGAAGAGGCCGACGGCCTGTCGGTGCCGTGGTCGCGGCCAAGCCCGAAACGCAAGGGCGTTTCGGCCCGCATGATCAGCGCGGTCACCATACTGGTGGTGCTGGCGGCGTGGGCGCTGTCGGCCCGCCTGCAACTGGTGTCGCCGGTGTTCCTGCCCTCGCCCGTCGCCGTCTGGAACAAATTCATCGTCGTCATCCGGGATGGCTTCGTCGACGCGACGCTGCTGCAGCATGTCGTCGCCAGCCTCGGCCGCGTGTTTGCGGCACTCGTCGCGGCCATCCTCGTCGGCGTGCCGGTGGGTCTCGCCATCGGCATCAGCACTGTCGGCCGCGGCATCTTCGATCCGCTGCTGGAATTCCTGCGGCCGATCCCGCCGCTCGCCTATTTGCCGCTGGTCATCATCTGGTTCGGCATAGGCGAGCCGTCGAAGATCCTGGTGATCGCCATCGCCATGCTGGCGCCGGTGGCATTGTCAACGGCGTCGGGCGTTCGCGGCGTCTCGCAGGAGCGCGTCAACGCGGCGCGTTCGCTTGGCGCCACAAAGCGCCAGGTGGTCCGCCACGTGATCCTGCCCAGCGCGCTGCCCTCGATCCTGACCGGCCTGCGCATCGCGCTCGGCGCCGGCTGGTCGACGCTGGTCGCCGCCGAACTGGTCGCGGCGACGCGGGGACTTGGCTTCATGATCCAGTCCGCGGCCCAGTTCCTGGTCACCGACGTGGTGATCATGGGCATTCTGGTGATCGCGGTCATCGCCTTCGTACTCGAATTCACCATCCGCAGGATCGAGCGCGCGCTCGTCCCGTGGGCGGGACGGGAGTGACCAACCGCAAGTGCAGGAGAGAATGACCATGACCCATTCCACCGCCGTGCTGCTCGCCCATTTCGGCACCTGGCTGCTGGGCCTTGCCTCCGACGACAAGGCGACGAAGGAGGACAACCCGCCATCGCCGGCGCCAGTCCCGTTCCAGGCCGGACGCGACCGGCTGCCGCCGCGCGACGAGAGCTTCTACTGGGCCTGGCAGTACTGGTCGCAGTGACTGGCGAGACCATGGACAGAGCGCCCCTCGCCCCGTTTACGGGGGATGCCGGCAGGCAGGTGAGGGGCGGCGCAGACCCAGGTGTGCAATCGAGTCCGGCGAACACAGGTCCGATTTAATGCTGCAGCTACCAGTCCAATGCCGGCGCTGCCCCTTATTGCCCTGCCGGGCATTTCTCCCCGTTCACGGGGAGAAAGAGGCTAGCAACGGCCGCCGCCGATTGACCAAGCGGCTGAAAAACCATTCCGCCCTCCAACCTCATCTCGCAAAATCGTTCCTCTACTAAATTTATAGAACTACCTAGCCTTATCTCTCTTCCAACCGGCGAGGACATGCTCCCGGCGCCGATCCACAGAAGGAGAGGGATCATGTTCAATTTGACGAGGCGCGCTTTCGGCATCGGCCTTGTGGCCGCGACGGTTGCCCTGTCGTTCGGCGCCGCGGCGCAGGAGCTGAAGCAGTTCAGCATCGGCTATCAGAAAACCGGCCTGCCGGTGATCGCCCGGCAGCAGCAGGTCATCGAAAAGGCGCTGGGCGACAAGGGCGTCACCGTCAAGTGGGTCGAATTCACCGCTGGCCCGCCGCTGGTCGAGGCGCTCAATGTCGGCGCCATCGACGCTGGATGGACCGGCGACGCGCCGCCGATCTTCGGCCAGTCGGCGGGCGCCAACATTGTCTACGCGGCGGCGCTGCCGTCCAATGGCGACGGCGAGGCGATCTTCGTCAAGCCGGCGTCGCAGGTCCAGTCGGTCGCCGATCTCAAGGGCAAGCGCGTCGGCGTCGGCAAGGGCACCAGCGCGCATAATCTGCTGGTCGCCGCGCTGGAAAAGGCAGGTATCCCCTTCGATCAGATCACGCCGGTCTATCTCAGCCCCGCCGATGCGGCCGCCGCCTTCGCCAGCGACCAGATCGATGCCTGGGCGGTCTGGGATCCCTTCTTCGCCATCGCCGAAACGCGTTATCAGCCGCGTGTTCTGGCCCGCTCCAGCGATGTGCTCAAGGTCAACACCTATTTCCTCGCCAACAAGGATTTCGCCAAGGCGCATCCCGAGATCGTTACCACGACGATCGCCGCCCTCGGCGAGGCGGCGAAATGGGCGGACCAGAACCGCGACAAGGTGGCCGAGGCGCTGCATGAGGTGACCGGCGTGCCGCTCGACGCACAGACCATTGCCGCCAACCGCACAAAATTCGGCATCTTTCCGATCACCGACGAGATCACCGCCGGCCAGCAGGCGACAGCCGACCGCTTCTACAAGCTCGGCCTGATCCCGAAGGCGGTCCGCATCTCCGACGCGGTGTGGACCGCGCCGGGCAACTGATTTTTCGCATGGCGCCGGGCGGAAACGTCCGGCGCCTTTGTCGTTTCCGCTGATATCTTCAGGAGATCCGCCCGTGACCGCGCCAGACATGACCACGCCGGCCGGCACCGCGCCGCTCGATTTCTTCTGGTTCATCCCGACCCATGGCGACGGCTCCTATCTTGGTTCCGAGCAACAGCAGCGGCCGCCGGAGTTCGGGTATTTCAAGGAGATCGCGCAGGCGGTCGACCGGCTCGGCTTTCCCGGCGTGCTGTTGCCGACCGGTCAGAATTGCGAGGATTCCTGGATCACCGCGACAGGACTTGCGACGCTCACCGAGAAACTCAAATTCCTGGTCGCCTTGCGGCCCGGTGTGACGCTGCCGACCTTCGCCGCGCGCCAGACCGCGGCACTCGACCGGCTGAGCAATGGCCGGCTGTTGCTCAATGTGGTGGTCGGCGGCAATCCGACCGAGCTCGCCGGCGACGGCGTCTTCCTTCCGCATGACGAGCGCTACGCCCAGGCGCGGGAATTCCTCACCATCTGGCGCGGCCTGGTATCCGGCGAGCGCGTCAACTTCGACGGCAAATACTACCGCGTCGAGAATGGCCGACTCGACCTCTTGCCGTTGCAGGAACGGCCGCCGCTCTATTTCGGCGGCTCGTCCGACGCCGGCCAGGACCTCGCCGCCGACCTCGTCGACATGTACCTGACCTGGGGCGAACCGCCGGCACAGGTGGCCGAGAAGCTGGCCTCGGCGCGCGCGAAGGCGGCCCTGCGCGGCAGGAAACTGCGTTTCGGCATCCGGCTGCATTTCATCGTGCGCGAAACCGAGGACGAGGCCTGGCGGGCCGCCGACCGGCTGATCAGCCATGTCACCGACGCCCAGATCGAGAATGCGCAGGCGCGCTTCCTCAACCAGATGGATTCGGTCGGCCAGCGCCGCATGGCCGAGCTGCATGGCGGCCGCCGTGACAAGCTGGTCGTCTCGCCCAATCTGTGGGCGGGCGTCGGCCTGGTGCGCGGCGGCGCCGGCACCGCGCTGGTCGGCACGCCCGAGCAGGTCGCCGCGCGCATCCGCGAATACCAGGCGATTGGCATCGATACCATCATCGGCTCCGGTTACCCGCATCTGGAAGAAGCCTACCGCGTCGCCGAGCTGCTGTTCCCAGGTCTCGGGCTTGGCACCAGGCGGCAGCGGGCGCACCAGGACATCGCCAATGAATTCTCGGTCGGCTTCCACGGTGCCGCCCGCCTGCAGGCCTCTTCATGAGCTTTTCCGCGCGCCTCCACGCAAACGCCATCGGCTGGGTGTTGCCGATCCTGGTGATTGCCGGCTGGGAAGCCGCGTCGCGCGCGGGTGTCATGCCGGCCAATGTGCTGCCGGCGCCAAGCGCCGTCGCCGAGGCCTTCTGGCGGCTGACGCTTTCGGGTGAACTGATCCGCAACATCGGTGTTTCCACGGCGCGCGCGCTTGGCGGCTTTGCCATAGGCGGTTCGATCGGCTTCGCGCTCGGCCTCGCCAACGGCCTGTCGCGGCTCAGCCGCGGCCTGACCGACACCACGCTGCAGATGATCCGCAACATTCCGCATCTGGCGCTGATCCCGCTCGTCATCCTGTGGTTCGGCATCGACGAGGAGGCAAAACTGTTCCTGGTGGCGCTTGGCGTGTTCTTTCCGATCTACGTCAACACGCTGCTCGGCATCCAGGGCGTCGACCCGCAGCTGGTCGAGATGGGCCGCGTCTACGGCATGGACCGGCGCGCGCTGTTCTTTCGCGTCATCCTGCCGGGCGCGCTGCCGGCGATCTTCGTCGGCCTGCGCTACGCGCTCGGCATCATGTGGCTGACACTGATCGTCGCCGAAACCATCTCGGCCAGTTCCGGCCTCGGCTACATGGCCATGCAGGCGCGCGAATTCCTGCTGATCGATGTCGTCGTGCTGTCGATCCTGATCTACGCGCTGCTCGGCAAGCTCGCCGACAGCCTCGCCCGCCTGCTCGAGCGGCTGTCGCTCGGCTGGCATCCGGCCTTCCAGAACGGATGAGATGCTGTCCATGACCGTTGCCAGCCTGACCGCCGCCCGATCCTTCGTCGCCACGCCGGCGCCGGCGCGACCGGCCATGGCGGTCGAAGGACGGCGCGCCTTCGCCTTCAGGGGCGTGGGAAAGCGCTTCGGCGACAAGACCGTGCTCGACGGCATCGACCTCGAAGTGCCGGCCGGGCAGTTCGTTGCCGTCATCGGCAAGAGCGGCTGCGGCAAGAGCACGCTGCTCCGGTTGCTGGCGGGGCTCGACCGCCCGACATCGGGATCGCTGACGCTGGGCGCCGGGGAAGAGGATCACAGCCGCACCCGTTTCATGTTCCAGGAGCCGCGTCTGCTGCCCTGGGCCAGCGTGGTGAAGAATGTCGAGGTCGGGCTGACCGGCATCGCTGCCGGCGCGGACGCCAGCCAACGCGCGCTCGATATCCTCGCCGAGGTTGGCCTCGCCGACCGCGCTGGTGAATGGCCCTCGGTGCTGTCCGGCGGCCAGAAGCAGCGCGTGGCGCTGGCCCGCGCATTGGTCGGCCACCCGCAAATCCTGGCGCTCGACGAGCCGCTCGGCGCGCTCGACGCGCTGACCCGCATCGAGATGCAGCAATTGCTGGAGCGCATCTGGCTCGCCCAGAAATTCACCGCCGTGCTGGTCACACACGACGTCGCCGAAGCGGTCGCGCTCGCCGACCGGGTGGTGGTAATCAGCGCCGGCAAGATCGCGCTCGATCTGGAGGTGCCGGTGGAAAGGCCGCGCCGGCGCGGTTCCGCCGAGCTCGCCCGCCTCGAAGGCACGATCCTGGACCGGCTGTTCGGTTAGGGTAGTCTTGCGGCGCGGCATTCTGTCTGAACCGGATAAATAGGTAACAGAATGGCCCGACGGCACGGGTGACAGTTTTCTTGCTCACCGGGCTAGGGCTGTCTTGCGGTTACGCGATTGACGAGCGGCTTCCCCCACTCCGTCGCGGCTTTGCCGCGCCACCTCTCCCCCCTCCCCGAGGGAGAGGAAGGGAGCCAGCCGGCAAAAGCTCGCGTCTTTCCTCTCCCCCGTCGATCGGGGGAGAGGTGTCGAGCGTAGCTCGACGGAGTGGGGGTCGACCTTACCGCCACCCACCCCCTACCGGTTCGCCCACACCAGTCCGGCCAAGCCGACCAGCATGGTGACGATGCCGATATATAACCATTGCAGCTGGCCGGTCATGAAGCTGCCGCCGACCACGCCGATGCCTTGCAGCGACCACAGCGCACCGATGGCCAGCACAATCAAGGCCAGCAGATTTTTGGTCAGTCTCATTGACGGATCTCGCTTTTCAAGTCGATCGTTGGCCGTGCCGTGACCGTGATGAAAGAGCCAAAGGAAGTGGCACAATCACACCGGATTCTACTTGGAAATTAATTCGTCATTTTGTCAAAACGATCTCGGATATCGGCGCTGAGATCATCGAGAATGGATCAAATTGTGCCGGAAAATCCCTGACAGACTGTTACTCGGTGACTCCAAACGTGTGATCTCGCCACGGAACGGACAGATGCTTGCCGCATTTCCTGCCTTATTCGGCACCTAACGGCTTGGGTCTGTCAAAAACGGAGCCACCCCTTACAGATGAAGAACCTAAACCAGACCGCGCTTGTCGCGGTAACGATCGCTGCTGGCCTGATGGTCGGCGCTTCCGCCACTTCGGCGACCGCCGCCGCCGGCCAGTGCGGTCGCGCTTCATGGTACGCGCTGCACTCGAAAACCGCATCGGGCGAGCGCATGAACCCTTCGGCGATGACCGCCGCCCACCGCACCTTGCCTTTCGGCACCAAATTGCGGGTCACCAACCAGAACAATGGCAAAAGCGTCATCGTGCGCATCAACGATCGCGGCCCGTTCATTCGCGGACGCGTACTCGACCTGTCGAAGGGCGCCGCCGGCCAGCTCGGCTTCATCGGTTCCGGCCATACCTCGGTCTGCATGGCACGCGTCTGATGTGATTATCCCTGGACCATGATCTCCTTCGAAAACAGGAACCGGTTTTCGGGATCATGGTTCCGGCGGCCCGACATATTTCCTACACATTTCGGCAACGCACACTGAGCCGGCTCCGCCATTCCGGGCGGATTTGCAAGCCTTTGGACGAAAGAACCATTGGTCACGCCACGTGACGTATTGCATCGCAGCAATTAGTTGTTAACTTCGCCGCGAGACATTTGAGGCTCGGCGCTGCTCGTCGTCCCTTCGGTCGCAGGCAGCAGCGGGGTTGTCGATGTTCTATCAGCTCTATGAATTGAACCATGCGGCGCTGCAGCCGGCACGGCTTTATGCCGACGCGGTGCGGATGTTCTACTCCAACCCGCTCAATCCGATTGCCCACACGCCCTGGGGCCGCTCGGTCGCCGCGGGCGCGGAACTCTTCGAACGCACCACGCGCCGCTATGGCAAGCCCGCCTTCGGCCTCGGCAAGACCGTCGTCGACTGGAAGAGCGTCGAGGTCACCGAGAAGACCGTCTGGTCGAAGCCTTTCTGCAATCTGGTCCGCTTCGAACGCGCGGTGCCGGCCGGCCGCAAGCCGGATCCGAAGCTTCTGATCGTCGCGCCGATGTCGGGCCATTACGCCACGCTGCTGCGCGGCACGGTGGAAGCCATGCTGCCCTATGCCGATGTCCACATCACCGACTGGGTCGATGCCCGCATGGTGCCGCTGGCCGACGGCGGTTTCGATCTCGACGACTATATCGATTACATCGTCGACATGTTCCATGCGCTGGGTCCTGACACCCATGTGATGGCGGTGTGCCAGCCTTCCGTGCCGGTTCTGGCGGCGGTGGCGCTGATGGAGGCGAAGGGCGATCCCTTCGTGCCCTCGACCATGACCCTGATGGGCGGCCCGATCGACACCCGCCGCAACCCGACCGCGGTCAATCTCCTGGCCGAGGAAAAGGGCATCGACTGGTTCCGCGACAATGTCGTCATGCGCGCGCCCTGGCCGGTGCCGGGCTTCGGCCGCGAGGTCTATCCGGGCTTCCTGCAGCTGTCCGGCTTCATGAGCATGAACCTCGACCGCCACATCATCGCCCACAAGGACTTCTTCATGCACCTTGTGAAGCATGATGGCGACAACGCCGAGAAGCACCGCGACTTCTATGACGAATATCTGGCGGTCATGGACCTGACGGCCGAGTTCTACCTGCAGACCGTCGACACCGTTTTCGTTCGCCATGCCCTGCCCAAGGGCGAGATGACGCATCGCGGCACCCGTATCGACCCGTCGGTCATCCGCAACGTCGCCCTGTTCACGGTCGAGGGCGAGAATGACGACATATCGGGCCTCGGCCAGACCAAGGCGGCGCAGGATTTGTGCGTCAACATCCCGGCCGACAAGAAGGCCCATTACATGCAGCCGGCGGTCGGCCATTACGGCGTCTTCAACGGCTCGCGCTTCCGCTCCGAGATCGTGCCGCGCATCGTCGACTTCATCACCAGCTATGGCCGCCAGAACCGCGTCGCGGTGAAGCCGAAGCTGGTCCGCACCGCCAAGCGATAGGCAATTCCGGGACAGAATCGGCTTCAGGGCCGATTCTGTTGCACAAGTGCCGCTGTCCCTCCCCGCGGGTAACCATGCTGCAAATCAGCCTGTCGTCGTAATTGACACGGACTGTCGATCGCCCTTAACGTTTCGTTAACAACAGGGTGAGCGGGGACAATGAATTCCTCAACAATGGCGAGAAGGCTGCGCGTGTGCGTGGCCGCTGCCGGTCTGGCAGCCACGGGAGGCTGGATGGCACCGGCCTTGGCGGCCGGGGCGATGGCGACCGGGGGCATCACCTCGCAGCCGATCGGCCACTATGATTTCTGCAAGCTGCACCCAGCCGAATGCTCGATCCGTCCGAGCAACCTGGCTCCGGCCAGGATGACCGACGGGCTGATGCGCAAGCTCGTCAATGTCACCGCCAGGGTCAACGCCGCCGTCAAGCCGATGAGCGACATGGACATATACGGCAAGGACGAGGTCTGGGCCTATCCCGACAAGGGCGTCGGCGATTGCGAGGACTATGTGCTGGAAAAGCGGCGCCAACTGTTCCGCTCGGGCATCTCGCTTTCCGATCTTCTCATCACCGTGGTGCGCAAACCGGACGGTGAAGGCCATTCGGTGCTGACCGTGCGCACCGACAAGGGCGATTACGTGCTCGACAATTTGACCGACAAGGTCAGGGCCTGGGACCAGACCGGCTACCGCTTCCTCAAGCGGCAGGCGATCGACAACACAGGCCGCTGGGTCTCGATCCGCGGCGGCCAGCAGGTCCTGGTGGGGTCGGTGGAATAGGGACTGGTAGCGGTTTTTTAGCCGTGGCTTTCACCCGTTGTCGGTTATTATAGCAGAGGCTGGCGCTGCCCCTCATTGCCCTGCCGGGCATTTCTCCCCGTATAGTGACGGGGAGAAAGACGCTGTTGTAGGCGCTTTCGCCAACGTACAAGCGCCAGCGGCGCGGCTGTTCCCCTTCTCCCCGTCTCTATACGGGGAGAAGGTGCCGGCAGGCGGATGAGGGGCGGCGCCGACATGCCCAGTCGCGCACCTCGCGCATCCCTCCCGAAAATTTTCTCAATCTCTCCGTGAACCATTTCCGTTCGCCCGGCGACACACAGCCGTGAATGACGAAACCCAACCATGGAGACTTCAAATGACTGCTTTTCTGCGAAACACCCTTCTCGCCGTTGCCGCCGTATCGGCCCTGGGCGGATCCGCGATGGCCGACCAGACGGTCAGCTGCGCCCACACCAACCTCAATGACCTCTGGGCCGGCCGTTGTTGTGGCACTGCCGGCGCATCGGACTGCCTGGGCGGTGGAAACAATGACCACGGCCATGATCGCCCGGGCACCAACGGCGGCAACCCCAACGGCAGCACGGCCGGCAAGAACTGATCTCGCCACGCCTGCCCGCTGGCCGATGCCGGCGGGCACCGTCTTGCGGCCAGGCGAACGTCCGGCCGTCGCGGAATGCGGATAAAACCGGTTACTTCAGCCGGCCCAGCGCCGCGCGGATCGAGGCGGTGATGCGGCGCAGCTCCGCTTCGTCGAGCTTTTCGATGTTCTCGGCCAGAAGATTGGCCAGCTCGGTGGCGGCGGGGCTGAGACCCGACGTGTCGAGCTTCACGCGCGGATGCGAGGCTTCGGCCAGCCGCGCCAGCTCCTCGGCATCGTCCCAGATGATGTTGAAATAGCCGATGATCTTCTGGATCAGCGTCCAGGTCGGCGCGCCGCGCCTGCCATGCTCGAGCGCCGACAGATAGGCGGCGCTGATGCCGATCGCCGCCGCCATGTCCTTCTGGGTAACGCCGCGATCGGCGCGAAGCGCCCGCAGCCTCTCGCCGAACGGTGTCATGCGCCCCGCCCCACGGCTTCAGCCCTCATGAACGCACCCGCCGCAGCCTGATATAGAGCGCGCCCGAGCCGCCATGGTTGCGGGCGGCATGGTCGTGGCTGGAGACCAGCGGCCGGAACGCCGGCGTCGACAGCCACGCCGGCACCGCGCGCCGCAAGACGCCGTCGCCGCCGGAGGACGACCCCTTGCCGGTGATGACCAGGACATAGCGGATGCCGCCGGCATGCGCCCGGTGCAGGAACGAGAACAGCAGCGAATAGGCCTCGTCCTGCGTCATCCCATGCAGGTCGACGCGGCCCTCGATCGGCAGCCGGCCCTTCGCCAATTTGTCCAGCGTCGGTTCGTCGAGGCGATGCGTGACATGCTGCGCCTTCGGCTTTGCCGCGCCCGGCGCATTGGCGGCGGGTTGCGCCGCTTGCGACGATGTCGGCATGGCGTCGGCGGCGATATCGGGAATGTCGACGGCGGCCCTGCCCTTCAGCGGCTTGGCCGTGCGCGCCACCAGGTTCCACAGCACCCGGTCGTCCTCGCTGAGCTTGTCCGGACGCTTGCTCATCTGGCGCCCCCGGCCAGCGGGCGCGGCACCAGCGCGTAGAAATCGGCGGCGTTGCGCACCACGCCGGCGATTTCGCCGGCCGCGTCACCGGAGCCGGCGAAGAGATCGCCCCGCGCCGGCCCGGTGATGGCCGAGCCGGTGTCCTGCGCGATCATCAGCCGCCGGAACGGTTGTTTGTCAAAGGCGGTGAGCGTCGGCGCGTCGATGTGGAAGGGCGTGCCGAATGTGTGCAGCAGCCGGTCGACGGCGACGGAACGGCCCGGCGTCAGCGGCACCTTGGCGGCGGCGATCGGGCCGAGGGCCGCGTCCTCGACATCGGCCTCGCGGAAGAAGATGTAGGAGCGGTTCTGCCACAGGATCTCGTCGATGCGGTCGGGATGCGCCTTGAACCAGGCGCGGATCGACTGCATCGTCACTTGCGCCAGCGGGATTTCCCCCAGCTCGCTCAGGATTTTGCCCGGCCCGGTAAAACGCTGGCCCGATTTGGCCGCGTAGGTGACGCGGCGCAGCCGGCCATCGGTCATGGCGAGCCGCGCGGCCCCTTGCACATGGACGAAGAAGGCGTCGACCCTGTCGGCCAGCCAGGCGATCTCCAGGCCCTGCCCGGCCAGCGCCCCGCGCTCGATCGCGCCACGGTCGAAATACTCGACCGGTCCGTCCGCCGTGCGGCGCGCGAAGGCGAGATAGGAATCCATCCCCCGCGGCCGGTTGGCGTCGTCAACATCGACGAGATCGGGCGGACGCGACAGGAGCGGCACGGCAAACCGCCCGGTCCGCACCGGCGAGGCCTCCACTTGCGGCTCGTAGAAGCCGGTGACCAGCCCGGCGCCGGTCTCGGGCCGCACCAGCATGGGGACAAAATGGCGCTCGAAGAAAGTTCGCGCCTCCGACCGGTTCACGGGCGGCGCGGTGCGCGCCTCCGCGTAAGCCGCCGTGAAGCCGCTGAAATCGACGCCGAGCGCGCCGCTGCGATAGGGTTTTACCGGCGCATGGAAGGCGGAACGGCGAAAAGCCTCGAAGGCCGGCAGGTGGTCGTCGTCGCCCCAGCCGGGCAGGTCGTCAAAGGATTTTTCGAGGAAGAGAGGCGATAGCGACACCGGAGCCCCGTCGCTTTAAAGCGCGTGGTGTTTGAAGAGCGTCATGCGACGCGCTTCGAGTCTTGGTTTTGATGCAAGTCGTCGTCCCAAAACCGCTTCGCACTTTTGGGCGACATGCATCGGGACTCAGTCTTCTTCTTCGGTGGCGACGAGCTTCCAGTTCGGATCGCGCGAGCGCGTGTCGCGGGCGAAGGTCCAGACATCCTTGACCTCGGCCACGGTTTCCGGATCGCCGTCGATGACGGCGCCCGCCTTGTCACGCGTCGCCGAAATCAGCTCGCTGATGATACGCAGCGTCACATGCGCCTCGCCGCCCTTCATCTCGGCCGAGACGATGTCGGCCTTGTCGATGCCGACGAAGGAGGACTGGATCTTTTCCGACTTGGCCTCGCGCTCGCCGATCGCGGCGACGAAACCGTCATAGACTTCGCGCGACAGAAGGTTCTTCAGCGTTTTGCGGTCGCCGTCGGCATAGGCCATGACGATCATCTCATAGGCCATCTTGGCGCCGTCGACGAAGCCCTTCGGATCGAAGGACGGATCATTGTCCTTGATCGCGCGCAGGCCCTTGTTGAGATCGGTGTCGGGCTTGGCGAAAGCGTCGATCGCCGTATAGGCATCGGCCGGTGCCGGCTCGCCCGGCAGCCGCTTGCGCGGCAGCGAAACGACATTCTCGGGTTTCTGGGTGGCGTCCTTGTCGGTGCGCGCCGCCGTGTAGGGGTCGAAGGGCGGCCGCTCGCTACCGGTCCGACGGCCCAGCACGTTGCGCAGCTGGAAGAAGATCACCACCGCCGCGATCAGGAAGAAAATCGTGCCGAAGTCGAAGAAACCCATATCTTCCGCCAATCAATCCCTGCCTCTAGGCCGGACCGTCCAGCCAACAGGCCGCGGTCGCATAGCGTTCAACATTCAAAGCATATAGAACGCAAGGTGTAATCATTCAAATCAAAGGCAGGCATACCTATCTAACAGCCTCCGTGCCAGCGGCGATTGGTCGCCAGCGGGCAAAACAATCGAATGGTCGGTAAAGACTTGCGCATTTCGCTGCTTCCCCTCTTCCTCCTCGCGCTCCCGCTGCTGGAAATCGCCGGTTTCGTCATCGTCGGCCGAGAGGTCGGCGCGCTGGCGACGGTCGGCCTTGTGCTGGCCTCGAGCATCGCCGGCGTGCTTTTGCTCCGGCATCAGGGTTTCGGCGTCATGGCCCGCATCCGCGCCGAGATGGATGCCGGCCATGATCCCAGCCGCCAGCTGGCGCATGGCGCCATGATCGTGGTGGCGGCGATCCTTTTGATCATCCCCGGCTTCATCACGGACATTATCGGACTGCTGCTGTTCCTGCCGCCGGTGCGCGACTTCGCCTGGAGCCGCTTCAAGGGCCGCATCGTGGTGGCCACCGATTTCTCGGCCGGCGGTTTCCGCGGCCGGCCGCGCGAAAAGGTCATCGACCTCGACGACGGCGACTATTCGCGCGAGGACGATTTCAAGCGCGGCCCGGATCACAATTCGCCGTGGCGGCGCCTGAAGGACGATTAGGAGGCTGCTCGTTCACTTCGTCATCCCAGGGCGAAGCAGCCGCGCAGCGGCGTCGCGGAGACCCTAGGATGGCGAGGCGGGAAGCAAGGCGGCAAACCTTGTCTTGTCATGCCGGCCATGGTAGCGAACGCCCGATTTCAATTCGGTCAGCAACGCTGCCCAGGCAAAAGGAAAAGGCTCATGGCCAGCAATGATGACGCGCCGGTCGGCGCCAACGGAAACGGCAATGCGGCGGCGCAGCCATCGCTCAACGTCCTGGCCCAGTATGTGAAGGACCTGTCCTTCGAAAGCCCCGGCGCGCCGAATTCGCTGCGCGGCCGCGACAAGGCGCCCGGCATCGCCATCAACGTCAACGTCAACGCCAACCCGCTCTCCGACAAGCAGTTCGACGTCAATCTGACGCTGAACGCCAAGGCTTCCTTCGACCAGGAAGTGCTGTTCAACGTCGAGCTGGTCTATGGCGGCGTCTTCGCCATTTCGGGCTTCCCGCAGGAGCACATGCTGCCGATCCTGTTCATCGAATGCCCGCGTTTGCTGTTCCCCTTCGCCCGCCAGATCATCGCCGAGGCGACCCGCAATGGCGGCTTCCCGCCGCTGATGCTCGACCCGATCGATTTCGCGCAGATGTTCCAGCAGAAGATCGCCGAGGACCAGGCCGCGTCCTCGAAGGTCCAGGTCAGCTGATCGCTTCTCCTTCGTGTTTCTGAAAAGCCCGGCCTCGAGCCGGGCTTTTTGTTGGCGGCGCCCCTCCCTTCGTCATCCACGGGCGGAGCAAGGAGCGCAGCGACGCGGCGCAGACCCCTTGGAGCTGCTCCGCAGCCCAAGGGATCCATGCCGGGACTCCAATGCGTCGCCACGGTTCAGATCCTGCACCGTTGAATCCCGTCGGCAAGGTCGCGGCATGGATCCTCGGGTCTCCGCGACGCCGCTGCGCGGCTGCTCCGCCCGTGGATGACGAACTGAGGAGCCGTCACCCCACTTGCGGAACACCGCACAAGCTCTGCGGATTCCAGAACACTCCCTGACGTCACCTCACCCTATCATCGCCGCCTCAGGCAATGGCGCCCCGGCGGTCGCAACCGCCCCCGCGTAGGCGATCGATCGGGGCGGGCCTGCTTCCGTGCATGCCGTTGTCCCAAAACCGCTTCGCACCCTGGGCGGCATGCACCAACGACAAAGGGAACGACGATGAAATTCATGCTGACCGACCGCAATTTGCACCCGCGGGCCAAACCCGTCGCCGACGATTTCAAAACGGGCGGCATCAGCCGCCGCGAATATCTGGCGCTGATGGCCGGCCTCGGCGTCAGCGCCGCCGGCGCCTTCGCGCTGGGCGGCATCGCCGCGACGCCTGCCCGCGCCGCCGAGCCCAGGAAGGGCGGCACCTTGCGCGTCGCCATGAACGTCAAGGGTTTCAAGGACCCGCGCACCTTCGACGGCGTCGAAATGTCCAACGTCGCCCGCCACTGCAACGAATATCTGGTGCGCTGGAACACCGATTTCTCGTTCGAGCCGTGGCTGCTCGAAAAATGGGAGATGAGCGACGACGCCAAAACGCTCACGCTGCATATGCGCAAGGGCATCACCTGGTCGAATGGCGACACCTTCAACGCCGACGATGTCGTCCACAACCTCACCCGCTGGTGCGAGGCGGGCGTGGCCGGCAACTCGGTCGCCGCCCGCATGGGCGCGCTGGTCGATGCCGACACCAAGAAAGTGGTCGATGGCGGCATCGAGAAGGTCGACGACTACACGATAAAACTCAACCTGCCGAAGCCCGACATTTCGCTGATCGCCGGCATGGCCGACTATCCCGCCTTGATCATGCACCGCTCCTATGAGGGTGATGGCGACCCCATGAAGGCGCTCGCCATCACCACCGGCCCCTGCGAGCTGGTGAAATGGGACGCCGAAACAAGCGCCGAGGTGAAGCGCAAGGACAAGCCATGGTGGAAAGGTGACTTCTACCTCGATGGCATCCAGTGGATCGACTACGGCTCCGACCCCAACGCCATGCTGTCGGCCTTCGAATCCGGCGAAATCGACACCGACCATGAAACCGCCTCCGATGCCGTTTCGCAGACCGACAAGATGGGGCTTAGGAATTCCGAGATCGCCACCGGCTCCACCATCGTCGCCCGCTTCAATGTCGGCAACGCGCCCTATCAGGACGTCAAGCTGCGCCGTGCCGCCCAGCTCGCCGTCGACAATGCCGCCGTGCTCAAGCTCGGCCTCGACGGGCGGGGCAAACCCGCCGACAACCACCATGTCGGCCCCATGCATCCCGAATATGCCGATATCGGTCCCGCGAAACGCGACATGGAGGAGGCGAAAAAACTGCTCGCCGCCTCCAGCAAGCCGGACCATGAGTACGAGCTCATCTCGGTCGACGTCGAATGGCAGAAGAGCACCGCCGACGCCATCTCGGCGCAGATGCGCGAGGCTGGCCTCAAGATCAAGCGCACCGTGCTGCCCGCCGCCACCTTCTGGAACGACTGGAGCAAATACCCCTTCTCCTGCACCGAATGGCTCGGCCGCCCGCTCGGCGTCCAGGTGCTGGCCCTCGCCTACAAGTCCGGCGCCGCCTGGAACGAAAGCGCCTACGCCTCGAAGGAGTTCGACGACCTGCTCGACAAGGCGCTCGCCACCCCCGACGCCAAGGCCCGCAAGGAGATCATGGCCGGCATCGAGAAGAACCTGCGCGATTCCGGCATCATCGTCCAACCCTATTGGCGCTCGGTCTACCGGACCTATCGCAAGGGCGTCGAAGGCTGCGAGCAGCACCAGGCGCTGGAGCAGCACTTTGAGAAGGTTTGGATTGAAAGCTGAGGCGCCGGCGCTTCTGCCTTCTCCCCCTGTGGGGCCCGAAGGGCGGGCGAGGCCCGTGACTCGCCCAGGGCGGTGGATTGCCGCGAAGCGGCAAGACGGATGAGGGGTGCGTGACAGATCGCAGCATCGCAGAACCAAGCGCTTGTAAGCACCCAATCCATTCTACCGCCTCACTCCGCTGGAACACCCCTCATCCGTCTCGGCGCTGACGCGCCGATCCACCTTCTCCCACAAGGGGAGAAGGAAGAGGCGCCGCGCTCACCGCTCCGCCCTGACCAGCGTCCAGATCCACCCAACAAAAGTCAGCACCAGGAACGGATAGCCGGCGGCGGGCAGCGGCGCAGAGGTCGGCAGCAAGGGCGCGCCCCACAGGATCATGCAAGCCGAGACGACAAACAGCATGGCGGCCACACCAGCGGTGAGCCGCATCCACAGCGCAAAAGTCTTCGGCGCGCTGACCATGACCAGTGCCGCCGCCCAGAGCGTGATGCCGCCGACATAGGAGGGCACGCTGGCCTGCAAGCCCGCCGCATTCCCGGCCATAAGCAGCGTCTCGCCTGCCAGGAAGGTCAGGAAGCCCGCGGCGACGCAATCATTGCCCAGCCGCTGGTATTTCATCGTCAGCAGCGCGGTGGCGACCACCAGCGCCGCGCCGTCGATCGTCCAGAGTGTTTCGCGGAGTGAGGCGCTGGACACGAAGGTGCCGGCCAGGCCGAAGGTGCCGCCGATGGCGAGGCCAAGAGAGGCGACGGTGTCTGATGTGGTGCGCATTTGATGCTTCCCTTGAGCGGAGAGAGGATACGTCTCTTATACACTCGACAAACCCATCCAGACTCAGACACCATGCAGCATATGGTTTTGTGAGGCTCGATCATGCTCTGGCGGAACGTCGCCTGCGATGCATTGCGAAGCGGTCGGCGCCTTGAGCTCCGCTATGATGGCTTCTTTCGAGTGGTCGAGGTCCATACCGTTGGCGTCACCACTGCCGGTAACGACGCGATGAGTGTTTACCAAGTGCGCGGCGGCAGCGATAGCAATGAGCCCGCTGGCTGGAAGACCATGCGGCTCGATGAGGCGTTCACCGCCGCTGTGATAGATGAAGAATCCGAAGTGCCCCGCACTGGTTACAAGCGTGGGGCGAAAATCTTTAGCTTTATATACTGCCAGATCTAGACTGCTGCAGTCACAGCGTCCCAGTGCCCGAAATAGCGAGTGCCGTGACTGTCGTGGGGCGGCGTGTGGATATGGGTTGGGTGAAACGAAGGGTCGAAGATGGCTTGGCAATAAAGGACAAAAATCCTATCACGCTTGACTTTTTTCCATAAAAGTGCTGATTCGCTTAAGTCATCTCGCGAGCAAAGGATTCGGTGGTGTCGGAGCTTCTAGAACAAACACACGAAATCCTTCGTTACGACCTCAATCCCGAGTTCGTTGAAACACTCTCGATAGATATCGCTTGGCGCTATGATCGTCTCTATGAGGAGCTTCGCGCCGATAGCGCGCTTCCCTTCGAGCTCAAGCTTGCAGAGTTTGCGGCGCGTCGATCCAGCTGTGCGATCAGAGCAATGGTATTCGCCTCGCAACAGCACGGGGTGCCCTATAGTTTTCGGTATCTGGAATGTAACGGACAGGAAAAAATCCTGGTTAAGATGGGCCGAATTGTTGTCATTCAAGAGCCATTTCTAGAGCTGTCGGACGCACCTCGAATTGCGGACTACAAACGAGAATTGGCCGACACACATGGTTTGATTCGTCAGCTTGAACTCAACTTTGGCGATGTACCCAATCGTGATCTGGATTGGTCGGGCGGAATACTTGCTGTGTTGCTTCATGGGGCGTCAGGCCCTCGCTTTACGAGAAGGGATCGCGCACTGGGCGGACTGATGCTTGCAGTTCCAGACGGCGAGTACGCGACATGGATAACGAGGTTAGACCTACATCGTATAGCGATGTTCGGCATAGAACGTCGGCCCCTGTCGCCAGATGATGGAAAGGAGGCCGATCGTCCGCAACTCCAGAAGGACGAGGTGGTGGTCCGTCTCAAGAAACAAAACAAAATCATCAGAGTTTGATCAATGAGTTTTGGTACCCCAAATTTTCGCGGCGAGCGGCTAAGAGAGGCTAGACTTGCCCGAGGCATGTTCAAAAATACGCTTGGGGATTTAATTGGTGTTACTGGCGCAGCAATTTCACGCTACGAGGACGGCGACGATAAGCCCCAGGCTCATCGGATCGGCGTAATCGCCGAAAAGCTGCAGTTCCCTCCTAGTTTTTTTCTGACACCAGCGTGGAACGAAACGATTGATCTCGTTCATTGGCGGTCTCGGGCTTCTGAAAGTAAAAGTGCTCGTGAGATGACCGAGCAACGAATCCGCTGGCTATGCGAAATTTACTCCTTCTTGCATACCGAGGTTGAGTTCTCTTCTTTCTCGCTACCTGATCTGGATATCCCCGAGAACTTTCAGCTAATTACAAATAATAATATCGAGCGTGCCGCTAGTGACCTTCGTTCACATTGGAAACTGAGGGCAGAGCCGATACCTGATATGATCCTTGCGTTGGAGAACGCGGGCATTCCCGTAGCTACTTTAAGAATCCCATCCGACAAGCAGGACGGGTTTTGTTTTACATCGAAGCTTTTGGAAAAGGCTTTTGTCGGAATCAACGTGGAAAATGTGAGTTGTGCTCGGGCCCGTTTCGATGCCGCCCATGAATTGGGCCACCTCGTGCTCCATAAACATGTAACGCCTGAACAGGCCAAGATGCCCCTGGCCCACAAGTTAATCGAACAACAGGCTCATAGATTTGCCGGTGCAATGCTTTTCCCACGCGAAGCATTTATTTCAGAGGTTGGGGCTGTCTCGCTCGATTATTTTTGTGCTCTTAAGAGACGTTGGGGCATGTCTATTAGCGCGATGATAATGCGCGCTTATGACTTGGGTCTTACCGACGAAGAAGGAAAGGCGCAGTTGTTCCGCTCAATGACTGTTAGACGGTGGCGGGGTGCTCTCCGAGAACCGTACGACTCACCTCGCGATATGCCGCTTGAACGTCCGCGGATGTTGCGGAGGGGCTTCGAAGCGATTCTTGGGTCTGGTGGATTTGCCAGATCGACTATTCTATCTGCCCTGCCTCTACCTTCCCAAGAGTTGGAGCAACTGGCTTCTTTGGACGACGGAACCTTTGATGGCGCAAATCTGAGTCAGATGCCCGTCGCGCGACTTAGGCCTGCGGCGGAAATGCTCGATTTAGAGAGTGGAAACGTGCTTCAGTTTCGTCGCCGGATCCGCTGATCAGGTTACCGCACTGCCCGCAATCCCCGCGCTGGGGCCGCTGCCTGCGGCAGCTTCCACCCGGACTTGCGCTCGCATCGACCCGCCGGGTCGATGCGTCCGGCCGAAGGCCGGACCGCTCAATCCCCCATCTTCAAGGCCTGGATAAACGCCTCCTGCGGGATATCCACCTTGCCGAACTGCCGCATCCGCTTCTTGCCTTCTTTCTGCTTGTCCAAGAGCTTGCGCTTGCGGCTCACGTCGCCGCCGTAGCACTTGGCGGTCACGTCCTTGCGGAGCGCCGAGATGGTTTCGCGGGCGATGACCTTGCCGCCGATGGCGGCCTGGATCGGGATCTTGAAGAGGTGGTGCGGGATCAGCTCCTTCAGCTTTTCGCACATCTGCCGGCCGCGCTTTTCCGCCGCCGTGCGGTGCACCAGCATGGAGAGCGCGTCGACCGGCTCTTCATTGACCAGGATCGACATCTTCACCAGGTCGCCCTCGCGATAGTCGGTGAGGTGATAGTCGAACGAGGCGTAGCCCTTGGAGATCGACTTCAGCCGGTCATAGAAGTCGAATACGACTTCGTTGAGCGGCAGGTCGTAGGTCAGCATGGCGCGCTTGCCGACATAGGACAGGTCGGCCTGGATGCCGCGCCGGTCCTGGCAGAGCTTCAATATGCCGCCGAGATAGTCGTCGGGCGTCAATATGGTGGCGCGGATCCACGGCTCCTCGATCGCCGAGATCTTGACCACGTCGGGCATGTCGGCCGGGTTGTGCAGTTCCTTCACCGAGCCGTCATTGAGGAGCAGCCGGTAGACGACTGACGGCGCGGTGGCGATCAGGTCGAGGTTGAACTCGCGCTCCAGCCGCTCCTGGATGATTTCCAGATGCAGCAGGCCCAGGAAGCCGCAGCGATAGCCGAAGCCGAGCGCGGCGGAGGTTTCCATCTCATAAGAGAAAGAAGCGTCGTTGAGGCGCAATTTGCCGACGGCGGCGCGCAGATCCTCGAAATCGGCGGCGTCGACCGGGAACAGGCCGCAGAACACCACCGGCTGCGCCGGCTTGAAGCCGGGCAGCGCATGCGCGGTGGGGCGCTTGTCCTCGGTGATGGTGTCGCCGACGCGCGTGTCGGCCACTTCCTTGATCGAGCCGGTGAAGAAGCCGAATTCGCCGGGGCCGAGCTCGTCGACATTGATGCGGGCGGGCGTGAACACGCCGGTGCGCTCGACCAGGTATTTGGCGCCGGTGCCCATCATGCGGATGGTCTGGCCCTTCTTCAGCACGCCGTCGATGATGCGCACCAGCACGATGACGCCGAGATAGGCGTCGTACCAGCTGTCGACCAGCATGGCCTTCAAGGGCGCGGTCGCGTCACCCTCGCGCGGCGGCGGCAATTGGTGGACGATCGCCTCCAGCACGTCGGGAATGCCAAGCCCGGTCTTGGCCGAGATCAGCACGGCGCCCGAAGCGTCGATGCCGATCACCTCCTCGACCTGCTCGCGGATGCGCTCGGGCTCGGCGGCCGGCAGGTCGACCTTGTTCAGCACCACGACGATCTCGTGGTTGTTGTCGATCGCCTGGTAGACATTGGCGAGCGTCTGCGCCTCGACGCCCTGCGAAGCGTCGACCACCAGCAGCGAGCCTTCGCAGGCGGCCAGCGACCGCGACACCTCATAGGCGAAGTCGACATGTCCGGGCGTGTCGATGAGGTTGAGGATATAGTCCTCGCCATTGTTGGCGTGGTATTTCAGCCGCACCGTCTGCGCCTTGATGGTGATACCGCGCTCGCGCTCGATATCCATCGAGTCCAGCACCTGCTCCTTCATGTCGCGCAACTCCAGCCCGCCCGTCAGCTGGATCAGGCGGTCGGCAAGCGTGGATTTGCCATGGTCGATATGGGCGACGATGGAGAAATTGCGGATGTGGTCGAGGGGCGTGCTCATGCGCGCGCTTTAGCAGGGGCGGCAAGCGGCGGCAAGGCTTGCGGCGCAAGGGCTGCCCTGCGGTCACAAAGTGAAGAGCGGCGCCGAAAAATCGAGAATATCGGTCAAGCGACCGTAAATACATAAACTTTGATCGATCCCGTTAGACCTTGATTTTCCGGCTGCGTGGTATCGGCAAGGCCACTAATGTCCTTGGGGGTAAAGAAATGCAGAAAATTGCAGACAGGTTTGCCCGCTCCCGCAGCGGGTCCATGATGCCGCTGTTCTTCCTGAGCCTGGTGCCATTGATCGCAGCCGTCGGCTTTTCGGTCGACTATACCGATGCCGTCCAGACCCGCTCCGGCATGCAGGCCGCGCTGGATGCCGCGACGCTGGCGATCACCACGCTGCCGGCGAGCACGACGCTGCCTGACCGCCAGCAGGCGCTGCAGGACAATTTCGCCGCCAACAACGGCCAGGGCACCGCGACGCTGGTGAGCTTCAACGTCGCCTCCGACGGCACCGTCGCGGCGCAGACGTCGGCCAGCTTCGCCATGCCGACCAATTTCATGACCATCGCCAGGATCGACAGCGTGCCGGTCGCGGTCAAATCGGGGGTCAACAAGGCGCCCAGCCTGGTGCAGGCGACGTTCAAGGTCGACAAGGTGTCGGGTTACTGGAACAAGACGGTGACGCTTTACGGCACGAATTTCGGCGGCACGACGGCGCAGAAACTGATGACGGCCAGCTACGTCTACGCGCCCTACACCTATTCGTACAAGGTCGGGAGCAAGTCATATTCCATGACGGAACAGAAGGGCTACGGCACCACGACGATATCGCTTGTCAACGGTTCGACGCCGACCGTGGTCCAGAAGCAGACCTGCACCACCGTGGGCTCGACATCCAATTTCACCAACCCGCCGGCGGGCGCGATAGTGACCCCCGAATACGACGGGAACAGCAAACAGACGATCTATTTCCAGATCACCTGCGCCACCACCAACGTGCCGGCCACCGGCGGCGGCGCCGCCGTCGACGTCAGCCAGATGGGCCAGCTCTCCCTGCAGATGGATGTCACGACCGGCAACAAGGCGACGTTCAAATCGAACGACACCACGACCTCCAACCACCTCTATCTGGGCACCACACCCACGCCCTTGACCGAGGTGGCCTCGGGCAAGCTGATCGACATCTTTTCCGTCGTGCCTTGCTCGCAGACCAGCTACCAGGCCTGGGAAGACGGCGGCAACTCGCTTCCGGCGGATTATACGAATGCCGACTTTTTCTACAATGTCACCGGCAAGTGCGCCTTCAACCAGCGGCCATCCGAGACGGCGCTGACGCAGTAAGCACCCCGCTCGCCCTTCGCCGACACGGGCGAAGGACGATCGCGCTCATCACAAACCGGTGAGCGCTGTAACGAAGCGGCAGGCGTCAGCGAAATGGGGAATGACCGGCGCGTCCCAGCGCCGCCCCATGGAGCAAGCCGATGCCGAGATCACCAGCCCAAAGGTTCGCCGCACTGTCCAGCCTGGGCGCGCTCGCGCTCGCTGCCTCGCTCGGTGCCGCCGCCGCCCAGCCGCTCACCGTGGTCGAGCTGTTCACCAGTCAGGGCTGCTCGTCCTGCCCGCCGGCCAACGCCAACCTCATCAAGGTCAAGGACCAGCCCGGCGTGCTGGCGCTGTCCTTCAACGTCACCTACTGGGATTACCTCGGCTGGAAGGACACGTTCGGCAAGCAGGAGTTCACCCAGCGCCAGGTTTCCTACGAACCGTCGCTCGGCCATGACGGCCCGTTCACGCCGCAAGTGGTGGTCAACGGCCATGCCGATGTCGTCGGCGCCGCGCAAGGCGAAATCGAGCATCTGATCAAGGCAACGGCCAGGACCGGCGGTCCGTCGCTGTCGCTCGAGGGCGGCAAGGTCGCGATCGGTGCCGGCGCAGCGCCAGGCGGCAAGGCCGATGTCTGGCTGGTGCGCTACGCCAAGGGCGTCGTGCAGGTGCCGGTCGCGCGCGGCGAAAACACCGGCCGCACATTGCCGCACGCCAATGTCGTGCACGCGCTGACGAAGCTCGGCAGCTGGACCGGCGACGCCACCGCCTATGCGCTGCCCGCCGCGGCCGGTGGCTTGAGCACCGCCGTGCTGGTGCAGTCGCCCGGCGGCGGGCCGATCCTGGCCGCCGCGACCAACTAGAAAACCGCCTTCACCAAGAGATTGCGCAACGCCGCATGAGCGGCGCCGCATTGCCCGGCGGCAAGGCCGTCACCCTCAACGACCAACCCAAGGAGACCATCATGACTGTTCTTTCCCGCCTGACGCTGCCCGCACTCGCGCTTGCCTTGTGCTCGACGGCGCTGTTGGCCGGCGGCATCGCCCGCGCCGACGACGCGACAAACGCGATGAAGCCGGCCGCCGACGCGATGAAGCCGGCGGCGGATGCCATGAAACCGGCCGCCGACGCGATGAAGCCGGCGGCGGATGCCATGAAACCGGCAGCCGATGCGATGAAGCCGGCGGACCCGATGGCCACCAACGCCATGAAGCCCGCGGCTGACGCCATGAAGCCGGCCGCCGATGCGATGAAGCCCGCTGCCGACGCGATGAAGCCGGCGGCGGATGCCATGGCTCCGGCCAAGTAGGGCCAGGACATGCGCCCGGTCGCACGAATGTGAGGCCGGGCCGCAACTCGCGCATCGCGCTATCGTAGCTGATCCAATAGACTGATCCCCAGTTGCTGATCAAAGGGGCAAGCCATGAGGAGTGCAACCATGACCGACATCAAGACCCGTTCGACCGGCTTTGCCAGGAGTGCGCTCGCCGCACTCGCCTTGGCGGCCGCCGGTGCCGCCTTCTGGCTGACGCCGGCCGTCTCGGCGGAAGACGCCGTGGTGATCCCGCCGCCGGCGCTGGACGAAAAGGCGGCCTCGGGCAGCGAGAAGGCGATCTTCGCCGGCGGCTGCTTCTGGGGCGTGCAGGGCGTGTTCCAGCACGTCAAGGGCGTCAGCCAGGCCGTCTCCGGATACACCGGCGGCGCCAAGGATGACGCCGTCTACGAGACGGTCGGCACAGGCCGCACCGGCCACGCCGAATCCGTCGAGATCACCTATGATCCCTCGAAGGTGACCTACGGCCAGCTGCTGCAGGTCTATTTCTCGGTCGCCCACAACCCGACGCAGCTCAACTACCAGGGCCCGGACTCCGGCACCCAGTATCGCTCGGCGATCTTCGCCGAGAACGATGCCCAGAAGAAGATCGCGCAGAGCTACATCGCCCAGCTCGACAAGGCCAAGCTGTATGGGGCGCCGATCGTCACCACGATCGAGACCGGCAAGACCTTCTACCCGGCCGAGAACTACCACCAGGACTTTCTGACGCTGAACCCGACCTATCCCTACATCGTCTACAACGACCTGCCCAAGGTGGCGAACCTGAAGCAGCTGTTCCCGGCGCTGTACAGCGAGAAGCCGGTGCTGGTGCTGTCGGCGAGCAACTGAGTTCGGAGGCCGCGTGTAATCTCCCCCCTCGAGGGGGGAGATTTGCGCCTACATGCCCTTCATCGCGTCGCACGACACATCGGGGTTCATGTCGGCGAAGGTGCCGGTCGGGTTCTTCTTCCAGGCCCAGACATGCAGCTCGTAGAAGGCGCCCAGGCCATAGCGATTGGGCGCGCTGTTGAAGTTGAACAGCTGCCCTTCCAGGGAGGCCGGGCCTTTCGAGGTTATGTATTCGACCGCCACCAGCTTGAGCCGGCCGTTCGCCATCGGCTCGTACATGACGGCCTCCGGCTTTGCGAGATCGACGGCATCGTCCTTCAGGTAGGCCGCGTTGACATAGTGGATGCCCATGGCGCCGCCGGCGATGCCGCTGGCGCAAGGGATCGGCGCATAGCCTTCGGCGGTGGCCATCGCCACGTTCTCGAAACGGCCATTGGCCGCCCGTACCTTCTCATCCAGCGTACCCGTGTCATGGGCATTGGCCGCCGTGGCCGCGATCGACAGGATCGACAGGTTGATGAGATGCTTGGTCCACACATGAATGTTCATTTTCTCTCCTCGTTGTTGATGTGCGCGGGAGCAGCCGCTCCCGCCGCCGGCAAGTCGGATGGCTGCACGTGTCAGTGGTCCGACCGGGTGAAATCCCAGTACCGCGGCAGCTGCTCGAGCTCCGGCAAGCCTATGTCGCGTCTCAGATAGTCGTCCTGCGGTGGCAACCGGCGCCGGCCCTTGCGCAATGGTGCCAACAGCAGCGAGGCAAGCCGCCAGGGAAGCCGGCCCAGTAGCGGCCGTCGTCCGACGGGTCTCGAATCCGCCAGCACCTCGCCGGGCGCTTCGTCAGGCATGTCGCCGCCGGCGCGAAGGGCAGTTTGACACCCATCGGAGGGATCAACGATAAAAGTAAGGGTCAAGGACCCGCACCTCCGTGATCTTGTCGACGGGCAGCGCGTTCTTCTGGGCAGTGCTGCGGATCGCTTCCGGCGAGGGCGCGTCATAGATGCAGAAGCTCTGCTTCCTGTCGGGCGACACGAAGGATTGCACCCAGGTCACGCCCTTCTCCGCATTGCGCATGATGACGCCGCCCAGCGCGTCGGCGCCGGCATCGTTCATCGGCACGCTGAGGCCGTCAGGAAATGTGCGTTGTACCACATAGCGAGGCATATCAAGTTTCCCTTTTTCGTTGATTCACGCTCGATTCGAGCGCGACTGGACATTGATCACGCTCGCCAAGGGCGCGCATCGGAGCCTTTCCCTATTTTTTTGTTGGAAGATTCCCTATAGTGGCGACGTTATGTGGTAGGTGGCACCGAAAATGTGGGGAGGGGCACATTGTCGGTCATGGTCCCGGACGCTCGTGGCGGACGTCCAGGGATAGGCCCGGACACAATCCCTGTTGAGCGAATGACGATGCTTCTGGAACGGCAGGCACAGCTGGAGCAGCTGGATGGACTTCTCGCGCAGGCCACGCGTGGCTTCGGCCATGTGGCGGCGCTGTCCGGCGAGGCAGGCGCCGGCAAGTCGGCCCTTGTCGAGGCTTTCGCCGGCGGCGTTGGCGACGGCGTGCGCATTTTCCGCAGCGCCTGCGAGGATCTGTCGATACCGGACCCGCTCGGGCCGCTCTACGATCTCGCCCGCGAGGCGCGATGGTCGATGCCGCGGGCGATCGATGCCCGGCAGGGACAGAGGCTGCCCCTGTTTTCCGACGCGCTCGAAGTCTTCGAGGCGAGGACGCAGCCAACGCTGCTGATCATCGAGGACCTGCACTGGGCGGATGACGCGACGCTCGATTTCGTCCGCTTTCTGGGCCGCCGCATCGCCAACACCCACATCCTGCTCGTCCTGACGGCGCGCACCGACCGCAGCGAAGGACAGATGCGCGTGCGTCGCGCGCTCGGCGAAATTCCGGCCGGCAATGTCGTGCGGATCGACGTGCCGCTGCTCAGCGAGGCTGCGGTGCTCTCGCTCGCCATCGCCGCCGGCCGCGACGGCGACGCCATCTACCGGGCGACGGCCGGCAATGCCTTCTTCGTTACCGAGCTTTTATGCGCCGACAATGAGATGACGCCGCCCGCCAGCGTGCGCGACGCCGTCGTCGCCCGCGCCGAACGGCTGTCGGCCGGCGCACGATCGATGCTCGACGCGGTGTCGGTGTTTCCCAGGCGCGCCGACGCCTGGGCCTTGCAGGGCCTGTGCGGCGTGGCCGCCGCCGGTCAGCTCGCCGAATGTGTGTCGCATGGGCTGCTTGACGATCTGGGCGATGGCTACGCCTTCCGGCACGAGATCGCGCGCCGCGCCATCGAGATGATGCTGACGACGAGTTCCCGGAGACTGTTCAACCAGCGTGCGCTGTCGGCGCTGCTTGAGAACAGGGATGTCGCCACCGCGCGTCTCGTCCACCATGCGGTGGAAGCGCATAATCTCGAGGCGGTGCGCGCGTTCGCGCCGGTCGCGGCGCGGGAGGCCTCGCGTGTCGGCGCCCATCGCGACGCCGCCGGCTATTACGAGGTCGCCTTGCGCCAGGCCGACACCTTGCCTGAGGAAGAGCGCGCCGGCCTTTACGAGCAATATGCCTTCGAATGCCATCTGATCGCGCGCATCGAAGAGGCCATCAAGGCGCAGGAACAGGCGCGCGTGCTGCGGCGGGCGCTCGGCAACACGCTGAAGGAAGGCGACAGCCTGAGATGGCTGTCGCGCTTTTCCTATCTTGTGGGCGACCGGCAGGCCGCCGACATGTTCGGCGCCCAGGCGGTCGCGTTGCTGGAGACCGTACCGGCCAGCGCCGAGCTTGCCATGGCCTATTCGAACCTCTCGCAACTGGCGATGCTGGCCGAAAGGCTGGACGAGACCTTGTCGCTGGGTGCCAGGGCGATCGAGCTCGCCGAACGGCTGAACAGGCCCGAAGTCGTCTGCCATGCGCTCAACAATGTCGGCGCCGCCGAGCAGTGGCTGGACCTGGGCGCAAGTCGGCTGCATCTTGCCCGCAGCCTCGAAATCGCGCTTGAGCAGAACTTCCAGGAGCATGCGGCCCGCGCGTTCACCAATTGCGCTTGTGGCGAGATGAACCAGTTGGGCTACAGCCAGGCCCAATCCTTCCTTGATCGCGGCATCGATTATTGCGTCGAGAACGATCTGGCGACGTGGCGCGACTACATGCGCGGTGTGCGGGCCCAGCTGCTGCTGCGCCAGGGATGCTGGAATGAGGCGGCCGCCGAAGCCCTGGATGTGATTGCCAACGACCGGGCGACGGCACTGGTGCGCTATCCGGCCCTTGTGGCGCTGTCGCGGCTGAGGGTCCGTCGCGGCGACCCGTCGGCCGAGCCGCTTCTGGCCGAGATGAAGCAGTTTCTGGAGAGGGGAGCCGAGCTGCAGCGGCTGTTGCCCTATGCGGCGGTGGTTGCCGAACGGGCCTGGCTCGGCGAGGCGGACAAGGCCGAGGCGCTGCGCCTGATCGGCCTTGCCGAGGGCCTGTCGCCGACGCGGGCGGTCTTCGCGGAGCTGGCCGGCTGGCGGCGGCTTCTGGCACCCGATAGCGATCCGGGCGACACGTCAGGCATGGCCGCGCCCTACCGCATGCTGCTCGCCGGTGACTGGCGGGGCGCGTCGGCAGCCTGGGCGGAACTCGACGCGCCTTACGAACGCGCGCTGGCGCTCGCCCAGGGCGACGAGGCCGCGCAGCGCACGGCGCTGGAGATTTTTGAAGCGCTCGGCGCCGGGCCGGTCGCGAGCCATGTGCGCGACATGATGCGGCAGAACGGCGTCATTCACATTGCCAGGGGCCCGCGCCGCACCACTCGTGCCAACAGCGCCGGCCTGACCCAGCGCCAGATGGAAGTGCTGCAGCTGATCGAGCGCGGCCTGTCCAACAAGCGCATCGCCGAGCATCTCGCTATTTCGCCCAAGACGGTCGATCACCATGTCTCGGCGGTGCTGGGCAAGCTGGACGCCGTCTCGCGCGGCGAGGCGACCGCGGCCGCGCGCGACAGCGGGCTGATCTGACCCTTCGCCATGCCTTGGCGGCTGCGAAGGCGGCGTATCAGTCGTAGGTGAGATCCGTCGCCTTGCCGCCGAATACCCGGTAGGCATAGAAGGAATAGAAGATGATGATCGGCAGCACCACCACGGTGCCGACCAGGATGATGGCCAGGCTTTCGGTCGCCGACGCCGCCTGCCAGATGGTCAGCTTGTCGGGTACGACGAACGGGTAGAACGACCAGGCAAGGCCGGCAAAGCCGAGCACGAAGATGCCGGCCAGCGTCAGGAACGGCGTCAGCGAATGGCGGTCGTCGGGTTTCGGCAAATGGAAGGTCTGCCGCCACAGCCACAGGAACAGCAGCGCCGACAGGATCGGCAGCGGCGACAGGTACAGCATTTCCGGCCAGACGAACCATTTGTCGAAGATGCGCGGGCTGGCGAAGGGCGTCGCCAGCGACACCGCCGCCATGCCGAGCGCGGTCAGCACCAGCGCCGTGCGCAGCCAGCGCACCGCCTTCTTCTGCAACGCGCCTTCGGTCTTGTAGATCACCCAGGCGGCGCCCATCGCCGCGTAGGCCGCGGCCAGGCAGAACGCCACCAGCGCGCCGAATGCCATGCCACCCACGCCGACATCGAGGCCGAGCACATAGACGCCCAGCATGTAGCCTTGCGCCAGCGAGGCGATGACCGAGCCGAGGAAGAAGATGCGGTTCCAGCGATGCTTTTTGCCGCTCGGCACCTTGGCGCGGAAATCGAAGGCGACGCCGCGCAGGATCAGCCCGACCAAAAGCACGAAGACCGGAATGTAGAGCGCGGTCAGGATGACGCCATGCGCCATCGGGAAGGCGACCAGCAGCAGGCCGACGGCCAGCACCAGCCAGGTCTCGTTGGCGTCCCAGAACGGACCGATCGCCGCGATCATCGTATCCTGCTCGGTGTCCTCGGCGGCCGCGAACAGGATGCCGATGCCGAGGTCGAAGCCGTCGAGGATGACATAGATCAGGATGGCGAGGCCCATCAGGCCGGCGAAGATGAGGGGGAGGGCGGTTGGCCAATCGAAGCTCATGTCACTCTCCCGCCGCTGGCTGTGAAAGCGCTGCTTTCATGACACCCGGCAATGGCGAGGTGTCGCCATCCTTGGCCGCCTTCAGCGCCAGGTGCACCAGCACGCCGAGATAGGCGATCAGCAGCAGCACGTAGAGGATGAGATAGACGGCGAGCGTCAGCGCCACATGGCTGCCCGCCACCGGACCGACGGCGTCGGCGGTTCTGAGCACGCCCGTCACCAGCCAGGGCTGGCGGCCGATCTCGGTCGTGTACCAGCCGGCCAGCGTCGCCAGCCAGCCCGACAGCGCCATCGGCACCATCAGCATGGCGAGCGGCTTCGGCAGGCTGTGCCGGCGCTTGAGGAAGAAGGCGGCCGTCCAGGAAACGGCGAGCATCAGCAGGCCGGTGCCGACCATGATGCGAAAGCCCCAGAACACCGGAAAGACCGGCGGGTGGTTGCCGGGAAAATCGTTCAGCCCCGGCACCACGCCGCTGGGGCTGTGCCGCAGCACCAGGCTGGCGCCGTCGGGAATGGCGATCTCGAATCTGTTCTCCTTCGCCGCCTCGTCGGGCAGCGCGAACAGCACCAGCGGCACGTTGGGTCCGGTGTTCCAGTTGGCTTCCATGGCGGCGATCTTCTGCGGCTGGTGTTCCAGCGTGTTCAGCCCGTGCTGGTCGCCGGCGAAGATCTGGATCGGGATCAGGACCGCCGCGGTGAAGACGCCGGTGCGCAGCGCCTTCCACATCGATTCCGAGCGGTCGCCCTGGAGATAACGCAGCGCCGACAGGCCCGATATCAGGAATGATACGGTCAGGCCCGATGCAAGCAGCATGTGGACGAGGCGGTAGGGCATGGACGGGTTGAAGACGACAGCCCACCAGTCGACGGCGTGCGCCACGCCGTCGCGGATCTCGAAACCGGCCGGCGTCTGCATCCAGGAATTGAGCGCGATGATCCAGAAGGCCGACAGGGTCGTGCCGCCGGCGACCAGCACCGTTGCCAGCGTGTGGACGCGGTTGGAGACTCGGCGGAATCCGAACAGCATGATGCCGAGGAAGGCCGCCTCGAGGAAGAAGGCGGTGAGGATTTCGTAGGCCAGCAGCGGCCCGGCGATGTTGCCGACCTTTTCCATATAGCCTGGCCAGTTGGTGCCGAACTGGAAGCTCATGGTGACGCCCGAGACCACGCCCATGGCGAAGGACAGCGCGAACACCTTCACCCAGGTGAAATAAGCGCGCATCCAGGCGGAATCATTGGTGGCGTTGTAGCGCAGCTTGAAGAACAGCAGCACCCAGCCAAGTGCAATGGTGATCGTCGGAAACAGAATATGAAACGAGATATTCGCGCCGAACTGGATGCGCGACAGTATGAGCGGGTCCATGGTGGGCTCCGGCTGCTGCAAGTATTGATGAAGGATAGGCTCGAAGCTGCTTCAGGTCAAAGCGGCGTCCTGCCGCGAGGCTCAACGCCACAGGACAATTTTACCGCTTCACGCCGCGTGTCTCTTTGCTCGCAATTCCGGACGCACAACCGTTTCACACTTTTCCCGGAATTGCTCGGTTGAGGCAATTCCGGGAAAAGCATGAAGCGCTTTCCCGGCGGGATTGCGTCAAGGCAAGAGCCCTGGCCGCCCGCAACCGCTGTCCAGAACTGTCAGCAGCGCCTTGACTTGCGGTTGCACATAACGACATTCGGCCTATATCAGGGGACCTCTTTCAGGCAGCCGTTTTCAGCCCATGCCCTCCATCCTGTCCATTTCCGGGGTCTCCAAGACCTACGCCACCGGCTTCACCGCGCTCAAGCAAGTCAATCTCGACATCAACCGCGGTGAGATCTTCGCGCTGCTCGGCCCCAATGGCGCCGGCAAGACGACGCTGATCTCGATCGTCTGCGGCATCGTCAACCGCTCGACCGGCACCGTCACCGTCGACGGTCACGACATCGGCAAGGACTACCGCGCGGCGCGCAGCCTGATCGGCCTGGTGCCGCAGGAATTGACCATCGACGCCTTCGAGAGTGTCTGGGCGACGGTCAATTATAGCCGCGGCCTGTTCGGCAAGCCGGCCAATCCCGCCTTCGTCGAAAAAGTGCTGCGGGATCTGTCGCTATGGGACAAGAAGGACGCCAAGGCGATCACGCTGTCGGGCGGCATGAAGCGCAGGCTGATGATCGCCAAGGCGCTGTCGCACGAGCCGCGCATCCTGTTCCTCGACGAGCCGACGGCGGGCGTCGATGTCGAACTGCGTCAGGACATGTGGGAGATGGTGCGCCGGCTGCGCGAGGATGGCGTCACCATCATCCTCACCACCCACTATATCGAGGAAGCCGAGGCGATGGCCGACCGCGTCGGCGTCATCAACCGCGGCGAGATCATCCTGGTCGAGAACAAGGCCGAACTGATGCGCAAGCTTGGCCGCAAGCGGCTGGTGCTGGAGTTGCGCAATGCGCTGACGGCCATACCGGAAGCCTTCTCGCGCTATGCGCTGGAGCTGTCGCCTGATGGCGGGCAACTGACCTACACCTATGACAACCAGGCCGAACGGCCGGGCGTCGCCTCGCTGATCCGCGATCTCGAGGCCGGCGGCATCCAGTTCCGTGACATCGACACGCAAAACAGCTCGCTCGAGGAGATATTCGTCAATCTGGTGAGGAGAGAGCCATGAACCTGCGCGCGGTTTGGGCGATCTACCGGGTCGAGATGGCGCGTGCGTTCCGCACCGTGCTGCAAAGCATCATCTCGCCGGTCATCTCGACATCGCTCTATTTCGTCGTCTTCGGCTCGGCCATCGGCTCGCGCATCACCGAGATCGACGGCATCAGCTATGGCGCCTTCATCGTGCCGGGGCTGATCATGCTGTCGCTGCTGACGCAGTCGATCTCCAACGCTTCCTTCGCCATCTACTTCCCGAAATTCGTCGGCTCCATCTACGAGCTGCTGTCGGCGCCGGTCTCCTATCTGGAGATCGTCATCGCCTATGTCGGCGGGGCGGCAACCAAGTCGATCATCCTCGGCCTGATCATCCTGGCCACCGCCTCGCTGTTCGTGCCGCTCAGGATCGAGCATCCGTTCTGGATGATCGCCTTCCTGGTGCTGACGGCGGTGACCTTCAGCCTGTTCGGCTTCATCATCGGCATCTGGGCGAAGAGCTTCGAGCAGCTGCAGCTGGTGCCGCTGCTCATCATCACCCCGCTGACCTTCCTCGGCGGCAGCTTCTATTCGATCCATATGCTGCCCGGCGTCTGGAAGACGATCACGCTGTTCAACCCGGTCGTCTACCTGATCAGCGGCTTCCGCTGGAGCTTCTTCGGCAAGGCCGATGTCTCGGTCGGCATCAGCCTCGGCATGACGCTGGTCTTCCTGGCCGCCTGCATCGCGGTCGTCGCCTGGATCTTCAAGACCGGCTACCGGCTGCGCAACTGACGCCCCCATGAGGCATGGCCAAGGCCGCGCGACGCGGGCATCGTCGTCTCCCGACTGATCGCATTGTGGGCGTGAGTTGAGCCTTGATCCCTGGGCTTGTGGCAATTGCGGCGCTTCGATCGCGCGGGGTCCCCTCGTGAGCGACCATGATCGAAGTTCCAGCTTCGGGATATCGCGTCACTTCATGGTGACGACCACCTTCCCCTTGGCGCGTCCGGTGTCGATGTAGGCGAAGGCTTCGTTCAATGTTTCGAAGGGAAAGCTGCGATCGACGACCGGGCGGATCGTGCCGTCTTCGATCAGCTTGGTGATCCTTTCGAGCTGCCCGCCATCGGCGCGCATGAACAGAAAGGAATAGTCGACGCCCGCCCTCTTCGCCTTGCGCCGGATGCCCGCGCTCATCAGGCGCAGCACGAGCTGAAGCACTGCATTCATGCCCTGGGCGCGGGCGAAGGTGGGGTCGGGCGGGCCGGAGATAGAAATCAGCTTGCCGCCGGGCTTCAGAATCTTGAGCGATTTTTCCAGCGTCCGGGCGTCGAGGCTGTTGAGGACAAGGTCGTAACCGGACAGCTCTTCCTCGAAGTTCTGGCTGCGATAGTCGATGACGATGTCCGCGCCCAGTTGCTTCACCATGGCGGCGTTGGCGGCACTGGCCGTTGTCGCGACGGTCGCGCCGAGATGCTTGGCGAGCTGGATGGCGAAGGTGCCGACCCCGCCTGATCCCGCATGGATCAGCACTTTCTGCCCCGGCCTGATCTGGGCTCGCTCCACCAACACCTGCCAGGCGGTCAGTCCAACCAGCGGGATCGACGCCGCTTCCGACATCGACAGATTGGCGGGCTTGAGCGCGAGGTCGGCTTCCTTCACCGAAATCCGCTCGGCGAAGGCTCCGATCTGTCCGTCACGCGCCCGGGCATAGACAGCATCGCCCGACTTGAAGCGTCGCACCTTCGCGCCGACCTTGACGACCGTACCTGCCAGATCATGACCGAGCACGAGCGGCGGCTTGTAGGGCAGGATCGGCTTGAACGCACCGTCCCTGATCTTGGAGTCGAGAATGTTGAGGCCGGCTGCCTCCACCTCGACAACCACGTCGTCGGGGCTGGGCGTGGGCTCGGGGAGGTCGCCGAGACGCAGCGTCTGGTTCTTGCCGTAGCGGTCGAGGATGAAGGCTTTCATCGTATGCTTTCTCCAATCAGTCTGGCGATGCCGCGTCACGACCATCGGCGAGGCATCGCGTCACCGACCCGCTCCAGCGCGTTGGTTGAGAAGTCGAAATGTGTCGTCGTCCGCGCCTGGACCGGGACGAAGCTGAGCGCGCTCGTGGGGAATGGCGATGCCCGTTTCGGCATCGACGAGCGCCAGACTCAAAGGGCGTCCGGTCTCCCGATCGACCATTTCGATGGAGGGCGCGCCAAAGCCGGTCGCATCCCAGCGATCTCCCCATTCGCGCAGGGCGGTGCCGACCTTCCACAGATCGAGCCCTTTGGGCGTCAACCGATATTCGTCGCGCGGCGGACTTACCTGATAGCGCACGCGCTCCACAAATTCATGCTCGACGAGGTGCTTCAGGCGGGCTGCAAGAGTCGCTGCGGGAATGCCCGTATTGGCCCGCAGGTCGTCGTAGCGTCCGAAACCCAGCGAAAGGTCGCGGATCAGTAGCAGCGTCCATCTGTCGCCGATCTGCTCGAGCGCGCCCGCGATCGAGCAGCGCATTCCGGCAAATGATTTGGGCTTCATAAGCGTGGTTCTCGAATAAGTTCAATTATTGAAGTAAGAGAGGCGCGCGCCATATGCAAGGGCGGGACTGAGCGGACGTATCGATCGCTCCGATGCTCGCCGCAAATAACAGGGAGAATGCCATGCCCAGTCGGCGATCTGGGATATGTAGCCTCCAAGCGCTTTGCTTGTCGGCCAATGTAGGAGGGACATGGAGCGCTACGTAGGCCTAGTTCTGCGTTTTGTCGTTCTCAGCCGCCGGATGAGATTCGAACCGCAAGTGTGTGGCGCCGGCCTTCAGATGCTGGCATTCCGTAGTCATGCAATATCAGTACGGGAGTGAATGACCGCTTTTCGTGATCCTGTCCAAAAACGGACTGGCAAGAAACCACCCCATCTCTGTCATTCCGCATTTATGAGTTCACGGCCTAGATCGCCTTGACCAGCCGCAACAACCCCAGCATCTCGATATAGGTGCCCTCGCGGAAGGCGATGTAGACCGGCTCTTCCGCACCGTGGAAACGGCGCTTGAACGCCGCCTGGCCCTGCAGGTTGAACCTGCGGCGGTTGACCCATGGCGAGGAGTAGGCGCGCTGGAAGGCGTTGCGCCAGAAGTCGCTTTCGGCAAATCCGCTTGGTGTCACGTCGACGAGCGGCGACAGGCCAAGCGTGACCACGGATATGCCTTCCTCGCGAAACCGGTCGACCGCGAATTTGGTCAGGCCGATCTCGGCGTGCGGCGAGGCATCGATATGCTTGCGCTTGAAGGCGGTGGTGTAGCCGATGACCTTGCCGTCGCGAAACAGCGGATCGAAATCGAGCAGCGCGACCAGCTCGCCATCGGGTCCATGCAGCACGAAACGGCGCATGTCGGTGCCGAGTTGATCGTAAAAGGGGCGGTTCAGAAAACCCATTTCCCAGCGCTTGACGATGCGGTCGCCGCGCCAATTGTCGGAAAGTCGCGTGATCTCGTCGAGGAAGACGGTCCTTTTGTCCTCGTCGAACGAAAACCCCTTCTTCAAGAGCCAGCGCTCTGAATAGCGCACGGTCTCGTTTCGCTTTCCGGAAAAATCATGCTTGGGCAGGACAAGGCGGGTATCGATGCCCAGCCGGTTGACCTTGTAGCCGAGCCCGGCCAGCACGCGCGCGGTATCCTCGCCGATCTGCACGAACCAAGGGTCGCCGGCGGTCTCGACAAAGCGCCTGATGTAGTCGGCCCGCCGCCCCGGCGCCGCCACCGGGTCGCCAAGCGCGAAATGATGCTTCATCTTGGTGCCGAAGGCGATGTAGCCGTCGGCATCGCCAAAATAGGAAAGCTTGCCCTGCACGGCAGTGGAATAGGCGAGCGAGAAGTCGCCATGGCGGCGGACGATCGCGAGGCGTTCGACATGCGTCAACGCCTGACGCTCGACCTTGGGCGAAGCGCCCTCGAGGATTTTGTCGAAATAGATCCGCAAGGAGGGCATGGTCGAGATTCCGCGTGCCGTCTGTGGCGTGGCGTGCCTGTCGACACGCAAGACGCGCCACGGCGTCTTGATTCTGGCGGGAAGCCGAAATCGGTTTCGAATTCCTGCGCCGGTAACGAGATCCGCCAGCCCCCGGAGCTCGAATCAATCACATTGCCGCGACCTGATTATCGCCGATGCCGCCGATATGCCATATAGGGCTGGATGTATTCGGACAGAAGCGGGCGTTCCGCTCCATCTCGTTGTTTTGGCCGCATTTCCGTGATCCAGTCGTTTCCGCTTGGCGACGAAATCTCCTGGAGCGCGGCCGCGGCCCGGCGCAGGGCTCGGCAATGATACCCATATATGAGGCTGCGCGCGATCAAACGGTTACAGCCTGCTGCGAGCCTTGTGGCAATGCGCGGCTGAATGGGACTAGAGAGTGAATGGCTGATACGGCAACCAGACCGATGGTGGAGCAATTGGTGACGGTCGAGCCGGCGATCGTGATTGGCGCCGGGGCCGCCGGACTGACCGTCGCCCATGCCTTGATCAAGGCCGGCGTGCCGACGGCGATCCTGGAAAAGGAGAGCCGGCTGGCCGAACCCTGGCACCGGCGGCACCAGCAATTGCGTCTCAACACCCACCGCGATCTCTCGGCGCTGCCCGGTCTTGCCTATCCCCGGGGTACCCCCGCCTTTCCGCCCAGGGACGTCGTTATCCGCCATATGAACGATTTCCGGGAGGCGAACCGCCTGCCGGTGGAGTTCGGCGTTGCCGTCGAGGCCATCGTGTTCAGGGGCGACCACTGGGCCGTGCGGACCAGCGCCGGCTCGCGCCTGGCGCGTCATGTCGTGATTGCCACCGGCCGCGACAGGGAGCCCTTCACCCCACAGTGGAAGGGCATGCAAGCCTTTTCGGGCCGGATCATCCATTCCGCGGATTTTGGCGACGCCACGGCCTATGCCGGCAAGAGGGTGCTGGTCGTCGGCGCCGGCAATTCGGGCTTCGACACCCTCAATCATCTGGCCGGCGTGGATACGGCGGCGCTTTGGCTGTCGGCCCGCAATGGGCCCGCGCTTCTGCCCAAGCGCATCGGCAAGATTGCGGTGCACCGGCTCTCGCCGTTCATGGCGCGTTTGCCGCTGCGCGTCGCAGATGCGGCGATCGCCGCAACGCAGCGCCTGGTTTTCGGCGATCTGACCAAATTCGGCATGCCGCCCGCGCCGTCGGGCGGCGCCAGCCGCCTGACTTCGGATTACACGGCGATCGCCGCTGACGACGGTGCGGTCGACGCCATCAAATCGGGCAAGATCGTCGTCGTGCCGGCGATACGGGAATTCACCCGCGACGGCGTGGTCCTGGCCAATGGCAGCCTGGTCGATCCCGATATCGTCATTGCCGCGACCGGCTACCGCACCGGGTTGGAGCGCATGGTCGGCAATCTCGGCGTGCTCGACGGCAAGGGCGTCCCGCTCTTTAACGGCGGGCAAGCCGATCCGAAGCTGCCAGGCCTGTGGTTCACCGGCATGCGGCCGAGCATCCGCGGCTGCTTCGCCAATGCCGCCATATTGGGCAAGGCGATCGCCAGGCGGATCGCCGGCTCCTCCCGGCCATCGGGCGCGTCACGCTGATTTGATCGCGCAGGCGGGCGGCAAGGCTGTACGAGCCGGCCGGCTTCAGCTTGAGGACCCCGATCAATGTCGCCGTCGTTCAGCGCGCGGCATAGGGCTGGACGCGAGCGCGGACATCACGCCGATTTGGGTTCGAGCCGGCGGAAACCGACGGCTTCCATCAACATCTCCTCGTCGACCATGCCGGCATTGTGGAGCGCAAGCAGGGTCAGGGCGATTTCGCGCGCTTCCGGCGAATCAGGCTGCGCATCGCGCCGCAGGCAGGCTTCGTCAAAGACGCGCTGCAGCCTGGCGATTTCGCCAGGCTTGAGCAGGCCACGATCATAGACTGACTTTGGCATGGCGGCGGTCTCCTGGGAGAGGAGTTAGGGCGCCATTCCTAAATTGCCAGTCTTTCCCGAGGCTTGAGCTTCGGGCCTTGGCGCCGAGATCAGACCGCGATCTTGCCGCCACCTTGCCTGGTGATGGCGACGACCGCAGGTCGCACCGGCATGTCGGGCTTGAAGTCGGGCCAGCGCGTCGACGGATCCTCGTAGTAGGACGGGCGGCCGAAGCCTTCCCAGTCCTCGCCGCCATCGCCGGGATGCTGGACGGCGACGAAGGCGGTCTGGTCGTCGGGCGCAAACAGCGGGCCGCACATTTCGGCGCCGATCGGCACACGGAAGAACAGTTTCGAGGTCGCCCGCGCGGCACCTTCCGTGTCGACCGCCCACAGGCCGTCGGTGCGCCCGGTGGCTTTCGGGCCCTGGCCGTCGGTGGCGACCCACAGGCGCCCGGCCGAATCGACCGCGCAATTGTCGGGCATGCCGAACCAGCCATTGGCCGTCGTCGCCGTCGAGAAGGTGGCGCCGACATCGGCCACTGAAGGATCGCCGCACTTCAGCAGCACTTCCCATTTGCCCTTTGCGGCCGTGAAATCGCCGTCGGTCTCGGTGATCTCGATGATGTGGCCGAAGGCATTCTCGGCGCGCGGGTTGGCCGCATCGACCTGATCGGCCTTGCGCTTCGAATTGTTGGTCAGCATCACATAGACCTTGCCGTTGACGGCGTTGGGCTGGATGTCCTCGGGCCGGTCCATCTTTGTGGCGCCAAGCAGGTCGGCGGCACGGCGTGTCTCGATCAGCACGTCGGCCTGGCTGGCGAAGCCGCTCTCGGCCGTCAGCGGGCCTTGACCAAAGACGATCGGAAGCCAGTCCACCGTACCGTCCTCGGCGAATTTGGCGACATGCAGCGTGCCGTCGTCGAGCAGGTCCTTGTTGGCCGCGCGGTCGCCGGCGTTGAAGGCGCCCTTGGTGACAAATTTGTAGACATAGTCGAAGCGCTCGTCGTCGCCGAGATAGAAGACGACGCGGCCGTCCTTGGCGACGATCGATTCAGCGCCCTCATGCTTGAAGCGGCCCATGGCGGTGCGCTTCCTCGGGATCGAGGTTGGATCGTTGACATCGACCTCGACGATCCAGCCGAAACGATTGGGCTCGTTCGGTTCCTTGGCCAGGTTGAAGCGGTCGTAATGCGCGCCCCATTCATAGGCGCCTTCGGGAATGCCGAGCCGCTTGTAGTTGGCGGCTTCCTTGTGGCCCTCGGGCAGTTCGCCGGAGAAATAGCCATGGATGTTTTCCTCGGCCATCACATAGGTGCCCCACGGCGTGACGCCGCCGGCGCAGTTGTTGAAGGTGCCGAACACCTTGGTGCCGGACGCGTCGGCATTGGTCTTGACGCGATCATGGCCGGCGACCGGGCCGGACAGCGCCATCTCCGTGGTGGAGGTGATGCGGCGATTGAGCTTGCCGTCGCGCACCACCTGCCATTTGCCGCCCTCCTTGCGGATCTCGACGATGGTGCCGCCATGCGCCGCCATTTCGACATCGACCTGCTCCTTCGAGAGCGGGGCGACCTCGGCCTTCTTCTTCCCGTCCTTCTCGACGATCGAAACGATGCCGGGGAACATCAGATGCGGGTTGGTGTATTCGTGGTTGACCACGAGCAGGCCGTGTTCGGCCGAGCCGTCGATCGGGATATAGCCGACATAGTCGTTGTTGTAGCCGAACTGCCTGGCCTGCGCCTCAGCCGACTGCTTTGTCGGGTCGAATTCCGGCGAATCGGCAAACAGCGGATCGCCCCAGCGCAACAGCACGTCGGCGTCATAGCCCGGCGCGACATGATGCTTGTCGTCGATGCCGGCCTCGAGCTCGTCGAACTTGAAGGCCGAGCCTTCCGCGGCACGGGCATCGTCCGCGGCGATCATGGCCAGCGGGCTGACCGTGGCGGCGATCGCCGAGACGGCGAGCGATCCCTTGAGGAACGCCCGGCGCGAGAACCGCGCGGCGATGATCTCGCCCATGGTGCGGTTGTCGGTCGGGTTGATGGCCGGTCCTTCGTTTTCCTCGAGCAGGCTGGTGCGGAATCGGGCGTCGGGGGAGCGATGTTCGGTCATGAGGGCCTCTGGCTTTCGAGTGGCTGGAGCTTCTGTCGCCTGTCGACCCCTACAGCCGGCTGATCACATTTTCGTGACATCATACCTGTTCCACCACTCCGCGCGAGGCAGTTGTCATCCATGACGTCGGACTTTGGTCCGGTCTTGCGCTTCCAAAGGTCCTGGGTGACAAACGCAACGGTCGGAGGTCGCTTCCGGTCAATACATCTTTCGGCGATGTTGCTGGTTGCAACGTTGGGGTGGGCGCGCCGGCTCAATCGACGGAGATCAGGATGAACGGATCGATCACGGCCCGTTGTTGCCGGCTGGCGCTCGTCTCCGCGGCCACGCTGCTGTTGACCATCGCCCCCTATCGAATAGCGCTGCAAGGCCCCGCCTCCGGGATCAATGCCGCTGTCGCACAGGCCGCCAAGGGCGGCAATGGCGGCGGCAACGGCGGCAACAGCAGCGGTAACGGAAATGGAAGCGGCGGCAGCGGCGGCAACAGCAGCAGTAACGGAAATGGAAATGGCGGCAGCGGCGGCAACAGCGGCGGTGGCAATAGCGGCAACGGAAATGGAAACGGCGGCAATTCCGGAACAGATGGCGGTGATGATGGTGGCGGCAACTCAGGACCGGGTGCCAGCCAGAGCACCGGCACCAGCCATGTCAACGCCACGACCGGCGACAAGGTCAGCGTGGACGGCAGCAAGATCTCGGTCGAGCACCCCAACGGCATGACGGAAAAGATCGAGAACGGTCGTTTCAGCATGCGCGACGCGCTCGGCCGCACGATCATCGACCGTCGGGCCACGCCCGCCGATGTCAGGCGTCTCAAGGCCTTGTGAGGCCGGTCAACAGGCAACGACCAGCTTCACACCTCACCTTCGCCGCCCCCGGCGGAGGTGACCTCGTTTTGTCCGCCTCTCGCTCGGTTCGGCGATGGCCTACGCGCGGTTCCTGTCTCGGTCGCGCAACTCACGCATCATGAGGGCCGCCTCGGTTCGGTTTCGCACGTTGAGTTTTGACAGCACCCCGGTCATGTGGTGCTTGACCGTCTTCTCCTGCAGCTGCAGGCGCAAGGCAACCTCCTTGTTGCTGAGCCCCTCCGCCACCAACCGGAGGATTTCCGTCTGTCGTTCGGTCAGTTGCCGCAGCCGGTCCGCCTCGGCATTGGCAGGCTGCGGGGACTGCAGATCGGACAGCAGCCGCGCCGACAGCGTCGGTGAAAGATAGCTCTCGCCAGCCGCGACGTTGCGCAGGATGTCGGCCAGGGCGCGCGACCCGACACCCTTGAGGATATAGCCGTGCACCCCCGCATTCAGGGCCTTGGTGACATCGGCATTGGCCTCCGAAACGGTCAGCATGACGATCTTCTGGGCGGGGTTGTCGGCAAGGATGCTTGCAACCGCGGCCAAGCCGCCGCCCGGCATGGAGATGTCGAGCAGCAATATGTCGGGCTGCGCCGTCGAGGCGATGCGTTCGGCATCCTGCGCCGTCGCGCCTTCGCCGACGATCTCGAAGCCTCCGATCTCCGACAGGCTGCGCGTCACGCCTTCGCGAAACAGCGGATGATCGTCGACAATAGCGATTCGAATGACGCCAATCATGCTTGCTCCTCAACCGATAGACTGATTACCAATCGCGTGCCTTGTGCTCCGGTCAAGGTCTGGAACTGGCCACCAATGCTTTCGACCCGCTCCCGCAGGCCGGCCAGCCCCAGCCCCTCGACCCGCGCCGGATCGAAGCCCGGCCCGCTATCCGACACCTCTACAAAAAGCCGGCCATTCTTCATCCCGGCACGCACTGTCTGATCCTTGGCCCGCCCGTGGCGATACGCATTGTTCAGCCCTTCCTGCACGAAACGATAGATGCTGATCTTCTCGGATGCGCCGGGTTCGGGCAAATGCTTGGGCATGGTAAGCGTCACCGAGGTTCCCGTCCGGCGCTCATGTTCGTCGACGGCCAGCCGCAATATCTCCTTGGCGGCGGCCGTCTCTATCTGCGGCAGCACAAGGCCGGTGCAGATACCGCGTATTTCGCGCATGGCATCCTCCAGCGTCCTGCGGATCATCGCGACCTCGGCCGAACGGCTCTCGGTCCAATGGCCGTCGTCCGAAAATATCGGGCTGTCCATGCGTAACGCCGCCAGCGCCACCAGTTGCGCCGGTCCGTCATGGAGGTCGGCGCCGATCCGGCGCAGATATCTTTCGTTGAGTGCGGTGGCGCGGCGGGACGCCCGCTGCACACGCTGCCGCAAGGCGCTGTTTTGCGTCACCAGCTCCTGCAACTCCGACACCTGGTGACGCAGCGCCCCTCGCTGATCGTCGATGGTGCGGCTGGCGCGCAGGACGATGCCCGACAGCAGCAGAAAAGCCGTCAAGGTGGTGCCGGCCACGACCAGCCAGCTCGACAGCAGCGCGGAAGCCAGCGTGGCCTTGAAATCGCTGGCGACCTCGAAGAATTCGGTGACGGCCACCACATTGCCGGACCAGGGTTCGCGCACGGGATTGTAGATCTCCAGCAAGGGCGTGCCGACAGCCTGTTCCTTCGTTTCGTCTTCGTCGAACGTATCGAATTGGGCGGTGACGTTGCCCTGGAAGGCGGACCGCAGATTGTCGGTCAGATTGAAGCGGCGGCCGATCAAGGCCGCATCCTTGGCGTAGAGCACCGTGCCGTCGCGCCGCCAGAGCCTGAACGAAACCAGCCGCTTGCCGAGCGCGCCCTGGCCGAGCGTCTCGTCGAGCGCCTGCTTGACGGCCTCGCTGAGCTCTTCGCTCTTGCGCAGGTCCGGCAGCAGCGGGGCGATCACGCTGTCGACATAAAGCGCCGTCGTGGCGGCCGAATTGCGCATGACGCCGTCCCGGATCTGCGTCGTTACCCAGGCGCCGACCACGAGCATGACGGCCAGGAGGCCAAAGCCGCCGGCAACGAGGAATTGCAGGGCAAGCGAAAGTTCGCTCCAGCGCCGCGCCAAATTCTGCAGAATACGAATCATAAGCCCCTGACCGCCCCCCTCCCCATCGACAGCTGGGCGACATTGGCACATTGAGCCTCAGTCTTGCCGTTGCCAAGACCTTAGTTGGAACGAGTTCGCTTGACGTCTCGGGGCGCTTCGGAAACAAGGTCCGCTGCGCACGCGGCGGCAGCCGCTTCTAAGGGGACGGGACATTGGGGTTTTCGGGACTGCTGCAGCTTGGCTTTTCAACGGTGATCTTCCTTCTGGCGGCGACCGCCGCCAAGCAATGGGGCCTTGCGCCGAGCCTCGGCAAGATCCTGCTGACGCTCGCGCTCTATTCACTGGGCAATTTGATCATGCTGCGGCTGATCCGTGAGTTCGGCATGTCGGTGTCCTTCAGCCTCTCGGCCGTCATTCAGCTGGTCTCGGTCAACGTCGTCGCGCTGGTGTTCTTCGGCGAGCGCGTCAACGCCCTGCAGGCCGCCGGCATCGTGATGGCGATCGCGGCCGTGGCGCTGATCACGCTCGGGCCCTATCTGCAGGGACGATGACCGAATGAAGGCCGCGGTACCGATCCGATGAAAGACACTGCAAGCACCCTGCTTAACCGGATCGAATTCCCGGTCCTGCTGGCTGGCCTCGTCGTCGCCGGCGGGCTTTGGGGCTTCGAGGAGTTGATGGAGGTGGCGCGCGCCACCACGCCACACGCCTTCGACACCGAAATCCTGCTTGCCTTCCGCCAGGCGGGCCAACCCGGTATTCCAATCGGCCCGCCATGGCTGGAGGGGGCGATGCGCGACATCACCAGCCTGGGCAGCGCCAGCGTGCTGGTGCTGATAACGACGGCAACGATCATCTATCTGCTGTTGATCCGCAGGCCTGGGACCGCGCTTCTCATCTTCGCCGCCGTGGCGGGTGGCCAGATTTTGTCGAGCCTGCTGAAGGTCGGCGTCGACCGGCCGCGGCCCGAGCTCGTCTCGCATCTGGTCAGCGAGACATCGCTTTCCTTCCCGAGTGGCCACGCCATGCTGTCGGCGGTGACCTATCTCACGCTCGGTTCGCTCGCGGCGCGCTTCCTGCATGGCCGGGCGACGAAGATATACGTCCTGTCCCTCGCCGTGCTGACGACGGTGCTGGTCGGCGTCAGCCGCATCTATCTCGGCGTCCACTGGCCGTCGGATGTGTTGGCAGGCTGGTGCGCGGGCTTCGCCTGGGCGATGCTATGCTGGTTGGTGGCGCGGATGCTGCAGCGGCGCAAGGTGGTGAGCGACGATACCTATGGCGCCTGACCGCATCGCCCGGGCTTGCCCTCAGATCAATCTGTTGATCAGGTGTCCACCACAGCCTGCCAGCGCCAGAGCCATTGACAGCCAGCATGCCGATGTCACCAAAGTTTTGAAACTGCTCAACCGCGTTATCCCTTCCCTCAGATGGACAACATCCTAGCTTGCAATGCTCGGGAAGTATCGGAAATGGACAATCAGGCGACGGTGTTTAAGTCACAAAGATTCATATTGATGCTTGAAACGTCATGCGCCATTTCCGCGGACGCGGACATGGGTTCCGGCCGATGATCACTGCCGCGCAGATGCGTGCCGCGAGGGCTTTGGCCGGCATCGATCAGAAGACGCTGGCCGAGCGCGCCGGCGTTTCGCTTCCAACCATCCAGCGCATGGAAGCGAGCGATGGCGTGGTCCGGGGCGTGGTCGATACGCTGATGAAGGTCATCCAGGCGCTCGACGAGGCCGGGGTGGAACTGATCGGCGAGAACCAGGCCAGCGAGCGCGGCGGCAGGGGCGTGCGCCTCAAGCCCGCCGCACCACCGGCGCCAAGCGGCCGCTGATGACCTGTGCCGGCTCCACGACGCGCGGGCGCGGCTGGCGGGGAAGTGAGAGGCGCGTCCTTCGGTCCAGCTTCCTTTCAACGGAGGAGGGCGGCTGGCCGGCGTCTCATCGGTTGAGCGATCTCGGACCGCTGACGAACGGGCTGCCCCTGAGATAGAAGCGCAGCAGGCGGTCGGCATCCTTCGAAATGCCGATCCTGATGCCCTGCCCGATCTCACCGGGGCTCTGGGCATCGCCTGCGAGCCATAAAGGCTCTTTCTGGCAGAGGTCGAGCCCGTCGAGCGAACGATCGATCCGCAGTGCGGAGGCCAGCCTTCCCGGCCCGCGCGCCAGGTCGCGCAAGCGCTCGATGCCACGGTTCCGCCGCATGATCGCGATGCCTTCGAGCGGTTCCAGCGCCCGGATCAGGACACCGGTGCCGATCCCCTGCCCCTCGCTCGAGACATTCAGCATCATGGAGGTGCCATAGGCGAGATAGACATAGGCATGGCCGCGCTCGAGGAACAGCGAACGGTTGCGCGGGGTCATTCCCCTGAAACCATGCCCGGCGGCGTCGCCGACGACATAGGCCTCGGTCTCGACGATGCGGCCGCCGACAATGCCTTCGGGTAACGCCCGCATCACCAGCTTGCCGATCAGGAAGCGGGCGAGAGCGACGGTCTCGTTCGGCAGTTCCGCACGGGCGATCGGCGGATGATTTTCCCCATGGCTCACAGTATCCGCTCGGCCCATTGTGCCCGCGAGGCTCCCGGCTCGAATGGATCGCTGAAATACTGGGTCTCGCGCGCCACCTTGCCGTCCAGGAACTCCATGATGCTGACGGTATGGGATGGCCGCCCGTCATAGGTCAGGACATATTCGGTGACCCAGAGGTCATCCTTGCCGATGATCCGCCGCACGGTGAAGCGCTTGCGGTTCGGCTGCGCGGCGCGGGACGACTGGATGTTGCGCCGTCCACGGATGCGCTCGCCCGATTGCGGATAGTCGAGCACCGCATCCTCCCGGTAGATCTGGTGTTCCGCCTCGAAGTCACCTGCGTCGGAAGCCGCCCAGTGGCGGTCCAGGGCCGCCCGGATGCCCCCGTCTTCCATGGCAAAGTCTTCCATGGCAAACCTCCATCGCCGTCGAAGGACCTTTCCTACCACGGTCCATCGACGGCTGTTAGCAAAGGTCGCGGCTCGCCCCGAGCCGCCGTTTCTCAATCGAGCTTCAGCGCCGCCACCTCGCCCTCGTTCATCAGCGGCACATAGAGGATCGACTTGCCGTCGGTGCCGATGTCGGCGCTGCCCGGCTTGAAATGCGCCACCGCTTCTGGAGTTCCGCCGGCCTCGTAGCGGTAAAGCGTGCCGGTCAAGTAGGCGGTGGCGTAGATGGTGTCGCCAATGGCGATGACGCCGTCGAGGTCGGCGAATCTCCGCGCGCCGGGCAGCGGCGAAACCACCTTGCTGGCGAGGTCGACCGACAGCAGCCCGCCCGGCTCCGCCGTGCTGAAGTCGGGCTTGATGCCCTTGCCCCAGGAGGCCACGATCAGCCGGCCGCCGTCGGCGAAGACGCCATTGGGCGAAGCCAGCAACGCATCCCTGACGAACGGCTCCGGCCTGTCGCCGTCGATGCGGTAGATCGTGTCGGCCAGCATGTCGCTGACATAGACCTTGCCTGTGTGGTCCGCCGTCATGTCGTTGAGGAAGACGGCATTCGGCACCACGATGCTGGCGACCAGCCTGCCGCTGGCGAGATCGACGACGCGGACCTTGGTGATGTCGGCGACATAGAGCTTGCCGGCCGATATCGCCATGCCCTTGGGCGCGTCCATGCCGTCGGTCCAGTGCTGGGTGACGATCTTGCCGTCCAGCGACAGCACGCTGAGATAGCCGTTGCCGTCGGCATCGCCGGGGTTACCGACGATATTGGAGACGATGATGCGGTTGTTGGCGGCGTCGAACAAAGCTGATTCCGGTTGTTGGAGGCCCGTTGCGCGCCAGAGTTCGCCGGCCTGGACCGCTGGTGCGGCCGCGATACCGATGGTGGCGACCAAGGCTGGGATGATGAAGCGTTTCATGGCTGTTCTCCTGTGCTGACAGGCGACGAGCTAGGATTTTCGATACTTTTCGAAAAGCCTGATTGCCGCTAGTATCGAAAATCGATACGAAATTGCCGGCAAGAGGTGCATCCCATGAACGGTCTGATCTTCGAGGCGCTGAAGCGGACGCTGAAGGCGAAGGGCGTCACCTATCGCGAGCTGGCCGATCGCATGGGCGTTTCCGAGCCGACGGTGAAACGCATCTTCCACGAGCGCAACTGCAAGCTCGACCGGTTGGTCGAGATATGCGCCGCAGCCGGCGTCGAGCTGGAAAACGTGCTTGGCTCGATGAACCGGGGGCCGGGGCCGGTCAACCATATCGCGCCCGAGATCGAGCGCCGGCTCGCTGGGCGGCCCGCGCTGCTGTTCATCTTCGTCATGCTGTCGGAAAAGTTCACGCCGCAGGGCATCATGCGCTCGCAAGGCCTGAGCGAGGCCTCGATGTTCCTCTATCTGCGCGACCTCGAGGAACTGGGACTGATCGCGCTCGGCCGGGGCCTCACGGCAAGATTGCTGGTCGAAACGCCGATCCAGTGGAATTTCGAAGGGCCGCTCAGGCCGCTGTTCGAGATGACCAACAAGAATTTCATCGGCTGGGCCATCACCCATATCGAGAAGGAGGCGACCTTCGTCAGCTTCTCCAGGCGGATGCGGCCTGAGACGGCCGAGATGGTGCGGCGCGAAGCGGAAGACCTTGCCGAGCGCGCCAAATTGCTGGCTCACCACGACCAACATACGACGCCCGAGGACGGGCTCACCGGCTACAAATGGACGTTTGCCTTTGGAGCGACGCCATTTCCCGCGATCATGCCGATCGGCCCGCACCCGCGCGATGCCGGCGCCAGGACGCCTGAGCAGCCCACCGCAAAAGGACGGCGCCCGCTTCCGGCTTGAAAGGCCGCTATTCGGCGGCCTTCGCGTCGGCGGCCTTGTCGTCCCAGGTCACGGACCGGTAGTCGAAGCCATATTCCAGCGTCGGCTTGACGATGCGGAAAAACGGCGACAGGTCGAAGTCGCGCGGCGTGTAGAGCGAGTGGTGGCGGATGTGCAGGATTTCCTTGCGCATATAGCTCGACTGCGCCGAGGCGCGGCCCGGCGCACGGGTGATTTCGGGCAGGATCGGGTAGTGGATCCGGCCATAGGCCTCGGCGATGAGCGAGGAGCAGATGGCCCGGGTCGGGTCGCCGGAGCCGAAGGCCAGCATGCGCCGGCGCCAGCGCACCGGCACCGGCGGCGTCGGCAGGAAATAGCGCAGCATGTCGAAAATGTTCTTGAGGTCGTATTTCAGACCAAGCTTGCCGATCATGAAGGCGACGACCGTGTCGCGGTCCTCCGGCGTCAGCCCGCTCGCCCGGCAGATGCGGGTGTTGTAGGTGCGGTAGCGAGACAAGGGTACCGCCACGCAGCCTTCGCCGAGCGTGACCTCGACCAGCCGCCGCCGCTCTGTTCCGTCCTCCGGTTCGGCCAGCGCGTCGCCGACATAGAGGGCCGCATGCGACCATGTCGACTGGGTGAGGTACTTGATCGCCGCCGAGATCTTCTGGTTGCCCTCGATCAGCAGGATGTCGCCGGGTTCCAGCGTGCGGCGCAACGTTTCGGGATCCGACGGCGTGTAGGGTTCATAGCCGGAGGACTCTTCCTGCAACCGGCCGGCGAGCCAGCGGCCAAGTCGGTCCAGGAGCGTGTCGCCGGGCTCGGTCATGATGCAGCGTGACTAGCACACGCCGGCGGGGAAGTGCCAGCGTGCAGGCCTCGTCAGCCGGCCGAAGCGCTCGTCTCGTCGCGCGGCGCCGGACTGGCCAGATCACCGCGCGCCTTGCGGGCCAGCTTCTTCGTCGAATGCTTGGGGCTGTCGCCGAACAGTTCGGCCGCCTCGGCAAGACATGACTTTCTCAGGCTCTTCTCCGAACGTTTCATGAGCTTGCCGAGAAGTTTCGTGTCCTCGGGCGGGCCAAGCGGCTCGTCATCCGCCTCGAGCAAGGCGCGCATGACGAACAGATCATGCAATTCGCCGAGCCGCTCGCCCAGTGCATCGACCGCCTTGCGCCGCGCCTTGATAGGCGTCGGCCAGAGCCTGCCCAGCAGCGACAGGTGCATGCCATGCGTCTTGGCCGCTTTGCGCAGATCGTGGAAATCGTCGGCCTCGCCGCGCGAGCCAGCCTTGTCGAGCGCCTTCCTGGCACGGCGCAGGGTGACCCTGGCGCCTTCGGCAAGCACGTCGGCCGCCTGTTCCGGCTGGTCTGGCAAGTCGAGGCTTTCGATCCGCTTCATGCCGTCTTCGCAGGCGGCGGTCGCCGCGCCGATCGCCGCTTCGAGGCCGGCGGCTTCGTGGAGATCGTGCTGGCGGGCAATCATCCGGTCACGTACGGTATCGAGCCCGCCATCGGCGCTCTCCTTCGGGAAAGCTGCCGCCAGCCGGTCGATTGTCTCGATCAGCGCCGTTGCCTCGCGTGGGCCGGCAAGCAGGGCCGCAACGTTGCGATAGCACTGGTTCTCCGTCGTGCAGAATGTTTCGTCACCGGAATGAATCAGACGCAGCAAGGCACGCGCACTCTTAAGCCGCTTGCGGCATTTGTGCAGTCCCTGCTCCGGCCGGCTGCGCGCCGTATCCAGATGCAGGAGCGCCTTGCCAATTTCCTCGGCAAGGATGCGCCTGACCTCGCCGGTCAGCGGCAGGCGCGGGTCGATACGAAAGCTCATGCGGCGATCTCCGGTATCCCCCCGAGGGCGAGCGACGCGTTGTAGAATTTCTGCTCGCCGGTGACTTCACGGCCGAGCCAGTCAGGCAGCATTTCGTCCGGCACGTCTTCCGGCGTCTCGAGTTCGGCCACCACAAGTCCCGCGAGTGCACCGCCAAAGACGTCGACTTCATAGAGATAGCCGCGATGCCTAACATGGTGACGTGTCTTCTCGATGACACGTCCGATGGCGAAGTCCAGCATCTCGACGGCATCGGCGAGCGGGATTGGATACTCGAACTCGTCGCGCTCGCGCGCGCCGCTGCCGAATTTGAGCGTCAGCTTGGCGGAAGCGCCGTCGCTGATGCGAATGCGCACGGTCCGGCCAGGCGTCGCGGCGAGATAGAACTGGAGAATGCGGATATCCGCCTCGACCAACTCCCGCCACGCGGTGCTGGAGACCAGGAACTTGCGCTCGACTTCCTTGCCCATGGCCGCGCACTAAAGCGTTTGCCACGGGCGATGGCAAGACAACTCCGAACACAAGTTGACTTTAATCAATCGATTGATTAAAGTCTTGCCATGATCAAAGTCCCCGACACCAAAAATCCCCGACGCGAGACCTCTCCGGCGGATCTGACGCGCACTGCACTCGTGCGGGCGGCGCTGAAACTGTTCGGCCGGCAGGGTTTCGATGGTACCTCGACCCGTCAGATCGCGGCCGAGGCGCAGGCCAATATCGGGTCGATCGCCTATCATTTCGGCGGCAAGGAAGGCCTTCGCGCCGCCGCCGCCGACTATATCGTCGAAACCATCCAGACGATTGCCGGCCAGGCATTGGGCAGCGCCCAGGCCGCGGCGGCAAACGATCCGGAGGCCGCGCGTCTGCTGCTCTTCGGGGCGCTGGAGCGGATGGTCGGCTTCATCGTGGCGCAGCCGCAGGCCGGCGAGATCGTGCAGTTCGTCCTGCGCGAACTGTCGCATCCGACAGCAGCCCTCGACCGCATCTATGACGGCGTGTTCGAGCCGACGCATCGCCGGTTGTGTCTGATCTGGGAGCAGGCGACCGGCGAGCCGGCCGAAAGCGAGCGGACCCGGCTCACCGTCTTCACGCTGATCGGCCAGGTCATCTATTTCCGCATCGGCCGCGAAGCGGTGATGCGCCGCATGGGTTGGCACGATATCGGCGCTGTCGAGGCCGCCAAGGTCGTGGCGGTCACGACGGACAACCTCGGCGCCATACTGGCCGCCCGAAAGATCGAGGATCGAGCGGCAGGGATGAAGGGGCAAAGACCATGAGCTTTCTGTGTTCGCTGCCGCTCGCCGTGCAGCTTCTCGGGGCCTGTGCCCCCACCGCCCCCCTGGCCGTCGGCTATGTCGAGGGCGACTATGTGCTCCTGGCGCCGATCGAGGTGGCGCAGGTCGAGGCCGTCGCCGTGAAGCGCGGCGATCGCGTCACGCCGGGCACGACGGTGGTGACGCTGGAAAGCGCCGACGCCAAGATCGCGGTGGCGCAGGCCGAGGCAAGCCTCGCCCAGGCGCAGGCGCAACTCGCCGATTTGCAGGTCGGCAAGCGGCCGGAAGAAATCGCCGCACTCAAGGCGCAGGTCGACATGGCCAAGGCGCAGGCCGACGACGCGAAGCGCAAATACGACCGCGCCGCCGATCTGTTCAAACGCGGCACCGGCACCCAGGCCGATTACGACACCGCCTCGGCGACGCTGGAGACCGCCAATGCCCAGGTCGGCCAGGCCAGGGCCAATCTCGCCGTCGGTGGCCTGCCGGCGCGGCCCGAGACGATCAAGGCCGCCGACAATCAGGTCAAGCAGGCGCAGGCAGCGCTGGAGCAGGCTCGGTGGCGGCTGTCCAAGCGCAGGCTGGCCGCGCCCTCGCCCGGCCGCGTCAATGACGTCATCCGCAATCCCGGCGACACGGCCGGCCCGACCGCGCCGGTCATCTCGATGCTGCCTGACGGCGCGGTGAAGCTCAGCGTCTACATACCGGAGACCGCCTTCTCCTCGGTCAGGATAGGCAGCCTGCTCAACGTTCATTGCGACGGCTGCGGCGGTGGTGTGAAGGCGCGCGTCAGCTATGTCTCGCCCGATCCCGAATTCACCCCGCCGGTGATCTATTCGCTCGAGAACCGGCAGAAGCTGGTCTATCTGGTCGAGGCCCGCCCGGAGGGCGATGCCGGCCCACTGCAGCCCGGCCAGATCGTCGACGTCGATCTTGCGGAAACGGCCAGATGAACGCCATCGACGTTCACGGCCTGGTCAAGCGCTTCGGCGACAAGACCGTCGTCGACCATGTGACGATGTCGGTCGCCGAAGGCGAGATCGTCGGCTTCCTCGGCCCCAACGGTTCGGGCAAGACCACCACCATCCGCATCATGTGCGGCCTGCTCACGCCAGACGAAGGCGAAGGCACGGTGTTGGGTTTCAACATCCGTACGGAGTCGCTCAGGATCAAGCGCGAAGTCGGCTATATGACGCAGAAATTCTCGTTCTACGAGGATCTGACGATCGGCGAGAACCTAGAATTCGTGGCGCGGCTCTACCGGCTGAAGCCGGTCGAGGAGTATGTGGCCAGGACACTGGAGGAACTCGGCCTGACCTCGCGCCGCAACCAGTTGGCCGGCACGCTGTCCGGCGGCTGGAAGCAGCGGCTGGCGCTCGCCGCCTGCATCATGCACAAGCCTAAGCTGCTTTTGCTCGACGAGCCGACGGCCGGTGTCGATCCGAAGGCGCGGCGCGAATTCTGGGACGAGATCCACCGCCTCGCCAGCGGCGGCCTCACCGTGCTGGTCTCCACCCACTACATGGACGAAGCCGAGCGCTGCCACCGCATCAGCTACATCTCCTACGGCAGGATGCTGGCCACCGGCACCGTCGCCGAGGTGGTCATGAATGCCGGCCTGACGACGTTCGTGGTGCAGGGTCCGCGGCTGGCCAAGGTGGCCGAAGAGCTGCAGGGCCGCCCCGGCGTCGACCAGGTGGCGCCCTTCGGCGCGACGCTGCATGTCGTCGGTTCCGACAGGAAGAAGCTCGAAGCAACGCTTGCCGATGTCGAGAAGGAGCACGAGGGCGTGACGGTCGCGCCGGGCGAAACCAGCCTGGAGGATGTCTTCATCCAGTTCATGTCGGGGTCGAAGGACAATATGGCATGAACAGTGTCTTCTCCTTCGCCAGGCTTGGCGCGCTGCTGATCAAGGAGTTCATCCAGATGCGGCGCGACCGCATCACCTTCGCCATGATGCTCGGCGTGCCGCTGCTGCAGCTGGTGCTGTTCGGCTTTGCCATCAACAACGATCCGAAGGGCTTGCCGACGGCGCTGGTGGCGATGAGCAACGACCAGTACACGCGCGCCATGGTCTCGGCGCTGCAGGTGACGGGCTACTATCGTTTCGACCATGTGACCCAGAGCGCCGAGGAGGCGGAATTCCTGATGGCGCGCGGCGACGTTTCCTTCGTCGTCACCATCCCGGCCGACTTCGCCAGGCGTGTCGAGCGGGGCGACAATCCGCAAATCCTGATCGAGGCGGACGCGACCGATCCGTCGGCGGCGAGCGGCGCCATTTCCACGCTGAGCACGGTGGCGAGCCAGGCGCTGCTGCGCGCCCAGGGCATGCAGGCCGCGGCCGCCGAGAATGCCAGGCAGCAGCTGCAGGTGGTGGTGCACCAGCGCTACAATCCCGAAGGCATTTCGCAATACAACATCGTGCCCGGCCTGCTCGGCGTCATCCTGCAGATGACCATGGTGATGATGACGGCCATGGCGCTGACCCGCGAAACCGAGCGCGGCACGATGGAAAACCTGCTCGCCATGCCGTCCAGCCCGGCCGAGATCATGCTGGGCAAGGTGCTGCCCTTCCTCGTCGTCGGCGCGGTGCAGGTGGCGGTGGTGCTGGTGGCGGCCAAGCTCCTGTTCGACATTCCCTTCGTCGGCAGCCTGACGCTTCTGTTGTCGTCGGTGCTCGTCTTCGTGCTCTCGCTGGTGCTGCTCGGCTACACCATCTCGACCATGGCCCGCTCGCAGATGCAGGCCATGCAGCTGACCTTCTTCTTCTTCCTGCCGTCCCTGCTCTTGTCCGGCTTCATGTTCCCCTATCGCGGCATGCCGGGCTGGGCCCAGGCGCTGGGCGAAATCTTCCCGCTGACGCATTTCCTGCGCATCACCCGCGCGGTGATGCTGAAGGGCGCCGATTTCCACGCCATCGCCACCGAGATAGGCTGGCTGGCCGTGTTCGTGCTGGTCTTCGCGGGCACAGCGCTTTTGCGCTTCAGGCGCACGCTGGACTGACCGGCGCTCGCGAACCATGATCGCCAATGACGACGGCCGGATCGTAAAACGGCGTCCGATCGCCCGCATCTCCCGCATGGCAGAGGCGCTGATGGCGGGCATGGCGCGGCGGACAAAGCGCTCAGGCGGCCGCCATGATCCCGGCATAGGTACTGAAATCGACATTGCCGCCGGACAGCACCACGGCGACATTCTTGCCCGACAGTTCGATCTCGCCCGATGACAGCGCCGCCAGCGCGACGCAGCCGCCCGGCTCGACCACCAGCTTCAGATAGGCCATGGCGTCGCGCATCGCCTGTGCCGTCGCCTTATCGGAGACGGCAATGGCGCCGGCGAGGTTCTTGCGGTTGATCTCGAACGTGATCACGCCCGGCTCGGCCGTCAGGATCGCGTCGCAGATCGAACTGTAGCCCTGTTCGTTGGAAACCCGGGCGTCGGCGGCGAGCGAGCGGCGCGTATCGTCGAAATGCTCGGGCTCGACCGCCCAGACCGCTGTGCCTGGCGAGGCGTCCTTGACCGCCACCGAAATGCCGCTCGACAGGCCGCCGCCGCCACAGGGGATCAAGACGGCGTCGAGGCTGATGCCGAGCGCCCTGGCCTGCCGCATCAGTTCAAGGCCGATCGTGCCTTGCCCGGCAATGATGGCAGGGTCGTCGAAGGGCGGCACCAGCACCATCCCCCTGTCGATATAGGGGCGAACCACGGTCATGCGGTCATCGCGGAAACGGTCGAAGGGCACCACCTCCGCGCCCATCTTGCGAACATTGCCGATCTTCATCGCCGGCGCGTCCGCCGGCATGGCGATGACCGCCTTGACGCCGAACATGGCGGCGGAAGCGGCGACCCCCTGTGCATGATTGCCCGACGAGAAGGCGACGACACCCCGGCTGCGTTCCGCCTCGCTCAGTAATGACAGTTTGTTGTAGGCGCCACGGAACTTGAACGAGCCGGTGCGCTGCAGCGTCTCCGGCTTGAACAGGACGCGGCCGCCGAAGCGCTTGTTCAGCTCCTGCGATTCGATCAAGGGGGTTTCGACGATCAGCCCGGAAAGACGGGCCGCCGCGGCGTGGATGTCGGCGATGCCGGGAAGGGTGGTGGCGGTCATGCGAGGTCCAGTGAAAGTGGGTGTCTTCTCATGATGCGCGCAAACAGCCGTGGCGCACCATCGAAAAAATGTGACCGTTACAATGTTGGGTGAGTCAAAATCCGATGGACGGCGCTGCCCCTCATCTGGCTGCCGCCATCTTCTCCCCGTGAACGGGGAGAAGGGCGCTGTCGCCTACGCTTTCGCCAGGAAGCGGACGTTGCTGGAGGAGCGGCGACGGTGAGACCAGCTTCTTTCTCCCCGTTCACGGTGAGAATGCCCGGCAGGGCAATGAGGGGCAGCGCCGACCATGACGGTTGGCCCCGGCCCTCCTCTATGGCTCCGGGCGTTCGTCGCTCGAAAAGCCCATTTGGGGGCTTTTCGTCCGCTGCGCGGACCGCTCCTCATCCAAGCAGCGTCCGCTGCCTCTTGGTTCCGCCCAGCTTGCGCCAATTGTTGAAGCGGTGGGTGGCGGCCGCAAAGGAGATCTTCATCTGCTGGGCGACCGAATAGCGCGACTTGCCTTCGTCGAACATGCGGTAGCAGCACTCGACCCCCTCCTCGGTCAGCTTGCCGTCGGGGGCCTTGTTGTGCGGGTTGGCGGGGTCGAACTTCTCGATCTGCTGCTCGACCAGGCCCTTCAGGCGCTGCAGATCGGCCTCGATGCCGGCAATGAGATCGAGAACGGGTTTCGGGTCGAAATGCTGCGGGTGCGGCTTCGTCATGCGCATGCTCCTCATTCTTGTGTTAGGTTCAGCTATATAGGTGAATCTTTGCCAATAATAAAGAAGCGGGGCCACTTGAGTGTTTCAACAATTCTTGAACCCGTGGCCACGGCGCGATTGACCCGGAGCGTGGCAAACCCTAGTTTAGAACTATTCTAAACTAGGGTCCTTTCCTCATGCTTTCCCGTGTTTTCGGCTTCGGCCGCCGCCCCTTCGAATCGCTCTCCGAACAAGAAATCCTGGCGCTGGCCATTTCATCCGAGGAAGATGACGGTCGCATCTATCGGGCCTATGCCGACGGGCTGGCGGAAAGCTTCCCGCAATCGGCGAAGGTGTTCGAGGAGATGGCCGAGGAGGAGGACGGCCATCGCGACGCCCTGATCGAACTCTTCCGCAAGCGTTTCGGCGAGCGCATTCCGCTGATCCGGCGCGAACATGTGAAGGGCTATTTCGAGCGCAAGCCCGACTGGCTGGTGAGGCCGCTCGGCATCGAGCATGTGCGCCGCCAGGCCGAGGCGATGGAGCAGCAGGCCTACCTGTTCTACGTCGAGGCGGCAAAGCGCACCACCGATGCCTCGACGCGTAAACTTCTCGACGACCTCGCTATAGCCGAACAGGGTCACGAGACACTGGCGCAGCGGCTGGAGCAGAAGCATGTGCCCGGCGACGTGAAGGATGAAGAGGCCGCCGCCGAGCAGCGCCAGTTCATCCTGACTTATGTGCAGCCGGGCCTTGCCGGCCTGATGGACGGTTCGGTGTCGACGCTGGCGCCGATCTTCGCCGCTGCCTTCGCCACGCATGACACCTGGCAGACCTTCCTGGTCGGGCTTGCCGCGTCGATCGGCGCCGGCATCTCCATGGGTTTTACTGAAGTCGCTTCCGACGACGGCAAGCTCTCGGGCCGCGGCTCGCCGATAAAACGCGGCATCACCACCGGCGTCATGACATCGGCCGGCGGTCTGGGCCACGCATTGCCCTATCTCATTCCGCATTTCTGGACGGCGACGGCCGTCGCCGCTGTGGTGGTGTTCTTCGAATTGTGGGCCATCGCCTTCGTCCAGAACCGCTACATGCAGACGCCCTTCCTGCGCGCCGCCTTCCAGGTGGTGCTGGGCGGCGCGCTGGTGTTCGCGGCGGGAGTGCTGATCGGGAATGCTTGAGCGCTGCCGCGCCAGCCACTCACCCATTCACCGCCCGGCTGTCCGCCGGCGCCTCGTCCCTTTCGGTCAGTCCGTAGTCGCGCACCACATGCGCGATGCGCAGCCGATAGCCGGCAAAGATGCCGCCGCGGCCGGCCTGCTGCGCCTGGCGGTGCTCTTCGGTGTTGCGCCAGGCCTTCACCGCGTCCTCGTCGCGCCAGAACGACAGCGACAGGATGCGGTTCGGGTCGGCGAGACTCTGAAAGCGCTCGATCGAGATGAAGCCGTCAATGCCGTCGAGCAGGGGCCGCAGCTTGGCGGCGATGCCGAGATAGGCATCGCGCCGGCCCTCCGCGGGCTGCACCTCGAAGATGACGGCGATCACGGCAGCACCAGCTTGGCGTGGGGCCCGGAAACGTGTTTCAGGAACATGCGGTCCTCCTTGAGGATGAATCTTTCGCGGCGAGCGAACTCATAGTTTGCCTTGCCGGCGGGATCGGCGGCAAGGCGGGCCCGATAGGCTTCGTAGGCCGCCAGGCTTTCAATGTTGTAGGCGGCGTAGGCCGTCGTCGCCGACCCCTCATGCGGGGCGAAATAGCCGATCAGGTCGGCGCCGCAGCGCGGAATGGCCTGGCCCCAGTTGCGGGCATATTCCTCGAAGGCGGCCTTGCCGAACGGGTCGATCTCATAGCGGATGAAGCAGGTGATGGTCATGGTCGGCTCCCTTGGGTCTTGCATCGACGCTTCGAGCGCGGTCGAAACGTCATGCGCATCCATGTGCTAGGCAGTTTGGTGTCAGGAGCCATCGTCGCTTGCGTCGCCGGCTCCTTGAGCTGGAGCCAGATTAGTGGTTGTCTCACAAGAATGCTTCGATGAGGATCAAACCATGCGTGAAGGACCTGATATCGCGCGCATCGCCAGCCTGGTCGGCGACCCGGCCCGCGCCAACATGCTCAGCGCGCTGATGGGCGGCACGGCGCTGACGGCGAGCGAACTGGCGCTGGAGGCCGGCGTCTCCTTGCCGACCGCCAGCTCGCATCTGTCGAAATTGATGGAGGGTGGGCTGCTGACCTTGGCCAGCCAGGGCAGGCATCGCTATTACGGTCTCGCCGGTCCGCAGGTCGCGGGCATGATCGAAGCCATCACCGGTGTGGCGGAAGCCGTTGGCCCCAAGCGTGTGCGGCCGGGTCCGCGTGACGCGGCGATGCGCGTCGCGCGCGTCTGCTATGACCATCTCGCCGGCGAGCAGGCGGTGGCGATGCTCGACCGCCTTGTCGAGAGAGACATCCTGCTGCGCGACGACAAGGAGATCAGGCCTGGTCCGTCGGCGGCATCGCATTTTTCCGCCATGGGCATCGATGTCGATCCCAGGCCGCGCCGGCCGGTCTGTCGCGCCTGCCTCGACTGGAGCGTGCGCCGCTCGCATCTCGCCGGCACGCTGGGCGCGGCCATCCTCGACAAGATCCTTCTGGAAAAATGGGCACGTCGTGAAAAGGACAGCCGCGTGGTCATCTTCTCGCCGCCGGGCAAGCAGGCGTTTGAGAGGGCGTTTTTGGCGTAGTTTGCCAGCGCTCACCCACCTTCGTCATCCTGGGGTCTGCGCTGCGTCGCTTCGCTCCTTGCTTCGCCCTACGATGACGAAGTCGAGTAGGCTTACCCCCGCTTCAACGCCTTCCCCTGCTCGAAAAACCCCTTCCACGGATCGGCTTGCGCCAGCTGTTTCAGCGTCGTCTTGTCGCCGATCGGGAACGCGTTCGGCGCCAGCCCGGCCTCGATCTCGGCCCAGGTCACCGGCATCGACACGGTAGCCCCCTTCTTGGCCCTCGACGAATAGGGCGCGACCGTCGTCGAGCCGCGGCCGTTGCGAAGATAGTCGACGAAGATTTTCCCGGTGCGCGCCTTCTTCGACAGCGTCGCCGTGTAGCGGCCGGAGGCGCCCTGTTCGAGCGCCTTGGCGAAATCATGGGCGAAGGTCTTTACCGCATCCCAATCCGCCGAGGGCTTGAGCGGCACCAGCACGTGATAGCCCTTGCCGCCCGATGTCTTGACGAAATTCGGCAGCGACAGCTCGTCGAGCTTGCCCCTGATGTCAAGCGCCGCCTCGCGTACCGCTTCCACGTCGACACCCTCATCGGGGTCGAGATCGAAGATGATCTGGTCCGGCTGTTCGAGCTTGTCGATCGTGCAACCCCAGATATGGATCTCGACCACCCCGTACTGGACGAGCGCCGCGACGCCATCGAAATCCCGGACGAACAGGATTTCCTCGCCATCGGTTGGGTCTTTCATCCGCGCGATCTTGTCGCTCATGCCGGCCGAGGCGTGTTTCTGGAAAAAGCGTGGCCCGCCGACGCCGTCCGGCGCCCGCACCAGGCTGAGCGGACGGTTGACGACGAACTGCTCCATGCGCGGCCAGACCTCCGCGTAATGGTCGAGCAGGCCTTGCTTGGAGATCTTTTCGTCGGGCCACAGCAGCTTGTCGGGGTGGGAGAGCTTGACGGTGGTCGTTACCGCCCCGGCGGATTTGCCGGCGCCGCTCGACGACGGCTTGGCCTTGCCTGTCGCTGCCTTGGGCCTTTCCTGCACAACGTCCTCCGCCGGCTTGTCCTCGCGCAGCCCCTGGAACGAGGCATGGCGTATTATACGGTCCGAGGTCCAGCTGCGAAACTCCACTTCGCCGACAAGCTCCGGCTTGACCCAGACCAGACCCTTGCCCTTCGGCACGGCCCTGTCGAAAGGCGAATCCTTGGCCTTCAGCGCATCGAGTTTTGTCTTCAGCTCCGTCGCACCCTTGGCGGAGAAGCCGGTGCCGACGCGCCCGGCATAGTGTAGCTTGGCGCCCTCATAGTAGCCGACCAGCAGCGAGCGCAGCCCGCGCCCGGTCTTGTCCGACGGCAGATAGCCGCCAATGACGAATTCCTGCCGCGCCGTGCATTTCGACTTCACCCATGTCGGGCCGCGCCCGCTGCGATAGGGCGCATCGGCACGCTTCGAGACGACGCCTTCCAGCCCCATGCGGCAGGCATGCTCCAGCATGATCTTGCCGGGCTCGGAAAAGTGGTCGGAGAAACGCACCGCCGGGTTTTCGGGCTGCTTGCCGAGCAGCTCCTGCAAGGCCTGCTTGCGCTCGACCAGCGGTTCGGCGCGCAAATCCTTGCCGTCGAGGCGCATCAGGTCGAACACATAGTAGATGAAGCGATGTGTCCGCTTTGCCGACAAATCCTGCTGCAGCAAGGCGAAGGACGAGACGCCGCTGTCGGCCAGTACGACGATCTCGCCGTCGATGATGGCATCGCTGCATTTCAGGGCAGCGAGTTCGGTGACGATTTCGCCGTCGAATTTCTCCGTCCAGTCGAGTCCGGTGCGGGTCAAGAGGCGCACATCGGTACCGGCGATCTGCGCCTGCATGCGATAGCCGTCGAATTTCACTTCGTGCAGCCAGTCCTTGCCCGGCGGCGCATCCCGTTCGAGTGTCGCCAGCTGCGGTTCGATGAAGTCGAGTTTCCGGGCGGCCGCCTTCGCGTTGCCGGCCGCCGGCCTGTTCGAATGCCAGACGTCGGGCTTTCGGCCTTTCGCCGTCTTGCCTTCGCCGATCTCCTCGATCGTCAGGCCGGACTTCACCGATTGCGGCGCTTCCTTCAGTATATCCTCGCCCGGGCGCGCCGCTGCATCGTCCGATTTGATCAGCAGCCAGTTGTCGCGCTTCTCGCCCGGACGCGGTTTCAGCCTGACCAGATGCCACAGCCCATGCAGCTTGTGACCCTTGAGCTCGAAGTTGATATGGCCTTTCTTCATCGCCTTGGCCGGGTCGGTCTCGGGCACCCATGTCCCTTCGTCCCAGACGATGACCGAGCCGCCGCCATATTCGCCCTTGGGGATCGTGCCCTCGAACGGAGCGTAGTCGATCGGGTGGTCCTCGACATGGACGGCCAGCCGCTTCTCATGCGGGTCCAGGCTGGGGCCACGTGTCACCGCCCAGCTCCACAGCACGCCACCATGTTCCAGCCGAAGGTCGTAATGCAGCCTGGTCGCCGCATGCTTGTGGATGACGAAAATGCCGCCCTCCTCGCTTTTCCCGGTCCGCGCGACCTTGCCGGCCGGTTCCGAGGTCTTCTTGAAATCGCGCTTGGCGTTATATTGCTCGAGGCCGGCCATTTGTTCCCTCAGGCCGATTTGCGCTTGGGCGCGGCCGCTTTCGGCTTGGCGCGCTTGGCCGCCGGTTTGGCTTTCGCGGACGACGCTTTCGTAGAGCCTGAATCCGAGGAAAGGCTCTTCTTCAGCGCATCGAACAGGTTGACGACATTCGAGGGTTTGGGCGTCGCCTGGGCCTTGGGCGCCTTCTTGCCGGCCTTCTTGGCGCGGATCAGTTCGAGCAGCGCGTCCTCATATTTGTCGTCGAATTTCGACGGATCGAACTTCGCCTTCTTCTTGTCGATGATCAGCTCGGCCAGATCGGTCATCTCCTGGTCGGTCTTCACCGCCTTGATCTCGCCGAACACGCTGTCCGGCTGGCGCACCGTATTGTCGTAGCGCAGTGTCGTCAGCACCATGCCCTTGCCGAGCGGCTCGATGACCACGGGGCGTTCCCGGCTGTAGAGCACGATGCGCGCCAGCCCGGCCATCTTCTTGCCCGCCATGGCATCGCGGATGACGGCGAAAGCCTCCTCCGACACCTTGTCGGCCGGCGCGACATAATAGGGCGTGTCGAGATAGATCTGCTGGATCGAGGCTTTGTCGACGAAACCGTCGAGGCTCATCGTGTGCGAGGATTCGATCTGCACCGCCTCGATCTCGTCCTCCTCGATATGGACGAAGTCGCCGTCGTCCAGCTCATAACCCTTGATCTCGTCGCCATCCTCCAAGGGCTTGCCGGTTTGCGCGTCGACATAGATGCGTTTCACCGTGTTGCCGGTCTTGCGGTTGAGAATGCGGAACGAGACCTTTTCGGTATGGGTGACGACATTGGTCAGTTCGACCGCGCAGGTGACCAGCGACAGCTTCAGATAACCCTTCCAGGCAGGGCGCGGCGCCATGGCAATTCCTTTCCGCGATCAGATGAAGGGAAGAACGGGCAGGGCGCGCTCCAGTTCCGCACGCGCGTGACATCAGGCATGCCAAAGCGCGCCTGAGCCATTGTGGCGGCCAAAACGGAAATTTCACCGCTGGTCAAAAATTGGAAACAGAACCGCGCCCAGGCGACATTCAAACGAAACATATGTGATGCAAAAGTCACACTCGGCGGAATGGCGACAAAAGGCATGGAAACACCCCGAATCAGCCGCATTCCGGCCACGAAGCAACGGGTTTTCGACCAGAAATTAACATCACGTTCACCGACTATTCACGCCTCGATGCTATCATCCGCGCAATTCGGAAGGGACATCCGAAAATCGGGACAGGGACGGGTAAAATGAACTTCCTAACGCACCTCATCGGCTATGCCGCCGCCATTCGCGAATTCGTCGCGCCGACCTATCGGCCGGAGCGCTACTACATGCGCGGCCCCGGCCCGGCTTGCGCCCGTCGCGGTACCTCGCTCGGCGCGCACTGACCATGACGTTCGAGAGCCGCCACAACAGCCGGATCTGCCGGCCAGGCGCCAACTCCCGCGCCACCACCTATCGCGCCGAGCGCCCGGCTTTCGCCGACGAGCGGCGCTCGACAACGCCGCGTCTTTGACCACCTACGGCTGGTGTCCCAGGACACGAGCAGCCCAGGCCCGCGTGACCGACCTTCCTCGGTCTAGTCTGCCAAGCCAGTCCTCCCGCTGAACCATCTTTCGATGCAAGCCGTCCGTCGATCGTCTTCGACGGCGCCTGCCTGCTGTGCTCCGGCTTCATTCGCATGCTGGCGAGGCAGGCACACCATGGTTCAGCTCAATCCGGCAGGGCGGCGATCGCGACAATTTCAATGACGATGTCGGCTTGAGCGAGCGCTGCAACGCCGATCACCTCCGAGGGCGGTGGGTTGTTGTAACTGCAGTGCTTCGGGCAATGCTCGGCGAAGAATGCGTCCAGAACGTCCAGGCGAAAATTGGGAGAGCTGAGAACGCCGCCATCGGGAAATGGTCCTCTGACAAAGAACGTCAGTTTGACGAGGTGTTCAAGCGTGGTGCCCAACTCCTCAAGATCGGATTTGATATTGCCCAGAACCTCAAGCCACTGCGCCGCCGCATCGCCAGCGAAACGACCGCCCCGCTTGCCCATAGGATCGTAGTCGGCGGCGGTCGCCGTGTTTCCACAGAGGTAAGCGAATCCCTTCGCTCCGCTGACAACTGTCCCCTTGCCCCACGGCATCAACCGGTCGTTTTTGAATTTCCTGTGGGTCACGAGTTCCATTTCTCATCTCCCATCTCTGGTGTGACGTGCCCGGATCATAAAGGCTGGTCGCAAGGATAGTGCTGCGAGGCATGGTCGCCAGTCCGCGGCCGGCCGCCTGGTGAAACCTGGTCCTTGCGAAACCGCGTGACGAAGCCGAAAATTTTTCTTGGCGCGCTGTCGAAATCGGTCGTCGCCGCGCGACATACGTCTGGCCCCGCAAGGACGCGGCCTTCGAAACCACGGGAGAAGAACCATGCGATACATGCTGATGATCAACAACGACGAAGCCGCGATGGCGGCCATGCCGATCGAGAAGGCCCGGCAGATGAGCGCGGCCTATAGCGCCTATACCGACGCGTTGAAGAAATCAGGCGCGTGGCTGGCCGGCGAAAGGCTGCGCCCGACCCAGGCGACCACCTCGGTGCGGATCGCCGACGGCAAGACCAATGTGATCGACGGCCCCTATGCCGACACCAAGGAGCAGCTTGCCGGCTTCTACATGATCGAGGCGGCCGACATCGATACCGCCATCGAATGGGCGGCGCGCTGTCCGGCGGCCAGCACCGGCACGGTCGAGTTGCGGCCGATCTGGGAAATGGCCGACTACCTGCCCAAGGATTGACCGCGTTGGACAGTCGCCCGGATATCGCCCGGGCGGCCGCCGAGGCCGCCGCCAGGCAGAGCTATGGCAAGCTGGTCGCCTGGCTCGCGGCGCGCACGCGCGACGTGGCCGCGGCCGAGGACGCGCTGGCCGACGCCTTTGCCGCGGCGCTCGAACGCTGGCCGAAATCGGGCGTGCCCGAAAAGCCGGAAGCCTGGCCTTTGGCCGTGGCGCGCCGGCGTCGTGTCGATGCGGTGCGGCGGCGGCTCACCCGGGAGGCCGCCCGCGATCATCTCAAGCTGATCGCCGAGGAGATGGAGGCGCGCATGACCGACGAAGATCTGCCCGACGAACGGCTGCGGCTGATGTTTGCCTGCGCGCATCCTGCGATCGAACCGGGCGTGCGGGCGCCGCTGATCCTGCAGACCATCCTCGGCTTCGATGCCGCGACGATCGCTTCCGCCTTCCTGGTCTCGCCGGCAACGATGGGCCAGCGCCTGGTGCGCGCCAAGACGCGCATCCGTGAAACCGGCATTCCGTTGCGGGTTCCGGAGCGGGCCGAACTCGGCGAGCGGCTGGACGCCGTGCTGGAGGCGATCTACGCCGCCTTCGCCGAAGGCTGGTCCGATCCGGCCGGCACCGAGACGCGGCGCCGCAACCTCGCCACCGAGGGCATCTGGCTCGGCCGCCTGGTCGCCACGCTGATGCCGGAGGAGCCGGAAGCGCTTGGCCTGCTTGCGCTGATGCTGTTTGCCGAGGCGCGCCGCGCGGCCCGGCGTAGCGCCGAAGGCGAGTTCGTGCCGCTGGCCGAACAGGACTGCGACCTTTGGGACCGCGCCCTCATCGATGAGGCGGAGGCGCTTCTTTCCCATGCCGCGGCGAGCGGCGTGGTCGGCCGCTACCAGCTTGAGGCAGCCGTGCAGTCGGCCCACGCCGCGCGACGGCTGACCGGCCGCACCGACTGGGTGGCGATCCGCGCGCTTTACGACGCGCTGTTTTCGATTGTGGGATCGCCGGTGGTGGCGATCAACCGCGCGGTTGCGCTCGCCGAAACGCAGGGCGCCATGGCGGGGCTGGCGGCCCTCTACGTTCTGGGTGACGACAAGCGGCTGAATGAATATCAGCCTTACTGGGCGGCGCGGGCCGGTCTCCTGGCCAGGCTTGGCCAGGTGCCGCAGGCGACCGAGGCCTATGACAGGGCGATCGGCCTGGAACGCGATCCTGCGGTGCGCCGGTTCCTGCAAGGCAAACGCGCAACGCTGCGAAACTGAGCTTCAGCCCGGCCACATCTCGTGCGACGTGTTGAGCGTCCTCAGCAATGGATGCTCGCGCAGCTTCGCCCACAAGCGTTCAATATCAGGCCATGCCGTCCGCGCGCTTTCGATGTCGGGATGCCAGGCCACGAGCATGACGAGATAGATGTCGGCCAGCGACATCGCCTCACCCACCAGCCAGTCACGGCCGCGCAAGGCGGCGTCGAGAACGGCGAAGCCGCGGTCCATCTCGGCGACGGCTGCCTGCTTGACGGCTTTCGTTCCGTCGGCATCGGCCGTGTAGCGGTAGGCGTAATACAGCCGCAGGATCGCGGGATAGAGCACCGACGACATGAACGCCATCCAGCGCAGGAACTCGACGCGGGCCGGCGCGTCGATCGCCGGCGCCAGGCTGGCCTCGGGATGGCGTTCCGCAAGCAGAATGCAGATCGCCGCCGATTCGGTCATCGAGCGCCCGTCCGGCAAGGTCAGCACCGGCACCTGGTTTAGCGGGCTGATGTCGAGGAACGCCGGATCGGGCCGGTCGGACTTCGGCACGTCGATCTGTTGGAACGGCGCGTTCGCCAGCGCCAGCGCGGCCTCGACGACGAAACCGCCGCTGCCCGGACGTGTATAGAGCTTGTACATGGAATTCTCCCCCCGGCCTGCACCCAAAGCAGGCCGATGGGGATATGAACCGGAAGCAGGGTGCCGCTCAAGCCGGCGGCAGGCGCCACCGGCGGTTTTTCAAAGGGCCAGCAGCCGCGACGAGTTACGCGCCGAGCCCTTCGAACAGGATCGTCGACAGATAGCGCTCGGCGAAGGACGGGATGATCACCACCAGGGTCTTGCCCTTGTTCTCCGGCCGTGAGCCGACGACGATCGCCGCCTGCAGGGCAGCGCCCGACGAGATGCCGACCGGCACGCCTTCGAGGCGGGCAACGAGGCGCGCATTGGCAACCGAATCCTCATTCGAGACCTTGACGATCTCGTCATAGATCGTGGTGTCGAGGATCTTTGGCGCAAAGCCGGCGCCGATGCCCTGGATCTTGTGCGGGCCGGGCTGGCCACCCGACAACACCGGCGAGGCTTCCGGCTCGACGGCGACGATCTGGACCGAGGGCTTGCGCTTCTTCAACACCTGACCGACGCCGGTGATGGTGCCGCCGGTGCCGATGCCGGCGACGAAGATGTCGACCTCGCCCTGCGTGTCGTTCCAGATCTCCTCGGCCGTCGTCGTGCGATGGATTTCCGGATTGGCGGGGTTTTCGAACTGCTGCGGGATGATGGCGTTGGGGATCGTCGCGGCCAGCTCGTCGGCCTTGGCGATGGCGCCCTTCATGCCTTTCGGGCCTTCGGTCAGCACCAGCTCGGCGCCGAGCAGCGCCAGCATCTTGCGGCGCTCGATGGACATTGTCTCAGGCATGGTCAGGATCAGCTTGTAGCCCTTGGCGGCTGCGGCGAAAGCGAGCGCGATGCCGGTGTTGCCCGACGTCGGTTCGATCAGCGTCGTCTTGCCGGGTGAAATCTTGCCCGCCGCCTCCAGCGCCTCGATCATCGCCACGCCGATGCGGTCCTTGACCGAAGCGATCGGGTTGAAGAATTCGAGCTTGGCCACCAGGTTGGCGACGATCCCCTTCTCCTTGGCGAACTTGTCGAGCCGTACCAGGGGCGTGTCGCCGATCGTGTCGGTGATGGAATTGTAGATGCGGCCGCGGCCGGGGACGCGGGCGGAGGTGACGGGCTTGTTCATTGGTTTCGCTCCCAGGATTTCAGGCGAGTGAGAATTTCAGGCAAGTGGCATTGCAGCCGGCAAGATAGGGCTTTCAGCCGCGCAACATAAGCTGTCGGCCGGAAATATCCGAGTGGGGCGTTTGTCTAAAACGCCGTTGTCCCGGAAAAGCATTTCGCGGAAAGGGCCGACCTCGGAATGTTTTGGCTGAAAGAGTGCTACTGGCGGGCGGCGATCGCTGCCGCCGCGCCGACCATGAAGCCGGCGGCGGTGCGGTTCAGCACCTTCAGGGCGCGTGGCGATTTCAGGAACCAGCGCGCCTTGGCGGCGAGCGCCAGGTAAGGGACCAGCACGACGAACAGGACGACGACCGTCAGAGCGGCGAGAATGCTGTAGTCGGCCAGCGTGATGGTCTTCAGGTCGACGATGGTCGGCGTGATGGCGAGGTAGAAGATCATTGTCTTGGGATTGCCGAGCGTGACGGCGAGGCCGGCGGCAAAGCTCGAAACCAGCCCGCCCTTGCCCTTCCTGGCCTCAACCGTTTCGGGCGTGATGCCGGCGGTCCAGAAGCGCCAGCCCAGAAACGCCAGATAGGCGACGCCGGCCCATTTGATCGCCAGGAACACCATGCCGAAGGTCTGCGCGACAAAGGCGAGGCCGAGCACCACGGCGGTCAGATAGGTGAGGTCGCCGACCATCAGGCCGAAGAACATCGCCAGCGCCGAACGAAAGCCGGAGCCGAGCGCACGCGCGACAAGCGCGGTGATGCCCGGGCCGGGGATGGCGGCGGCGATGCCAAGGGCGGCGCTGTAGGTGAGGAAGCCGGTGAGGGTCATGGTTTCGGTCTCGGATCGGAGAGCTTTATCGCATGGCGCGGGCCACGGTTGAATTCCCTGGATGTCCGAATCCGTTGCACCAGACATCCCGGCCTTCGTCCTGCGAGGTCCCCTCATCCGGCTGCTTCGCGGCCACCTTCTCGCTGTTCGCGGGAAGAGGGATGACGCCGGCGCCGGCAATCCGGGATGAAGGGCCTGTGCCAGCCGAGCAAGATCCATCAGGAGCGGGCGCCACCATAAGTCACGCGCCAGATGGTGCCGTTGCCGTCCTCGGTGACGATCAGGGCGCCGTCGCTCGCCACCGCCACGCCCACCGGCCGGCCCCACACCTCGCCATTGGAGACCACGAAGCCGGTCATGAAATCCTCGTATTCGCCGGTCGGCTTGCCGCCCTTGAACAGCAATCGGACGACCTTGTAGCCGGTCCTGTTGCCGCGGTTCCACGACCCGTGCAGGGCCACGAAGGCGTCGCCCCTGTAGTCCTGGGGAAAACCGGTGCCGGCCGGAAAATCCTGGCGGTCGTAGAAGGCGATGTTGAGCGGCGCCGAATGCGCCTGCATCAGCACATCGGGAATGGTTGCCTTGCCGGCGAGATCGGGCCGCGCTCCCTTGTGGCGCGGATCCTCATTGTCGCCGATATAGTACCAGGGCCAGCCGTAGAAGGCGCCGTCCTTGACTGATGTTGCGTACTCGAACGGCACATTGTCGCCGAGCGCATCGCGCTCGTTGACGACGCACCACAGCGCCCCGGTCGCCGGCTGCACGGTCATGCCCGAACAATTGCGCAGGCCGGTGGCGACGATGCGGCCGTTCTTGCCGTCCGGGTCGAAGGCCAGCACGTCGGCGCGGCCGTCCTCGGAGCCCCATGTCGCGCCAAGCGGCTTCGACTTGATCCACGCTTCTAGGCCGCCATCCGGCGCCTTGCCCATGTCCTCGGCGATGTTCGAACCCGAGCCGACCGACAGATAGAGCGTCTTGCCGTCAGGCGAAAAGACGATGTCGCGCGTCCAGTGGTGGTTCGAGGGAATCTTGTCGACGATGGTCTGCGGTTCGCCGGCGGCTTTCAGCTCGCCATTGCGGTAGGCAAAGCGCACGATCCTGTCGCTGTTGGCGACATAGACCCATTGCGGGTCATTGCCCGGCGGATAGAAGGCGATGCCATAGGGCTGGTTGAGATTGCGGGCAAAGATGGCGTCTTCGGCGGGCTTGGCACTGTCCTTGGACAGGCGGTAGACGCGGATCTGGTTGGCTTCGCTGTCGGCGACGAACAGGTCGCCGTTCGGCGCGATGCGCACGGCGCGCGGATTGTCGATGCCGGAGGCGATCAGCTCGGCCGAGAATCCCGCCGGCAGTCGCGGCTTCGCGCCTGCCGGCATGTCGGCGAGCCCGGCGCTGTTCGAGGCGGATTTGGTGAGATAGGGCTTCGGAAGGTCTTCCGGCTTGATCAGGCGGCGTATACCTGGCTTGTCGGCGCGCCAGTCGCCGAAGGCGGCCGCGCCTTTCAGCACCGGTTGGTCCGCCTGCTGCGCGAAGGCCGCTGTTGCGAGAAAGAGCGCTGGAAGCACCAGGCCGGCCGATCGGATCATCTTGTCCTCCATCTGGTCGCGAAGGAAACCAACGGCAGGTCTGTCCAGAGGTTCCGCCTCATACGATGCGTCGAGGAGCGAAAGACCGGTTTCCGGTCTATGTCCCGGCAGCGTAAAAATCGTCGTCGAGGCGTTTTTCCAGCGCGACGAGATCCGCCGGCAGCGGCAGGCCCATGGCGCGCATCTCCCGCAGTTTTTCGCGCAGCTGTTCCTGGATTTCGTGCTGGTCTTCCGGTTGGTTCACCATCTCCTCGAGCAGCAGGCTGATCCGGGCCTTGAATTCTTCGAGCGCCATTCTTCTTCTCCTTGCTGCCCGTCTCTTGCTATCCGGGGCGCTACCTTAACATGCGCGATATCAGCTGCGCGGTATAATCGACCATCGGCACGATTCGGGCGTAATTCAGACGGGTCGGGCCGATGACGCCAAGCGCGCCGACGACGCGGGCATCCTTGTCGCGATAGGGCGCGACGACCAGCGACGAGCCGGACAGCGAGAACAGCTTGTTTTCCGAGCCGATGAAGATGCGCACGCCCGATCCTTGCTCGGCGAGATCGAGCAGCTGGATCAGCCCGTCCTGCGTCTCCATGTCCTCGAACAGATGCCGCAGCAGTTCGATGTCGGCCTGGGCGGTGACGTTTTCGAGCAGGTTGGCGCGGCCGCGTACGATCAGCCTTGCCGGCAGGCCGCTTTCGGCGCCCGCCCACACCGCAAGCCCCTTCTCGACCAGGTCTTGCGACAGCGTGTCGAGAGCGGCTCGCGTCTCTTCCTTGATGCGGGCGATCTCGGTCCGCGCCTCGGCCAGCGTGCGGCCGCGGATATGCGCGTTGAGGAAATTCGAGGCCTCGTGCAGCTGCGAGACGGTGATGCCGGCGGGCAGCTCGACAACGCGGTTCTCGACGTCGCCATTCTGCGACACCAGCACGGCAAGCGCCTTGGTCGGTTCCAGCTGGATGAATTCGATATGCTTCAGCGCCACCTCGTTCTTGGCGGCCAGCACCAGGCCGGCGCCGCGCGACATGCCCGACAGCATCTGGCTGGCCTCGGTCAGCATGTGCTCCAGCGTCGCACCCGAACCGGAGGCCCGCACCTGTGCCTCGATGGTGCGGCGCTCCTCGTCGGAAAGGTCGCCAAGCTCCATGAAGGCGTCGACGAAGAAACGCAGGCCGGCCTGCGTCGGCAGCCGGCCGGCCGAGATGTGCGGCGCGTAGATCAGCCCGAGGTGCTCGAGGTCGCTCATCACATTGCGGATGGTGGCCGGCGACAGCGAGGAGGGCAGGATGCGCGACAGGCTGCGCGAGCCCACCGGCTCGCCGTCCCTGAGATAGGAATCGACAATGCGCCGGAAGATGTCGCGTGAGCGCATGTCGAGTGATTGAAGTGCGAGCGGTTGCGAACCCGGATCGATTGCCTTGGTCATTCGGCCAGAAACCTCCTTGTTCAGGATATAGACTTCGGCACGGCGGGCGCAACCCGGTGTCTGTGTCGGATCGTCCGGTCCGTTTTCCTTTGCGCGCTGCCCCCCATGCGTCTAAAAGCCGGCCACGATTCCGAAAAATGACTGGAAAGAAGCCCGAATGCGCCCCTCCAAACGCCAATTCGACGAAATGCGCGCCATCTCCTTCGAGCGCGGCGTCTCCAAGCACGCCGAAGGCTCGTGCCTGGTGAAGTTCGGCGACACCCATGTCCTGTGCACGGCGAGCCTCGAGGAGAAGGTGCCCGGCTGGATGCGCAATTCCGGCAAGGGCTGGGTGACGGCCGAATACGGCATGCTGCCGCGCTCGACCGGCGAGCGCATGCGCCGCGAGGCCTCCGCCGGCAAGCAGGGCGGCCGCACGCTGGAAATACAGCGCCTCATCGGCCGTTCGCTGCGCGCCGTGGTCGATTTGCAGGCGCTGGGCGAACAGCAGATCACCGTCGACTGCGACGTCATCCAGGCCGATGGCGGCACCCGCACCGCCTCGATCACCGGCGGCTGGGTGGCGCTTTATGACTGCCTGCGCTGGATGGAAGCCCGGCAGATGGCCAGCGTCGCCAAGGTGTTGAAGGACCATGTCGCGGCGATTTCCTGCGGCATCCATGACGGCCAGCCGGTCATCGATCTTGACTATCTCGAGGATTCCTCGGCCGGCACCGACGCCAATTTCGTCATGACCGGCAAGGGCGGCATTGTCGAGATCCAGGGCACCGCCGAGGGCGAGCCCTTCTCGGATGGGCAGTTCGCGGAATTGATGGGCCTGGCCAAGAAAGGCATCCAGCGCCTGGTCAGCCTGCAGCAGATGGCGGTGGCGTAAGCCATCGATTTTCTGGTGACCCCCTCCGCCATCCTTGAATCAGCCCTGTACGTCACCGATCTGGCGGCGGCGGAAGAATTCTATGTCGGCGTGCTCGGCCTCGATCTGCTCGGCAAGGTGGACGGCAGACATCTTTTCTTCCGCTGCGGGCCGGGCGTGCTGCTGGTCTTCAATGCCGAGACGACCAAGATACCTCCGGCGCCGGACGCGCGGCTGAAAGTGCCGCCGCATGGCGCGGTCGGCGAAGGTCATCTCTGCTTCGCGGCGAGCGCTGCGGAAATCGTGGCCTGGAAAGCCCATCTGGAGGCAAAAAGAATTGCCATCGAAAGCGAATTCGAATGGCCGCAAGGTGGCCGTTCGCTCTATATACGCGACCCCTCGGGCAATTCGATCGAGTTTGCCGAGCCAAGAATCTGGGGGCTTTGATGCATTCTCTTGATGGAAAGAAGATCGTCGTCGCCAGCCACAATGCCGGCAAGCTGCGCGAATTCGCCGATCTGATGGGGCCGTTCGGCTTCGAAGCGAAGTCGGCGAAGGACTATGGCCTGCCGGAGCCGGACGAGACCGGCACCACTTTCGAGGAGAATGCCTACATCAAGGCGCTGGCCGCCGCAAAGGCGACCGGCCTGCCGGCGCTGTCGGACGATTCGGGCCTCTGCGTCGACGCGCTCGACGGCGCGCCCGGCGTCTACACCGCCAACTGGGCCGAAACCCCGGACGGATCGCGCGACTTCGCCATGGCCATGCAGCGCACCGAAGTGGCGCTGCAGGAGGTCGGCGCCGCTCTGCCGGAACAGCGCAAGGGTCGCTTTGTCGCCGTCATCTGCCTCGCCTTTCCCGACGGCGAGGCCGAATATTATCGCGGCGAGGCCGAAGGCACGCTGGTCTGGCCGCCACGCGGCGAGCTTGGCTTCGGCTATGACCCGGTGTTCCTGCCCAATGGCTTCGAAAAGACCTTCGGCGAGATGAGTGCCGAGGAAAAACACGGCTGGAAACCAGGCCAGGCGACGGCGTTGTCGCATCGCGCACGCGCCTTCCAGAAATTCGCCAAAGCGAGATTGGGAGAGGCATGAGCATGCTGCTCGACCGGGCCCCCGGCTTCGGCGTCTACATCCATTGGCCTTTCTGCGCGGCCAAATGCCCCTATTGCGACTTCAACAGCCATGTCCGCCACCAGCCGGTCGACCAGGAGCGCTTTGCCGCCGCCTTCGAGGCGGAACTGGCGACGATGCGCCAGCGCACCGGGGCGCGTGAGGTGACCAGCATCTTTCTCGGCGGCGGTACGCCGTCGCTGATGAAGCCGGAAACCGTGGCCAGGGTCCTGGACGCCGTGGCGAGGAACTGGACGGTGCCTGAAGGCATCGAGGTGACGCTGGAGGCCAACCCGTCCTCGGTCGAGGCCGAGCGCTTTCGTGGCTATCGCGCCGCCGGGGTCAATCGCGTCTCGCTCGGCGTGCAGGCGCTGAACGACAAGGATCTGCGCTTCCTCGGCCGGCTGCACAATGTCGATGAAGCGCTGCACGCCATCGGCCTCGCGCGGGAAATATTCCCAAGGCTGTCCTTCGACCTGATCTACGCCCGGCCCGGCCAGACGCCGGAGGCCTGGGCGGCCGAGCTCGAACAGGCGATCGGCCATGCCGCCGATCATCTGTCGCTCTACCAGCTGACCATCGAGGAAGGCACGCCCTTCCATGCACTGCATGCGGCGAAGAAGTTCATCATTCCCGACAATGACCATGCCGCCGACCTCTATGCGCTGACGCAGGAGATTACGTCCGCGCATGGCCTGCCGGCCTACGAGATTTCCAACCACGCCAGGCCGGGCGCCGAGAGCCGGCACAACCTGACCTATTGGCGCTATGGCGAATATGTCGGTGTCGGTCCCGGCGCGCATGGCCGCTTCGTCGAGAATGGCCGCCGCACGGTGACGATAGCCGAGCGGATGCCGGAAACCTGGGCCAACCTTGTCGAGGCCAAGGGCCATGGTGTCACCGGCGGCGAGATCCTGACCCGCTCGGAAGAGGCCGACGAATTCCTGCTGATGGGGCTGAGGCTCGCCGAAGGCATCGATCTCTCGCGCTACGAGGCGTTTTCCGGGCGCGGCCTGTCGAGCGCGCGGCTGTCCATGCTGCAGGGCGAGGGGCTGGTGGCGCCGATCGGCAATGCGCGCCTGCGCGCCACGCCGGCCGGCATGATCGTGCTCGACGCCGTGGTGGCCGACCTGGCGCGCTGATCCTTGAAAAACGTCCTTTTCGTCTGCAGCCAGAACCGCTTGCGCAGCCCGACCGCCGAGCAGGTGTTTTCAACGCGCCGGGACATCGAGGTCGCATCGGCGGGGACCAACCATGATGCCGACACGCCGCTGACGCATGAGCTGGTCGCCTGGGCCGACATCATCTTCGTCATGGAAAAGGTGCACCGCACCAAATTGCAGAAGAAATTCAAGACGAGTTTGAACAAGGCCCGAATCATCTGCCTCGATATACCGGATAACTATGAATTCATGGATTTGGAGCTGATTGAGCGCCTGAAGGCGAGCGTTTCACGCTATCTGGGGTGACAGATGGCTTGCCGCGCGTGCCTGACCATGACGCGTCGGCCACCGCGCAATCCGAACCCGAGTCGACCTCAAAGAAGAAATCCTGATGGTGAAAATCGCCGCCGTCCTCCCAGGATTGTTGGGTGAGGCCACAGCCTGCGTAGGAAAACACGTCGATCTTTGTGGCTCGCGGCGCCTGGATCCATTGCTCGCCAACTTTATGGAACATGTAGTGTGACGTGGCTGGATCGTCTGAACGCATATGCAAGTGGATGCCCGGCATCGCGAATTGCGGATCAATGTCCAGTTGCAGATAGGCGGCGGAGAGACCTTGGACGGTTATCCAGTCCCGGCTGGAAACAGGCTGGTTGATTGCCGGGTAGCGAATTCTCGCGAATTCCCGTTCCTCGGTTTCGCCGACCAGCACCCCTCGGAGCGAAAGCGTCTTGCCAAAGAGGCCGCTGGCAGCCGTTGCCCTGAACTTGACCGTTCGTGGGCTTCGGGAGGCTGATGAGGAGCCGGCCTCCGCGTTGTTTCTTGTATCGGCCGGGGACGTGAAGGCAAAAAGGCCGACCGCAAGGGCCAACATTCGCGGACCAACCAGCTTTTCAGTCGCGACGCGCCTCAATTTGTCAGCGATCTCGTCAGGCGTCGTGCTTGAAACGGCGCTTGCCGCGATCCTTCTCGGCATGCGCCTCTCCGCTGCGGGCCGGCTTGGCGTCGGCCTTTTCGCGGCGAACGCTGTGCTGGTCGTTCATCGGATGCGGGGGCACGCCTTCCCTGGCGCTTTTCGTTTCAAGACGGGTGATGAAGATATCGAAGCGATTGGGCATCGTTCGGTCAGTGCTCCGTCGTGCTGTCTGGTTTGTTGTCGGAAAGCCTGACATCGGTGGGCAAGGGCTTGGCGGCCCACTTGGTCGGGCTGGCGTCGTTCTCGGCGGGCAGGCGCTTTTCCCTGGGCGGGGAGGTGCTGTTGCGGCCGGCATAGTAGGGCGCGAAAGCGTCCTGTATCTTCAGGCTGTCCATCCTGTCCTCCCTTGGGAATCAGGGGCTAAATCTGCCAAACCCGGTTTCGTTCCCTACTGTGGCGAAGGAATGGCGCTTAGCTTACATCGGCGTGAGTTTTGCAAGCCGGCACCAGCCGTGCCAAACAAGATCTGGCAGGCCAGACAGGGCTGAACGGAGACGGCATCGGTGACTGACGAGACGGGCAAGCGCAGCTATGTGGTCGGGCAGACCGAGATCGTGGCCCGTCCGCTCGGGCCGGCGCTCTATCTGGTGGCGACGCCGATCGGCAATCTCGCAGACATCACGCTGCGCGCGCTGGAGACGCTGGCCGCCGCCGACATCGTCGCCTGCGAGGACACGCGGGTGTCGCGCGTGCTGCTCGACCGCTACGGCATCCGCCGCCGCACCACGGCCTATCACGAACACAATGCCGGCGAGGCCGGGCCGAAGCTGATCGCGGCCCTTCAGGCCGGCCAGAGCGTGGCGTTGATTTCCGATGCCGGCACGCCGCTCGTCTCCGATCCCGGCTACCGGCTGGTCGGCGAGGCGATCGACCACGGCATTCGTGTCGTGCCGATCCCTGGTCCGTCGGCACCGCTTGCCGCGCTGACAGCGTCCGGTCTGCCGTCGGACGCCTTTCTGTTCGCCGGATTTCTGCCGGTGAAGGTTGGCCAGCGGCTGGCGCGGCTGGAAGCGCTGAAGGCCGTACCGGCAACGCTGATCTTCTTTGAATCGCCGCGCCGGCTGGCCGAGTCGCTGGGCGCCATGGTCGAGGCGTTGGGCGGCGAGCGAAAGGCTGCCATCGGCAGGGAATTGACCAAGACCTTCGAGGAAATGCGCATCGGCGCGCTGCGGGCGCTGGCCGACCACTATGCCGCGGCCGATACGCCAAAGGGCGAGATCGTCGTCTGCGTCGGTCCCGCCGAGGCCAAGGCGGACGAGCCGGCGGATATCGACCGCCTGCTGTTGTCGCTCGCCGCCGAAATGCCGGCCTCCAAGGCAGCGGCGGAAGCCGCGAAGATGACCGGAGGCCAGAAACAGGCACTCTACCGTCGGCTGCTGGAACTCAAGGACGCTTCCGGAGAGGGGAGTGGCTGAGCGCCCCAGCGCCAGCCGCCAGAAAGCCTATCGGCGCGGCCATCGCGGCGAATGGCTGGCGGCGGCAGCTTTGATGCTGAAGGGCTACCGGATTCTCGCGCGCCGCCATCGCACCCGTTTCGGCGAGATCGACCTGATCGCGCGGCGCGGCGACCTGGTGCTGTTCGTCGAGGTCAAGGCGCGCCGCACGCTGATGGAAGCCATGGAGGCGATCAGCCACGAATCGGAGCGCCGCATCGAGGCGGCGGCCGACATCTGGCTATCGCGCCAGGCGGATTATGGCAGGCTGTCGATGCGCTTCGACATGGTCGCGGTGCTGCCATGGCACTGGCCGGTGCATGTCGAGAATGCTTTTTATGGACGGAATTAGGGGAGCATTTGACCGGCGTTGCTCGCCCTTCGCGGGCTCAGGGCGTTCGTCGTTCGGAAAGCCAAGCAATTGGCTTTCCGTCCGCTGCGCGGAACACTCCTCACCCCCAAACCATCAATGCCAGCAATCCGACAATCCCCACCACCAGCCGCCACCAGCCGAACAGCGAGTAGCCGTTGCGGGAGACGTAATCGAGCAGGAAGCGCACCACGAAGAGCGCGGTGACGAAGGCGGCGACGAAGCCGATCGCGATGATCGGCAGGTCGGCGGATGTGAGCACGTTGCGGTTCTTGAACAGGTCGAAGGCAAAGGCGCCGACCATGGTCGGAATGGCGAGGAAGAAGGAAAATTCCGCCGCCGCCCGCTTGTCGACCCCCAGAAGCAGCGCGCCGACGATGGTCGAGCCGGAGCGCGAGGTGCCGGGGATCAGCGACAGGCACTGGAAAAGCCCGATCTGCAGGTAAAGCCTGGTCGGGAACCGCTCGACGTCGCGATAGACCGGCTTCAGGTTCATGCGGTCCACCACCAGCAGGATGACGCCGCCGATGATCAGCATGATGCAGATCAGCCTTGGCGATTCGAACAGTACCGTCTTGATGAAGTCGTGCGCCAGCGCGCCGATGATCGCCGCCGGCAGGAAGGCGATCAGGATGCCGATGACGAAATGCCTCGTCAGCCGGTCATGCGGCAGGTCGAGGAGCATCTGCCACAGGCGGCGGAAGTAGACGCTGAGGATCGCCAGGATCGCGCCGAGCTGGATCAGGATCTCGAAGGCCTTGCCGGTCGAATGGAAGCCCAGGAAATGGCCGGCAAGCAGGATGTGTCCGGTCGAGGAGACCGGTATGAATTCGGTCAACCCCTCCAGCAGGCCCAGCAGCAGGGCTTCGACGAAGGTCTGGCTTTCCATGGCTACCTCGGCTTTTGCTCGACGGCTAACAGAACGGCTTGCTTGTCATGGCGTTGAACTGCCCCTATAGGTCGCAACACCCTGACGGCCCGCTAACCGGGCGGCCAAGACTTACCGGTGCGCCCGGCGATTCGCCAGTCCACACTCGTGCGCTTTATCATCGCGGAACCATGCTGACGCTTTTCCATCATCCCATGTTCGCCACCTGCCGCTTCGTCCGCCTTGCCTTTGGCGAGTATGGCGAGGAGCTGGCGCTGATCGAGGAAAAGCCGTGGACGCGGCGCAAGGAGTTCCTGGCGCTGAACCCGGCCGGCACGCTGCCGATCCTGCTCGCCGAAGGCGATGTGCCGATCGTCGGCGCGACCGTGATCTCGGAATATCTCGACGAGACGCGCGGCGTCTTGAAGCGCGACAAGCGGCTGTTCGCCGAGGACCCGATGCAGCGCGCCGAAATCCGCCGGCTGATCGACTGGTATCTCAACAAGGCCGAAAGCGAAGTCACCCGGCATCTGGTGCGCGAGCGCGTGTTGAAGCCGATCATGCCGGAAACGGCCGGCGGCGGTTCGCCCGATTCGGGCGCCATCCGCGCCGCGCGCGCCAACATCCGCCAGCATATGAAATACACCAACTGGCTCGCCGGCACCCGCCATTGGCTGGCCGGCGGCAGGGTCACCTATGCCGATCTCGCCGCCGCCGCGACGCTGTCGGTGCTCGACTATCTCGGCGAGATCGATTGGCGCGAACACGCCGCGGCGCGCGAATGGTACACCAGGGTAAAGTCGCGGCCCTCCTTCCGGCCGCTCCTGACCGACCGCGTGCGCGGCCTGTCGCCGGTGTCGCATTATGCGGACCTCGACTTCTGACGCCGCAAAACTGCGCGCGCTGATCGACGCGGAGGCGCATCGCGCCGGCTTCGATGCCGTTGCCGTCACCTCTCCCGATGCGATCCCGCTGGCCCCGGCCCGCCTCGCCGAATTCGTCGCCGATGGCTTTCACGGCTCGATGGACTGGATCGCCGAGACGCTGGAGAGGCGCAGCGAGCCTTCCACGCTTTGGCCTGAGGTGCGCTCGATCGTCGTGCTGGCGATGAATTACGGCCCCAATCATGATCCGCGCGACCTGCAGGCCCGGCACGACCGGGGCGCCATCTCTGTCTATGCGCGGAATCGCGACTATCACGATGTGATGAAGGGCCGGCTGAAGGAAATCGCCGGCAAGATCGTGGCGCGCGCCGGCGGCGACGTGAAGGTCTTCGTCGACACGGCCCCGGTGATGGAAAAGCCGCTGGCGCAAGCCGCTGGCCTCGGCTGGCAGGGAAAACACACCAATCTGGTCAGCCGCGAACACGGCTCCTGGCTGTTCCTCGGCACCATTTTTACCACGGCCGAACTTGCGCCCGACCGGGCCGAGATCGACCATTGCGGCTCCTGCCGCGCCTGCCTCGACGCCTGCCCGACCGATGCCTTCCCCGCGCCCTACCGGCTCGATGCGCGGCGCTGCATCTCGTACCTCACTATCGAGAACAAGGGGCCGATCCCGCACGAATTCCGCGAAAAGATCGGCAACCGGATCTATGGCTGCGACGATTGTCTGGCCGCCTGCCCCTGGAACAAGTTCGCCCAGGTAGCCTCAGAAGCAAAGCTCGCCGCGCGCGACGATTTGCGCGAGCCGCCGCTCGCCGAACTGTTGCAGCTGGACGACGCGGCCTTCCGCGCCTTCTTCTCCGGCTCGCCGATAAAGCGCATCGGCCGCGATCGCTTCATCCGCAACGTGCTGATCGCCGCCGGCAATTCCGGCGATGCCGGGCTGGCCAGCCCTGTCCGTGCGCTGCTCGGCGACGCCTCGCCGCTGGTGCGCGGCGCGGCAATATGGGCGCTGGCGCGGCTGGTGCCAGATGCCGAATATGCCGAAAGGGCCGCGACCGGCCTGATGACCGAGAATGATGCGGCGGTGCGCGAGGAATGGCGCCTGGCGCGGCCAGACAGGGCACATGCATGAGTGAAAAGCGGATATTCATCTTCGGCGCCGGCTATTCGGGCAAGGCCTTTGCCCGCGCCAATCCGGGCGCCGCCGCCATCCTGGGCACGACGCGCTCGCCCGACAAATTCCAGGCATTGCGTCAGGCTGGTATCGCCCCGCTGCTGTTCGACGGCGTTCTGACTGGTGAAAACGCCGAAGCACTGAACAAGACGACGCATCTGGTGATTTCAATCGCTCCGGAAGAGGCGGGCGATCCCGTGCTGAATGCCGCCCGCGACGCGATCGCGGGGATGCCGGCACTGCAATGGATCGGCTATCTCTCGACAGTCGGCGTTTACGGCGACCATGGCGGTGCCTGGGTCGATGAAAAAGCCGCGTGCCGGCCAGTGTCGAAACGCTCCGTCATGCGGGTCGAGGCCGAGCAGGATTGGCTGAAGCTCGGCGAGCATATCGGCCGGCCGGTGGCGATCCTGCGCCTGTCCGGCATCTATGGTCCGGGCCGCAACGCGCTGGTCAACCTGGAAAACGGCACCGCGCGGCGGCTGGTCAAGCCCGGCCAGGTATTCAACCGCATCCATTGCGACGACATTGCCGGCGCGCTCTGGCAGCTGATCGGGGACAACACAGGCGGCATCTTCAACGTCACCGATGATGAGCCTGCGCCGCCGCAGGATGTCGTTGCCTACGCCGCTTCGCTGATGGGCGTCGAGCCGCCGCCGGAAATTCCCTTCGACTCCGCCCAACTTTCGCCCATGGCGCGGTCCTTCTATGGCGAGAACAAGCGTGTCGCCAATGCGGCGATCAAGGCGGCGGGCTATCGCTTTCGCTTTCCCGATTACCACGCTGCCTTCGACCATATGTGGGCAAGCGGCGATTGGCTCGACGGCGAGGCGCGCAGCCCGATGAAGGGCTAAAGCAATTCCAGGAAATAGTGTGAAGCGGTTTTCCGTCCGGAATTGCGTCAAAACAACGAGATAGAGCGGTGAACCGCTCTATCGATCGCCTGGCGGCCGACGTGCTATGATTCGGTTTCGGGATTGCGGTGGGGATCCGGTTTCATGAACTCAGCGATGCGTCCATATTTCGGCAGATCGTCACGGTTGGCGGTCGCTCTTGGCCTGCTTGCCCTGAGCGGTCTCGCCGCGCGGCCGGCACTCGCCGAGGAACGGGCAAAAGACCTGTTCGGCGCCGAAAAGCTGCCGGCAGCGGCCGCGGCGCAGTCGATCGGCTTCTATTCCAAGGGCTGTTTTGCCGGCGGCGTCGCCATTCCCATGGATGGCCCGACCTGGGAGGTGATGCGGCCGTCGCGCAACCGCCGCTGGGGCCATCCGGCAATGATCGCCGTAATCGAGAAGCTTTCACGTGACGCCGCCGCCGATGGCTGGCCAGGCTTGCTCATAGGTGACATTTCGCAGCCGCGCGGCGGTCCGATGCTGACCGGCCACGCCTCGCACCAGATCGGCCTCGACGCCGACATCTGGCTGACGCCGATGCCCAGCCGTCCGCTGTCGATCGCGCAGCGCGAATCGATGAGCGCCACCTTGATGGTCGACGAGAAGACGCATCTGGTGAAGGACGCGCTGTGGAAGCCGCAGCACACCGCGCTTTTGAAGCGCGCCGCGAGCTACCCCGAGGTCGAACGCATCCTGGTCAATCCGGGCATCAAGAAAAAGCTATGCGACACCGTCAAGGGGGACCGCACCTGGCTGCGCAAGATCAGGCCGTTCTGGGGTCACGACTATCATTTCCACATGCGCATCGGCTGCCAGCCGGGCTCGCCCAACTGCAAGGCGCAGGAAGCGACGCCGGCCGACGACGGCTGCGGCAAGCCGCTGGCCTGGTGGTTCACGGAAGAACCGTGGCGTCCCAACAAGAACCCGGACGCGCCGAAGGCACGCGACGTGATGACGATGGCCAACCTGCCCAAGGAATGCCGCGCCGTGCTCGACGCGCCAGGTCCGGCCTCGGCCGAGGCGGCGACCTATCGCGGCGGCGCCATCCCGGTCGCGGTCGCCGAACCGGATGTACCGTCGCTGCCCGCCACCGCGGCCAGCGGCACGGCCGGCCTGCCAGGCACGCTGAACGCCTTCACGTCGACGCCCGAGGTCGGTGTGCCGGTGCCACGGCCACGCCCGCCAGCGCACTGATCGATGCGTCGGCGTCGGCCGTCTCAATCGGTTTAGCATCGCGTTTTCCGCGAAATAGTGGCCGTTTGGCCGCAGAACCTCGCCCTGCGCGTCGCCCGGTTCGAAAACCGTTTCCCTTTTCAAACTCATGCGCTAGTCAACGGAAGAACGGCGAGAACGCCGTCAGGGGCGCCGGGGACGGACCAGAGCATGCCAAGCGTAAGCGATACCGACACGTCGTTGCGGTTTCCGATCCTGATCGGCGACATTGGCGGCACCAATGCGCGCTTCTCGATCGTGCTCGACGCCAATTCGGAGGCCGGCGAGCCGACCATCGTGCAGACCGCCAACTACAACACGATCGACGAGGCGATCCAGTCGGCGGTTCTCGACCGCTCTTCCGTTCGCCCGAATTCGGCGGTGCTGGCGGTGGCCGGGCCGGTCGATGGCGACGAGATCGAGCTCACCAACTGCCCATGGGTCGTCAGGCCGAGGCAGATGTTCGCCAGTCTTGGCCTGAGCGACATCGTCGTGCTCAATGATTTCGAGGCGCAGGCGCTGGCCGTCGTGGCGCTGGGCGAAGAGCATATGGAAAAGATCGGCGGCGGCGCGCCGGAGCCCAATGCCGGCCGCGTCGTGCTTGGGCCGGGAACCGGTCTCGGCGTCGCCGGGCTGGTCTACGCGCTGCGCCACTGGATACCGGTGCCCGGCGAAGGCGGCCATATGGACATCGGCCCGCGCACGCCGCGCGATTTCGAGGTTTTCCCGCACATAGAGAAGCTCGAGGGCCGCATTTCCGGTGAGCAGATCCTGTGCGGGCGCGGCCTGGTGAACGTCTACAGGGCGGTGGCCATGGCGGACGGCAAGCCGTCACCGTTCACGACGCCGGCGGAGATCACCGGTGCGGCACTGGCCAAGACCGATCCGGTGGCCGAGGAAGCGCTGCGGACTTTCGTCACCTGCCTCGGGCGCACGGCGGGTGACCTTGCCTTGGTGTTCATGAGCCGTGGCGGCGTCTTCCTCACCGGCGGCATCGCGCAAAAGATCGTGCCGGCGCTGAAGGAAGGCAATTTCCGCGCCGCCTTCGAGGACAAGGCGCCGCACAGCGCGCTGATGCGCACCATGCCCGTCTATGTCATCACCCAACCGCTGGCCGCACTTCTCGGCCTTGCCGCCTATGCCCGAAACCCATCGCTGTTCGGCGTCCAGACCGCTGGCCGGCGCTGGCAGGCCTAGCTCTTCGACTGGATGCGCCTATATTCCCCGCGGGCGCGCTTGAGCCGCCCGCGACGAAGTTAATCAGCCGCGGGCATAGGCAAGCCGGCCTCATGACGTTAAGAGGGGTGCCGAATTCGCAGCCCGATCCCACGAGGCGGAAAACCACAAAGCGCTCCTGATTTGACACTTCAAGCCCCCAAACAGAAAGTCCAGCCTGGCGAGGTCACGGCGGTGCTCCGCCGCATCCTCGCTGAAAACGGCAATGAATATCGCTGGACCTATGTCGTTGCCGTCACCTGCCTGCTGATCGTTTCCGGCACCACTGCCTTCACGGCGTGGATCATGGCCCCGATGATCAACCAGATCTTCTACGAACGGCGCGGCGATATGCTCTGGTTGATCTGCGCCGGTTTCATGGGAGCCTCCCTGCTGCGCGGCTTCGCCGGTTACGGCCAGGCAGTCGCGTTGGCCAGTATCGGCAACAATCTGGTCGCGCGCTACCAGAAGCGCAGCTTCGACCATCTGATGAAGCTCGGCGTCAACTTCTTCAACGATACACGTTCCGGTCGGCTGGCGGCACAGGTCAGCGAGAATGTCGGTGGTGTTCGTGACCTGCTGTCGCTGACACTGACCTCCATCAGTCGCGACGCGGTCACATTGGTCGCTCTCGTCGGCGTGATGATCTATCAGGATCCGGTGTTGTCGCTCAGCTCGCTGCTGATTGGGCCGCCGCTGATCTGGGCCGTCGTCTACATCACCCGCCGACTGCGGCGTATCAACCGTGAATCCGTCCTGATCAATTCGCGGCTGAACGGGTCCGTGCAGGAGGCCACGCAAGGCATAGCCATCGTCAAGGCCTTCACCCTGGAGGAAGAGCTGTCGCGCCGCATCGGCATCATGGCCGATACGGCCGAGCAGCGTAACAACAAGATCGCCCGCGTATCGGAGCGGCTGTCGCCGATTTCCGAGATTCTGGGCGGTCTCGCCATCACTGCCGTGCTTGCCTATTCCGGCTACCGGGCGCTGTATCTTGGGCAGCCGCCAGGCGCGGTGTTTTCCTTCATCACCGCGCTGATCATGGCCTACGATCCGGCAAGGCGCCTGGCGCGCACGCAGGTCGGGATGGAGCGTGCCCTGGTCAACGCGCGCATGATCTACGAGTTGCTCGACCTGGAGCCGAAACAGGGCGATGCGCCCGACGCTGTCGATGCCAGGATCACCACCGGAGAGGTGCGCTTCGACAATGTGACGTTCGGCTACAGCGCAGACATGCCGGTGCTGAGGGAGCTGAGCTTTGTCGCTGCCGCCGGCAAGGTCACGGCCATCGTCGGCGCGTCCGGCGCCGGCAAGTCGACGCTGGTGGCGCTCTTGCAGCGCTTCTACGACGTCGACCAGGGCAGTATCGAGGTCGATGGCCAGGACATCTCGAAGGTGACCAAGCATTCGCTGCGGCAATCCATCGCCTACGTGGCGCAGGCGCCTTATCTGTTCGAGGGCACGATCCGCGACAACATCCGCTACGGCCGGCTGTCGGCCACGGACGCCGAGATCGAGCAGGCGGCGAAACAGGCGGCAGCCGACGAGTTCATCCGCCAGCAGCCGCAAGGTTACGACACGCCGGTCGGCGAAGGCGGCTCGACCCTTTCCGGCGGCCAGCGCCAGCGCGTCTCGATCGCCCGTGCCATCGTGCGCCAGGCGCCGATCCTGCTGCTCGACGAGGCGACCTCGGCGCTCGACAACGAGGCGGAGGCGCGCGTCCAGGAGGCGCTGAGCCATGTCATGCAAGGCCGCACGACCATCGTCATAGCGCATCGCCTGTCGACGGTGGTCAATGCCGACCACATCATCGTGCTGGAAGAGGGACGGTTGGTCGAGGAAGGCACCCACGCGACGCTGATGGCCGACCCTCACAGCATCTATGCCCGCTTCCACCGCATCCAGGGCAAGAAGGGGCTGGGGCTTGTTGATGACAGCAAGCCGATCCAAACTCCGGTCCGGGCCACGCGTGCGAAGAAGACTGCTGTGAGGAGCACATGAGCGAAGCAAGCGATATGGGCCTTGTGGTGGTGGGTGCCGCCGGCCGCATGGGCCAGACGCTGATCCGCGCCATCCATACCATTCCGGGCGCTCGCGTCATCGGCGCTGTCGAGCGCGCGGATTCGCCCTACCTGGGCAAGGATGCCGGCGAACTGGCAGGTATCGGCATCATCAATGTGCCGATATCGGACGATCCGCTGCCGGTCTTCGCCAAGGCTGACGGCGTGCTCGATTTCACCACGCCGGCCTCATCGGTCGAATTCGCCGGCTACGCGGCGCAGGCGCGCATCGTCCATGTCATCGGCACGACCGGCTGCTCGGCCGACGACAATGCCAGGATCGCGGCGGCGGCGCGCCATGCGACGGTCGTCAAGTCGGGCAATATGAGCCTCGGCGTCAATCTGCTGGCGGTGCTGGTCGAACAGGCGGCGCGCGCGCTCGACGCCGATGATTTCGACATCGAGATCCTGGAGATGCACCACAAGCACAAGGTCGACGCTCCCTCCGGCACCGCGCTGCTGCTCGGCGAGGCGGCCGCGGCCGGGCGCGGCATGGCACTTGCCGGCAACGACGTGCGTTCACGCGACGGCCATACGGGTGTGCGAAAATCCGGCTCGATCGGCTTCGCCACGCTGCGCGGCGGCTCGGTGGTCGGCGACCACAGCGTCATCCTGGCCGGCACCGGCGAGCGCATCACGCTGTCCCACCACGCCGAGGACCGCGCCATCTTCGCCCGCGGGGCCGTCAAGGCGGCGCTGTGGGCACGGGGCAAGAAGCCAGGACTGTATTCGATGCGGGACGTGCTCGGCCTGAGCTGAAGCGGCCGATCTGCCAAATTTGCCAATTTGAAGGAGCAAACATGTCGAGAACCCTCGTGCTCGTGCGCCATGGCCAGAGCGAATGGAACCTGAAGAACCTGTTCACCGGCTGGCGCGACGTCGACCTGACCGAGCAGGGCCACGCCGAGGCCAAGGCCGCCGGCCAGAAACTCAAGGCGCGCGGCCTGAAGTTCGACATCGCCTTTACCTCGGCGCTGATCCGGGCGCAGAAGACCTGCCAGCACATTCTCGACGCGGTCGGCCAGAGCGACCTGAAGACCATCCGCGACCAGGCGCTCAATGAGCGCGACTATGGCGACCTTTCCGGCCTCAACAAGGACGATGCGCGCAAGAAATGGGGCGAGGAGCAGGTGCATGTCTGGCGCCGTTCCTACGACGTGCCGCCGCCCGGCGGCGAAAGCCTGAAGGACACCGGCGCCCGCGTCTGGCCCTATTACCTGCATGACATGCAGTCGCACGTGCTGCGTGGCGGCACCGTGCTGGTCGCCGCCCACGGCAATTCGCTGCGCGCGCTGATCATGGCGCTGGACGGCAAGTCGGGCGAGGAGATCGTCAAGCTGGAACTCGGCACCGGCGTGCCGGTCATCTACCAGCTCAACGCCGATTCGACCGTGGCGTCGAAGGAAGTGCTGGAGGGCTGAGCCGGCAAGCGGCGAACCGCTTTGAAAAAAGCGCGTTGACAGCCATCGCTTGCCCGCTTACATGAGCCCGCACCAGCCCAGATGGCGGAATTGGTAGACGCGCACGGTTCAGGTCCGTGTTCCGCAAGGAGTGGAGGTTCGAGTCCTCTTCTGGGCACCAAATTCCAGTTTCGAGCCACTCTATGGTTCAGAAACCCAAAGAAAAAGCCCGGTTCGCCCGGGCTTTTTCTTTTTGAAGCAACCTCCCCTTCTGGCCAGTCCCGAACAAACCGCTTCAAACCGCGCGCCTGCTTAGCTACGCTCGCAGCCATGTCTCAATCATCCACCGCGATCTTCGGCGCCCGGCGCGATCAGGCCTTCCCAACGCTGAGCGAGGCCGACATCAGCCACATGCGCCGTTTCGGCGAAGCCAGCTCCTATGCCGCCGGCGAGCACATCATCAGGGCTGGCGACGTGGCGCCCGGCCTGATCGTCGTGCTGTCGGGCAGGGTCGATATCACCCAGGATGGCGGGCTCGGCCGGCGCGAGACGATCGTCACCCATGGTCCGGGCAGCTTCGTTGGCGAACTGGCGCAGCTTTCGGCCCGCCCCTCGCTGGTCAATGCCGAGGCCGCCGAGCCCGTCGAGGCGTTTGTCATTCCCTCTCGGCGCGTGCGCGACCTGATGGTGCAGGAGGCCAATCTCGGCGAGCGCATCATGCGGGCGCTGATCCTGCGCCGCGTCGGGCTCCTGGAAAGCGCGACCAGCGGGCCGATCATCATCGGACCATCAGGCAATGCCGATGTCCTGCGGCTGCAAGGGTTCCTCGCCCGCAGCGGCCAGCCGCACCGTGTGCTCGATTCCGCCAGCGACCCCTGCGCGAAAACCCTGGTCGAGCGCTTCGACGTCGACCCTCACCATCTGCCGGTCGTGCTGTGCCCGAACGGCAGGCTGCTGATGAATCCCGGCGAGAAGGACCTCGCCCGCTGCATCGGCCTGCTCAGGCCGATCGATGCCGACACGCTGTATGACGTCGCCATTGTCGGCGCCGGACCTGCGGGCCTGGCGGCGGCGGTCTATGCGGCGTCGGAAGGGCTGTCGACCATCGTGCTCGATTGTCGTGCTTTCGGCGGGCAGGCCGGCGCCTCCTCGCGAATCGAGAACTATCTCGGTTTCCCCACGGGCATAACCGGCATGGCGCTGATGGCGCGCGCCTACAACCAGGCGCAGAAATTCGGCGTCGAAATGGTAATCCCGGACGAAGCCAGGCTGCTGAGTGCCGCGACCGATAATTCAGGCGCCCGCTACCTGCTCGATGTCGGCGACGGCGAGACGGTGCGCACCCGCAGCGTGGTGATTGCCAGCGGCGCGCGCTACCGGCGTCTCGATGTCACCAACCTGTCGCGGTTCGAGGGCACGTCGGTGCATTATTGGGCTTCGCCCATCGAAGGACGGCTTTGCGCCGGCCAGGAGGTGGCGCTGGTGGGCGCCGGCAATTCGGCCGGGCAGGCGGCGGTCTACCTCGCCAGCCATGCGCGCAAGGTGGCGCTGCTGGCGCGCGGCGGCAGCCTCGATGCCTCGATGTCGCGCTACCTGGTTGAGCGCATCAAGGCGCAGCCGAACATCGAGGTGCTGACCGGGACCGAGATCGAGGCGCTGGAGGGCGAGGACGGCAATCTTGCCAGCGTGCGCTGGCGCAACCGCGTCAGCGGGCAGCAGACGACACGCCCGATCCGCCATCTCTTCCTGTTCATCGGTGCCGATCCGAACACCGACTGGCTGGCGCAATGCAACGTGGCGCTGGACGCCAAGGGTTTCATCCGCACCGGATCCGAGCTCGGACCGGACCGGGGTCTGATGGAAACCAGCCGCAGCGGGGTGTTTGCCATCGGCGATGTACGTTGCGGTTCGGTCAAACGCGTCGCGGCGGCTGTCGGCGAGGGCGCCCAGGTGGTCGCGGCGCTGCATGCCTATCTCGCGCGGGACGCCAGCCACGCCGCGGACAGCAATTTCAGGAAAAGTGTGTAACGGTTTTCGCGGGAAAAGCGCAAAAAAGGAAGAGTTGAGCCTCAACTGGCCAGGAGAGTGTGATGGCGGATGAATGCAAGCATGCGGCTGGGATCAAGGACGTGACGCCGAGCGCGCTCGGTTGCGAGGAGTGCCTGAAGAGCGGCTCGTGGTGGGTGCATCTGCGGCTCTGCCGCACCTGCGGCCATGTCGGCTGCTGCGACGACTCGCCCAACCGCCACGCGACCAGACATTTTCACGCCACCAGCCATCCCATCATCGAGGGCTATGATCCGCCGGAAGGCTGGGGCTGGTGCTATGTCGACGAGGTTTTTCTCGACCTCGGCGACCGCACGACGCCGCAGAACGGCCCTATCCCGCGCTTTTATTGAGGGAGCCGAGAGATCCGAAGAAGAGCCCGGTTCGTGCGTGCGTTTCTTTGGCCGACGCATCGCGCCATCGGATGCCCTGTTGTCAGCGAACTGACAGGTTGCCTGTTCCAGTGTCCACCGAATCACGGTCATCACAGCCCGGCCCCTGGACGTTCCCTTCATAAGAGGATCGTCGCCGCCAAAGCTTTGACATGATCGCGGCTAGTTTAGAAACGTTCAAAACTGGAAACTCGCATGCACCCCACCTACACAAGCGCGCAGAAAGCCATTCACTGGGCAGTGTTCCTGCTGGTCATCGGCCTTTATGGCTTGACTTACGTCGAGGAGGTTTTTCCGCGCGGCGATCCGGGGCGGGCGATGGTCTGGTGGCTGCATATTTCGTTCGGGCTGCTGCTTTTCGCGCTGGTCGTCATCCGTGTCGGCCTGCGGCTGACGCTGGGGACGCCCGGCCTGCCGCAGGAAATGTCACCGCTTGAACGAAGTGCGGCCAAAGTCGCGCATCTTGCGCTTTACGCGCTGCTGATGGCCATTCCCGTGCTCGGCATCTTGCTGACCTGGTACAGGGGCGATGCCTTGAGTTTCTTCGGCCTTTTCACCATCCCGGCTCCAGTTCCGCCGGATCGCGACACGGCCCGGTTCATCAGGGAGCTGCACAGCCTCTGCGCGAATTCGATCCTCATCCTTGCCGGCGTGCATGCGGCAGCGGCGCTGTGGCATCATTTCATCCGTAGGGATGACGTGCTCAAGCGAATGCTGCCGGAAGGCACGCCCTGACAAGGCGCACGCCATCTTCCTTTGATCAGTCCCGCTTCGGCGTCACCGGCGCGGATGCCGGATTGTCGACGCTGTTCTCATTCACCTGGAAGGCTTTTCCTTCGACCTTCTTTTTCCTGAGGTCGTCACCGGTCTCAGGCTGCGGCGGGCGTTTCGGATTTTCTTCTGTGTTGTCGTTTATATCGAAAGCTCTGGTCATCATGTCCTCCAAGGCTGTCCTGGGACACAATGTCCGACGGTGCGTAGGGTTCCGCCGGCAAGGCAAGGGCGCTCCCTAGCGGTCAGGCGTTTGTAGCCGGACCGCGACAGCGTCCGCCATCGATCCGTCGATCCATGTGCCGACGTCCAGGAAACAGGGACAAGGCCGCCAACGCAACCATCATGCCGGCTTGTCCTGTCGCACGATCCTCCATTCGTGCCAGATCAACACCATGACGACCGCATCGAAGACGGTCAGGACCAGCAGGCCGAATGATTGGGTGTATGAGTAGCGGTAGACTTGATAGACCATGAACAAGCCCAAAGCCCCGAGCGAGGCAGGGTAAGACCAGAGCTTGCCTCTCAAAAGCCCGACCACCAAGGCAAGTTTTATCAGGCCGTGGCTAAGCAGGTAGAAGGCATAAAACTCCTTGCTGGCGACCGAAAAATGGCTTGCCATCCGCGACAGATGGCCAGCGATGAAATCGTTGGGATCCTCGATCAATTCCTCCGCGGTGAGGGCATTGACCCAGGAGGCAATGGTATCGGTGGTGACGACATAGAGCAGAATTCCGCCGATGCATTCGATCAGGGCATGCGCGCCCTTCAGCCATAGGCTGACTTCGAAGATCTGGTGGATGCGGTGTTCATCGATGCGCTTCAAGAACCCACCTCACAACCAACCACGAAAACCCATGCCGATGGATGTCGCTCCAAAAACGCAATCGGGAGCGCCATTGCGCTGTTGCACCTTACAGGACGCGGCTTCAAGATCGGCCGGTGAAGTATCGATATGCCAGCCATCCCGCCAGCGCGACCGAGACGGCCCATATGCAGGCGATGATCACCGCCGCGCTGCGGCTCACGGGCCTGTCAACGGCAAGAGCGGCGGCCTCCCTGTGCTCTGCCATGACCTCGGGCGGTATCATCTTTACCACGGCAAGGATTCCCAAGGGAACCAGGATCGCATCATCGAGGTAACCAACCAAGGGGATGAAATCGGGAATCAGGTCGATTGGAGACAAGGCGTAGCCCGCGACACAGACGGCAAGCGCCTTGGCGTACCACGGCGTTCGGGGATCGCGCGCGGCAAGGTAAAGCGCATGCACGTCGCGCTTGATCGCTCGGGCCCATTCGCGCAGTGCAGTAGCCATTGGATGACTGTAGCGCCAAAGGATGACGCGCCCAATAGCGCACACCGGCCGGCATTCACGGCCGGCTGTCGTGACGTCTATCGCACCGACCCGGTTACCGTGCGGTCGACATCGGGAACGGATTTGCGTTCGTTGCCGGCAAGTGCCGCTATGATCAGCAGGCTGGCGACAACCGGAACGAACAGGACGGCGACACGGGCCTGTACGTGGAGAATGGCGCGCCATTCGTTGCTGCGCTTGTCGGGGCTGTCGCTCATCATACTCACTTCGCCATGGACCCCCCGGGAGGTCACATAGAGGTGAACGGTTAAACAACTCCTTCCGACTTCGTTAACGGGAGATTCAAGCCCGGAGCAATTCCAGGAAAAGTATGAACGGTTGCCATCCGGAACTGCTCTAAATCAGCTGAGCCCGATGCGCCTTGCGCCTTGCCGGAACAGCGCCTCGGCATCGGGATCGAAGCGGAACGTGCCGATGAAATCGTCGGCGCGATAATCAGGCAGTGTCTTGCGGATGGCGGCGGCAAAGCCGCGTGCCTCGTCGAGCCGGCCGGCCAGCGCCAGGCAGTGCGCGGCAATCGCCAGGATGATGGTATGCGCGTTCGGCCGCGCCGCCGCCTTCAGCGCCCAGTCGGCCGCCTCTTCGAACTGGCCGAGCCGTACATGCGACATCGCGCGTGACCCCAGCATGCCGAACAGTAGCGGGTCGAAGGGGCTGAGATGGCGCGAATGGTCGGAGGAACTTATCGCCGCCCGCGGGTCGCCGGATTGCGAGTGGACGAAGGACAGCGCGTAATGGCCGAGCGCGAAATTCGGGCTGAGATCCACCGCCCGCCCCAGTTCGGACAGCGATCCATCCTGCTCGCCGCGCAGCCACAGCGCCCGGCCCATCGCCCAGTGCGCTGCCGGATTGTGGTCGTCGACCAGCAGGCTGTGCCCGGCGCTCTCATAGGCCAGCGCGCTTTCGCGGTCGCGGTCGCCCCAGCGCTGGAACGCATTCTGCCAGTGGGTGAACGACAGGCCGGCATAGGCGCGGGCAAAGGTGGGATCCAGCTGCAAGGCCTTGTCGAAGAATTGCCGCGCCTGCTCGTTCTCGGCCTGGGTGAAGCGGTACATGTGCCAGAGGCCGCGATGGTAGGCCTCCCAGGCGTTGAGCGAATTGGGTGCCTTCAGCATGGCGCGGTTGCGCTCGACCGTTTCGATCTCGGCCGAGATCGACGACACGATGCTGTCGCCGATATCGTCGAGCACGGCAAAGATGTCGTCGGGCCGGCGCTCGAAGGTCTCGGCCCAGACGATCCTGGCCGTGCGCACCTCGACGAGCTCGACGCTGACGATCAGCCGGCCGGCCGTGTTGCGCACCGTGCCGGTGGCGACATAGTCGACGCCAAGTTTTCTGCCGGCTTCTTCCGGCGCGATGGTCTTTTCGGCCAGCGCAAACACCGATCCGCGCGCGATGACGAAGAAATCGCGGAGTTTGGCGAGGCGGGTGATGATGTCATGGGTGAAGCCGTCGGCAAGCCCGCCGCGTGTGCCTTCGCCGGCTTCCTCGACAAACGGCATCACCGCCAGCGAGGCCTGGCTTGGCTCGACCGTGCCGGCATCCGATGGGACTGCCAATTGCGATGGTGTGGACAGGCACGCCGGTTGCGCCTTCAGCGAGTTGCCGGACCGTTGGTCACGGATTGTCTGCCAGGCCGCGCGAAGCGGAGCGAAATCAAGCTCTTCCGATTGGAACAGGCGAGCCGCAGAAGCCAGATGCTCCTCGGCCGCGCCGATGGCGCCGCGTTCCGCCAGATTGGACAGCAAGGCCAGATGCGCGCGCGTGTCGAACGGCGCCAGCTCGACCCATTTGTCGAGTTGCGTGGACGTTTCGGGCGAGCCCGCCGGATGGTTTACGGCAAGCTGTTCGAGCACGGCGGCGTGGTACGCTTGGAAACGCCGGCGCTGGGCGATCAGCCAGCTGTCGAAAAGCGGGCTGCGCTCGAGCTCCAGCCCGTCGAGCAAATCGCCGGCGAAGAGTTCCGACAGCGCCCGCAACCGCTCCCTATCGAGCGTGCCGATCCCTTGCGCGGCGGCGCGAGTGACGTCCAGTGCATCGACAAGGCAGCCATCGAGATCAAGCGCCACCGTGTCGCCCCGTGTCTCCACCCGGCGCCGGACCGGCGTGTCGAGGGCCGCGCGCAGCTTGCTCAGGTACCAGCGCAACTCGCCCCGCGGATCGTTGGGCACGTCCCACAATAGCTCGCACAGGCGGCTGCGCCCCACGGCGTGCGGCGCCAGCGCCAGATAGGCGAGCAGCGCGCGCAGCTTGCGCGATGCCGGCAGCGCGACTGGCGTCCCATTACGCAAGATTTCCAGCGGTCCGAGCAGGCGCACGGACAGGCGCGGCATGTCGCCGTCCAGCCTCGATGGTGCGGATTCCACGTCCGTTTCCACGCCTGCTCCCACGCTGGCCCATCGGCCCTTGCTATATCACCAAACACGACACGGCGCATCCGGCGGCGAATTTCCACGCCGGGTATCGTTATTGCCGCATCGTCGGCACGCCAGTCCTAACGCGGCCATGTCTCGAAACCTCGCCGCCCAAACCGTCGGTTTGTAACCGGCCTGTGAAAATGAACACGATCGAGGAGATCAACGATGTTGAATAAGCAGAAAATCAGGACCACGACCGGACGCGGCCGCCTGTTCGACAGCATTCTCGACACTGTCGGCGATACGCCGGTGGTGCGCATCAACAATCTCGGACCGACCCATGCGACGATCTATGTCAAGGCCGAGTTCTTCAACCCAGGCGCCTCGGTGAAGGACAGGCTTGCGCTCAACATCATCGAGGAGGGCGAGCGCAGCGGCGCGCTGAAGCCTGGCCAGACCGTGGTCGAGGCGACCAGCGGCAACACCGGTATCGGGCTTGCCATGGTCTGTGCGCAAAAGGGCTATCCGCTGGTCGTCACCATGGCCGACAGCTTCTCCGTCGAGCGCCGCAAGCTGATGCGCATGCTGGGCGCCAAGGTGGTGCTGACGCCGCGCGCCGAAAAGGGCTTCGGCATGTACAAGAAGGCGGTTGAACTGGCCGAGGCCAATGGCTGGTTCCTCGCCCGCCAGTTCGAGACGGCGGCCAATGCGGCCATCCACGAGGCGACCACGGCGCGCGAGATCGTCAATGATTTCGCCGGGTCGCGGCTCGATTGCTTCGTCACCGGCTATGGCACTGGCGGTACCGTCGTCGGCGTGGCGCGCGTGTTGCGCCGCGAGCGGCCGGACACCCGCATCGTGCTCTGCGAACCGGCCAACGCCCAGCTGGTCGGCAGCGGCAAGGCGCAGCAGCGCGGCGCCCATGGCGCCCCCGCCGCCAGCCATCCGGCCTTCGAGCCGCATCCCGTCCAGGGCTGGACGCCGGACTTCATCCCCAATGTGCTGCAGGAAGCGATCGACGCCGGCCTCTATGACGAAGTGATCCCGATCGCGGGGCCCGAGGGCATCAAATGGGCCAAGGCCCTGGCGCAGAAGGAGGGCATCTTCACCGGCATTTCCGGCGGCGCCACCTTCGCCGTGGCACGGCAGGTCGCGGAGAAGGCGGCGGCCGGATCGGTGATCCTGTGCATGCTGCCCGACACTGGCGAGCGCTACATGTCGACGCCGCTGTTCGACGGCATCGAGGCCGAGATGGATGCCGACGAGATGGCGCTGTCGCGCTCGACGCCCGGCTGCCAGTTCCCGGCGGCCTGACGGGAGCCCGGTCATGGATATCGCGCAGGAGGCCCTCGGCACGGTGGCCGAGGAAACGCTCGACCCCGCCGACTGGGCCGCTGTGCAGGCCCTGTCGCATCAGGTAATCGATGATGCCGTCGGTTATCTCAGCGATATCAGGGACCGGCCGGCCTGGCGGGAGATGCCGGCGGATGTGAGGGAAGCTTTCTCGGCACCCTTGCCGCGATCGCCGGCGCCGCTGGCCGCTGTCTATGGCGAGGTCTCGCGCACCGTGATGTCCTACCCGATGGGCAACGTCCATCCGCGTTTCTGGGCCTGGTACATGGGCTCGAGCAACTTCACCGGTGCGCTCGGCGACTTCCTGGCGGCAATCCAGGGATCCAACCTCGGCGGCGGCAACCACGCCGCCGGGCTGATGGACGGCCAGGTGGTCAATTGGTGCAAGCAGATGCTGGGCTTTCCCGCTTCCGCCTCCGGCACGCTGGTCAGCGGCGGCTCGATGGCCAACATCATCGGGCTGACGGTGGCGCGCAACACCAAGGCCGGCATCGACGTGCGCGAGCACGGCGTCGCCGCGATCGAAAAGCCGCTGCGCTTCTATGGCTCGGACCAGGTCCACTCCTGCCATCGCAAGGCGATGGAAGCGCTTGGCCTCGGCAATCGGGCGCTGCGCCGGATCCCAACCGATGCCGGGTTGCGCATCGATATATCGGCCTTGCGAGCAGCGATATCGGAGGATCGCGCGGCGGGTTTCAGACCGGCCTGCGTCATCGGCAATGCCGGCACGGTCAACACCGGGGCGATCGACGATCTGCGGGCGCTGGCCAAACTCGCTCATGAGGAAGACCTGTGGTTTCATGTCGATGGCTGCATCGGCGCGCTGATCGCGATTGCGCCTGATAACGCGCATCGCGTTGCCGGCATCGAATGGGCCGATTCGGTCGCGCTCGATCCGCACAAATGGCTGCACGCGCCATTCGAGGTCGGCTGCGCCCTGGTCAGGGACGCAATCGCGCATCGCCGGACCTTCGCGGTGACGCCGGAATATCTGGAATCGATGCCGCGCGGTCTTGCCTCAGGCGAATGGCTGCACGACTACGGCCTGCAGACGTCGCGCGGCTTTCGCGCGCTCAAGGTCTGGATGGCGCTGAAGGAGCATGGCGTCGACAAGTTCGGCCGCCTGATCGACCAGAACATCGCGCAGGCGCTCTATCTCGCCGAACGCATCGAGGCCGAGCCGCTGCTGGAGCTGGCGATACAGCCGACCATCAATATCGTCTGCTTCCGCTACCAGCCTGGCGTCAAGGGCGAGGCGCTGAAGGCGCTCAACACCGAGATCATGCTGCGGTTGCAGGAGCAAGGTATTGCCACCCTCTCCGACACCACCGTGCATGGCGAGCACTGGCTGCGCGTGGCGATCGCCAACCATCGCACAAGGCGCGACGACCTCGACCTTCTGGTCGGTGAGACGCTGCGGCTCGGGCGGGAGATCACGGCGCAGGGCCTTCCGGGAAATAGCCGGAAAACGCGAGCGACAGGCACGGGCGGCCATGCGATTCTGCGGCGATGATTCGGGAGGCCAGACCGTGACGCTCTTTCGTATGGCCGTGCTCGTGGCGCTGGTCTGCACCAATTCAGCCAAAGCCGCCGACATGGCCTTCTTCGTCAAGAACCTGCACAGCCGCGCGGTTGCGGTCGAGCTGTTCAGCCGCGACCGCGAGACGGTCTGGCCGGGCAACGACAAGGTGTTCCTGATCGATCCGGGCTCGCAGAAATCGGTGCCGCTGTCCTGCAATCAGGGCGAGCGCATCTGCTATGGCGCCTGGGTCGACGGTAACGACCAGATCTCGGCCGGCGTCGGGCCGGACAACGACCAGCCTTGCGACAATTGCTGCTTCATCTGCGTGGAACACTCCACCGAGACGATCGATCTGGTGCCGTGATCGACCGGCACGTCAGTCCGGCAAACCGGCCTTGCGGAAGCCGTCGACGAAATGCTCAAGCATCGCGGTGTCGCGGAATGGCTCCGTCCAGACCCAGTGGCGGGTTGTGAAGTGCGGGTTGCCGACGAGGAACAGCTCGACCTCGGCGCGCGCCTCGTCGAGCCGGCCGAGTTGGGCCAGGCTTGCCGCCAGGAAACGGCGTGAGCTCGTCCGGTAGGTCTCGTCCCGGCGCAGCGTCTCGACGGCGGCCTCGTAGTCGCGCGCCGCATATTGCGCCTGGCCAAGGGTGAGATAGTACCAGCTTGCCGGAAACGGATTCAGCCGGAACGCCTTGCGGATCTGCTCGAGGCCTTCCGCGACCCGCCCGGCCAGTGTCGTGATATCAGACAGTGTCGCCCAGGCGTCCGCCTCGTTGGGGTCGAGCTCGAATGCCCTGGCGAATTCGGCATCGGCCTCTTCGAAGTCGCGCTCATAGGCAAGCAGATTGCCGAGCACCCAGTGGCAGCCGGCATCATTGGGGTCGATCGCCACGGCCTTGCGCGCCAGCTCCAGGGCAATGCGACGGTTGGGTTCGACCGGCTCGCCCCAATGCACCCATCCCATCCAGTGGTTCATGGCAAGCCAGCGATAGGCCTCGGCGTAGTCCGGATCGAGCGCCAGCGCACGCGTCAGCATCAGATGCGCTTCCCGTGCCGACTGCGGTGAATCGTCGATCAGCTTGCGCGCCCGCACGCACAGATCGTAGGCCTCGAGATTTGTCGGCCGGTTGCGTGCCGGCGGCGCGCGCAGCCGGCCGAGCAGCGCCTCCACGATCTTGGCCGTGGCCTCGTCCTGGACGGCAAAGATATCGTCCAGGCCGCGATCGAAGCGTTCCGCCCACAGATGCTCGCCGCTCACCGCGTCGACCAGCTGCGCGTTGATGCGCACGCGTCCCGCCGCGCGCCTCGCACTCCCTTCCAGGAGGTAGCGCACGCCAAGCTCCTCGGCGATCGCGCGCACGTCCATCGCCTTGCCCTTGTAGGCAAAGGTCGAGTTGCGGGCGATGACGAACAGGCCCGGGGCCCTGGACAGGTCGGTGATCAAATCTTCGGTCAACCCGTCGGCGAAGGCCTCCTGCTCGGGGTCGTTGCCGAGGTTGACGAAAGGCAGCACCGCGATCGATGGTTTGTCAGGCAGCGGCAAGGGTTTTCGCTTCGCGCGGTCGAGCTGCTTGATGGCGCCCGTGAAGCGGTAGCCGACGCGCGGAACCGTCGATATCCATTCGCCGCCGTCGGCGGGCGGCCCGAGCAGCTTGCGCAGCTGTGCGATCTGGACCGTGAGGTTGCCTTCCTCAACCGCCGTGTCCGGCCACACCGCGTCCATCAATTCGGCTTTCTCCAGGATTTCGCCTGGCCGTCCGACGAGCGCCGCAAGCAGCTTCAGCCCGCGATAGCCGACGGCAACGGGATCGTCGTTCCGAAGCAGCGTTCCCGCACCCGGATCAAGCACGAACGGACCAAAGGCAAAGCGCGATCCCTGCATAGCGCGCATCTATAGAGCAATTCCGGGAAAAGCGTGAAGCGGTTTATCGGAAAACGCGATGCGCTTTCACCGGGGAATGACGCCAAAACAAAGGGTTAGAACCCATTTGCAACTTTTGGGAACTATTTGGCAGGGCTTAATTACGGCGCCGTCGGTATCCTGCAGAATTCAGCCTCTTTCAGTTCGAGGGTTGCCCATTCTCAAACCGTTTGGGCTCCAAGCCACATGGAGGTTGCCATGACCAATAGCTTTGCATCGGCCCCGCATCAGGCCGTACGGCGGGGAACCCCCGTGGGGCAGGCCTCGCGTCGTCGCTATAGCCTTGCGACCCTGCGAAACACCATCGCGGCCTGGCGCGAACGGACACGCTATCGCTGGGACCTCAAGCGAATCTCGGAGGTCAATCCGCATCTGATCGATGATATCGGCCTGACCAGACGACAGGTCGAGGATGAAATCGCCAAGCTGCCGTTCTGGCAGCGATAGGCGAAGTCTTGAGATCAGGCGTCGGATTAAGTCTTGGATTGTCGCCATCATCCCTTTAGCGCCCGCCCGCGTCATGGCATGATCCCCTCCATCGGCCGTGGGGGCCGATTCTTCATCGGGGGCTTCCATGTTTTTCACGTTCGCGCGCCGGCTAGCCGCCGCGTTTTCGCTTGCCGTCCTGTTTGCGCCTGCCGCCCATGCCGGCGACGTCACCTTTACAGTCAAGAACAGCCATCCCAATGCCATGCGCCTTGAGCTCTACAGCCAGGATCGCGACTATGTCTGGCCGGGCGAAGGCAAGGATTTCTACCTCGACGACGGCGAAACCAAGTCGCTGCCGATCTCCTGCAACGAGGGCGAATCGATCTGCTACGGCGCCTGGGTCGATGGCGACGAAGGCACCTATTGGGGCGTCGGTCCCGGCAACAAGGAAAAATGTGACGACTGCTGCTACACCTGCAGCGGCGGCGAGACCGAGGAGATCGATCTCGTCCCCTGACCGGTTTGCCAGCTTGACGGTTTTCCTGTTCGAGCCATAGCCTGCGCCGAGACGATCACCCCGGGCACGCCGCGCGGCTTCCTTTGAAACGCGGCGTGCTCCAGGCAACAGGAGCACCGCGATGGCCGGCATGGTCGAAAGCGATAAAATCGACGTCGGATTTTCCGGCAAGCGCTGCATCCATTCGCGCAATTGCGTGCTCGGCGACCCGCATGTCTTCGTGCCCAATGCGCCGGGGCAGTGGATCCACCCCGAGGCGGCCAGCGTCGAAAAGATCGTCGCCATCGCCGAAAGCTGCCCGTCCGGCGCCATCACCTATGTCAGGAAGGATGGCGGGCCGCAGGAACAGCCGCCGGTGGTCAACACCGTGCGGTTGCGCGAAAACGGCCCGCTCGCCGTCCACGCCGAGATCGTGCTCGACGGCGAGACCTTTTATCGCGCCACGCTGTGCCGCTGCGGCGCATCGGAAAACAAGCCCTTCTGCGACGGCAGCCACGGCAAGGCCGGCTTCACCGCCACCGGCGAACCGGCACTGAAGGACGCGCCGGCGCTCGAAGCACGCAATGGCCCGCTGAACGTGACGCCGACCACCAACGGCCCGCTCAAGCTCGAGGGCAATGTCGAAATCGTCACCGGCACCGGCCATACGATCGACCGCACGCAACGCGCCTTCCTCTGCCGTTGCGGCCACTCGGCCAACAAGCCGTTTTGCGACGGGTCGCATAAGAAGGTTGGGTTTGTGGGCTAAGGCAGGAATCTCCCCCCTCGAGGGGGAGATGGCCGGCAGGCCAGAGGGGGTCGGTACGACGGGACGCGACCTCCTGCGGCAGAACGTTGGCGCGTGAGGCGCTGGCATCCTTCTTTTCAAGGCTAGAAGGTCGTCGCATCCGGTCGAACCGACCCCCTCTGTCGCCTTCGGCGACATCTCCCCCTCGAGGGGGGAGATTACACTGGCCCAGCGCTCGCGCCTTTATCCGTAAGTCCGTATCGGCTAAGGGGCGGGGCAGAAGACCTCTCGGACCCGCGAAAAAATGACCGCCAAGACCAAGCCAACCCCCCTGTTCCTCGGCATCGACACCGGCGGCACCTATACCGATGCCGTGCTGTGGTCTGAAACCGAAGGCCCGCAGCAGGGGCCGAACAAGGGCAAGGTGCTGGCCAAGGCCAAGTCACTGACCACCAGGCACGATCTGGCCGTCGGCATTTCCGGCGCCGTCGACGCGGTGCTCGAAAAGGCCGGCACCGATCCGGCTGACATCAAGCTGGTCTCGATGTCGACGACACTCGCCACCAATGCGCTGGTCGAGGGCCAGGGCGGCCGCGTCGCGCTGGTCATGATCGGCTTCTCCGAGGCCGACCTCGCCCGTGACGGGCTGAAGACGGCGCTCGGCACCGATCCGGTGGTGTTTTGCCCGGGCGGCCATGATGTCCACGGCAATGCCGCCAAGCTCGACCTGTCCGGGCTTGAAGCCGCCTTGCCGGAACTCGGCGCCTCGGTGTCCGGCTTTGCCGTCTGCGCCTATTTCGCCACCCGCAATCCGGCGCACGAGATCGCCGCCCGCGAACTGATCCGCGAGAAGACCGGCCTGCCGGTCACGGCAAGCCACGAACTGTCGGCCAAGCTCGGCGGCCCGCGTCGGGCGCTGACCACGCTGCTCAACGCCAGGCTGATCTCGATGATCGACCGCTTGGTGGCGGCGACCGAAGGCTTTCTCACAGAGCGTAACATCGCCGCCCCGCTGATGGTGGTGCGCGGCGACGGCGCGCTGGTCTCGGCGGCGTTCGCCCGCCAGCGGCCGATCGAGACCATTCTCTCCGGCCCCGCCGCCAGCCTGGTCGGTGCCCGCCACATGACCGGGCTCGACAATGCCATGGTGTCCGACATTGGCGGCACCACCACCGACGTCGCCGTGCTCGACAACGGCCGGCCGCGGCTCGACCCGGAAGGCGCCACCGTCGGCGGCTTCCGTACCATGGTCGAGGCCGTCGCCATGCGCACTTTCGGCCTGGGCGGCGATTCCGAAGTGGCGCTGGAGGATGGCGCGCTCAACCCGAAAATCCTGCTTGGGCCGCGCCGCCTGGTGCCTTTGGCGCTGGCCGGCATGGCGCATGGCGAGGCGGTGACGTCAGAGCTCGAGCGTCAGCTGCGCGCGCCCAACACCGGCCGCATGGACGGCCGCTTCGCGGTTCGCACCGGCGTTCCAGACAGGCTCGCCGCCGGGCTGACCGCCCCGGAAGCGCGGCTCTACGAGGCGATCGGCGCGACCCCGCTCGCCCTCGACAGGCTGCTGACGTCGAATGCCCAGAACGCCACCTTGAACCGGCTGGTCTCGCGCGGGCTGGTGCATATTTGCGGCTTCACCCCGTCGGACGCGGCGCATGTGCTCGGCAAGCAGGCCAACTGGGATGCCGCCACCGCCCGCCTCGGCGCCGACCTGTTCGCCCGCAAGCGCGACGGTCGTGGCCAGCCCATCGCGGCTTCACCGGAGGTGATCTCGGAGCGGGTGCTGGTGACGCTGACACGCTGGTCGGCCGAATACATCCTTGAAACCGCTTTCGCCGAGGACGGGCTCGATGGCGCCGCGACCGTGGCGCACGCGCTGGTGCAGCGCGCCGTCGACGCTCATCCCGGTATCGCCCGGCTGAGCGTCGCGCTCGACCGCCCCGTCATCGGCCTCGGCGCCTCGGCGCCGCTGCATTATGCCGGCCTGGCGCCCCTGGTCGGCAATGACTGCGTGGTGCCGGAAGACACCGATGTCGCCAACGCGCTCGGCGCCGTCGTCGGCCAGGTCAGGGTATCGGCCGAAGCGCGGGTCAGCCAGCCCAAGGAGGGCCTGTTCCGGCTTGCCTCGGGTGAGACGGTGCGCGATTTCCTCGACGAGGCGGCTGCGATCGCCGCGGCCGAGGCCGATGTGCGGGCGATTGTCGCCGAGCGCGCCCGGGACGCCGGCACCGACAACGCCGAGATCGACGTCGCGACCGAATTCAGGGTTTCGACGGTCGAAGCTCAGCGCATGTTCATCGAGGCGCATGTCGTGGCGGTGGCCTCGGGACGGCCAAGGATCGCGGTGTAGCGGCTGATCTCCCCCCTTGAGGGGGAGATGTCGCCGAAGGCGACAGAGGGGGTCGGTTCGATGGGACGCGACCTCCTGCTTTGAACAGAACAGGCCAGCACCTTATGTCGGGCGACCCCCTCTGGCCTGCCGGCCATCTCCCCCTCAAAGGGGGGAGATCGGCGCTCCGCCAACTTGCCTAAATACGCCACCTTCACCCTAAGCTGAATTGACCCGGCAAACTCAACATGCCAAACGCCCCGCAAAGCCTTTCATCTGGAGTAGCCTGATGACCGATCGCGTCGAGATCGCCGGATTGCGGATTGCCCGCGAGCTGCATGACTTTGTGGCTGGCGAGGTCTTGCCCGGCACCGGCATCGTCGCCGATGCGTTCTGGAACGGCTTTTCGGCCATCGTCCACGATCTCGCGCCGAAGAACCGGTCGCTTCTGGCAAAACGCGACGCCATGCAGGAAAAGCTCGACGGCTGGTACCGTGACAATGGCGCGCCCGTCGACATGGACGTCTACAAGACCTTCCTGAAGGAGATCGGCTATCTCCTCCCGGAGGGACCGGCCTTCAGCGTGTCGACGGAGAATGTCGACCCGGAAATCGCTGATGTCGCCGGGCCGCAGCTGGTCGTTCCGGTGATGAATGCGCGCTATGCGCTCAATGCCGCCAATGCGCGCTGGGGCTCGCTCTACGACGCGCTCTACGGCACCGATGCCATTCCCGAGACGGGCGGCGCGGAAAAAGGCAAGGGCTTCAATCCGGCGCGCGGCGCCAGGGTCATCGCCTGGGCCAAGGATTTTCTCGACCAGTCGGTGCCGCTCACCTCGGGTAAATGGGCGGGTGTCAACGGGCTGTCGGTGGCCAATGGCGCGCTGAAGCTCGGCGCCGGAGCCGGTGGCACCACGCTGGCCGATCCCAAACAATTCGTCGGCTATCGCGGCGATGCCGCCAATCCGGATGCCGTGCTGCTGGTGAAAAACGGGCTTCACATCGAGATCGTCATCGACCGCGCCAACCAGATCGGCCGCACCGATCCGGCGGGCATCGCCGACGTCATCCTGGAATCGGCGCTGACCACCATCCAGGACTGCGAGGATTCGGTCGCGGCGGTGGATGCCGAGGACAAGGTCGTGGTCTACCGCAACTGGCTCGGCCTGATGAAGGGCGATCTCGCCGAGGAGATCACCAAGGCCGGCAAGAGCTTTGTCCGCAAGCTCAATCCCGACCGTGCCTACACCGCGCCCGCCGGCGGCCAGCTCACCGTGCCCGGCCGCTCGCTGATGCTGGTCAGGAATGTCGGTCACCTGATGACCAATCCAGCGATCCTGGACCGCGACGGCAACGAGGTGCCGGAAGGCATCATGGACGCGGCGCTGACGGCGCTGATCGCGCTGCACGATGTCGGATTGAAGGGGCGGCGCGCCAACTCCCGCGCCGGCTCGATGTACGTCGTGAAGCCCAAGATGCACGGGCCGGAAGAGGTCGCCTTCGCCGTCGAGATCTTCGACCGAGTCGAAGCGCTGCTCGGCATGGCGAGAAACACCATCAAGATGGGCATCATGGACGAGGAACGGCGCACCACCGTCAACCTCAAGGAAGCGATCCGCTCGGCAAAAGACCGCGTGGTGTTCATCAACACCGGCTTCCTCGACCGCACCGGCGACGAGATCCACACCTCGATGGAAGCCGGCCCGATGATCCGCAAGGGCGACATGAAGCAGGCCGCCTGGATTTCCGCCTACGAGGCCTGGAATGTCGACATCGGGCTCGAATGCGGGCTGGCCGGCCACGCCCAGATCGGCAAGGGCATGTGGGCGATGCCGGACCTGATGGCGGCCATGCTGGAACAGAAGATCGCCCATCCCAGGGCCGGCGCCAACACCGCCTGGGTGCCGTCGCCGACGGCGGCGACACTGCATGCGACCCACTACCACAAGGTCGACGTGCATGCCGTGCAGGCGGCGCTGAAGAGCCGCCCGAGGGCGAAACTCGACGATATCCTTTCCGTGCCGGTGGCGGTGCGGCCGAACTGGACGCCCGACGAGATCCAGCGCGAACTCGACAACAACGCGCAAGGCATTCTGGGCTATGTCGTGCGCTGGATCGACCAGGGCGTCGGCTGCTCCAAAGTGCCCGACATCAACGATGTCGGCCTGATGGAAGACCGCGCCACGCTGCGCATCTCCTCGCAGCACATCGCCAACTGGCTGCGCCACAAGGTGTGTTCGGAAATCCAGGTGCGCGATTCCCTGCAGCGCATGGCGGCCATCGTCGACCGCCAGAATGTCGGCGATCCGCTGTACCGGCCGATGGCGCCGGATTTTGACACCTCGATCGCCTTCCAAGCCGCCTGCGACCTGGTGTTCAAGGGAACGAGCCAGCCGAATGGCTACACCGAGCCGGTGCTGCATGCTCGGAGGTTGGAGCTGAAGGCGAAAGCGACGGCCTGAACAAAAGGTCCAGAAGAGATCCGCGCAGACCGAGGCTGGGCGGAAGCGCCGGCGGCCTCCTCTCACTTGATAGAGGTCAGATTGCGAGCCGGAACGGTCCTCCTCGCCTGAAATCTTGCTGGACGGCCGGGCTGGTTGCTCAGGACACGCCGACGCCGGACACCTACGCCGCCTGCGCTACACGCTCCGAGCTCATGCGATAGGAGATCGCCTCGGCGAGATGGATGCGGCCGACGGTCTCGCTGGCGTCGAGGTCGGCCAGCGTGCGCGCCACTTTCAGCACGCGGTGGTAGGCGCGCGCCGAAAAGGCGAGTTTTTCGCTGGCGTCCTTGAGCAGCGAGAGGCCGGCGGCGTCGGGCATGGCGATGTCTTCGATGACGGCCGGCGCGCAATGCGCGTTGGTGGTGGCGCTGGTCACGCCGAGCCGCTCGAAACGCTCGCGTTGCAAGGTGCGGGCGCGTGCCACGCGCATCGCCACCGCCGCACTCTTCTCCGCCCTGTCGGGCCTTATCAGGTCGCTGGCCGAGACCGCGGGAACTTCGATCCTGAGATCGATGCGGTCGAGCAGCGGACCGGAAATGCGCGCCTGGTAGTCGGTACGGCAGCGCTCGCCGCGCAGGCAGCGATAGCCCGGCTCGCCGGCCATGCCGCAGCGGCACGGGTTCATCGCCGCCACCAGCTGGATGCGCGCCGGATAGGTGACGCGGTGGTTGGCGCGCGCGATCATGCAGTCGCCGGTCTCCAGCGGCTGGCGCAGCGCATCGAGGGTCTGCGGCGTGAATTCGGGGAACTCGTCGAGGAACAGCACGCCGTGATGCGCCAGCGACACTTCGCCCGGCCGCGCGCGCAATCCGCCGCCGACCATCGCCGCCATCGAGGCCGAGTGATGTGGGGCGCGGAACGGCCGCCGGTCGGTCAGCTTGCCTTCGCCGAGCTCGCCCGCCACCGAGGCGATCATCGAGACTTCCAGCAATTCCTTCGGCGCCAGCGGCGGCAGGATCGACGGCAGCCGCTGCGCCAGCATCGATTTGCCCGAGCCTGGAGGGCCGACCATCAAGAGATTGTGGCCGCCAGCGGCCGCCACTTCCAGCGCCCGCTTGGCTGTCTCCTGGCCCTTGATGTCGGCGAGGTCGGGCAGGTCGCGCGCCGGGGCGTGGATGCCGGCCTCGGGGCGCGACAGCACCTGCGTGCCACGGAAATGGTTGGCGATGGCGATCAGGCTGCGCGGCGCCAAAATGTCGAAGTCCTTGCCGGCCCACGCCGCTTCCGGCCCGCAGGCGAACGGGCAGATCAGGCCCTTGCCTTCGGCATTGGCGCCGATCGCCGCCGGCAAGGCACCGGCGACGGCGGCAATCGTGCCGTCGAGCGAGAGTTCGCCGAGCACGACATAGCCGGCCAGCATGTCGCCCGGAATGGCGCCAAGGGCTGCCATCAGGCCAAGCGCGATCGGCAGATCATAGTGGCTGCCTTCCTTGGGCAGGTCGGCGGGCGCCAGGTTGACCGTCACCTTCTTCGAAGGCATCGACAGGCCCGACGCATGAAGCGCGGCCTGCACCCGCTCGCGGCTTTCGGCCACCGCCTTGTCGGGCAGGCCGACGATCTGCATGCCGACCTTGCCGGGCGCGATCATCACCTGCACGTCGACCGGCACGGCCTCGATGCCCTGGAAAGCGACCGTGCGAACCCGCGCCACCATTTTCCCACCCCGGATGCGGGCTGGCCCCAGCCCCTGCGATCAGGCCAGGAATGGCCCTTGGCGAGACAATCACAGTTTTCCGGTCAAATCAAGAACATTACGGGAACAGGCAATCGCTGGGGTTGCAACCGAATTGCGCTCGGTTGCAAAAGCGGAACATGGTTAAGACAAAGTGAAAACGCTTACTTCCGCTTGTCCTCGACCGCATCCCAGAACAGGCTGGCAATGTCGGCGCCGCCGAAACGCCGCACCTCGCGCACGCCGGTCGGCGACGTCACGTTGATCTCGGTCATGTAGTCGCCGATGACGTCGATGCCGACCAGGATGAAGCCGCGTTCCCGGAGCGACGGCCCGATGCGGGCGCATATCTCGCGCTCGCGTTCCGTCAGTTCGGTTTTCTCGGCGCGTCCGCCGACATGCATGTTGGAGCGGGAATCGTGCTCGGCCGGAACCCGGTTGATGGCACCGACAGGCTCGCCGTCTATCAGTATGATGCGCTTGTCGCCCTTGCGCACCTCCTTCAGGTAGCGCTGCACGATATAAGGCTCGCGGAACAGCTGGCCGAACATCTCGAGCAGCGAGGCGAGGTTGCGGTCGGCCTCCAGCAGATGGAAGATGCCGGCGCCGCCATTGCCGTAGAGCGGCTTGACGATGATGTCGCCGAACTCCTTGCGGAAGGCGGCGACCTCCAGCGGATCCTTGGTGATCAGCGTGTCCGGCATCAGGTCGGCAAACTCGGTGACGAAGATCTTTTCCGGGCTGTTGCGCACCCAGGCCGGGTCGTTGACGACCAGCGTCTTCGGGTGGATGCGCTCGAGGATATGCGTGGTCGTGATGTAGTTCATGTCGAAGGGCGGATCCTGGCGCAGCAGGATGACGTCCATTTCGGAGAGATCGGTGCGCACTTTTTCGCCCAGCGCGTAGTGATTGCCCTTCTCGTCGCGCACCTGCATCTCCTCGATGCGGGCAAACACCTTGCCGTCGCGCAGCGACATCCGGTCGGGCGTATAGTGGAACAATTGGTGGCCGCGCCGCTGCGCTTCCAGTGACAGTGCGAAAGACGTGTCGCCGGCGATAGACACGGCGGAGATATGGTCCATCTGGACGGCGATTTTCAACTTCATGGCGGGTCCCCAGCGCGATTGGAGCGGCGTGCTCCCCCTGGATGCACAAGTACGCTCCAACACTTTAAGTCGAGAGCGATATAAGGGTCGCGGCGCCTTCTGCCAATCGGGCCAGCGATCTAAAGCGCATCCTTGCGGCGTGCTTTAGCTCCTGGTTTCATGCATGTCGTTGTCCCAAACGGGAGCCACTTTCGGGCGACATGCATCAACGGTCGAAGACCAGCCTGGAATAGCCGAGGAAGGACAGCGCCATGGCGGCCAGCGAGGCGGTGGCGAGGGCGGCAAGCGGCGGCGCTGCCGGCAGCGCAAGCAGGATCGCGGAATAGACGAGGTAGTTGACGATGCTGGTGGCGATGCCGACGCCGCCATAGCGGGCGCCTTCTCGCGCCATGCCGCGCCGCGAGGGCGCGAAGGTCAGGTGCCGGTTGATCCGCCAGGTGACGCAGAGCGCAAAGCCTATCGACAGCAAGCGGGCGGCGAAGGGCCCGAGCGGCGTGAAGGTGAGCAGCAGCCAGAGTGTCGCCGCGTCGGCGGCGAAACCGATTCCGCCGGCAAAAACGAAGCGGACGAGGCGGCTCACCGCCTCAGGCTGCCCGGGGTGTCTTGCCCGGCGCGACCTTTGCCGCGGCGGGCGCGATCGCGCCGGTGCGACGCTCGGCACGGCCCGAAGGCATGGAAAGATAGAAGATGCGCTTCTGTTCGGCCCGCCCGCGCGACACCGAATCAAGGATCAGCCCGGTCACCGCCGCAAGCATCGACAGGAGCAGCAAACCGACCGACAGCACCCAGGTCGGTATGCGCGGGACAAGGCCGGTTTCGGCGAACTCGACCAGCACCGGCGCCATCAGCAACAGGCTCGAGGCCAGGAAGAACAGCGAAAAGGCGCCGAAGAAGCGCAGCGGCTGCGTCTCCTTCATCAGCATGGCGAACATCCACAGGATCCTGGCGCCGTCGCCAAAGGTCGACAGTTTCGACGACGACCCGACCGGCCGGCGGCCGTAGTCGAGCGCGATTTCGCTGACCGGCAATTTGAGCTGCGAGGCGTGCACCGACATTTCGGTCTCGATCTCGAAGCCGCCGGAGACGGCTGGAAAGCTCTTGACGAAGCGCCTGGTGAAGACACGGTAGCCGGAGAAGATGTCGGTGAAATCGCTGCCGAACAGCCATTTGTAGAGCGCGTTGAAGGCGCGGTTGCCGAAAGCATGGCCGGCCCGTCCGGCGTCGTCGGCGACGCCGCGCCTTGTGCCCACCACCATGTCGGAACGTTCGGTCAGCAGCGTGTTGATCAGCTGTGGCGCGTCCTCGGGCGCATAGGTGCCGTCGCCGTCGGCCATCAGATAGATATCGGCATCGATGTCGGCGAACATGCGGCGCACCACATTGCCCTTGCCCTGGCGAGGCTCGCGCACGACGATGGCACCGGCCGCTCGGGCGCGCAGGGCAGTCAGGTCCTTCGAATTGTTGTCATAGACATAGACGGTGGCGGCCGGCAGCGTTTCGCGGAACCGCCGCACCACCTCGGCGATGGTCGGCTCCTCATTGTAGCAAGGCAGGAGCACGGCGATGAAAGGTTCGTGGTCTTGCGGCATTTTCGTCTCCGAATGCCTTGTCGACCACACGGCCGCGCGCCGGAAACCGGCCTCATCCAGGCGGTTTTACTATTTATTGAAGCCGTTAAGGCTAGGTTTAAGACCGACTTCATGAGTGTCGATTGGCCTGGAAAGGCCCGGCATTCCCGCCAAGGGCGATCGGGATGGGCACAGCAAGGGGAACTTCCGCGGGGAAGTCCGATATCGCGTTCGCGCTGCTCGCCGCCTTGCTGCTGCTGGGCCTCAATGCGTGTGCCGGGTTCCCGCAGCTGGCCAATCCGGCGGGTGACAATGACAGCCTGCTGCAACTGGTCGAAGTCCGCGATCTGCTGGCCGGCCAGGGCTGGTTCGACCTGCACCAGTACAGGATGGGGCTGGAAGGCGGCTTCGTCATGCATTGGTCGCGGCTGCTCGACGCACCGCTGGCGCTTGCGATCCTCGCTGTTTCGGCCCTGACCGGCAGCACCGCCCTGGCCGAACAGATCGTGCAGATAGTCTGGCCTTCCCTGCAATTCTTTCTCGCGATGTTCTTCATCATCCGCGCGGCGCGCGCTTTCGCCGGGGCACACGCCGTGCTGCCCGCCGCCGTCGTAGGTGGCGCGGCCCTGTACTACGTCGGTATTTTTTCTCCCGGCGCGCTCGATCATCACAATGTCCAGCTGGTGCTGACCCTGGCGAGCCTTGCCCAGCTGCTTGAGGCACCCACGCGCCGACCGGCAGCCTTTGTCGCGGGCATCTGCGCGACATTGACCTTGGCCATCGGCATGGAAAGCGCTCCCTATGCCGGAGCCCTCGGCGCCGTCGTCGCGCTGCTGTTTCTCGCCGCGGGTGATGCCGAAAGGCTGATCGCCAGGGATTTCGGCCTCGGCGTCGCCGGCGTCTCGGCCCTTGTCTTCGTCGCCACCGTCCCGGCTTCATCCTGGAGCCAGGCCCAGTGCGACACATTCTCGGTCGTGCAATTCGCGGTCACCGGGCTTGCCGGAGCCGGTTTGGCAGCGATTGCCTCCTTGAGGGCCGCCAATGCAACGGCTGCCCGCCGCCTGACCTCGCTCGGCCTGCTTGCCCTCACGCTCGCTCTGGTCGTGGTGCTCCTGTTCCCGCAATGCCTGGCGGCGCCCTATGCCCATCTCGACCCGCGCCTGCAGCAGATGTGGCTCGGCCATATCGAGGAGGCGCAGTCGATCGTCCAGCTTGTCTCCGACGACCCGGCCAGGGTGGTGGCGCGTTTTGCCACGCCCCTGGTGGCGATTGTGCTGATGGCGCTTCGCCTCGGCCATGGCGGCTGGCGGCGGCAGGACAGCCTCGTCGGCGCGCTGCTGATCGTTGCGGTCCTGGTCAGCGCCTGGGAAGTCCGCGGCTCGACCTTCTCCATTGCCTTCGCGGTGATCCCGCTTTCGGCCTGGATCGCCAAATGGCGGCAGCAGGCCGAGATCAGCCCGTCCGGCGGCTCGATGCTCAGGATGGCCGCCGCCTGGTTGATCTCGGTCAATGCGATCTGGTCGGGCGCCGCTCAAGCCGCATCGCGCGCCTTCGAGACCGGTGCGCCTGCCAGCGACGCCAGCATCGATGCGCCCTGCAACAGCAAGGCCTCGTTCGCGGCACTCGGCGCGATGACGCCCACCACGGTCCTTGCCATCTCCAATCTTGGCTCGCCGATCCTCGCCTTCACCGGTCACCGCGTTTTCGCCGGTCCCTACCATCGCAACGTCGCGGGAAACCTGCTCGTGTTCGATGCCTTGCTGGGCTCGGCCGCCGACGCGAAAGCCATCGTCGAAAGCCACCATGTCGGCCTTGTCGCGCTCTGCCGCGGCAACACGGAAAGCCGGCTGTTCGCGGCCAAGGCGCCGGACGGTTTCCTGGCCGGGCTGATGCGCGGCAACGTACCGGACTGGCTGGAGCCGGCGGCGGGAACCCGTGGCACGCCACTTGAACTCTACCGCGTCAAGTCAAGCGGCTGAAAATCCGCGTGAAAACAAAGGCCTGATGCTCTCTGCGGCCGGCCTCCCGAAGGCATCCGGCTGTCTGTCTGGGCAAGATGGCCGGTGAACCCCACATCCATTTTCCGGGATCATGCGCCGGCTGCGAAAAATTGGTTTTCAGGATACGTTTCCTAAAGGGTTTGCTGCCAGTCTCGGAAATAAATTCCGACGTCAAAAACAGGGACACCGATGCAAACTCCGTTTGGCACCGGTCAGGCAAACAGGGAGAGCACGGATCTGACCTTCACCGATCCGTTGACCGGGCTTGGCAATCATCGCCGTTTCTTCGACAAGGTCGATCGCCTGATCAGCGACCGCGCCGACGATCCCGCGCCGTTCACCGTCGGCATTCTCGACCTTGACGGCTTCAAGCCGATCAACGACCTGTTCGGCCACAAGGCCGGCGACGACATCCTGATCCAGGTCGCCATGCGGCTGCGCGCCTCGATGGACAACCACTCGACGGTCTGCCGCATCGGCGCCGACGAATTCGCCTTCCTCTATCCGCTGGTGTTCTCGGAGGAGGCGGCGGCGGAAAAATCCCGCATGCTGATCGAAATCCTGTCGGCGCCCTATGATGTCGGCGAACGCACGGCCAGGCTGTCGGCCTCGGTCGGCTGCTCGCTGTTCTATTCCGGCGACGAGACCACCGAGATCCTCATCAACAAGGCCGAAACGGCGCTCTACCACGCCAAGCGCTCTGGCCGTGGCCGGGTCGTCGTCTACACGCGCGAGATGGAAGAGGCGGCCAAGCGCGTCACCCGTATCGAGCAGGCGCTTCGCCGTGCCGTCTCGGCCGGCGAGGTTGAGCCGCATTTCCAGCCGATCGTCGATCTCACCACGCGTCGCACGATCGGCTTCGAGACGCTGGCGCGCTGGACCGATCGCGACCTCGGCGCGGTGCCGCCGACGGTCTTCATTCCCATCGCCGAGGAACGCGGCATCATCGGCCCGTTGTCGCAGCTGGTGCTGCGCAAGGCGACCGAGGCGGCCAGGAGCTGGCCGAATGACCTGTTCCTGTCCTTCAACCTTTCGCCCTCGCAGCTCGTCGACCAGAACACCGGCCTGCACATACTGGCGATCCTCGACCGCACCGGTTTCGACCCGCGCCGGCTGGAGATCGAGATCACCGAGACCGGCCTGATGAACGATCCGGCCTCGGCGGCACAGATCGTCGACGATCTGCGCCGCGTCGGCATCCGCGTCTCGCTCGACGATTTCGGCACCGGCCAGTCCTCGCTTGGGCGCCTGCGCGAATTCCATTTCGACAAGCTCAAGATCGACCGCGCCTTCGTCTCCTCCATTCTCGATGACCGCCCGTCCGAACACATCATCCGCGCCATTCTGGCCATGTGCGAGGGGCTGGGCATGGATGTGGTCGCCGAAGGCATCGAAGAAGAAGCGCAGGCCGACCGCCTGGTCCAGTTCGGCTGCGCCGGCGGGCAGGGCTATCTGTTCGGCCGGCCGGTCGATGCCGACGCCACGCTCGGCTATCTCCGCGATTCCTTCCGTGGTGCCTTGCGCGCCAAGGCGATCTGACCGGGATCCCTGTTCTGCCGGCCATCGCGACATGCGGCGCATGTCGTTTTGTCTGACATAAGCGCGCAAATCCAGCTTTTCGCCCTTGCCCGCGCGACTTGCGTGGCTAGGATGCGCGCCGGTTGGGCTGCAGCGCCACGCGTCCTTCAGCACGCGTAAAGGACGCTGCAGCAGTTTTGGTTTGCACATGAGCCTTTCCGAAAATCGATCCGATTTTCGGGGTCATGTGCGAGGAGAGAAAAGACATGATGCCATCGGCGGATTTTGCCGACCTCAAGGGAGCCTCGGTGCTGATCACCGGCGGCGGGTCCGGGATCGGCGCGGCCCTGACCGAGGGGTTTGTGCGCCAGGGCGCCAACGTCGCCTTCATCGACATCGCCGACGGCCCGAGCACGCTGCTTGCCGACCGCATCGAGAAGGAGTTCGGCCGGCGGCCGCTCTACCTCAAGACCGATCTGCGCGACATCGAGGCGCTGCGGGCCTCGGCGGCCAGGGCGGCCGAGGCGCATGGCGATGTCACGGTGCTCATCAACAATGCCGCGTGGGACGAGCGCCATGCCATCGAGGACGTGACGGTGGAGTTCTGGGACAACAACCAGGCGATCAATCTGCGGCCGCATTTCTTCACCGCGCAGGCGGTGGCGCCGGGCATGAAGCGGGCCGGCGGCGGCTCGATCATCAATTTCACCTCGACATCCTACCTCATCAACCACCCCGACATGCCGGCCTACACCGCCGCCAAGGCGGGCATCCTCGGTTTGACAAAGGGCCTGGCCGGCAAGCTCGGACCCGACCGCATCCGGGTCAACGCCGTCGCGCCCGGGTGGGTGATCACCGAACGCCAGCAGGAACGCTGGGTGACCGAAGGGGCGCTTGCCGCCCATGTCGCCAAGCAATGCATCAAGGACGTCATGCGTCCGGACGACATGGTCGGCACGGTGCTGTTCCTGGCCTCGGACGCGTCGCGCATGCTGACGGCGCAAATGCTGATCGTCGATGGAGGCTTCCTGTGAGCCCACCCAGCAACGCTCCCGCGGTCGCGGCGCTCGACTGGGGCACGACCCGGCTTCGGGCATGGCTCATCGACGGCAGCGGCAAGGTGCTCGCGGAGCGTCGCGGCGATGACGGCCTGATCACGGCGCGCGAAAAGGGGTTCTCCAACGTCCTCGAGGGTCACCTTGGCGCCATGGGGGCGCCGGAAAAATTGCCCGTCATCATCTGCGGCATGGCCGGCTCCCGCCAGGGCTGGATCGAGGCGCCCTATGTGTCCGTGCCGGCGCCGATCGGCGCCATCCTGCGCGGTGCGGCCCGCATCGAGGACGGGCGCCGCGACATCCGCATCGTGCCAGGCCTTGCCCAGCGCCTGGCCGACGCGCCGGATGTCATGCGCGGCGAGGAAACGCAGCTTGCCGGGGCTGGTTTGCCGGCAAAGGGGCGGCATCTCGCCTGCATGCCGGGCACGCACTCGAAATGGGTGGTGGTCGAGGAGGGCGCGGTCGCCGGCTTCGGCACCTGGCCGACGGGCGAATTGTTCTCGGTACTGGCGGAGCATTCGATCCTCAAGCATTCGCTGGGCGAGCATCCGGCTCCGGTGGCCGTGGACAACCCATTCTTCCGGCAATGGTGCGAACGCGCGCTTGGCGAGGGCGGCGACGTCACCTCCAAGCTGTTCGCCATCCGTGCCGCCGGGCTCCTGCAGGACCTGCGGTCGCAGGATGCGTCGGCCTGCCTGTCCGGGCTTTTGATCGGCGGCGAGATCGCCTCGGCGAAGCGCCGCTACGGCGCCGGCGACGCGCCGGTCGTGCTGATCGCGTCCGGCGCGCTCGCATCGCTCTATTCGGCCGCGCTTGACCTTGCAGGACTTGCCTTCCGCACGGTCGATGCGGATGAAGCGGTGCGTGCCGGCCTTGTCGAGGCCGCGCGCGAGAACGGCATGATCGCCAGAACCGGAGCCTTGGCATGACCGAGACCGCAGCCTTTCCGAAGCTCAAGCGCGGGCTGGTCGCCATCCTGCGCGGCCTGAAGCCGACTGAGGCGATTGCCATGGGGCAGGCGCTGTTCGACGCCGGCATCGAGGCGATTGAAGTGCCGCTCAACTCGCCCCAGCCATTCTCGTCGATCGCCAGGATTGTCCAAGTGCTGCCGAAGTCGGCCCTGGTCGGCGCCGGCACGGTTCTGACGGCGGCCGATGTCGACGGCCTGCACAAGGCCGGCGGGCGGCTCCTGGTCAGTCCCAACATCGATGCCGAGGTGATGGCGCGTGCCACGCACTATGGCATGGTGACGATGCCCGGCGTGTTCACGCCCACCGAGGCTTTCCAGGCGATCCGGCTCGGCGCTTCGGCCCTGAAATTCTTTCCGGCGAGCGTGCTCGGGGCAGGCGGCATTTCGGCGATCCGGGCGGTGCTGCCGGCACAGACCCTGGTCGGCGCGGTCGGCGGCGTTTCGGAGAAGGATTTTGCCGGCTACAAGGCGGTCGGGGTCACGGTCTTCGGCCTCGGCTCCAGCCTGTTCAAGCCCGGCATGAGCGTCGACGATGTGGCGGTGCGTGCGCACGCCGCCGTCGCGGCCTGGGATGCGGTGTTCGGAGACGCATGATGATTGAAGCGATCGTTTCCGTTTTTTCCGACCATGTCTGCCAGCTCGGCGAAGGACCGAGCTACGATCCCGCCACCGACGCGCTGTTCTGGTTCGACATCGTCAACGGCCAGCTTCTGGAGAAGCAGCTGTCGGGCGGCGCGACCAAGGTCCATGATCTCGGCCAGATGGCGAGCGCCATCGCCATCATCGACGACAAGCGGCAGCTGATCGCCACCGAGACGGGGCTTTTTGTCCGCGACGCCGCGACCGGCAAGCTGACGCTGCACACGCCGATCGAGGCCGACAATCCGCTCACCCGCTCCAACGATTCGCGCGTCCATCCCTGCGGTGCGCTGTGGACTGGCACGATGGGCAAGGGCGAGGAAAAGGGCGCCGGTTCGATCTACTGGTTCTTCAGGGGCGAACTGCGCCGCCTGTTTTCGGATATCACTGTCTCCAATTCGATCTGCTTTTCCGCCGACGGCGCGCTTGCGTATTATACCGACACATCGACCGGATTGCTGATGCGTGTCGCCTGTGACCCGGCGACCGGCCTGCCGGCGGGCGAGCCGAAGATTTTCGTCGATCACCGTTCCGCCAAGGGCTTTATCGACGGTTCGGTGCTCGACCGCGACGGCATCCTGTGGAATGCCGTCTGGGGCGGGAGTGTCATCGAGGCCTATGGCCCCGACGGCAAGCTCGTGCGCACGGTCGCCATGCCGGTGACACAGCCGTCCTGTCCGGCCTTCGTCGGCAAGAACGCCGATCGTCTGGCGGTCACGTCGGCCTGGTCGGGCAAGAATGAGAAGCAGCGCCTCCTCGACCTGCAAGGCGGCATGACTTTCCTGCTCGACATTCCCGTCAATGGCCGGTTCGAACCGCGCGTGCTGATAGCCTGAACCAACTGAGCGATCGGCGCCGCTCCCGGCGGCGCTGTCACGCAGGCGTCTGGCCTGCGTCGGTTTCCCGAAAGCCGTTTGCGTCCGCCGTGCGATGGTAGGCGATCGCACCGCCGGAGCCGGATGATTTCAGGTCGATTCGACCTGAAATCTGAAGCCGTCTCCAAATCGAAGAGATAGAGCATTATGTCGTCCGAAAACCGCTCCGCGCTTTTCGGCACCATGCTCCAGGAACCGTTCATCGATGTCGAGCCACAAGCCAAAGCTGATCCTTGTCTACGAGCCGGAAAAGGCCTGCTTCGACCGATTGATCTCCGACGGCCACCCACCGCAGCGCGCCGCCGAAATCTCGTCCTACCTGGCACAATCGACGGATCTTGCCCCTGAATTCGGTGCCCTTGCCGCCGCCTGCGAGGCACGCGGTCTCACCTTTACGCCGGTGGCACTCGACGATGCCGCCCAGGCGCTTGACGGCGGGGATGCGGAGAACACGCTGATCTGGACGCTGTCCGACGGCGTCGCCTATTTCCGTGGCGGCGCCGCTCCCGCGCTGGCCAGGCTCAAGGGATTGAGGACCGTCGGCGCCGACGATTCGCTGTTCGCGCTCTGCCAGGACAAGTTCCGCTCTGGCGCAGTGCTCGGCGCGCTCGGCCTGCCGGTGCCGCAGGCCGGCCTTGCCCGGAATGGCAAATGGCTGGTCGAGCCCCCGGCTTCCGCCGCCGGCTGGTTCGTCAAGCCAAACCGGCTCGGCGCCAAGATCGGCATCTGGCCGGATTCGCGTGCGGCGGATCTCGGTCACGCGCTGGAGCTTAGCCGGCGCGTCTTTGCCGCCTATCGTGACGACGTCGTCGTCCAGCCCTATGTCGCCGGCCGCAACGTGCGCGCCAGCTTCCTCGGGCTGACGCCGGAAGCCGGCACCGAAGCGCTCGGCATTGCCTTTGTCGATTCGGGCGGCGATTTCCAGACCATGGCCGACAGTCTGGCGCTCTACGGTGAAACCGGCGAGGCCGCGAAGGCGGCGGGACTCTATGCCGAGCCGGAACTGGTTGCCGTCGCCGACCTTCAACCCGCCGCCGATGCCAGGATTCGTGCGATCGCCGGGCGGCTGATCAGCGGGCTTGGCCTGCGCGACGTGTTTTCCGTCGACCTGCGCGTCGAGGCGGACGACACGGTTCATCTGATCGAATTCGAGGTCTGCCCCGGCCTGCCCTGCTTCGATTTCCGCGCCTATTGCCGCCAGCAGTGGGGTCTGGAGCTTGCCGACGCCATGGCCGAAACCGCGGCGAGCCGGCTGATCGGCCAGAAACGTCTATAGACGGCACTGCCGAAACCGCCGAACTTGGCGGCGTGCGGCTCGGGCCGCATGCCTTGACGCATCCCGCTCTGCCCTTAGTGTCGGCTTGACAACTTACTCCTGCCAAGGCCGCGCGATGAACACCACGCCTGTCGTCCCTGAAACCCTGCACCATCACATCAGGCGCATGACCGGGCGCGATCCGCATGAAGGGCATCGTGTCGCCACCCCGCTCGAACTTCTGTTCGATCTGACCTTCGTCACGGCGTTCAGCTTTGCCTCCTCGCAGCTGGCCCACGCACTGGCGGAAGGCCATTACACCTCGGCCTTGCTCGGCTTTGCTTTCGCCAGCTTCGCCATCTGCTGGGCCTGGATCAATTTCTCCTGGTTCTCCTCGGCCTATGACACCGACGACTGGGTTTTCCGCCTCGTCACCATGGTGCAGATGATCGGCGTGCTGGTGCTGGCCGTCGGCCTGCCACGCATGTTCGCTTCCATCGAGCACGGCGAGCATCTCGACAATTCGGTGATGGTGCTTGGCTATGTGATCATGCGGGTGGCCATGATCTTCCAGTGGCTGCGCGCCGCGAGACAGGATCCCGCCCGGCGCCGCGCCTGCCTTACCTATGCCAAGGCAATCGCGGTTGCCCAGATCGGCTGGGTGGTGCAGATCGTCGTCGATTTCCCGGCCGGCACCAGCATCATACTGGCCATCATCCTCGGCCTCATCGAGCTGGCGGGGCCGGTGGTCGCCGAACGCAGGGATGGCGGCACGCCGTGGCATGCGCACCACATGGCCGAGCGTTACAGCCTGTTCGCCATCATCGCGCTGGGGGAAGGGGTTGTCGGCACGCTCGCGAGCCTGTCGGCCGTGGTCGAGGAACAGGGCTGGTCCCTGGACGCGGCCCTGGTCTGCATCGCCGGCACCGGGCTCACCTTCGGCATGTGGTGGGTCTATTACATGCTGCCCTCAGCGCCGATATTGCACGCCCACCGCAACCGCGCTTTCGTCTGGGGCTATGGCCAGATGCTGATCGTCACCGCCATCGTCGCGACCGGCGCCGGCCTGCATGTCGCGGCCTACTTCATCGAGCACAAGGCGCATGTCGGCCCGCTTGCGACGCTGCTTGCCACCGCGATTCCCGTCAGTGTCTTCCTGGCGGCGATCTATGCGCTCTACACCTATCTCGTCAGGCGCTTCGACCCGTTCCACATCTGGCTGCTGGTCGCGACGGCGGCGGTCGTGGCGCTTGCCATCCTCGCCGCGCTTGCCGGTGTCGATATGGCGGTCTGCCTCGTCATCCTGATGCTGGCGCCGGCCGTCACCGTCGTCGGCTACGAAACGCTCGGGCATCGCCACCAGGCGGAAGCACTGGCCAGCGACGAGCATTCGGCGGTGACTTAGTACACCGGCTATCCCGCAGGCATTCGCTCGAATGCCTGCAAGGAAGGATCGAGAATATCCCAGCCATGGCCGCGGATCGTGTAGGTGACGGCCTGCGGCTTGAAATCGCTGGGGTCGTCGAGGCTGGCCGCGGAAACCGTGATCAGCTCCGGCATGGCGACATATGTCAGATAGACCGGTGTTCCGCAGGTCGGGCAGAAGGCGTGGATCTTTTCGTTGCCGCTGTCAGCGGCCACCCGCCAGGTGCTCGCGTCGCCGGTAATCGCCATATCGGCGCGCTGGCCGAAGGTCAGATAGGATCCGTGGCCAGTGCCGGCGCGCCTCTGGCAATCGCGGCATTGGCAATGGTTCTGGAAGATCGGCTCGCCGCGGGTCTCATAGCGGATCGCGCCGCACGCGCAGCCGCCTCGATAGCGCTTGGTCATTGTCGTTCTCCGCTGGCCTGGTTCCGCACGATATCCCGGCATGTCAGGCCGATTTCGGCTTGGCGAAAAGGTCGATGCCGCTGCCGGTTTCGAGGAAGGATTTCATGCTGGACAGCACGGCCGGCCAGCCCTGGCTGACGCCTTTCGCCATGCCGCTGCCGGCTTCGAGTTCGTCATGGGTGACGGTCAGCCGCACCATGGTGTCGTATTCCTCGATGCCGAACGTCACCCGGCTGTATTTGGACGGGTCGTCGGCCTGCGAGGCGTTCGCCCAGGTCATCACCAGACGGGTCGGCGGTTCGATTTCGACGACCTTGCCGACCAGTTCGACGGTGCGCTCGTCATTGGCGCGGATATGTTCCCATTTCGATCCCGCCTTCCAGTCGGAGACGTTTTCGTGACCCCAGTAGCGCCGTGCGATGTCTGGCCTGGTTATGGCCTCGAACACCTTTTGCGGCGTCGAGCGGATATAGGTCACGTAGACAAAACTGGTCGTCTCTCGGGTCATTGGCCCTCTCCTTCGAGTTCTTGCTTCAGGTCGTGCAGCAGGCTGAGCCGCTGCCGTTCGAACTTTCGCACCCAGCGCTCGTAGACTTCGTGCAGCGGCACCGGGTTGATGAAGTGCAGCTTCTCGCGGCCGCGCTTGACCGTGCTCACCAGATTGGCCGCCTCCAGGAGGTCGATGTGCTGGGTGGCGGATTGCCTTGCCATGTCCAGATGTTCGCAAAGCTGGCCGAGCGTCTGCCCGTTCTTCTCGCAGAGAAGGTCAAGCAGCCTTCTGCGTGTCGGGTCGCCCAGCGCTTTGAAAACCTTGTCGGCGTCCATCGGTCTCAATCTGTTGTGGGGTCATAATATGCAGGCAAATACCTGCATGTCAATCGTCAATCGTTACCGCCTCGCCCTGCTCGACGAAGCTATCGGGCTCTGACCTCGATTGCTGGATGGCTAGCGTTGTCCCGTTGCCGGCCAACGGCTGTGGCGGGTCGTCGGCCAGGCCGCACGGCTGGCTGACAACATTACGGATGATGTGGGCTTCGGAGTGGGTGCTGCGCCCTTGGGCCAAGCACGGGGCGCGCCTTCACGACTTCGCCGGGATCATTCCCAGCTCCCACTCTACCGAAATGGGGTCTCAGATGCCTTCGACCAGCACGATCTCGCCGTCGGCGACCTTCTGGCGGATGGCGACAGCGCGCTGGTATTCGGGTGAGTGATAGCAGTCATGCGCGACCGCGAGCGATTCGAATTCGATGATCACGTTGCGTCCGCGCCCTGGCCCTTCGGCCTTTTCATGCGCGCCGCCGCGCGCCAGGAATTTGGCGCCGAACCGGTCGAAGGCCAGCTTTGAAGCGGCGACGTAGTCCTTGTAGCCTTCGGCATCGCGCACATCGACGCGGGCGATCCAATATCCCTTGGGCATGCTTTTTCTCCGAGTTTCTGTCCGTCAAGCGAGGATTGGTCTTAAGAATCGCCCCGCGACGGCTCGTGGTTCTTGGGTCACCGCAGGGGGACAAGCGCAGCGTACCCAAAGCGGCGGAGCATCGGAAGCGCGGAAAACGCCGCCGCCGGGGCGGAGTTTGGAACTGGCCCTCAGGCAGAGCGCATTTCTTCCAGAATGGCTTCGGCCGCCTCGCGTCGGTTGGCCGCCGCGACGATCGGCCGAGCCACGACAAGGTGGCTGGCACCGTTGCGGATCGCCTGCGCCGGCGTCACCACGCGTTTCTGGTCGCCATGGTCGCTGCCCGCCGGCCGGATGCCGGGCGTCACCACCGCCATGTCGGGTCCGACGATGCGGCGCACGGCTTCGGCTTCGGCGGCCGAGCAGACGATGCCGCCCATGCCGGCGTGCAGCGCCTGTTCCGAACGCCTTAGCACCAGCGTGTGCGGATCATATTCATAGCCGACATCGATCATGTCCTGCTCGTCCATCGAGGTCAGCACGCTGACGGCGAGCAGGCAAAGGTCGCTGCCGCGTGCCGCCTCCACCGCCGCGCGCATTGCCTTCGGATAGGCGTGGATGGTCAGCATGGTCATGCCCATCTTGACGATGTTCTCGACGCCCTTGGCCACCGTGTGGTCGATGTCGAGCAGCTTCATGTCGAGGAAGATCCTGGTGCCGCCACTGGCCAGTTCCCTGGCGAAGTCCAGTCCGCCGGCGAAGGCCAGCTGATAGCCGATCTTGTAGAAGGAGACGACGCCGTCGAGTTCGCGCACCGCCTGCTCGGCTTCCCTCACGGTCGGCACGTCGAGACCGACGATCAGTCTTTCCTGCATGGATTTCGCCTGCATGGGCTGGGTCTGCATGGTTGCGGAGATCACGCCTCGATCCGCGTGGACAGCATGCGCAAGGTTTCGATCAGCGTGCGGCATAGATGCTCCATCGATTTGTGCAGTCTCTCGTCACGAAAATTGCCGCCTTCCGCGAAGGCGTCGTCGCCGTCGGGCACCGAGCATTCCGGCGTCACCACCTCCATCTGGCAGCGCACCAGCACGGCGCGCAGATGGTTGATGCAGCGGATGCCGGCGAAGTGCCCGTTGGAGGAGGAGCAGAGGGCGGCCACCTTGCCGGCAAGCGGCCTGACCGGCCGGCCGCCATCGCGGCGCACGCGGCTAACCCAATCGATCGTGTTCTTCAGCAGCGGCGGGATCGAGCCATTGTATTCCGGCGTGGCGATCAGCAGCCCGTCATGCGCGGCGATCAGGCGGCCGAGCTTGACGGCGTTTTCCGGAACGCCCTTTTCCTTCTCAAGGTCCTCGTCGAGGATCGGCAGGGGATAGTCTGCGAGCGAAATGCGGGTCACCTCGGCGCCCTGCACCGCAAGTTCCTTCTGCGCCACGTCGGCGGTCCTGCCGCTATAGGCGCCCGTCCGGTTCGACCCGGCGAAGACGAGGATTCTCGGGATCACTGCCATTGGCCATCCTTGCTCCCGGACAGGTACAGCCAAGGTTCGATCAAATCAACGCCAACTTCGTCATCCCTGGACGAAGCAGGAGCGAAGTTCCGTCGCGGAGACCCTGGGATCCATGCCGTGACCTTGGCCGTGGAGCGCAGCGGAGCAGAATTCTGCACCGCAGAGGAACTAATGCGCTTCCCTGCGATAGATCCACAGCTGCGTCGGCGGGATGTTGCGGATGATGAAATCGAAATGCTTGACCGTATAGTCGCCACGTCCGGCCGGGATCGGCGACATCGGGCCATAGGTCAGCTGCACGATAGGCCGGCCAGCCGGGATACGGTCAAGCAGGCTCTCTATATAGGCGATACGCTGGGCGACCGGGAAGTTGAGCAACGGCACGCCGGACACGACGGAATCGAAGACCATCCCGCTCCGCTCGCCAAGCGTGGCGTTGAGGTTGAAGGCATCGCCCTCGATGACGTTGACGCCGGGATAGAGGCGACGCAGGTGGCGGACGAAATCGGTGTTGTATTCGACCGCGTAGAGGTTTTCGGGCCGCACGCCCTGGGCGAGGATGGCGCGAGTGATGACACCGGTTCCGGGGCCGACCTCGAGCACCGGCAGGCCGGACCTGGGATTGACGATCGAGGCCATCTTGCGCGCCGTGACCGAACTGGTCGGAACGATCGAGCCGACCGTCTTGGGTTTGTCGATCCAGCCCTTGAAGAATTTGAGTTCGTCGTCGAACTTCTCGGCTAGCGCCTTCCGCAGTCCGTGACCACGTGTCATGCAAGCTCTCCTCAACGCTCCCCGCAAGCTACTTAACACCTGGTTGACGCAAGGCAAGGCACGGCCATGCCGATGTCGTGGATAAGATAGATTTCGTCGCGCCTCGGGATTCGGCGCGTTTCATCCGACCACGCGCCATTCCTGCTCGATCAACGCTCGCCGAAGGATTCGAAGAAATCCTTCATGCGGGCGAAAAACCCGCTCGATTGGGGCGAATTCTCCTGCGAGGAGAGCTGTTCGAATTCCTCCAGCAACTCGCGCTGGCGGCGGGTAAGATTCTGCGGCGTCTCGACCGCGGTCTGGATATAGAGATCCCCGACATTGGGCTGGCGCAACACCGGCATGCCCTTGCCCTTGAGCCGGAACTGGCGCCCGTTCTGGGTGCCTTCGGGCACCTTCACCTTGGTCTGGCTGCCGTCCAGCGTCGTCACCTCGAACGAGCCGCCAAGGGCTGCCGTCGTCATCGAGATCGGCACCTTGCAGTAGAGATCGGCGCCATCGCGCTGGAAGAATTCGTGCGGCTTCACCGCCAGGAAAATGTAGAGGTCGCCCGAAGGCCCGCCGCGCAGGCCGGCCTCGCCCTCATTGGCCAGGCGGATGCGGGTGCCGTCCTCGATGCCGGCCGGGATGTTGACCGACAGCGAGCGCTCCTCGGTGACGCGGCCCTGGCCGGCGCATTTCGGGCATGGATCCTTGATGGTCTGGCCGCGGCCCTGGCATTGCGGGCAGGTGCGCTCGATCGAGAAAAAGCCTTGCGTGGCGCGCACCTTGCCGTGGCCGTGGCACATCGAGCAGGTGACAGGCTGGGTGCCGGGCTTGGCGCCGCTGCCGGAGCATTCGGAGCAGGAGATCGAGGCCGGCACGCGAATCTGCGCGGTTTTTCCCGCGAAGGCCTCTTCCAGCGAGATTTCCATGTTGTAGCGCAGGTCGGCGCCGCGCTCGCGGCCACCCGACGAGCGGCGCTGACGCCCGCCCATCATGTCGCCGAAAATATCCTCGAAGATGTCGGCGAAGCCGCCGGCGCCAAAGCCTTGCGCGCCGCCATTCATGCCCTGCTCGAAGGCGGCGTGACCGAAGCGGTCATAGGCCGCGCGCTTCTGCGGGTCCTTCAGCGTCTCGTAGGCTTCGTTGATTTCCTTGAACTTGTGCTCGCAGGAATGATCGCCGGGGTTGCGGTCGGGATGGAACTGCATGGCGAGCTTGCGGAAAGCGCTCTTGAGCTCCTTCTCGTCGGCGCCCTTTTGCACGCCCAGCGTTTCGTAGAAATCAGCTTTCATTTTTTCCCGCTGTCCGGATGCTCAACGTCTTGATGCATTGTTGCGTCGTTTGCCGGCACGTCGTCTCGATTTAGGATTGGTGCCGCCCGGATGCCAGTGCTGGCGTGCGCCTGTCCGGGCTTTTCTGTCGTTTTTTCGGCAAGGCCCCGCACTTTTTCGGCAAGGGTTGCAAAAAAGCCCGGCTTTACGCCGGGCTTTCCGCTTTATTTTGCCGTCGGGCGGCTCAGGCCGACTTCTTCTTGTCGTCGTCCTCGTCGATTTCCTCGAAATCGGCATCGACCACGTCGGAGTCCTTGGCGGCATCCGCCTTGGCGTCGGCTTCCGCCGCTTCCTTCTGCGAGGCCTCGTACATGGCCTGGCCAAGCTTCATCGAAGCTTCGGCAAGTGCCTGGCTCTTGGCCTCGATGTCGGCCGCGTCGTCGCCCTCGGCCGCGGTCTTCAGCGCCGCGATCGCATCCGATATCGCCGTGCGTTCGGCTTCCGAGACCTTGTCGCCATATTCCTTCAGCGACTTCTCGGAAGAGTGCACCAGCGCCTCGGCCTGGTTACGGGCCTCGACCACGGCGCGACGCTTCTTGTCCGTCTCGGCATTGGCCTCGGCGTCCTTGACCATCTTCTCGATGTCGGCGTCCGAAAGGCCGCCAGAAGCCTGGATGCGGATCTGGTGCTCCTTGCCGGTGCCCTTGTCCTTGGCCGAAACATTGACGATGCCGTTGGCGTCGATGTCGAAGGTGACCTCGATCTGCGGCACGCCGCGCGGCGCCGGCGGAATGCCGACCAGGTCGAACTGGCCAAGCGCCTTGTTGTCGGCCGCCATTTCACGCTCGCCCTGGAAGACCCGGATGGTCACCGCCGACTGCGAATCCTCGGCGGTCGAGAACACCTGGCTCTTCTTGGTCGGGATCGTCGTGTTGCGCTCGATCAGCCGTGTGAACACGCCACCCAGCGTCTCGATGCCAAGCGACAGCGGCGTCACGTCGAGCAGCAGCACGTCCTTGACGTCGCCCTGCAGCACGCCGGCCTGGATGGCGGCGCCGAGTGCGACGACCTCATCCGGGTTGACGCCCTTGTGGGGCTCCTTGCCAAAGAACTGCTTCACGATCTCCTGGATCTTGGGCATGCGGGTCATGCCGCCGACCAGGACCACTTCGTCGATCTCGCCGGCCTTCAGGCCGGCATCCTTGAGCGCCGCCTTGCAGGGCTCGATGGTGCGCTGGACGAGATCCTCGACCAGGCTTTCGAACTTGGCGCGCGTCAGCTTCAGCGTCAGATGCTTCGGCCCCGTCGCGTCGGCGGTGATGAAGGGCAGGTTGATTTCGGTCTGCGTTGTCGAAGACAGCTCGATCTTGGCCTTTTCAGCCGCCTCCTTGAGGCGCTGCAGGGCCAGCTTGTCGTTCTTCAGATCGATGCCTTGTTCCTTCTTGAACTCGGCCGCCAGGTACTCGACCAGGCGCATGTCGAAATCCTCGCCGCCGAGGAAAGTGTCGCCATTGGTCGACTTCACCTCGAACACGCCGTCGCCGATTTCCAGCACCGAAATGTCGAACGTGCCGCCGCCAAGGTCATAAACGGCAATGGTCTTGCCGTCCTTCTTGTCGAGGCCGTAGGCAAGCGCTGCCGCCGTCGGCTCGTTGATGATGCGCAGCACTTCGAGGCCGGCGATCTTGCCGGCATCCTTGGTCGCCTGGCGCTGGGCGTCGTTGAAGTAGGCCGGAACGGTGATGACCGCCTTCTCGACCTTCTCGCCGAGATAGGCTTCCGCCGTCTCCTTCATCTTCTGCAGGATCATGGCCGAGATCTGCGAGGGCGACTGCTTCTTGCCGCCGGCCTCGACCCAGGCATCGCCATTGTCGCCCTTGACGATCTTGTAGGGGACAAGCTTCTTGTCCTTCTCCGTCACCGGATCGTCATAGCGGCGGCCGATCAGGCGCTTGACCGCGAAGATGGTATTTTCAGGATTGGTGACCGCCTGACGCTTGGCCGGCTGGCCGACCAGACGTTCGCCGTCGCCAGAGATGGCGACGATGGAAGGCGTCGTGCGTGCGCCTTCCGCATTCTCGATCACCTTCGGTTCCTTGCCATCCATGATGGCGATGCAGGAATTTGTGGTGCCGAGATCGATACCGATTACTTTTGCCATTTTTCTAGTCTCTCCGCTAAGCAGGCTTTCAGGACCCGTGAAGGCGTTCCGACGAAAGCCCCTGTTCACAAGAAATCCCGTTCGGCAACCGGTGTCCCCGGCGTCGGACGGCTTGGCGCGTATATAAGAACAGGCAGCATCGGGCGCAAGCATTCTGCGCAAGGCTTTCATGAACCTTTCCACCTCCGCCCGCGACTGACGTCCAGGTGCCGCATGGTGCGGCCCGGAAAGGAAGTCCCCATGACCAGCAACCGAGAGGCTCCACGGTCTCCCGGAACAACAGGAACTCGGCGCGACCGCCGCCTTCGGGACGGTGTCGACGCGCTGGGCTTCCCGCTGCTTCCGTTGACCCTAGGTAAGAGCAGGCGTATCGTAATGAAGAGGAAAGCAGACAATTCGATCAGGGATGAACGTGCCGGACCGCCGCGCCCTGCCCTGATTTGCGCGGCACAGCCGGATATTCCTCCCGTAGACTTCGGGGGGAGTTCTATGTCTTGCGATCACGGCCTGTCAGTGTCTTCTCGCGTCAGCCGTTTGCGCCGCCTGGTCAAGAAGACCGGCGGCGTTCTTGCATTCGCCCTGACCGCCGGCCTCTGGCTTGGCGGCGCCGCCCGGGCGCAGGACACCCAGATCATCTATCCAGGCTCGATGGCGGTCACCGGCTTTCCCGGCACCGTCATCCCCAATTTCGACGAGGGCCTGCCCCCCGGCGTCGATCCGGTCGACGAAACCTTCATCGACACCACGCGCGCCACCTTGCGCGTGTTCGACGTTTCGCACCTGGGTGGACCGGCATCGGGCCAGCTCGTCTTCACGCCGCCGCCTTTCGAGGTGACATCAGGCCAGATCGGCGAGGTGTTCGGCCTCACCTATGATGACGGCGTGCGCGATGGGGTGCCATCGGGCATTCCCAACCTTTATGCCGCCGCCACCTCGCTGCATGGCATCGAGATCGTCACGCCGGACGCCGACAAGGATGGCAGGCCGGAGCGGCAGCGCCGCGGAACGGCAGGCGCGACCTTCATGGATGGCCAGTTCGGTACCGAAAATGGTGGCGGGCCGGGCACCATCTGGAGGATCGACGGCATCACCGGCCAGGTCGCCAAATTCGCCGACATCGACACCAACAGCGGTCCCGGCATCGGCAATATCACATTCGATCCCAGCCACCGCCAGTTCTTCGCCTCCGACCTCGACACCGGCCTGATCCATCGCATGGACGCCAATGGCAGGCTGATCGACACCTTCGATCATGGCGTCGCCGGGCGGCCGGCGCATGGCCTGGCTCCGATCGCCGACGACGGCGCGGTGATGGACATACAGGGCGCGGCGTTCGACACGGAGGACCCCGAGACCTGGGGCTACACCCAGGACGAGCGCCGCGTCTGGGCCGTTTCCTATCATGGCGGCCGTCTCTATTATTCGGTCGGCGAAAAATCGGAGGTCTGGTCGGTCGGCATCGCCCGAGACGGCACCTTTGCCGGCGACCCGCGCTGGGAGCTGACGGTCAAGGCCGACAAGGACTATGCCGTCACCGACATCGCCTTCGACAACAGCGGCTTCATGTATCTCGCCCAGCGCGGCCCGATCGAGAACCGCTACGACTACAGCCGCTTCGCAGATTCCGGCAAGGGCGAGGTCATCCGCTACTTCAGGGAAAATCCGGACGATCCGGCAACGGAATCGGTCTGGGTGGAAGCGCCGCAGGAATACGCGGTCGGCTTCCCGCAAGGTTTCAGGCAGTCGGCCGGCGGCCTCGACCTGCAATATGGCTATGACGCCGACGGCAATCTCGACACTTCGGTCTGCACGCAGACGCTGGTCAACACCGGCGACAAGCTGCGCGACAATCCGACGCTCGCCGAACAGCTCGCCGCCGGCGGCCCCCTCGCCGTGCATGGCGTGCAGATCACGCCCAAGGATCTGGTCAAGCCGGCCAACGCGCCGCCCTTCGGCTCCTGGTTCGTCGATTTCGACGGCTATTTCGAGGATCCCGAGGTGGAAGGCCATGTCGGCGACGTCGCCGTCTGGCACCCCTGCGATGGCCGCGCCGGCTATTATGAAGAAATCCCGGGCGGCTATCTGCCACCCTTCTACCCGCCGGACTTCCCACCGCCCGGCAACCTGCCACCGTGTCTCGACGTTGAAGATATCAGGTACTACTGCACGCCTTCGGGCCTCGAGGCCGATCTCTATCTCCATGACCATGCCGGCTTCGGCGGCGATTCGATCAAGGTCCAGCCTTCGAATGAGACAAAGTCCAGGACGCCAGGCGTCGGGGTGACCACACCCATGTCGCATGCGCCCGGCACGCCGTACACGATCAACATCACCGGTCACTATCCGGGCGACAGAGTGGACGTTGGACTTTGCTTCTACAGGAAGTCCGACAAGGACAAGGGTGGCTACTACCCTTGCTGCAAGATGACCTTGCCGCTCCGCACCCCAGCCGTCAGCTGCGAACGTTGAGGAGGGGAAGATGAACAATCTCGCACTCTCCCCGCTCGCGCGAAACAACTCAACCGACAAGCTGTCAATCGTCATGGAGACGATCATGAAACCCCTGTCATACGCCAGGCGCGGCGCGCGCTGGCTGATGGCGGCCGGGGTCGCGGTCGCCATGCTCACCCCCCTCGCAAGCCACGCGGAAGACGCCGCGCCGGTCACGCCGGAACTGAGGCTCGACCTCGACAATTCGCGCGTCGTCAATCCGAGGCCGGAACGGGTCGTGCCGTTCTTCACCAAGAAAGGCACCCAGAGAGGCTGCGACTATGTCGTCTACTCCCTGAGCTTTGGCCTGCGCGGTGATCCTCAGGGCTTTGCCGATCCGGGTCTTGTGGCCTTGCTGAAGAAACTCAAGATCGAGTTCAAGGACCAGCTTCCGCACGGCTTGGCCATCGTCAACGTGAATGTATCCGGCGACGGCACGGATGCCTCCGGCGGATCACTGCCGGGCGCGACGATCAGCAACACGGCGGGTCCCAGCGATACCGCAACGGTGTCCGACTTCCGGCTCTCCGCCGACGATCTCGACGGCGCCGGGGCCGCCAATGAACGCGTCATCAATTTCCAGATCACGGCCAGGATCGACCATGCTGCGTTTCCTTCGCCGACGATCATCGACAATCAGGGCCTGATCAAGGTGAGCAACGGAGCCGGCACCGGCACCATCATCCCGTCGCAGGATCCGAGCAAACCCGACGATGGCGACTACAAGACCGGCGTGAAGACCTCGATCAAGATCGATGTCACCAAGTGCGAACCGCCGCCGCCACCTCCCGGCAAGGAATGCTTCAAGGTGGAACGCGGCACCGTCGATTGCGTACCCGGCGGCGGTGCCTTCATCTACCACATGCCGGTCGGCCCGGAGATGGGCGGCAAGTGGGTGCAGGTGTCGACCACCACGCCCGGCATCACCATCATCCCTGACACCCAGCTGGTGCCGGCGGGCGGCGGCGTGCTCAACTGGAAGATCGTCGGCGCATCGCCCGGCGACGTCATCCATCTCGTCGTCACCGGCATCGAGACCTATGCCGGACCGAAGGAAGGCTGGGGCCTGTGCTGCACGCAGACCATCGACATCGTCATCCCGCGTGACCAGCGTTGCCCGCCCAGGGACAAGGAGCCGGACCTCAAGGTCGAGAAACGCGCCGATGTCGCGCGCTGCACCATGGCCGGCGGCTGCGATTTCACCATCAGGGTCACCAATGTCGGCACCGCGCCCTACAACGGCAAGATCGTGCTCGACGAGGTGACGCTGCCGGCCGGCTCGACGCTGAGCTCAGGGCTCAATCCGCCTTGGGTCTGCGTGCCCGGCACCACCCCGATGACGTGCACCTATCCGGTGACCACGCTCAATCCGGGGGCCTTTGTCGACCTCAAGCTCGGCTTCAAGCCGGCCGGGGGCTGGCAGGGCGGTGCGCTGCGTAACTGCGCCGCCTACAACTATGCCGCCAGCGGCAAGCCGTTGTTCGGCAGCCAGTCGAACGACCGTGGCTGCGCCTCGATCCCGATCTGCCGCCGTGGCGATCGTGACCGCGACTGCCAGCCGCCGGTCGAGAAGAAGGTCGACCTGATCCTGAAGAAGCGTGCCCGCACCGAAATCTGCACGGCCGACGGCGTCTGTTTCTTCGTGATCGACATCATCAACAACGGCACCTCGACCTATACCGGGCCGCTGACGGTGATCGACAACTATCCCGGCGGCGCACCGGCCTCCTCGACCTTCGGGCCGAGCCCGCCCTGGACATGCGGCCCGAACGGCCCCGGTCAGTTCCGCTGCGACAATCCCGGCATCGCGCTGCCCGTGGGCGCCTCGACGCCGATCTTCGTCAAGGCGGTCATGCCGGCCGATTACCGGTCGGACACGGTCGAGAACTGCGCCGAGGTGAAGGCCGTTCCCGGTGAGATCGACCTCACCAACAACAAGGCCTGCGCCAAGGAGCGCATCCGTCGTCCCAATGGTGGCCAGCCCGGCCTGCGCATCACCAAGGTGTGCAGCGGCTCGCTGGCCGGTGCCGCGGCCGTTTCTTGCCGCATCACCGTCTCCAACGCCGGCACGGCGGCTCCCACCGGTCCGGTGCGGGTCAACGATGCCGCCACGCTGGTGTCGGGAGGCGCGCCCGTCCAGATCCAGACCGTCACTCCAGACGGCGCGGAATGGGCGTGCGGACCGGTTCCGGCCAACACGCTGTCGTGCCAGATTCCCGGTGCCGTCATGGCGCCCGGAACCAGCCGCCACTTCGACGTGACGGTCTCGGCCAATGGCGAGTTCGAGAACTGCGCGCGCGGCTCCTATGGGCCGGCGCAAGGCGACGATGTCGTCTACCCGATTGGCCAGGCCTGCGCCAAGGGCGGCGGCTCCTCGACCATCCGTGTCGAGAAGACCGGCGACCGCGAATGCCGGCTGGGCCAGCCCTGCTCGTTCGACATCACCATCTCCAATGACGGAACGAGCCCCTTCTCCGGTCCGGTCCGCATCGGCGATGCGATCGGCGTGGAAGGGCTCGGCCGGCTGGACGGCGTTGCGATCACCTCGATCGACCCGCCCTTCGGCTGCTCGCCCGAACCGGCGAGCTTGCCTCTGTCCTGCATAGCCACCCTGACGCTCGGGGCCGGCGAAAGCCAGTCGCATCATGTCACAGTGGTCATTCCCGACGACGGGCGCCTTGCCAATCTGCAGGGCGACGTCAATGGCCAGAACTGCGTTGGTGTCCTGTCTCCCGACACGCGGGTCCAGGGCGGCGGCGACGTGCTGTCCAAGGATGCGACCAATGTGCAGGGCGATCGCGGCAAGGCCTATGCGTGCCACCCCTTCACCATCACGCATGAGGTGAAGAACCAGTGCTCGCCGGGCTTCGTCATGAACGACGCCGGCCGCTGCGTCTGCCCGGAAGGCACCACCTTCCGCAATGGCCAGTGCACCGGCGGCGGCACCAATCTTCTGCCGCTTCCCGTGCCGCCGCCCAAGCGCTGCGTGCTGCTCGAAGGCCAGATCCGGACCGAGGACGGGCGCTGCGTCTGCCCGCGCGGCACGGCGCTGGAGAACGGCGCCTGCGTCAGGACCGACAGGCCCGAGCAGTGCACCATCCGTGGCCAGATCCACGATGCCAACGGCGATTGCGTTTGTCCGCAAGGCACCGAGGTGCGTAACGGCGCCTGCCGCCCGGCCCGGCCGAAGCCTCAGCAGTGCCGCATCCCCGGCCAGGTCCGCAATGCCGACGGCGATTGCGTCTGTCCGCAAGGCACCGAGGTGCGCAACGGCGCCTGCCGTCCGGTCCGGCCGAAGCCCGACCAGTGCACCATCCGGGGCCAGGTGCACGATGCCAACGGCGATTGCGTCTGCCCGCGGGGTACCGAGGTGCAGGGCAATGCCTGCCGGCGCAAGCAGCCGCAGGTGGAGCCCTGCGACATACGCGGCCAGGTCCACAACAAGCGCGGCGAGTGTGTCTGTCCGCGTGGGACCGATGTGATCGACGGCGCATGCCGCAAGCCCAGGCAGCAGGCGGAATGCGCACCGGGCTCGCAGATGGTCAATGGCCAGTGCCAGCCGATCTTCAAGAGGCGTTGCCCGGAAGGCACGGTCGGACGCTATCCCAACTGCCGGCCGATGCGCGGGCAGCCGTCACTGGAGCTCAACCCCGGCCTGCTGCTGCAGCAGGTCTTGCCACGGCGCCTGCCGCAGGCTGAACAGCAGCAGGATCCGGCACCAAGCAGGATCCTGAAGCTCCAGCAGCAGTAGCCGTCCGCTCGACGCCAGACCTTGGGCCCGCCGGAGCAATCCGGCGGGCTTCTTCGTCATGTCCCGGCAAGCGGGAATTGGCTGCGGCAGGATCGGAGATCCCGCAACGCCGCCCAAGCCTGTGGAGCCCCCGTGCTTGCACCCTCGACAAGTCCCCCGCCGGGCATTAGGCAGTCGATCCAGGGTGAACGGTATGAAAAGGGCGCCCGGAAAGGCCGCGAGATGAGCAAGAAGACCTTGATCGCACCATCGGTGCTGGCTTCGGACTTTTCGAAGCTTGGCGACGAGGTCGAAGCCGTCGCGGCCGCTGGCGCCGACTGGATCCATCTCGATGTCATGGATGGCCATTTCGTCCCCAACATCACCTTCGGCCCGCCGGTGATCAAGGCGATCCGCAACCGCACCAGGGCTTTTTTCGACTGCCATCTGATGATCGCGCCGGCCGATCCCTACCTCGCCGCCTTCGCCGAGGCCGGCTGTGACGGCATGACGGTCCATGCGGAGGCCGGGCCGCATCTCGACCGCTCGCTGCAGACCATCAGGAACCTCGGCAAGAAGGCCGGCGTGTCGCTCAATCCGGCGACGCCGGAAACGATGATCGAATATGTGCTCGACCGGCTCGACCTGATCTTGATCATGACCGTCAATCCGGGGTTCGGCGGCCAGGCCTTCATCCCGGGGATCGTCGACAAGGTGAGAAGGGTCAAGGCGCTGATCGGCGACCGGCCGATCCGCATCGAGATCGACGGCGGCGTTTCGCCCGAAACGGCCCCTTTGGTCACGTCAGCCGGGGCCGATGTGCTGGTGGCCGGCGCGGCGATCTTCAAGGGCGGCAGCGTCGAGGCGTACCGTGCCAACATCGAGGCGATCAGGACAGCGGCCGACAACGCCGCCGGCTAGGGACCGTTTCAAGGAAACGGCCAACCGCCCTGAATTGCTCGAACGCACCGCGATCATCCCGCTTCGAATCCAACCGGCTGGCTGGCTGACAGCTTTTGCGCGGACACGGTTCTTCAGGAGCACGGTGACGCCCGAATCAGATCGGCGCCGGACGGATGAGCAAGCCCAGCCGTGCGGTATCTTTGCGCGCGACAGAAAAGATGCTCGCACGGGCACACAAGGAACAGATGATCCTGCGTGCATACAAAACATGTTAAGTTCCATTGGTTGTAGAGGCGCGCCAATTCCCCCGATCAGGCGGCGGATAGCGCTATATTCCTTAGTGCTTAAGTACTAGGATGGCATCTTGTGCTTGAGCCTCTTGACGAAGGCACTGTAGGGTACATGTACGGAAGGATTCTTTTTCGGACTCGAATTGCCCAGAGAGACATGGGGACAAGGAGTCGAATTTGACATACGGCGCTGCCAACCTGAACGACGACGGCACAGGATCCAAGAGTACGCTTGCCAGTACGGTCTATCACCAATTGCGGGATGATCTTCTTGGCGGCGCTCTGGAAGCCGAAAGCAAGCTGCGGGTCGAGTGGGTTGTTTCCAAGTATGGCGCCGGTGCCTCCCCTGTCCGTGAAGCCCTTAATCGCCTTGCCTCCGAGGGTCTCCTTGGCCGTCACGATCAGCGTGGCTTCTTCATCATGCCGGTCAGTGCGACGGAGCTGGAGGAGCTGACGCGCACCCGCTGTTGGCTCGAGGAACGGGCGCTTCGCGAATCCATTGCCCACCGCACCACCGAGTGGGAAGAACAACTGGTGCTGGCGCTGCATCGCCTGGGCCGCGCCTCTCGATGTTCCCCGCAAAATCTCCCGTCGCTCGATCCGGACTGGGAGAAATTGCACCGCACCTTCCACCGTGTGCTGATCTCGGCCTGCCGGTCGCACTGGCTGGTGGGTTTCTGCGATCAGCTTTCAGATCACGCCTATCGCTACCGGCAAATGGCCAATGACAGCGAGAGCATGCAGCGCGACGATTTCGGGGAACACCGGCGGATCGCCGAATGCGCGCTGGACGGCAATGCCGACGGCGCCGTCCAGGCCTTGATCGATCACTACCAGCTGACCGCTTCCATATGCATGGAGCGCTTCAAGCAAGGCGAAGTCGCAAAAGCCGCCGCTTCGGCCGAGCGCGCTAGGCGGTAACGACCATTTCCTCGGCGGAGCTTGTCGCCATCATTCGCGATTTCTTCGGCGGATGCGACGCGCCGCACAGCCGTTTGCGGTCTTGACGGCACGGCCCGGAAACGCGAACTCTGCGCGCCCCAAGTGCATTGCCGGCGCCGCATTGCCATCACAGCAGGAAAATTTCATGAGCAATCATCTGTTCGATGCGTTCCGGTCCCGGATGCCGCCGCCCGGGCGCCTGTTGATGGAAACCGATGATGGGCGCTCGCTCAGCTATGGCGACATGCTGGCGCGGTCGGCGCAGCTCGCGCACGCGCTCCTGCAATTGCATGTCGAGCCCGGCGACCGGATCGCCGTGCAGGTCGAGAAGAGCCCGGAGGCGGTGCTGCTCTATCTCGCCTGCGTGCGCGCTGGTGCCGTCTTCCTGCCCCTCAACACGGCCTACACGCTGACCGAGCTTGGATATTTCTTCGAGGATGCAGCACCTCGGGTCATCGTCTGCGATCCGGCGAAATCGGCGGATATCGAGCGGATGGTCGCGCCATCCGGTGCCGTCGTGGTCACGCTCGACCGCACTGGCCGGGGATCGCTGACGGACCAGGCATCGCGGCAATCCTCCGATTTCCATGATGTCGAGCGCGGCGAGGACGATCTCGCGGCGATCCTCTACACGTCGGGAACGACCGGCCGCTCGAAAGGCGCCATGCTCAGCCATGGGAACCTGGCATCGAATGCGCGTGTGCTGGTCGACCAATGGCGCTTCACATCAGGCGACGTGCTGATCCATGCGCTGCCGATCTTCCACACGCATGGCCTGTTCGTCGCCACCAATGTCATCCTGATGGCCGGCGCCTCGATGCTGTTCGAGCAGAAATTCGATCCGGCCCGCATCATCTCACTGCTGCCGCGCGCCACGGCGGTGATGGGCGTGCCGACCTTCTATACCAGGCTGCTGCGGCAGGACGGGCTGGACCGCGAGGCGGCGAAGAACATCCGCCTGTTCGTGTCCGGCTCGGCGCCGCTGCTGGCCGAGACGCACAGGGCCTGGCGCGAGCGCACCGGTCACGCCATCCTCGAACGCTACGGCATGACCGAGACCAACATGAACACGTCCAACCCCTATGAGGGCGAACGGCGCGCCGGCACCGTCGGCTTCCCGCTGCCTGGCGTGTCGCTGCGCATCACCGATCCCGATAGCGGCAAGCCGCTGGCCCAGGGCGAGGTCGGCATGATCGAGGTCAAGGGCCCGAACGTGTTTGGCGGCTACTGGCGCATGCCGGAAAAAACCAAGGCGGAATTCCGCGCCGACGGCTTCTTCATCACGGGCGATCTCGGCATGGTCGACGCCGACGGTTATGTCCATATCGTCGGCCGCGGCAAGGACCTGATCATCTCGGGCGGCTACAACATCTATCCCAAGGAGCTCGAAAGCGAGATCGACGCGCTTGATGGAGTGAACGAAAGCGCCGTCATCGGCGTCGCCCATCCGGATTTCGGCGAAGGCGTCACGGCCGTCGTCGTGCGGGCGCCGGCATCCCGGATCACCGGAGCCGAAATTCTCAGCGCCATCGCCGGGCGCTTGGCCAAGTACAAGCACCCGAAGCAGGTGATCTTCGTCGACGAACTGCCGCGCAACACCATGGGCAAGGTGCAAAAGAATATTCTGCGCGACACGTACAAGGACCTCTACGCATCGTAGTGGTGGGCGCGCATCCCCCGTTATTTCGTCTTGCGCGGCTTTTCGGTCGTCGTGCCCGAGCCCCACAAGGCGCGCGTGAGCAGGCCGCGCTTGCGGTTGCGCGGCACGAGGTCGATATCCCTGACTAGTTTCGCGCCGCCCTTGTGCCGCTCGAGCGTGATCTTGCGGGTGTGGAAGGCTTCCAGTTCGGCGCGATGCGCCACGCTGAGGATCGTGACTTCAGGCAATTCGCGGATGACCGTTGCCATCATCTGGTCCTGGCTCTTTTCGTCCAGCGCCGAGGTCGCCTCGTCCAGAACGACGATGTCGGGGCGATGCAGCAAGAGCCGCGCGAAGGCGACCCGCTGCTTTTCGCCACCCGACAAGGTCTGGTCCCAGGGCGCTTCCTCCTTGATCCGGCCGGCGAGGTAGCCGAGGCCGACCTTGTCGAGGGCGGCCTTGATCTGGTCGAGCTTCCACTTGTCGGCGGCCGCGGGGTAGGCGACCACGCGGCGCAGCGTGCCGGACGGGATGTAGGGCCGCTGCGGCAGCATGAACAACCGCCTGTCGGGATGGAAATTGACGCTGCCGCTTCCCCATGGCCACAGGCCGGCGATCGCCCGCACCAGCGTCGACTTGCCCGAACCGGATTCGCCCGAAACCAGCACCCGCTCGCCCGATTCGACGGCGACCTCCGTCTCCTTGACCACGGACGTGCCGTCGTCGAGCGTCACGGAGAGATTGTCGAGGCTGAGCATGGCGTCGCCCTTGGTCTCGCCACGCTTGATGCGCCCGAGCTCGTCGCTCTGCTCGGCACGTTCCAGCCCGTCGAGGGACATCATCAGCGAAGCGATGCGGCGTGCGGAGGCGTTCCAGTCGGCGAGGCGCGGATAATTGTCGACCAGCCAGCCGAAAGAGCTCTGAACAATGGCGAAGGCGGAGGCCGCCTGCATGACCTGGCCGAGCGACATCGACCCTTCGAGGAACTTTGGCGCGCACAGCAGGACCGGCACCACCGGCGCGAACAGGCTCGAGCCCTGCGAAACAAGTGCCGTGCGCATGTGCTGGCCGGTCAGTTGCGCCCAGCGCTTCAGCACGCCGGCAAAGGTTCTGTCGATGCCGCTGCGTTCCTCTTCCTCGCCGCCGAGCAGGGCGATGCTCTCGCCGTTTTCACGCACGCGCGTCAGCACGTAGCGGAATTCGGCTTCCGTCTGGTTCTTCTCCTCGGACAGCCGCACGAAATCGCGGCCGATGACGAACATCGAGGTCGAGGTGATCGCGGCATAGATCACCGCGGTGATGACGAGGAAGCCGGGCACGGTGATGGTCGAGCCGCCTAGCGGGAAACTCAAGGCGCCGCCGATCGTCCACAGCACCACGATGAAGGTCGAGGCCGACAGGGTGGCGACAATCACGCCGGCGACGAAATCGACGGGTGACTCGGTGGCGACCCGCAGATCTTCAGACAGGCGCGCCTCCGGGTTCTGGTGGTCGCCCTTGACGAGGTTCAGCTGATAGTAGCGGCCGTTGGCGAGCCAGCGCGCTATCACCGAGGTCGTCAGCCAGGCGCGCCAGCGGCGCTGCATGGTCATGCGCAGCCAGACCTGCGCGACGACAAGGCTGATGCTGCCAAGCACCAGCGGCACAAACACGGCGCTGAGGAAATAGACGGTATGGGCGTCGCGCTTCTCGATGGCGTCGAAGATCGAGCGGTTCCAGACATTGATCCCGTACTGGAAGCCGACATTGACGACGATCAGGATCACCAGCCCGGCCGACAATGGCCAGGCGAGCCTGTCGCCATGCCGTCCCCAATAGCCGCGCCCGCTGATCCAGAAGCGCTTCAGCAGGTATTTCTTGCGCGCCTGTTCTGCTTCCTCGGGCGTCAACTGCGGGTCGGGTTCGACGGCTTCCGGCGGCGGAGCTTCGCCTGCGATGTCGGGCGCGGCCGCTTCGACGATCGGTGCCTTCTTGTCGCCTGGCTTCTTTTTGCTCGCCTCCTCCGCGCGCGGGCGCTCGTCGCGCGGCTTTTGCCGCCGCCGCTTGGGGGCGCCGCGCGGCTTTATGCCGTCGGCCGGTTTCGATCTGGGTTTCGCCTCGGACATACGTCCCGACAACGACCTCGAAATCAAAAGGTTTCATGGCATCGGCCTCAGCGGAAGAATTCCCGCCGGCGCTTATAATCGCGTATGCAGCAGCTCGGCGACATGGTCGGCGATCGCCAGGCTCGCGGTCAGGCCGGGGCTCTCTATGCCGAACAGATTGACGATCCGCCCGGCGCCATGATCGGCCGGCCCCTGGATCATGAAATCGGCGGCCGCCTGACCCGGTCCGGATAGCTTCGGCCTGACGCCGGCATAGGCCGGTTGCAGGGCACCGTCGGCAAGATCAGGCCAATAACGCCGGATCGCCTCGTAGAAGGCAGCGCCTCGGCCGGGATCGACTGTATAGTCCACGCGCTCGATCCATTCGACATCAGGCCCGAAACGCGCGCTGCCGCTCAGATCGAGAGTCAGATGGACGCCAAGGCCACCTTCGACCGGAACCGGATAGATCAGCCGCGAAAACGGCGATCGGCCTGGAAGGGCGAAATAACTCCCGCGCGCGAGCCATTGCCGTGGGATGAGATTCCCTGGAAAGCCGTCGATCCGGCGGGCCACGGCCTGCGCATCGAGGCCCGCGGCATTGACGAAGGTGTCTGCCTCCAGGGCGAAGGTCTCGCCATTGGCATCGCGCGTTTCGATCCGGATCCCGCCGGCCTCGATCGCCGCTCCGACGACAGTGGTGAGCAAGGCAAAGGACGCGCCGGCCGCCTCGGCGTCGCCGCGCAACGCCAGCATCAGCGCATGGCTGTCGACAATGCCGGTCGACGGCGACGACAGCGCGCCCGCGCATGCCAGCGCCGGTTCCAGGCTCATGGCCTCGCCGCGCGTCAGGAACTGGAGATCGTCGACCCCGCAGCGTCGGGCATTGGCCTCGATCTTCCGCAACCCATCGATCTGGCTGGGCTCGCTGGCAACGATCAGCTTGCCGGTGCGCGCGTGGGCGACGGCGTGCCCGGCGCAGTAGGCATAGAGAAGCCGCCGCCCTTCGACGCAGAGCCGGGCCTTCAGGCTTCCCAGTGCGTAATAAAGACCGGCATGGATGACTTCGGAATTGCGCGAACTGGTGACTGTACCGATCGCGTCGGCCTGTTCGACCACAACCACCTCGCGCCCGGACAAGGCAAGCGCCCTGGCGATGGCAAGCCCGACGACGCCCGCTCCGGCGACGACACAATCGACCGTCTGCATGGCCTCTCTCAGCGTGGAGCGCCGGCCTTGAACACCTTCTCGCCGCCGATCCAGACGCTTCCTATGCCAAGATCGTCCGACAGCGCAACGATATCCGCCGCCGTGCCGTTGGCAAATCGGCCGAGCCGATGCGACTGGCCGATCGCCTGGGCCGGATAGAGCGAGGCCATACGCAGGGCTTCCGAGAGTTCGACGCCGACGACGCCGTGCAGGAACCGGATCGCCGATATCATGTCGAGATCGGCGCCCGCCAGCGTTCCGTCGGCAAGCCTGAGACTCCCGTCCTTGCGGTAGATGGTGCGGCCGTTGAGCGTGAACGAGGTCATGTCGGTGCCGATCGGCGCCATGGCGTCGGTGACCAGCACGATCTTGCCCGGTCCCTGCTTGGCGTCGAGCGCGATCCGGATGGTCGCGGGATGAACGTGTATGCCGTCGGCGATGAGCCCGGCGGACAAGGAGCCGACATCGATCGCCGTGCCCGCCAGTCCAGGCTCGCGGTTGCCGATCTGGCTCATGGCGTTGAACAGGTGGGTGACCACGCTGGCGCCCGCTTCGGCGAAGGTTTTTGCTCTGAGGTAGCTGGTGTCCGAATGGCCGAGGCTCACGACGACGCCGGCCTTCGCCAATGCCGCGACCCGCGCCGGTTCGACGGATTCCGGCGCGACCGTGGTGAGCAGCACCGGCAGCTTCCGCCGCGCCGCGATCAGCATCGCCTGGTCGGCGTCCGTCATCGGCCGGATCAACGCCGGATCATGCGCGCCCTTGCGCGCGATCGACAGATGCGGACCCTCGAGATGCAGGCCGAGGAAACCGGGTACCTTCCGCAGCGCGGCTGCTTCGCCGGCGGCGATGGCGGCAGCGGTGATCGCGGGCGTGTCGGTGATCAGCGTCGCCAGCAGCGCCGTCGTGCCGAACGGCGCGTGCGCCCGGCAGATGGTTTCGATCGAGGCGACATCGGGGTGGTCGTTGAGCATGACGCCGCCGCCGCCATTGACCTGGATGTCGACGAAGCCCGGCACCAGCATGCCGCCGCCGGCGTCCACGACACGGACGTCCGAGGGCAGGGCACCCTGGCGCACTATGGCCTCGACAAGGCCGTCGCGCACGACGAGCGCCGAGCCTTCATGCCAGTTGTCTCCATCGAAAATGCGGGCGCCTGTCAGGGCAAAACGGTCGTTCATACAGTCTCCGTCACCTTGCGAAGGTTGCGCGGCGTGTCGGGGTCGAGGCCGCGATGGCGCGCGAAAGCCTCGACGAACACGTAGAACGAGACGATCAGCGTCAACGGATCGGTCAGCGGGTGTCCGGTGGCGACATGCGGCAGGCGCGTGGCGCGGTTGGCAAGAGCTGATGTGACGAACACCGGCGCCCCCTTTGCCGCCAGGCTGTCGGCCGCCTCGGCGATGGAGGGCTCTGACGCATCGCGCGCTGCCAGCGCCAGCACCGGAAAGTCGGGGCCGATCAGCGCCAGCGGGCCGTGCATGACTTCGGCCGCACTATAGGCCTCGGCATGCATGCCGCAGGTCTCCTTGAATTTCAACGCCGCCTCGTTGGCCATCGCCGCCGACGGTCCGCGGCCGAGGATGAACAGCGATTTCTGCTTCTCGATGGTTTCGGAGAGAACGCTCATCCAGTCGCAGGCGATCGCCTTGCCGAAATGCTCGGGCAAGCCGGCAAGTGCCTTGAGAAGCGCCTCGTCGCCGGTGGAATGCGCCATCAAGGCGAGACCGGCGACGGCGGAATTGACGAAGGTCTTGGTTGCCGCGACGCTGCGCTCGGGGCCGGCCAGGATGTCGATCGCATAGTCCGAGGCCCGCGCCAGCGGCGACTCGGCGGTGTTGGTGACGGCGATGGTCAGCGCGCCCCCGGCGCGTGCGGTTTCGGCCATGGCGACGATGTCGGGGCTCTTGCCTGACTGCGAGATCGCCAGGCAGGCCGAGCCCTCGAGCCGCAGCTTGCGGCCGTAGATCGAGGCGATGGATGGACCGACCGAGGCGACGGCAAGGCCAGCGGTCAGTTCGACGGCATATTTCATGAAGGTCGCGGCATGGTCGGATGAACCGCGCGCCACGGTGACGACGAAATGCGGGTCGCGTTCCCGGATGCCGCGCCCGGCCTCGGCCAGCATGGCGCCAGAACCATCGAGCAGTCGGGCGACGGCCTGCGGGATCTCCTCGATCTCGCGCTGCATATGTGTGGTGTTGGAGGTCATGGTCGGCCCTCTTCGCTCGGCCCTGTCAGCCGCAGTTCGGCGACGAAATCATAGGCGTCGCCCCGATAGATGGAGCGGGTGAACTCGATCACCTTGCCGCTCGCCAGGTAGGAAATGCGTTCGATATGCAGGCCGGCGACACCCGGGGGTACTTCCAGCAGGCGCGCATCGTCGTCGCCGAGATTGGCGGCCGAGATGCGCTGCACCGCCCGAACCGGGCGATTGCCGGTCAGTTGCAGCGCCGCATAGAGCGACGAGCCGATGCCCGCCGGGTCGGGCAGCACGCTGGCCGACAACGAGGCGCGTTCGATCGCCAGTGGCGTGTCATTGGCGATGCGCAGGCGCGCCACGCGCGCTACCAGTTCGCTCGACGACAGGCCGAGCACCATCATCTCGTCGGGCGAGGGCGCATAGAGACCGCGGTCGAGCCATGCCGAGCGCACCGCCATGCCGCGCCGCGCCATGTCCTCGGTGAAGGAGGTCAGTCGCGACAGCGATTGCTCGACGCGCTCCATGCGTGGCGCCACGAAGGTGCCCGAGCCATGGCGCTGCACAAGGATGCCGCCCTTGACCAGATCCTGCACCGCCTTGCGCACGGTGACGCGCGAAATGTCGGCCTTGGTGGCGATGTCGCGCTCGGAAGGCAGCGCGTCGCCAGGTCCGATCAGGCCACGGTTGACCGCATCCTCGATGCTTTTCCTGAGCTGCAGGTAGAGCGGCGCGCCGCTCTGCGACGATTGCTTCAGCGCGGCGAAGATCTGGTCGGCGGCATCGCTCATCGGGCCGCCTCCGCGTGTCCGGCGAGCAGCCGCACCGCCATCTGCACCGCCCCGCCCAGCGCATCGTCGAGCGGTGGCTTGAGCAACGCCCGGTAGCGCGGCGACAGTCGTGGCGCGTAGAGCGGCGCCAGCCCGCCGAGCAGGCAAAGCGGCGCGTCATCGGCGAGGCCGAGCGCGCCGAGCGAAGCCTCGACATCGCCGACCGCCTTGTCGACGATCCAGTTGGCGACGGCATCGCCCTTCTCGGCGTGCTCGAACACTTTGGGCGCGAAGCCGCCGAAATCGCCGGGCTTGGCATTGGTGGTGAATTCCACCACGTCCTCGGGATTGTTGCGGAAGATGGCCATCATCGCGTCGGTCAGCGGCGAAGCCGCGCGCACGCCGTCATGGGCAAGCAGCGTCTGTTCGAGCAGATCGCGGCCCATGCGGGCGCCGCTGCCCTGGTCGCCGACCTGGAATCCCCAGCCGCCGATCGCCCGTGACTTGCCGCCCTTGCGGGCCATATAGGCGGTGCCGGTGCCGAGGATCGCCATGGCGCCGTCGCCCGACCCCACCGCCCCTTCCAGCGCGATTTCGGCGTCGGTCTCGACGCGGCTGGTGCTGAACGGAAGGATCGCTTCCAGCTGCTGCCGGTAGGTGCCGACATTGGCGCCGGCTAGGCCGAGAATGGCCGGTGTTTGCGGGATCAGCTCGGGATCCTGCCCGGCGGCGATGAAGGCTTGCCGCGCGGCGTCTACGATGTTCGACCGCGCCCCGGTGAGGTCGGTGCGAATGTTGGCGGCGCCACTTTTGGCGCGACCGACGACCGTACCGTCCGCTGTTGCAAGGGCGGCCCTGCAGCTGGTGCCGCCGCCATCGATACCGAGCACGAAATTCACGCGATTTCTCCTCCGGGTCGATAATACCAATAAAATACCAATAGCCAAGACTTAATTTCCGTTTCAAAAAGATTAAGCCGTATTTTATTGAAAAATCTGCACATTTCGTCGGCTCAGCGATTTCCTGTCCGCGAATTCGTTAATGCGTGTGGACAAGTGGTATTTTTTTGGTATTGTTCTGGTATTGGAGGAACACGGATGGCTGAAACGCGCACCGAAGCGCTTCACAGGAATGCCGAGGGGCTGGATATCCAGGCTCCGGAAGCCATCCTTGTTTCGCTGGCCGATGCGCAGATCGAAGCCGCGAAAGCCGTCCGCAACGCCATTCCCGCCATCGCCAAGGCAGCCGAGATCATTGCGGGCCGATTGAACGGCGGCGGCAAGCTTGCCTATGCCGCGGCCGGCAGTTCCGGCCTGATGGCGCTGGCCGATGCGTTGGAACTGCCGGGCACTTTCGGCATCCAACGCGACCGCATCGCCATCCTGGTCGCCGGCGGCGACGAGGCTTTCAGGACGCTGGCGGGCGGCCCCGAGGATGATGTCGAGGAGGCAGCCGCGGCTGTCGCCAATGCCGGCATCGGCGCCGGCGATTGCCTCATCGCGCTTTCCGCAAGCGGCACCACGCCCTACGCGGTGCGCGCGATCGAAGAAGCCGCCCGTCGCGGTGCGGCCACCATCGGCATCGCCAACAACCGGGACTCCGCCCTGCTTCGCCAGGCCGAAACCGCGATCCTGCTCGAAACGCCGCCGGAAGTGATCGCGGGTTCGACGCGTATGGGCGCCGGTACCGCCCAGAAGATCGCGCTCAACATGCTGTCGACCCTGACCGCTGTTCATCTTGGCCATGTCCATGACGGCTACATGGTCAATCTGATGGCCGACAACATCAAGCTGCGCGACCGCGCCGCGCGTATCGTCGCCGCCATCAGCGGGCGCGGCAAGGACGAAGCGGCCGGGCTGCTCGAGAAAAGTGGCGGCGCGGTCAAGACCGCAATTCTGCTCGCCGCTGGCGCCGACAGCGCCGCCGCGGCACGGAAGATGCTGGAAGAGGCTGGCCAGAAACTGCGGCCGGCCCTTTTTGCGCTCGGGCATGATCCCGAAAAGCGGGGACCGCTTTCCGGAAAAGATCATGCTCGAACAGAGAAATAGAGCCTGTTTCATCCCGATTTCCATCGGGGTGAAACGGGCTTGCGAGGGGAGCAAGGGGCCAAAAAGCCCCCGTTCTCATCAAAACCGAACCTGAAAAAGGTCAACAGGGAGACTGAGCATGACAACGAAACTACTGACGGCACTGCTTCTGGGCACCAGCATTCTCGGCTCCGCCGGGTTGGCTCACGCCGAGGACGTAACGCTCAACATCGAAAGCTGGCGCGGCGACGACCTGTCCATCTGGAAGGACAAGCTGATCCCCGCCTTCGAAGCCAAGAACCCCGGCATCAAGGTGGTGTTCGCGCCATCGGCTCCGACCGAATATGACGCCGCGCTCGGCGCCAAGCTCGCCGCCGGATCGGCCGGTGACCTGATCACCTGCCGCCCGTTCGACAAGTCGCTCGAACTGTTCAAGAAGGGCAACCTCGCCGACCTCAGCGCGCTGCCCGGCATGGAAAACTTCTCGCCTGTGGCCAAATCCGCCTGGCAGACCGACGACGGCAAGGCGAGCTTCTGCGTGCCGATGGCCTCGGTCATCCATGGTTTCATCTACAACAAGGACGCCTTCGACAAGCTCGGCATCAAGGTGCCACAGACCCGTGACGAGTTCTTCGCCGCGCTCGACAAGATCAAGGCCGACGGCACCTACATCCCGATGGCGATGGGCACCAAGGATCTCTGGGAAGCCGCGACCATGGGCTACCAGAACATCGGCCCCAACTACTGGAAGGGCGAGGACGGCCGCGCTGCGCTGATCAAGGGCACGCAGAAGCTGACCGACAAGGACTGGGTCGCGCCCTTCGAGGAACTGGCCAAGTGGAAGCCCTATCTGGGCGACGGCTTCGAGGCGCAGACCTATCCGGACAGCCAGAACCTGTTCACGCTCGGCCGCGCCGCCATCTACCCGGCCGGTTCGTGGGAGATCGGCCTGTTCAACACCCAGGCCCAGTTCAAGATGGGCGCCTTCCCGCCGCCGGTCGAGAAGGCCGGCGACACCTGCTACATCTCCGACCATACCGATATCGGCATGGGCCTGAATGCGGCTTCCAAGCACGCGGACGCGGCCAAGACCTTCCTGTCCTGGGTGGCCTCGCCGGATTTCGCCACCATCTACGCCAACGCGCTGCCGGGCTTCTTCAGCCTGAACTCCTCGCCGGTGAAGATGGCAGACCCGCTGGCGCAGGAATTCGTTTCCTGGCGCGGCAAGTGCAAGTCGACGATCCGCTCGACCTACCAGATCCTGTCACGCGGCACGCCGAACCTCGAGAACGAGACCTGGGTTGAATCGGCCAACGTCATCAACGGCACCGACACCCCGGAAGCTGCGGCCAAGAAGCTGCAAACCGGTCTCGACAGCTGGTACAAGCCGGCGAAGTAAGAGCTCAGGCAACGGAGCCGGCCGGGCGCATGCCTGGCCGGTTCCGGATACTCCTGGTTTTAAGCGTGCACCCGTTCAGATAGCGATTGTCGGCACCGCCTCGCGGCCTTACCCTTGATCTCCTTGGGAAGGCTGGCTGATCAGTCGCAGGCCTTTGTTCTTGCGGTATCGGGCAAGGATGGATGGGCCGTGCATCGAGGCATCATCTAGCATCAACATCGTCTGGAACCGAGAGACGGCGGGAACCGAACTCATGGCCGCAGAAATACGACCGAAAAGACCATTTCGCTGGCACATCGCCGTCTTCCTGGCGCCGGCCGTGCTCGTCTACACGGCGATCATGATCCTGCCGCTCGCCGGCACGCTGCAGCTGTCGCTGTTCCGCAACATCGAGCAGCACCAGGTCTTCGTCGGACTGGACAATTTCCGCACCTTGTTCGGCGACCCCAACTGGTCGGTGGGTTTCTGGAACGCGCTGAGGAACAACACCTGGTTCTTCATGATCCACATGCTGGTGCAGAACCCGATCGGCGTCATGCTGGCCGCGCTTCTGTCCAGCCCGAAACTTCGGTTCGCGGCCTTCTACCGCACGGCGATCTTCGTGCCGACCATCCTGTCCTTCGTCATCGTCGGCTTCGCCTGGAAGCTGATCCTGTCGCCGCTCTGGGGCGTGGCGCCGCACATGATGGACCTGGTCGGCCTGAAAAGCCTGTTCACGCCTTGGCTCGGCAAGGAGCAATATGCGCTGACAGCGCTCAGCCTGATCTCGGTGTGGCAGTTTGTCGGCATCCCGATGATGCTGATCTACGCCGCGCTGCTGTCGATCCCCGACGAGGTCATCGAGGCGGCCGAATGTGATGGCATCACCGGCCTGTCGCAGTTCTGGAAGATCAAGCTGCCGCTGATCCTGCCATCCATCGGCATCATCTCGATCCTTACCTTCGTCGGCAATTTCAACGCCTTCGACCTGATCTACACCGCGCAAGGGGCGCTCGCCGGGCCGAACTATTCGACCGATATTCTCGGCACCTTCCTCTACCGCGCCTTCTTCGGTTTCCAGCTGCAGGTCGGCGACCCCAACATGGGCGCGGCGATCGCCACGATGATGTTCCTGATCATCCTCGGTGGCGTCTGCGTCTACCTCTTCCTCGTCCAGACGCGCCTGCGTCGCTACCAGTTCTGAGGGGCCAGGAGATGAGCACCGCCACCCGTTCGCTGCCCCGCACCATCGGCGCCCACGCGATCCTCTTGACCTACACGGCGATCGCGTTGTTTCCGGTGATCCTGGTGATCATGAATTCGTTCAAGTCCCGCGCCGGCATCTTCGGCGCGCCGCTGACGCCGCCGACGCCGAAAACCTTCGACCTGATCGGCTACACCACGGTGATCGGCCAGGGCGACTTCATCCACTATTTCCAGAACAGCCTCGTCGTCACCGTCGCCTCGCTGTTCTTCGTGCTCCTGTTCGGCGCCATGGCCGCCTTCGCCCTGTCGGAATACCGCTTCCGCGGCAATTCGCTGATGGGGCTCTATCTCGCACTCGGCATCATGATCCCGATCCGGCTCGGCACCGTCGCCATCCTGCAATTGATGGTGGCGAGCGGGCTGGTCAACACGCTGACGGCGCTGATCCTGGTCTACACCGCGCAAGGCCTGCCGCTCGCCGTCTTCATCCTGTCGGAATTCATGAAGCAGGTCTCCGACGATCTGAAGAATGCCGGCCGTATCGACGGCCTGTCCGAATACACCATCTTCTTCCGCCTGGTGCTGCCGCTGGTGCGGCCTTCCATGGCGACCGTCGCTGTCTTCACCATGATCCCGATCTGGAACGATCTTTGGTTCCCGCTGATCCTGGCGCCGTCGGAGGAGACCAAGACGGTTACGCTCGGCGCGCAGCTCTTCCTCGGCCAGTTCGTCACCAACTGGAACGCCATCCTGGCCGCGCTTTCGCTGGCGATCATGCCGGTACTGATCCTCTACGTCATCTTCTCGCGGCAGCTGATCCGCGGCATCACATCCGGAGCCGTCAAGTGAGTTTGGAAAAGCCTCTTCGTGTCGTCGCCGCCGGGCTCGGCAATATGGGCCGCAGTCATGCGCTGGCCTACCACACCAATCCGGGCTTCGAGATCGCCGCCCTGATCAATCGTTCCGACGTGCCGCTGCCGGACGGGCTGTCGGGCTACGGCATCAGGCGTTCCTTCGACGAGGCGCTGCGTGACGAGAAGCCCGATGTCGCCTGCATCGCCACCTACTCCGACAGTCACGCCGATTATGCGGTTCGGGCGCTAGAAGCCGGCTGCCACGTCTTCGTCGAAAAGCCGCTGGCAACGACGGTGGCGGACGCCAGACGCGTCGTCGCGGCCGCCAAGGCCAACGGCAGGAAACTGGTGATCGGCTACATACTGCGCCATCATCCGTCCTGGATCCGGCTGATCGCCGAGGCGCGCAAGCTCGGCGGCCCCTACGTGTTCCGTATGAACCTCAACCAGCAATCCTCGGGCCATACCTGGGAGACGCACAAGCAGCTGATGCAGACGACGTCGCCGATCGTCGACTGCGGCGTGCATTATCTCGACGTCATGCTGCAGATCACCGACGCCAGGCCGCTCGAGGTGCGCGGCATGGGGCTGCGCCTGACCGAGGAGATCGCGCCGTCGATGTACAATTACGGCCATCTGCAGGTGCTGTTCGATGACGGCTCGGTCGGCTGGTACGAAGCCGGCTGGGGTCCGATGATTTCGGAAACCGCCTTCTTCGTGAAGGACGTCATTTCGCCGAAGGGCTGCGTGTCGATCGTCATGAAGGAAGGTGTGAAGTCGGACGACATCGACACCCACACCAAGACCTCGACCATCCGCCTGCACAGTGCGGCGACCGGCGCGGACGGCAAGTTCGCCAAAGCCGACGAGATGCTGTCGATGGAAGGCGAACCCGGCCACCAGGACCTCTGCGATCTCGAGCAGGCCTTCGTGCTGAAGGCGATCCGCGAGGATCTGGATCTCACCAAACACATGGACGACGCGGTGAAGTCGCTCGCCGTCTGCCTTGCCGCCGACGAGAGCGTGCGCAGCGGCATAGCCGTCAAACTCTAACGACAGGAACAAAGCCGTGGGTTCGCTGAAGATCGAGAATGTGAAGAAGGCCTTCGGGCCGGTCGAGGTGCTGAAGGGCATCGACCTCGAAGTGACCGATGGCGAATTCGTCGTCTTTGTCGGCCCGTCGGGCTGCGGCAAGTCGACCTTGCTTCGGGTCATCGCCGGGCTGGAGGATTCGACTTCCGGCCGGGTGTTGATCGACGGCGAGGATGTGTCGGTCACGCCGCCGGCCAAGCGCGGCATCGCCATGGTGTTCCAGACCTACGCGCTCTACCCGCATCTGACGGTGAAGAACAATATGGGCCTTGGCCTCAAGCAGGCCGGCACACCCGCGGCCGAGATCGACCGCCGCATCGGCATCGCCTCGTCGATGCTGTCGCTGGAGCCCTATCTGGAGCGGCGCCCTGCCGAACTCTCCGGCGGCCAGCGCCAGCGCGTCGCCATCGGCCGCGCCGTGGTGCGCGAGCCAAAACTGTTCCTCTTCGACGAGCCGCTGTCGAACCTCGATGCCGCACTGCGCGTCAACACGCGTCTTGAAATCGCGCAGCTGCACCGCCGGCTGAAGGCAACGATGATCTACGTCACTCACGACCAGGTCGAGGCGATGACACTGGCCGACAAGATCGTGGTGCTGAACGCTGGCAGGATCGAGCAGATCGGTGGCCCGATGGAGCTCTACAATGCGCCGGCAAATGAGTTCGTCGCCGGCTTCATCGGCTCGCCGAAGATGAATTTCATCGATGGTGGGCGTCTTGGCGAAACGGCCAAGACCATCGGCGTTCGGCCGGAGCATCTGACGGTCGATCCGAGATCGGGCGCCTGGAAGGGAACGGTGGTGCACGCCGAGCATCTCGGCGCCGACACCAACCTCTATCTCGACTGCGAGAAGGCCGGGCTGATCACGGTGCGGATTTTTGGCGTCTATGATGCCGAGCCGGGCGCGACGCTCTATGCGACGCCGGATCCGGCGAAGACCTATCGGTTTGGCGCGGATGGGAAGGTGCTGAAATAGGCAGGATGGCGCTCCTTCCTCTCCCCCGATCGACGGGGTAGAGGAAGGGCGCGAACCGCCTTCTCTCCTTCCGGAAACCAAAAGGAGAGAACGGAGAAGTTGTGACTACACGTCGGCCTTGAACGTCTGCTTCTGCTGGCCCAGGCCCTCGATGCCCAGTTCCACCACATCGCCGGCCTTCAGGAACACCGGCGGCTTCATGCCGAGGCCGACGCCGGGCGGCGTGCCTGTCGAAATGATGTCGCCGGGATGCAGAGACATGAACTGGCTGAGGTAGGACACCAGATATTTGACGCCATAGACCATGGTCTTGGTCGAGCCGTTCTGCATGGTCTTGCCGTTGACGGTCAGCCACATTTTGAGGTTTTGCGGATCGGCGACTTCGTCCTTGGTCACCAGCCACGGGCCGGTCGGGCCGAACGTGTCGCAGCTCTTGCCCTTGGTCCACTGGCCCTGGCGCTCGGCTTGGAAGGCGCGCTCGGAGACGTCGTGGGCGACGCAATAGCCGGCGACATAGTCCAGCGCATCGGCTTCGCTGACATATTTTGCCGTTTTGCCGATGACCACGGCGAGTTCGACTTCCCAGTCGGTCTTCACCGAACCGCGCGGGATCAGCACGTCGTCATCCGGGCCGACAATGGCCGAGCTTGCCTTCATGAAGATGATCGGTTCCGGCGGTACCGTGGCGCCGGTCTCGGCGGCGTGGTCGGAATAGTTGAGGCCGATGCAGATGAACTTGCCGGTGCCGGCGACGCAGGCGCCGAGCCGTGGCTTGCCGGAAACCGCCGGCAGCGACTTCGGATCGAGCTTGCCCAGCATCTCCAGCGAGGCCGGATGCAGCACCGTTCCGGCAATGTCGGCGACATGGGCGGAGAGATCACGGATCGTCCCATCCGCATCGAGCAGGCCGGGACGTTCGCTCCCCACCTCGCCATAGCGCAGCAGTTTCATCTAAATCCTTCTCCTGGTTGCGGCCTCGCGGCCTTTTGCAAATTCTCCGCCGAGGCGATGGCTTCCTTGAAGAGCCGGGCGGACCCTACCCATCGACCTGAGCCCGGGCAAGCGCGGACATTTGGTGAGCGGGCCCGCGCCCCGGATTTTCAGACTTCCCGATCTTCCGAACGCGGCGAAGGATCCTGATCTTCCTGTTTGTCCGCGATCTCTCGGCGTCCGATGGTCAGATCGACCAGCCGCCGTCGATATTGTAGGCCTGTCCGGACGTATAGGTCGCCCCGGCCAGGTAGACGGCGAGGTCGGCGATTTCCTCCGGCGTGCCGAGCCGGCCCATCGGCTGGCGGGCGATGAAGGCGGCGCGGGCGGCCTCATAGTCGCCTTGCGCATGCATGCGGTCCTGCAGCGACGGGCTTTCGACCGTGCCGGGGCAGATGGCGTTGCAGCGTATGCCCTTGCCGACATAGTCGGCGGCGACGGCCTTGGTCAGGCCGATGACCGCGGCCTTGCTCAGGCCGTAGACGAACCGGTTCGGCACGCCCTTGGTCGAGCTCGCCAGCGAGGCCATGTTGATGATGGCGCCATCGCCGCGCTCCAGCATGCCGGGCAGCACGGCGCGGATGGTGCGCACCATGGCGCGGACATTGAGGTTCAGCGCGAAATCGAGATCGCCATCCTTCATCTCGAGGATCGATCCGGAATGGACGAAGCCGGCGCAGTTGAAAAGCACGTCGACGCGGCCGATCTCGGCAAAGGCCGTATTGACGGCCTCGTCGTTCAGCACATCCAGCTTGCGGGTCTTGATCCCGGACGTCTTGGCGAGTTCGGCGAGCAGCGCCTCGTTGATGTCGGTGGCATGGACGGTGGCGCCAGCCTTGGCGAAGGCCAGTGCGCTCGCCTTGCCGATGCCTTGCGCCGCCGCCGTGATGACAACGACCTTGCCTGCCAGATCCGCCATGCTTTTCTCCTCGCTCCTCCGGATTATCCGGATTTACCGGCGTCCTGCCACGGCGTCGTGTGCCAGTAAGGCATCACCATGCAGCCTGGGTCGCCGTCAGTTTACAGATAAAGATGTTTTTTCTCGTTAAAGAACATGTGTCCGGGCGTCAAGCCCGAACGCGATCACCATTGCGACAGCACGGAAACGTCAGTCGCCGTAAGGCACCCAGACGTTCTTCACCTCGATGGCGCGGCGCAGGAAAGCATCGCCCGCCGCTTCCCCGGATGCCCAGTCCAGGCTGCGGCCATTGCCGCTCCAGACGCGCTTGAGGTTGCCGATGGACTCGGCTTCCGCCTTGGCGCAGGTCTCCGCATCGGCGAATACCCAGAGCCCGTCGACATCGTCATGCCTGGCCAGCACGCCGGCAAGCTCGCCGCTGCGTCCGGTGACGATGTTGATGGCGCCGGCCGGAACATCGGAATACTCGATCACCTGATAGAGGTCGGTGGCGAGCAGCGGATAGCGTTCGGACGGCACGGCGACCACGGGGTTGCCCATCGCGAGCGCCGGGGCGATGAGCGAGATCAGGCCAAGCAGCGGCGAGGCATCGGGGGCTACGATGCCGATGACGCCGACCGGCTCGTGCAGGGCCAGCGTCACGGCGCGAGCCGGCGGCTGATGCACGCGGCCCTCGAACTTGTCGGCAAGACCGGCATAAAGGAACAGCCGCTCGATCGACTGCTCGACCTCCTCGCGCGCGGCCTTGGCCGTCACGCCTGTGAGCTGCACGAGGCGGGCGGCGAACTCATCGGTGCGGCCGGACAGGTTCTCGGCAAGATAGTAAAGCACCTGCGAGCGGTTATAGGCGGTCGCCTCCGGCCAGGCCTTGCAGGCACGGGCGGAGGACACAGCGTCGCGGATGTCCTTGCGGCTGCCGAGCCCGACCTCGCCGGCCAGCTTGCCCTTGGCAGTAGCGACGGCCAGCGAATAATTGCCGTCCGGCCGTACCTGCTTGCCGCCGATGAACAGCTTCGCCGTGCGGTCTATTGCCAGGCCATCGGCTTGCTCGACCGGTTGCGCCGAGACAGTCGCGGCCTTGATGACCGGACCGAGCGGCAGCCTTGCCGCGAGATACTCGAACATGCCCTCGCGCCCGCCCTCGCGTCCGAAGCCGCTCTCGCGGTAGCCGCCAAAGCCGCAGGCGGCGTCGAACATGTTGGTGCCGTTGACCCAGACGACGCCGGCCTTCAATTGCGGCGCGACGTGCAAGGCCAGATTGACGTTCTCACTCCAAACCGAAGCCGCCAGTCCATAGCGCGTGTTGTTGGCGAGTTCGATCGCTTCCTCTGTATTGCGGAAGGTCATGGTCGCCAGAACCGGCCCGAACACCTCTTCCTGGGCAAGGATGTTAGCCGGCGAAACACCGGTGGCCAGCGTCGGCAGATGGTAATAGCCGGAGGACGGCAGCGCCGCGTCCGGCTGCCAGCAGATGGCGCCCTGTTTCGCGCCCTCGGCGACCAGTCCCTTGACGCGGTCGAGCTGTGTGATGTCGACCAGCGGGCCGATATCGGTGTTCTTGTCGAGCGGACTGCCGACGCGCAACCTGCTCATCCGCGTCTTGACCTTGGCGATCAGGGCTTCGGCGATGCCTTCCTGCACCAGGAGCCGCGAACCGGCGCAGCAGACCTGGCCCTGGTTGAACCAGATGCCGTCGACCAGGCCTTCCACGGCGCTGTCGAGATCGGCATCCTCGAAGACGATGAAGGCCGACTTGCCGCCGAGCTCCAGCGAAAGCTTTTTCCCTGATCCGGCGGTGGCTTTCCTGATGATCTTTCCCACCTCCGAGGAGCCGGTGAAGGCGATCTTCTGGATGCCGGGATGATTGACGATGGCAGCGCCCGCTTCGGGTCCGCCCTGCACGATGTTGACGACACCTTTCGGCACGCCAGCGCGTTCGCAGATCTCGGCGAACAGGATCGCGGTCAGCGGCGTGAACTCGGCCGGCTTCAGCACCACGGTGCAGCCGGCGGCAAGCGCCGGCGCGATCTTCCAGGCCAGCATCAGCAGCGGGAAATTCCACGGGATGATCTGGCCGACGACGCCGACGCCCTTATGGCCTGGAAAATCCTTGTCCAGTGCCTGCGCCCAGCCGGCATGATGGATGAAATGGCGGATCGCCAGCGGCACGTCGATGTCGCGGCTTTCGCGGATCGGCTTGCCATTGTCGATTGTCTCCAGCACCGCGAACAGGCGCTGGTGGCGCTGCATGGCGCGGCCGATCGCGTAGAGCACCTTGGCGCGCTGGTAGCCTGAACTGGCGCTCCATTTCGGCAACGCCTTGGTGGCTGCCGCGACCGCCGCCTCGATATCGGCCGCACTGGCGTCCGAAACCTTGGCCAGCAGTTTGCCGGAAGACGGCTCGCTGGTCTCGAAAGTCTTGCCGCCGGACGCGGCCTTCCAGGCACCGTCGATGAACAGCGCCTTGCCGAAATCGCGCGCGGCAAGCCACGCATCGGCCTCATTGCGGGCTTCCGGGGCCGGGCCGTAGTCCATGGCGTGATAGCGGTCGAGAATGTTCATTGTGTGCCTCCGTCACCCTCCCTTTCAAGGGAAGGGTCGATCGGCAAAGCCGATCGGGGTGGGTGCTCAAGCCATCGCGTGGCGGTGATTGGCCGAATAATGCCCGGTCAGATGGTGCTCCAGCTGGCGCTCGATATCGGTCAGCAGGCTCGAAGCGCCGAAGCGGAACAGCTCGGGTTCGAGCCACGGCCGGCCGAGTTCTTCCTTCATCAGCACCAGCCAGTCGAGCGAGGCTTTCGCGGTGGAGATGCCGCCGGCCGGCTTGAAGCCGATGAGATAGCCGGTCTCCTCGAAATACGCCCTGATGGCGCGCACCATGGCCAGCCCGACAGGCAGCGTCGCATTGACGCTTTCCTTGCCGGTTGAGGTCTTGATGAAATCGGCGCCCGCCATCATCGCCACCATCGAGGCCAGCATGACATTGCGCAGCGTGGCGAGGTCGCCGGTGCCGAGAATGACCTTCAGATGCGCGTCTCCGCAGGCGGCGCGCATGGAGACGATCTCATTGTAGAGCTCCCGCCACTTGGCGCCGAACACCAGCCCGCGCGGAATGACGACGTCGATTTCATCGGCGCCGTCGCGCACCGAAGCCTCGATTTCCTGCAGGCGCGTCGACAGCGGCGCAAGGCCATGCGGAAAGGCCGTGGAGACGGCGGCGACATGGATGCCGGTGCCGCGCACGGCGTCGACGGCGGTGGCGACAAAGGGATGGTAGACGCAGACCGCCGCGGGCCGGATGGTTTCGCCGGAAATGCCGAGGCCTTCGACGATATCGCGGCGCAGCGGGTTGATCGCCTTGGCGCAGAGCCGGCGCACCCGCTCCTCGGTGTCATTGGAATTCAGCGTCGTCAGATCCATGCAGGCAATGGCGCGCAGCAGCCAGGCCGCCTGGTTGTCGGCCTTGATCGAGCGCCGCTTGGTCAGGCTGGCGACGCGCCGTTCGAGTGCCGAGCGGTTGACGCTGCGCACCGATTCCATGAAGCCGAGATCGAGCTTCATGCCGGGATTGCGCGCGATGCGATGATCCGGCGGTATCGGGGTGTTGGCGGCGGCGCGGGCCGGCAGCGGCGTCACCTTCGACGCGCTGGTGCCGGGCTCGGCTTCGCGGATCGTGTTGCTCATTTCCTGCCCTTTCTCGTTTAGGGCGATACTTACACGATCGTTTGGACCGAGGCCACAAGCTGATGTCGGCCCGCGCGCCGGCGCAAGCCTGCTCGGCTGCCGGCTTGCGCGCCGCCGCGCCGATTTCAGCCTCGATGCATTCGGGTTCGGCGTGCTCCGGCTCATGCGCGCTGCGGTATTTTCGGTCGGGATGGAGTGGCCCCACCTATCCCGGCAGCCTATCCGATATCAGGCGTTCGCCTGGAAGGCGGCATGTCCCACAGCGTGGGCGGCAGGCCTCAGCCGACGAAGGCGCGCTCGACGACGAAAGTCGCGGGATGGCTGAGCGAACCTTCCTGGAAGCCGAGGCTCTCGGCAAGTTCCTTGACGTCCTTCAGCATATGCATCGAGCCGCAGATCATGATGCGGTCGGTCTCGGGATTGAGCTTCTCGATGCCGAGGTCGGCGTAGAATTTGCCGGAGCCGATCAGCGCGGTGATGCGGCCCATGCAGGCCGACTCTTCGCGGGTCGTCGAATTGTAGAGCGTCACGCGCCCGGCGGTCAGCTCGCCGATCAGCGGGTCGCTTTCAAGGGCTGCGACCAGCTCCTGGCCGTAGGTGAGTTCGGCATTGTCGCGGCAGGTGTGGGTCAGGATCAACTGGTCGAATTTCTCGTAGGTGTCGGGATCGCGCAGCAGGCTGGCGAAGGGCGCGATGCCGGTGCCGGTCGAGATCATGAACAGCCGCTTGGCTGGCGTCAGCGCATCGACCACCAGCGTGCCGGTCGACTTCTGCCGCATGATCACGGTATCGCCGACCTGGATCTTCTGCAGTTCCGAGGTCAGCGGGCCGTCCGGCACCTTGATCGAGAAGAATTCCAGCTCTTCGTCCCAGGCCGGGCTCGCCACCGAATAGGCCCGGAACACCGGCTTCTCGGCATTGGGCAGGCCGATCATGACGAACTCGCCGGAGCGGAAGCGCAGCGATTGCGGACGGGTGATGCGGAACGAGAACAGCCGGTCGGTGTAGTGTTTCACCGAGACGACGGTTTCGGCATAGACATTGGCCGGAATCGGAAACTGCAGCGGGCGGGCGCCGGCGGTGTTGAAGGCGGATGTGGTGTTCATCAAATCCAACTTTCTGGCCCAACCGGGGCGCTGGCGCCAAACCTTTTCCTGCGCGCCCGAACCATTCAGGTTCCGGCGTGCTGCTCGCACACTCCAAGGCGGTAAGCTCTTGTGTCCGGAATTTATTAGTATACAAACGATATTTGCGTCAAGATACCGTCGCGAAACACCTTTCCAAACTGTGCCGTATCCGTAGTCCCAGCATTTCGGGTTTCGACAATGAAAGAGAATTTTTCGGTGCAGCCGCCGGATTCCCTGGGCAGCGTCGTGGCCGGCATCGATGTCGGCGGAACCTTCACCGACCTGCTTCTGATCGACGGCAGGCACGGCGGCAAGGTGCACATCGCCAAAACCCCGACCACGGTCGACAACCAGGCCTTCGGCGTGGTTTCGGCACTCGGCGCCACCGGATTTCCCATCGACGGCATCGACCTCATCGTCCATGGCACCACCACAACGACCAATGCGGTGCTCGAGCGCCGGCTGGCCAGGACCGGCATGATCACCACGCTTGGTTTTCGCGACGTGATCGAGCTTGGCCGGCGCACACGGCCGCAACCCTATGGCATGACTGGCACCTTCGTTCCCGTCATCCCGCGCAATCTCAGGCTCGAAGTGTCGGAGCGCGTCGAGGCTTCGGGTGCGGTGCGCACGCCGCTCGACGAGGCCGGGATGCGTGAAGCGGTGAAGACGCTGATCGCGGCCGGCTGCGAATCCCTCGTCATCCATTTCCTGCACGCCTACGCCAACCCTTCGCACGAGCGGCGCGCCGCCGAGATCGCCGCCGAGCTCTGGCCGAACGGCTACATCACCACGGGCCATGCGCTGCTGTCGGAAGCGCGCGAATTCGAGCGCGGCGTTACCGCTTCGGTCAACGCCTCGGTGCAGCCGATCCTCGAGCGCTATGTCGAGCGGCTGCGCAAGGAATTGGCCGCCAAAGGCTATGCCCGCGACTTCCTGATCATGAACGGCAATGGCGGCATGATCTCGGCCCGCTTCGTCACACGTGAATCGGCCAAGACCGTCATGTCCGGTCCGGCCTCCGGGGTGATTGCCGCTGCCTATACGGGCAAGCGCGCCGGCTTCGAAAACCTCGTCACCTACGACATGGGCGGCACCTCGACCGACGTGGCGCTGATCCGCAACGCCGAGCCGGCGGTCTCGAACGAGATCGAGATCGAATATGCCATGCCGATCCACGTGCCGATGGTGGCGGTGCACACGGTCGGCGCCGGCGGCGGTTCGATCGCGCGCGTCGATGCCGCCGGCCTGATCCAGATCGGCCCGGAAAGCGCCGGCGCCAATCCCGGCCCGATCTGCTATGGCCGCGGCGGCCTGGAGCCGACCATCACCGACGCCAATCTGGTGCTCGGCCGGCTCACGCCGAAGAAGCTGCTGGCCGTCGAAAACCCAGTCACCGTGGAGCGCGTCACCGGCATCTTCGAAGACAGGATCGGCAGGGCGACGGGCCTGTCCGGCGTCGAGGCGGCGGGTGCGGTGCTCAGGCTCGGCAACATGAAGATGGCCGGCGCCATCCGCATGGTGTCGGTGTCGCGCGGCCATGACCCGCGCGATTTCGCGCTGTTCGCCTTCGGCGGCGCCGGTCCCCTGCACGCCACCGCGCTCGCTCGCGAGCTCGGCCTGCCCAAGGTGCTGGTGCCGGCGCGCCCCGGCATCACCAATGCGCTAGGCTGCGTCGTCGCGGACCTGCGCCACGACTTCGTCAACACCGTCAACCAGCCCGTGGCCGTGCTCGATGAAACCCAACTTCACGCTGTATTGGAACGGCACCGAAACGAAGGTGAGGAGCTGATCGGCAAGGAAGCGGTGAAGCCGGAGACGATACGCGTCACCCATTCCGCCGACATGCAGTTCGTCGGCCAGACCCACATCATCAACGTGCCGCTGCCGTCCTCGACAGTCAGTCGCAACGAGCTGCAGGCCCTGTTCGAAAAAGCCTATTTCGCCCGCTTCAAGGTCGAGCTGCCGGAGATCCGCGCCAACCTGGTCAACCTCAACACCTCGGTGACCGGCGTGCGCCCGGCGATCGACCTGTCGCGGCTGATCGATCCGGCGGGGCGCGCGAAAACGCTGGACGAGGCACGGCGTGAGATCCGCCCGGTCTGGTATGCCGGGCGCTGGCACGACACGCCGGTCTATATCAGGGAAAAACTGCCGCTCGATGCCGTCATCCAAGGCCCGGCGATCCTCGAACAGATGGACGCCACGACCGTGCTTGAACCCGGCGATCGAGCGCGCTCGGATGCCGACGGCAACATCATCATCGACATAGGCGAGGCCTGAGATGCCCGAGGCAAAGCTCGACGCCATCACGCTTTCGGTTCTCCAGGCCGCCTTGCAGCAGGTCTGTGACGAGATGGACCTGACCTTTTCCCGTGCCGCCTTCTCGCCAGTCATCGCCGAGGCCAATGACCGCTCCGACGGCATCTATTCGGCGGTCGACGGTTCGCTGATCGCGCAGGGCAGCCAGGGCCTGCCGGTGTTCGTCGGCGTCATGCAGTATTCGACCAAAACGGTGATCGAGATGATCGCCGACGGCCGCTGCCTGGCTCCGGAGCCTGGCGACATCTACATCGTCAACGATCCCTATCTCGGCGGCACGCATCTGATGGATGTGCGCTTCGTCATGCCGGTCTACCGGGGCGGCAAGATCTTCTGCTGGCTATCCAACACCGGCCATTGGCCTGATATTGGCGGCTCGGTGCCGGGCGGCTTTTCCGCCTCCGCCACTGCCGTCGAACAGGAAGGCCTGCGGCTGCCGCCGGTAAAACTGTTCAAGAAGGGCGTGCTCGATCCCGAGATCTACGCCATCATCTGTTCCAACATCCGTGTCGCCGACCAGCGCATCGGCGATATCAGGGCCCAGGCCGCGGCGCTGCTGATCGGGCAGGACAGGCTCAACGGAATCCTTGATCGTTACGGCGACGAAACTGTTGTCGAGGCGATCGCCGAGCTGCGCCGCCGTGCCGCCGAGCAGATGCGCGCCAACATCGCGGCCATTCCCGGCGGCACCTACCGCTCGAAAGCCTTTGTCGATTCCGACGGGGTGGTCAATGAACCGCTGACCATCGCGCTCGCCGTCGAAAAGCAGGGCGATACGCTGACCTTCGATTTTACCGGTTCGTCGAAACCTTGCGCCGGACCGATGAACAGCGTGCTGGCAACGACCCTGTCCTCGGTCTATCTCGCCATGCGGCACATCTTCCCGGATGTGCCGATTAGCGCCGGGGCCTTCGAACCCTTGATCGTCAAGCGGCCGGAAGGCACTTTCCTGGACGCCAAATACCCACGCCCGGTCTCGGGCTGTGCGGCGGAAGTCTCGCAGCGCATCGCCGAGGCGGTTTTCGCGGCCATGGTGCAGGCGCTGCCGGACAAGGTGACGGCCGCCCCCGCCGGCTCCAGCGGCAATTTCGCGCTCGGCGGCAACGATCCGGCGCGCGGCCGCGATTACGTCATGTACCAGATCTCCGGCGGCGGCTATGGCGGCAATTCGGGCCATGACGGCCTGACCAATGGTTGCTCGACCATCGGCATTTCCAAATCGCCGCCGGTCGAGATCATGGAGCAGGCTTTTCCCGTGCTCTATCGCCACTATGCCTTGCGCGAAGGCTCCGGTGGCGCCGGCAAGCATCGCGGCGGTTTCGGCCTCGCCTATGAGGTGGAAATCCTGCGCGGCGATGCGCGCGCCTCCTTCGTCATGGATCACGGCCGCTTCGGCCCGCAAGGCGCGCTCGGCGGCGGGGATGGCGCGGTCAACACCGTCACCGTCTTCCGCAATGGCGAGGAACATGTGCCGCCGCATCTCTCCAAGGAGCAGGACATCCCGCTCAAGGCCGGCGACCGCGTGCGCGTCGGCACGCCTGGCGGCGGCGGTTATGGCGATCCGCGCGAGCGCGACGCCGATCAGGTGCAGCGCGACGTGGCGCTGGGGTACTACACCTCCGAGGAAGCCGCCCAGAAATTCGGCGTGGTCCTGTCGGCGGACGGTCTGACAATTGACCGCAAGGCGACGGACAGGCAGCGCGCCGGCTAAACACCGCCAAGCGCCATGACACAGAGCGGTCACAGCGCCGTGATCGCCGCAGCACATGTCGTTTCCGTCACCGCCGGTGGCACGAAAGCCCGTAGACTTCCGAGGTCAACGGAGATCTGGAACATGCGTCTTTTCGGTCGTTTCGTGCTTGCTGCTTCCGTCGCCCTTACCCTTGCTGCCGGTACTGCTTCCGCCCAGGACAAGAAGCTCAGGATCGGCACCGAGGGCGCTTATCCGCCCTTCAACTACGTCAGCGCCGACGGCACGCTGGGCGGCTTCGACATCGATCTCGGCAAGGCGCTGTGCGCCGAAATGAAAGTTGAGTGCGAATTCAGCGTGCAGGATTTCGACGGCTCGATCCCCGCTCTGCAGGCCGGCAAGTTCGATGCCATCATCAACATCACCATCACGCCCGAGCGGGCCGAGAAGGTCGAGTTCACCCACAAATACTACCAGACGCCGCCGGCCATCGCCGTGCCGAAGGATTCCGCCATTGCAGGCACTTCGCCGGACGATTTGAAGGGCAAGGCGCTCGGTGTGCAGACCGCCACCATCCACCAGAAATTCGCCGAGCAGAAATATTCGGGCTCGACCGTGAAGGCCTACCCGACCGGCGACGATGCTCGTACCGACATGGCCAACGGCCGGCTTGATGCGATGATGGACGGCTCGATCATCCTGACCGAATGGCTGAAGAAACCGGACGGCGCCTGCTGCAAGCTGCTCGGCACACTGACGGCCGATCCGGCCATCCACGGCCCCGGCGTCGGCATCGCGCTGCAGAAGGGCGACAAGGGACTGGCTGACAAGTTCAATGCCGCCATAGACGCGCTGCGCGCCAATGGAAAATACAAGGAAATCAACGACAAGTACTTTTCGTTCGACGTCTACGGGAGTTAATCCCGGCACCAATCGACCTCGGCGGCGCCACCCGGCGCTGCCGATTTTTTTACGAACGATGGAGATATCCTTGGCTGAGCGGCGTTCCCCTTTCTACAGCAGCATCGTCGGGCTGGGCGCGACCATGGGTCGGGTCGGCGGCGATTTCATCTCGGCCAGATATTATTCCGGCATCGCCGACGAGCACCTGAACACCCGCATGAATGTCGGCGTGCAGGACCTCAGCACCATGGGCAAGATGGACATCAAGGGGCCGGACGCCGAGGCGCTGGTCAACCATGTCATCGTCAACGACGCCGCGGCGATGAAACCGGGCCAGGTCCGCTATTCCACGGTCTGTCGCGAGGATGGCGGCATCATGGACGACCTCACCGTGTTCCGGCTGGGACCGGAGCATTTCATGCTGGTCACCGGCTCGGTCAATCGCCTGAAGATGCTGCCCTGGCTGCAGCACCATGCCCAGGGGCGCAAGGCCTATGTCACCGACATCACCGCCGCCGTCGCCTTTCCGACCATCCAGGGTCCGCGCTCGCGCCAATTGTTGAAGGCGCTGGTCTCTGATGCCGATCTGGACGGCCTGAAACGCTGGGCGTTCACATCGGGGCGCGTCGGCGAGACAAAGGTGCTGATCTCGCGTACCGGCGTGACCGGTGAACTCGGCTTCGAACTCTTCGTGCCGGCCGACGAGGCCGCCTCCGTCTGGGAGGCGCTGATGCGGACAGGAGCGGACTTCGGCCTGAAACCCTATGGCGTGCTGGCGATGTTCACGCTCGGGCTGGAAAAGGCCTATCCAGCGCATGGCATCGACATGGATGAGAGTCGCACGCCGTTCCATGTCGGCCTCGACCGCTGGATCAAGTTCGACAAAGGCGATTTCGTCGGCCGCGAGGCTTTGCTCAAGGTGCGCGACAAGGGACTCGATGAACGCTGGACCGGGCTGATCCTCGACGGCGACAAACCGGCTGCGACGAACGCCCGTGTACTGGCCGATGGTGAAGATGCCGGCGTCGTCACCTACAGCGATCACGGCTATTCACTCGGCAAGCTGCTGGCGACCGCGCATCTGCGCCTGCCGTTCACCGCGATCGGTACCGAACTCAGCATCGATATCGATGGCAAGCCGACTCGCGCGGTCGTGGCGCCTATGCCGTTCTTCGATCCCGAAGGGGCGAGGTTGCGGGCCTAGCAGCCTCACTGTGGCCAGCCGCCGGCGCCGCCCTGACCTTCCTGCCGGCATCCTCTGCCCGTACAGTGACGGGGAGAGGGAACAGCTAGAGCGTATTTTTTCCGCTGGAAAATAAACGCGCTCTGCACGTAACTGTCGCAGCATTCCAGGTTGGCGAGTTGTGATGGTCACCGGACCCCACTGGCGCAGTGCTACTGTATAAGCTGCCTCATGGAGAGACATTGAAGACCGTCCGCGACGCAGCTTGCAGTCGATGATGCCCTCACAGTTGTGACCAACCCCCATCGACCGGAATCTCAAGGCCGGTCGTGAAGGTCGCGTCGAACGCGAGGAAGAGGACGGCCTTCGCGATCTCCTCCGAGGTCCCGAAGCGCTTCATCGGGATGATGCCGAGTGTGTGCCCCCTCACGTGGGCCCGCATCTCCTCGGTGGAAACACCTTTTCGAGGCTGCCCGTCTCGATGGGACCGGGCGACACCGCGTTGACGCGGATGTCCTTGGGAAGGAGCTCGGTTGCGAGCAAGCGGGCGAAGGATCGCAGCGCAGCCTTGGCGGCGCCGTAGGTGGCTTGCCCGGGCAGTGCCTTGACGTTGGCGACAGAGGTCGTGAGGACGACTGAGCCGCGATTGATCAGCGGCGCGAGCTTCTGGATATTTGTGAACTGCTTTGTATGATAATGCGGTGCAGAGACGACGGTCAATGATATTTGTAACCATTTAGTACGAAACTATTTCAGGATCCTGTGGACGCAAGGGTGCTGGGTTGGACAAGTCGATACCGGAGACCTTGACGACGGCCTGCCACGCGGCTTCCTGGCTGGCGCGATCGTGGAGGTGTGGTTGGCGCTGCACCTCCATTGGGCCTGAGAACTTCCCTTGAGCCGAGGCGAAGAATTGCCCTGAGACGTCGGTTCCGAACTCCGACGCCTGGAGGTAACGACGGGCCGCGGTCTCCGGCTTCTGATTCATACCGGGAATGAGGTTCACGATTGGAATCATCAGATACTTCACCAACAGGCCAGCGTTTCGCGCCACCTTGGTGTCGTTCGACGCACCGGGGGAGACAGCGTACACGGCCATGCCGGAGGGTAGCCTGCGCGCCAGCGCCGCGACCCACCAAGCGATGATGAGCTTCGCGTCGGCATACGCATTGTTGGGCGCGTACTTCACGTTCGGCCCGTTGCGAATCAGCGCTTCAACAGCGGCGGTTCGGTTACCTTGGAAACTCTTGGCCGCGAAGGTTGGCAGGTCGGTGTACTTGAACATGGGTACGCCCCCGCGGGCAGGCTCCGCACTGGTGATAACGATCCGCGCGTCGGGGCTGAGAAGGTCGGCGCGAAGCAACCCGACAGTCAGCTGATGATGGCCGATCAGCGGGGCCTCAGAAGCCTCAATGCCCGCCGCAGTGATCACGCGCTTCTTGGTTGGGACCAATCCGGCATTGAGCAGCAGGAAATCGACCGGCCGAGCTTGTTTGACCAGCTCGGCGAGCGCGCACTGGACGCTAGCCGGCGTGTCCAACTCCAGTTCCAGAGGCGTGAAGGTCTGTCTTTTGGTTTCCGCTGCCAGTTGAGCGGCCGCTCCTTGGCCTGAGCCAGTCTGCGTCCGGTGATGATGATCTCGCCCCAGCCCTCTTCGGCAAGAGAGCGGGCTGCTGCATAACCGAGCCCGGAGGTTGCGCCAGTGACGAGGGCGACCGAATGGTTCATGGGCGGCTCCTTGGTGAAGGTTAAGGTCGAAGGAGCCCCACAGTGTAGGGCCGCCTTGTGATTTTTGAACTATTCGATTATATATTGGTGTAAAGGATAGGGGTCAAGGAGTTTAGAACTAAATGTTTCAAAATGCCGAGAGGCCTCGTGGTCGCCCCCGTAGCTTCGACGAGAAGGACGCCTTGGAAAAGGCGACCCGGGTGTTCCGGTCGAAAGGCTACGACGGCGTGACCATTGACGATCTCGTCGCGGGCATGGGTGTGGGACGGCCAAGCCTGTATTCCGTCTTCGGCGACAAGCGGACGATATTTTTGCGTGCCCTTCGGGCGTACGCTGAAGCGAAGGGTGCTCGCGCTGCGAAGGCGCTCTTCTCGCCGACGACTCTTCGCGATTCGCTCGCCGGCTTCATGAGGCACGCCGTAGAAAGTGCGACCGAGGAAGGATCAGCCCCTGGTTGTCTTCTGGTGTGCGTTGCGCCGCTCGTGGACGATGCCGAGGTCCGGCAGTTCCTGCAGGACGCCGCGGCTGGCGGGATGGCGCTGGTAGAACGGCGATTCTACGACGCGATCAGCGCGGGAGAGGTGCCGTCTGACTTTCCGGTATCCGCGCGCGCGAGCCAGGTCCTCGACCTGTCGCGCGGTCTCACCATGCGTGCGCAGATGGGCATGCCGCGCAAGCCGCTGCTCAAAGACGCAGAGGAGGCGGCCGACTTAGTCCTACTGCCGAGACGGTGAACTGCGGCGCCAGAAGGTGATGTCGCGCTCGTGGGGGTCCGGCCGATCCGAATATTCAGCCGGCCCATCACCCCCGCCGATCGAGCCGCGCCACCAGCCGGTCCCCCGCCCACTGGATGCCGCAGACCAGAATGATCAGCACGATCACCACGGCGACCATCACCGACGTCTCGAAACGCTGATAGCCGTAACGGATGGCGAGATCGCCGAGGCCGCCGGCGCCGATGGCGCCGGCCATGGCCGAGGCGCCGATCAGCGTCACCAGGGTCACCGTGAAGCCGGCGACGATGCCGGGCAGCGCCTCGGGCACCAGCACCTCGCGGATGATCGTCCAGCGGTTGCCGCCCATGGCGCGCGCCGCCTCGATCAGGCCGTGGTCGACCTCGCGCAGCGACACTTCGGCGATGCGCGCATAATAGGGCGTGGCGGCGATCGACAGCGGCACGATGGCCGCCCAGGTGCCGATCGAGGTGCCGACGATCAGCCGCGTCAGCGGAATCAGCGCCACCAGAAGGATGATGAACGGCACCGAGCGGAAGCCGTTGATGACGGCGCCGAGCACGCGATTGACCCACAGGCTTTCGGCGATGCCGCCGCGTTCGGTGGCGATCAATGCCAGCCCGAGCGGCAGGCCGAAGACCAGCGAGATGAGGCCGGAGGCGGCCGTCATCAGCACCGTTTCCCAGATCGATCGCAGCAGAAGCTCAAACAGGATTGGCGACATGGCCAAGCACCTCCACCCGCGCCTGGCGGGATTTCAGGAATGAGATGATTTCAGCGAGGTGGCTCGCGTCGCTGCCGGGAACGGAGAGGAACAGCGTGCCGACGGGCTGCTGCTGGATATGGTCGATGCCGCCATGGACGAGGCGGAAGGAGCCTGGAACGGACGCGGCAAGGTCGGACAGCAGCGGGCCGCTCGCGGCTTCGCCGGCCACGTCGACGCGCAGGATCGTGTGCGCGCCGGCCGCCGGCAGCAGGCGCGCCGACAACTCGGCCGGCAATTGTGGTCGGATGGCGCCAAGGAGGCTGCGTGTGACGTCGGACTGCGGCTCGGCGAACACCGACCACACCGGCCCGTCCTCGACGATGCGCCCGGCATCGATCACCGCCACGCGGTCGGCGATGGAGCGGATCACCTCCATCTCGTGGGTGATCAACAAGATGGTCAGGCCAAGCTTCCGGTTGATGTCTTTCAGCAGCGCGAGAATCGAGCGCGTCGTCTCCGGGTCGAGGGCCGAGGTCGCTTCATCCGACAGCAGCAGCGCCGGCCGCGCGGCCAGCGCCCGGGCAATGCCGACGCGCTGCTTCTGGCCGCCCGACAGCGATGCTGGATAGGCCTTGGCCTTGTCCGACAGGCCGACGAGTTCAAGCAGCTCCGCCGCCCGTGCCAGACGCTCGGCTCTCGGTCGGCCCTCGATCTTCAACGGCAGCGCGACATTGTCCTCCACTGTCTTGGCCGACAGCAGGTTGAAATGCTGGAAGATCATGCCGATACGCCGCCGCAACGGCTGCAGGTCGCGCTCGCCGAGCCGGCTGATCTCGCGGCCCTCGATGAACACCTCACCGGAATCCGGCCGCTCCAGCCCGTTCAGGCAGCGGATCAGCGTCGATTTGCCGGCGCCGCTGCGGCCGATAATGCCGAGGATCTCACCCTTGCGTACGGTGAGCGAAATGCCGTCGAGCGCCGCTGTGGCGCCAAAGCGACGCTTCAGATCGACAAGGCGCACCAGGTCCTGCGGCGCGTCCGGTCGGGCGTGGGTCGGACCGGCGATTTCCCCGGGCGCCGTGATATGTTGGTTCATGCGGTTCCCTGTTCTCGCCATCGCAAAACGCAATTGCGGCCCGCGCTCAGGCGCGGACCGCTTTTGCTCTCGAACTGGACGTCGGGCGATCAATAGGCGCTGAGGCCGGTGCCCTTGTAGACCTTGTCGAATTCGGCCTTGACCGCGTCGTTCTGGTAGGAAGCCACCAGTGTCTTCACCCAGGCTTCGTTCTCGTTGCCGACCTTGACCGCGATGAAATTGCGGTACGGATTGTCGGATATCGGCTCCTGGGCAATGCGGTTTTCCGGCGTCAGGCCGCTTTTCAGCGCCCAGTCGGTGTTGACCACGGCGGCATCGAGATCCTCGACCGAGCGGCCGACGATGCCGGCGTCAAGCTCCTTGATCTCGACCTTCCTGGGGTTCTCCGCGATGTCGGCGGTGGTGGCCAGGATGCCGGTGCCGTCCTTCAGCTTGATCACGCCTTCGTTCTGCAGCACGCGCAGCGCCCGGCCTTCATTGGACGGGTCGTTCGGCACGCCGATGACCGCGCCCTCGGGCAGATCGGCGACTTTCGTGTATTTCTTCGAATAGAGGCCGATCGGCCAGACGCCGGTGTAGCCGACCCGCACGATATGGTAGCCTTGCGTCTTGATCTGGTTGTCGAGATAGGGCTGGTGCTGGAAGGCGTTGGCGTCGATTTCGCCGCGCTCCAGCGCCTCGTTGGGCTGGGTGTAGTCGTTGAACACCACGGTCTCGACGGTCAGGCCCTTTTCGGCCGCCTGGGCGACCACGACGCGCCAGACGTCCTCATCCTCGCCGCTGATGATGCCGACCTTGATCGCCTTCTTGTCTTCGGCGAAGGACGCATGCGGCGCCATCAGGCCGCCGACCGCGACGGCCGATGCGAACAGCAGAGCCAGGCCACCGCGCCGGTTGATGATTGACCAAAGGGAAGATGGCAAAGTGCTGTTGACGTCGGGCATGATTGATCTCTGCGGTTGTGAAGTCACGGTGCCAGGGCGGATTGCCCAAGCTTGGTCATATCGTCAGGAATTCTATCGGTTTTATCAAAGAACGTGTTTCGCTGGTCTCGGAGAAGCAGGGAATATTCTCTCAAAAATTCCAGGGAAGGGAGCACAGGACACCACCGGATCGATCGCGGCGGCACCGCGCTGCGATCCGGTGGCTACGGATGTTGACGTGGACGAGGCCGGCATGGACGGCGCGCGGCCAAGAGCGTCTGGAGCAGTTGCTTGAGCTGCTGGAGAACCTCATCGAGGTGAGATCTGACTTCTCTCCCGCGCGGGTTGGCGCCGCAAGCAATTGCAGGCGGACCACTTTCCCGCTTGACTGACCAGCCGGACCGAATACCCTAGAACGAAATACCGGCTCTGATCGCCGGGCGGCAAGAATGCCTCGTATGCCTCGCCCTTGCGGCGCTGGCTGCGGGGCATTGTCATTTCTGGGGTCCTGTTTGAAACGGCGCATCGAGATCGGCATCCTCTATTCCCGCTCGGGGAGCTATCAGCTCGTCTCCGATGCGTGCCGCATGGGCGCCATGCGCGCCATCGCCGACATCAATGCCGATCGCGGCTCGGGCATCGAGCTCGTGCCCGTCGAACGCGATCCGCAAAGCAATGCCGACCGCTACGCGACGCTTTGCGAGGACATCTTCAAGACCAGCAGTGCCCGCCATGTCGTCGGCTGCGTCACATCCTGGAGCCGCAAGGAGACGATCCCGGTGCTGGAGAAGGCTGGGGGCATGCTCTGGTACGCCTGCCCCTATGAGGGCTTCGAGGCCAACGAGCATGTCGTCTACATGCACGCCTGCCCCAATCAGCATCTGGTGCCGCTGATGGCCCATGTCGTGCCGCGCTTCGGCGCCAACGGCTTCCTGCTTGGCTCGAACTATATCTGGGGCTGGGAGATGAACCGTGTCGCGCGCGACCTGATCGCGGACGCCGGCGGCAAGGTCCTGGGCGAACGCTATCTGCGCATCGGCGAGACCGACGTGTCGCGCCTGATCGGGGAAATCCGGGCGACGCGGCCGAACTTCATCCTCAACAATCTGATCGGCACATCGTCCTACGCCTTCCTGGCCGCCTATCGCGATTTGGGCGATGAGGATCCTGCCTTCAGCCCGCAAACCTGCCCGGTCATCTCCTGCAACCTCACCGAGGGCGAGCTGCCGGCGATCGGCGAAACGGGCAAGGGACATCTGTCGGTCGGGCCTTATTTCGCACCACGGCCGGCGGCTTTCGCGTCCTCCTTCGAGGCCTCCGCCTATGCCTCCGTGCAGGTGATGGCCGACGTCCTGTCGCGAGATCCCGACGCCGGTCCGGCGGAATTCTCCAAAGCCTTCGCCGAAACGCGCTTCTCCACCCGTCTGGGGCCGATCGCCATCGACGCCCACACCCAGCACGCGACGCTGCCGGTCATCATCGGCCGGATCGCCGACGGCTATTTCGAGGTCGTCAGCCGGCAGCACGAGGTCGCGCCGGATCCCTATCTGTCGCGCTACGACCCCGCCAAGACGTTCGGCCGCCCGCGCCTGAGGGTGGTGTCGTGACCCGAACCCCGCGCATCCCCAATCTCGGCGGCGCCAAGGCCTTCATCCTGCATCGCCCGCATCCGACGGTGCAGGCCATCACAAGACAATTGTCGGCCATCGGCCTCGTCACGCTCGACTGCTGGCCGGAACTGCCGCCCGAGGCGCTCGCCGCCGATTTCGTCTTCTTCGACACCGATCTCGGTTTCGACGAGCAATTCCCCTGGAAGCCGGGCGAGGCGCCGATGCCACTGGTGGCGCTGATCGGTTCGGAGGCGCCGGGCCGCATCGAATGGGCATTGTCGCACAAGGCCGACGCCCAGCTTTTGAAGCCGGTCGGCACCGCCGGCGTCTACAGCGCGCTGCTGATCGCACGACAGAGTTTCGAGGCGCGCAAGAATTTAGCCGGCGAAATTGCCTCGCTGCGCCAGCGTGTCGCCGAGCGCCAGACGATCGTGCGTGCGGTGGCGGCACTGTCGAAAGGCACCGACGACGAGCGCGCCTATGCGCAACTGCGCTCGCTGGCGATGAGCTGGCAGATCAGCGTCGAGGATGCCGCACGCCGGATCGTGGCGATGATGAGCGAGGAAACAGGCGAGGAAGGCGGCGATGACCAGTCCCATCGCGCCTGATCTCATCGCGCCCGCGCGCATGCCGGCCAGGCCACGCACGGGCGTCTGGCGCCGGCTGGTCAAGCGCCGTCTGGCGATGCTCGGCCTGGTCATCGTCGCCATCGTGGTCGCCGGCGCCGTGCTGGCGCCATGGCTGACCGGCTATGACCCCAACGAACAGATGTTCGACGGTCTGACCATCGAGGGCTCGCCCTTGCCGCCGAATGCCAAATTCTGGCTCGGCACCGACCTGCTCGGCCGCGACCTGCTGACCCGCATTCTCTACGGCGCCCGTACCTCGCTGATCATCGGCATCGTCGCCAATGGCGTTGCGCTGTTCATCGGCACGCTGGTCGGCGTCACGGCAGGCTATTTCCGCGGCTGGATCGGCAGCGCGCTGATGCGCTTCACCGATCTGATGATGGCGTTTCCGGCGCTGCTGCTCGCCATCTGCCTGGCGGCGGTGTTCGAGCCCAGCCTGTGGATCGTTGCCATGGTCATCGCTCTGGTCAACTGGGTGCAGACCGCGCGCGTCATCTACACCGAAACCTCCTCGCTCGCCGAACGCGAGTTCATCGACGCCGAACGCACCATCGGGGCGAGTGCGCCGCGCATTCTGTTTCGCCACATCCTGCCGCATCTCCTGCCGACCATCATCGTCTGGGGCACGCTCGGCATTTCGACGACGGTGCTGCTCGAGGCTACGCTCTCCTTCCTCGGCATCGGCGTGCAGCCGCCGACGGCCTCCTGGGGCAACATCATTTTCGAGAACCAGACCTATTTCCAGGCAGCGCCCTGGCTGGTGTTCTTCCCCGGCGCGGCGATCCTGGCGCTGGCGCTGGCCTTCAACCTGATCGGCGACGCGCTGCGTGACATCCTCGATCCGACGCAAAGGGGCCGGGCATGATCGCCTATCTCGGCCGCCGGCTGATCCAGTCGCTGCTCATCCTGCTCGGCGTCTCGCTGATCACCTTCGCGCTGCTCTACCTGTTGCCGGCCGATCCGGTGCGCCAGATCGCCGGGCGCAGCGCCACGCCACAGACGGTCGAGAACATCCGCCAGCAGCTCGGCCTCGACCAGCCCTTCGTCGTCCAGTACTGGCACTATCTGACCAGGCTCGTCAGCGGCGATCTCGGCCGCTCATACATCCAGCGCTCCGAAGTTACCGAGCTGATCGTCTCGCGGTTGCCGGCGAGCCTGCTGTTGATGGTCGGCGCCATCCTGTGCGAGTTGCTGATCGGCCTCTCCATGGGCCTGATCGCCGCCGTCAAGCGCGGCACCGCGACCGACCAGACCTTGATGGTCGCATCCTTCGTCGGCGTCTCGGCGCCGCAATTCGTCGTCGGCCTCTTGCTGCTTTACGTCTTTGCCGTGCGGCTGAGCTGGTTTCCGATCGGCGGCTACGGCACCTGGCGCCATCTGGTGTTGCCGTCGCTCACCATGGGCATCCTCGGCGCCGGCTGGTACGCGCGCATGATGCGTTCGTCGATGATCGACGTGCTGCGTCAGGACTACGTCCGCACCGCGCGTGCGAAAGGCCTGGCGCGTGGTGCCATCCTCTTCCGCCACGCACTGCCCAACGCCATCCTGCCGATCATCGCCATGATCGGCATCGACATCGGCATCTTCATGGGCGGCATCGTCGTCGTCGAAAGCGTGTTCGGCTGGCCCGGCATCGGCCAGCTGGCATGGCAGGCCATCCAGCGCGTCGACATCCCGATCATCATGGGCGTCACGCTGGTCTCGGCCTTTGCCATCGTGCTCGGCAATCTCCTGGCCGACATCATCGCGCCCTTCATCGATCCCCGCATCAAGCTCAGATGACAATCAGGACATGACCGAAAACAAACAGAGAAAGGGAACATAACAATGAAAAAGTATCTCATATCCACGGTAGCGGCATCGGCGCTGGCGCTGATGCTCGGCATGACGAGCGCCCGCGCCGAGGACACGATCGATCCCAACGCCAAGCAGGGCGGCGCCATCACCATCACCTACAAGGACGATGTCGCCACCCTCGACCCGGCGATCGGCTATGACTGGCAGAACTGGTCGATGATCAAGAGCCTGTTCGACGGGTTGATGGACTACGAGCCTGGCACCACCAACCTCAAGCCCGACCTTGCCGAGAGCTACGAGATCTCGCCCGACGGCAAGACCTTCACCTTCAAGCTGCGCCACGGCGTGAAATTCCACAACGGCCGCGAAATGACCGCCGACGATGTGAAATACTCGCTCGACCGCGTCACCAATCCGAAGACGCAGAGCCCGGGCGCCGGCTTCTTCGGCTCGATCAAGGGCTACGACGACGTCGCCGCCGGCAAGGCCGAAACACTCTCCGGCGTAACCGTTGTCGACCCCTACACCGTCAAGTTCGAACTGACCCGCCCCGACGCCACCTTCCTGCATGTCATGGCCATCAACTTCGCCCATGTCGTGCCGAAGGAAGAGGTCGAGAAATACGGCGCCGATTTCGGCAAGCATCCGGTCGGCACCGGCGCCTTCAAGCTCGCCGAATGGACGTTGGGACAGCGCATCGTCTTCGAGCGCAACCCGGATTATTGGCACAAGGGCCTGCCGCACCTGGACAAGATCACCTTCGAGATCGGCCAGGAGCCGATCGTGGCGCTGCTGCGCCTGCAGAAGGGCGAGATCGACGTGCCCGGCGACGGCATTCCGCCGGCGAAGTTCCAGGAAGTGATGGCCGATCCCGAGCAGAAGGCGCGTGTCGTCGAAGGCGGCCAGCTGCACACCGGCTATGTCACCATGAACACCACCATGGCGCCGTTCGACAATGTGAAGGTGCGCCAGGCCGTCAACATGGCCATCAACAAGGCGCGCGTCATCCAGATCATCAACGGCCGCGCCGTGCCGGCCAACCAGCCGCTGCCGCCGTCCATGCCGGGCTACGACAAGGAATACAAGGGCTATCCCTATGATGTCGCCAAGGCCAAGGCGCTGCTTGCCGAGGCCGGCCACCCCGATGGTTTCGACACGCAACTGTTCGCCATGAACACCGACCCCAACCCGCGCATAGCCCAGGCGATCCAGCAGGATCTGGCGGCGATCGGCATCAAGGCCAGCATCCAGTCGCTCGCCCAAGCCAATGTCATTGCCGCCGGCGGCGACAAGGCCGGCGCGCCGATGATCTGGTCGGGCGGCATGGCCTGGATCGCCGACTTCCCGGATCCGTCGAACTTCTACGGCCCGATCCTCGGCTGCGCCGGTGCCGTGCCGGGCGGCTGGAACTGGTCCTGGTACTGCAACAAGGATCTCGACGCCAAGGCGGCCGAGGCCGACTCGGTGGTCGATCCCTCAAAGGCCGTCGAACGCGACAAGATGTGGAGCGCCATCTACGGCAAGGTGATGGAGGACGCGCCCTGGGCGCCGGTCTTCAACGAACAGCGCTTCACCATGAAATCGGCCCGCATGGGCGGCGCCGACAACCTCTATGTCGACCCGGTCCATATCCCGATCAACTATGACAATGTGTACGTAAAAGATGTGCAATAACTGCGATTACACTATCCACGGGCGCCATCACCATTTCGGCTGGGACAATTCCTTCGTCCCGGCCGAACGTGTGGCGCCCGGCTCGACCATCGAGTTCCAGTGCCTCGACTCCTCAGGCGGTCAGCTGAAGGCCGACAGCACGGTTGGCGATATCGCCAAGCTCGACTTCGCAACGATCAACCCGGTGACCGGGCCAATCTTCGTCGAGGGTGCCGAACCGGGTGACGCGCTGAAGGTGACGATCGAGATGTTCAAACCGTCCGGCTTCGGCTGGACGGCGAACATTCCGGGCTTCGGGCTGCTCGCCGACGATTTCATGGAGCCGGCGCTGAACATCTGGAAATATGACGCAGCCTCGCTCGAGCCGGCGCTGTTCGGCAAGAATGCGCGTGTGCCGCTAAAACCTTTTGCCGGCACCATTGGCAACGCACCGGCCGAGATGGGCCATCACTCGGTGGTTCCGCCCAGGCGCGTCGGCGGCAATCTCGACATCCGCGATCTCGCCGCCGGCACCACGCTCTATCTGCCGGTGGAAGTGGCTGGTGCGCTGTTCTCGGTCGGCGACACCCATGCCGCGCAAGGCGACGGCGAGGTCTGCGGCACGGCGATCGAAAGCCCGATGGACGTCGTGCTCAAGCTCGACCTGGTCAAGGACGCGAGGCTGAAGACTCCGCGCTTCACCACGCCGGGCCCGGTGACGCGCCATCTCGACGCCAAGGGCTATGAGGTGACGACCGGCATCGGGCCGGACCTGATGACGGGCGCGAAGGAGGCCGTTGCGCAAATGGTCGACCTGCTCGCCGGGCGCTACAAGCTCGATCCGGTCGAGGCTTACATGCTGGCCTCGGTCTGCGGCGACCTGCGCATCAGCGAGATCGTCGACATGCCGAACTGGGTGGTCTCGTTCTACTTCCCGCGCTGCGTCTTCGAATGAACGCCGGCGCGGGCAGGAAGCGGACCGGGGTTGCCGCTCCGGTGACGGCGGGACCGGTGCTCGATATTACCGGCCTGTCGGTCAGCGTGCGCGGCGAGGATGGCGGGCGCGAGGTTGTTTCCGACCTGTCGTTCACGCTTGCTCGCGGCGAAACGCTCTGCATCGCCGGCGAGTCCGGCTCCGGGAAATCGATGACGGCGCTGGCGATCATGCAATTGCTGCCGCAGCCTGCCGCCCGCATATCCTCCGGCACCATCCGCCTCGGTGAAACCGAGCTGACTGATCTCGACGAGCGCCAGATGCGACGCATTCGCGGCGACCGCATCGCCATGATCTTCCAGGAGCCGATGACCTCGCTGAACCCTGTGCTGTCGATCGGACGCCAGCTCACCGAATCCATCGAGGCGCATACCAGTCTGTCGCAAGCCGAGGCCCGCCAGCGTGCCATCGAGGCTCTGAAGGCGGTCCGCATTTCGGAAGCCGAAAGCCGGCTAAGGCAGTTTCCGCACGAACTCTCCGGCGGCATGCGCCAGCGGGTGATGATCGCCATGGCGTTGGCGCTCGAGCCCGACGTGCTGATCGCCGACGAGCCGACGACGGCACTCGACGTCACCGTGCAGGGCGAGGTACTGGAACTGCTGCGTGACCTGCAGCGCCAGCACGGCACCAGCGTCGTCCTCATCACTCACGACATGGGCGTGGTTGCCGAGATGGCCGATCGCGTCATCATCATGCGGCATGGCCGCATGATCGAGGAGGGCAGGACATCGGACATTTTTGCCCGACCGCGGGCCGACTACACCCGCGAACTGCTGGCCGCTGTACCGCGCATCGGCAGCGGCGTCGGGCGGCAAAAATCCAGGGATGCACAAGCGCTAACGCTGGCCAATGTCGCCGAGGTCAAGGATCTGCATGTCCGCTTCGACCTGCGCGGCGGCGTCCTCGGCAGGGTCAACCGCCGTGTTCACGCCGTCGAAGGCGTCAGTTTCTCGATCGCGCCCAACGAGACGCTGGCGCTGGTCGGCGAGTCCGGCTGCGGCAAGTCGACCACCGCGAAGGCGTTGGCCGGGCTGGTGCCGTACAGCGGCGACATCGTTGTCGGTGGACGCAATTTGTCGGGCCTGGGTCGCGACGAACGCAAGGCGGTGCGCCGCGACGTGCAGATGATTTTCCAGGACCCCTTTGCCTCGCTCGACCCGCGCATGCGCGTCGGCGATCTTGTCGCCGAGCCGCTCGTCATCCATGGCATCGCCTCGAAGGACGAGAGGCGGGAGCGCGTGGCGGCTTTGTTCGAGCGTGTCGGCCTGTCGGCGGACCAGATGGAGCTCTATCCGCACGAATTCTCCGGCGGCCAGCGACAGCGGGTCTGCATTGCGCGCGCGCTGGCGCTACGGCCGAAACTGATCATCGCGGATGAAAGCGTATCGGCGCTTGACGTCTCTGTGCAGGCACGCGTGCTCGACCTGTTGAAGGAATTGCAGCGCGAATTCGGCGTCGCCTACCTCTTCATCTCGCACGACATGGCGGTGGTCGAGAACATTTCCGACCGCGTCGCCGTCATGTATCTCGGCCAGATCGTCGAGATGGGCACGCGCGACCAGGTCTTTTCCAACCCGCGTCACCCCTACACGAAACGGCTGATCGAGGCCGTGCCGGTGCCTGATCCGGCCAGGCGCAGGAGCCGCTTTGCTCGGCTCGATCAGGAGATCCCGAGCGCGACTCGCAAGATCGGCGAGGCGCCGCTGAAGCTGGCCTTGCAAGATGTCGGCAACGGCCATCTCGTCGCTGCCGGTAACTAAGGCAATTCCAGGAAAAGTGGGAAGCGGATTCCGTGCGCAATTGCGTCAAAACAAAGAGTTGGAGCAAGCCACCGTTTCCGTGAGACAGCTACTGCTCGAAAGCAACCTCACGGATTTTCGGGCTTCTCGCAGGGAACTCGCCCAATTTGGTTAGCGAATACAAGCTTTCCATCTCTCCGGCAGGGCGACCGGGAAAGAGCTGGTTCCAGAGCTGCACGACATGTTCGGCCATTTTCAGCTTGATGGCCAAATCCGTTTCATATGTGTGCAAGACATGCTGATGGATCATCTGCCGCGTGCGCAGCAGTGCCTCGGAACGGGAGGACGTGATGATGCTGGTCACGCTGTCGCCGTGCAGACGGTGATGATTGAGCAACGCAGCCTCATAGGCGACGGAGCCGTTGCGGATTGCCTCGAGGATAAAGTACCAGTCGCCGCCCGCCGGCAGGGAAAGGACCTGCGCGACGAAATCCGGCGTGATGTCGAACTTCCGGAAAACCGCCGCGCTGATATTGATGACCGTGTTCTTGACACCCAGCCCTTCGTTGACCTCCCGCGCCGCCGAAACCTGGTAGCTGCGCTTCCATTTGAAATTGGAGAGATCGGTGAGGTACGGGCTGGACAGATAGTCGCCGACGGTCTCGCTTCGATCATTGATGATCTTCGATGCGCAAAAGGCAAACTTCACGCCTGGATCGCGGAACAAGGGCACCAGTGTTTCGAGGAAACTCGGGTCTGATACGTCATCGGCTTCGGCGATCCAGATCAAGTCGGCCCTTGCAAGCGACATGCCTTTGAACCACTGGGGGTAGGGCGCCCCGGAATTCCTGTCATTGACGATGACACGGGTGCCATGGACGCCGGCATAATAATCCAGGATCGATCGGCTATCGTCGGTCGAGGCATCGTCCAGGATGATGAGTTCAAAATCCTGAAACGACTGCCCCAGGATACTATCCATACGCTCCCGCAGATAGCGGGCGTAATTGTAGTTCGGCACGATGATCGAGACCGCCGGCGGCTTGTTTGCGACCTTCCGCATGGTCGACAGCAGTCGCGGAAAGACCCGATCGGTTGAAAAATTTAGCCTTGCCTTGGCGCTAGCCTGCCTGCCAAGCCGCATCCGCAGGGGCTTGTCCCGGATCAGGTTCAGCGTCGCATCGGCCATAGCTACGGGATCAGCCAATCCGACGATGATGCCGGCATCGTCTTCGACGAAATCCGGAGCCCCACCGCTCTCGGCGAAGCAGATCACCGGCAATTCGGCGAAGGCAGCCTCCAGCATGACGCGGCCGAACGGCTCTTCGCGGGAGGTCAGAAGAAACAGGTCGGCCCGCCGCAGGTAAGCCCCCACATCGTCGACATCACCCAGAAATGTGACTTTCTCGTCCAACCCGTCCGCCCGCAATCTGCCGAGTTGCTGCGACCATGTACCGAGAACCTCATCTCGTTCCCGCCCCGGAAACGAGCCGAGCCAGTAGAAATGATAGTCTTCAACCCCGCGTGCCCGAAGGATCCGGGCGACCTCGATAAAGAGGTCGGCACCCTTGCGGAAGGGCATGCCGATGCCCGAACCCAGGACGATGACCTTGTCCGTCGGCCAGCCGGCAAGGCGGCGGCTTTCAAGGCGCCGGATTTCCGTGAGGTTTTGATCGGCGTTGGGTTGCGGAACCGCGCTTGGGATGACATCGATGGCGCCCGCTGCAACGTTGTGCTCGGACACCAGATAGTCCCGGACACTTCGGGAACACGCCACAAATCTTCGCGTGCGGGAAACGACATCGCCCATATTGTCCTTTGCGTATCGGGCAACGCTCGTTCCCAACTCCCTGGCATGCGTCAGGATTGGCCGGTCCAGTTCAGCAAGCAGCGCGTGCGCACGGCCGGTCGCAAGGCTGTTGCAATAGATGAGGTCCGGTATGCCACCGCACCATTCCGTAATGTGGGCCAACTTCGAGGCGGGCGTCTCTGCCTCTGAAGCCAGATCATCCAGAACGACGGTATCGGCGAGGCGTCGAAACTCTTCGAGCCGTTGACCCCCTGCCAGGCACAGGACCTTGATCTCCAGATTGGTGTGCGATTGCAGCCATTGGATGATGTTGATCAACGATGCCTGCGCTCCGCCGAGAGCCGCATCGTGCGACACGAACAAAACGCGCCACGACGGCTCCCCGGGTGATCTGCCGGCCGCTGGCCGTGCCGACAGGACGTCCCGCGTCTCCTGCAGATAGGCGTAGCCATAGCGGGCATCGGGCTCGAGATAGGCTCCCTCAGCCCACTCGTTCCAGGCATTGACGAAGATCAGCCGGCTGTCGAAATCGGCAAAACGATCGCATGTATCGACGACCGCGTTGGCGAGCCATTGCTTGTAGCGGGACGGCGATGCGTTCACCAGAATGTAGGCGGCCTCCATCCTCCGCGCCGTGTTGTCCCAGGAAGGGCAAAGCCCGCGAAACAGCGTGTAGGGAACCTGCGGGTACGCGCGGCTGCGATTGAGGAGCTCTGTCCAGTCGTAGACCTTCCCCCTGAAGCCGCTCCTGAGCGTTGGCATGCCGGCGCTGATCTCGGGAAGTCGTCCAAGATTCGGTGGGAACTCGACGGCGGCGTCGAATCCGAATTCGGCGGGATCGCCCGAGTCGAACGACTGCGGATAGGCAAGAAAAATCTCGCCGATGCCGGCCTCCCGGCAATGGGTCCTCCAGCGCTGTGCCGTTTCAGCCGCCGACGGAAACAATCCGGGCCGATAAACCATAAGCAGTGGCTTGCCGCCGATACGGATGTATCTTCTGTCACGGAAATAGCCGGCTACGTATCGGATGAAGGCCAGGTCGTCCTCGGGCGAGTGCGATTGCGGGATCAAGACTTCCTGTTCGCGCCCATTCCAACGGCGGCTCCACGGCTCGTTTGCCCAGTTGATGCAGAAGCCCATCTCGTGTGCGTCGTTCTCGACGAATTGGGCGATCGGCATCTCAAGGACGCGCTTGCCGTTGAACCAGTAGAAGTGGAAACAGAATCCCGAGAGGCCATACTGAAGGGCAATCTCGATCTGCTCCTTCTGGATGTCCTTCACTCGCAGGTCGTAGAAGCCAAGATCCGCCGGGAGCCTGGGCTGGTAATGACCGTCGAACTGCGGCGTGGCCCGCGTCACATTCGTCCATTCCGTGAAGCCCTTTCCCCAGAAGGCGTCATTTTCAGGAATCGGATGAAACTGCGGCAGATAAAATGCAATGAGGCGCGCCCTCAAAGCGGCTGGTCGCCCCTCGCCGGATCGCGGCACATAGGTGGCGGGTCTCTGGGGGGCGCCGGCATTTGTGCCTGGAGCACGCCGGGTGCTGCGCCCCTCAATCTTGCCGAAACGAATGTAGTGATCCAACGGATTCATCGACGTGGCAGTCACGTCGGGATACTTCGCCAGGTAGTATTCGTTGTCGAAGTCAGGACTCGGGTTTCGCGACTCGGCGGCACCGTGCCTGATGTAATGCAGGATCGGATCTTTTCCGCTCCTGGCTACATCCGGATTCTGGGCCAGGTACCACGACAAATCAAACAGCCCGCTGGCGCGAATTCGTTGCCAGGTTCGGAATATCTTCCATCGCCTTCTGCTGACGAGCGATCCTACGAAGATCTGGAGTTGGGATCTATCCAATCGGGTCTGCCTCCCGGGAATCCGGCGCCATGTCGTCATCCCAGGTAACGCCGGAGATCTTTGTGCAGATCATTCCAAGCACACGCTCTAGGGCATGCTGCAACGTGCCGTCTTGTTGGCTTGCCTCTTCGGGGAAGACTGCCATAGGCAGATCAAGCCGCATGAGCGGTTCCAGCGCGCCGCGGCGAACCCAGAACATCGTCCCGGCAAAGAAGTCGAGACGAGAGCTGGAGGGCAGCCCCATCGTCTCCAGCAAGTTGAGGACCATCGCCCTGTTCTCCCCCCACGCAGCCTTCTCCCCCTTCCATTCATTGGGCAACCGAAAGCGTCTGGATCCAATCATCTGGGTGTCGGGCGAACGCTCGAACTCGGCGATGATGCGGTCAACCATCTCGCGGGATCCGATCAGGTCGAACGCACTCGCCTGGCGCCAGATATCACCGAGGACCATGCGCGGCCCGCGCGGCCCGGACTTCTTGCCATGCAGCTTGCAGATCAGGTCGAAGGGATCGAGCCTTCCTTCACGAAGCAATTGGATGAAAGGGCCGACGTCGCGACCGCGATTGTCATAAACCACCACCTCGGCATCCGGAAATCTCGCCTGGACGCGCTGCGCGAGTGCCACGTCGGGCTCGGTCAGTGTGAGGATGAGATGGAAAGGGCGATCGATCCTCGCCAGCAGCGCCTCGAATTCGGGCCAGAGATCGGGGTAATGCAGATGAAGCGCTACGGCGATCCTGGGTTTGGCGGTGGGCCGGCGTTCGGGGGCCTCGGCTGGCGGACCATCAAAGTGCCGCGACAGGGTTTTCTGCAGATTGTCGCTCGCCGTGCCAAAACCCCAACCGGCAAGGCTGCCAAGGGCACGGGCCAACTCGCGCCCTTCCGCCCCTGAAATGTGCAAAAGAGGCTGCAATACGATCCCGTGGCCAAGCGGCAGTTGAAATCGCCTGTGGCGACGGCGCCGACTCAACAGCGTGCCAACATCCCTGATGCTTAGGGGGCGAGCGCTCGCCGCAACGACGTCGCTTCTGTCAAACCGCAGCACCAGGCCGCCTTCACTGCTTTTAAGCAGATAGGACGTCCGGCTGGTGACAGGCACATAGACGATCTTGTCGGCCTGTCCCGGGCGGCGAACATTGAGCCGGAGAAACGGCATCCGCCTCTCTGTTGGAGAAAGCTCGACGATGTAGCGTCCCGGCGTGTGGATGTGGATTTCGCTCGGCGCACCGCTTCGGTCTACGCCATATGCGTCGCCTTTTCGCGGTTCGCAGGGTAGGACATCGGGCGGAACAAGCCTCGTGTCGATAGCGTCAGGCGACATAGCCGCTGTTCCGATTCGCGTGCGATCGGTCAAGGATGCTGTCAAATATGCCGATCAGCCGGCCCAGGGAATTGATCAGTCTATTTCGATTAAGCGTAAGGCAGTAGAAGCCTATCTTCGTCAGATAGCGGAGTATGTCCACAAATGGGCTATAGGCTATGCCGTACTTCCTGCGCAAGTGGATCTCCGATCGCATCTTGGACCGATATCGGAAGATCCGTGACCGGGTTGATTGTGCAACCGAAGTGCCAACGTCGTGGACAGCATGCGCGCTACTGACAAGGATCATGGGTTCGTCACGCTGCAGCAGCCGATAAGAGAGATCGTCATCTTCGAAATACAGGAAGATATCCTCGTCGAAGCCTCCCGTATCGAGGAAGAGTGTTCTTCTGATCATGAACACGCCGCCATTGACGAAGCGCACGCAACAATCCCCCCAGACCTGCCGGATACGTGTGGGCAGCGACACACCGGAAAGGCGATCGATTTCGCTCTGCTCGCGAAACCACAGGCGCCCATCCACCGTGTTCGTGCGCGGCACGAAGACGCCGCAATTCGGGTAGCGTTCAGCCGCCTGCATGAGCGCGTCGACGGCGTCCGCGCCAAGGCGCACATCGGGATTGACGAACAGCAAATACTCTCCCGATGCCGCCGCCGCCCCGATGTTGCAGGCACGCCCAAAGCCGAGGTTTGCAGGATTATCGATGCGATGAACGGCAAAACCGGATAGCGCGGCGGAAAGATCGTCGGTGCTTGCGTTGTCGACGCACACGATCTCGATGCCCGGGGGCAAGCAAGCGAGCGCGCCGCGCACAGTATGCGCGCTGTTGTGCGTCACGGTAACGGCGGTTATCGATCTATTCATTACTAAAGCCATCCTGATATCCCAGTTGGCTTCCCCCTGCAGGCTGGCTATCCATACGCAATCTAAGCGTTACGGCTCTGGCGGTCGAGTCCATTCCCCTGAACTAAGACTGGGACGATGTGTACGCTGGTTCAGCCTTGCCGGCCGTCACGGCTAACATGGCCGTGCCGCTTCCGAGCTTCCGGCTGGCGTGATCTGGCCAATCGGCCGTGCCGCCGCCCGGCGAGCAAGAGCCTGCCAGGCTTCGAACGTGAAATCCGCAAGCCGCCCCCTTGCCGTTCATCCTCATCTTGCACATGTTCAATACCGCTTGCTGGTGATCGTTTGGGGGGACGGTCGGATTCATCACGGGAGGAAATAGAGAATGAAGGCATGCTGTTTCGTTTCGGCCGCGCTTCTCGCCGCGACCGCGATCCCCGCCTCGGCCGCCGGAATTTCCGATGGGAAAGTCAAGATCGGCATCCTCAATGACCAATCCGGCGTCTATGCCGATTTCGGCGGCAAATGGTCGGTCGAGGCGGCCAAGATGGCGGTCGAGGATTTCGGCGGCAAGGTGCAGGGCGCGCCGATCGAGATCATCAGCGCCGACCATCAGAACAAGCCCGACATCGCCTCCAACATCGCAAGGCAGTGGTACGACACCGAACAGGTCGACGCCATCATGGAACTGACGACCTCATCGGTCGCGCTCGCCGTCCAGGGGATTTCCAAGGAAAAGAAGAAGATAGACATCGTCACGGGTGCCGCGACCACCGACCTTACCGGCAAGCAGTGCTCGCCCTACGGCTTCCACTGGGCCTATGACACCCATTCGCAGGCGGTGGGAACCGGCGGTTCCCTCGTGCAGCAGGGTGGCGACAGCTGGTTCTTCGTCACCGTTGACTATGCGTTCGGCTATTCGCTCAAGGAACAGACCGCCAAATTCGTCGAAAGCCATGGCGGCAAGGTGTTGGGCGAGGTGCGGTATCCCCTTGGGTCTACCGATTACTCATCCTTCCTGCTGCAGGCGCAGTCTTCGGGCGCCAAGGTCATCGGGCTGGCGAATGCCGGCCTCGACACGTCCAATTCCATCAAGCAGGCCGCCGAATTCGGCATCGTCCAGGGCGGCCAGCGTCTCGCGGCGCTTCTGTTCACACTGGCCGAGGTGCATGGGCTGGGTCTCCAGGCCGCGCAAGGCGTCGTCCTGACCGAGGGCTATTACTGGGATCGCGACGACAAGAGCCGCGAATTCGGACAGCGCTTCTTCAAGCGCACCAACCGCATGCCGAACATGATCCAGGCCGCGACCTATTCGGCGGTGACGCAGTATCTGAAAGCGATCGATAAGGCCGGCACCGACGAGACCGAGGCCGTCGCCAGGCAATTGCATTCGTTGCCGGTGGACGACGCCGTGACCACCAACGGCAAGGTGCAGTCGGATGGCAACATGGTCCACGACATGTATCTCTACCAGGTCAAGGCGCCCGGCGAGAGCACGAAGGATTGGGACTACTACAAGTATCTCGCCACCATCCCCGGCAAGGAGGCCTTCCTGAGCGAGAAGGAAAGCGGCTGCCCAACGGCGGCACAGTGATCGGCGCGGCCGATGGCGCCGCCTGAACTCGACGGGAGCGAACCGCCCGTGGTGCTGTCCGCCCGCGGGCTGCGGCGCGATTTCGCCGGCTTCGTCGCCGTCAGGAATGTCGACCTCGATGTCCGCCACCGCAACATCCATGCCCTGATCGGTCCCAACGGCGCCGGCAAGACTACGGTCTTCAACCTGCTCACCAAGTTCCTGGCGCCGACCAGCGGCAGGATCGAACTGCTCGGCCACGACATCACCCGCACCTCGCCGGCGAAGGTGGCGCGGATGGGGCTGGTGCGCTCGTTCCAGATATCGGCGATCTTTCCGCATCTCAGCGTGCTCGACAATGTGCGCGTCGCGCTGCAGCGGCCGGCTGGGCTCGGCGTCCAGTTCTGGCGCTCGCTTGCCGCGCTCGACCGATTGACGCCGCGTGCGATCGAGCTGCTGCGGTCGGTCGGTCTCGACGATGCCAGGAACAGGCTGGCCGGCGATCTTTCCTATGGCAGGAAACGTGTGCTCGAGATCGCCACCACATTGGCGCTCGATCCGAAAGTGCTGCTGCTGGACGAGCCGATGGCCGGCATGGGGCATGAGGACGTGGCCACGGTTTCGGCCATCATTCGCTCGGTGGCCAGCGACCGCGCCGTCTTGATGGTCGAGCACAATCTGACGGTCGTCGCGGATCTCTGCGACTGGATCACGGTCATGCAGCGCGGCGAGGTGCTTGCGGCCGGCGACTACGCCACAGTCAGCCGCGACGAACGCGTCAAGGTCGCCTATATGGGCACCGCCGATGACTGATGCCGCGCCCCTGCTGGTGGTCCGCGGTCTCAACGCCTGGTATGGCGAGGGCCATGCGCTGCATGGCGTCGACCTGGAGGTATTTCGCGGCGAAACGGTCACGCTGCTCGGCCGCAACGGCGTCGGCAAGACGACGACGCTGCGCGCCATCATGGGGCTGATCCGCAGGCGAACGGGCGAGGTCGTTTTCGACGGCACGGACCTGATGCGTCTGCCGCTGCACCGCACCGCGCACCAGGGCATCGGCTTCGTGCCGGAGGAGCGCGGCATCTTCGCGACGCTGACCGTGGAAGAGAACCTGGTCCTGCCGCCGGTCGTCGCCGAAGGCGGCATGAGCGTCGCGGAAATATTCGATCTTTTCCCCAATCTGAAGGAGCGTCGCAACAGCCCTGGCACAAGGCTGTCGGGCGGCGAACAGCAGATGCTGGCGATCGCGCGCATGCTCAGGACCGGTGTGAAGATGCTGCTTCTCGACGAGCCGACCGAGGGCCTCGCGCCAGTCATCGTGCAACGCATCGGCGAGCTGCTGGTGACATTGAAGAAGCGCGGCATGACGATCCTGCTGGTCGAGCAGAATTTCCGCTTCGCCAGCCGTGTCGCCGACCGTTTCTACCTGATGGAGCACGGCAAGGTCGTCGCCGGATTTCCGACCGGTGAGCTGGCGGACCGCATGACGCAGCTCCACGACATTCTGGGTGTATGATGACGCCATGACGATGATCTTCGGCATCCCCGTCCAGGCCTTCCTTGGCCAGTTGCTGGTCGGCCTGATCAACGGCTCTTTCTACGCCATGCTGAGCCTGGGCCTGGCCGTCATTTTCGGCCTGCTGCGTGTCATCAATTTCGCCCATGGCGCCCAGTATATGCTCGGCGCCTTCACAGGTTATCTCCTGCTCACCTATCTCGGCATCGGCTATTGGCCCGCTCTGATCCTTGCGCCGCTGATCGTCGGCCTCTTCGGCGTCGTGGTCGAGCGCCTGGCGCTGTCACGGCTTTACGACACCGATCCGCTCTACGGCCTGCTCTTCACCTTCGGCCTGGCGCTCGTGCTCGAAGGCATATTCCGCTACTCTTACGGCGTGTCGGGAAATCCCTACGCCGTGCCGCCGCTGCTTTCGGGCGGCACCAATCTCGGCTTCATGTTCCTGCCCAATTATCGCGGCTGGGTCGTGGTCGCCTCGCTGATTGTCTGTTTCGGGACCTGGGCGTTGATCGAGAAGACCAGGCTCGGTTCCTATCTGCGCGCGGCAACCGAGAATCCCCGTCTCGTCCAGGCTTTCGGCGTCAATGTGCCGTTGCTCCTGACGCTGACCTACGGCCTCGGTTCCGCCCTTGCCGGGCTGGCCGGAATTCTGGCGGCGCCTGTCTATCAGGTGAGCCCGCTGATGGGATCGGATCTCATCATCGTCGTCTTCGCGGTCGTCGTGGTGGGCGGCATGGGATCGATCCTCGGCGCGATCGTCACCGGTTACATGCTTGGCCTCGCCGAAGGCCTGACCAAGGTCTTCTACCCCGAGGCCTCCAACCTCGTGGTCTTCGTCATCATGGCGATCGTGCTCTTGGTCCGGCCGGCCGGCCTGTTCGGAAGGGACGCCTGACATGGCGCAAGGGACACCCGACATGGCCGGGCTGACGCTTCGCGAGACATCAGCCAGCACCCCGGCATGGCTCGAATGGACGCTGGTCGGGCTCGGCATCGCGGCGCTGCTGGTGGCGCCCTTCCTGGTCTATCCGATCTTCCTGATGAAGATGCTGTGTTTCGCGCTGTTCGCCTGCGCGTTCAATCTCCTGCTCGGCTATACCGGCCTGCTGTCGTTCGGCCATGCCACCTTCTTTGGCGGCGCCGCCTACTTCACCGCGCATGCCGTCAAGGTCTGGGGCTGGCCGCCGGAAGCCGGCATCCTGCTCGGCATTGCGGGCGCAGCCTTGCTCGGCCTTGTCATGGGTTTCTTCGCCATTCGCCGGCAAGGCATCTATTTCGCCATGATCACGCTGGCGCTGTCGCAGATGTTCTTCTTCTTCTGCGTCCAGGCGCCCTTCACCGAGGGTGAGGACGGCATTCAAGGCGTGCCGCGCGGCATGCTGCTTGGCGTCCTCGACCTGAACGTCTCGCTGAATATGTATTACTTCGTGCTTGTCGTGTTCCTGGTCGGCGTCTTCGCCATCTGGCGCATCGTCAATTCGCCCTTCGGCATGATCCTGCGCTCGATCCGCGAAAACGAGAACCGCGCCATTTCGCTGGGCTATTCCGTCGCCAACTACAAGCTCGGCGCCTTCGTCATGTCGGCGGCGCTGGCCGGGCTGGCGGGCTCCCTCAAGGCGATCGTCTTCCAGTTCGCCACGCTCACCGACGTCACCTGGCAGATGTCGGGCGAGGTGATCCTGATGACGCTGCTCGGCGGCATCGGCACGATGGTCGGGCCGATCGTGGGCGCCAGCCTCGTCGTCGGCCTTGAAAACACGCTCGCCACCTCCGGTTTCCCGGTGACCATCGCCACCGGGCTCATCTTCATGGTCTGCGTGCTGGTCTTCCGCCGCGGCATCGTCGGGGAGCTTTATGCGCGGCTGCTCGGGCGGGAGGGGAAGGATTGATCAGCGCCGGATTGGATGGGCGCGATGAGCGGACCGGCCGCGCGCTCGAAGGACGCTAGGCGCCGATGTGCAGACGTCTTGAAATGGGCCGAAAGTAGAAGCTGCCGTTCCCCTGTTGATCCAAGGCAGACCCTCAACTCAATTGACCGGTGCCGTCACCATCCAGGAGTGCTTGGCGTTCCCGCGAGAAAGACCAGACATTTGCCTCGTCTGCTTCCAGTACCCAGATGCTGTCGAAATCGTCATCGGGCCATGATTGCGGAGCGGTCCCTGTGCCACCGACAAGCGCAGCCGTCAGAGCAGGAATAGACTCGTGTTGCCAGCTAACCAACACAGGTGATTGGGCTGTGCGGATGGCATCCGCCGCTAACTGCTCTTGGCCCTTTGAATGAGTGACATCCGGTTCAAGGCCAAGACGCCTTGCCAGTGGAGTGATTGTCTGGCTAGGCCGCTTGCTCCGAGTGCCGGAATCGTCTCTTTTGATCATGCCTGACGCAACAATTGATGCAGGTCTGCCCAGAGGTAGAGGCGGCTCGTAAAAAAATCGGCAAAGGCCTCCCGCGCGTTGCCAGCCTCGCACCGTCAGTGATGCGGGATCACTTTCGCCCTGTTCGGTGACTCCGAGGTCCGGACCACCTGGGACCGGCTTTTCGGCATGACGGATGATCATTACAAGCTTGTTTGGCATCGTTTCGCCTGCCTCATGTTAGTATTGGATCAAGTCGCCTGGTTACAGGGATCGCTCTCGATGCAAGCTCGTTTCCACCTGTTGTGGGCCCAGCATGGCGGCATCGGACTGCCGGGCCAAAATTTCCTGCGTTTAGCGCAGTGGGATGCCAAGGTAATCCTCCCGACTTTTTACCTCGGCTTCGCTTAAATAGCCCATTCGGAGGCAGTTCGCGACTTCATATGGGTGGTCCGGCGGGATTGAGAGCGTGGCGTTAAAGTCATCGAGGCACCCCTGCCGCAGCGCTTTATCCACCAGTTGCTGCAACGTCGCTTCTTTTCCATGCTGGTGCGTTCGATATTCGCCGAGGACATAATACCCAACCCCAACGACAACGGCCGTGAAAGCGCCCAGCAGTCGCAATCGCGCGTTATTGGGCATTTGCCCTCCGCAGAGCAGCGCAGCCGTTCAGGCTACCGGGCTTGGTCAGGGTGAATCCCTGCCGGTCAATCCCCCGGCTGCCGCTCGACCCTCGGTCCAGAACTGGTTGGCACCGATCGGTGTTGCAGAGGGGGGTCGCGTTCTTGGGCACAGTCGTGGCGGCAATCGATGGTCGGCACCGGCCACGCGGGTGCTTCGAAGACGGTCAGTTGGCGCGCGGACCCTGTGCACCACGTCACCGCTTGCACAGTCGCGCCACCAGGCCGCGAAAGCCGAATGGCAACCAAATCATTTGAATATCGATGTGATCCGACGCAAATGCACTCTTGCCGAGGAAATCCTCAAGTCCCTTTAGATCAAATGTTTGTCGGGTTTCGGGGCCAACGAATTGCAACCTCTTCATTGAAGAGCAATCTGTCGCATAGATCGACATTGTTCCGCCCGGACGTAGAACCCTGTGGGCTTCCGCCAGGGCGGTTCCGGTCGGCGAGCAGAAGTAAATCACGTTGACGGCAAGAACCTTGTCCATTGAGGCGGTTTCCACTGGCAGCCGCTCGAAGGTACCCTGGATCAGCTTCAGCTTTCCGTCTTGAATTGCGGCTCGATTTCGAATTTGGGCCTGACGAAACATCGTCGGCGACCGGTCCACCCCCGTAACCGTACCGCTATGCGCAAGTCTGGCCATTTTCTTGAGCGCCCAACCCGGCCCAAAGCCTATTTCAAGCACGTCATCCCGCTCGCCGATGCCCAATCGTTCGATGGCCCGCCTGTTGGGCAGGTGATTTATCAGGCCCATGACTGCCCCAGCAGCACGTCCGCACATGCCCTCCGGCATGGAAAACTGTTGCGCAATAAAGTTGTGCAGGCCAATAGTGCCTATGCCATCGAGTGTCTCGACGACGGATGGACCTGATGGTGCCAGATGCCGGCCAGGCGCACCTTGGAATGCAAGGCTATCGTTTCCGCCGCATCTGTCAATCTGTGGAACCAATGGCGTTGCGGGCGGCCCCTGGGCTTCTTCATCCAACATTCATTGTCGCTTTTTATTGCGGGCGATACCCAGGATGCCAGTTCGATGCGGTAGTGTCCGAAACGTGCCCGGCGCCATGGCGCCAGCGGCCATCGTTGCCACCGCAGACAGGACTACGATCGCCGAACGACGGTGTAGGTCGTCTCTATGGTCAGAGGAACACCGGACCGATCAGCCGGGCCTTTTCGAGTGGAGCGAGAAACGACATCGCCGCAATAGCGGTGCCGCTGAATCCTCCGCATTGCCACAGGAAGCGCGAGCGCCAAAAAGCAAACGATGGCAACGATCGGTACCGCTACGGCTGCAAGGGCCGCGCCTAGAACCAGCGCGGACGCAATCCAGAAGGTTTCAGCGATCCTGTTCATTGAGATGACTCCATTCTCCGCGAAGCAATGAGCCATTTATGTTTCCCGCGCATTTCCGCTGGAATACATATTCGTAAGATGCCGTAGTGGCGGACGCATCGCCGGCGCCTCGAGGCTCAGCCCGTCGTCCCCTCACCCATAGCACCCGCGCTGCACCGCCAGCCGCCGCACCAGCGCCAGCACGGCATCAATCGTCGGCGTCGGCTTGTCCGTCAGCCGGCCAAGTTCCTGTACCGCTGTTACCAGCGCGTCGATCTCCATCGGGCGCCCGCGCTCCAAATCCTGCAGCATCGAGGTCTTGTGCTCGCCGACGTCGCCAGCGCCCTTGATGCGGCGGTCGACCCCGATCGGAAAACGCACGCCCAGGCTTTCGCCGATCGCTTGCGCCTCCAGCATCATGGTGCGGGCAAGCTGGCGGGTACCTTCGTCGGCGACGATTCCCGCCAGCGTGCTGCCGGTCAGCGCCGAGATCGGGTTGAAGGAGAGGTTGCCCCACAGCTTCACCCAGATTTCGCTGCGGATATCCTCGCGCACCGGCGCCTGCAGGCCGGCCTTGACCATTTCCTCCGCCAGACGCGTCACCCGTTCGCTGCGCTCGCCCGAGGGTTCGCCAAGCGAGAAGCGCTTGCCCTCGACATGGCGGATGAGGCCGGGCGCGTCGACCTCGACGGCGGGATAGACGACCGAGCCGACGACGCGCTCCGGCCCGATCCGCTGCCAGATCGCGCCGCCGGGATCGACCGCGTTCAGCCTGGTGCCTTCGAGCGGCCCGACCACGCCATGGAAATACCACCACGGCACGCCGTTCTGCATGGTGACGACTGATGTGTGGTCTCCAAGCAGTGGTGCGATCTGGTCCAGTGCCGGGGTGAGCGAGTGGGCCTTCAGCGCCAGCACGACAGTGTCCTGCACGCCGAGTTCCTCGGCCTTCGCGGCGGCTCTCACCGGCGCCACCGATTCCTGGCCGTCCTCGATCAGGCGCAGGCCGTTTGCCTTGACCGCTTCGAGGTGGGCGCCGCGTGCGACGATCGACAGGTCGGTTCGGCCGGCGATGGCCAGCTTGGCCGCGAGATAGCCGCCGATCGCGCCGGCGCCGAAAATGGTGATCTTCATCGTCAAAGTCCGAGTTTGGCGGCAAGCCCGATGCGCTGCAGCTTGCCCGTCGCGCCCTTGGGGATTTCGTCCAGGATCAGCACCTTGCGCGGCACCTTGAAGTCGGCGAGCCGCGTCGCGGCGTGAGCGCGTATATCGCTTTCGGTGGCGCTCATGCCTTCGCGCAGCACGACCGCCGCCGCTACATCCTCGCCGAGCTTGTCATGCGGCATGGCGAAGGTGACCACCTGCGCCACCGCCGGATGGTCCATCAGCACGTCGTCGACCTCGAGCGGCGAGATCTTCTCGCCGCCACGGTTGATGATCTCCTTGAGCCTGCCGGTGACGCGGAGATAACCGTCCTCGTCGAGCACGCCCTGGTCGCCGGTGTGGAACCAGCCATGCGCGAAGGCCGTGGCGTTGGCGTCCGGGTTCTTCTCATAGCCCGCGGTGACATTGGGACCGCGAATGACGATCTCGCCGGTCTCGCCGGCTGTCAGCAGCCGCCCGTCCGGCGCCATCACCGCCACTTCGGGGCCGGCGGAAGCCCCTACGCTTCCCGGCTTGCGCAGGCCCGGCGGCAGCCGGTTCGACGCCATCTGGTGCGCGGCCTCGGTCATCCCGTAGGATTCGATCACCGGACAGCCGAAGGTTGTCTCGAGCTCGCCCATCACTTGCGCCGGCAGCGACGCCGAGGAGGAGCGGATGAAGCGCAGGCGCGCCGCCGCCAGCACCTCCGCATTGCGCGCCGCGCGCGGCAGGATCGCCTGGTGCATGGTCGGCACCGCCGTGTACCAGCTCGGCCTGGCGTCGCCCAACCACTGGAAGAAGCGCAGGGCGTTGAAGCCCGGCGTGCAGAAGATGCTGCCCCCCGCTGCCAGCGACGACAGCACCGCCGCGATCAGGCCATGGATGTGGAACAGCGGCATGATGTTGAGGCAGCGGTCGTCGGCGCTCAAGCCGAGCGTCGCGCCGATATGACGGGCGGAAGCGGCAATGTTGGCATGGCTGAGCGGCACCAGCTTCGGACGCGATGTCGTGCCTGACGTGTGCAGCAAAAGCGCGATGTCGCCGTCCCCTGCCATGTCGGGCGCCGCTTGCGGGCCGACCGCCGCGCCTTCGATGGTGAAACTGCCGGCAGGCGCGTCGGGTTGCACGATGAGCCTCAACACGCCGATGCCGAGGCGTTCAGCCACCGCCACCGCCGGCCCGGCCTCGTTCTCCGCGACGAGGATCGCCTTGGCGCCGATGTCGGTGAGGTAGAAATCGAGCTCGTCTGCCCGGTAGGCCGGGTTGAGCGGCGCCGTCGAGGCGGCCGCGGCCGCGGCGACGAAAGCGGTGGCCATCTCCGGCCCATTCGGCAGCACGATGGCCACCCTGTCGCCTCGGCCGATGCCGAGCGCATGCAGCCGCTCGGCCGTGGCCTGGATCAGGCTCCGCAGCCCGCCATGGGTGAGTGTGGTTCTCTCGGGGGCCAGGATCGCCGGAGCGTCGTCGGCGCCGGCGGCGAGGCGGAGGGAGAGGTCGGGGTGGGCTTCAGCTTGGGTCATGGTCACCGGCTATGTTCAAACGACTGCTTTTGGAAGTCCAGCGGACGACGCCGACCCTGGACAATTGTAGAGGGCGCCGCCGCCCCTCATTGCCCTGTCAGCCCTTTCTCCCCGTATAGTGACGGGGAAAAAGGGCTGACAGCAACGTCGGCGCTTACCTTGCAACGCTGGCGACTGGCGAAATCATTCGCGACAGTGTCCTTCTCCCGGTCGCTATACTCGGTCGGCCTTGCCCCATCCCTCAATACCCAAGCGCCACCCCGTCCTTGCGCGGATCGGAGGCTCCGGTCAGCGTGCCTTTCTCCCAGTCGATCAGCACCGCCTGCCCGCCGCCAAGCGGATGCTGCGGTTCGACGACGCGATGGCCGCGCTTGCGCAGGCCTTCGAGCGCCTCGCCGGGAACGTTGCGCTCGGCCTCCACAACACCGTCATTGTAGAACACGCGCGGCGCATCCAGCGCCTGCTGCGGGTCCATGCCGAAGTCGATCATGTTGGTCAAAAGATGGACATGGCCGAAAGGCTGGTAGCCGCCGCCCATGACGCCGAACGGCATCACCACGCGGCCGTTCTTCGTCGCCATGCCGGGCATGATCGTGTGCATAGGCCGCTTGCCGGGCGCGATCGCGTTCGGGTGTGCCGGGTCGAGCCGGAAGCTCGAGCCGCGATTCTGCAGCACGACGCCGGTCTTCGGACTGACGACACCGCTGCCGAACGAATAATAGGTCGAGTTGATGAAGGAGACCGCGTTGCGGTCGCGGTCGACGATCGAGATGTAGACCGTGTCGCTGCCGGGCAGGTCCAGGCGCGGCAGATGCGTCATGGCGCGGTCGCGATGAATTTCGGCGCGCAGCCGGTCGGCATAGGCGCTGGACAGAAGCTCTCTCACCGGCACCGGAACATGGTCCTGGTCGCCGAGGTAACGGTCGCGGTCCTGGTAGGCGAGGCGCCCGGCCTCGATTTCGAGATGCAGCCGCTCGGCACCGTTGGGATCGAGCCCGTCGAGCCTGAAGCCCGACAGCACGTTCAGCATCAACAGCGCCGTCAGCCCCTGGTTGTTCGGCGGCATCTGGTGGATGTCATGGCCGCCATAAGAGGTGCTGACCGGCGCCACATAGTCGCCCTTGGTCGCTGCGAAATCCTCGTGCGAATGCAGCCCGCCGAGTTCATTGAGCCGGCGCACCATGTCGTCGGCGACGGCACCTTCATAGAACCCCGCGCGGCCCTGCCTCGCGATCACCCGCAAGGTGGCGGCGAGTTCCGGCTGGCGATGGATATCGCCGGCCTTCGGCGCCTTGCCGTCCGGCAGGAAGATGCGCGCGGCGTGTTCGTCGGCCGACAGGTCGGTTTCCGGCTCGGCCCAGTCGAAGGCGACGCGGTCATGCACGACATAGCCGTTCTCGGCATAATGGATGGCGGGCACCAGAACCTCGGCCAGGCTCTTGCGTCCATGATCCTCCAGCAGCCGGCACCAGGCGTCGATGGCGCCCGGCACGGTCACCGCGTGCGGCCCCTGTTTGGGAAGCTCGCTGAAACCCTTGTCCAGATACCAGTCGACCGTGGCGCCCGCGGGCGCTCGGCCGGAACCGTTGAAGGCCAGCACGTCGCCTTGCCCCTTCGGGCAGTAAAGGACAAAGCAATCGCCACCGATGCCGGTCGATTGCGGCTCGACGACGCCTTGCACGGCGGCGGCGCAGACGGCGGCGTCCATGGCGTTGCCGCCGGCGCGCAGCATGTCGATCGCGGCAAGGGTGGCGAGCGGATGCGAGGTCGCGGCAACCGCCTCCGTGGCACGAACCGGCGAGCGGCCGGGAAACTGGAAATCACGCATTCTGTCTGGATATCCCATGGTCACTTCAGCGAATTGGTCTGATGGAAATCATTGCCGCCGCCCGAAGATCTGCGCCACCGACAGGAGCAGAACGGAAAGCACGATCAGGCAGGTCGAGATGGCGGCGATGGTCGGATCGATCTGGTCGCGCAGCGCGTTGAACATGCGGCGTGTCAATGTCGTCGTCCCGCCGCCCGATATGAACAGCGAAACCACCACTTCGTCAAAGGAAGTGATGAAGGCGAACAGCGCGCCCGAGACGATCGAGAAGCGGATTTGCGGCATGGTCACCTGCCAGAAGGCGCCGATGCGCCCGGCGCCCAGGCTGCGCGCCACCCGCTCCTGGTTCATGTCGTAGGAGCGCAATCCCGAAAGTACGGTCAGCACCACCAGGGGCAGCGCCTGCACCGTATGGGCGATGACCAGGCCGGTCAGCGTGTTGTTGAGGCCGATGCGCGCATAGAGGAAGAAGGTGCCGATGCCGATCAGGATCACCGGTATGATCAGCGAGGCCGTCAATAGCGCGTTGATGGTACCGTTGAAGCGCAGCGTGCCCCGGTTGATCGCATAGGCGGCGGCGGTGCCGAGCGGCGTCGCCACCAGCACGGTCATGACGGCCACCTTGACCGATACGACGGTCGCGTCGCGCCATTCCAGCGACTGGAAGTAGCTCTGGTACCAGCGCAGCGACCATTGCCGTGGCGGGAACTGCAGCAGCGTCGAATCCGAAAACGACATGATGACGATGATGACCGACGGCGCGATCAGGAACAACAGCACCAGGCCGCCCAGCGCGTAGAGCCACAGACGTTGCCGGTGCGAGATCGGCAGGCCGACATCCCCGCTCATCGCGAACTCCATACACCGGTGGCGCGCGCGCCGAGCAGCCATTGGAAGAGACCGAGAAGCGCCAGCGTGACCAACAGCAGCACGACGCCAAGCGCCGCGCCCGCACCCCAGTTGGAATAGAGGCTGGTGGTCTGCTCCATGCGCATCGCCCACATGATCACCTTGCCGCCGCCCATCAGAGCAGGCGTGACGAAGAAGCCGAGGCAGAGCACGAAGACGATGACCACGCCCGAGGCGAGGCCGGGCAGCGACAGCGGAAAGAAGATCTGCCGGAAGGTGGCGACCGGGCCGGCGCCAAGGTTCATGCCGGCGCGCAGGCAGTCGGTGTCGATGGTCTTCATCGAGGCGTAGAGCGGCAGCACCAGGAAGGGCAGCAATATATGCGTCATGCCGATGACGACGCCGGACAGATTGTTGGCGAGCGGCAGCGGCTGGCTGATCACGCCGAGGTCGATCAGCCAGCTGTTGATCAGGCCCTTGCGCTGCAGGATCACCAGCCAGGCATAGGTGCGCACCAGCACCGATGTCCAGAACGGCAGGATGACGAAGATCAGGCAGATCGACGCCGCGCGGCGCGGCAGCTGCGACAGCATGTAGGCCAGGGGATAGCCGAGCAGCACGCAGGCGCCGGTGACGATGAAGGCTACCTTGAAGGTGGTGATGAAGGTCTTGATGTAGGAGGCCTGCTCGAAGAAGCGCGCATAGTTGGACGCGCTGAAGGCCCCGGCCTCGTCGAACAGCGACAGCCAGAACAGCCAGCCGATCGGCACGATGATGATGGCGAAGACGAGGAACAGGCTGGGTGACAGAAGCGCCAGCAGACTGAGCTGCTCGCGCCGCGCGTCGGCACGCAGCGCCCGCGCGTTGAGGTCCCGGCCCGCGCCGGCGGCCTCGTCGAGGAGGGCGGATGGCGCGTTCATCCCTCTGCCTCCACCAGGATCGTGTCCTTTGCATCGAGGCCAAGCCTGACCGGCTGGCCGGGGGCCGGCAGCCTGGACAGCACATCGCTGCGGCAATAGTCGCGCAGCGTCAGCTGGCGGCCGTCGCGCAGCGAGGCGTAACAGACGAAGCTGTCGCCCTGGTAGATGATGTCACTGAGCGTGGCGTCGAGCACGTTGATGCCGTCCGACGGCTCGGCCGCCGTGACCAGCCGCAGCTTCTCCGGCCGCACCACCATCAGATGCCGGCCGGCGGCCGGCGGCGCCCCTGCCGTCTGGATCCGCCTGTCCTCATACCAGACCGACCCGTTGCGGCATTCGACCGGAATGAAATTCGATTCGCCGATGAAGCCGGCGACGAATTGCGTCTTCGGCGCGGCGTAGAGCGTTTCCGGCTTGTCGAGCTGCTCGATGCGCCCGGCGTTCATCACCGCGATGCGGTCCGACATGGTGATGGCTTCGCGCTGGTCGTGCGTGACATAGATCGTCGTCATGCCAAGCCGCCGGTGCAGGGCGCGCAGTTCGATCTGCATGTGTTCGCGCAGGCCCTTGTCGAGCGCCGACAGCGGTTCGTCCATCAGCACGATGCGCGGCTCGAAGACGATGGCGCGCGCCAGGGCCACACGCTGGCGCTGGCCGCCGGAAAGCTGGTCGACCCGGCGCTCGCCGAGGCCCTTGAGCTTGACCAGCTCGAGCGCCTTCTCCACCCGCTCGGCCGTTTCCGGGACCGCCACGCCGCGCTGCTTCAGCGGGAAGGCGATGTTGTGAAAGACGTTCATATGCGGAAACAGCGCGTAGTTCTGGAACACCATGCCGATGTTGCGCTTGTGCGGCGGCGTGGTGATGATCTCATCGTCGCCGACCCGGATCGAGCCGCCATTGGCCCTGACGAAACCGGCCAGGATCATCAGCAGCGTCGTCTTTCCGGAGCCGGAGGGCCCTAGCAGCGTCAGGAACTCGCCGGCCTCGACATCGAGGTTCAGGTCGCGCAGCACCGACACGCTGCCAAATCGTTTCTCGATCCGGCGCATGCTGATCGGCAGCGCGGATGGCGCAATGGACAAGGTCATCGTCTCCTGGTGAGGGGGCGGCGCAAGCAGGGCGGGTTCTGTGTCATCATGCGCCGCCCTGCCGTGGTTCGGGTCCGGCCACGGCCTATTGCTGGATCAGATTGTTGAACTTCTCCGTCGCCTCCACCAGATTGTCACGCCAGAACTCGGCGTCCTGCAGCACCTGCTTCTTGACGTTTTCGGGCGACGAGTTGATGTCCTTGATCCGCTCCGGCGGGATCTTGCCTGTCTCGAAAGCCTTCTCGTTCACCGGGCCATTGTCGACATAGAGCGGCAGATTGGCCTGCAATTGCGGGCTGACGAACATCGCCAGCGCCTTCATGGCGGCTTCCTTGTTCTTGGCGCCCTTGGGAATGACCATGCAGTCGGCGGTGAGCACGCCCTGGTCGAAGGAGAAGCTGACCGGCGCGCCTTCCTTCTTCAGCGTGCCGGCGCGGCCGTTCCAGATGCTCGCCATGTCGACTTCGCCGTCCTTGACCAGCTGCATCGCCTGCGCGCCTGATGTCCACCAGGCATCGACATGGCCGCGGATCTTGTCGACGGATTTCAGCGCGCCGTCGATGTCGACCGGATAGACCTTGTCGATCGGCAGGCCAGAGGCGAGTGCGGCGACGCTCAGCGTCTCGGTCGACTGGCTGCCGCTCAGCGCGCGCCGCCCCGGAAATTTCTCCACGTTCCAGAAGTCGGCCCAGGTCTTCGGACCCTTGTCGCCGAAGACGTCGGTCCGGTAGATGAGGACGACCGAGGTATAGGAAATGCCGACCCAGTCGTCATGCACCAGCTTCGGGTTGATGCCGCTCTTGTCGATGATGCCGTAGTCGAGCTTCTCGAACAGGCCTTCCTTCGAGCCGCGCGCGCATTCGTCGGCGCCGAGTTCGGTTATATCCCATTTCACCGCATTGCCGGTCACCTGCAGGCGCACGTCGTCGAGGCCGTTGGTGGTGTCCTGCTTGATGGTGATGCCGAGCGCGTCGGCGGTCGGATTGAAGAAGGCCTTGGTCTGCGCCTCCTGATAGGTGCCGCCCCATGAGGCGACGGTGATGGTATCGCCCGCCATGGCGGGGGCCGCGCCGGCCGCCATGAGGGCGGCAACCGCAACAACGCTAACGCTTCTGATCCTGTTCATTTTTTCGGCTCTCCAACCGGTGTTCCCATTATTTTTGATTTCGCATGCTATTTTGTATACAATTTTGAGTGTAGCTTGGCGGTCAGCGATGTCAACAGCGCTCGGCATCGCCAGGAGCCCTTGACGGAGGGCTGGGAGGATGCGGTGCCAGGGCGTGGCAAATCGAGCCGACTTTGAATACAGCTATGAGACCACATCGACTTCCGGCGGAAAGACCGGAGAACTGGAAACGGACTTGGCCAAGGAAACCAAAAACACGCTGCGCGACTCTGTCTATTCCTCGCTCAAGGCGATGATCGTGACCGGTCAGATTCCACCCGGCTCGCGCGTCACCGAGAACGATATCGCGGTCAGGCTCAATGTCAGCCGCACGCCGGTGCGCGAAGCCTTCAACCGCCTCGAACGCGACGGCCTCGTCACCGGCCGGCCGCGCCAGGGCTATGTCGTCACCGAGTTCGACATCAACATGTTCCGCGAGGCTTTCGACATCCGCGAACTCCTCGACGGCCATGCGACCGAACTTGCGGCCGCCGCCGCGACCGAGAAGGACAAGGCACGGCTTCGTGCCATGCTGGCGGAATGCGAGCGGCTGGCCGCCATTCCCGACCGCACCACCAGGGAAAAATTCCAGGAACTGGAGGTCGGCATCGACCTGCACCGCGTCATTGCGCAGATCAGCGGCAACGCCATGCTGCATGGCATGCTGTGCGGCATCCTCGACAAGTGCCAGCACTATGTCTGGACCGAATTGTTGTGGCTCGACGAATGGAAGATCGCCCGCGAAGAGCATGCCGAGATTGTCGAGGCGATCTGCGCCGGGGACACCGCACGGGCCGGCGCCCTGGCCCGTGCCCATGTGCGGGGATCACGCGAGAATGTGCTGCGCCTGCTGCAGGCCAAGTCGGATTACCAGGGTTTTCTGGCCAAGGCGTCCTGAGGGCGATTGCAACGACACGCTCCGCGCGACCGCGATCGCCCCACCCTTCCTTGAAGAGCGAGCTTCCGCGTCCCTTGTGGGACAGTCCGGAACGGCGGCGGCGATGCTACCGATGCGCGCCGCGAGCCTGGGCAGTCGCTTCAGCCAATACCGCCAGCGCCTGCTCGACACTCCGCGCCTGGGCATCGGTGCGCTCGATATGCTTCACCATCAGCTTTCGCAGCACGGCAAGCTTTGCAGCGCGATATGCGGCACTCTTTTCGGAGGGCATCATGGTCATGGCACAATCAGTGTGTGGTGGGATCGATTTGGCGCAGGCGCGAACGCGCTTCAGTCACACGTTTTTGCTCGGATCTGATCCGGCAGCACAGGGCCAGGCTGATGCCGACGCCACGCTCCTCGTCCAGCATTGCATTCGCTCGCGTGAGAAATAATTCCGCGCGCTTGACGCGCTGCCTGGCTCTCGCCAGTTCCAGTTCCAGATGGTCGTACATTGTTCCGCACCCTTGAGGTCCGCGGTCCCTTCGAGGGGAAAACCGCCGCCAGGCGGTTTGGTTCCACTGCTTGGCGCAAGGGCGGCAAGGGCCGGCCGACCTTCAGCCCTTGTGTTCCTGGAGGCTGTTGCCGCCGTCGACCACCAAAAGAGCCCCGTTGACATAGCTGGCGCCTTCGGAAGCCAGGAACACGACCGCCGCCGCCACTTCATCCGGCCGGCCCGCCCGCGCCGGCGGCGTATGCAAGGCCGCCGTCCGTTCCATCTCGCTGGACGCGCCCGTTTCGATCCAGCCGGGAGCCACGGCATTCACCGTCACGCCGCTCCTGGCCACTTCGAGTGCCAGCGTGCGCGTCAGGCCGACCATGCCGGCCTTGGCGGCCGAATAGGCCGAGGTACCTTCGAAAGACACCAGCGGGCCGGTGACCGACGCCACATTGACGATGCGCCCATAGCCCGCTTCGATCATCGCCGGCAGGAACGCATGGGTGACCAGGAACGCCGTCTTCAGGCTGACATCGATGCCTCGGTCCCAATCGGCCTCGGTCATGGCGAGAAACGCCTTGTCGGCCGAGGGTGATGCCAGCGAGCCCATGCCGGCATTGTTGACCAGTATGTCGATGGCGCCGACATCTGCCCGCAGCCGCGCGACATCGGCGGCCTTGGTGAGATCGGCGACCATGGCCCTGGCATCGATACCCTTGGCACGAAGTTCGGTGGCGCGCTCAAGCACACGCGCGCTGGCGCCGGTGAGGAACACGGCGTTGCCGGTGCTGCCAAGCTGGCGGGCAATGGCGAAGCCGATGCCGTCGGCGGCTCCGGAGCCGGTGATCAAGGCGCGTTTGATGCTGGGAAGGGTCATGGTCGGGTCTACTCCAAAGGCCGTGCCTGCCGCACACAGACGGACAGTGTCGGCTGTATCATCAGAACCGAAAAGCCGTGACAGCGCCAGGCGTCCGACCACGACGCCGAAGAGGCCGACGATCAGGCAGGAACATAGGTCAGCCGGATCACGTTCTCGCCAATCCGATCGTGAGTCAGAAGGCGGAGCGGCGGCCGGGGCCCAGCGAACGGTGCTCCCGATTGCAACCTCTCGCCGGGCACTGGGAGGCTGTGCCCGGCGAGTTAACAGGACTGCGCGCCGCGACTGGCGCATAGTCCTGTCAGTTGATCACGTTGCTGTAGAACTTCGCCTCGACGTCGGTCATATCGATCGCTGCAAGGTCCTCGGGCAGCGCATAGGCATCGGCGTCGGCATGCACCTTCGCCTTGTCGAAGTCATTCGCGCCGGCGATGAAATCGTTGGTGACGTAGCGCGCGGTTTCGATGTCGATGCTCGACTGGCCGATGGTCTTGAGGATTTTGAAGAAATTGTCCCAGGCCGGAATGTTGTGCTCGCCCCAGCCTGCACGCTTGGTCATGTCTCCCTTGAAGGTGCGGTGGATCTGCATCAGGCTTTCTGTGCCCGCACGGGGACCATAATTGGCCTTGGTCGTGGGCAGGGCCTTGAACACGATGGCCGTCGCTGCGCGTGGGTTCCGGTCGGCGAACTCGCTGCCCATCGCCCAGCCCTTGAGATATTTCTTCAGGAACTCCAGCCGCTCGGCATCCTCCAGATCGGCGCGCCGCACCACGAGCGAGTTCGAGGGCAGGGGCGAGCCGCGCATGCCCAGCCAGTAGTCGAAGTCCAGACCCTTTGCGCCCAGATCGGCCCGCAGGCCTTCCCATGCGAGGCATGCGTCACCCTGACCGCCGGCGAGCGCCGTCGTCCAGGTCGGCCAGCCAGCCTCGACATAGGTGATCTTCTTTGGGTCGACGCCAACGGCCGCGAACATCGGGTCGCAGATCGACTGCCAGGCAGCGGATCCCAGTAGCACGGTCTTGCCTTCCAGCTCTTTCAGATTCTTCACCGCCTGGCCCTTGCGGAAAGCGACATTAAAGAGATCGAGGAAGCCGCTACCGAAGACCGAGACGAGGTCCATGCCCGCATTCACCGCAAAGGAAAGCACGCCCGGCGAGGGGAAGCCGATGTCGGCCTGTTGCACCGCCAGGAACTTCACCACAGCGGTCCCGTCCGATGGGCCCGGCTCCATGTCCGTATCCACTCCGAGGTCCCCGAAGTAACCCATCTCCTTGGCGACCCAGTAAGGGTAGTCGTCCATCACCTCGATCGTGCCGCGCGGCGAAATCCAGGTGAAGGGCGAATTGTAGGGCTTGGCCTCGGCAGTGCCCGAGGTCAGCACGCCGCCGCCCAGAACGGTGGTGGTCACAAGGCCGCCGGCACTGATTTGCAGCAGCCGCCGACGAGTCATCATTTGGTGAGCCATAGGGTCTCCTCCCATATTGGTTGGGCCGCGATATTGCATTGCACAGGTCGAACGCGGCGTTTCGCCCTCTCGGTCAGCTTTCCCAGCCGGCCAGTCTCTTTCCGAGCCAGAAAAAGAACGCGTAGATCGTGATCCCGGTGACTGCGAGGATCAGGATGCACGCGAAGAACTCCGGCATCCGAAGCGTTGAGGAATAGGTCGTCAGGCGGCTGCCGAGTCCGAATCCACCGCCCGACATCTCGGCGCCGACGGCGGTGATCATGCCGAAGATAGCCCCGATCATCAGGCCGACGATCACCATCGGCATGGCCATCGGAATGCGTATCTTGCTGAAGATCTGCAGTGTCGAGGCGCCGCAAGACCGCACAAGCGCGATCTTCATAGCGTCGACACGCCGAAAGCCTGTGGCGGCGTTGATCATCACCATCGGACCGGACGCCAGCCCGACGGCGATGATCCTCGGGGTGAACCCAAAGCCGAAGTTCAGGATCAAGAGCGGCACCAGCGCCAGCATCGGCGTGGTCACCAGCAACAGTATGTAAGGCGTGATTACCTTTTCCACGAAGGGGAACTGCGTGATGACCGCCGCGAGCACCAATCCGATCGACGCGCCGATGGCATAGCCAGTCACGAGCTCGATCAGCGTGTAGGAATAGTGTTCCGCGATCGTCGGCATTTCGGCCGAGGCGAACACGCTGGCGATGGCTGATGGGGTGGGCAGGATGAATTGCGGGACCTCAAACAGACGCAGCAGCAGTTCGCTTCCGCCGATGACGAGTAAAGCCACGGCGACGATCGCGGCAACTTCCTTGGCCCCCTGGCCACCGAGCCCGCTGGCAACTCCGGTTGCGCCGACGATGCCGGCACCGGTCTGGGTCGTTATGCTCATGATGGACCTCCTCATCCCGCGATGGCGGCCGCAGGCTTCGCCGACGGCTGGTGCTTGATGTCGTGCTTGATCATGTTGACGAGTTCGAAGAACTCGCGCGTCTCCATGAGGTCGAGCGACCTTGGCCGCGGAAACGGGATATCGACCATTCGCGCGATCTGGCCCGGGCGCGCGCTCATGATGTAGACCTTGTCGGCCAGGAACACCGCCTCGGCGATGGAGTGGGTGATCAGGATCACCGTCTTGCGGGATTCCAGCCAGATCTCCTCGACCAGCTTGTTCATCTCATCGCGCGTGAAGGCGTCGAGGGCTCCGAACGGTTCGTCCATCAAGAGCACCGTCGGATCGCTCGCCAGTGCGCGCACGATGGACGCACGCTGCTGCATGCCGCCGGACAATTCGCGGGGCATCTTGTCGCCGAAGCCGCCGAGGCCGACACGCTCAAGGAACGTATCGATCCGCGCGGCATCCGGGCGTTGCCTCCGGATTTCGAACGGCAGCTCGATATTCTGGCGAATGGTCCGCCAGGGCAGGAGGTTCGCTTCCTGAAACATCATGCCGATGCTGGGATGCGGGCGCGTAATCCATGCCTCGCCGAGTGCGATCGCGCCCGAGGTCAGCTTGTGAAGCCCGGCGATTGACCAGAGCAGCGTGGTCTTGCCGCAACCGGATGGCCCAACAACCGAGATGAATTCGCCCGGCCGCACCGTCAGATCGACGTCCTTGAGGGCGTGAACGTCGCCCGACTGAGTCATATAGGTTTTGGTGGCGCCTCTGACGTTCAGCACCTTGTCTTTAGTAGGTTGCATCTTCTGGCGCGTCCTCCGGCGCGGTCATCGGGGCGTGCCCCTCCGTTCCCCCGAGCGGTGGCGCTCAGGGGCGGTCAAACTCGGTTTGCAGTGTCGTCAGGCGGCGAGCAGCTCGTTCAGATGGCGGTCCACCTGTTCCATGTATCCCGGCTCGAACCCGTTCAGGCCCATGTGACCCTCGGGCGACTGGATCACCCGGAACAGCGCGCCCGGTACAAGGCGACAGTCGGCCTCGCATTCGTGCGGCGGGAAGAAGCCGTCATGACTGATGGGCATGACCATCGTCCTTGCCTCGACCCGAGCCAGCGCCGCGGCAAGATCACCTCCCGCGTGTCGAGACACATCCGCCCGCTGCCACTTGTGCATCTCACACAATAGGACATTGGGGTCCATCGGCTCGAAATAGGCCTTCATCACGCCATTGATGAAATCATCCAGCGACGACATGCCGACCACGCTGCGCCACCGCTCCTCTTGGTAGAACTGCGTGGACCAGCCGAGTGTCGCCACGATCCGCGCCATTCGGTCCATACCCTCGCGCACGACAAGGCCCGAGGCATACCAGCCGCTGTTCCAGCGCGGGTCGGACGTGATCGCCTCCTTCAGCGTTTCGACAAAGACCTGCTGATGCAGCGAAATGCGAGCGGTTGCGGCGATCGGCGCCGCCCGTTCAACCATCCGCGGATGAACGACCGCCCATTCATAGACCTGCTGTCCGCCCATCGACCCGCCGACCACGAGCGCCAGCCGTTCGATGCCGAACAGGTCTGTCAGCATACGATGCTGCGCGCGGACATCGTCGCCGATGCAGAGCTTCGGGAACTTCGCCATCGCCTGTGGTGGGGGCGTGTTCTGCGGCGAAGACGAGACGCCGCTGCCGAGTTGATCCACGATGACGATGAAGTACCGGTTCGGATCAAGCGCATGGTCCGGACCAACATAAACGTCCTGCATTACCTTGCCGGTTCCGGAGAACCAGGTGGTCACCAGGACGGCATTGGACTTCTCGGCGTTCAGTGTTCCGAAGGTGCGGTAGGCCAGCTTTGCGCCGCGTAGCGTTTCTCCGCTTTCAAGGATCAGGTTGCCGAGATCGTGAAGCTTGTAGTCGCCCTGCGTTTCGGGACCATAGAACGGATTGTCGACCATCGCGCCGCTCTCAGTTCAGGCTTTTCGAAACGGCATCGACGGCCGCCTGCGCGCAGCCTTCGTCCTCATCCTCGCTGGCGCCACTGACGCCGATCCCGCCGATGACGTCACCGGCCACGGTCTTGATTGGAAGACCGCCGGCAAAGGCCACGAGGCCGGGAACAAAGGCCGCACCTGGCAAGCCAGCGTCCACGCCGTCGCGCTTCACGCCGAACGATAGATCGGCCATCGCCCGGGTGGGGGCTGCGTAGAGGGAGGAGGTGATCGCCTTGTTCTGAGCGATGTCGGTGCAGGCCTTGCAGGCCCCATCCTGTCGCGCGGCGGCAATCAGCCGCCCGCCGTCGTCGACCACGACGACGTTGACCTTGGGATAGCCGGCGGCGGCCTGAGCGGCGAAGCAGGCCGCGATCATCCTTTCGGCGGCATCATAGGTAAGTATGGATTTGCTGCCGAGACCCTCGGCCACGCCGAGCGTCGGCAAGCAAGCCATTAGCGCTGCTGCCGCAAGCAATCGTTTGGTCATCGCGTCTCCTCCCTCGGCAAATCACCCGTGAGAGGTGATTCAGCGTTGCACGATCATGTGCCTTACGGATCTACCAAAGGACGTCGGGCGCCATCTATCGCGAAGGTTCGCGATGCGAACTGGGATCGATGAGGGATCGCGTTATCGATCCAACAATCTGAGAATGCGGGGCATTCCTATTGAGGGCGTTTTCCGCCGCTTGCGGACGCGAATGCCTACAACGCGACACCGACCGTTCTTCAGGCCAAGGGGAAGTCAGACCTTGCGAGCAAGCTGACCAGGGCGGATGTGCTGGAGACACCGGTTTTCCGCCGTATACTCCTGAGCTGATGATCGATCGTGGAGAAAGACCTGCGGCGAATTCTGGCTATTTCCTTGTAGCTCAGGCCCTTCGCGACCAGTCTGGCGATCTCGATCTCGGATAGTGTCAGCGTTGCCAGCGACGCTGTGCCCGTAAGGCGCGCTGACAAGGCCAAATGATAGCTCCGCCGTACCTCGTCCCCATTCCCGGTCGTCGTGTCGTGATCGGCGATCTCCTTGGCAACGGAGATGATCGGGTTGAGGACATCGACCACCGTGTGTTCGAAGCAATCGTGGAGACCGGATTCCCAAGGAACAAGGTGCTCGGTCCAGTCAGCGCAAATCAGGCCGTAGCTGCCGCGTCCGGTCCGAAGCGCCCAAGCGAACTTTGATTTCGTCCTCGCCCCCGACATCCTTTGTCGTAGTCGCATCGTGATGCGACTGTCCTGCTTGATATCGGCAAAGATCAATGGGTGCGGCTCCAGCCACATGGCCTGCATCGCAGGATCGCGATTATCGACAGCCCCGCCACCGCCGAAAGAGGGAACGTCGTAGTCCGCGTCCTTCGCTTCCGCGAAGCCGGGGAAATAATCCCTAGCCTCACGCAATCCAAAACCGGTGTCAACGCGCTGACATCCAAGCTCGGCTCGCAGCCAGTTTGTGGCAATGAACCAGCAGCCTGGAAGGTCATCAAGATGAAGGAGCATGTGGGCGGCTAGATCGCGCGCCTGTGCGCGTCGGATTACACCGCGATCAAGGAGTCGGTTACGCAGCCGCTGCTGCGCGGCGAAGACACCTCCGCGGAAATCCTCCGCAAAGGCTGCCGCTTCCCACGCTTCCTGGCTTCGACTTTCCGACACCCTTTTCCCTTCCAACTTCCATCTCGCCGGCCTGCGTCGACGAAATTGATGGCAGATGGGCAACCTCCATCGACTCTATGCCGACCTTCTTCTGAGTCAAATCCCGATTAGCCAGTAAAGGATGGCCGGTAGCCAGCCGCCTAGCCCGAACAGGAGCGTCCGTGCGCATGGGGCGCGACGCGATCGCGGTTCTAGCCTGCCGAGCCAGACGGGCCGCGATCATTCGGGTGATGTCGTCCTGAATGGCGAAAATGTTGTCGAGTTCGCGGTCGTAGTGCTCGCCCCAGATATGGACCGCCGAGGACGCGTCGATCAGCTGCACAGTCACCTGACTCGGTTGCCGGTCTTTCGCACTCTGCCTTCGACGATGTATTTAACGCCAAGCTTTTCCGCCACCCCGGTCACGTTCATTGGCCTTGCCGCGGAACTGGAAGGAGAAGTTCCGCGCAATGACCAGAAGGCCCCTGAACTTGCCAAGCCCGGCGATGATGTCTTCGGTTATCCCTAGCGCAATCAAGCTGGAACGTAGGTCAGCCGGATCACGTCCTCGCAGATCCGATCGTGAGTCAGAAGGCGGAGCGGCGGTCGGGGGCCGGCGAAATATGGCTTGCCGTGACCAAGCACGACGGGGTGCAGGTAGATTCGATATTCATCGATCAGGCCAAGCTCTGTGAGGCTTTGCGCCAAGGTCGGACCAGCAACCTCGATCTCCCCGTCGCTCCCGGCCTTCAGATCGCGGATAGCACTTTCGAGATCATCCTCGATCAGCCTGGCCTTGGGGCCGACCGACTTCAGCGAGCGCGAAACGACCCATTTGGGCTGGTTTCGCCACGCCGCCGCGAAGGCCTGTCGCTCCGCATCCCATTCAGGATGATCGTCGTCCCAGTAACGCATGATCTCATACATTTGGCGACCATACACGCTGCCCGCCTGCTTCTGAGCCTCCTCGATGAAGTGGCGGAAGAGCGTGGGGGGTGGCGCAAATCCCGTATGGTCGACGTAGCCGTCCAGGGACTGGTTCATTCCGAACACGAGCTTTGCCACACATTCCCCTTCCTCGCACGGCACATCCGCGCGCTGCTGGTTGCGTTATGCAATCAGTCTAGATTGCCTGACGCTGTCTGGCAATTGGTTTTTGCAGAGCGCATGAACGTCTCATGATCCAGCGTCCTGACCGATCGGACTCTCGCGGGCGCCGGTCGCGCGGGTCAGGTTCGGTCGTTTGTCGGTCATGGACGGAATCCTGGCAGGAGGTGCTGCCGGCGCGTGGATGCGGCGAGGCAGCCCGTTGATGTCGACCGTGTGAGCGGATTAGCCGTGCCAGTGCGAGCAGCGAACGGGTGGCAAGGCAGCTCAATCGCGGGCTGACATCTCCCTGCAATCGCAGGCGGTCTCCACGCAACCTGACGGCCGGTTAGACGCAGATCGCCGCCTTCGACACGGCGATAGACACGACCAGCCCCGCCGGCTGCCAGTCGCGCTCGATTGCAGCCCCCAATGCGCTTGTCAGCCCCCGTTCGAGCCGGCTGCCGAACCCGGCGGCTGCGCCGAGCGAAGGCTGAGGGCGCCCAGTCTCGCGCCAGACCAGGAGCGTCTCACCGCCGTCTGTCGTGACGTCAACGTCGATCCGGCCGGGCGCCACCGACATCGCCAAGCCGGTAGGTCGCGTGATGGCTTCCAATCGAAATAGATCTCGAAGCGGTGTTTACATCGTGCCGGAGAGATCTCCGCTCAAATAACGGATCTCATCCAGGCCGAGAACGACTCGATCGCCGCCGCCCGCGCACCGTGAGGCATCGAGACGACGTAGAAGCCATATCCCGGCAGGGATAACGGATGTGCCTTGATGAGGACTCCGTTCTCCAATTCCTGGCTGACGACGATATCGCTGCAGATCGCAATACCCTGGCCAGCGACGACCGCGTCGATGGCATGAATCTCCTCGCGAAAGCTCAGATCCCATGCCTTGTCCATTTTCAGATCGGGATCAATCGAACGCGCCATTGCCAGCCATCGCCGCCAGGTCGGAGCGTCCGGATCGCGGCTCATCCAATCGAAATGGATCAGCGGAAAGCGCAGCAGATCGGCAACGCGCTGAACCGGCCGCGCCTCGCGCATCAATAGACCCGGACTGCAAACAGGAAAGAACGCATCACGACAGACCTCCCGCGCGGCGAAATCCAAAGGCGGCTGACGTGCATAGCGGATCGCCACGTCCGCGGCGCCGGCACGCAGATCGAGCACCGCGTCCGTCCCTATTATCTCCAAGGGCACGCCCGGATTTGCTTCTCGCCACGTCGGCAGACGCGGAACAAGCCATCGACTTGCGAAGGCGCTCGGGCTTGTAACCCGCAGAGGCCCATGGATATCGGGCTCGGAGAGCGCGGCGATCGCGCCGGCAAGAACATCGAAGCCATTGCGCAGAGCCGGAAACAAGCTTGCCCCCGCGCTCGTCAGCGTGAGAGGTCGCGGCCGTCGCTGAAACAACAGTCGACCGCACTGCTCCTCCAACAAGCGGATTTGGTGGCTGATAGCGGTCGGTGTCACACCAAGTTCCGCGGCGGCGGTCTTGAAACTACCATGCCGCGCGGCCGCCTCGAAGGCGTGCAGCGAGCGCAGCGGCGGTAGCTTCCTCATTCTACCAGTCTAGATGAATTTCTCTCATCGACCAGCTGAAATCTTCGATTTTGCGGCAGATCGCACTCCCATGAGACCATTGTCCGGCAAGAACGGAGGCTTACTCCAATGGACCAGAAGCGGCTGACGGACTCTGTCTCGGGCAAATCCCGTCCCGCCATGTCGGCGCTCGATTGGCTTCGACACAAATTGAGCGGCGAGTTGGTCCTGCCGGGAGGCCGCACATATGAGGAGGCCCGCAAGGTCTGGAACGGGGCGATCGACAAACGACCAGCCGCGATCGTCTATTGCGCCAACGCCGACGACGTCATCCAGACGGTGACATTCGCCAGGACAACGAACAATCCCGTGGCCGTTCGAAGTGGCGGGCACAACGTTGCGGGGCTCTCGGTCTGCGACGACGGAATCGTCATCGACCTGTCTCGCATGAAGGCAATCGAGGTTGACCCGGTGCGCCGCGTCGTGCGGGCCGAGGCGGGCCTTAGCCTTGGCGAGTTCGATGCGGCGACGCAGGCCCACGGCCTGGCAACGACGATGGGCGTCAATGGCGATACCGGCATTGCCGGGCTGACACTGGGCGGCGGCTTCGGCAAGCTAGGCCGCAAATATGGCCTCACCTGCGACAATCTCATCGCCGCCGACGTGGTGACCGCCGATGGCCGTATGGTGCGCGCCAGCGCCTCGGAAAATCCCGACCTGTTCTGGGGGCTGAGGGGTGGAGGCGGCAATTTCGGCATCGTTACGGCGTTCGAATATCAGTTACACGCCGTCGGTCCTGGTCTGCTGGTCGGCTCGGTCCTTCACCGCTACGATCACGCTCGTGGCGCGATGAAATTCTATCACGAATTCTGCCGCAGAGCCCCCGATGAACTCAGCGTCGACGCCGCCCTCGTCTCCCTTCCGACAGGTGAACGAGCCTTCAGTATTTCGGCCTGCCATGCCGGCCGTCCGGAAGCCGGCGAGGACATCATCGCTCCGCTGATGAAGTTCGGCTCGCCCATCGACAGCAACCTCGCTATCCGTCCTTACCTTGAGATTCAGTCCGCCGGCGACAGTCTTTTCCCGCGCGGGCGGCGCTATTACTGGAAAGCGCAGTTCCTCGGCGAAATCAGCGACGGCGCGATCGACGCGCTCCTGGAAATCTATCCCAAGGCCCCTTCGCCTTCCGCGCTGTTGGTGTTCCAGCAGGTTGGCGGCGCGATCGCCCGTGTCCCACCATCCGCCTCTACCTATGCCAACCGCCACGCACAGTACGACTGCTTCCCGCTCGCAATCTGGGACGACCCGGCGGACGACGAGGCCAATATCCGTTGGGCTCGCGAGCTGTGGAGCGCCATCAGCCCCTATTCGACCGGCGGCGTCTACGCGAACAATCTCGGTGATGAAGGGGAGGATCGGGTCCGCGCGGCTTATGGCGAGAACCATGCGCGGCTCGTAGCGCTGAAGAACAAATACGATCCGAGCAATTTCTTCCGCCTGAACCAGAACATCCGGCCAACGGTATAATTCGCGGGTGGGGGAAGAGAATGCGCGGCCGTTGGACCATTCCCGTCGTCCTGTTTGTCGTTCGCGCCGTGGCTGTTCCGCCGTGTCGCCGCCAGCCAATTCCGGTCTGCGGTTTCGCCGACGTGAGGGCGAGCAACGATGCTGGAAGCCCTGCGCAACGGGCGATTCTCCGACGTCCTGTTTGCGTCCTGGTCAACCACAAGATCGTCCTGCCGGGCCATCCGGCTCGGAATCGCGATGCTTCCGGCCGGCTTGCCGCCGGTGCCTGCGCAACGTCGATCTTGTCGTGATCGACGGGCCGCCGCGGGCAGCCCGGATATTGAGGTGGCTATCGGCCTTCACCCAAAACCGGCTTAAATTCCAGAACCTAAGCCGGCACATCCCATCTCGAATGGCCAAAAAATACAACGATTTCAGTGTGATGAAATGGCGCGCCCGAAGAGATTCGAACTCCTGACCCCCAGATTCGTAGTCTGGTGCTCTATCCAGCTGAGCTACGGGCGCGCATCAGGCCATGTTTTCGACGGCCCCGCGATCCGATCCTGAGGACCGGCCACGAATGTGTGCAGTTCCCTAGCGACTGAATTTGGGAAAAGCAAGCCGATCCGGCAAAAGTTTTGTCGTGGGTGTGCCATCTGGCGATGACAGCCCCGCACCGGAGGCTTTGAAGCGGCCGACGAGCCGGTCTGATTTCAATCCGAACGGGAAAAGTCGCGGGGAAGGCCATCAAAAGCCTCAGGCCCGAAAGGCGAGCGCCTTAGGAAAGCACCACCACGGCCGTCACGCCGGACGGCGCAGGCTGCCGCGCGCCTGGTCGAGCCGCACCGGTTGGTCGGGGATGGTGACGGCGAAAGTGGTGCGCCCGCCAATCGATTCGACCAGTTCCACCGTGCCGCCATGGGCACGGATCAGTTCGTGCGCTATCGCCAGGCCAAGACCGGTGCCGCCGCTGCGCGCCGAGCCGCGGAACGCCGCGAACAGGTTCTCGCGCGCCTTCGGCGGCAGGCCGGGACCCGTATCGGTGACGGCGATGCGGCTGACACTGCCCATGCGTTCTGCCGAGACCGCGAGCCGCCGCACCAACGCGCTCTCAGTGTCAGCCGCCATCGCCTGCACGGAGTTGCGGCACAGATTGGTGAGCACCCGGAACAGCTGGTCGGAATCGGCATCCACCTCGAAAGCCGCCTCGACCGCGTTGATGAACTCGATGCCCTCCTCGATGTCGAGCAGGCCGTGCACGTCCTCCACCAGCTGGCGCAGCCGCACCCTGCGGCGCGAAGGCGGCGGCTCCTGCGTGCGGCCATAGTGAAGCACGCCTTCCGAATAGGAGACGGCCCGGTCGAGCGCGCGCAGCAGCTTCGGCGCGAAGGCTTGTACGGTCGGATCCCTGACCTGGCGCAGGCGGTCCGACATCAGCTGTGCCGAGGCCAGGATGTTGCGCATGTCGTGGTTGATCTTCGAGACCGCCAGGCCGAGGTCGGCAAGGTGCTTCTGCTCGGAGAGCATCTTTTGCAGCCGCTCCTGCATCTGCGACAGCTCGCGTTCGGCAACGCCGATCTCGTCGGCGCGGGCGGCGGGATGGATGATGCGCCCGGGATCGTCCGGGGCCTCGGAAAAGGACAGCATCGAGCGCGTCATGGTACGGATCGGCCCGATCATGATCAGGTCGATCGCGGCATAGACCAGCATGGCGGTGAACAGCGAGATCAGCAGCGAGACGAAGGCGACGTTGCGCGAATAGATGAGCATTGCCTTGCGTAGCGAGTAGTCCGGCATGATCAGCTCGAACTCCTTGTCGCTGTCGCCGACCGGTCCGAAGACGCGCAGCATCCGGTCGCCGCCGAAGAACAGCGTGTCGAGCGCGCCGGTCATGCCCTTGATCATGCCGACGCTGGCGAGGTCGATGTGCTCGTCGACCTGCGGCGGCATGTCCGCCACCACCAGAAGCCGCGAGACGCCGCCGTCGCGCACCGCGATCGCCTTGGCGCCGATCGCCATCAGCACGTCGTTCTGGGCCGTTCGCGACAATGAGGTGGACTCGCCCTGCACCAGCACGATCGACACGGCGGCGGCCGTGCTCAGCCGCTCCTTGAGCCAGCTCAGCCGGTAGCTGGCGATCCAGGGCAGGAAGATGAGCACTTCAGCCAAAAGCACGAAAACGATGGTCAACAGCAGCAGTTTTGTCGACAGGCCGCGTGACAAGGGCACCGTGCGGACGGCGGCTGGCGCCGTGCCGATCCCTTCCCCTGCTTGGCTGGCTTCGCTCATGCGACTCTGTCTTCACAATCACTTGATCGGCCAAGATTAGGCGATTACGCCTTTTTTGCCAATTTCATCCTTTGGTCCGAACATTAAATTACCGTCATGAAACCTGCGTCCACGTCGCGAAGACGCCGGATTGACTTCCAAAACCCTTCTTTCTATAAGCCCGCTCACGCTCGGGCCATTCGTCCCGGCGCGGTTTCGATCGCGCCAAAACAGGCCCGGCAAAGCTCCTGTTACAAAGTGACAGAATCAAGAAGGGCCGCACCCCGCGGTATTAAAACAAATGAAGCGTACCTACCAACCGTCCAAACTCGTCCGCAAACGCCGGCATGGTTTCCGTGCCCGCATGGCCACCAAGGGTGGTCGTGGCGTCGTCGCGGCTCGCCGCAACCGCGGCCGCAAGCGGCTCAGCGCCTAAGCGAGACGAGATCGTTGCCCGCAACCGGCAAGCCAGTGGGGCAAAATCCCAAGCGGCTTCTGAAACGCGCGGAATTCCTGGCCGTCCGTCGTGGTGAGAAGCGACGCGGACGGTTTTTCCTCGTCGAGGTCCTTGACCGCGGCGATGGCGGCGTGCCGCGTGTCGGCTACACCGTTACCAAGAAGGTCGGCAACGCTGTTGTGCGCAACCGCGTCAGGCGGCGGCTGAGAGAAGCCGTCCGCACCCATGCCGCAGATGACATGGCGCCCGGCAATGATTATGTCATCGTCGGGCGTGATGATGCGCTGCGCGCCCCCTTCGGCCAGTTGAAGGCCGAACTCTCCCGCCGACTTCGCGGAACACGATAGGCCAAGGGCTCTCGATGGAAAACAACCGGAACTTCTTCATCACCATCGCGCTGTCGGTGCTGATCCTGACTTTGTGGCAGGTTTTCTACATGAACCCGCGCGTCGAGCAGCAGCGCGAGGCCGCCAAGATCGAGCAGCAGCGGGCGGCGGAGCAGAAGAAGGCGGCGGAAGCGGCCAATCCGGGTGCTGCAACACCGGCACCTGCACCAGGCACCATTCCCAGCGCGCCAGGCGGCGATACCGTCACCGCGGCCAGCCGCGATCAGGCGCTTGCCGCATCGAAGCGCGTCAAGATCGACACGCCGAGCCTCGAGGGCTCGATCAACCTGACCGGCGCGCGGCTCGACGACCTCAAGCTCAAGCACTACACCGAGACCGTCGACAAGAATTCGCCCGAGATCGAACTGCTCAACCCGCAGGCGCTGCCCACCGGATATTTCGCCGAGATCGGCTTCGTCGGCAACGACAAGACCGGTGCTGTGCCCGGTGCGGAAACGGCGTGGAGTGTCGACGGCAATCCGACGCTGACCCCGTCGACGCCGGTGACGCTGACCTACACCAACGACAAGGGCCTGACCTTCAAGCGCACCTTCTCCGTGGACGGCGACTACATGTTCACGGTGTCGGACACGGTGCAGAATTCCGGCTCGAGCGCGGTTTCGCTGTTCAATTACGGCCGCGTCACCCGCTACGACAAGCCGGCCGTCGCCAGCACTTATGTGCTGCATGAGGGGCTGATCGGCGTGACCGGCACCGAAGGCCTGGCCGAATATAAATACGCCAAGATCGAGTCTGAAAAGCAGGTCACGCCGGGAAAGTCGACCGACGGCTGGCTCGGCATCACCGACAAATACTGGGCCGTGACGCTGGTGCCGACCGAAAAGCAGCCTTTTCAGCCGCGCTATGCCTTTTTCGAGGATGGCCGCCACCGCTATCAGTCCGACTTCCTCACCGATGCGATCAATGTCGATGCCGGCCAGTCCGCGACCGTCGAGACCGAGATCTTCGCCGGCGCCAAGGAAGTCGCCAAGATCAACGCCTATGAGAAGGACCGGAACATTCGCCAGTTCAATCTGGTGATCGACTGGGGCTGGTTCTATTTCATCACCAAGCCGATGTTCTGGCTGATCGACACGCTCTACAAATTCTTCGGCAATTTCGGCCTGGCGATCCTCGCCACCACCGTCATCGTCAAGGCCATCTTCTTCCCGCTCGCCAACAAGTCCTACGCGTCGATGGCGAACATGAAGAAGGTGCAGCCCAAGATGCTGGAGATCCGCGAGAAATACGCGGACGACAAGATGAAGCAGCAGCAGGCGATGATGGAGCTGTACAAGACCGAGAAGATCAATCCGCTTGCCGGCTGCTGGCCGGTGGCGCTGCAGATTCCGGTCTTCTTCTCGCTCTACAAGGTGCTCTACATCACCATCGAGATGCGCCACGCGCCGTTCTTCGGCTGGATCCAGGATCTGGCGGCACCCGATCCGACGTCGCTGTTCAACCTGTTCGGCCTTATCCCGGTCACGCTGCCGCATATGCTGATGATTGGTGTCTGGCCGCTGATCATGGGCGTCACCATGTTCCTGCAGATGCGCATGAATCCGACGCCGCCGGATCCGACGCAGGCCGCGATCTTCACCTGGATGCCGATCATCTTCACATTCATGATGGCGGGTTTCCCGGCCGGCCTCGTCATCTACTGGGCCTGGAACAACACGCTCTCGATCCTCCAGCAGGGCGTGATCATGAAGCGCCAGGGCGCCAAGATCGAGCTGTGGGACAATCTGGTCGCACTCTTTCGAAAGAAACCGTCGCCGGCGGAGTAACCGCCCTTCTTCCGCGAAAAGCGGAATAGAAGTTCTCCTTCTGAAAAAGCCCGGTTTGTCCGGGCTTTTTCTTGGGAAGATATCCGTTCACGTTCCCGTGATCGACGAAACTGCGAGCGGTCGCGGGACGTGACTGCGTGTGAGTTTCCAAAGGCTATCAATTCCGATCAGCCCTCACCCGGAGGAAGACCACATGCGCTTGCCATCATTCAGAACCATCGCCATTTCGGCCCTTGTCGCCGGCGTGGCGATTGCCGCTCCTGCATACGCCAAGAACCCGAATGTCGGCGGCGCGCCGATGTACACCACCAAGAACATCGTCGAGAATGCCGTCAATTCGAAGGACCACACGACGTTGGTGGCCGCCGTCAAGGCCGCCGGTCTGGTCGATACCTTGCAGGGCGCCGGACCGTTCACCGTCTTCGCGCCCACCAATGAAGCCTTCGCGGCATTGCCCAAGGGCACTGTCGATACGCTGCTGAAGCCTGAAAACAAGGGCCAGCTCACAAAGGTGCTGACCGCGCATGTGGTGGCCGGCAAGATTTCGGGCGCCGAGATGATGAAGAAGGCCAAGGCTATGGGCGGCAAATACGAGATGAAGACCGTCTCCGGCGACACGCTCACCGCCGAGGTCAAGAAGGGCAAGCTCTACATCATGGACGAGTCCGGCGGCATGGCGAAGGTGACCATCGCCGACGTCAACCAGTCCAACGGCGTCATCCATGTCGTCAACAAGGTGCTCTTGCCGAAGTAGCGGCTTCCGGCGAAAGGGGTATCGGCAGGTCGTTGGGGCTTTATCGGCCAGCCGTTCCCGCCTCGCGTCGAGGTGCCAGGTTTCTTGGGAAGTCGTATCGGCGAGGCCGGGGTCCTGTCGTCCCTCACAGGACCCCGGTTTCCCTTTGTGGGATATGTGCGTGGCTGGTCCCGACCCAGTCAGCCGGGCCCGGCTTCATTCCATGACGGCGCTGTGGTCGACCTTGGCCGGCGTGCCCGGCTTGCGCAGCAGGAGCACCAGGGGGATGGCCGCCAGCGACAGGATCATCATCAGCTTGAAGTCGTTCATGTAGCTGATGATTGTCGCCTGCAACGTCACGACGCCGTCCAGCGCGGCCCGCCCGGCGGCGGTGTAGGGGTTCATCGCCTGCGCGATCGCCGGGTTGCTGAACGCCTGGTTGAAGGGCGTCACATAGGTGGCGATGTTGGCATGGTTGATCTGCACGTTCTGCGTCAACAGCGCGGTGACCACCGATATGCCGACGCTCGAGCCGATGTTTCGCGACAGGTTGTAAAGCCCGGTGCCTTCCGCGCGCCGCTCCGGCGCCAGGGTGGCGAAGGTGATGGTGGTCAGCGGCACGAACAGGAAGCCCAGCCCGGCGCCCTGGACGAAGCCGGTGCTGATGATCGTCCATTGCGAGACATCGGGCGTCCAGCCGGTCATGTCGTACATCGCCCAGGCGGTGATCAGCAGGCCGATCAGCAGCAGCCATCGCGTATCCACCTTGCCGATCAGCCTGCCGACCAGGAACATGCACGCCATCGTGCCAAGGCCGCGCGGGCCCATGACGATGCCGGCCGTCACCACCGGATAGCCCATCAGCGTCTGCAGGTAGGGTGTCATCAGCGCAAGCGAGGCGAGATAGGTGATGCCGATGATGAAGATGAAGACCATGCCGACGGCGAAATTCCTGTCCAGGAAGAGCCGCGGGTTCACGAAGGTGTTCTTGGCGGTGAAGGTATGGACGAGGAAGATGTAGAAGGCCGACGCGCAGATCAACGCCTCGACGATGATCTCGGATGAGGAGAACCAGTTGAGCTGCTCGCCGCGATCGAGAAACATCTGCAGCGCCGCGATGGTGATGCTGAGCATGCCGAAACCCAGCCAGTCCAGCCTTGCCTTGATGTCCAGCTTGGTTTCCAGGACGAACAGGGACACGCCCGCGAAAGCCAGCGCGCCGATCGGCACGTTGATGTAAAACACCCAGCGCCAGGAGACATTCTCGGTCAGCCAGCCGCCGATGACCGGGCCCAGCACCGGCCCGACCATCACCGAAACGCCGAACAGCGCCATCGCCGAGCCGCGCTCCTCGACGCTGTAGATATCCAGCAGGATGCTCTGCGACAGCGGCACCAGGGCCGCGCCGAACAGGCCCTGCAGCAGGCGGAAGCCGACGATCTGCGGCAGCGACTGCGCGAAGCCGCACAGGACCGAGGCAACCACGAAGCCGGTGATCGAGGTCAGAAGGATGCGCTTGCGGCCGAAGCGGGTTGCGAGGTAGCCCGAAGGCGGTGTCATCACCGCCGCCGCGACGATGTAGGAGGTCAGCACCCAGTTGATCTGGTCGGCGCTGGCCGACACGCTGCCCTGGATGTATGGCAGCGCCACATTGGCGATGGTCGTGTCCAGCGCCTGCATGATGACGGCCAGGATCACGCAAGCAGTGATGGCGCCGCGATTGGCGACCACCGGTGTGGCACCTGCCGCGGACGCGTTGCTCATGATTTCTGTCCGAACCGGTTCAGGAGGTTGGTGACGAAGTCCGGCAGGCCGCGCGCATGGCCGGTCTCGACGTCGACCACGGCGCTCATGCCGCCGCGCAGCGGAGGCTTGCCCTGGGGATCGTCAACCGTCACCCGCATCGGGATGCGCTGCACGACCTTGACCCAGTTGCCGGTGGTGTTCTGGGCCGGCAGCAGCGAGAAGCTCGACGACGAGGCGGGACTGATCGAAGCGACCGTGCCGTGCCAGACAGCGACCGGATAGGTGTCGACGCTGATCGTCGCCGCCTGTCCCGGCCGCACATAGGTCAGTTCGGTCTCCTTCGGCTCCGCCTCGATCCACAGATCGGTCGACGAAACCAGGCTGAAGGCCGGCTGCGAAGCCGGCAGATACTTGCCGACCTGAAGCGCGTCGACATTGGTGACGATGCCGTCGAACGGCGCCTTGACCACCGAATCGCCGAGGTTGCGCTGCGCGTCATCGACGCCCGACTGGGCCTGCAGGTAGAAGGGGTTCTTTTCCACCGGCTGGCTGGCATCGCCGCCCAGCTGGGCAAGCATGGCCTGCGCCTGCGCCTTGGCGACGGACACTTTCTGGCGCGCGGCGACGAGGTCGTGCTGGGCGCTGTCGAAGGTCGCCTTGGAGGCGGTCGAGGTCTTGAGCAGATCCTGCTGCCGCTGGAAGGCGGCCTCGTAGTAGGGAATGTCGGCCTCGGCCTGCTCGATTTGCGACAGCGATTGCTGGTAGCTGGCCTGCAGGGTCAGTACCTGATTGCGCACGGTCCCGAGCTGGGCCTGGGCGGCTGCAAGAGCGGTTTCGAAAGAGGCGGGCCGCAGGCGGAAGAGCACGTCGCCCTTCTTTACAGCCTGGTTCTCGTGCACGTCGATCTCCTGCACGGTGCCGGACACGTCGGTGGACACGCCCAGCGACTGCGCCTGGATATAGGCATTGTCGGTCGTCATCACCTGGCCTCCGGTGACGTAATAATAGCCGCCGACGGCCAGCGCGACGGGAAGCAGGGCAAAAAGCACCGGCCGCGTCAGGCCGCGCTTCGGCTTGGCCGGGGCAGGAGCAGGAGGGGCAAGGGCGGCAGGGGCCTGCTGTGGCTGCGGCTCCTTGGCCGGAGCCTCGAGTGCCGCGGGTTCCAGCGCAACCGGAGCTTCCAGCTCGTCATTGTCGATGACGACATTGGCGCGCCTCTGTTCGCGCTCGCTGTCCAGCAGGATGATCTGGTCGCCGGCGCGACCCGTTGAAGGGTCATCCTCGACAGGCTTCTTTGGGGATGTTGATTCAGCCATGTACGTTCTCCCGGTCGACGGCCGGCTGGGTGCAAGCCGCGAGCAGATTGGATTTGATCAAGCTTAGGGTCTGCAGCAGATGCTGCTGTGTTTCAGACGAAAGGCCGGCGAAGGCCTCGTCTCGGGTTTTCTGGCCGTTGCCGCGCATGGTATCGAGCAGCGGATGGGCCCGCGGGGTCAGGTAAAGCAGCCACGCCCTGCGATCGGTGGGGTCGGGCCGGCGTTCGATGAAGCCGCGCGCCTCCATCTTGTCGAGCAGCCGCGCAAGCGTGATCGGCATGATCTCGATGAGGTCGGCGAGCTTGTTCTGGTGAATGCCTTCATGCAGGCAGAGATAGGCCAGCACCTGCCATTGGGCGCGGGTCAGCCCCGATGTCCGGGAACGCTGCTCGAACCGCTTCCGAAGCAAGCGCGCAACGTCGTGCAGCACGAAGCTGATATTTGGCGAGGGGGACATGGGAGGAGGTCAGGATCTACGGACAACTTTTCGTGAGCATGCTTATTATCATCATGCACATAATCCTGCTGGACGGCGCGCGCAAGACGCACTAAGCCGCGCGGAAGAAAAATTTCATGGGCCACGGTGCGGAGAAGACGCCTCGCGGCGCGAATTTTCCGGCAAGGACTTCGACGATGAATTGGATCAGGATCGCGGCCGTGACGGCGCTTGTCGGGTGCCCGGGCGCGGCGGTCGCGAAGGACGCGGTCAGTTGCGGTGGCGCCGCGATGCTGGGCGGCGCGCAACTGAACTGCAGCCACGTTGAACCCAAGGCACCGCCGCAATTCTGCACGTTTAGCTGGGCTCTCCACATGGCATCAGGCGACCAGAAAGTCGTCGAAGGCACCTTCCTGCTGCCGCCCGGAGCCTCGAATGTCACCGTTTATCAGGGCAGCGGTTTCGACAGCGCGCTGTCCAATCCGATCGTGATCTGCCGCGGCAACAAATGAGTTTGCTCGCCACGGGAGACTGGCTCCCCGGCCGATTGGTGCTATAGGGCGGATCACGTTATTTTGACCAGGCGCCTTCGGCCGCGGATGCGCCTGTCTGCCAATTCCCGGACGAACCGATATGGACGGACCCAACCCCGACATCAAGCATCCGATCCCGATGCACACGCGTGTCGGCTTCCTGAAGCCGCTGGTGACGGAGCCGAACATCGAGATCGGCGAGTTCACCTATTATGACGACCCGGACGGGCCGGACCAATTCGCGCGCAAATGCGTGCTTCACCACTATCCCTTCATCGGCGACAAGCTCATTATCGGCAAGTTCTGCGCCATCGCCGAAGGCGCGCGCTTCATCATGAACGGCGCCAACCACGCAATGTCAGGCTTTTCGACCTATCCGTTCAACATTTTCGGCCATGGCTGGGAAAAGGGCTTTGACCCGGCGACATGGTCGAGGGAGGTGCGTGGCGACACGGTGGTCGGCAGCGATGTCTGGATCGGCATGGAGGCGGTGATCCTGCCCGGCGTGGAGATCGGCCATGGCGCCATCATCGCCGCCAAATCCGTGGTGACGCATGATGTTGCGCCCTATGCGATTGTTGCCGGCAACGCGGCCAAGACGGTGAAGATGCGTTTCGACGACAGGACGATCAGGCGGCTGCTGGCATTGGCATGGTGGGATTGGCCGGTGGACAAGATCGGCCGCAACCTCGATGCCATCAGGGGCGCCGATATCTCTCTTCTGGAGGCAGCAGCTTGAACGCTCAAAACAGCACCGTGATCGGCACCGACCTGTTCACGCGCGGGTGGATTTTCATCCGCGGCGTGCCGGCCATGAAATTCCTGCCGCCGGAAGGGCCGCCGGAAATCGCCTTCGCCGGCCGCTCGAATGTCGGCAAGTCCTCGCTGATCAATGCTCTGGTCAACCAGAAGGGGCTGGCCCGCACCTCCAACACCCCGGGGCGCACGCAGGAACTCAACTATTTCGTGCCGGACGGATTTTCGGGCGAGGGCGCTGACCTGCCGCCGATGGCGCTGGTCGACATGCCGGGCTACGGCTACGCCACCGCGCCCAAGGAGAAGGTCGACGAATGGACCAAACTGGTCTTCGACTATCTCAAGGGCCGCGTCACGCTGAAGCGGGTCTATGTGCTGATCGATGCCCGCCACGGCATCAAGGCCAAGGACGACGAAGTGCTGTCGCTGCTCGACAAGGCGGCGGTATCCTACCAGATCGTGCTGACCAAGACCGACAAGATCAAGGTCGCCGGCGTGCCGCGGCTGATCGAGGAGACGCTGCAGAAGATCAAGAAGCGTCCCGCGGCGTTTCCATTCGTCCTGGCGACGTCATCGGAAAAGGGCGAAGGCCTGGAGGAATTGCAGGCCGCGATCGTGCTTGCCGCCAATGGCGGCTAGGGAAGGGAGATCGGGCCGGTCCCGATGAGCCGCCCGGCTGGCCCTATGCCTTTGCCTCCAGGGCAATCATCTGGTGGCTTTCCTCCTCGGCGAGCCTTTCGGTGCCGTAGGCCTTCAGGAACATGGCGACCCCCGACCGGACGATGTGGTCGATCTCATCCTGGTTCGGCGCCTTGGTCCGGTAGGCGAAGATGCACTGCCGGAAAAGGCCGGCCAGGCAAAGTTCGGTGAATTGGTAGGCGGCAAGATCGACATCGTCGATCTCGAGCAGGCCGCGTTCGATGGCGGCATTGAGGAATTCCACCACCTTGTCATGGCCGCGTTTGGGTCCGCGTTCGTAAAAACGCGCGCCCATGTCGGGGATCCTGTCGGAGGCGCCGATCACGGTGCGTTGGGCCTGGATGACCTTGGCCGAGGTGATCTTCATGGACAGCACCTTGCCGAACTTCACCAGCGTCTGGCGCAGGTCGTCGGCGCGGTCGAGCATGTCGTACATGTTCTTGAAGATGGTGCCGCGCTCTTCCTCGATCAGCGCCTCGAACAGCTCTTCCTTGTTGGCGAAATAGACATAGATGGTGCCTTTCGACACGCCGGCTTCGCGCGTGATGTCGTTCATCGAGGCGGCCTCGAAGCCCTTGTCTATGAAGACACGGCGGGCGCCATCGATGATCTGGCTGCGCTTGACCGGGTCCTGTCCGGCCGCAGGGCGTCCGCGGCGCAGGCTGTCCAGCAGGTCGCACTGTTCCTTTTCGATATTGGCTGAGGTTTCGGCTTTGGTTTCGGCCATGGGGTGACACCTCGAAATAATTCGAACCAACCGGTTCGATTGCCTCTTGATATGGTCCTCTTTTCACGCTATGTCAACGCCCAGATCGAACCGAACGGTTCAGTATTATTACTTTAGAGAGATGTCATGTCCTCGAACGCGCCCACCACCGCCGAAGTCCGCCCTTTCCCCAACGCCAAGGTCTCTCCGGCGACGGAAGCACCGGAGATTCCCGTCCAGCCGGTCGCACCGCCGCCGGCGGCTGAAGCTCCGGCCAGGAAGAAGCGCTCGGTGCGCTCCTTCCTGCTGCCGATCATCGGCCTTGCCCTGCTGAGCGGCGGCGCCTGGTACGGCTACGACTACTGGACCACGGGCCGTTTCATGATCTCGACCGACGACGCGTATGTCCAGGCCGACATGGCGTTCGTCTCGCCCAAGATTTCCGGCTATGTCGACCAGGTCAAGGTGAGCGAGAACCAGCTGGTCAAGGCTGGGGATCCGCTGCTGACCATCGACGATGGCGACTACAAGATCGCTGTCGCGCAGGCCGAGGCGCAGATCGCCACGCTGTCGAAGACGCTTGACCGCATCGACGCCCAGACCAAGGCCGCGCAGGCCTCCCTGCAGCAGGCGCAGGCGCAGAAGGTCGCCGATCAGGCCGCGGCCGACAATGCCGGTCGGGCCCAGCAGCGCGCCGCGCAGCTGGTCAAGACGCATGTCGGCACGCAGGCACAACTGGACGACGCCCAGACCGCGCTCGACCAGGCCAATGCCGCTCTCGTCGGTGCCGATGCCCAGATCGCCGCCGCGCAGGCCAATATCAGTGTGCTCGAGGCGCAGCGCGCCGAGTCGGCGAGCACGCTCGCCTCCTTGCAGCTCAACCGCGACAAGGCCGCGCGCGACCTGTCCTTCACCGTGCTCAAGGCGCCTTATGACGGCGTCGTCGGCAACCGCTCGGTTGAGCAGGGCGATCTCGTCAGCCCCGGCCAGAAGCTCGCCGTCGTCGTGCCGATGGACAAGCTCTACATCGTCGCCAACTTCAAGGAGACCCAGCTTGCCCGGCTGGTTCCCGGCGAAAAGGTCAACATCTCGGTCGACGCCATCGACGGCCAGCCCATCCAGGGAACCGTCTCGTCGCTGGCTCCGGCTTCGGGAGCGGTTTTCTCGCTTCTGCCGCCGGAAAACGCCACCGGCAACTTCACCAAGGTCGTGCAGCGCGTCCCGGTGCGCATCGACGTCCCGGCCGATGCCCTGAAGACCGGCAAGCTGCGCGCGGGCTTGAGCGTTGTCGTCAACGTCGACAGCCGCACCGCACCTGTCGCCACGACCAACTAAGCGCTTTTCGGAGGGCGGCTCGGTGGCTGGTTGAGCACCGAGCCGCCCGGCCTGCCTCAAGGAGGCCCACGCAATGGCAACCGCAACAATCACCGCAGGAGCGCCGCCGGCACGGCCGGCGGTCCCCGACACCATTTCCACACGCCGTATCATCGCCTTCCTGGCGATGGTGTTCGGCATGTTCATGGCGATCCTGGACATCCAGATCGTCTCGGCCTCGCTGGCCGAGATCCAGGCGGGCCTCAGCGCCAGCTCCGACGAAATCCCGTGGGTGCAGACGGCCTATCTGATCGCCGAGGTGGTCATGATCCCGCTGTCCGGCTTCCTCAGCCGCATGCTGTCGACACGCGTGCTGTTCACCATCGCCGCCGCCGGCTTCACCGCGGCCAGCGCCCTTGCGGCGACCGCCACCAACATCGACCAGATGATCGTCTACCGCGCCGTGCAAGGCTTCATCGGCGGCGGCATGATCCCGAGCGTCTTTGCCGCGGCCTTCACCATCTTCCCGCCCTCGCGCCGCGCCATCGTCTCGCCGATGATCGGCCTGGTGGCGACGCTGGCGCCGACCATCGGTCCGACCGTCGGCGGCTATATCAGTCACGCCTTTTCATGGCACTGGCTGTTCCTGGTCAATGTCGTGCCCGGCATCCTGGTGGCGACCGCCGCCTGGTCGCTGATCGATTTCGACAAGCCCAATCTCAAGCTGTTCAACAAGTTCGACTGGTGGGGCCTCGCCGGCATGGCGGCCTTCCTGGGCTGCATGGAATATGTGCTTGAGGAAGGCCCGAACAATGATTGGCTGCAGGACCAGGGGGTGTTCATCTGCGCCATCGTCATGACTGTCGGCGCGGTGGTCTTCTTCTGGCGGGTCTTCACCGCCGAGGAACCCATCGTCGACCTCAGGGCGTTCAGCAACATCAACTTCGCCTTCGGCTCGCTGTTCTCCTTCGTCATCGGCATCGGTCTCTACGGCCTGACCTATCTCTATCCGGTCTTCCTTGGCCGTATCCGGGGTTACGATTCGATGATGATCGGCGAGGCGCTGTTCGTCAGCGGCCTGGCGATGTTCGTCACCGCCCCGATCTCGGGCATCCTGTCGAGCAAGATGGATTTGCGGCTGATGATGATGATCGGCTTCTTCGGCTTCGCCACCGGCACCTGGTGGATGACGCATCTGACCGCCGACTGGGATTTCTACGAGCTGCTCATCCCGCAGATCCTGCGCGGTTGTTCGATGATGCTGTGCATGGTGCCGATCAACAACATCGCGCTCGGCACCTTGCCGCCGGACCGGCTGAAGAATGCGTCCGGCCTGTTCAACCTCACCCGCAACCTCGGCGGTGCCGTCGGCCTTGCCCTTATCAACACCGTGCTGATCGATCGCAACGCCTTCCACTACGCAAGGCTCTCCGAGCATGTGCAGTGGGGCAGTGCGGCCGCGCAGACCAAGCTGCAGAACATGACGCTCAACTTCGAGCAGACCACCGGCCTCGATGCGGCCAGCGCGGCGATCTCCAAGCTGTCGGGCATGGTCCAGCAGCAGGCGGCGCTGCTGTCCTTCATGGACGTGTTCTACATGCTGACCGTGCTGTTCGCGACGCTCGGCCTGTTCACCATGCTGATCAACAAGCCGGCCGCGCCCGGTGGTGGCGGCGGCGGCGGGCATTGAATAGAGATCCATCCGCCGGCAGCGGTTTCGGGAAGTTCCTCCAGTCCACGCCCGAAACCCTGACAGCGCAAAAAAACTCCGGGCCGCAAGACCCGGAGTTTTTTCATGTATAGCCTGTTCAGGCCGTGGCGGGCTTGAAGCTCAGCGCCACGCCGTTGATGCAATGGCGCAGGCCGGTCGGCGCCGGGCCATCGTCGAAGACATGGCCGAGATGGCCGCCGCAGCGGCGGCAATGCACCTCGGTGCGTGTCATCCCGAGCGACCGGTCCTCGGTCTTGCTGATGCCGTTGGCGATCTCCTGCCAGAAGCTCGGCCAGCCGGTGCCGGAATCGAACTTCGTCTCCGAGGGATAGACCGGCAGATCGCAGCCGGCGCAGGCGAAAATGCCCTTGCGGTGCTCGTTGAGCAGCGGGCTGGTGCCCGGATACTCCGTGCCTTGTTTGCGCAGCACGTCGAAGGCGGCCGGCGACAGGATCGCTTTCCACTCATCGTCTGTCTTGGTGATCTCGAATTTCTCGGCGGCCTGCGCGGCTTGCGGGCTGCTCATGCGCAGCAGGGTTGACGCGGCCCCGACGACGCCGATGGTGGCGGCACCGCTCAAAAGAAAGTCGCGACGGTTCATGGCCAGTTCCTCCTGTCTTCTCTTTTGCCAAACTATACCGCCACGCGGAAATCAAAAGCCGGTGACGGTTTGCCCTAAAACGACACTCCGCGCCGTTCCACGGTTGATCGTGGGCGGCGCGGAGCATGCGTGTCGACTGCGCATCACGGGAGCGGGACGACGCGATCGACGGAGAGCTCTTGCTGCATCTTCGTGCGCGGCAAGCCCTTTGTTACATCTTCGGCAGAAGAACCTTGTCGATGACGTGAATGACGCCATTGGATTGCTCGACATCGGCGATCGTTACATTGGCGACATTGCCATTCTCGTCGGTGACGGTGACCTTGCCGCCATCGGCCTTGAGCGACAGCTCGCAACCGCCGACCGTCTTGACCTTGTGCGTGCCGCCATCGGCCTTGGCCATCGAGGCCACGTCCGCCGCCATCGCCTTGGCGCCGATGACATGGCAGGTCAGGATCTTGACGAGCTTGTCCTTGTTCTCGGGCTTGAGTAGCGTGTCGACCGTGCCGGCCGGCAATGCGGCGAAGGCCTCGTTGGTCGGCGCGAACACTGTGAAAGGACCGGCACCCTGCAGGGTCTCAACCAGGCCGGCAGCCTTGACGGCGGCGACCAGGGTCGTGTGATCCTTCGAATTGACGGCATTCTCGACGATGGTCTTGTTGGCATACATGGCGGCGCCGCCGACCATCGGGTTTTCGGCATAGGCGGCGGTGGCAAGCGCGGAGACAGCGATCGTACCGGCGAGCAAAAGGGTGGCGAATCTACGCATAACGTTCAAACTCCTCGGGTTTCTCTTCCCATTCTTGGGGACGCGAGGAGATACGGAACACAAACGCGGGAGTTTCAGAATATTTTTGGATTTTCAATTTAATCGGGCGGGAGAAGAGATTTATTCGACGCAACATTTTGCCGGCTTACGCGTCTGTTTAGACGCGCATGACATAAGATAGATTGGAATTGTTCTGGCGACGGCTTCGCGGTGAGAAGCGAGGTCAGATGCTCTTCAGGTCGCCCGCGGCCACCACCGGCCCGGTGGGCTGCCCGGTTGGCGAACCACCGGCGGGCTCAAGACTGACGGCCAGCACCGCACCCTGGGCAAGCTTCTGCTGGGCTGCCGGCGAGACGACAATATGCGCTGTCGACCCGACCGGGATGATACCCATCGACACCGGAGGATTCTTGCCCTCGATCATCCAAAGTTCGAAGTCCTTGCCGGCGGCACGCTCACCGGAGACATGCGACAGGCCGACCTCGTGATGCGCGGCATCGTAAACCGCGAGATATTTGACGTCGCTGCCATCGGCAGCCAGCGAGGCGACGAGCCGTGCCTGCGGCAGCGCGACCGGCGGGTTGACGTAAGGGATGGCAATGTAGATCGCCAGCGCGGCGACCGCCGCCGCGGCAAGGCCGCGCCAGAAGGCGAGGCTGGACCACAGGCCGGCGCGTGCGTCGACTGAAGTGGCCGCGGTCGATGCGAACAACCGGCGATCGATCGCCGGCTTCACCGAAGCCGGCGGCTCGATTTCCGGATACGCCGCGCCCAGCGGCGAGAGATGAACCTCCCAGCCGTCGACGAGCCGTGCGAATTCGGCTTCGGCATCGATGCGCCTGATCGCGATCTGCCGCTCTTCCGCCGGCAGAACGCCAAGAACGTATTCGGCGGCGAACAGGTCGTCGCCTCCACGTTCCGGTCCATTGTCCTCTGCCAGCGTCATCTTTCCAGACATTCTCTGAGTTTCATCAGGCTGCGGCGCAGCCAGGTACGCATCGTGTTCAGCGGAACGCCATGGCGTTCCGCCAGTTCGGCATAGCTTTCGCCCTTGAGATAAGCGCCCCGGACTGCCGCCGCCCGGTCCTTCTCCAGCTCATCGAGGCAATGATGGATGCGTTCGGATTCATCGCCCGCCACCGCCATCGCTTCAGGTCCCGGTGCCGGATCGGCCACATCGAGCGCGGCATCGATATCGGCGGCTGGCTTGCGCCGCGCCCTGATGCGATCGATCGCGTGGTTGCGTGCGATTGCCACCAGCCAGGAGATCGGGCTCAGATCGGAAACAGCAAAACGATCCGCTTTCGTCCATATCTTGACGAAGACTTCCTGCAACGCTTCTTCCGCATCTCCCCGATCGTTCAATACACGAAGGCAGACGCCGAAAAGTTTCGCGCTGGTCTGCCGGTAGAGCAGATCGAACGCAGCCCGATCCTTCATCGAAGTCCGGACGATCAGCTTCGAGATGTCCTGCGGCGTCATGCGAGCCAAATTAGGCGATTGCGTTGTATTTGCAACGCCGGAAATATTCCGTGCACATGAAGCTCCGGCGTTCGGTGGCGGCTTCGATTGCCAAGGGAATCGCCGCTGGCTAGCTTGTCCAAAAGCAGGGAGCGCTGATGTCGGTCGAACGGACCCTTTGGGAAGAAGACGCAACCGGCCTCGCCGATCTGGTGCGCAGGGGCGAACTGTCGGCGATCGAGCTGACCGAAGCGGCGATCGCGCGCGCCGAGGCCACGCGGCCCGAAATCAATGCCACGGCCGAGCCGCTCTACGAGGCCGCGCGGGCGCGGGCCAGGACCATCGACCGCTCCCTGCCGCTGGCCGGCGTGCCCTTCGCCATCAAGGACCTCGGCATCGCCATCAAGGGCGTGCCGTCGCATGGCGGCAGCCGCATTCCCGCCTGGGTGCCCGGGGTCAATTCGGTGATGACCGACCGCTACCTTGCCGCCGGGCTGATCCCGATCGTCACCTCGACATCGCCGGAGCACGGGCTGCGGCTGATGACTGAATCAAAGGCCTTCGGCATCACCCGCAATCCCTGGAATACCGGCCACACCAGCGGCGGCTCGTCGGGTGGCGCGGCAGCCCTCGTCGCCGCCGGCGTGGTGCCGGTGGCGCATGCCTCCGATGGCGGCGGCTCGATTCGGGTGCCCTCCGCCTGCACGGGCCTGGTCGGCCTCAAGACCTCGCGCGGCCGCATCCCGCTGACGCCGCTGGTGAGCGAAAGCTGGTACGGCATGGTGGTCGACCATGCTGTCACCCGCTCGGTGCGCGACACCGCGCTGCTGCTCGACCTCACCCATGGCCCGGACTCCTTGTCGCCCTATGCCGCGCTGCCGCCGAAGGGCACGTTCGCCGCCGCCGCCGCGCGCGATCCGGGCCAACTGAGGCTGGCCGTCTATCGCAAGTCGCCGCTTGGCCTGCCGATCTCGGCCGAAACAATGAAGGCGCTCGACATGGCGGTGGCGCTTGCGCGAGAGGGCGGCCATACGGTGGAAGAGATCGACCTGCCCTTCATCGACCGTGACTTCTTCGCCGACTTCTGCAGGACGGTTGCTTCGGCCGTAGCCGGCATGCTGCGAGCGGAAGCGCTGCGCGTCGGCCGTTCCGTCACCGGCGATATCGAGCGCGCCACGCGGGTGCTGGGCCGGTTGGGCGAAATGGTCTCGGCCGGCGAGACCTACGCCGGCCTGCAGCGGCTCCATGCCGCTTCGCGGCGGATGATCGAGGAAACTGCGCACTATGACGCGGTGCTGATGCCGATCATCGCCCACCCGCCGCTCGCCTGCGGCGCCATGGATCCGAAAGGCGCCGATGAACTGATCGAGAACCTGCTCGACAAGCTTCACCTGACGCCCCTGCTGAAGCTCAAGCCGCTGTTCGGACAGCTGATGGACAAGAGCCTTCTGTTCACGCACTGGCCGGCGATCCACAATGTCAGCGGCCAGCCGTCTATCGCGCTGCCAGTACATGTCACCGACGCCGGCCTGCCGCTCGGCATTCAGGCCGCCGGCCGTCCGGGCGACGAGGAGACGCTTTTGTCCTTCGCCGCGCAGATGGAGAAGATTTCGGGTTGGCTGGGCCGTAGGGCGCCCCTGATGGTTCCGTCGCGATGACGACGTCGTGAGACGTTCGAATATGACAGCAATGCCATTTGCCCCCTGCGCCAATTCCCGCTAAGACGCCGCCGTCCTTACCTGATGCAGGTCGGCCCAAAATGCCTAGCGGTTTTGGGGCAGCGGCATGCACAAACCAAAAGCCAGGGAACCGCCCCGATGACGGACATCGCCGCCACCGCCGAAATGCAGGCAGCCCTGCTGTCGCGAGCCCTGCCCTACATGCAGCGCTACGAGCATAAGACCGTCGTGGTGAAATATGGCGGGCACGCCATGGGCGACATCGAACTCGGCAAGGCTTTCGCCCGCGACATCGCGCTGTTGAAGCAATCCGGTGTCAACCCGATCGTCGTTCACGGCGGCGGCCCGCAGATCGGCGCCATGCTGACCAAGATGGGCATCGAATCCAAATTCGAGGGTGGGCTGCGCGTCACCGACCAGAAGACGGTCGAGATCGTCGAGATGGTGCTGGCCGGCTCGATCAACAAGGAGATCGTCGCGCTGATCAATGCCGAGGGCGAGTGGGCGATCGGCCTGTGCGGCAAGGACGGCAACATGGTGTTCGCCGAAAAGGCGCGCAAGACCATGATCGACCCGGATTCCAACATCGAGCGCGTGCTCGATCTCGGCTTTGTCGGTGAGCCGGTAGAGGTAGACCGCACGCTGCTCGACCTTCTGGCGCGCTCCGAGATGATCCCGGTGCTGGCGCCGGTGGCGCCCGGCCGCGACGGTCACACCTACAACATCAATGCCGACACCTTCGCTGGGGCCATCGCCGGCGCCTGCAAGGCCTCGCGCCTGCTGTTTCTGACCGACGTGCCGGGTGTGCTCGACAAGAACAAGAAGCTGATCGACGAGCTGACCGTCGCCGAGGCCAGGGCGCTGATCAAGGACGGCACGGTCTCGGGCGGCATGATTCCCAAGGTCGAGACCTGCATCGAGGCGATCGAGCGCGGCGTCGAAGGCGTCGTCATCCTCAACGGCAAGACGCCGCATTCGGTGCTGCTCGAACTCTTCACCGAGCACGGCGCCGGCACGCTGATCGTGCCCTAGTAAAATATCAGCCGGCTAATCTTTTCTCCGGCGGTTCGCGATTTGCGGTGGAAAGCGCCGGTTTCGGCACCGCGCGCCGAACGGTCATCGATTCTTCCTCGGCGTCCTGCGGCGCGCCCCAGAATTCGGCAAGCGTCGGGCCGTCTTTCACCCTGATGTCGCCGACCAGAAATCCCCAGACTTCGCGGAACCAGACGCGGCGGCCCATTTTGGTGTACCAGCGCATCGAGTGGCGCTGCTCGGGATCGGGATGGAACAGGATGCGCGCCAGCGCCTTCGGCCTGGACTGCACGGCAAGTTCGATGAGCTTGACGCTGAAGAACAGCACCCACGGCTTCAGCCGCGTCATGTGCAGTACCTGGTGCTTGTAGTCCCAGAGCCGAGCATCTTTTTGGATGACCTTGCGGTTGCGCGCGATGCTGAAGAACGGCGTCCAGCGATGCGGCGTCACATAGAGCGCCTGGATCTGGTCGGGGTCATAGGCGATGAGCTGGCGAAAGCCGCGCCACAGGTCGCGAACCCCTTCATCCTCGAAGCCGGCCACCCAGGTCGCCATCGACAGGATGCCGTGGTGGCGCAGCAGTCTGATCGCCTCGCGGTCGGATGAGGTGCTGCCGCCCTTCCGGATCAATTGAAGCGTCTGCTCGTCGGTGTTTTCCATGCCAAGCAGCCAGCGGATGACACCGGCCTTGCGGTAAAGATGCAGTATGTCGGCGTCGCGCACGATGTCGTCTGCACGCGTCGAGCCGACGATCAGCACCGGCACGTCCTCGGCGATGAGCGCGTCGAGGAACGCGCGCCAGGCCTTCTTGGAAACCGTCGGGTTCTCGTCGGCGAGATTGATCAATTCGACGCCGTGTTCGCGGTGCAGCCAGGCGATCTCCTGCGCGAATTTCTTGGGATCGCGATGCCGCCAGCGGGTCCAGAAGCCGCGCTGTCCGCAATAGTTGCACAGATGCGGGCAGCCGCGCGAAAACTGCATCACCACGGCGCGCTTGCCACCCCAATAGCTGTACCTGTCATGGTCGATCAGCTCCCAGCCGACACGGTAGGCATCGAGCTCGGCAATGGTCATCGCCGCCTGCGTGGCGAAGGGCCGGCGCAGAGCGTCGCGAAAGGCGACACCCGCCACGCTCGCCGGTGGCTGGTGCATCTCCAGCGCCTCGACCAGCGCCACCACGGTCGCCTCGCCCTCGCCGCGCACGATGAAGTCGAAAACATCCGTCGCAGCCAGAATGTCGTGCCAGTGATAGGTCGGGAAAACGCCGCCATAGATGATGATGGTCGCCGGCTCGCGCTGCTTGACCATCGCGGCGATCAGCAAGGCGGTCGGGTGCGCCGAGGTCGAGCCGGAATGGCCGATCAGGACGAAGTCCGGGAAGTCGTGCAGAGCGTCGCCCACCACTTTCTCGAGCGGCATCGGCCCGAATTCGGCATCGACGAGCCGCACGTCATGACCGGCATCGATCAGCGGGCCGCCGATCGCCAGCAGGCCGAGCGGCGGCAGATGGTCGTCGGGCACGCGGCTGCCGATGGAGGTGTGCGGTGGATTGATCAGGACGATTTTCATGGCGGACCTCATGGAGAGATGGTCCGCGTATGCTGATCTGGGATGTGGACCCCGGATTGGCTCGTTTCAGCAGTTTGCGTGCAGCTTTTGCCCAGGCAACGAGGAAGGCTGGCGCCGTCATCGCCTGAGATGCGCGAGCGGCACGTGGCCTGGCCCCTTGATGTTCTGCAGCACCAGTTGGGTATGGACGTCGCGCACGCCGTCGAGCCGCATCAGCCGGTGCATGACGAAGGCGTTGAGCTCGTCGACCGACGGCACCATCACGTGCAGCAGGAAATCGTGGTCGCCGGTCATCGTCCAGCACGAGGACACCTCGTCCATGCGCTGCACGGCGGCAATGAAGCTCTCGGGCGAGCCGTCGCTGTGGCTGACAAGGCGGACCTGGATGAACACCTCGACCATAAGACCGACCGCGCGGCGGCTGATCACGGCTGCAAAGCCCTTGATGATGCCGGCGTCCTGCAGTGCCTCGAAGCGTCGTGCGCATGGCGTCGTCGACAGGCCGATCTCTTGCGCCAGCTCGGAGACCGGCTTGCGGCCATCACGTTGCAGGACATCGAGCATCTTGATCTCGAAATCGTCGAATTGAGGCATTTTCACTCCTTCTGCGCGGATTGTGAGTGAATATTATCTCCAATATCGCCGCCGAACCATCATCAAAACCGATTTGCCTCGACGAATCCGGCTAGCCTCTTGGCACGTCAGCAATCGATGATCTGCGAGGAGGAAACCATGACGACGATGACCGTTGCCGAATATGCACGCGACTGCGCGGCACAGGGGTTGCGCGGCGACTATTCGGTCTGCCGTGCCGATTTCACCGTGGCGCAGGGCTATGATTACAGCGCCGAGGAACAGGCGGTATGGCGCACTTTGTGCGACCGCCAGACCAAACTGACGCGCAAGCTCGCCCATCATTCCTATCTCGACGGTGTCGACAAGCTCGGCCTGCTCGACCGCATCCCCGATTTCGAGGATGTCAGCGCCAAGCTGCGCAAGCTGACCGGCTGGGAGATCGTCGCGGTGCCGGGTCTCATTCCCGCCGCCCCCTTCTTCGATCATCTGGCCAATCGCCGCTTCCCGGTCACCAACTGGCTGCGCACCAGGCAGGAACTCGACTACATCGTCGAGCCCGACATGTTCCACGATTTCTTCGGCCACGTGCCGGTGCTGTCGCAGCCGGTATTCGCCGATTTCATGCAGATGTATGGCAAGAGGGCCGGCGACATCATCGCGCTCGGCGGTGACGAGATGATCACAAGGCTCTACTGGTACACGGCCGAATACGGCCTCATGCACGAGGCCGGCCAGCCGTTGAAAGCCTTTGGCGCCGGCCTGATGTCATCCTTCACCGAACTGCAGTTCGCCGTCGAGGGCAAGGACGCCCATCACGTGCCCTTCGACCTCGAAACGGTGATGCGCACCGGCTACGAGATCGACAAGTTCCAGCGCGCCTATTTCGTGCTGCCGTCCTTCGACGCCTTGCGCGATGCCTTCCAGGGCGCCGATTTCGAGGCGATCGTGGCGCGCCGCAAGGGCCAGCCGGCGCTCGACCCGGCGACGGTCTGATACATCTCGCCCAAAGACCCAGAGCGCGTCGCATGGATCCGTTTCAATGCGACGCGCTTTGGACGCTTTGACCCCGACAGGCTATTGCATGGCGGCCGGGTTCATCCACAAGAACTCCCAGACGTAGCCGTCGGGATCTTCGATGTGGCGGTTGTACATGAAACCGAGGTCCTGCGCCGGATTGGGATCGGCGCGGCCGCCGGCCGCCACGCCCTTCTCGATCGTCGCATTGACCTCGTCCTTGCTGCCGGCGGTGAGGGCGATCAGCATGTGGCTGTCGCGCCTGGCGTTGCCGATCTGACGCGTGGTGAACTGGCCGTAATGCTGGTGCGTCAGCAACATGACCCCAATGGAATCCGAGAACATGATCGAGCTGGCCTGGTCGTTCGAGAATTGCGGATTCAGTGTGCCTCCGACCGCGAGATAGAAGTTGGTCGCTGCCTGCAGATCGCGCACCGGTAGATTAACGAAGATCATTTTGCTCATCGGCATAAGCCCTGCTTTCGTTGACGGGTACTAGCCAGTCTAGTACTGTGGGTGTGACTATCATGCGGGAACGGTACCGTCTAGTACTGGTTAGGAGGATTCCATGGAAATCGACGGTGAGACCAGATCGGCGCGCAAGGATCGTGAAATCATCCAGGCGGCCACGGCGGCGTTCATCAGCAAGGGTTATGACGGGACCAGCATGGAGGAAATCGCCACCAGGGCGGGGGCTTCCAAGCAGACCGTCTACAAGCATTTCACCGACAAGGAGACGCTGTTCGGCGAAGTCGTTCTGTCAACCGCCACCCAGGTCAACGACATCATCGAGTCCGTGACGACGCTGCTGTCCGAGGCGAAATTCATGGAAGGTGGCCTGCAGCAGCTTGCCCGAAGTCTGATCACGATGCTCATGGATGAAGAATTGTTGAGGCTGCGGCGCCTGATCATCGCCAACGCGGATCGAATGCCGCAGCTTGGCCGCAGCTGGTACGAAAAAGGGTTTGAGCGCATGCTTGCCTCGACGGCGTCCTGCTTTCAAAAGCTCACCAGCCGGGGACTGATACAGACCAGTGATCCCTATCTGGCGGCCAGCCATCTTTTTGGAATGCTTCTTTGGATCCCCATGAATGAAGCCATGTTCACGGGAAGCAACCGGCGCTCCAGGGCCGAACTGGAACAGCACGCGGACGCCTCGGTGGAGGCGTTTCTTGTCACCTATGGGGTCAAGCCGAAATAGTCTGGGTCCCCGCAGACATTTGCGGTGACGCCGCGAATAAAACGGCGCGTTATCGCACAGGGGTGTCCGCACCCTCGGCCTTCAGCCGGGCGAGTTGTGCACGCTGAAGGTCGAGGGCTGCGTTGACGAAACGCGATATGGTCGCGAGCTCGGCATCGCTGAAGGTGGCGATCACCTTTTCGCCCTCCTCGGCGATGGCGCCGTAGTAGCGCGCCGACAGCTCCCTGGTCGCCTTGGTCGCTTCGATCACCACCTTGCGCCTGTCTTCAAGGCTGCGCGTGCGTGTCAGCAGGCCGCGCGCTTCCAGCCGGTCGATCAGCGCCGTTACCGCTGCCGGCGTCAGCCCGGTCGCGGTCGCGATCGCGCCGGCCGATTGCGGGCCGCTATAGAGCAGCCCGATGCAATGGCGTTCGGCCATGTTCAATCCAAGCTTCGTGCCGACCGCTTCGTCATAGGCCTGCGTGGCGTCCTGCCATTGCATCACGGCAAGGCCGATCGCGGCCGTCATCTCGTCGCGATGCACGCTTGACGAATTTATTTCGATCATCTAACTATCAATCCGTCTAACATTTAGACTATCGCAACAATATGCGGCCCGGGCCCCGACAAGGCAAGTGCCGGTCGCCGACAAGGAGTGAAAAATGAGCCTGATTCAACAGCGTGCGCCCCTCTCGCACGAGGAGGAATTCAAATACGCCAAGCTGGCGATGGAATGGTATGGCTGGGGCTCTCCCATCGGCCTCGGCATCCTGCTCGTCGCGCTGGCCGCCGCGGCCGTGCTGGTGCGCCTCGCGATCTACGGCTTTTGACGGCCCTGCCGGGCTTCCGCCGGGGCCGTTGTCGGCTCCGGCGACATATCGGCTCGCAGCGGAGCGAATGGGCTCGCGGTGCAACCGTCAGACCGCGACCACCTTGCTCAGATGGTCCCCCAGCCGGCAGGCCAGCGCGGTGATCGTCGTCGTCGGGTTGGCTTGACCCGAGGTGCAGAACACCGAGGAGCCGCCGACATAGAGATTGTCCATGCCGTGCACCTTGCAGTTGGCGTCCACCACGCTCCTGGTAACGTCGGTGCCCATGCGCGTGCCGCCCATGTGATGGTGGCCAGCGGTCTCCTCGTCGGTCGGGTAGTCCTCGGCGTTGGCAATCCAGTCCATCAGGCGAACGCGGCCGAGATCCTTCTCGATGAGCGTCGTGCCGAACAGTTTCAGGCCTTCGACAAGCGTGCGGCGTTCCAGCTCCGATTTCTTCCAGTGCAACTCGATGCGCGGCACGCCGGCATGGTCGACATCGGTCTTCGACAGCTCGATCTGGTTGGAGGCCAGCGGCGCCTGTTCCCAGGCTACGTAGAGCTGGGCCGCGCAGCGCAGGTTCTGGCTGAGCTGATAGGCGACCCATTCGGCCATGTCGGGTGCCGTGCAGGCGAGGTCGGCAATCACATGCTTGACGCCGGCATAGGGCGTCTCGATCAGCCTGATGCCGAAATTCATGATCCGCAGGCGCTCCATCGCGGCGAGCGTCGGCGAGAAGAAGGCTTCGTTGACGGCATCGACCTCGAACTCGCTGTAGTCGGCCAGGATGGCATTGCCGCCCTCGAAGGTCGGATGTTCCATCCAGTAGCGGCCGAGCGCCGTGGCGTTTGGGACCACGCCGCCGTTGGAGCGCTGGTTCGACCACAGAAGCAGGCGCGAATTCTCCAGCCCGCCGGTACAGACGATGAAATAGTCGGCGCTGAAGGTGCCGGCATCCTGCCCGTTGGACCACAGTTTGGCGCCCGTCACCCGTTTGCCGTCGCCGGCGAGTTCGGTGGCATAGGTGTTGAGCACGACGGCGATGTTGCGGCTCTTGTCGAGCTCGTCGGCGAATTTCTCGCCGAAGCGCACAGCCGGGCTCTTGATCAGCTGTACCCAGCGTATGTCGTCCGAGATAGGCACGTCAGGCCGGAAATCGGGAAGCTCGAGGATATCGTGCACCTCGGGTAAGTAGGGCTCGATGTCGGCGCGGCGGATTGGCCAGCCGGTGTCGGGTGCCCAGGCCTTCGGCTCGAAATCCTGATTGTCGAGCACGCGGCACCAGCCGGCCCAGTGGTTGGAGCTGCCGCCCATATACCGCAGCCGGGTGATGTCGAGATCGAAATAGAAGTCGCCGACCGTGGTGCCGCGGTAGAAATCCTGCGACTCGTCGCTGAACTCGCGCGAACCGGCCTCCAGCACGACGACCTGGATGCCGGCAGCGCTCAGCTTGCGGGCGATGGTGGTGCCGGCCGGACCGGAACCGAGAATGCAGACCCTGGGCTTGAAGGTGGCTGCGCGGTACGCCTCGTAGCTGTCGAAGATCATGCCAGGTCGCTCCGCCTGAGGATCCAGCCATTGACCTCGACAATTTCGTTCGGGTCGGCCTGGGATCGACTGGCATGGGTGGCGCCGGCCTCGGGCAGCTTGCGGAACAAGGACAGGGCAGGCAGTGCGATTATCGCCCGCACGAGTGTGCGGCGTGACATTTTTTTGAAGAAACTCATGACAGGTGTCTCGCATAGGGGCTTCGACGCGCATGCCATTCCCCGAACGGCACACGCATCGTCACAGACGCCAGTATCGTGCCAAGTCAGGCCTCAGGGCAGCGAAAAGCCAGGCAAGCGGTACAACCGAATGCACACAGGGTTAGAAATTCCTTAACAGGCGGGTGTGTCGGGCCGGCCGCTCAGGCGGCCGCGGAAATGTCCGTATCGAGGATCGACAGATTGCGGCCGGCATGCTTGGCCTGATAGAGGCGCTGGTCTGCGGCACGCATCAGCTCCGAGACGTTTGCCTCTTCTCCGCAGACGGTGCCGCCGATGCTGACGGTCAGCGGAATGGTCCGTTCGTCGACGGGCCGGAAGCGGATCAGCTCGACCTCGCGGCGAATGCGCTCGGCAACGCGCTTGGCTTCTTTTTCCGTGGCTCCGACCAGGAACGCCCCGAACTCCTCGCCGCCAATGCGCCCGAGCACGTCGCCGCTACGCACGCCGCGCTCGATGGCGCCGGCGATCAACAGCAAGGCGTCGTCGCCGGTCAGATGGCCGAAACTGTCATTGATCTTCTTGAAATGATCGGCGTCGATGATCAGCAGCGCACCGCGGTCGGACTTGCGCCGGGAGCCGTCCAGCGCGGCGAAGAAACTCTCCCGGTTGAGCATGCCGGTCATGTCGTCGCGGCTCGCCTTTTCCGACAAGCGGCGGTGTGCCGCGGCAAGCTGGGCGTGCGCCCGGGCCAGTTCGCGGTGCGCGTTTTTCAGCCTGTCGCTCTGCCAGAAGGTGCTGATGCAGGCCACCCATGCAAGGACCAGCGGGCAGAGGGTCGAGGTCAGCCAGATCGTCCGGTTGATCGGAAATCCCATGGCCGGAACGATGATCAGCGTGAGCAGAAGAGAGGCGGCGACGGAGGCAAAAGCGATAGCGGCGGATTTCAGAATGATGCTGTTCATCGCGGGCTCCCACAGGACTGTCTCTGTGCCAGCAAGCCCTGAAGGCCACCTTTCCCGGTTGCTTAAAATTTGAATCGTGAGGCCATTTCCACCACTAAAAGCGCGTGGAAGTTGTGGATAAAGTCCCTTTCAGAATCCCCGTTTCATGCCATAAGGAGCGCATGACCACGCTGCCTGATCCCGCCCGCTTCGCACATGTCACCGACTGGGTGTTCGACCTCGACAACACGCTCTATCCGCATCATTCGAATCTGTTCTCGCAGATCGACGTCAAGATGACGGCCTATGTCGGGGAGCTGCTGGCGTTGCCGCGCGACGAGGCGCGCAAGCTGCAGAAGGAGCTTTATCTCGAATACGGCACGACGCTGAACGGACTGATGACGCGCCACGGCATCGATCCCGACGATTTCCTCGAGAAGGTCCATGACATCGACTATTCATGGCTGGTGCCCGACCCGGTTCTCGGCACCGCCATCCGCCAGCTTCCCGGCCGCAAGTTCATCTTCACCAATGGCGACCGCAAGCACGCCGAGCGCACCGCGCGCCAGCTCGGCATCCTCGATCATTTCGACGACATCTTCGATATCGTCGCCGCCGGCCTCAATCCCAAGCCCGCTCGCCAGACCTATGAGAAGTTCGCCGAACTGCACGCGGTCACCGGCCACAATGCCGTGATGTTCGAGGATCTCGCCCGCAACCTGGAGGTGCCGAAGGCGCTGGGCATGACCACCGTGCTGGTGGTGCCGCGCAATTTCGAGCCGACCTTTTCCGAGATCTGGGAACGCGACCCCGCGCAGGATGACGATGTCGATTTCGTCACCGACGATCTGGCGGGGTTTCTGACTGCGATTGTGGAGAGGGAGTAGGTGGAGGGGAATTGGGGAATTGGAGAACTGAGGAATTGAAGAACGATCTGGCCCCTTTTTCCTCAATTCCTCAATTCCTCAATTCCTCAATTCCTCAATTCTCCAGCTCCCAGCCCTACTCCCCTAACTTGTAGAACCGGCTGATAATGCCCCAGGCCTCGTCGGCTGTGTCGACGAAATCGATGATGTCCTGGTCGCCGGGGCTGATCGTGCCTTGCTCGGCGAGGAAGTCGAGGTCGATGGCCCTTTTCCAGAAGGATTTGCCGAACAGGATCACCGGCACGCGCTCCATGCGTCCGGTCTGGATCAAGGTCAGCGTTTCGAAGAACTCGTCCATCGTGCCGAAGCCGCCAGGAAACACCGCCACCGCCTTGGCGCGCATGACGAAATGCATCTTGCGGATGGCGAAATAGTGGAAGTTGAAACAGAGCTCCGGCGTCACATAGGGGTTCGGCGCCTGCTCGTGCGGCAGCACGATGTTGAGCCCGATCGACGGCGCCCCAACGTCATCGGCGCCGCGATTGCCGGCCTCCATCACACCAGGGCCGCCGCCGGTCACCACCACATATTCGCGGTAGTATGACGCCGCCGACTGCTGTGAGCAAAGACGGGCGAATTTGCGCGCCTCCTCGTAATATTTGCTGTTTTCCTCGAGGTTCTTCTTCTGCGTCTCGTTCTTGGCCGCCCAGGCTTCGCCGCCAGGTTCAGGCAGGCGCGCGCCCCCGAACAGGATCACCGTCGAACGTATGCCACGCTCGGCCAGGATCATTTCCGGTTTCAAAAGTTCGAGCTGCAGCCTGACCGCCCGCAATTCGCGCCGCGTCATGAAGTCAGGGTCGTTCCAGGCAAGCCGGTACGTCTCGGCCCGCGTCTGCGGCGTGTCCGGCACGCTTTTCGACCGCTCCAGATCCTCGTCCGAATGCGGCAGCGGCGTCCATCCCGCCTTTTCCATGGGAGTCATCGAATCCACCCGTCCAATTCCTTTACTTGCGTCGTCCCGTGACGCAGCCACGATTGACCCCCATTGAGCCTTAACATAAGCAGGTTCCGCAAAAGTGTCCGGCGGTTTTGCGACAAGAACCTGCTACATGCAAAGACCCAAGCATGCAAAGCATGCCTGGGGGTCCGCGCGACTCTCAAAACAGGTTAAGGCGCAGCCCCTTAACAGCTTGGTAATGGAGCAAATTCATGTCGAAGCCCGATCTGGCGAGCCTCGAAAAGACCATCGAGAAGGCCTTCGAGGAGCGCGACTCCATTTCGACCGCGACACGCGGCGAGACGCGCGACGCCATCCAGTCGGCGCTGGACCTGCTCGATCGCGGTAGCGCCCGCGTCGCCGAGCGGCAGGCCGACGGCAAGTGGCACGTCAACCAGTGGCTGAAGAAGGCCGTGCTGCTCTCTTTCCGGCTCAACCCGATGGAGGTCATCAAGGGTGGCCCGGGCCAGGCCGTCTGGTGGGACAAGGTGCCCTCCAAGTTCGACGGCTGGAGCGCCGTCGATTTCGAGAAGGCGGGTTTCCGCGCTGTGCCGTCGTCGATCGTGCGCCGCTCTGCCTATGTCGCGCCAGGCGCCGTGCTGATGCCGTCCTTCGTCAATGTCGGCGCCTATGTCGATAGCGGCACCATGGTCGACACCTGGGCCTCGGTCGGCTCCTGCGCCCAGATCGGCAAGAACGTTCACCTGTCGGGCGGCGTCGGCATTGGCGGCGTGCTGGAGCCGATGCAGGCCGGTCCCACCATCATCGAGGACAATTGCTTCATCGGCGCGCGTTCGGAAGTCGTCGAGGGCTGCATCGTGCGCGAGGGTTCGGTGCTCGGCATGGGCGTCTTCATCGGCCAGTCGACCAAGATCGTCGACCGCGCCACCGGCGAGATCTTCTACGGCGAGGTGCCGCCAAACTCCGTCGTCGTCGCCGGCTCGCTGCCCGGCAAGCCTCTTCCAAACAACGAACCCGGCCCCAGCCTCTACTGTGCCGTCATCGTCAAGCGCGTCGACGCCAAGACCCGCTCCAAGACTTCGATCAACGAATTGCTGCGCGATTGATCTTTCCGCCGTGCGGGCGCACCTTCCGCCGGCGCGACAATCGGTCGCGCTGGTTCAACATGGAGGGGTGACATGGACTGGAAGTATCTGCTGACCAGCTATGAGGGTCGCATCAACCGCGCAAAGTTCTGGGCTTGCGTGGGCGTGATTTTCGTCGGCGCGGTGATCGCCACAATTCTCGACAACATACTGGGTACGACATTCAACCACATGCCGTACGGCTTTATCTATTTGCTCTACGCGTTGGCCATGCTCTATTCGGTCTTCGCCGTCTATGCCAAGCGCTGGCATGACCGAGGCAAGTCCGGCTGGTGGAGCCTGATCATTCTGGTGCCTTTCATCGGCGCGATCTGGTTTCTGGTGGAATGCGGCATTCTCGAAGGCGCCAAGGGTGCCAATCAATACGGATCGGACCCGCTTGCCTGACAGTTCAAATCTCACCTGGCTTTTCTTCAAGACATCGGGCCGCGTCAGTCGCGCGGCCTATTTTCTTGGTGGCTTGCTGGTCGCCATCATCCAGGCGTTCCCGCTCTATCGCTTCACGCTGGTGCCGGAAGGCTCGGCCGAGAGCAACATGTGGTCGTTCATCTTTTTCATCGCCTTCATTGCCTCGCTATGGTCGAACATCGCGCTGGCGGTGAAGCGGCTGCACGACCTCGACAAGCCGGGCATTGCCGCGCTGATCCTGTTCGTGCCGGTCGTCTCGATTGTCGCCTTTCTTGTACTGTGCCTGTTTCCAGGGCAGCCTGGGCCCAACCGCTATGGCCGCCGTACCAACGAGCCGGCGCAACCCTAGAGCCGGATGATCTCAGGTCGAATCGACCTGAGATCTGAATCCGGCTCTAAATCAAAGGGATAGAGCATGATGTCGTCCGAAAGCCGCTTCACACTTTTCGGCATCACGCTCTGAGGACCGATCGGACATGCGCTACCGTACGCTTGATCCGAAACTGATCATCGAGACCGCCGAGCGGCTCGAGGGGCGCGTTGCGGAGCGTTTTCCCAAGGCCGGACTGCGTGGCGTGGCCGCCGAGCTCGTATCGCTGTCGCGCGATCTGGCCAAGGCGGCGAAAGGGCTCGAGGAGCCGATCTGGTGGCTGCGCGGCCTCATCGTCGCGGCCTTCATCACCGGGGTGCTGATCTTCCTGTTCGTCGGCACCATCCTGCCGCTCGACCGCATTTCCGGAACCGACGATGCCGTGCAGTCGGTGCAAGGCATCGAGGCTTCGATCAACACCGTCATCCTCGCCGTGCTTGGCTTTCTGGCCTTGATCCGCACAGAAGAGCGCATCAAGCGCAAGAGGGTCTTTCGCCAGCTCCACGGCCTGCGCTCGCTGATCCATGTCATCGACATGCACCAGCTGACCAAGGATCCGGCGGCGCTTTCGGCCAGTTTCAAGCCGACGGCGCAGTCGCCGGCCCGCATCACCAATGCCGCCGACCTGGCGCGCTATCTCGACTATTGCTCCGAAATGCTGTCGATCACCGGCAAGATCGCCGCTCTGTTCGCCCAGTCGGTCAATGACGACGTGGTTATCGATGGCGTCAACGACATCGAGAATCTGAGCTCCAACCTGTCGCGCAAGATCTGGCAAAAGATCACCCTGATCGAGAGCCACCCGGCGGCGCAACCTGTTCCGGCGCCAAGCCCGGCGAGCCAAGCCGCGCCGCTTCCGCCGCGCGCACCAAAGCGGTAACGCTTTTCAAGACCGGCGCCGGCGTGCCCGTTCTTTCAGCGAGACTGAGCACCGCCCCTTGCAGCTCATCGATCTCCGTCGGCCGGCCGCGCTGCAGATCGTCCCACATCGAAGAGCGCGCCTTGGGATCGATCGCCAGCATGCGCCGCGCCAGCCGTTTGAACAGCCAGTCCGGCAACCGAAGCACTGTTGGCAGCAGCGCCGGCCGCGGGCCGGCGATCCGCGCCGGCGCGATGCCGGAGGCCTTCATCGCGCGCAGCGCCTCGTGGATCTGCCCGGCCAGGATCAGCCGCCAGCGCCGGTCGGCGAGTTCGTTCGCAAGCGGCAGGCCCGACAGCGCCACCAGGGCGTTGTTCAGGTTCATCAACAGCTTGCCCCACAGCACGGCCTTCATGTCGCCATGCGTCTCGACCGCCAGCCCCCCGACACTAAGAAGACCGGCGACATCGAGAAGGCCGGCGCGGCCGCCATCCTCGATCATCACCTTGCCCTCGCTGGCGCGGTGGACGCGCAGCGGCAGCTCGCCGTCGGGTGACTGCACCACGTTGAACGGCACCATGCCGGCCAGCACGGTTCGCTGGCCGAGCCCGGCGCGCAGCTTGTCGGCATTGTCGACGCCGTTCTGCAGGCTCACCACCACGGCGTCGGGGCGGGCATGGGTATTGATGAGCGCTGCCATCTCGTGTGTCGCGCGGCTCTTGACGGTGACCAGGATCACGTCCGCCCCGGGCAAGGCAGCGGCCGGATCCACGGTGATCCCAAGCACGTCGTTCTTGACCAGGCGATCGCGGCCCTCGAGGTCGCTGATGCGCAGTCCGCCCTGCTGTACGGCTGCCTCGATACGCGACCGTGCCAGCAGAATCACCTGCCTGCCGGCGAGCGCCAGGCAGCCGCCGACATAGCAGCCGATGCTGCCGGCGCCGGCGATGACGATCCTTTTTTGCCTGTTTGCCATGCTGCCGCTCCGCACCAGCCCGACTATACGACATGAAAACCATAATGTCGGCGGCATCGTCCGCCATTGGACTGGCCTCCATGTCTGGCCGTGACAGGCCCTCAGCTTTCGACTATCGCTTTTGCCATGACGCTGCCGACCGATCCCGCCGCCAACCTCGCCGCCCTTATCCGTTGCGCCTCGGTGACGCCAGCCGAAGGCGGCGCGCTGAGCGCGCTGGAAACAATGTTGAAACCGCTAGGCTTCCTGGTCGATCGGCCGGTGTTCTCCGAGGACGGCACGCCCGACATCGAGAACCTCTATGCAAGGCGGTCCGGCAACGGCCCGCATCTGATGTTCGCCGGCCATACCGATGTCGTGCCGGTCGGCGACGAGGCCGCCTGGACGCACCCGCCTTTTGCCGCCGAGATCGCCAATGGCGAGATGTATGGCCGTGGCGCGGTCGACATGAAGGGCGGTATCGCCTGTTTCGTCGCCGCCGTGGCACGCCATGTCGAGGCGAATGGCGGCCCAAAGGGCTCGGTGTCGCTGCTGATCACCGGCGACGAGGAAGGCCCGGCCGTCAACGGCACGGTCAAGCTCCTCGAATGGGCCGCTTCCAGGGGTGAGAAATGGGATGCCTCGATAGTCGGCGAGCCGACCAATCCGGATGCACTGGGCGACATGATCAAGATCGGCCGTCGCGGCTCGATGTCGGGTTCGATATCGGTCAATGGCCGCCAGGGCCATGCCGCTTATCCGCAGCTTGCCGATAATCCGGTGCGCGGGCTGATCAGTCTGGTCGACGCCTTGCTGCATCCCGTCTTCGACAAGGGCACCAGGGATTTCCAGCCGACCAATCTGGAGGTCACCTCCATCGATGTCGGCAACCCGGCCACCAACGTGATTCCGGCCAAGGCCACCGCGACCTTCAACATCCGCTTCAACGACACCTGGACGGCCGAGACCATCCAGGCCGAAATCCACAACCGGCTCGACCAGGCGGCCAAGCGCAAGAAGTACCGGCCGGGCAAGAGGACGCCGGTCGACTACGACCTTGTCTGGCGCGATCGGCCGAGCCATGTCTTCCTGACCCGTGACGACAAGCTGGTCGACACGCTTGCCGGCTCCATCAAGGCGGCGGTTGGCAAGGAACCGACGCTGTCGACCTCCGGCGGCACATCGGATGCACGCTTCATCAAGGATTATTGCCCGGTGGTCGAGTTCGGCCTGGTCGGCAAGACCATGCACATGGTCGACGAGCGCGTTGCCCTTGCCGACCTCGAGACATTGACGCGGATCTACCAGCGCTTCATCGAAGACTGGTTCGGACAAGGCTGAGCAGCATGCTTTCGGCGGACGAAACCCAAGCCTCGTTGCTCGGTGCCTGGCGGCTGATGCTCGGCAAGGTCGATGGCCTGCGCCTGCTCGACCTGTCGGCCGACGGTTTCTGGAATTCTTTCTTCGCCATCATCGTTGCCGCGCCGCCGCTGATCGTCGGCTGGGTCGGCATCGCCAACGAGATCGGTGATCCCGATGCTTTCGTGGGGCGCTTCAGCATGCTGTTGCGCCTGGCCACGGTCGACATAGGCTCCTGGGTGCTGCCGCTGATCGCGCTCGCCCTGGTCGCGCCGCGCGCCGGCATTGGCGGCCGCTTCGTCCACTACGTCGTTGCCAGCAACTGGGCCTCGGCCATCACCGCCTGGCTGATGCTGCCCTCGGCGCTCGTCAGGCTTTTCCTCTCCTCGGCGAGCCAGGTCTCGAGCCTTGTGTCGCTGTTGTTGTTTGCCCTGTCGATGGTGCTGACCTGGCGCATGACCACTGCGACGATCGGCAAGGGCGCAGCGGTTGGAACCGCCGTTTTCGTCGGCATGTTCATCGCTTCGCTACTGGTGTTGTTCGCGCTGCAGATGCTGCTTGGCATCACCGTGCCGGACGATATCGGGGCTCAGAGCCTTTCCGGGCTCTTTCCCGGGTAGAGCCTAACGGGCTCGGAACAGGACCTGCCGGACCCATTCCGAATAGAGCCTCCGGCCTCTATTCAGGGATAGAGCCTGCTGGCTCATCCGGGATAATCGACGCCAATGAGAAAAAGCCCGTCGGGCGGCGCCACCTGGCCACAGGCGGCGCGGTCGTGCGCCTCCAGCGCCGCCTTGAGGTCGGCCTCGGTCCAGCCGCCGTCGCCGACGCGTTTCAGCGAGCCGACCATGGAGCGCACCTGGTTGTGCAGGAAGGAACGTGCCGAGGCCCTGACCTCGATCATGTCGCCTGTCCGGCTGACATCGAGCCGCTCCAGCGTCCGGACCGGGCTGTTGGCCTGGCACTGCGTCGAGCGGAAGGTGGTGAAGTCGTGCCGGCCGAGCAGGACTTTCGCCGCCTCGTGCATGGCGACGGCGTCGAGCCGCTTCGGCACCCACCACACCTTGCCCTTTTCCAGCGCCGAGGGCGCACGTCGGTTGAGGATGCGGTAGAGATAGTGACGGCCGGTGGCCGAGAAGCGGGCGTCGAAATCGTTGGGAACGACCGTCGCCTTCAGGATCACAACATGCGCGCCGGCGGCCTGAAGATGAGCGTTGACCGCGTCGCGCACCTTGTCACCAGGCCATGCCTTGGCGAGGTCGACATGCGCCACCTGGGCCGTTGCATGCACGCCGGCATCGGTGCGGCCGGCGGCACGCAGCCGCACCGCCTCGCCGCTGAATTTCTCGATCGCCTGCTCGATCGCCTGCTGCACCGAAGGCTGGTCGGCCTGGTGCTGCCAGCCGGCGAAAAGGCTGCCGTCATATTCGATGTCGAGGCGAAAACGCGGCATGCCGGGCAGCTATACGCTCTTGCCTAAGCGGCGAGAGCGGTGAAGGCGGAAGCGTAGACCAGCCTGCCGGCTTCCGGAGCGTCGCCCCAGGCCAGCGCTTGCAGCGCCTCGCCCTGGTATTCGCTCTCGAATTTTTCGGCCCGCGCATGGCTATAGCCGAAACGGCCATAATAGGCCGGGTCGCCCAGCACCACGGCCAGCGTCTCGCCGGCATCCCTCAGGCGGATATGCGCCTCTCGGATCAGCGCGCCACCAATGCCGCTGCCATGGAACGAAGGCTCCACCGCCAGCGGCGCCAGGGCCACGGCCGCGAGGCTCTTGCCGCCATTCTGGACGAAGAGCCTTGAAAACAGGATATGGCCGACCACCTGGCCTTCTTCTTCGGCCACCAGCTCGACCACGGCGTCGCCGCCGGTCACCAGCGCGTCGACCAAGCCGGCCTCCGCCTGCTGGCCGAAAGCGTGTTCCTCGACGAGGCGGATGGCCTCGCGATCCCGCGGCGTCGCCGCGCGTATCGACATCATGCTCATGAGAACTTCATTCCTTTTACGATCTTGGCTCCGCGCAGGAATTCCGACGCGGCGGCGGGCTTTCCGCCCGCACGTTGAACTTCGACCAGTCTGATCGCGCCTGTTCCGCAGGCGACCGTCAGCCGGTCATCGAGAATTCCTCCCGACTCGCCCAGATCTTCCGAAAGCGACCGGCCTTCGGACAGCGTCGAGCGAAGCAGTTTCAGCCGTTCCATGCGGCCGCCAATGTCAATTTCAGACCAGGCGCCGGGAAAGGGCGACAGGCCACGAAGACGGTTATGGACCTCGACGGCAGGCCGTGTCCAATCCACGCGCGTCTCGAATTTATCGATTTTTCTGGCGTAAGTCACCCCGTCCGCCGCTTGCGCGGTAAATGTCAGGGTGTTCTCTTCCAGCCGCGCCAGCGCTTCCACCATCAGGGAGGCACCGACACTCATCAACCGATCATGCAGATCGCCGGCTGTCATATCGGGTTCGATAGCGCATTTTTCAAGCAATCCCACCGGGCCGGTGTCGAGCCCCTCTTCCATGCGCATCACCATCATGCCGCTTTCCAGGTCTCCCGCCATGATGGCGCGCTGGATGGGAGCGGCACCGCGCCAGCGCGGCAAGATCGATGCGTGGCCGTTGATGCAGCCAAGCCGGGGCGCGTCGAGAACAGCCTTGGGCAGCAGCAATCCATAGGCGACGACCACGGCGATATCCGCCTGCAAGTCACGGAAAGCGGTCTGTTCGGCCTCGGCCTTGAGAGAGGTCGGCGTGCGTACCGCGATGCCCAGCCGCTCCGCTTCGCGCTGCACCGGCGACGGCGTCAACTCCAACCCGCGCCGGCCGGCGGCGCGAGGCGGCTGCGTGTAGACGGCGGAAATCTCATGTCCGGCCTCGGCAATCGCGCGCAGCGTCGGCACCGAAAATTCCGGCGTGCCCATGAAGATGACGCGAAGGGGCATTCCCCTATCCCACCAGCTTGCCCGGCGCCTTGTCCTTGGCGAGCTTCTTGAATTTCTTCACCACCATGTCGCGCTTCAGCTTCGAGATGTGGTCGATGAACAGCACCCCGTTGAGATGGTCGATCTCGTGCTGCAGGCAGGTCGCCATCAGACCCTCGGCCTCCATCTCCTGCAGTTTGCCGTCGCGGTCGAGATATTTCACCCGAACGGAAGCCGGGCGTTCGACCTCGGCGTAATAGTCGGGGATGGACAGGCAGCCTTCCTCGTAGACGGAGCGCTGATCGGCGCTTTCGAGGATCTCCGGATTGATGAAGACATGCGGCGCCGGCGTTTCGTCTTCCTTGGCAAGGTCGATTACCAGCATGCGCAACGGCTCGCCGATCTGGATTGCCGCCAGCCCGATGCCGGGCGCGTCATACATTGTCGCCAGCATGTCGTCGGCCAGTTTGCGCAAGGGCGCGTCCACGCGCTCCACGGGCTTCGAAACCTGGCGCAGGATGGGATCGGGAAGGATGATGAGCGGCTTGATCGGCATGGCGTCCCACGTAAGACGTCCAGCGAAAAGCGTCAACCGTTGGACCTGAGTCTCGTTCACGTTTTGATCTGTGCCGGCCCCCCGAATCGGCTATGCTGTCCACATGAATGATCTGAGCACCATCCTTTCGCAGCCCGTCGCCCGGCTCGGCGCCTCGACAATCACGCTCGGCCACGCTCTGGCCTTCGGCGCCTTGTTGTTTTTCGGCCTGTTCGTGGCGCTGGTCGTCTCGCTGTGGCGGTCGGCCAAGGCGCGTGCCGTCGCGGCCGCGGAAGCCGCCGACCATGCCCGCGACGCCGAGGCGCGGATGGCCGGCATATTGCAAAGCCAGGCTGAGATGCAGGGCCGCATGGGCGCCATCGCCGAAGTGTTCGGCGCGCGTCAGGCGGAGTTGACGCAGTCGATCGGCCAGCGCCTCGACGCCATGACCGGCCGCATCGGCCAGACCATGACCGAGCAGACCAAATCCACGCATGAGAGCCTGGCCAAACTGCAGGAACGGCTGGCGGTCATCGATACCGCGCAAGGCAACATCCAGTCGCTTGCCGGCCAGGTCGTGCAGCTCCAGGCCATCCTTTCCAACAAGCAGACGCGTGGCGCCTTCGGCCAGTCGCGCATGGAGGCGATCGTCGCCGACGGCCTGCCGATGGGCGCGTATGAATTCCAGGCGACGCTGTCGAACGGCAGCCGGCCCGATTGCCTGGTGAAGATGCCGAACGGCGCGCCCTCGCTGGCCATCGATGCCAAGTTTCCCCTGGAAGCCTGGAATGCCATCCGCGCCGCCGATGGCGCCGACCTGCAGAAGGTCGCGTCCCAGGCCTTCCGCCGCGACATCGAGATCCATGTCCGCGATATTTCGGAGAAGTATCTTATCCAGGGCGAAACGCAGGACACCGCCTTCATGTTCGTGCCGTCGGAATCGGTGTTCGCCGAGATTCACGAGAATTTCGAGGCGATCGTCCACAAGGCGCACCGCGCCCGCGTTGTCATCGTCTCGCCGTCGCTGCTGATGCTGTCGATCCAAGTCATCCAAGCGATCCTCAAGGACGCCCGCATGCGCGAACAGGCGCATCTGATCCAGGGCGAAGTGATCCGGCTGATGGAAGATGTCGCGCGCGTCGACGAGCGCGTGCGCAAGCTGCAGGGCCATTTCGGCCAGTCGGCCAAGGATATCGAGGACATCCTCGTCTCGACATCGAAAGTGACCAAGCGCGGCCAGAAGATCGAGGCGCTGGAGTTCGGTGCGCAGGCCGAAGGCGATGCAAGCCCGGAGACGCCGTCCCGGGCACCGGCCGCGAAACTCGACCCCGGCCCGCGCGTTGCCGATTCTAAGACCGGGCAGCTCAGGCTGCGGGTCGTCGAAGGCGACGACTGAGCGGATTGTTTGATCTTGACGCAATTCCCCGGGGAAAGCGCTACGCGCTTTTCCCGGGAAGACCGCCCACACCTTTCCTGGAATTGCGTTAGAGCGTGTTGCTGTTGATTTGAATCGGTTGGGATTCACGCCGAGGTGATTTTGTGATTCAAGATGCTGGCTGGGCGGAGGCCAGCATCGGATGCCAAGACCCTATTCAAACGATCTTCGTGAGCGCGTTGCGGCAGCGGTTGCGGCTGGCCGGACATGCCGGGAAACGGCTGCATTGTTCGGGGTGAGCGTGGCGAGTGTTGTGAAGTGGTCGCAACGCCAACGATTGAGCGGAAGCGCATCGGCGTTGCGCATGGGGCGTCAATCCGGCCGGGATTTGGAGCCACATCGCGTGTGGCTGCTGGAGCGGGTAGCCTCACAGTCGCATGTGAGCGTGCGAGCGCTGTCGGCGGAGCTTGCCGAGCGCGGCATCGTGGCAGCCCCGGTGTCGGTGTGGCGGGTGCTGAAGGAGGCCGGGTTCAGCTTCAAAAAAAACGCTGTTCGCCAGCGAGCAGGACAGGCCGGCGATTGCGCGGCGCCGGGCGCAATGGAGGAAGTATCAAGGCAGGCTTGATCCACGGCGCCTGGTGTTCATCGACGAAACCTGGGCAAAAACCAACATGGCGCCGCTACGAGGCTGGGGGCCTCGTGGGCACCGATTGGTCGCCAAGGCTCCGCATGGCAAATGGCGCACGCTGACCTTCCTGGCCGCGCTGCGCTGCGAGCGCATCGACGCGCCCTGCGTCATTGATGGTCCCATCAACGGTGCAAGCTTTGCGGCCTGGGTTGAGCAGTTCCTCGTGCCGACGCTCTCGCCCGGTGACATCGTCGTCATGGACAATCTTGGAAGTCACAAGGGGCAAGCCATTCGTCGTGCCATTCGCGCGGCCGGAGCCAAGCTTTTCTACCTGCCACCCTACAGTCCAGACCTAAACCCGATCGAGCAGGTCTTCGCCAAGCTCAAGCACCTCATGCGAAAGGCTTCAGAACGGACCGTCGAGGCCACATGGCGACGTATCGGAACACTCCTCGAAAGCTTTCAACCCGCTGAATGCGCCAACTATCTCGTCAACGCTGGATATGCTTCAATGTAAGTGAAACACGCTCTAGGCCACGGCGACGATGACGTGGGCCTGAATCTTGGCGGCAACCGCACCGCTGCCATGCCTGGCCGCGATCGCTGACGCGGCATGGTCCGTTGCGGCGTCGAGTTTTCCCGGATCCCTGGCCTCGATTTCGGTGCGAAGCACCGTTCCCTGGCAATACGCAAGGGCCGGAATGCGCGGCGAGGGCGCGCGGCTCTGTTCGGCCCTCGTCTCGATCGCCACACCGGAGAAACCCGCCTCCTCAAGGTCTCCGCGGATCAATGCCGTATCGTGGTAGCCGTGCGGCGTGCGGGCCAGAAAGCGTGGTGGATCGCTGGGAAAGATCCTGGCCAGGGCATTCGTCACATCATCGGCAAACACATTCTCTTCGATGCGATCCCATACGTTGAACAGAAAGTGTCCGCCCGGCTTCAGCACCCGCCTTGCCTCGCGGTAGGCGGAGGGGCGGCTGGGAAAGAACATCGCGCCGAACTGGCAGCAAACGAGATCGAAGGCCGCATCTTCAAACGGCAGCGCCATGGCATCGGCCTGGCGCCATTGGATGCGGCTGTCGGGAGCTTGTCGCGAAGCGGCATAGTCGAGCATCGGCTGGTTGAGGTCGGTAACGACATAGTTTGCGTCAGGAGACAGTCTTGGCGCCAATGCGCGGGTGACAACCCCGGTGCCCGCGGCGACTTCCAAAACGGCGCTCGGCGAAAAGGATGCCGCTCGTTGTGCAAGATCCGCGGCGAACGGCTCGAAAATCAACGGCACCATATAGCGGTCGTAGTTTTCCGGGATCGAGCCGGCAAACAACTTGTCCGTTTCCAACATGGCTATCACCCGCCTGTTTGATGTCGAGCCAGGCTAGCACATAATTGTTGTCCTGGGCGGCTTTCGGCGCGGAGGCAGGTGCTACTGCTCTTCCACGATGCTTATTCCTTCGAATTCCGGAAGCCAGTGCAGAGCCGATCGATGCCACTTCTGTTGTGTCGGGATCAGATCCTCGCGTTGCCGCGCGGTCCCCGCTCGGATCCCATAGATCTTCGGGCCGTAGCCGACAGACGTCGCATAAAGATGCGAGCCGCAATCGCCGCAAAATGCCTGGGCGCGCTTGGCGCCGCTCGATCCGGTCTTGATATAGATTTTTGGCGTGCCCCTGGTGATCCGGTAATGATCCTCGGGCGCGGGAACGGTGACGCGAAAGGCCGTACCGGTCAGTTGCTGGCAGTCCGTGCAGTGACAGATGGAGGTCTTTTCCGCGTCGACCTCCGCTTCATAGGTGATGGCACCGCAATGGCACGCGCCGTCGATCTTCATTGTTGCTCCTCCGAAATCGATCGGCTGATCTTAGCGGCGCCAGGCGGTGCGGCCAACGGTGCAGTGCTGGTCCACGACTAGTTCGACGCGGCCTCGATCTGTTTGCGTCGCTGATCCCAGGTGCCCGTGGTCTGCGGCTTGACGAACAGCCGCGTGATCTCCGGCATCTCCTCCTTCAGCCGCGTCTCGATGCGCTGGACACAGGCCTCGATTTCCGGCGCGGTAAGATGATCCTCGAATTCGATGCTCAACCCCGCGACGATCTCTTGCGGTCCCATGTGGACGGTCAGGACGCCGTTCGCCCGCTGCACCGCCGGATCCTGCTGGGCGATTGCCAGCACTTTCCCTTGCACCTCGAGGGATGCCGGTTCGCCGATGAGCAGGCCCTTGCTTTCGCGGGCGAGGAAAATCGCCGTCGCGCCGAGGATGAGCGCGATGCCGATCGAGGCGGCGCCGTCGAGCTCCGGCATCTCCAGCAACTCCGCCGCCAATATGCCGGCAAAGGCCACGATCAAGCCAAGAAGCGCCGCGCTGTCCTCGAACAGCACCGTATAGACGCTCGGGTCCTTGCTCGATTGCACGGCTTGCAGCCAGCCTTGCTTGCCCTTCTCCCGGCGAAATTCCTTCAGCGCCACCAGCCATGAGCTGCCTTCGAACAGGAAGGAGAGGCCCAGAACGACATAGTTCACCTTGACATTGGCGACAGGCTCCGGGGCCATGATGTGGACAATGCCCTCGTAGAACGACACGCCGGCGCCCAGCGCGAAAACCAGAAGCGCGACGATGAAGCTCCAGAAATAGAGCTCGCGGGCGTGGCCGAGCGGATGTGTGCGGTCGGCCGGGCGCGCGGCCCGGTGCATGCCGTAGAGCAGCAGCCCGCCATTTCCGGTATCGACCAGCGAGTGGACGCCTTCCGACAGCATCGCCGAACTGCCGGTGAAGAAGGCGGCGGCGAATTTGGTCAGCGCGATCGCCAGATTGCCGGCGAGCGCGGCATAGATGACCGTTTTGGAGCCGCCATGGCCGGCCATGCAGTTTGGTTCCCGTTTAACGCGCCCAGTCTAACGGCCGGATGGCCGAAGCTCCACCACAACGCGCCAACGGCCGGGTCGTTCAGACGCGATTTGCCTGGGATTGGCGCGGAACGGTGACTATTCGACGATTTCGTCGGTCCACACCTTGAAGCCGGCCAGTGTTCCCGGTCCGAAAATATGGGTCAGCGGCACATCCGCCGCGTCGCGTCCGGAGGCGATCAGGATACGACCGATGCGCGGTGCATTGTTGCGCGGGTCGAAGACGTGCCAGCGCCCGCCGAGATAGACTTCCATCCAGGCGGCGAAATCCATGCTCGACCACGGTTTCGGCATGCCGATATCGCTGATGTAGCCGGTGCAGTAGCGTGTCGGGATGTTGAGCGCCCGGCAGAAGGTCACGGCGAGGTGCGCGAAGTCGCGGCACACGCCGCTCTGCTCGCGATAGGCTTCCGCCGCGGTGCGCGTCGGCCGCGCGTTGCCATAGTTGAAGACGATGTGGTTGTGGACGAAATCGCACACCGCCTGCACGCGCGGTATGCCGAGCGGCGTATGGCCGAACAGCCGCCATGCCTCGCTGGCCAGAAGGTCGCTCTCGCAAAACCGGCTGGGCAACAGGAACAGCAGCGTTTCCGCCGGCAGGTCGCGCACCTCGTGCTGCCAGGCCATCAGCTCGCTCATCTCGAATGTGCCGGGCGCGCCGATGACGGCATCGGTGCCGAATGTGAACCGTCCGGGCGGCGCAACGAAGCGGTTGCACCAATTGCCGAAACTGTCGCGGTAGCTCTCGATCGGCACCGGCGGGTTCGATGTCAAGAAATCCGGGCGCTCGAGATCGGAAGCGCGGGAATAGTGGACATTGAGCATCGCGATAAGCGGCGTTTCCTGCGGGAAGTCGAAACTCATCTCGCAGCCGATATGGATCCGCATTGTCGTCCTGACCGGCCTGCCTGACGATCACCCGGCGAATGCGCGGGTCGATGCTGCAGTGCGAAGATGAGAATGGCACGGACCGCCGTGGTTTACGAGTAAATTAGAAACCGGTTGAAAGCGGCCGACCGGCAGTTCCTGACAGGCGCTGCCCCCTTGCAGCGAAGCGTTTCTCTTGTTTCACTTCACTCCCCGCAATTGGAGGAACGAATCATGGCTAAAGGTGCGATGAAGGCAGGCAAGGAAGCCCGCAAGCCGAAGAAGGACGCCAAGAAGCCGGCAGCCGCTCCCGTCCTGAAGGCGCCGCCAGTCAAGGCGATGCGCATCAAGGAGAAGTAGGCCTCGACAAGGCCGGCGCGGTGGGATCTCACCGGCGGCATTCGGCAATGCCGCCGGCGGGTGTTGATCGGGCTTTTGGAAAACCCTATATCCTTGGCGCGGGGACGACCCCGTGCTTCTCCCAAAAATCAGGTCGGGACGACCCGCCCATTGTTGATCTGAGGATCGGATTGTATTTCCGATCCGATGCTGGATGGAGCGTTCCCGATGTCTTGGATTTTTCTGTTTTTCGCCGGCCTGTTCGAAATCGGCTGGGCGATCGGTCTCAAATACACTGATGGGTTCACCAGGCTCGTCCCGACCGTGCTCACGGTCGCGTCGATGATCGTCAGCCTTACCTTGCTCGGCCTGGCGCTGAAGGCGCTTCCCGTCGGCACCGCCTATGCGGTGTGGACCGGCATCGGCACGGTCGGCACGGCGCTGCTTGGCATCTGGCTGCTCGGCGAGCCCGCCACGGCGATCCGGCTTGCCTGCATCGCGCTGATTGTCTGCGGCATCATGGGGCTGAAGTTCGCGGCTTGACTGCACGTCGCCCAAAGGCGCCAAACGGCTTTGGGACAACGATACGCATCCTCGAAGGCCAAAGCCCTACTTTCGCGCAAACACATTCAGGGCCGCTGCAAGGCGACCCTGATCCAATATTCAAACGTGGCTGCGCCGAAGCTGCTAGCGGGCGGAGAAACCGGGAGGCGCTCTGCCGGTACGCGCCTTGCGGGCCGCATAGCGTGCGTCGCGCTTGGCCTTTCGCTCTGCCTCGTCGGCGAGCAGACGGGCAATGCGCTCGGTCTCTTCGGCTTCCCGAATTTTGGCTTCGGCCTGGGCTGCTTCTTCCGCGGCAACGCGCGCCGCCTCGGCCGCTGCCTCGCGCTCAGCCTTCTCGGCTGCCTCGCGTGCCAGCTTTTCCTGCTTCAGCCTGGCCTTTTCAGCCTCGCGTATCGCGCGAGCCTCGAGGATTGCCTTGCGTTCGGCCTGCCGTGCCAGCACCGCAGGATCATCTGCCGCCGGCTTTGACTTGAAACGCTCCAGAAGCGCCTTCTTTGCCTCGTTCGCGGCGTTGCGCCGCTCGAAAATGTCTTTTTCCCTGTAGATAGCCAAGTCCACTTCCCTGAAGTCAATTCGCGAGGCTTACATACGCGCGAATGCCGAGAGTTCAAGCGCCAAAACGGTATGCCAGCCATGAAATTCCGCGATGTTGCAGCCGGGAGACGCCTTTTCCCACCCAAACCGACATGCACTGTTCACTGTCCAGACCTCTGGCGGCCAGGCGTATCGCTCGCTACCTCTAACGCCAAAACCCAACACCAGGATGACATCACATGGAACTCGGTCTCTACACTTTCGCCGACGTCAGCCCGCAGCCGGGTCCCGGCGCCATCGGGCCGCATGAGCGGCTGCGCAACCTGATCGAGGAGATCGAACTGGCCGACCAGGTCGGCCTCGACGTCTTTGGCCTGGGCGAACATCACCGGCCCGATTATGCAGCCTCCGCGCCAGTCGTGGCCCTGGCGGCCGCGGCGGAGCACTCCAAACGCATCAAGCTGACCAGCGCGGTCACCGTGCTCTCCTCGGACGATCCGGTGCGCGTCTTCCAGCAGTTCGCCACGCTCGATCTTCTGTCGGGCGGCCGTGCCGAGATCATGGCCGGGCGCGGCTCGTTCATCGAATCCTTTCCGCTCTTCGGTTATAATCTCGAGGATTATGACGAGCTCTTCGCCGAAAAGCTCGATCTGCTACTTGCCATCCGCGATCAGGTGAAAGTCACATGGTCCGGCAACCTGCGCGCGGCGATCAACGATCGTGGCGTATACCCCCGTCCGTTCCAGGACAGGCTGCCGATCTGGATCGCGATTGGTGGAACGCCGCAGTCGGCCGCCCGCGCCGGCGCGCTCGGCCTGCCGCTGGCGCTCGCCATCATCGGCGGCGAGCCGGCGCGCTTCGCGCCGCTGTTCGACCTGTACCGCGAGGCCGCCAAGCGGGCCGGCAGTGACCCGGCCGGTCTCGCCACCAGCATCAACGTGCATGGCTTCATTGCCGAGACGACCGAACAGGCGGCCGACGATTTCTACGGCCCGCAGGCGGAGGTCATGAACCGCATCGGCCGCGAGCGTGGCTGGGGCCCGACGTCGCGGGCGCATTTCGACCAGTCACGTGGTCCGAACGGCGCCCTGTTCGTAGGCAGCCCGGAGCAGGTGGCCGAAAAGATCGTCGCCCAGCACAAGATCTTCAACAATGACCGCTTCCTGCTGCAGATGGCGATCGGCACCATGCCGCATGCCAAGATCATGAAGGCGATCGAGCTCTACGGCACCAGGGTGGCGCCGATCGTGCGCAAGGAGACGGCGAAATCCGCGCCGGCGGTGGCTGCTCCGGTGGCATAAGCCAACGGCAGGGCCGGCTTCTCGGGCCCTGCCGGCTAACGGAACCTTGAAGGCGCGCCAGCGTTTTCGGTCGACGGATCGCACCAATTGCGGTGCACCGCTGAGGGACCGAGATGAAAGCCGAATCCGAGGCGCTGGGCGCGGGCGTTGCCGAAGCGGCCGAAGCGCGCGCCGTGGCGCGTGCCGATACGCATCTGATGCGTACGCTGCTGGTCGGCATCTTCATTTTCATGACCGTCTATGCGCTCTACTTCGGCCGCGCCTTTTTCATGCCGGTCATCCTGGCGTTCCTGCTGGCGCTGACATTGACGCCGATCGTACGGCTGCTGCGCAAGCGCGGCATCCCTGAAGTGGTTTCGGCGACGCTTCTCGTGCTGCTGTCCATCTGTGTGTTCGCAAGCGCTGGCTACTTGCTCAGCGGCCCGGTGATCGATCTCCTCAACAACACCTCGTCGATCGGCCAGCAGCTCACCGAGCGGCTGGCGCAATTGCGGCGTCCGCTGGAAAGGATCATGCAGGTCTCGCATCAGATCGAGCAAATGACCGAGACCTCGCAGGAGCCGGGCATCCAGAAGGTGGCGGTGGCCCAGTCCGGCATATTATCGGCGGCCGCCAGCAACATCTTGGCGGCGGGAACCAGCCTCACCATCATCTTCGTGCTGTCGCTGTTCCTGCTCGCCTCGGGCACGATGTTCTACGAGAAGATCATCCAGTCCTTCGCCAGCCTCACGGAAAAGAAGCGGGCACTGCGTGTCGTCTATGACGTCGAGCGCGAGATCTCGCACTATTTGCTCACCGTCACCATCATCAATGCCGGTCTCGGCACGGTCATCGGCCTTGGCCTGTGGGCGCTCGGCATGCCCAACCCGCTGGTCTGGGGCGTGGCCGCCGCGCTGCTCAACTTCCTGCCCTATGTCGGCGCGCTGCTGACCATCGTGCTGGTCGCGGTGATGGCGCTGATCAGCTTCGACACCATCTCTTACGCGCTTCTGGCGCCGGCCTTCGTGCTGCTCTGCGACGTCGTCGAGGGCCAGTTCGTGACGCCGATGGTGGTCGGCAGGCGCCTGGAGATCAACGCCGTGGCGATCTTCATCGCCATTGCCTTCTGGTCGTGGCTGTGGGGTTTCGTCGGCGCCTTGATGGCGGTGCCGCTGCTGGTCGTCATCAAGGTGTTCTGCGACCATTTCGAGGGGCTCGGCCATGTCGGCAATTTTCTCGCCGCGCAGCAGAACGGTGTGGTGGGGGACGATGATGCCGCCGACACCGAGCCGGCGAAGGGCTGATCAATATTTTTGAATTTGCGGCCTCGCCAGGTGCATCCTACATGCGGTTTCTACACAGGATGCCAACGCATGACCGAACTGTCCGTTCTCGACCTGTCGCCGATCGTCGAAGGCAGCGATGCCTCGCAGTCGCTGGCCAACTCGCTCGATCTTGCCCGCCATGCCGAGCGGCTGGGCTACAAGCGCTACTGGCTGGCCGAGCATCACAACATGCCGGGTATCGCCAGCGCCGCCACATCGGTGGTCATCGCTCATGTCGCCGGCGGCACCAAAACCATTCGCGTCGGGGCCGGCGGCATCATGTTGCCCAACCATGCGCCGCTGGTGATCGCCGAGCAGTTCGGCACGCTGGCGGCCCTGTTTCCCGGCCGCATCGATCTGGGGCTCGGCCGGGCCCCCGGCACCGACATGAACACCGCGCGCGCTTTGCGCCGCAACCTCGAAGCCGGTGCTGACAATTTCCCGCAGGATGTCGTCGAACTGATGGGCTATTTCCTCCCCGCGGAGGAAGGCCAGCGCCTGCGCGCCGTGCCGGGCGAAGGCCAGACCGTGCCGATCTGGATCCTCGGCTCGAGCCTCTATGGCGCGCAGCTCGCCGCCATGCTTGGCCTGCCCTACGCCTTTGCCTCGCATTTCGCGCCAGCGGAGCTCGATCATGCGCTGGACATCTACCGCTCCCGCTTCCAGCCGTCGGAGCAGCTCGACAAGCCGCATGTCATGCTCGGCCTCAATGTCTTCGCGGCACCTACCGATGCCGAGGCGCGTCTGCTGTTCACCTCGCTGCAGCAGGCCTTCGTCAACCTGCGCACCGGCAGGCCGGGAAAATTGCCGCCGCCCGTCGAGAACTATGACCGCGATCTCGACCCGATGGCCAAGACAATGCTCGGCCAGGCGCTGTCCTGCGCCGTCGTCGGCTCTCCCGAAACGGTGCGGCAAGGCATCGACGCCTTCGTGCGCCGCACCGGTGCCGACGAGCTGATGGTCACCGCGCAGATCTTTGATCACGCGGCGCGGGTGCGCTCCTTCGAGATCTTGGCTGAGGCTCACAAATCGCTTTTGCAGGCGGCCTGATGTTCCGAGCGGACTCCGCCGGCTTCGCCAACGCGTCGTCTGCCTAGGTTTCTTTGTTTGCCGCGGGTTCTTGCCGCAAAACCGCGGGACACTTTTTACGGAACCTGCCTGGCAGGCACTGTTGCAGGCACCGCCGTTTTGCTATGGGCGGGTTTCCCTCCACGGATCGGAAACTTCCCTTGAAAAACGACCATGAAGCGCGCGAGCGGTTTGCCATCGATCTGGCGCGGCGCGCCGGTGACCTCGGGCTCAGATATTTCCGCGATCTGGAGAGCCTGACCATCGAGAGCAAGGGCCATCAGGACCTGGTCTCGCAAGCCGACCGTGAGGTCGAGCTGTTCATCCGCGCCGCGATCGCCGCCGACTATCCGCAAGATGGCATCGTCGGCGAGGAGCATGCCTCGGTCGCAGGCTCGACAGGCCATGTCTGGGTCATCGACCCCATCGACGGCACCGCCAATTTCGTGCGCGGCATTCCGGCCTGGTGCGTGGTGATCGCTTGCGCGCGGGATGGGGAGACGGTCGTCGGCGTCATCCACGAGCCGTCGACCGGCGAGACGTTTCACGGCAGGCGCGACGGTGGCGCCTTCGTCAACGGCCGGCCGATCAAGGCAAGCGCGGCGACCAGCCTGGAAGAAGGGTCGGTGGGGACCGGCTTCTCGAATCGGGCCGAAGCCGAGAACATCGCCGTGCTGATCAAGAAGATCCTCGCCGAAGGCGGTGTCTTCTTCCGCAACGCGTCCGGCGCGCTGATGCTGGCCTATGTGGCCTCGGGCCGGCTGCTTGGCTATGTGGAGGAGCACATGAACGCCTGGGACTGCCTGGCCGGCATGCTGTTGATCGAGGAAGCCGGCGGTGCCGTTCTGAAGGCGGATCGCGCGACGGTGCTGCAAAGCGGGACACAGGTCATATCAGGCGGCAAGGGCGTCTTTTCGAAACTGCAGGCGCTTTGTTCCGGAGTGTTCAAGCCCTGATCCAACGCGCGTCGTTCAGGCACTCGCGCTCTGCGCGATTGCGCCGAGCGGCCGGCACGAATTGCGGATCATCAGCCGGCCTTTGAGCACCAGCTTGCGCGGCGGCGCGTCCCGGTTGCCGGCAAGGCGGTCGAGCAGCAGATTGGCCGCCTGTTCACCGATCGCCTGCACCGGCTGCGCCACCGTGGTCAGTTGCGGCTGGAACACGTCGGACCACGGAAAATCGTCGAAGCAGGCGACCGAAATATCCTCCGGGCAGGACAGGCCGATGTCGCGGATCGCCTTCATGGTGCCGATCACCATCGGATTGTTGGCCGAGAAGATCGCGCTTGGCCGATTGTGCAGCGACAGCAGCTGCATGGTCGCGTTATAGCCGTCGATCTCATGGAAATTGCCGGAGCGAACCAGTTCCTCGGCCACCGGCAGGCCGGCCGCCCGAAGCGCCTCGCTGTATCCGGTCATGCGGTCGTGCATGGGCGAAATATCGGACGTGCCGGTGATGTAGCCGATGCGCCGGTGGCCAAGATTGATCAGGTAGGTGATGGCGTCGAACACGGCGCTCTGGTTGTCGAGCACCACCGCGTCGGTATCGACGCCCTCGCAGATGCGGTCCAGCAGCACGACCGGCACATTGGCGTCGTCGACGATCCCCTTGAGGATCGCGCCGTCGCCGACACGCGCCACGATCAGCCCGTCGACCATGCGGTCGAGCAAGAGCCTGATCTGGTCGTCCTGGGTGTTCAGATCCTCGTCCGTGCAGCAAAGCATGACGGCATAGCCGGCGCGGTCGAAGGCCTGCTGGATGACCGAGACGACATCGGTGAAGAACGGATTGGTGATGTGCGGCACGGTCAGGCCAATGGTGCGCGTCGTGCCCATTTTCAGGCTGCGGGCGATCGCATTGCGCTTGTAGCCGATATCGCGGATCGCCTGCTCGATGCGCTGGCTGAGTTCGGGGCTGACGGTCGCCGTGCCGTTGATCAGCGCCGACACGGTGGCGACCGAGACACGCGCCGCTTCCGCCACATGCAGCATGGTCGGCGCCGTCGATTTTCGCTGTCTCGTCCGCTTGGATGCTGCCATTTTCGAAACGTTTCGCCAGTGTCTGTTCGCTATACCTACGGAATATCAAGGTTTTTCGCAAGAATTGAAAAGGGTCAATCCTGCGTTATCAGATAGCGGCTTGACAGTATCGAAACGTTTAGAATAGCGTTTGGATGAGATTGACGAGGACGGAAGGGAGGCCGCCATTGTCATGGAGCACAGAGGTTCCATCGCCCATGGGCATGTCGCGGCGGCGGACCATTCCAATGTCGTCCTGAGCGCCGAGCGCATTTCCAAGAGCTTCGGCGGCATCGCCGCCCTGGTCGATGTCGGCTTCGATTTGCGGCGTGGCGAGGTCCATGCCCTGATGGGCGAGAACGGCGCCGGCAAGTCGACGCTGATGAAGATCCTCTCCGGCGTCTATACCGGCTACGAAGGCACGGTCAGCGTCGATGGAAGACCGGTCAGCTTCGCCGGCGTGCGCGACGCAGAGGATGCCGGCATCGCCATCATCCACCAGGAACTCAACCTGGTGCCGGAACTCAGCGTCGCCGACAACATCTTCCTCGGCCGCGAAAAACTGATCGCCGGGCTGATCGTCGACCGCAAGGCGAGCAGCCGTGCGGCGGCCGCCCTCCTGCAGCGACTCGGCATTGAACTCGATCCGGAAGCGCGCGTCGGCGCCTTGCGCGTCGGCGAACAGCAACTGGTGGAGATCGCCAAGGCGCTGTCGATGTCGGCGCGCATCCTGATCATGGACGAGCCGACCTCGGCCCTTTCGCCCGCCGAATGCCAGCGGCTGTTCCGCATCATCCGCCAGCTTGCCGAAAGCGGTGTCGCCATCATCTACATCTCGCACCGCATCGACGAGGTGATGCATCTGGCCGGCCGCGTCACGGTGTTCCGCGACGGGCGCCATGTGCTGACGCGGCCGATGGCCGAGCTTGACGAGAATGCCATCATTTCGGCGATGGTCGGACGGGACCTGCTCGCATCCTCGCAAGAGGAGCGGGATCCCGGCGGCCGAACCGTGCTTTCGGTCAGCAATCTGTCGCTGTCGAAGCCCGACCGCCAGGGTTGGCGGCAAGTGATCGACGGCGTCGGCTTCGATCTGGCCGCGGGCGAAATCCTCGGCATAGGCGGCCTTCTGGGCTCGGGCCGCACCGAGATCATGGAAGCGATCTTCGGCTCGGGCGATGGCCGTGCCGGCGGGGATATCCAACTCGACGGCCGGTCCGTGAACATCCGCTCGCCGCGCGACGCCAGGCGGCTGGGCATCGCGCTGGTCACCGAGGACCGCAAGACGCAAGGCCTGCACTTGCAGGCCTCGATCACGGACAATGTCGCGCTGCCGCTGGTCGGGTCGCTGGCACGCTTCGGCATCCGCTCGCTGGCCGGCGAGCAGGGCCTGGCGAGGCAGGCGGTCAAGGCACTCGGCATCCGCTGCCAGGACATCGATCAGCCCGCCGGCACGCTGTCGGGCGGCAACCAGCAGAAGGTCGTCATCGGCAAGTGGCTGGCGACCAGGCCGCGCGTGCTTTTGCTGGACGAGCCGACGCGCGGCATCGATGTCGGCGCCAAGCGCGAGATCTACGACCTCATCTTCCAGTTGGCGCGCGATGGCCTGGCCATCGCGGTCATCAGTTCCGAATTGCCGGAATTGCTGCATCTCTCCGATCGCATCCTGGTGATGGCCGAGGGCCGCCAGACCGGTATTCTTTCCCGCGACGCGGCAAGCGAAGAGGCCATCATGCGCCTTGCCGCGCCGCGCCGGACGCTATCGAGACCAGCCGCATGACTGCATTGAAACTCCTGTCCCGGACCAAGCTCTATTGGGGCCTGATCGCCATCTTCCTGATCGGCGTGCTCGGCTCGCCGGTCAGTTCCAAGGGCAACAACATCTTCCTATCCTACGGCAATCTGCTCGACGTGCTGCGCCAGGTGTCGACCACCGGACTGATCGCCACCGGCATGACGGCGGTGATCATCACCGGCGGCATCGATCTCTCCGTCGGCTCGCTGATGGCCATCTGCTCGGTGGTCTGCGCCATGCTGCTGACGGTGCCGGGTGTTACACCGGGCGTCGTGCTGGGTGTGCCGACTGTCGCGCTGGTGGCGCTTTGCCTTGGTTTCGTCGTCACCCGCTTCATTTTCCTCAACGTGGAAAAGTCCCGTACCGGTCCGGATGCCGCCGCGCGCGATGTGAAGCTGGCCAGTGTTCGCGGCCTGGTCACGCCAGCAATCGTCGGCGTGTTCCTGTGCGGCCTGTCGCTATGGTACCTGCTGCCGCAGATCGAGCCCAAATTCGGCGTGCTCGGCGTGCTCTTGGTGGCGCCCTGCGTCGGCCTGCTGTTCGGCGCCATCAACGGCTTCATCATCGTTGCCGGTCGGCTGCAGCCCTTCATCGTCACGCTGGCGATGATGGTGACGGCGCTCGGTATCGCCCGGCTCACCGCCGGCCAGAACAATGCCGTGCTGCCGGTCTATACCGGCTCGAACGCCACCGCCGATTTCGAGATGCTGCGCTCGCTGGTGTTCGGCGTCATCCCGATGCCCGGCCTGTTCTTCCTCGGTGCCATCCTGATCTATGGCGCGGTGCTGCGCTTCACGCCGTTCGGCCGCTATGTCTATGCCATCGGCGGCAACGAGGAGGCGGCGCGGCTCTCAGGCATCGCCGCCGGCCGCGTCAAGATCGCCACCTATGCCGTCTCCGGCCTGCTCGCCGGCCTCGCCGCGGTGCTCTATGTGGCGCAGTACCGGCAAGGCAAGCCCGATGCCGGCGCCGGATTGGAGCTCGACGCCATCGCCGCCGTGGTCATCGGCGGAACCAGCCTCATGGGCGGACGCGGCAGCCTGATCGGCACGTTCTGCGGCGTGCTGATCTTCGGGCTGCTCTCCAACATACTGCAGCTCCACAACATCAATTCGAATCTTCAACTGGTGCTGAAGGGGATGATCATCATCGGCACCGTGCTCGTCCAGGAGCGCAATGCCGGCGATCTCCTGGCCTATCTGCGCCTGCCCGGCGGGCAACCGGCGCGCAAGGAAACGGCCGCAGCCAAGCGGCCGCCACAAGAGACCCCGTCTCTCAATCTCGGAGGAAACAAGAAATGAAACGACGTGACATGCTGAAGCTTGCCGCACTCGGCGCGGCACTGCTGACCACCACCGCGCTGCTTTCGACCGGCAACGCCTTCGCCCAGGACAAGAAGTGGAAGATCGGCTTCTCGCAGGTGACGACCATCGAGCCCTGGCGCGCCCAGTTCAACAAGGACATCATCGCCGAAGCCGCCAAGCATCCCGAGGTCGAGCTGATCATCACCGATGGCGAGGACAAGACCGAGAAGCAGGTCGCCGATGTCGAGAACCTGATCCGTCAGGAGGTCGACGCGCTTTTGGTGTCGCCGAAGGAATCCGCGGGCCTGACCGGCGTCGTGCAGCAGGCCATCGACGCCAAGATTCCGGTCTTCGTGCTCGACCGCAACGTCGACACCAAGGACTACACGCAGTTCGTCGGCGGCGATAACAAGCTGATCGGCCGCGCGGCCGGCGAATATGCCGTCGAGCTGCTCGGCGGCAAGGGCAAGGCGGCGGGCAATGTCGTCGAGATCTGGGGCGGGATGGGCACCCAGCCGGCGCATGACCGCCATGACGGCTTCCACGAATTCACCGACAAGGAGCCGGGCATCAAGTATCTGCTCGACCAGCAGTCGGGCGACTGGAAGCAGGACCAGGCCTACAATCTGATGGCCAACGCGCTGAAAACCAACGAGAAGATCGATCTCGTTTACGGCCACAACGACCCAATGGCCTACGGCGCCTATCTTGCCGCCAAGGACGTCGGCCGCGAGAAGGACATCAAGTTCATCGGCATCGACGGCTTGCCCAATGAAGGCGTGCAAATGGTGAACAAGGGCGAGCTGACGGCGACCTTCACCTATGTCACCCCCGGTGCTGAAGGCCTGCGTCAGGCGATCAAGTTCCTCAACGGCGAGAAGGTCGAGAAGACCATCACGCTGCCGACCGAGAAGATCACCAAGGAAAACGCCGCCCAGGTGCTGAAGGACAACGGACTCTGAGACGATACGCTTCTGCCGGGCGCTGATTGGCGTCCGGCAGGACCAGCCTACGCCAGCTTCGCCAGCAGCTTTGTGAACGTGGCGATCTCCTTGGCCGAGAGCGGTGCCAGCGTTTCCCTGGTGATTTCGCGGGCCAGCGGGATCAGCCGTTCGATCGCATCGCGACCCTCGGCGGTCAGATTGACCAGCAGCCGCCTTTTGTCGACCTCATGCCTGGAGAGCGCCACCAGGCCGCGTGCCTTCAGGCGGTCGATCACGCCCTTCACGGTCGCCGCGTCCATCGCGATCAGCGTGCCGAGCTGGTTCTGCGAGGTCTCGCCGACATCGCGCAGCTTGGCCAGCGCCGCGAATTGTGGCGGCGTCAGGTCGCCGATATGCGCGGCGAAGATGGACACATGGCGCTGGTGCGCCTTGCGCAGGATGAAGCCGACCTGTTCCTGGAGGAGGTAGTCATGTTCCTCAGGCTCTTCGGCCTCGACCAGCTTGAGCAGATTGTCCTCGCCGTTCACCGCAACCCGTCCCAGGCCTTGATGTCGTCGGCCGCAAGGCCACCCATGCGGTTGTGGACGCGCGGGCCGCAGGTCATGGCGAGGCAAAACAGGATCTCGTCGGGACGCGGGCCGTCGCTTATGCCGACTTCCATGGCGTCGAAATGGCTGCGCACATAGGCGGCGTTGATGTGGCCGAGCGGTACGTCGAGCTTCGAGCCGAAGGCGCCGACCTTCTTGGCCGACGGCACGATCGCCTTGGCGTCGCCGAGCCGCTCGCGCATGGCGTAGCCGCCCGGCACATGCCAGAGCGCGCCGTGTTCCAGTTCGCCCGCCGTGCCGACGATGGCGCCCTTGCCGTAGCCGTCGATCTGATTGACATCGCCGCCGAGCGCCGCGATCAGCCGGTCGCAGAGCAGCAGGCCGAGCGGCTTCAGATCGTCCATGGCGCTTTGCAGATCCTCGACATAGCGTCCCGCGAACGGGTTCCTGACCACGGCCATGGCCGCCGCCCGGCGGCGCGGTACGTCCGCGACCGGTCCGCCCTCGTGAAAGATTTCTTCGCTCAGCACCGCGACCTTGCGGATCGGAAACTCAGGCATGGGCAACTTCCTCCCTCGGATGTTTGTTGGGCGCGGAAAGTGCAACCGAGCCACTGATGCGGGCCTCACCGCCAAGAAACAGTGCCGATGCGGCAATCAGCCCGCGCCGGCGAAAATCTTCGGCGACGGCCAGGCCATTGTCCAGCGCCTGCGCCACTTCGCCAAACGCCAGCGTGCCGACGGCTTGTGTCACCAGTCGCGCGCCGAGATCGCTGTCGGGCGACAACTCCTGTGCCGGAGTGCGCTTGATGGCGGGATTGCCGGGCAGGTCGACCGCGTTGGCGATGAGCGTCGCCGCCGCATCGGCCTCTGCGCCGGTCCGCGCCAGCACGGTGACGGCGTCGGCAATGCCGAGCGAAAAGGAGCGGCCGCGCCAGCCGCTGGTGGCAACGCCGCGAACGCCGTCTTCCGCACGGATCGTGATCCGGTCGGCCATGCCGTTGCCGGTGCCGGCGACCGCCAGACCGATCGACCGGCCCGTGCCAATGTGAAGGGCGCTGTCGCCGCCATTGTTGACATAGGCGCGATCGAGCCTGCGGCCGGCAAGCAATGCGGCGAGCATTTCGTCGGCTACCGATCCTGCAACGGCCGCCATCGGTGTTATGAAGCATTCCGCCAAGGGCATGACGGCGGCTTCCATGCGGCGCGCCGTCGGGCCGTCAAAGGCGCGCGGCCGCAGGAAAAATGCCGGGAGCCGCAATTCGGGAAGCTCCTTGACCAACTCGATCAGGATCGTCTGGAAGCGCGCGACAGCCTGGGCGTAGGCGGCACGACACTCGCCCGCCTCGCCAAAGGCCTCGACGATCAGGTCGATCGGCCCGTGGTTGAGGTGCAGCCGCTTGCCGTCCTGCAGCCAGTGGACTTGCGGGCCGTCCATCACCCGGCTCCGTTCGAGGCGGCACGCCGCAATTGCGCGAGCGGCGGCCATGGATTGTCGGACGGCGCGCCGGTTCCGCGACGTGGGTTGAGATACTCGCCGCCCTTGGCGACGATATCCTCGACGCTGCGGATTTCGGCCTCGTAGCCGCCGAGCCTGATATAGTCGTCGCGGCGCAGCGTGAATTCGATCGGCGCCACCAGCGCCGGTGTCGGCACATAGCCGAAAGCGCCTTCCGGCACCTTGGTGACATCGACCATCAGCGTGATGCCGCCGCCCGGCCAGACATAGACCGGCGCGCCGCCGACCGTCACATAGGTCTTCAGGCCTTGCACCGACCGGGTGAGATTGACCGGGTTTTCGGTGACGCCGGCCCGCAGCGAACCGCCGGCGCCGCCGATGAACAGCACGGTGCACAGCGCGGGCTCGCAATTGTCCTCGATCAGATTGACCGACTTCCGCAGCCGTTCGGGAAACGGTTTTTCGACAGGCTTCAATTCGTCGTCGAGTTCGTAATAGGCGAATTGTTCGCCTGTGGTCGAAACCATCAGCAACGACAGGCCGGGTCGCGCGCCCTTCTTGGCGTTCCAGTCGCCAAGGATCGACAGCGGGTCGGAAATCGAGGTGCCGCCCCAGCCGAGGCCGGGCTCGGAAACCTTGAAATAGCGGCCCGGCGTCGAGCGGCGGCCAATGATCTTGATCCCCGTATCCTGCCAGCCCAGCACCTTGCCGGCCTGATGCTCGGAAACGACGCCGGTGATGTGGTCGTCGACCACCACCACCTCGTCGACCAGCCCGCGCCATTGCGTGGCGAACATGCCGATCGTCGCCGAGCCGCAGCCGACGCGCATGCGGTGCTCCTGCTTGCCGTCGATGACAGGTGGTTTGCCGGCTTCGACGATGATGGTGGCACCGCCGTCGATGATCAGTTCCACCGGCTTGCGGTTGCACAGATTGAGCAGCGCATCGCAGGTGGCGCGGCCTTCGGCCTTGGAGCCGCCGGTGAGGTGATGCACCCCGCCCAGCGACAGCATTTGCGAGCCGTATTCGCCTGTCGTGACATGGCCGATCGCCTCGCCCTCCGCCCGAACAACAGCCGTTTCCGGTCCGATATGACGGTCGGTATCGATCTTCACCTTGACGCCGCAATACGAAAAGATGCCTTCGGTGACGACCGTGACGAGATCGACGCCCTCGACCTCCTGGCTGACGATGAACGGCGCCGGCTTGTAGTCGGGATAGGTGGTGCCGGCGCCTATTGCCGTGACGAAGCGGCGCCCGGTGTTGACCAACTCGCCGTCCCAGGCCTCGCCTTCGGCGACGAAAGGCACGATCGCCGCGCCGGTCTCGGCCGCGTGGTCGAGGATGGTCAGAGGGTCCATCCGTACGATCCGGCCGCCGGCATTGCCGTAGCGGTCGCAGGCGCCGGTGCGGCCATCTGCGATGTAGCACATGACCGGGCAGGCATCGCAGCGGATCTTCTCCGCCACCAGCTTCTCGCCGGGATCGTGCGTTTCGAAGCGCTCGGCAAGCTCGCTCATCGGCGTGCCTCCTTTTCGCGGATGCCATCTTTTTCACGAATGCCAGCGCGCAGACGCGTCGGCGTCGCCGGAATCCTGGTGACCAGAACGCCGGTGGCGTGGCGGATGGCGTTGAGGATCGCGGGTGCGGTCGGGATCAGCACATGCTCACCCAGCCCCTTCGCGCCGAACGGGCCTTCCGGATCGGGTACCTCGACCAGGATGGTTTCGATCGGCGGCACGTCGCCTATGGTCGGAATGAGATAGTCGTGCAAATTCTCGGTCCGGCCGGGAATGTATTCTTCCATCAGCGCCATGCCGATGCCTTGCGCGATGCCGCCTTCGATCTGCCCTTCGACCAGCAGCGGGTTGATCGCCTTGCCGACATCGTGCGCGGCGGTGATTTTCAGCAGCTTCACCGTGCCGAGCTTGAGATCGACCTCGAGTTCGGCGATCTGCGCGCCGAAGCCGTACACGGCATAGGGCTTGCCTTGGCCCTTGGCATCGAGCGGCAGCGTCGGCGGATCGTAGGTCTCCTCGGCGCGGAAGACGAAGCCTTCGGCATCGACGTCGAGCGAGGCGAGATCGATGCGGCGTACGGCCTCGCCCTCGCGGATGACGATCGCCACACCATCCAGCTGGAGGGATGCCTTTTCCGAGACATTGGCAAAGCGCAGGATGTTCTCACGCAACGCGCGGCCGGCCTTCTCGGCCGCCTTGCCGGTGACGAAAGTCTGGCGCGAGGCCGAAGTCTTGCCGGCATCGGGGCTGATCGCCGTATCGGCGCTCTTCAGCCGGAATTTCTCCAGCGGCAGGCCGAGCGCGTCGGCGCAGATCTGGGTGATGACGGTGTTGGAGCCCTGGCCGATATCGACGGCGCCTTGGTGCAGGACGACCGTGCCGTCGGCCGCGATGCCGACCCGGATGGTCGATGGATTGGGCAGCGAGGTGTTGCCGCAGCCATACCAGCAGGAGGCCACGCCGACGCCGCGTTTTTTGTCCGCGTGGGCATCGTTGAACGCATCCGCGTCGGCTGTCGCGCGCGCCCAATGCGGCCGCAGCGCCTCAAGGCACTCGGCAATGCCGACGCCGGACTCCAGGCGTTGCCCGGTAACCGTTTCGGAGCCGTTCCGAAGGCAGTTTTTCAGACGAAAATCGAGGCGATCGATGCCAAGCTTGCCGGCGAGCTCGTCATAGAGCGTTTCCTGCATGATGGTCGCCTGCGGCACGCCAAAGCCGCGGAAGGCGCCGGAGATCGGGCCATGCGTATGGATGGCGCGGCCCTCGGCGCGATAGTTGGGCGTCGCATAGGGTCCGGACGCATGCACCGGCACTCGGTTGGCAACGGTCGGGCCCCAGCTGGCATAGGCGCCGGTGTTGAAATCGCCGGCAAAGGTCATGACGGTGACATGGCCTTCGGCGTCGACGCCGATGGTCGCCCGCATCTCAGCCGGATGGCGCTTGGTGGTCGATGTCATCGATTCATTGCGGGTGTAGGTCAGCGCCGCCGGTCGGCCGGTTTTCAGCGCCACGAGGCCGATCAGCGGCTGCAGCGAAACGTCGAGTTTCGAGCCGAAACCGCCGCCGGTCGCGGTCGGCACGATGCGCACCTTGTCGACGGCAAGGCCAAGCACCTTCGCCGTCTCGTCGCGGTCCATGTAGGGCGCCTGCGTGCACGCGACGACAACCAGCGTGTCGCCATCCAGATAGGCATGGCCGGCTTCCGGTTCGATATAGGCGTGCTCGACATAGGACGTTTCGATGGCGCCGCTCACGGTGAGGGCGGCATCGGCAAGCGCCGCCTCGGGATCGCCGCGCTCGACGAGGCCCGTGGTCAGAAGGTTGGCCGGGCGGTTGTCATGGATCCGTGCCGCACCTTCGGCCTGCGCTTCGCAAGATTGCAGGAAATACGGCAATTCGGTCCAGTGGACCGGGAAATCCGACAGGTCGAGATCAAGGATCGCCTCGCGCTCGCCGGCGACCAGCGCCACCGCCTCGCCGCGAAGCCGCGCAAGTCCTTCGGCCAATGCCGGCTGATCGGCGAACGGGCCGATCGCACCGAAGCAGTTCTTTCCCGGGATGTCGGCCGCCGTGAAGACACCGGCGATGCCGGGGTGTCTCTTCGCCCATCCATCGAGGTCGCCAAAGGCAAAGCTGGCGTGATAATGCGGCGAGCGGACCACCAGCACGGAAAGTGCATCGGCAGGGAAGGAATCGCCGCCGAACTTTTCGCCGCCTGTGACCTTCGGGATTCCATCTAGCCGGACTGGGGATGAGCCGACGGCGTGGCCTGAAGTTGGCATTCTGTGGTCAAGGTTGCGATCCAAATGGTGATGCTGATGCCGCCCCTCACCCTCACCCTCTCCCCGCAAGGGACGGGGAGAGGGAGGCGTCGACGCTGGAGCTTGTCCCTTCTCCCCGTCCCTATACGGGGAGAAGGTGCCGGCAGGCGGATGAGGGGCAGCGCCATCCATTGACGGTTCGAACCGCCCGGCATCCATCACCGCCGCGATGATCTTCCGGTAGCCGGTGCAGCGACAGAGAATGCCGCCCAGCGCATCCTGCACTTCGGGCTCGGTAGGGCTGGGCTTCCTGTCCAGCAATGCGGTCGCCGCGACCAGCAGCGCGGGCGTGCAGATGCCGCATTGCGCCGCGCCGTGGGCAAGGAAAGAGGCCTGCAACGCCGACAGCCTGCCGTTGGCCAGCCCCTCAACCGTCGTCACCGCGGTGCCGGCAGCGGACGCCGCCGGCATCAGGCAGGCGCAGACAGGCTCGCCATCGACCAGTACCGTGCAGGCGCCGCAATCGCCGGCATCGCAGCCGACCTTGGTGCCGGTGAGCCGCAATTCGTCGCGCAGCACCTGGGACAGCCGGCGCAGCGGCGGCACATTGACCAGGACGGCGTCGCCATTGACCGCGAAGGCGATGTCGGCGCGTTCAGGGCCGAGGCCGGGCCTGCCTTCGCCCAGATCGGGCAGGGCCACAGTCACTTCAGACGGAAGCTGGTTCATGCCGCCACCATGTTATCGTTCGTCAGGCCGGCGGCCGTCAGCACGGCGCGGGCGACAATCTCGCGCACAGCGTCGAGCCGGTATTCCGCGCTGCCGCGCACGTCGGCGATCGGCGACAGTTCCGTGATCGGTGCGGACTGGACCGCATCGCCGAGCCGGTGATCCACAGGCAATCCGAGCAGCGCCGCCTCGACGCCGGCAAGGCGCCTGGCGACTGCCGAGCACGAGCCGACGGCGATGGCCGCTTCGGTCACTGTGCCGTTCTCGACGACCAGGCGCGCCGCCACCATAGCTATGGAAATGACGAGATAGCGCCGTGCGCCGAGCTTGACGAAAGCCGACGTGCCCGTTGTAGAGGGCTTCGGCACGCGGATGGCGCTGACCATTTCCCCAGCTTGCAGGGCCGTGCGGCGGTTGCCGAGAACGAAATCCGGCAAGGGCAGGTAGCGCGTCACTGTTGCCGAACGCAGTTCGACTTCGGCATCGAGCACGAGCAGGCCCGGCACGCCATCGGCGGCCGGCGAGGCGTTGCAGAGATTGCCCGCGACCGAGGCGACGTTCTGGATTTGCGGCGAGCCGACCTCGCGCGCGGCCTGTTTCAGCGCTTCGAAGGCAGGCGGCAAGGGATGGCGGATTAGGTCGCTCCATGTCGTGCGCGCACCGATGACAAAGTGGTCATCCGTCTCGGCGATGCCGCGCAGCGCGGTGAGGCCATTGATGTCGAGGACATTGTCGCGGAACGGCTTCGTGCCTTGTGCCGGATAGAAATCCGTACCGCCGGCGAGGATGCGCCAGGCGTCCTCGCCAAGCAGCGCGAGCGCCTCATCGACCGTGGTGGGTTTCGCGTAACGGATCACGCTTTGCCTTCCCAGAGAGCGGGCCTTCCACGAATTTGGCCCTCCCAGGATTTTCCCCCGGGATCATGTCGCCGGTTTCGAACCGGAAATTCATTCGTATGCAAATGATATCAAGCCGGTGGAAATTGTCAAAGCCAGAGTTTGGGGCGTCGTCCCTGTCGGGCCGCATGCAACGAGATTGTTACGCCTTCGGAGGTTGACGCGGCCGGCCATCTGGTCAAGTTTCTGCCTCCGGTCGCAACAGCGGCATCGAGACAGAGGGAAGGAAGCCGCATGGCCGACGAAGCGCTTGTTGTCATCGACCTGCAGAACGACTTTTGCCCGGTCGGCGCGTTGGCCGTGACCGGCGGCGACGAGATCGTGCCGCTGGTCAACGACATGATCCGGCGGACTGACCATGTCGTGCTGACGCAGGACTGGCACCCCGCCGGCCATTCGAGCTTTGCCTCCAGCCATCCGGGCGCGCAGCCCTTCACCATGATCGAGATGCCCTATGGCCAGCAGACGCTGTGGCCGGACCATTGCATCCAGGGCAGCCTCGGCTCGGATTTCCATTCCGGCCTTGCCTGGACCAAGGCCGAGCTCGTCATCCGCAAGGGATTTCGCCCAGCGATCGACAGCTATTCGGCGTTCTTCGAGAACGACCACACGACGCCGACGGGTCTCGCCGGCTATCTCAGGGAGCGCGGCATCGACAGTTTGACCCTGGTCGGCCTGGCGACCGATTTCTGCGTCGGCTTTTCGGCGCTGGATGCCGTCAGCCAGGGTTTCAAAACCACCGTCAGGCTCGATGCCTGCCGTGGCATCGATCTCAATGGCTCGCTCAATGCCATGCTGCGGCGCATGCGCGATGCCGGCGTGACGCTTGAAGATCATTTGTCGGACTGAACGGACGGTGGAGCATCAGGGGGGCCTTTCGCGGATCACCGCAAGCCTGATGGCCGGCGGTGCATTTGCCGCCGCGATGCTGTTCCCGGAAGCGGCCTTCGCGGCCGAGGAACACGCATTGCCCGGCGCTTCGATGTCGCTGTGGTGGGCACTTCCCTTTGCCGGGCTGCTGCTGTCGATTGCCACCGGGCCGCTGCTGTTCCATCACGTCTGGGAGCACCACTACGGCAAGATCGCGGCGCTTTGGGCCGCGTCCGTGGTCGTGCCTTTGGCGCTTGCCTTCGGTCTGTCTTCGGCGACCGAGGCGGTACTGCACGCGCTGCTTACCGAATACATGTCCTTCATCATCCTGCTTTTTGCGCTGTTCACCATTTCGGGCGGCATTCTGGTCGCCGGCAACATCCACGGCACACCGCTGGTCAATGCCGGGCTGCTGCTGGTCGGCGCGCTGCTCGCCTCGGTCATCGGCACGACGGGCGCCTCGATGATCCTGATCCGGCCGGTCATCCGCGCCAACGACAACAGGCCGTTCAACGCCCATGTCATCGTCTTCTTCATCTTCCTGGTGTCCAATATCGGCGGCTCGCTGACGCCGCTCGGCGATCCGCCGCTGTTCGTTGGCTTCCTGCGTGGCATCGACTTCTTCTGGACGACCACGAACCTCTATCGGGAAACGCTGTTCGTCGGCGGCCTGGTGCTGGCGGCGTTCCTGGCGATCGACATCATCCTGCACCGGCGCGAGGCAGGCGCGCCGAAGATCAAGGACCCGACACCGGATTCCAGGATACGCATTCGAGGCCTGCCAAACATTCCGCTGCTGGCCGGGGTCATCGGCGCCATCCTGCTGTCGGCGACATGGAAGCCTGAGATCAGCGTCTCCATTCATGGCGTGACGCTGGAACTGCAGAACCTGGTGCGCGACGCCGTCATCCTGGCGCTCGCCTTCATCTCGCTGGCGGTTTCGCGCAAGGAATACCGCGAGGCGAACGGCTTCAACTGGGGACCGATCGCGGAAGTGGCGAAACTGTTTGCCGGCATCTTCATCTGCATCGTGCCGGTCATCGCCATTTTGAGAGCCGGCCATGAGGGCGCGCTGGCGCCGCTGGTCGCGCTCGTCACCTCGGCGCAAGGCACGCCCAACGACCTCGCCTATTTCTGGCTGACCGGAGCGCTGTCGTCCTTCCTCGACAATGCGCCGACCTACCTGGTGTTCTTTGAACTTGCCGGGGGCGATCCACGCCACCTGATGGCCGAATTCGCCTCGACGCTTGCGGCGATCTCGGCGGGTGCGGTGTTCATGGGCGCCAACACCTATATCGGCAATGCGCCCAACTTCATGGTCTACGCCATCGCCCGGCAGCGCGGCGTCGAGATGCCTGGCTTCTTCGGCTATATGCTGTGGTCCGGACTGGTACTGATTCCGACCTTCCTGGTCGCGGGCTTTCTGTTTTTCGGCTGATCAACCGACGCCGACATAGCGCCTGACCGCCGAAGGGTCGGCGCGCAGTTCCTCGACATCGACCGTCTCGCGGTTGCGGCCATTCTCGATGAACGAGACGCGGTCGGCGACCGACAGCACGGCATCGACGCGCTGCTCGACCAGTATGGTCGAGACGCCCATGTCGCGCAGCTTCGACACCGTCTCGCGGATCTTGGCGATCATTGACGGCATCAGCCCTTCGGTCGGTTCGTCGAGCAAGAGCACCTGCGGTTCGAGGCAGAGCGCGCGCGCCATCGCCAGCATCTGCTGCTCGCCGCCGGACAAGGTGCCCGAACGTTGCCGCAGCCGCTGGCGCAGCAGCGGGAAGAGGTCGAACACGGTTTCCCGCACGGCCTTGCCCTTGCCGCGCGCCATCAGCCCGATCTCGATGTTTTCGGCCACCGTCATCTCGGCGAACAGCCTCCTGCCCTGCGGTACATAGGCGACGCCGGCCTTCGGCACTTCGTGCGCCGGCAGGCCGGTCAGTTCCCGGCCGGCGAGCTTGATCGAGCCGGCACTCGAAGGAAGCAGGCCCATGATCGCCTTCAGCGTCGTCGTCTTGCCGGCGCCGTTGCGGCCGAACAGGCACAGCACCTCGCCCTTGTTCAGCATGAGGTCGAGGCTGTAGAGCACCTGGACCTGGCCGTAGAAGCAGTCCAGTCCCGCGATCACCAGCGCTTCAGACTTTGTCTCCGCCTTGTTCGTTTCGGTCATGGGGCGCTCCCCAGATAGGCCTCCTGTACCGCTACGTTCGCGCGGATCGCTTCCGGCGTGCCTTCGGCAAGGATCCTGCCGGCATTGAAGACGGTGATGCGATCGGCGAGCTGCATGACGACGGGCATGTTATGTTCGATCAGCAGCACGGTGGCGTTTTTGGCGATCTCGCGCACCAGGGTGATGAAATTGTCGATCTCAGAGTCGGCCAGGCCTTGCGTCGGCTCGTCGAGGATCAGCAGACGCGGCTTCAACGCCAGCCCCATCGCCACCTCCAGCAGGCGCTGGTGGCCATAGGACAATTGCCCGGCCGGCATATGGGCGCGGTCGGCCAGGCCGGTGCGTTCGAGCGCCGCCATGACGGCGGCCTGTATCGCGCTCTTGGAAGGGCCATGCCGCAACGTCAGTTGCGCGGGCAGCGCGACGTTGGCGTAAACGGACAGGTTGGCATAGACGCTGGTGATCTGGAACGTGTAGGCGATGCCCATGCGGACGCGGGCATAGGCAGGCAGGCCCGTAATATCGGCGCCGTCGAAGACGATCGTGCCGGAAGACGGCTGGATGCGGCCGCTGACCAGGCTGACGAAGGTGGTCTTCCCCGCTCCGTTGGGGCCGATCACGGCGCGAATCTCGCCGGGAGTCAGGGTGAAATCGACGCCGTCGACGGCGCGCAAGCCGCCGAAATCGCGCGACAGGCCCTTGGTGATCAAAAGCGGCGTCATGGCAGCCACCCGAGCCAGCGCTGACGGATGCTGCCGAGAATGCCCTTGGGGAAAAACAGCACCAGCAGGATGAGCGCGATGCCAACGATCAGCAGATAGGCCGATGTGTAGCCGCTGGTGACGTCGATGACATAGTACATGAAGACCGTGCCGATCAGCGGCCCGAGCGTCGTGGCGGCACCGCCAAGAAGCACCCACAGCAGCGGCAGGATCGAATACTGCACCGAGGCGAAGCTCGAGCCCACATAGCCGAACAGCAGCGCGTAGGCTGCGCCTGAGGCGGCACAGATGGTGCCGGAGACGACGACGGCGGCAAGCTTGTTGGAGAAGGTGTCGTAGCCCAGCATCTTCGTCCGCTCCTCGTTCTCGCGGATGGCGATCAGCACGCGGCCATGTCGGGAGCGGACGATGCCCAGCGTGATCAGCAGCACTATCGAGAACAGCGCCAGCGCTGTCATGTAGCGCACGGTCGGATTGGTGAGGTCAAGCGCGGCCGCGCCGAATGTGAGGACACGCGCCGGCTGCGGCACGACCATGCCCTGGTCGCCGCCGGTCCATGAAGAGAAATAGAGGATGACGAGATAAAACACCTGCGCGAACATCATGGTGACGATCATGAAGGCGACGCCCGTGGTGCGTAGTGCAAGGAGGCCGATCACCAGCGCCAGCACCGCGCCGCAGGCAATCCCGCCGAGGAAGGCCAGCGGCACGCCCCAGCCGAGCTGGATGACCGCAAGGCCGGCGCCGTAGAGCCCGGCGCCGAAGAACATGGCATGGCCGAGGCTGAGCAGGCCGACATAGCCGAACAGCATGTTGTAGCCCATGGCGAACACCGCCAGCACCATGATGCGGGCGAGAAGGCCATGATAGTACTCAGGCAGCACGAAGCTCAGCAGGAAGAGCAGCGCGATGACGCAGAGATGCAGCGCATAGGCCTTTGCCGGCGAAGCTTCGCTCATCGCGATGCCGTCCCGAACAGGCCTTGCGGCCGGAACACCAGCACCATGGCGACCAGCAGCGTGGCGATGATCTTGGCCAGGGTCGGCGAGAAGAACATCGAGATGATGCCATCGGACAGGCCGATCAGCACGGCGGCGACGACGGTGCCGCGCAGCGAGCCGAGGCCGCCGATGATGACGACGATGAAGGAAAGCAGCAGCGGGTCCTGTCCCATCAGATAATGCGCCTGGCTGATCGGCACGATCAGCACCGCGGCGACCGCCGCCAGCATGGCGCCGAGCGCGAAGACGCCGCCGTAGACGCGGTCGACCGGGATGCCGAAAGCCTGCGCCGTCTCGCTGTCATACTGGGTGGCGCGCATGATGAGGCCGATCCTGGTGCGTGTCAGCACCAGCCATGTGGCGATCAAGAGAAGCGCGGAAGCCGCGATGATGGACAGTTTGTAGCCGGAGTAGCCGAACCACGGCAAAAGGATGCGGTAGCTGAACGGCGGCTCCACCGGCCGCGCCTCCGGACCATAGAAGGTCAGCGCCAGCTGCTGGATGATGTAGAGCATGCCGATGGTGGCGACGATAGTGGCTTCCGGATTGTAGTTGAGCCGGCGCAGCACCAGCCGCTCGGCGACCAGCGCGATGGCGCCGACGATCAGCGGCGCTATCACCAGTGCCGCCAGGAAACCCAATGCCGGATGGCCCGATATCGCCGTCGAGATCGCCCAGGCGAGCACCGCGCCCAGCATGAAGAACTCGCCATGCGCGACATTGACCACCCGCATCACGCCGAACACCAGCGACAGCCCAAGCGCCGTCAGCGCCAGTACGGCGGAGGTGACGAGGCCTTCGAGGGCGGCAAGGAGGAGATGGGGTCCGAAATGCATTCAGGGCGCCCTTAACCCTGCCCCTTGTGGGAAGGGTGACCGCAAGGCGGTCGGGTGGAGGGTGGGGCGCGGGCCGTCGCGACCCCCACCCCGTCTCTTAGGCCTCGCAAAAACGCGAACCCTATTCGCCGACCCTCCCCACAAGGGGAGGGCAAGGCGCCTCACAGCGCCTGCGTCGTATAGTCCCCTTCGGCCTCGTAAAGCCCGTCCTCGATCTTGGTCTTGTGCACGACCTTCAGCTTGCCGCCTTCGACCTTGGAGATGTTCTGGATGCCAAAACACTGGTGGATCTTGCCGTTGAAGGTTTTCGGCCCCTGCGGATGCTCCGGGCCTTCGGCGAAGGCTGTCAGCGCCTCGGTCGCCTCGACCAGCTTGGCGCGGTCTTCCGGACCCTTGTAGCCGGCATCTTCCATCGCCTTCTTGACGACGTAGAGTGTCTCCCAGCAGCCGAACATGTGCGCGGCGGTGGAGACGTCCTTGGGGTCGCCGACGGCGGCGCCATTGTCGTCGATGCCGACGGCGGCGCGATAGGCTTTCTGCGCCTCGGTATCATCAGCCTGGGCATAACGCGGCGAGCCTTCCCAGAAATGGCTGCCGTCGAGGAATTCCAGCCCCGGGCTGTTGATGTCGACGGCCTCGAGCGAATCGATGAAGCCGAACAGTTGCGGCCGGTTGGAGCCGTAGAACTCGCCGAGTTCCTTGACGAAGGTGAGCACCGCGGGACCGACCATCACGTGGTAGATCACCTCGGTCTCGGCCGGGATCTGCGGGAAATACTTGGTGAAGGACGATTCCGTCGGCGGGATCGCGATCTGCGCGATGACATCGGCGCCCTGCGCCTTCAGCGCCGGCGGCAGATAGTCGCGATGATCGTAGCCGAAAGCGAAATCGGGGAAGATCTGCGTCACCTTCTTGCCGGCATTGGCCGCGATCCACGGCGCCATCGACTGGATCTGGCTTTTCACGTCGGTGATGCCGGGCTGGAAGACGTAGCGGTTGAGCTTGGTCGAGGCGACGTGGTGGCCTTCGCTGACGACGAAATAGGGCATCTTGGCCTCGCCGGCTGCGGGCGCCGAGCCGATGACGACGTGCGAAAACAGTGTGCCGAAAACGATGTCGGTCTTGTGCTGGGTGGCGAATTTGCCAACCACCTCGGCGCCGCGGCCGGGATCTGTGCCGTCATCCTCGATGATGACCTCGACCTGACGGCCATTGATGCCGCCGGCGGCGTTGATCGCCTTGACCGCGGCGGCGGTGGTCTTCTCGTACCAGCGGCCATAGGCGGCACCGATGCCGGTCCGGTGCGACTGGAAGCCGATCTTGATCGGCGCCGAACTCTGCGCCTGGGAATAGCGGACGAAGCCGGGCGCCATGGCAATGCCGGCGCCCGCTGCCAGGCCTTTCAGCGCCGTGCGGCGGGTGAGACCGGTTTTCGGGAGGTTGAAGGTCTTGCTCTTGTCCATATGCCGTTCCCCTTGTTCAGCGTTAGGAGCGCAAAGTCCGCTCATGTCCGGAAGTCGAAAAATTGCATGTGTACAAACTAAATCACCAAAGTCCGGACACGGCAATGCTGGTTCCCTAGGGGAATCCCGGTTTATTTTCCAGCGCAAATGCCTCAGCCGACCGTCGGCGTGGCGAGCAGCCAGAGACCGAAGACCGTGTAGGCGATCATCAGCAGGGTGAGCGGAAACTGGCTGAACGCGGCGCGGGCGGGCTGCGGGTGCAGGCGCCAGGCGAAGCCGTGGGCGACGAGGACGGCGAGCACATGGCCAAGGATGATGGCACCGGCCTGGATGTTCCACAACCACCAGGCCGACGCCGCGCCGGCGACGATGCCGGCCTCGACCTGCATGTCGGCGGTGCCGAACAGGTTCCAGCCGAGCGCGAACGGGTCGGACAGGGCGGCTAGCGCATACTGGCCGTCGACCAGCAGCGCCGTCAGATAGTGCGCGACATGATAGGCGAGCGCGATCGGCACGATCGACCAGACCAGCAGCCCGGCTGCCTGGGTGAGCGGCGGTCCACTGCCGGCAAGACGTTGGCCGAGCACGACGGCCAAAAGGAACACCGCCGCCAGCAGGACGAATGTCAGCACGAGACCGAGACTGCCACTGCCGATCACCGCCGTGCGGCCTGGGAATTCGAGCGGATTGACGCCGAACAGGCCAAGCCAGAAGAAGGTCTTCGACAGGCCGTCGAAGGAGACCGAGGACAGGGTCAGCAGCAGGAAGGCGATGCCGCTGGGCGGTAACGGCTCCGCCGCCAGCAGCTTGGCGCCTGGCCAGCACAGCGCAAGCCGGCCCTTCTCGTCGCGCTCGACAGGCGCGAAACGCGCCACCATGGAGAAGAAGATGGTCAGGAACTCACCGCTGCGGCTCCAGGCGCGATAGCCGAACATCAGCATGGCCAGGAAAGAGAACAGCCAGTAGATGCCGGCGGCAAGGGCAAGCCTTGCCGGGTCGTCGGGCGCCGGATCGATGAGTTCGAACCAGGCAAAGGCGAAGAACAGGATGACGGCCGGCCAGCAGCCGATCCACCGGGGAAGACGCCACGGCCCCTCATCGCTTGCGCCGCGCAGGCGCGAGGCGAGGCGCCACGGCCCGACCCAAGGGTTGAGCCATGACCAGATGTCGCCGACAGCGCCTTGCAGCAGCGTGAGGCCGGCCCACAACAGCGTCCAGATCACCAGCGGCAATGGATTGGAGAGCGGGTCGCGGCTGCCGAAAAGGCCGGCGGCGATGAGAGTTGCAAAGCCGGCAAAGGATATCAGGCTGAGGGACGTGCGGGCGGTATCGCCGAAGGTCAAAAGCGGCAGTCGCTGGCGCCAGAAACGATCGATGAAAGCCGCCGGCAGCAGCGCCAGCACGAGGAAGCTGACGGCCACGGCGAACGCGCCGCCGACAAGGTAGTAGCCGGTCGGGAGGAGCAGGACGTGGCCTCGGTCGGAGGCGTGGGCGAAGGCGCGAGTGGGGAGGAGGGCTAGCAGTGCGACGGCGAAAGCGAATCCGTGAAGACGGCGCTCTACGGCGCTCCCCTCTGTCCTGCCAGATATTTCCCCCTCGAGGGGGGAGATCATGCTGCCATTTTCGGACGGGAGCCTCTGCCGCCGACGACTGGCGCCTGTTCGGATAACTTGGCACCCTTCCTCTCCCCCGTCGATCGGGGGAGAGGTGTCGAGCGTAGCTCGACGGAGTGGGGGTCGACCCTGGCGCGGGTCGAGCGTGGTCCTCTTTCTTATGTCCGTTGTGGCGGTTGCCAAGTGGTTCCCCCACTCCGTCGCCGCTTCGCGGCGCCACCTCTCCCCCCTCCGGAGGGAGAGGAAAGGAGCCTCTGTCGGCAGGACAGAAGGGGGCGTGAAGGAACTCGAACTATCCATGAGTCCGATCTTGGCTCACACCTTGACCAGTTGCTCCACGCGGTCCTTCTCGCCGAAAATCCTGAGATAGCGCTGGATTTCCTTCTCGTCGCCGGTCGCCTTGGCTGGATTGTCGGAAAGCTTCACCGCCGGCCGGCCATTGGCTTCGGTGACCTTGCAGACCAGCGATATGGCATCCAGGCTGTTGGTTTCCGTCGGCGCGCAGCCCTCGAAATCATTGGTGAGGTTGGTGCCCCAGCCGAAGGACATGCGCACCTTGCCCTCGAAGTGGCGGTAGGTCTCCTCGATGGTTTCCACCTCCAGGCCGTCGGAGAAGATCAGCAGTTTCTGCTTGGGATCCTTGCCCTTCTCGCGCCACCAGGAAAGGATCTTTTCGCCGCCCTCGATCGGCGGGGCGCTGTCGGGGCGAAAACCGGTCCAGTCGGCCACCCAGTCCGGCGCGTCGCGCAGGAAGGAGGCGGTGCCGAAAGCGTCGGGCAGCACGATCAGCAGATTGCCGCCATAGTAGCGCTGCCAGTCCTGCAGCACCTTGTACGGGGACTGTTTCAGCTCCTTCTCCGAATTGGCAAGCGCCGCGAACACCATAGGCAATTCGTGTGCGTTGGTGCCGAGCGCTTCGAGGTCGTTGTCCATCGCAAGCAGCACGTTGGAGGTGCCGGTGAAGGCCTCGCCGATACCTTCCTTGAGCGCTTCGACACACCAGCGCTGCCACAGGAAGGAGTGCCGCCGGCGCGTGCCGAAGTCGGAAATGCGGATGCTGGGCAGCGCCTTCAGGCGCTCGGTCTTGGCCCACATCTTGGCCTTGGCGCGGGCATAGAGCACATCGAGCGCGAAGGGCCCGAAGGCCCGCATCGCCGCGCGGGATCGCAGTTCGTTGATGATGGCGAGCGCCGGGATTTCCCACAGCGTGGTGTACATCCACGGGCCGCTGAAGGAGAGCTCATACTGCCCGTCACGCTTGGACAGTTCGTAGTCGGGCAACCGGAAACCTTCCAGCCAGGCGAGGAATTCCGGCTCGAAGATCTGCTTGCGGCCGTAGAAATTGTTGCCGCCCAGCCAGATCATCTCCTTCTTGGAGAAGCGCAAGGTGCGGGCATGATCGAGTTGTTCGCGCAACTCGCCTTCATCGATATCGTCGGCCAGCCGCACCGAAGTGGTGCGGTTGATCAGCGAGAAGGTGGCCTCGACCTTGGGGTACATCCCCCAGATCATCTGCAGCATCAGAAGCTTGTAGAAATCCGTGTCGAGCAGACTGCGCACGATCGGATCGAGCTTCCAGGTGTGGTTGTAGACGCGCCGCGCAATATCGGTCTTAGCCATGTTTCAACGCCGCCTTCGCTGCCTGCCATCCACAACCGCGAGAGGCCTCATAGCATCGAATTGACCAAAACGCTGCTCGCTTTCAGGCTGGCCCGACAAAAAGAACGGCCTGCATACGGCGAGGCGCGGTTTGCCGTCAGCTTGCCGATTTGCCACCCATCACCTTGAGTGCCGGGCGTTTGCGGCGGGTGACGAGGCGGCCGGCGACCGGAGCATCGGCGCGGCCGTCATCCCCGGCCTTCTCGGCGAACAGCCAGTCGATGAACACCTGCACGATCGGCGCCGTCCGCATTTCGTTGCGGCAGACGATGTAGAATTCATCGACCGCCGGCACCGACAGGCTGAACGGCGCGATCAGCATGCCCCTGGCCAGCAGCGCGCTTGCCGTCACGGAATCGCCCAGCGCCACGCCATGGCCGTGCACCGCGGCCTCGGTCGCCATGCGGGCATCGCCAAGATGATGGCGGCGGCCGCGCTCGAGGTCCAGCGCATCGGCGGCCGCCAGCCAGGTGTGCCATTCGCGGCCGTCGTCGCCATGCAGGAAGACATGGTCGGCAAGATCCCTGACGCCGCGGATCGGGCGGTTGTTGATCAAGGTCGGGCTCACCACGGGAAACAGTTCCAGCCCCGACCATTTGCGCATCCAGCAATCGGCCCAGCCGCCATTGCCATAGTGGACGCAGACATCGATATGCGGCGCCCTTATATCCCTGGGATCATTGGAGGGAATGAGCGTCAGCTGGATGTCTGGATATTGCGCGGTGAAGCTGCCGAGCCTCGGCGTCATCCACAAAAGCAGCAATGCCGGTACGCAGGACACCGAAAGCGCGCCGCTGCTGGCTGGGCGCGTCAGCCGCTGCGTGGCGGCGGCGATGCCGTCGAAGGCGGTCGATACAGCCGGCAGAAGCTCGGCGCCATGCGGCGTCAGCTTGACCCGCTGGCCGACACGCTCGAACAGCTTGACCCCGAGCGACTGCTCCAGCGCCTTGATCTGGTGGCTGATGGCGCCATGCGTGACGTTCAGCTCACTCGCCGCCTTGGTCAGCGAGCCAAGCCGCGCCGTCGCCTCGAAGGCGCGCAGCGGATTGAGGGGCGGCAGGCGTTTGGCCATCATGGACTCGACAGTTTGTGAGATTTTCTCACAGAAAACACCCTAACAATATCAATTGATTTTTCAATGCGGCTGCCGGACACTTCGGCCCTGAACAACTTCAAGACCTGAAATCTGCAGGCAGCCAGCGGGACAAGCGACCCGGCCGGACGACGGTCAATTCGCCTGGGATCGCCACTGGTCAAGCTGCACCAATCGAGGAGGAACCGATATGGGCTACGATCGCGGCAAGCTTGATGCGCTGCGTCGCAAATATGGCGAGAGCCATGGCGGCGAGATGTTCGATCCCAAGTTCCGCAAGGTCGCCGACAAGATCTTCTCCAAGAGCGGCACCAGGCTGGCGCCCTATTCCGGCATCCCGACCTTCCTCGCCGCGCCCTACCGTGAAATCGCCGCGGAGAACCCGGATTTCGGCGACCTGCAGGTGGCCATGATCGGCGTGCCGATGGACCTCGGCGTCACCAACCGGCCAGGCTCGCGCTTCGGGCCGAGGGCGCTGCGCGCCATCGAGCGCATCGGCCCCTACAACCACGTGCTGGAATGCGCCCCCACGCATGAGCTGAGGGTGGCCGACATCGGCGACACGCCATTCCGCAGCCGCTACCGGCTGGAGATCAGCCATGAGGATATCGAGCGCCGCACCAACCAGATCGTCGGTGCCGGCGTCATTCCGCTGTCGGTCGGCGGCGACCATTCGATCAGCCATCCGATCCTCAAGGCTGTCGGCAAGAAGGCGCCGGTCGGCCTGATCCATATCGACGCCCATTGCGACACCAGTGGCCTGTTCGACATGACCAAGTTCCACCACGGCGGCCCGTTCCGCAACGCGGTGCTCGACGGCGTGCTTGATCCGACGCGCACCATCCAGATCGGCATCCGCGGCTCGGCCGAATATCTGTGGGAGTTCACCTACGAGTCCGGTATGACCGTGGTGCACGCCGAGGAGGTGACCGGGCTCGGTATCCCCGCCATCATCGAAAAGGCGCGCAAGATCGTCGGCGACGGCCCGACCTATGTGTCGTTCGACATCGATAGCGTCGATCCGGCCTTCGCGCCCGGCACCGGCACGCCGGAAGTCGGTGGGCTGACGACGCGCGAGGTGCTCGAGCTGCTGCGCGGCCTCAAAGGCCTCAACATCGTCGGCGGCGACGTCGTCGAGGTGGCGCCGCAATATGACGCCACCACCAACACCGCGCATGCCGGCGCCCAGGTGCTGTTCGAGATACTGAGCCTGATGGTGTTCAGCCCGGCCATCACGGGCAAGGGGGCCTGACGGACTTCACGAAAAGGCGGCCGCCGCGCTGGAGCCGGCGGCTGACCCAACAATCAAAAAAGCTTCCAGAAGGGGAATGACAATGACAATCCACTCGACACTGAAATCATCCATCGCCGCCGCCCTGATGCTGGGTGCGGCCGGTCTTGGCTTTGTTACGCAGGCGGCCAATGCCGACGCGCTGGCCGATATCACCAAGGCCGGCACCATCAATGTCGGCGTCTTCGCGGATTTCCCGCCCTTCTCCTCGGCCAGCGCCGATATGAGCCTCAAGGGCTATGACATGGATGTGGCTCAATACATCGCCGACACGCTCAAGGTGAAGCTCAATCCGGTCGCCGTCACCGGCCAGAACCGCATCCCCTATCTGAACGACCATCGCGTCGACATCCTGATGAGCGTCGGCTACTCGAAGGAGCGCGAGCAGGTCATCGATTTCGCCGCCGCCTACGCGCCCTATTACATCGCGGTGATCGGTCCGGCGGCGATGTCGGTCAAGGGCAAGGAAGACCTTGCCGGCAAGTCGATCGCCGTCAATCGCGGCACGCTCGAGGACACTTCGCTCACCGAGGCCGCGCCCGCCTCGGCCGACATCAAGCGCTTCGACAACTACAATTCGGTGATCCAGGCCTTCATCTCGGGCCAGACCCAGCTGATGGTCGTCGGCAACGATGTCGGCGCGCAGGTGCTGGCCAAGCAGGATGCGCTGAAGCCGGAGCAGAAGTTCCAGCTCCTGACCTCGCCTTCGCATATCGGTCTCAACAAGAATGAGGACGGGTTGAAGAAGGCGGTCAACGACGCCATCGCCAAGATGCTGGCCGACGGCAAGCTGGACGAAAGCTCGAAGGCCTGGCTGAAGACGCCGCTCAATCCCGACAACCTCAAGGATTGAGTTCCCATGGCCTTCGGCTGGCTTCCAGGTGCCGTGGGCGACATCGCGCACGGCGCGGCCACGACGATCCTGCTGATCGCCGTGACCACGCTGGCGGGAACGCTGCTCAGCATCCTGGGCGCCGCCGGACGGCGAAACGGCCCCGCGCTGCTTCGCCGGGCCATCGCCTGGTACGTCGAGGTGATGCGCAACACACCGTTCCTGGTGCAGCTGTTCTTCATTTTCTTCGGGCTGCCGAGTCTCGGGATCCGGCTCGACCCGATCCTGGCCGCCATGCTGGCGATGACGCTCAACATGGCGGCCTACACGATCGAGATCGTCGGCGCCGGACTTGATGCGGTGCCGCTCGGGCAGACGGAAGCAGCGCTGGCCCTGGGGCTCAGGCCCCGTCAGGTGTTCATCAAGATCGTGCTGCCGCAGGCACTCAAGGTGATCTATCCGGCACTCACCAGCCAGATCGTCATCATGATGCTGGAGTCGGCCGTGGTGTCGCAGATCGCGGTGCGCGAGCTGACCTACGAGGCCGACATGCTGCAGGCTCGGACCTTCCGGTCCTTCGAGACCTATTTCGTCGTGACATTGGTCTATCTCGCTTTGTCCATGGCCTTGCGCCGGCTCCTGGTCACCGGCGGGCGCCGCGCTCTCGGGGCTGGCGTGTCATGATCGAGTTCACCTTCTGGGACATCGTGCGCAATCTTCTGCTGGCCGCACGCTGGACGGTGCTGCTGTCGTTGGCCGCCTTCGTTGGCGGCGCGCTGGTCGGAATGGTCGTGCTGTTCTTCAGGATCTCCAAGAACACATGGAGCCGGCGCCTCGCTTCCGGCTACATCGCCCTTTTCCAGGGAACGCCGCTCCTGATGCAACTGTTCCTGATGTTCTTCGGCTTGCCGATGCTCGGCCTGCGCATCGAGCCATGGACCGCGGCGGTGCTCGGCCTCACCTTCTTCGCCAGCGCCTATCTGGCCGAGATCTGGCGTTCGGGGGTGGACGCGCTGCCCTTGGGCCAATGGGACGCCGGCGCCAGCCTCGGCCTGCACTATCTGCAGGAACTCAGGCTGATCATCCTGCCGCAAGCCTTCTCGATCACCCGCGCCCCGACGGTCGGTTTCCTGGTGCAGCTGATCAAGTCGACGGCACTGACCTCGATCATCGGCTTCGAGGAACTGGTGCGGACCTCGAACGCCATCAACAACGCCACTTTCGAACCGTTCAAGGTCTATGGCCTGGTGGCGCTGATCTTCTTCGTCATGTGCTTTCCGCTGACGCAATATGCCCGATCGCTCGAAAAGCGGGCGGCTCATTGAGTGGAGAGCATGCTGTGTTGGCGAACATCGGCGGAGACTAAAAAACTATAGGAGGCGCTCGAATGCCTGTTGGGGTCATTGGATGACGTTGGGTGCGTCAACTTTGGGGTCGCAAGCGGACGGTCCGCTTTGAGGTTCGGAATGTCAAAAGCGGACATTCGGCGCCCGTACGCATTGGCTTGAATTGGAGGCGATCGGCAATCATCCACGGTCGGCCATGTCGGCTCGCCGATAGGACATACCCTGAGACGCACCGCATGGCGCTGTTTCATCGCCGGCAAAACGGCACTCGCTGGCCGCGCTGAGCACAGGCTCTGGTCCAGTTTCCCATCGCAGGAGCAATCAGGACTTGTGCTACTCGCCAAGAACTATGCGCAAGAGGTGGACCGTGCTTCGTGCGTTGGTTTTCTTGAGAAGATTGGCCCTGTGGAACTCGACCGTTCGCGGGGCAATTCCCAGGGTGCGGGCAATCTCCTTGCTCGAATAACCCCTGACGATTTGGGCGAGCACGACACGCTCGCGGGCTGTGAAAGCGGCATGGCCGGTGTCCGCGAGGACATCCAGTGCGCCATTCAGCTTCCTGATCTCCTGCTTGGCGGCCTGAAGCTCCGGCGTCTCTAGAAATTCCCATTCCCCCTTTCGCCGGGTGATGGTGAATTGGTGGGCGCGCGCCACATCGAGCAGGTCAACGGCCCTGCTTTTCGACAGGGAATAAGTGCACAACACCACCATCTTCTGGCCCGCCAGTGACCGGTCGAGTTCATGCTCGTACTGGCAAAACTCCTTCCAGTGGCTTGTCCCTATCCAGAATGCGTTGCCGCTCACTCTCATCCCGGCGAAGCCTCTTTCCCGGGCTGCGCGCAGCTTCTCATCCCAGCCGCCGGTGATGTGCTGCATGTCGAACTCCCCACCCGGAAGATACCAGTCAGTGGCTGGGATCATCTCCATCTGGCCGGCCACCAGGCGTGCATCAATGTCGGGAATGGACTGCCGCAACGCATCCTTCGCCGTCTCTGCGTCGATCGGATCGGAGACCGCCCAGATGCAGAATTCGTTGTCCTCCAGGCCAGCCGCGAAATAGGAAGCGTTGGTGGCTAACAGGTCCTCTTCCGCTTCGTAGAAGACGCAGATGTGTGTGCCCCAGGATATCTCGCCCATGACGCGGATGCCGGACTTGCGGAGCGCGTGGGCAGACTCATCGTTCATGTCGATGCCGCTTTCCGGGTGCACGAGTACGTCACTGAGCCACTAAATCAGTCGCAGCCGACGGCGGCCCACGCCACGTCGGCCATTCCGTTACGGAACCTGTTGATCGTGCCAGTAGAATATGCGCGATAGCTGGCCATCTATGGGGGCATGCATCTCCGGATACTATCAGCCGTGGCCCCAACATGACAGAGATTTTCAAGGCCGGGTTCGGCAATCTGATCCGCAGTACCGCGGTCGCGAACCCGCGCCGCTATGGCGTGCCGGAAGGGATCGCGGCCCGGCTGCCCGATCTATCCAGGGATGGTTTGGCCATCAGCGATCTGCGTGAAAAGGGTATGGCGCTCGTCTACGTCAACCGCGCGTTCCAGGACATCACCGGCTATTCCAGCGACGAACTGATCGGGAGAAACTGCCGCTTCCTGCAAGGCAGCGATCGCCTTCAACCCGAAATCCAGGCCATTCGCGAAGCCATCGCCCGGCGTGAGGATGTTGCCGTCACGCTGAAGAACTTCCGCAAGGACGGTAGCTGGTTCTGGAACGAACTCCGCCTCGCACCTATGAGCATCGCTGGTGGCGAGCCGACGCACTATATCGGACTGATGCGGGACGTGACGGCGAGCAGGGTCGCCGCCGCGCAAATTGCCCAGAGCACCCGCGCCGACATGCTCACCGGTGTTCTCAACAGATACGCCTTCGTCGAGGACGTCGACATCCTGCTGCGTCAAGGGGAACGGCCGATCCTGCTTGTCAAGATCGACATGGCTCGTTTCCATGACATCAACGAAGGGTACGGATATGATGTTGGCGACCAGGTGCTGGTGCAGATTGCGCGACGCCTGACCAACACAGGTGCTGCATTGGTCTGCCGCACGGGATCCAATGAGTTTGCGCTCGCCCAGCCGCTTGGCCATGCCGACGAGGCCCAAGCGGCAATCGAAATGATCCGGCAGTCCCTGGCGCCGCGTTATCTCGTGGCGGGCGCAACGATCAGGATCCGTTTCGCGACGGGCTATGTCGTTGGCAACCAGACGACGGACGCCATAACGCTGGTTCGTCGTGCCGGTGCCGCTTTGCATCGGTCGAAGTCGTCGGCGTTCCTCGATATTTGCGCATTCAGTTCCGAGGACGATAGGCGTGCGCGAAACCGACTGCGCATGACCAGCGAAATGCAGCAGGCCCTGGAACATGACGAGTTCGATTCTCACTACCAGCCGCAGGTCGACCTCGCCACGGGAACGGTTGTCGGTGCAGAAGCCCTGTTGCGATGGCACCATGGCCTGTTTGGGATGCAGTCGCCGGACAAGTTCATCAGCCATGCCGAAGACACGGGTCTTATACTCGACATCGGCGCCCGTGGCCTTCGCACCGTCGCGGACTTTGCCGCGCGCGTGAACAGGGACCGACAAGTGCCGATAGTCTTCTCGTTCAATGTCTCGCCGCTTGAGTTCAAGCTTCGTGACATGCCGAAATTTGTCTCCGACGTGCTTACCGCCAGTGGCGCCGATGCTGCATGGATCAAGCTTGAGCTCACCGAGAGCCTGATGGTCGAAAGTTCCGCGGAAATGCTGTCGATCATGAGACACCTGCGCGAACTGGGCGTCGGCCTGTCCATCGATGACTTCGGAACCGGCTACGCCAATCTGCGCTACCTCGAAGACTTCCCCCTCACGGAGATCAAGATCGATCGCGGTTTTGTCAAAGGGCTGGCGCAAAGCCGATCCAAGCGGGTCATCATCGAGTCCATCATCAGGATTTCCAGGGAACTCGGCTTTCATGTCGTCGCCGAGGGAATAGAGACAGAGGTGGAACGCACGCTGTTGCGCGAGATGGACTGCGATTTCGGGCAAGGATTTCTGTTCGGTCGGCCGGTCGACGCTGCAGGATTTGAATCGCTGATTTGAGGGCTCGCACGGCCAGCCAGTCGAGATGTGACCAAAGCTCTGAACGCGGACCGTTTGGCGCATTCGTTCAAGACTCGAGCCCGGACCCACATCGTGAATTATTAGATGGAACTAAATCGGGGTCGAAACCGTAGGGTGGGACGGCCAAGGGGAGCATCCAGATGAACAACGGCGCGGTTCTGGTCGTCGAGGATGAGCATCTGATCCTGCTTGACGTCGAGTCGGCCCTGGAAGAAGCTGGCTTTGAAGTCGTAGGGGCTCAAAACGCGGCCCAGGCCATGGCGTTCTTCGACGCCGAGCCGGTCAAGTTCAAGGGCCTCGTCACCGACATACGCCTGGGGGCGGGTAAATCCGGTTGGGAGGTTGCACGGCATCTGCGCCGGGCCAACCCGACAATACCCGTGATCTACATGAGTGGCGATAGCGCCATCCACTGGGGTGCCGAGGGTGTTCCGGAAAGCGTCATGATCACCAAACCCTTCTTCCTGCCGCAGATTATCGCGGCCTTGTCGACGTTGCTGAATCAGCAGCATTCCGACAATAGCTGACTACCTACGCTCGATGACGCCACGCACCCACCGTTACATTGTACCCTTTGCGGGCCGACCTTAAAGTCGGACGAAGTGCTCTCCCGCCGACAACGCAAGCCGCCTATCGGGATAGTTTCCTGGCGCGGAAGCGACCTCCGAGGTGGTCGCGCTAGATGTCTGCTTTTGGGGCAATAGCAAAATTGTCCACTACGTCCAAGTTGGGGGCGCAAAGCGAACGTTTCGTGGGCTGACATGAAGGCTCCGTCCAATGAGCCGCAATGTCGGCAGCCAGGCAGCCGGCGGCCGTCCGCTTCAATGCCCGAAGGCAAGCGACGGCGCGATCCGGTCGCGGCGCAGCCAGCGCGCCAGGAGCAGCGCCGCCACCACGGCCAGCCCTGTCGAGAGGCCCATCCAGATGCCGACGCCGTGCAAGCCGAAATGGAAGGCGAGCAGCACGCCAAGCGGCAGGCCCACGCCCCAATAGCCGATCGCGGCGTAGATCATCGGCACCTTGGTGTCATGCAGGCCGCGCAGCATGCCGGCGGCGACCGCTTGCGCGCCGTCGAAGACCTGGAACAGGGCGGCGAAGGCCAGGAACGACACGGCAAGCGTGATCACCCTGGCGTTGGCCGGGTTGGCCAGATCGATGAAGGCGCTGATCAGCGGATGCGGCCACAGGATCATCACCAGCCCCATCAGCGCCATGAACGAGACGCCGATGACAAAGGCGGTCCAGCCGGCACGCGAGACGCCTTCCGGATTGCCTGCGCCGTGCGCGAGGCCGACGCGCACCGTCACCGCCTGGTTGAGGCCAAGCGGCACCATGAAGGAGATCGAGGCGATCTGGATGGCGATGGCGTGCGCTGCCAGCGAATCCGCGTCGATCAGGCCCATCAGCAGCGCCGCGGCGTTGAAGATCGTCACCTCGAAGGCGAGGATGCCGGCGATCGGCAGGCCGAGCCGAAGCAGGCCCTTGAAACGCTGCCAGTCGGATCGCCAGAAGCGCCCGAACAGGCGGTAGCGTCGGAACCTCTTCTCCAGCATCACCACCGCTGCCATGCCGGCGAACATCAGCGTGCTGGACAGCGAGGTGGCAAGGCCCGAGCCGGAGATGCCCATTGCCGGAAAGCCGAGATTGCCGAACATGAACACCCAGTTGAAGAGCGCGTTGCAGGCGACTGCGACGAAAACGATGACCAGAGCCCAACCAGGGCGTTCCAGCGCCGAGATGAACGAGCGCAGCACGATGTAGCCATAGAAAGGCAGCACCGCCCATTCCAGCCAGCGCAGGTAGATGCCTGCCTGGTGCGCCAAAGCAGGCTCCTGGCCCATCGCCAGCAGAATGGATTCGCCATGCCACAGGAAGATCCAGATCGGGATCGAGATCAGGATCGCCAGCCACAAGCCCTGGCGCACGGTGCGGCGCAGGTCGCGCACCGAATGGCGGCGACGGCCAAGCTCGGTTGCGATCATAGGCGAGGTTGCCAGCATCAGGCCGAGGCCGAAGATCAGCGGCATGAAATAGAGGTTGGCGCCAAGCGCGCCGCTCGCCAGCGTATCCGGCCCGAGCCGTCCCATCATCATGACGTCGGTGGCCGTCATCGCCGTTTGGCCGAGATTGGTCAGCACCATCGGCCAGGCCAGCGCCAGCGTCGCCTTGATTTCCTGACGCCAAAGATTTTCCGGCGCGCGAGCGCCGGCTTCGATCGCAGACATTGTTCCGCTCTTTCCAGGCGCGGCACGTCGGCAAGAAGCCGGAAGCCGCATGTCAAACGCGAAACCTATGGTTTCACGGCGTTTGCGCCGTCTATTGAACGAAATGCGACATGAAGGCAAGGGAGGAGGAGCGGGTACCGATTGAGCCAGATGGCAAACTTGCACCTCTCAGCAAAGACTAGCGCCGGCATTGCCGTAGGGGCACGAACAGTTAGATTGGTAACCACATTTGGTTTCAGGTCGACCGCCTCAAGCGGAGCAACTACGAAAGTTACGTCTGGATGGACGAAGAGAAAATCAGGCAGGCGCTTATCCTGTTTCCTGGATCGCGCCGCGCGGCCAACGGTGTCATCGTCGGAGATGAGGAGGGCAGTTTCTATATCACCGATTTCGGCCCGAGAGATGAGGAGCTAACTCCAGAAGAGGATTTTCTTGTTCCTTTTTGCGCAAAGAAAGAGATAATTCGGCTAAGGTCACTTAAAACATCCCATGACTATCTACTTCGGCTTAGAGCAATTACCATAGCCGATTCAAGCCGCCTAAATCGTGTCATGATTGAACGTCGAAAGAAATTTGAGAGAGGGGGCCGTATATGGACACTCTCCGGATACTACGATACTTTTAATAAATACCATAGGAATTACATATTGAAGATTCCGCACAAAGATCGAAAAGCTTTAAGATCGGTTCCATCCGGATTTGTGCCGCTGATAGAAGCTAACGCCATTTGCCTGAAATCGGTTCTTGGCGAAGTAGTTATAGTATCCGAGGCGTTAAAATATTTCTATTACTACATGACAATCTGCCTTCACGGGACCCGCTATGGAATTCTGCCAGAAGATTGCGTAAACGCAGGCTTAATAGGCCTTCGCGTTATGGTTGGTAGTGAGGCTCAGGATTTCGATATCGATCCGCGAGGGATTTTGCCAAAACCAGTTGAAGCAGCGATCCGACAGAGCGTTGATGCGATGGTTGAGTTTACCTATGGTCACGAATACGCTCACTTTCTACTTGGTCATCTATCGTCGGTGGCAGAATTAAGGATGGCAGATCGCAATGAAGATCAAATTATTTATGAGCACGCCTTTGAATATGAGGCAGATTTACACGCAATTAGAGTGGTAACAAATCGCGATTATCGTTCGAAGTTAGCCGTAGCTGCTTTTAATATTTTTCTTTATCTATACCTTATCGAATTTATGGCTGTTGAGCATTCCGATGTCCCGAATTTTGCCGTGTCGAGAACGCATCCGGCCCCCCTAGATAGGCTAAGAAATCTGCGCGAAACCCTTGGGAATAAGGATCTTCCGAAGCGACACGAACTTGGAATGGCCATTTTTGAAGTCCGGAGAATGGCCAGTATTATACTTGAAAGAATAAAGGCATCTAGTAGGAGCGACGTTCTTACGGCTTATGGATCGGTTTACATGCATGGACTAGGTGGTAAAGAGAGGCGAGATCGTATCGACTACTGACCCAAGTCATAGCCTATCAGGGCATGAACTGCGCAAACAGGCAGCTAGTCGGCTGCTTGTTATCTTGCCGGCCCGATATGCTGAGGATTGGCCGGGAGATACATAACCGGTGAGTTCCGGGAGGTATGAATGCAGTTCAAGCGCAGAAAAAACCCCGTTGCCACGCTTCGCACAGCACCAGCCTTCGAACATATCGTCACCGAAGCCAGCGACAGCTTTCTGTGGCGGCTCGACGACTATCCCTGGGAGCGCAATGTCTGGAATTTCCACCCCGAGTACGAAATCCACCTGCTGCGGAAATCCTCCGGCGTGGTCCTGGTCGGCGATCACATTGGCGAGTTCGGGCCTGGCTACCTGACCATCGTCGGCGGCGGCCTGCCGCATGACTGGGTGACGGCGGTGCAGCCGGGCGAGCTGATCGAAGGCCGCGACATCGTCCTGCAATTCGACGCGCAGAGGTTGCGCGGCTCGGCGGGCCTGTTGCCCGAACTGCGCGAACTGGAGCCGTTCCTGGAGCGGTCGCTGCGCGGCATGGTCTTTCACGGTCGCACGGCGCTGGAGGGCGCCGAACTGATGGAGCGGATGGGGACGGTGCATGGGCTCGCCCGCCTCTGCCTGTTCCTCGAGCTCGTCGACCTCCTGGCCAGGACCGACGAGTACGAACTCTTGTCTTCGCCGGATTTCTCCCCGGTTCTCGATGCCGCGTCGCTCGACATCATCCAGCGCACGCTGACCTATCTGTTCCAGCACTTCGCCGAGGATCTGAAGCTGCCCGACGTGGCCGAGCTCGCGGGAATGACGGAGAGCACATTTTCGCGCTTCTTCCAGAAAAACACCGGCAACTCCTTCAGCGACCACCTTGCCAAGCTCAGGCTCTGGCAGGCCTGCAAGCTGCTGGCGGATACCGATGTTGCCATCACCGACATCTGTTTCCAGGTCGGCTACATGAACATCTCGAACTTCAACCGCGCCTTCCTGCGCAAGCACAAGATGACGCCGTCATCCTACCGCAAGCTGTCGCGACAACGGTTGACGATGCGCGCATAACCACGCCCTGAAATCGACGGTTCGGATGCGATCGATACTCGTGTGACGGACTTTGTTCCGAGGCGCCATTTTTTGCGCTGCACAATGCATAAAAGTACATGTTTGCTGCAACGGGGCTTCTAGCTTGGTCCGGCTGAACTCCTCATTTTGGCGATGGGTGGCTTGTCGCTCGGGCGATGGTGAGGATCGCAGACCCCGAGGATGTCCGCTTCCCGCGAGTGTTCCTGGAGGAGAAAAATCAATGAAACCAATTCGGCTCGCTGCGGGCTTGGGCGCAGCTTTCATGCTTTCCGCTACCGTATCAACCATCGCATTGGCGCAGGCGCCGGTCTGCACGGCGCCGGTCAAGGTGCTGGCGCAGCCACGCGACGGCCTGACGCTTCTGGAGGACTCCAAGGCCGAGTTCGAGAAGCTCGCCGGCGCCGGCTTCCAGATCGACTATCTGAACGAAAACGACCGCCGCGCGAAATCGCGCGCCGATGCGTCCACCGTCGGCAACTACAACGTCTACTACGTCGACGAAGCCAATGTCGCTCTGTTCGCCTCGTCGAAATGGATCGTGCCGCTGACCGACTATTATCCGGCTGACTATGACTACGCCGACTTCGATCCCGGCCGCCAGAAGGTCGCGACCTATGACGGCAAGGTCTGGTTCGCACCGCTGACTGGCGGCGGCGACCTGATGGTCTACCGCAAGGACGTGCTGGAGGCCGCCGGCATCCAGCCGCCGAAGACACTCGACGAGCTGATCGCCGATGTGCCAAAGCTAACCAATCCGGACAAGGGCATGTATGGCATCGCGCTGCGCGGCGCACGCGGTTCGGGCGCCAATGTCTGGCGCTGGATGCCCTTCTTCAAGGCCTATGGCGGTCAGTGGTTTGATGGCGGCAAGCCGGTCTTCAATTCGGACGCCGCCGTCAAGGCGACCGAAACCTATCTGAAACTCTTCAAGGACTCGGCCCCCGGCACGCAGACCGGCAGCTGGGATGAATCGACCGGCGCCTTCCTCTCCGGCCAGGTCGCCATCCTCGTCGAATCGACACCGCTGTCGGGCATGGCGGTCGATCCGAAGACCTCGCAGGTGGTCGGCAAGATCGGCTTCCTGCCGCCGCCCTCGCCACTGCCCGGCGGCGGTTACGGCCATGGCCTTGCCATCGCGGCGAAGGCCAATGCCGACGACGCTTCGAAGAAATGCGCCGGCCTGGTCATCGCCTGGGCAACCTCGAAGGAAAACGAGAAGCGCCGGCTCGACGCCCACCAGTTCGGCGAGCTGAACCGCACCAGCATCCTATCCAGCAAGGAATTCGCCGATATCTACGGCGCCGATCTCGGTCAGGCGCTAGCCGAGACCGGCAAGGTCACGGCGGTGAACTTCTGGCAGGATCCGCGCTGGCCCGATCTCGGCGACCGTTGGGGCATCATCCTCGAGGAACTGGTCACGGGCACCCGCACCGACATCAAGGGCGGCCTCAACGAGCTCGAGGCCTATGCCAACGATCTGGCGAAGAAGAAATAGAGCGATCCTCCCGCCCGTGGCGCGCGGTCCGCGGCATTGTCCGCAATGCCGGGACCTGCGCGCCGCGGGAACTTTGCCCAACGAGTAAGTCATGCCGACACGATCGAGACGCAAGCGAGGATAGATGCCAATGGCTCGACGCACGTCGCTCCCTGTCACCTTCGTCGTTCCGACCATCGCCATCCTGCTGGTGCTGTCGATGGTGCCGACGCTCTACGCCATTGTCATCGCCTTGCAGAACCGCGAGTTGAGCACACCCGATTATTCCTGGGTCTGGCTTTCGAACTTTTATGACTTGTTTCTCGACCGCCGCTTCCTCAACGCGGTCTGGGTGTCGGTGAAATGGGAGATCGTCACCGTCGTCGCGACGATGGTGGTGGCGATCGGGCTCGGGGTGCTGATGTTCGAGGTCGCCAGCCCACGCCTGCGCAATGTCTACTGCCTGCTGTTCATCATCCCGGTGCTTTTGCCGCGCGTCTCGGCTGCCTTCGTCTGGAAGTTCGCCTACCATCCGCTCTACGGCATCGCCACCTATCCCTACAGGCTCATCACCGGCGGGCTGATCTTCGATCCGTTGTCGAAGCCGGCGACGGCCTTGTTCGCCGTCGCTTCGGTCGATGTCTGGCAGTGGGGATTGTTCTTCGCCGTCATCGTGCTGAAGCTGCTCGAAACCCTGCCGCCGCAGCCGATCGAGGCGGCGCGGCTCGACCACGCCAAACGCTGGCAGATCCACGCCTATGTTACCTTGCCGATGCTGAAGGCGCCGTTGATCAGCCTGATGTTCGTGAAGATGATCGAATCACTGCGTTCCTTCGACCTGATCTACGTGATGACCCGCGGCGGACCGGGCGTGGCTACCGAAACGCTCGACATGTACGCCTTCTCGCAAGGCTTCATCGAGTCCGGCAAGGTCTCCTACGCCTCGGCCATGGCCGTGCTGATGATGATCGCCACCGTCATCACCTTCACCATGCTGTGGAAGCGGGTGCAGGCATGAAGCCCGGCAGATTGATCGGCAAGGCGATATTGGCGCTGGCAGGATTCCTGGCCGTGTTTCCGCTGCTGTGGACGGCGCTCAACGCGCTCAAGAACAATGTCGACATCATCACCCGCGTGCCGCGCCTGGTGTTCACGCCGACATCGGCCAACATCAGCTATATCCTCGGCCGCGACAGCGTGCTCACCGGGCTCTACAACTCCGTCGTCGCCTGCGGCTCGGCCGTGCTGATCGGCGTCGTGCTCGGCCTGCCGGCGGCCTACGCGGTGGCGCGCTACCCCAACCGATGGGCCGGCGACATCCAGTTCTTCGTGCTGTCGCTGCGCTTCCTGCCGCCGGTCGCGGTGGCCATTCCGCTGATGGTGATCTGGCTGCAGGTCGGTCTCTACGATACTTTGCCGGCGCTGATCATCACCTACTCGCTGCTCACCATCTCGGTGATCATGTGGCTCGCCATCCCCGCCTTCCAAGGCGTGCCGAAGGAGATCGAGGAAGCAGCCTTCGTCGACGGCTACGGTGCCTATTCGGTGTTCTGGCGCATTGCCTTGCCCGTCGCCGCCCGCTCCCTGGCAGGGGCGGTCGCCTTCAGCTTCGTGCTGGTCTGGAACGAATTCCTGATCGCGCTGATGCTGTCGAGTTCCAACGCCAAGACCTTGCCGATCGTCGCCTCGGAACTCTCCCAGCAGGGCATGAATGTGCCGTGGGGCATTCTGAACGCCTCGGTCGTGCTCCTGTCGCTGCCCCCGCTGCTGTTCCTCGGCGTGCTCAGCGGCTTCCTGAATTCCGTTTTCCGGCAAAAAAAGACTTGATGTGAGGATTTCCCCGATGCGGGCACTGGTGCTTGAGAAAAAAGGCGAACTGTCGCTGCGCGAGATCGCGTTGCCGCTCGATGTCGGGCCGGACGACGTCAGGATAGCCATCCACACGGTCGGCGTCTGCGGTAGCGACGTGCACTATTACACGCATGGCGCGATCGGCAGCTACGTCGTCCGCGCGCCGATGGTGCTCGGCCACGAGGCCGCGGGGACGGTCGTCGAGATTGGCTCCAATGTCGAGACGTTCAAGGTCGGCGACCGCGTCTGCATGGAACCGGGCGTGCCGAACCTGTCGTCGCGCGCGACAAAGCTCGGCATCTACAATGTCGACCCGGACGTACGCTTCTGGGCGACGCCGCCGGTGCATGGCGTGCTCGCGCCCTACGCCGTGCATCCGGCCGCCTTCACCTACAAACTGCCCGACAATGTCTCCTTCGCCGAGGGTGCGATGGTTGAACCCTTCGCCATCGGCATGCAGGCGGCAAGCCGTGCCAGGATCGTTCCGGGCGATGTCGCCGTCGTCGTCGGCTGCGGCCCGATCGGCATCATGATCGCGCTTGCCGCCCTTGCCGGCGGCTGTTCGAAAGTGCTGATCTCCGACTTTTCCGCGCCCAAGCTGGCGATCGCCGTGCAGTATGCCGGCGTCGTGCCGGTCAATATCGGCAAGGAGTCGCTGGCCGATGCCGTTGCCGCCGCGACCGGCAATTGGGGTGCCGATATCGTCTTCGAGGCCAGCGGCAATCCGAAGGCCTTTGCCGACCTGTTCAATGTCGTTCGGCCGGGCGGCGCGGTGGTGCTGGTCGGCCTGCCGGTGGAGCCGGTCGCACTCAACGTGCCGGCTGCGATCTCCAAGGAGGTGCGCATCGAGACGGTGTTCCGCTATGCCAACATCTTCGACCGCGCCTTGCAGCTGATCGCTTCCGGCAAGGTCGACCTCAAGCCGCTGATCACCGGCACCTATGATTTCTCCGACAGCATCAAGGCATTCGAGCGGGCTGCCGAGGGCAACCCGCAGGACGTCAAGCTGCAGATCCTGCTCAGCGGCGAGAAGGGCTGACCATGTCCGCGATCGTTTGCTCCCATGTCGACAAGGCCTATGGCGCCACCACGGTGATCCGCGATCTCAACCTCTCGATAGAGGAACACGAATTCGTCGTGTTCCTCGGCCCGTCCGGCTGCGGCAAGTCGACCTTGCTGCGCATGCTGGCGGGGCTGGAGGACATCAGCGGCGGGGAGGTCTCGATCGGCGGCAAGGTGGTCAACGATCTCGATCCGGGCGACCGCGGCATAGCCATGGTGTTCCAGAACTACGCGCTCTATCCGCACATGACGATCTTCGACAACATCGCCTTCGGGCTGCGGCGCCAGAAGGTGCCGCCAGCCGATATCCGCAAGCGGGTCGAAGCGGTGTCGCGGACGCTTGGGCTCGAACCCTATCTCGGCCGCAAGCCGGCCGAGCTTTCCGGCGGCCAGCAGCAGCGCGTGGCGATTGCGCGGGCCATGATCAAGACGCCAAAGGTGTTCCTGTTCGACGAGCCGCTTTCCAATCTCGACGCCAAATTGCGCAACCATATGCGCGTCGAGATCGCGCGCCTGCACCAGTCGTTGAAGACCACCACCGTCTACGTCACCCATGACCAGCTGGAGGCGATGACGCTGGCCGACCGCATCGTGCTGCTCAAGGACGGGGTCATCGAGCAGATCGGTTCTCCGGCGGAAATCTATCGGCGGCCCGGCAACATGTTCGTCGCCGGTTTCATCGGCACGCCGAACATGAATTTCATCGAAGTCACGGTCGGCCGCTCCGGCAATGGCTGGATATTGACCGGTGCCGGAACGGTTCTTTCGGTCGAGGGCCGGGAGTTTCACCTGCGACATGGCGACCGCGCCGTGCTGGGCATCAGGCCTCCGGACCTGAAGACGGCCGGAGCCCGTGCCGCCGGTATATTGCAAGGCACGGCCGATCTCATCGAATTCCACGGCAATGACGCGCTGGTGACATTCGGTTCCGGCGGCAAGGAGATCAGCGCGCTGGTTCCGGCACGTGAATGCCCGGCGCTGAACGCCCCCGTGCGCTACACATTCGAGGAAGAAAGCATCCATCTGTTCGACGCGGCTTCGGGCGCGTCGCTGCGCAAGCAATAGCGCAAAATCTACCGTATCGCGTCGAGCGCCTGCCGCTGCCGGTGCATTTCCAGGAAGATCCGGTAGTCGCGATCGAAACGGGCGCCGGCGGCCGGGTTGGCGGCACGCCTCTTGCCGCCCTGCTGCATGGCGAGACACGCGGCGTTGAGGTCGGGGAAAAGCCCGGCGGCGGTAGCGGCGACCATGCCGGTGCCGAGCAGCACCGCCTCGTCGGCCAGCGGTTCGACCACCGTGCAGCCGGTGGCATCGGCGTAGAGCTCCATCAGCAGCGGGTTCTTGGTGTGGCCGCCCGTGACATGCAGCGTGTCGATCAGATAGCCGTTCTCGTTCAGCGCCTCCAGCACATGACGCACGCCGAGCGCGATGCCGACGGCGGTGCGCCAGTAGAGCTTGCACAGGCTGTCGAAGGAGGAATCCAGCGTCAGGCCGCTGACGACGCCCACGGCATGCGGATCGGCCAGCGGCGAGCGGTTGCCGTGGAAGTCCGGCAGCACATGCAGCCGCGCGGCGAGGTTCTCCCCTTCGGCGGCGCGCAGTTCGGCGACACGGCTGGCGATCCTGGCGTGCATCGCGGCGTCGGGCTCGCCGCCGGCGCCGTGCCAGCGGATGATGTGGTCGAGCAGGGCGCCGGTGGCCGACTGGCCGCCTTCCGACAGCCACAGCTTCGGCAGCGCCGCGCCGTAATAGGGGCCCCAGACACCCGCGAAAGGCTGCGGATCGGGAGACATCGCCATGACGCAGCTCGACGTGCCGGCGATCAGCGCCAGGTGGCGGCCGATATCCTGCTCATCGCCGGCAAAGCCGCCAAGCACGCCAAGCGCGCCGGCATAGGCATCGATGACCCCGGCGCCGACCCGGCAGCTTTCCGTCAGGCCGAGCTCAGCCGCCGCTTGCGCCGTCAGCGGACCGATGTCGGCGCCGACCGGACTGGCGCGCTCCGGCAGATTGCCGTGCTCGAAAAGATCGCCCAGGCCGACGATTTCGAAGAAATCGCGCTGCCACGCAGTGTCTTCATGCGCCAGATAGGTCCACTTCGCCGTCAGCGTGCATTGCGAGCGGGCCAGCGACCCGGTCGCCTGCCAGGTCAGGAAGTCGGCCAGGTCAAATAGATAGCCGGCTTCATTCCAGGTCCTTGGCAGGTTGCGCTTGAGCCACATCAGCTTCGGCGTCGCCATCTCCGGCGACATCACGCCGCCAATATAGTTGAGCACCTCGTGGCTGGTCGCCGTGCATTCGTCGGCCTCGGCGATGGCGCGGTGGTCGAGCCAGACGATAGTGTCCCAACGCTTGTCGCCGGTAGTCGAAACGCTGAGCTGATCGCCCTGCCGGTCGCGCACCACAAGAGAACAGGTGGCATCGAAGGAGATGCCGACAATTTCGTGCGCCGCCACACCGGCTTTTTCACGGGCGGCACGCACGGCGGCGCAGACGGCCGACCAGATATCGCGTGAATCATGCTCGGCATGATCGGGTTTTGGCTGGTTCATGGCGATCGGCCGATCGGCACGGCCGAGCAAGGTACCACTGGCGTCGAGAATGCCCGCGCGAGCGCTCCCGGTGCCGACATCGACCGCGCAAACAAACTGTTTCGTCAAGATGCTCTAACTCTCGCTCCCAGGCCTGCAATCAGATCGGGCAATTGCAGCATGTCAGCGAATATAAAGTCCGGTTCACTCGACGCAAGCCGCGCTTTCAAGGCGGGGTTGCCGGCATGCGAGCCCCCGGTGAAGGCAAAGACGCGCATGCCGGCCGCGCGCGCCGCCGCGACGCCGGCCGGACTGTCCTCGATGACGAGGCATTTGCGCGGATGGGCTCGCATGGTGGTGGCGGCATGAAGGAAAAGATCGGGCGCCGGCTTTCCCTTGGCCACCATCGTGGCGCTGAACAGATGCGGCTCCATCAGTCCGAGCAGGCCGGTGACGTCGAGCGCGTAGCGAATGCGTTCCAGCGTGCCGGAAGAGGCGACGCAGAACGGCAGGCCAAGCCTGGGCAACATCTCCTTGATGCCAGGGATCGGCTTCAGCTCCTCACGGAACTTCCGCATCAGGTCGACGCGCATGGCGGTAAGGTGCTGGTCGGTGATCTCCAGGCCGAAGTCGCGGCCAAGCATCTCGCGCACGCTTTTCATGCTCTTGCCGAGGAAATGTTCATACGCGGCATCAACGCCGATATCGCCGCCGGCGAGTTCGATCATGCCAAGCAGCGCCGAGACGGAAAGCGCTTCGCTGTCGACCAGCACGCCATCGCAGTCGAAGATGACCAGTTCAGGCGTCATGATGTCGAATGGCTTTCAGAGCTTGCCGGCGAGATAGCGCGTCAGCGTGGCGCGGGCGCCATCGGCCCACAGGATGCCGAGCGCGTGGCTGAAGGCCTCGACGAATGCCGTTGCGTGGCCGACATCGCCATAGATGTCTTCCATCGCCAGCCAGGCGGCGGGCGCATCCTTTGCCGCCTTTGCCGTCGCCTGCAGCCGGTCCCAGCTCGGGTCGTTGGGTTCGATGACGGCGCCGCTGTCGGTCGTGCCGAAGCAGTAGCGGCACCAGAGGGCTGATTCCAGCGCCAGCCCGGCAACGCCTTTGCCGGTCTTGAGTCGGTCGGCGATGGTCGGGATGATGAATTTCGGCTGGCGATTGGAGCCGTCGAGGCAGAGCCGGCGCACCGTGTCGCCGATCTTGGGATTGGAGAAGCGCTTCTCGATGAGTTGGTAATAGTCCTCCAGCACCGTGTCCGGAACCGGCGGCACCGTCGGAATGATCTCGTCATGCTCGAGCTTGTCGAGAAAGCCGCGTACCAGCGGCTCCTGCATTGCCTCATGGACGAAGTGGATGTCCATCAGCCCGGCGGGATAGGCAATGGTGGCATGGCCGCCGTTGAGGATCCGGATTTTCATCAGCTCGTAGGGGGACACATCCTTGACGAACTGGACACCGACCTTCTCCAGGGCCGGCCGGCCGGCCGTGAAGTGATCCTCCAGCACCCATTGTTTGAAGGGCTCGCAGAACACCGGCCAATTGTCTTCCAGGCCGAAATCGTCGGCCAGAATCTTGCGCTCGCGGTCGGTGGTCGCCGGCGTGATTCGGTCAACCATGGCGTTTGGGAAGGCGACCTTGTCGCCCACCCATCCGGCAAGCTCTTCGTCGATCAGGCGGGCCAGCCCAATGACGCCGTCCGAGGTGACGTGGCCGTTATGGGGAATGTTGTCGCAGGACATGACGGTGAACGGCACAACGCCGTCAGCGCGCCGCCGCATCAGTCCGGCAAGGATGATGCCGAACACGGTTTTCGGGGTCGCGCCCGGTTGGGCGTCGGCGACGATGTCCGGATGAGCCGGGTTGAACTTGCCGGAGGCCGGGTCGATGAAGTAGCCGCCTTCGGTGATGGTCAGCGACACGATCTTGATCGCCGGATCGGCCAGCCTGGCTATGATGCCGGCGGCATCGCCCGGCGTCAGGAAGTCGACCATGGCGCCGGTGACGCGGGCGCTCATATGGCCGTCATCCTGCTCGACGACCGTGGTCAGCCAGTCCTGCTCCTGGAGCTTGCCGCGGCCGATCTTCTCGCCCTCGAACACACCGGCGCCGACCAGGGCCCAGTCATGGCCGACACCTGAATTGAACAGATCGTCGAGATAGACGGCCTGGTGCGAGCGGTGAAAATTGCCGACACCGAAATGCACGATGCCGGCCTTCAGTTTGGCACGGTCATATTTCGGACCCGCAACCTTGGCGGGAAGGTTCGCGAGATTGGCGGAAGAGAGTTTCACGGTCATCTGTTTTACCCTTTGGCCGGCTCCGGCCTCGTTACTCCGCCTCTCCCGGCCCAGCCGGAAGAGGATAAGGGCGGCATGCCCGCGAAGGCCAATGCAGCCTCTGATGTCGGCCTCTGCTCCTCGCGGAGGGACGAGAAACAGAGGCCGCCCCCCTCAACTCATCCACTGGCCGCCATCGACATTGTAGGTCTGGGCGACGATGTATTCGGCATCGGCGCTGGCGAGGAAGATCGCCATGCCGGCAAGGTCCTGGGCCGTGCCCATGCGGCCGTATGGCACCGCCTCGCCGACCAGTTTCTTCTTCTCGCCCCTGGGGCGGTTCTCGTATTTGGCGAACAGCGAATCGACATGATCCCAGTGCTCACCATCGACCACGCCGGGCGCGATGGCGTTGACATTGATGCGGTGCTTGATCAGGTCGAGCCCCGCCGACTGGGTAAGCGAGATGACGGCGGCCTTGGTGGCGCAGTAGACGCCGACCAGTGCCTCGCCGCGCCGTCCGGCCTGGCTCGCCATGTTGATGATCCTGCCACCCTTGCCCCGCGCGATCATCGAACGGGCGGCAGCCTGCAGCATGAACAAAGTGCCGGCGACATTGACCGAGAACAGTTTCTCGTAGCTCGCCCTGGAGATGTCGACGATCGGCGCCAGGTCGAACAGGGCGGCGTTGTTGATCAATATGTCGAGGCCGCCGGCCCGGCTCTCCACCGCCTTCACCGCGGCGTCGATCGACGCCTGATCCGTGACGTCGAGTTTGACCGCATAGGCCTTGTCGCCGATCTCGGCGGCGGATTTCCGCGCCGCTTCGAGGTTGATGTCGGCAATCGCCACCGTGGCGCCCTCGCGCACATAGGCTTCGGCGAAGGCCCTGCCGATGCCCCGCGCCGATCCCGTGATCAGCGCCGATTTGTCCTTCAGCCTCACTTCGCCATCGCCTTGCCGTCAGGGCCGAAGCGATGCAGCTTGGCCTTGTCGGGGGTGAGATAGATCGTGTCGCCGTGATGGACGGCCAGCTCGCCGTCGGCGCGCACCGTCAGCGGACCGACGCCCTCGGCCTGGACATGCAGGAAAGTGTCGGAGCCAAGATGCTCGGCAACGCCGACGGTGGCCTTCCATTCGCCCGCCGTGGTCGAGATCTGCATATGCTCGGGCCTGATGCCGATGGTCTTGGCGCCATATTTGGCCGCCGGCGCGCCCTCGATGAGGTTCATCTTCGGTGAGCCGATGAAGCCGGCGACGAACAGATTGTTCGGGGTCTTGTAGAGCTCCATCGGTGAGCCGACCTGCTCGATGTTGCCTGCGTTCAGCACGACGATCTTGTCGGCCATGGTCATGGCTTCGACCTGGTCATGGGTGACATAGATCATGGTGGTCTTCAGCTGATGGTGCAGTTCGCTGATCTCCAGGCGCATGGTGCCGCGCAACGCGGCATCGAGGTTGGAGAGCGGCTCGTCGAACAGGAAGGCCGAAGGCTGACGCACGATGGCCCGGCCGATGGCGACGCGCTGGCGCTGGCCGCCGGAGAGCTGGCCCGGCCGGCGTTCGAGGTAGTTGGTGAGGTTGAGGACGCGTGCCGCGTCCTTCACCTTCCTGTCGATGGTGGCCTGGTCCTCGCCCGCCATCTTCAGCGGGAAGGCGATGTTCTTGGCCACGGTCATATGCGGGTAGAGCGCGTAGGACTGGAACACCATGGCCAGCTTGCGCTTGGCCGGCGCCTCGCCGGTGACGTCACGGCCGTCGATGTTGATGGTGCCGCCGCTGGTGTCCTCCAGCCCGGCTATCAGCCGCAGCAGCGTGGACTTGCCGCAACCCGACGGGCCGACGAAGACGACGAACTCGCCATTCTCGATCACCAGGTCGAGGCCGGGGATGATTGACGTCGCCCCGAAGGACTTGGAGACGTTCTTGAGCGTGATGTTTCCCATGGTTTCCTCCCCGAGGGGTTATTGTCCGTCGTCCGTTGCGTGCGGCGGTATTATTTCACGGCGCCGCCCGCTATTTGACCGCGCCGAAGGTCAGGCCGCGCACCAGCTGCTTCTGGCTGAACCAGCCCATGATCAGGATCGGCGCGATCGCCAATGTCGAGGCGGCCGAAAGCTTGGCCCAGAACAGGCCTTGCGGGCTGGAGAAGGAACTGATGAAGGCGGTCAGCGGAGCAGCATCCGTGGGGGTCAGGCGGATCGTCCAGAACGCCTCGTTCCAGGCCAGGATGATGTTCAGGAGCATGGTCGAGGCAATGCCGGGCACGGCCATCGGGGTCAGCACATAGATGATCTCGTTCCACAGCGAGGCGCCGTCCATCCGGGCCGCTTCCAGGATTTCGCCGGGGATCTCGCGGAAGTAGGTGTAGAGCATCCACACCACGATCGGCAGGTTGATCAGCATCAGCATGACCATCAGGCCGATGCGGCTGTCGAGCAGTCCGAGGTTGCGGAAGATCAGGTAGATCGGGAACAGCACGGCGACCGCGGGCATCATCTTGGTGGACAGCATCCACATCAGGATGTCCTTGGTCCGCTTGGTTGGCGAGAACGCCATCGACCATGCCGCCGGAATGGCGACCAGCAGTGCGAGGATGGTCGAGCCGACCGAGAGCAGCACCGAATTGAAGAAGAACTTGAAGTAGCCGCTCTGCGCCTGGACCTCGGTATAGCTCTCGAACGTTCCCGACGGGATCAGGTTGAAGCCCTGGATCGCCTCCTGTTCCGACTTGAACGAGGTGATGATCGTGTAGAGGATCGGGAAGAAGATCAGCAGGGCCACGATCCAGGCGGCAACCGTCGCGATCGTCTTGTGCTGGGTGGTGACTGCACGTGCCATCTTGTCCTCCCTTACTTGTCGAGGTTCTTGCCGACCGCGCGCATGGCGAAGAAGGCGACGATGTTGGCGAGAATGACGGCGATCACACCGCCCGCGGATGCCTGGCCGATTTTGAACTCCAGCAGCGCCTTCTGGTAGACGAGGAAGGGCAGGTTGGTGGAGGCGTAGCCGGGGCCGCCATTGGTGGTGACGAGGATCTCGGCATAGACCGAGAGCAGGAAGATCGTCTGGATCAGGATGACCACGGTGATGGCGCGCGACATATGCGGCAGCGTCAGATAGATGAAGCGGCTGATGAAGCCGGCGCCGTCCATTTCGGCGGCTTCCTTCTGCTCGCCGTCGAGAGACTGCAGCGCGGTCAACAGGATCAGTGTCGCGAAAGGCAGCCACTGCCAGGCGACGATGATGATGATGGCCGTCAGCGGATGCTGCCCGAACCAGTCGATCGGTTGCATCCCGAAGAAGCGCGCTATGTCGGCGAACACCCCATATTGCGGGTGCATGATCATGTTCTTCCAGACCAGCGCGGCCACCGGCGGCATGACGAAGAACGGCGAAATGACGAGGATGCGCACGATCCCCTGACCCCACATCGGCTGGTCGATCAAGAGCGCCAGCAGGATGCCTCCGATCACCGTGATCAACAGGACACTGACCACCAGGATCAGGGTGTTGAGAATCGACTGCAGGAAGGCGGGGTTGGAATAGAACAGCGCGTAGTTGGAGAAACCGACGAATCCGTCGCGGATCGGGTTGAGCGGATTGTACTGCTGGAAGGAGAACCAGAGCGTGAGTGCCAGCGGCACGATCATCCAGACGAACAGCAGCACAACGGATGGCGCCATCATGAAACGGGCAAGCGAACGGGTCTGCTGAGTAGCCATGACGGTCACCCTTCAATGGTCAGACTGAATTTTCACAGGCGTTGAAGGCGGCCGCCCGAGCTGGGAACTCGGGCGGCCGTTGCCGGTCGAGGAGGCAACCGGCATTCGGCACCGGGAGGAGCCTTACTTGATATACCCGCCCTCGGTCATCGCCGCGGTGGCGGCGTCCTGGGCCTGCTTCAGCGCATCGTCGACGCTCGACTGGCCGGCAAGAGCCGCCGAGAAGAGCTGGCCTACAGTGGTGCCAAGGCCCTGGAACTCAGGGATGGCGACGAACTGGACGCCGACATAGGGCACCGGCTTGACGGTCGGATGCGTCGGGTCGGCGGCATTGATGGAGTCCAGCGTCATCTTGGCGAACGGAGCCGCCTTCTGGTACTCGGCATTGGCATAGAGCGAGGAGCGCGTGCCCGGAGGAACGTTGGCCCAGCCTTCCTTCGAAGCGACCAGCTCGGCATAGTGCTTGCTGGTCGCCCAGGACACGAATTTCTCGGCGGCGTCGGCCTTCTTGGTGCCGGCGGGAATGGCCAGCGACCATGCCCACAGCCAGTTGCCGCGCTTGCCCAGCCCATTGTCCGGCGCCAGCGCATAGCCGACCTTGTCGGCGACGGTCGAGTTCTTCGGGTCGGAGACGAAGGACGCCGCGACGGTGGCATCGATCCACATGCCGCACTTGCCCTGCTGGAAGAGCGCCAGGTTTTCGTTGAAGCCGTTGGAGGACGCCCCCTCGGGGCCATCGGCCTTCATCAGGTCGACATAGAACTGCAGCGTCTTCTTCCATTCCGGCTGGTCGAACTGCGGCTTCCAGTTCTCGTCGAACCAGCGGGCGCCGAAGGAGTTCGACATGGCGGTCAGGAAGGCCATGTTCTCGCCCCAGCCGGCCTTGCCGCGCAGGCACACGCCGTTCACGCCATTGGCGCGGTCGGTCATCTTGTCGGCGGCCTGCTTGATGAAGTCCCAGGTCGGTGCGTCGGGCATCTTCAGTCCGGCCTTCTCCATCAGGTCCTTGCGGTACATGACGAAGGAGCTTTCGCCGTAGAAGGGCGCGGCATAGAGCTTGCCGTCGACCGAAAGACCGCCGGCGATGGCCGGAATGATGTCCTTGGCGTCATAGTCGTCGCCGAGCTTGTCGAGCGGCAGCAGCCAGCTCTGCTTGGCCCAGATCGGAACCTCGTAGGTGCCGATGGTCATCACGTCATACTGGCCGCCCTTGGTGGCGATGTCGGTAGTGACGCGCTCGCGCAGCACGTTTTCTTCAAGTGTGACCCAGTTGAGCTGGATGTCGGGGTTTGCCTTGGTGAAGTCGTCGGTCAGCTTCTGCATGCGGACCATATCGCCATTGTTGACGGTGGCGATGGTGATGGATTCGGCGTGTGCGGCGAAGGCGAGAGCGCTGGCCGACAACAAGCCCAGGGTGAGCGTGCGAAGTTTCATCAAATTCCTCCCATGAACCAAGATGAGCATTTGCCTTGGCTGTGAGCAATTACTCACTAAGTCTTAATTATGTCAAGCCGGATTCGATGCTGCAGCGCAGCACTCGACGGACCGGACGCACGAGGGACGCATGGAAACTGGGACGACGAACCGCCCCTGGGCCGGATATCAGGCGACGGGACAGGAAGGTCTGGAGGCTCGCGGCGGGTGCGAAGCGCCTGTCAGCAGGCGATCTCGGCAAGCAGCCAGTCGCGAAAGGCGCGGATCTTCGGCACGTTGCGGCGGGCCTCGGGATAGACCAGCCAGTAGGCGTGGCCATCGTCGCCGACCAGGTCGAAGGGCTGGATCAGCCGACCGTCGGCAAGTTCGGCCTTGAACAGGGCCCGGGTCAGGATCGCCACGCCATGGCCTGATATGGCCGCGTTGGCCTCATAGGCCTGGGCGCCCATGCTGCTGCCGGGCCGCTTGGCAAGGTCGTGCGAGTGCACGCCCGCCGTCTCGAACCATTGTGTCCACCAGATGTCGCCGGGATCGAGGATCGGCAGCCGCAGCAGGTCCGCCGGCTCCTTGATCCCGCCGATGCTCGCCGCGAGTTTCGGGCTTAGCATCGGGGTGAAATCGGCATCGAGCAGCTTGTGGGCCTCCAGGCCCGGCCATTTGCCGCCGCCCGAACGGATGGCGAGGTCGACGTCCTCGCGGGCGAAATCCGTCAGCCGGCTCGATGTTTCGAGCCGCACGGCAAGGGCTGGATGGGCCATCTGGAACGAACCCAGATGGTGCGCCAACCAGTTGGAGGCAAAGGTCAGCACGGTGGTGACGCACAGCAACCCATCCGCGCCGCCACGTGCCGCCGCATAGGCCTGGCCAAGGATGGCGAAGGCCTCGCTGACGGCCGGCGCCAGGCGCTGCCCGGCTTCGGTCAGCTCGATCTGGCGCGGCCGGCGCAGGAACAGCGGTGCACCGACGCGCTCTTCCAGCACCTTGATCTGATAGCTGACGGCAGCTTGCGTCATGGCGAGCTCCGCCGCGGCCTTGGTGAAGGAAAGATGCCGCGCCACCGCTTCGAACACACGGATCGCCTGCAGCGGCGGGAGTTGCGAAATCTGTCGCGGGCCAAGGTCAGGCATAAAGCCTCCTTATGGGTTCTTATCGACGTTCGATTGGCAAAGGCGGCCGGCAAGACCGACATTCAGCATCAACCGGTCATTCGGGTTGAGGATAGCGAAGGTTGACGATCATGACCATGGCGCAACAAAAATGCACTCCCGCTCCAGATCATCGCTGGATTTCGTGGCTCGCGGACGGATTCGGCTGGTTCGCGGTCAGGAAGAAGGCGCATCTCGACATCCGGGACCTGTCGCCGCATCTGCAGCGCGACCTCGGGTTCCTCGACGGCAACGACCCTTTCGGGCGGCATAGATAGCCTTGTCGGCTTTATCGCGGAACAGTCTCCCCTGCCGCACCCGGCAAACGGCAGCGAGTCCCCGAGGGGTCAGAGGCTGGCCAGCAGGGCTGTCGCCGTCCGCTCGTCGGTGATGAGCCCATTGACCAATCGGCGGTTCACGGCCGCCAGGATCCCCGGCAGCTTGCGCTCACCCATGGCGAGCGCAATGACCAGCGACTTTTCGCGTGACGGCAGCGAGGCCGACGACACCCGGTCGTTGGTGATGCCCTCGATCATGCGGCCTTCCCTGTCGAACACCCAGCCGACGATCTCTGCGATGCCGCCCGCTTTCTGCAGGGCTTTCAGCTCGCTTTCCGAGATGAAGCCGTCCTCGTAGAGGGGTGCCTTCGGACCGAGGTCGCCGATGCCGATGAAAGTGACGTCGGCCTCGGCGGCGAGCGCCAGCGTCGGCTGGATCATCGGCTGGTTGAGCAGCATCTCGCGCTCCTGCGGCGAGGAGGCGATGACCGGCAGCGGCATCGGGAAGGAGCGCGCCTTGACCCTGTCGGCCATGGTGAAGATGACGTTGTAGAAGGCCGCCGAACCGTCCGGCGAGATGTTGCCGGTCAAGGACACCACCTTGTGCTGCGGGCACTCCATGGGCGGCAATTGCTCGATGGCCGCCTTCAGCGTGCGCCCGGTGCCGATCCCCATGACGATCGGTGTCGGCGACCGCAGCCGCCGCTCGATCTCGGCGGCCGCCGCCTCGGCGATGCCGATGGTGGTGGAGGACGAATTGGGATCGCTCGGCACCACCTCGACCAGATCGAGCGCGAAGCGGGATCTCAGTCGTGCGGCGAGGTCAAGGCAGTTGGCGATCGGATGATCGACGCGCACCTTGATCAAGCCTTCCGACACCGCCAGCGACACCAGCCGCTGCGCCGTCTGCCGCGAAATGCCGAGCGTGGTGGCAATCTGGTCCTGTGTGTTGCCGGCGACATAATAGAGCCAGCCGGCGCGCGCCGCGTCGTCCAGCCTGTTGCTGCCGCCATCCTGCCGGGTATTCACGTCCTGCCTCCCGAAACCGCTGCTCACAGGAGCGGCCGTTTCCAGTTTCGCAGGGAACGGCCTCCTGCGCAATTGTCAATCGCAAGGGCAATTGCTTGCTCCTTCGCGGTTGGGATTTTTCCCGGCGGCAATGTTCCAATGCGGGAAGCAGGGTGGCGTCGGGTCCGGTCGCGGCCAGCTTCTGTGATCCCGACGGTTTATCTCCCGGCGCAAACCCTTTAAGGGGATCGCAAAAGGAGCTCTGCATGACACCGAAGGCGGTTTTCTGGGACATGGATGGCACGCTGGTCGACAGCGAGCCGTTGCACGAGGCAGCCCTTGTGGCGGCAATGCGCAATGTCGGCCTCACGCCGCCATCCGACTTGCATGAGCGTGTCCTCGGCGTCGCCGCCTGGCCGGTCTATGAAATGATGCGCGACGAGTTCGGCCTGGACTTGGCCTTCGACGACTGGATCGTGCGCAAATACGAGCACTACCTGCCGCTGGTCGAGGGCTTGCGGCCGCGTCCCGGCGCGATCGAAGTGTTCAATGAATTGCGGGCGCTCGGCGTTCAGCAAGCCGTGGTCTCCAATTCCGACCGGCTGATCGTCGATGCCAATCTGCGCGCGGTCGGCCTCTTTTATCCCGGCATGAAGACGATCAGTCGCAACGACGTGCGCGAAGGCAAGCCGCATGCCGAGCCCTTCCTGCGCGCGGCCTATCTGGCCGATGTCGATCCCGCGCACGCGGTCGCTGTCGACGACAGCTGGCCGGGCGCCATGGCGGGGCTGGCGGCGGGCATGAAGACGATCTTCTGGCCGGAAAAGCCGATGGAAGGACCGCCCGGCGCCACCGTCATCAACAGCGCCGAGGAATTGCGGGCTCAGCTCGGGCTCTAATTCCGGTAAACCGGCTCTTCCTCGTCGAGGATCGCCTTCAGCTCGGCGAGATGGCGCTCGGCCTGGCCGGGATAGTCGTCCATTTCGCTGGCCGTCTTCTCGGCGATGGCGTGGGACAGCGTGCGCAGCGGCCGGCCGGTCCACAGCGCCTTGATGTAGGTCTCGGCCGCGCGCTCGAAATAGAACATGCGGTTGAAGGCGTCGGCAACCGTGTCGCCGATCACCAGCACGCCGTGATTGCCCATCACCATCACCTTGACCTTGGGGTCGGTGAGAAGCTGCGAGCAGCGCTCGCCCTCTTCCTCGAAGGCCAGCCCGCCATAATGCGCGTCGACGACATGGCGGTTGAAGAACATCGCCGAATTCTGGTCGATCGGCGGCAATGTCGAATCGGCCAGCGAGGCCAGCACCGTGGCATGGATCGAATGGACATGCATGACGCAGCGCGCATGCGGCACGTTGCGATGAATGGCGCCGTGCAGGCCCCAGGCCGTCGGATCCGGCGCGTTGGGGCCCGACAGCGTGTCCGGATCGTTGGCGTCGATCATCAACAGGTCGCTCGCCTTGATGCGCGAGAAATGCACCTGGTTGGGGTTCATCAGGAACTGCGTGCCGTTCTCGTTGACCGCCAGCGAGAAATGGTTGGCCACCGCCTCGTGCATGTTGAGCCGTGCTGTCCAGCGAAAGGCACAGGCGAGATCGACGCGCTCCTCATAGAAGGGCAGGTTGGTCAGCGTTTCCTTCTGCAGGCGGGCGATGCTCATCGAATATCCTCCGGTTTTGGCGAGAATGCCGCGATCAACGGCTGCTCGCAACGGGTTTTGGTTGGTGCAGGCAGATGCGGATCCTGTCAGGCCGCCGTGCTGGCGGCGGTGCCGGTCCTCAGTCCGCCATGCTCGACGATGAAATCGATGACCTCCTGCAGCCCTTTGCCGCGCGACAGGTCGGTGAAGCCGAACGGGCGCTTGCCGCGCATGCGGCCGGCGTCGCTCTCCATGACGTCGAGGTTGACGTTCACATAGGGCGCCAGATCGCTCTTGTTGATGATCAGGAAGTCCGAGCGGGTGATCGCCGGCCCGCCCTTGCGCGGGATTTCCTCGCCCTGGCAGACCGAGATGACATAAAGCGTCAGATCCGCAAGGTCCGGCGAGAAGGTGGCGGCAAGGTTGTCGCCGCCGGATTCGATGAAGATGATGTCGAGATCGGGGAATTTCCGGTTGAGCTCGGCTATGGCCTGCAAATTGATCGATGCGTCCTCGCGAATGGCGGTATGCGGGCAGCCGCCGGTCTCGACACCGACGATGCGCTCCTCGGGCAGGGCCTGCAGCCGGGCCAGCATCATGGCATCTTCCCTGGTGTAGATGTCATTGGTGACCACGGCGATGGAGAATTCGTCGCGCAGCGCCTTGCAGAGTTTTTCGGTGAGCGTCGTCTTGCCGGAGCCGACGGGGCCGCCAATGCCGATGCGAAGAGGACCGTTGGCTTGAGTCATGTTGGGAACTCCGTGATGGCAAGGATGGCGAAGCCAAGCCCGATCAACAGGCAAAGCGGCGAATAGTACCGGACGTCGAGCCGGGCGAAAGGCTGCTCGGGCGCCAGCCGCCGCCACCACGGCGTGAAGCCGGCAATGCCGCGGCCCAGGAACACCAGGCCGATGAGCAGCGACGTGGCGGCCAGGCCCTCTTTCGGGAAGGGCGAGGCAAAGAAGCCGATCAGTGCCAGCGGCCAGAGTGTCGCCAGGCCGAGACACGCCGCCACGGCGAAACTGGCGAAGGGCGTCGGCATTTCGTCGACACCGCGAAAGCCGACGACGGCGCGGGCGCAGGAGGCCGCGTCCCTGCCCGGCCAGATGCCGCCAATGCCCCAATAGACATGCAGCGCCGTGATCAGCAGCAGGACGAAGGACAGCGCGAGGGCAAGCATGATCATGAGCGGAACAGCCGCGAATACTGGGTTTCGTGCTTCATCGCCGTGATGTCGGAGACGAAGGCGCAGCCGCCGAGATCATCCAATGTCGAGCGCGACGCGCGGCCGGCGGTCGCGAGCGCCAGCGGCTCGAAGCCGGCCAGCAGCGTGGTGGCCTCGCTCTGGCCGACGACACCGAGCCTGATCGCCGCCTGGACAAGGTTGGAGAAGAAGGCCTGCAGGAAGGCGGACAGCGCATCATCAAGCGCAATTCCGTTGCCGCCGGCAATGGCGCCGACTGCGACACAGTAGGCGCATTCGGCCGGCAAGCGCCCCAGCACCGGATTGGGCCATGCGGCGGCGGCCTTTAGGAAGGCGGCGCCTTGCAGCATGGTCTCGGCGTGGCGTTCCCGCGAGCCGGCGAGCGCCTCGGCCAGGGCAGCCACTTCGTCGAGGTCGCCTGCGCTGCGGGCGCGGCGCCAGCTTTCGGAAAACAGCACTGCATCGTTCCAGCCAGAGCCCATCTCGATCAGTGTTTCCAGCCAGCCGGCAAGGCCAGTGGCATCGCAAACCAGGCCGTCATGCACCGCGCGCTCGAGGCCGTGGCTGTAGGCAAAGCCGCCGACTGGAAAGACCGGCGACAGCCACGCCATCAGCCGCAGCAGGGCGATGTTCGAAGGCTGGTCAGTCATGGTCGTGGTGATGACCGGCGTGGGAATGGCTGTGCGAATGGGAATGCGTCTCGCCATGTGAATGGGAATGCGCTTCCGCGTGGCTGTGGGCATGGCCGTGATCGTGACTGTGCGCGCCGCCATGGCCGGAATAGGCGCCGCGCACCGGCTTGAACGGCTCGGAAACCTCGCGCACCGTGGCGCCAAGCCCTTCAAGCATCGCCTTGATGACATGGTCGCGCAGGATGACGATGCGATCCGCCTCGATGCCCGCCGCGAGATGTCGGTTGCCGATGTGCCAGGCAAGCTCGGTCAGATGCACGCCGTCGCGGGCGCGGATATCATAGATCTCTTCCGGAGCGGCAACGATCTCGACATGGCGGCCATCCTCCAGCACCAGCCGGTCGCCGTCGTTCAGGGCAACCGGCTCGGGAAGGTCGACCAGCACCTTGCTGCCGTCGGACAGTTCGATGGCGCGGCGGCGCAGATGCCGTTCGTCATGAGGCAGAACGGCGCGCCCGGACGGCACGATGTCCCCCGCCTCGCCGGCGGCCAGCACCGAAACGGCGCGCGGGAATTTGGTGAAATCGGTGTTGAGGTTGAGCTTCATTTCATGGCTCCGCATTGGAGCGCCGCGCGTCCTCTTGGACGCGCAAGGGACGCTCTGACATTTTTGAATCTATGCATCATGCTTTCCGGAAATCGATTCCGATTTTCGGGCCGATGCATTGGCTTGCGCCCGCGCGCGGGCAGGGCGCGAAAGCACCCGGTCGAAATAGGCGTTGACGCGCTCGGACTCGATCGGGAATTTTCCAGCCCGGGCCCAGCCGCCCATGTCGCCGAGCAGCACGTCGACGGCGGAAAACCGGTCGCCGAGCGCAAACGGCTTGTCGCCAAGCCGGCGGTCCAGCGCCTTGGTTTCAGAAGCGAAATCGTAGGCGGCAGCGGGGCCGACATCGACCCGAACCTCCTTAGGCAGCAGGAAGCGGTGGCGCAATTTGTTCCACAGCGGCGCCTCGAACTCGCTCTGGGCAAAATGCATCCAGGAATCCATCTCGGCACGGCCGGCGATACCTGGATTGGCACCCATGCCCTTGTCGGCGTGTTTGTCGGCCAGGTAGACGCAGATCGCCGCCGAATCCGTCACCGTCAGCTCGCCGTCGATGAGGATCGGCACCTTGCCCGATGGGTTGAGCGCATAGGCTTCCGGCGAGCGCAATTTGACTTCGACGAATTCATAGGGCTGCCCGAGTTCCTCGAGCATCCAGAGGACGCGGCTGACCCGGGAGCCCTGTGATCCGACGGCCTTGTACATGGTTGGCCCCTGCATTCGCGGCAACTCTAGACCATCCCTCGCGGTCATACGATCGTGTCGAAGAGCCGCAGGATGAACGATATCTGATAGATCAGCGCCGCCGCGACAAAGGCGGTGTGAAAGCGGCGGTCGCGCACCAGGATCGCGGCAATGCAGAGTGCGACGAAGATCGGCGTGCGGAACAGATATTCGTTGCCGAAATGGGCGAAATGCTCGGGCCCTTTCAGCAACGTGTCGATCACGTCGAGCAGATAGGTGGCCGCCAGCAGGCCGAAGAACCAGGCGCGGCGCGAATAGAAGAAATCCTCGTAGCTTGTGTAGTCCAGCATCGAATCCGGAAACAGCAGCGCGCAGAGCAGGAACAGCGTGATCGCGTAGAAGATGATGAAAAGGTATTTGCCGAAGGTCCATGCCTCGATGGCGTAGAGGCCGAACTCCCACCACCAGAAATGCACCAGCATCAGAAGCACCGAGGCGACCCAGGCCAGATGCACGGGATAGAGCCGGTACTGGCCGGGATGCTGGATGATACGGGCCACCCCCGACAGCAGGCGGGTGACACCAAGTCCGATCACCATGCCCATGACGATGCGGATGTGCGGGAAGATGTCGTGGGCGGAGGCTATTTCGGTGGCCATGGCAAGTCATGCGGTTTCATTGAGCCGCATATTGCGGTGTCACGGCACCTGCCGCAATGGGTTTCGCGCCCGTCGGTTCGGTCGCCGATCCAGCATCAAAACAGGAAATACCGTTGCGCCATTGGCAGCACGGTTGCCGGCTCGCAAGTGAGCAATTCGCCGTCGGCGCGGACCTCGTATGTTTCGGGGTCGACCTCGACATGCGGCGTGGCGTCGTTGAGCACCATCGAATGCTTGCCGATGCCGCCGCGGGTGTTTTCCACGGCGACGAACTGCTTGTCGACGCCGAGCCGGCCATGCAGGCCGGACTCGAGTGCCGCCTTGGAAACGAAGGTCACGGATGAGTTGGTCCTGGCCTTGCCATAGGCGCCGAACATCGGCCGGTAGTGCATCGGCTGCGGTGTCGGGATCGAGGCGTTGGGGTCGCCCATCGGGGCGGCGGCGATCATGCCGCCGATCAGCACCATGTCCGGCTTGACGCCGAAGAAGGCTGGGTTCCACAGCACCAGGTCGGCGCGTTTGCCGACGGCGATCGAGCCGATCTCTTTCGACAGGCCATGCGCGATGGCCGGGTTGATCGTGTATTTGGCGATGTAGCGGCGGACACGGAAATTGTCGTTGTTGCCTGTCTCCTGCGGCAGCGAACCACGCTGGCGCTTCATCTTGTCGGCGGTCTGCCAGGTCCGGATCGCGACTTCGCCGACGCGGCCCATGGCCTGACTGTCCGACGAGATGATCGAGAAGGCGCCGATGTCGTGCAGGATATCCTCGGCCGCGATCGTTTCCTTGCGGATGCGGCTTTCGGCGAAGGCGATATCCTCGGGGATCGACGGCGACAGATGATGGCAGACCATCAGCATGTCGAGATGCTCGGCCAGCGTGTTGACGGTGTAAGGCCTGGTCGGGTTGGTCGAGGAGGGGATGACGTTGGGCAGGCCGCAGACCTTGATGATGTCGGGGGCATGGCCGCCGCCCGCGCCCTCGGTGTGGAAGGCGTGGATGGTGCGCCCCTTGATCGCCGCCACCGTGTTCTCGACGAAGCCGGATTCGTTGAGCGTGTCGGTGTGGATCATCACCTGCACGTCGTAATCGTCGGCAACCGACAGGCAGCAATCGATGGCGGCCGGCGTCGTGCCCCAGTCCTCATGCAGCTTCAGCGAGCAGGCGCCGGCGAGCACCATCTCTTCCAGCGCGGCGGGCAAGGAGGCATTGCCCTTGCCCGACAGACCGATATTCATCGGGAAGGCGTCGAAGGACTGGATCATGCGGGCCATGTGCCACGGCCCCGGCGTGCAGGTGGTGGCCAGCGTGCCGTGCGCTGGGCCGGTGCCGCCGCCGAGCATGGTGGTGATGCCGCTCATCAGCGCTTCCTCGATCTGCTGCGGACAGATGAAGTGGATATGCGCGTCGAAGCCGCCTGGTGTCAGGATCTTGCCCTCGCCGGCGATGATTTCCGTGCCTGGGCCGATGATGATGGTGACGCCATCCTGCGTGTCCGGGTTGCCGGCCTTGCCGATCGCGGCGATCCGGCCGTCCTTCAGGCCAATATCGGCCTTGAGGATGCCGGCGGTGGCATCGACCACCAGGGCGTTGGTGATGACGGTGTCGACCGCGCCCTGCGCCCGCGACACCTGGCTCTGGCCCATGCCGTCGCGGATGACCTTGCCGCCGCCGAATTTTACTTCTTCACCGTGAATGGTGAGGTCCTTTTCAACCTCGATGAAGAGTTCGGTATCGGCCAGCCTGACCCTGTCACCGACGGTCGGGCCATACATCTGGGCGTAGGTGGAACGCGAGATTCTGGCCATCAGAGATTGCTCCCGAAATTTGGAATGGTTGAGGCCGGGGTGCACATTGACGCCATCCAATGGTCACGCAATGACCCGGTGGGCGACACCTTCTGATCCCATTTGGCGGTTGAGGTGAGCACGTCACCCCCAAACGACCGTTTGCCAAATCGATGGAAGGAAAATCCATGCGCAAAGCGATAGTTCTTGCAGCCGCCGCCAGCCTGATGCTGGCCGGTGCCGCCAGTGCCCAGCAGCAGCCCGCGCAACAACCCGCTCCGGCCACGCCTGCCCCCAAGGCGGCCACTCCCGCCCCTGGCGGTCAGCAGGCCGCGCCGGGGATCCAGAGCGTCAACATCGTCGATATCACAGAACTGCCGAAAGACACCCAGACGCAGGTCAATCAGGTGATCGCCCAGCGTGGCGACGCCGGCCTGCAGAAGCTGCGCAGTTCGATCGATGCCACACCCAAGGTGAAATCCGCCCTCGAGGCAAAGGGAATGACCTCGGCGCAGGTTGTCGCGGCCAGCATGGAACCCAATGGGGCGCTGACCTTGATCACCAAGAAGGCCAGCTGACGGCATGGCTCGGCGGGCCGAGATTCGGTCCGCCGGCCGCATCATGGGGGGAACCGTGGCAGGGCTGGAGTCGTTTCGTTTCCTGAGTGCTGGAACAAACTGCGAAAGCGAACGATGACCGTCACCACCTTGCCCGATGGCCGATGGCTGTATGTCATAGCCGCGACTGCGTTTCTGGCAGCGAGCTTTCCTCAGGCCGCGCTGAACGCGCAGGGTCTTGAAAGCCCGGAGACCGTCGATCGGATCGTCGGCTCCCAAGTCAGCGCGGAAGAGGCCAAGGCCACCGCTGAAATCGGCAAAGTCACCTCGGCGATCGACCGCACGCGTGAAAACATCAGCACGGTGCGCAAGACCTCCAAGCTCGACAAGGTCGATATCGTGTTCCTGACCGACGCGGCGCGCAGCGAAGGCGGCCCGCCGGCGGTCATCGAGAACAAGGTCCGGCAGCATCGGGATGATGTCGCGGAACTGCGCAAGGAGATCGAGGCCAACGCCTTGCTCTACAACGCGATCGATTCGCGGCGCGTGCTTGCGCAGGACATTCTGGCCGTCGAGTTCGACAATCCGGGGAAGATCGTCATCTATGCGGCCGCCAAACCGTCGGACTAGAGCAATTTCAGGAAAAGTCTGAAGCGGTTTTCCCGGGGAGCGCGTATGGCGCTTCCTCCTTGGAATCCGTTCGCGCCGCGCGTGAGACGCCACAAAACTCACAGCTTGCCCATCACCTTCTGCTGGAATCCATAGACCTCGCGTTTGCCGCCAAGCGGCACCAGCGTGACGTCGCGCTCCTGGCCTGGCTCGAAGCGCATGGCGGTGCCGGCGGCAATGTCGAGGCGCATGCCGCGCGCCTGTTCGCGGTCGAATTTCAGTCCTTCGTTGGTTTCGAAGAAATGATAGTGGCTACCGACCTGGATCGGCCGGTCGCCGCTGTTGGCGACTTTCAAGGTGACGGTCGGCAGACCCTTGTTGAGCTCGATGTCGCCTTGGGCGGGGATGATTTCGCCAGGGATCATGGACTTCACACGACGCCGAAGGCGAGGCCGACGCCGATCGCCGCGCAGGCAGCGCCCGCGACGCGGGCCAGCCCGCGGAACCTCAGGCCAAGGCTCAGGCCGGCGGCGATGCCGACGGCATGGAGCATCACGGTGGCGACGGCAAAGCCGGCCATGTACTCGAGCCCGCCGGCATTTTCGGGCACTTCGGTGCCATGGGCGTGGCCGTGGAACAGCGCGAACAGGCCGATAATGGCGACGCCCGCCGAAACGGGCAGATCGACCGCCAGCGCCACCAGCAGTCCCAGCGCCACGACGGAGGCCAGTATGCCCGGCTCGACGAAGGGCATCGGTACATGCGCCATGCCAAGGGCGCCGCCGCCCAGCATGACGCCGACAAAGGCGGCCGGCCACGCCCAGCTCGCTCTGCCGCCCTTGAGTGCCGCCCACAGGCCAACGGCGATCATCACGGTCATATGGTCAAGGCCGGACAAGGGGTGCATGAAGCCGGCCGTGAAGGACGACGTCGTACCGACGCCGACATGGGCGTAGGCGGGCATTGCCGCCGCCAGAAACAGGATCGCCGAGAGGGACAGTCGTTTTGCAGGGATCATTTCGATTTGCCTTCCGTTTCCAGTGTCACGGTGTTCACGCCGCCTTGCGAGGACCGCAGCCCTCGGCCTTGAGGACGCGTTTGGCGGAAGCCGGATATTTCTTCAGCATCGCCGTCGGTCGGATCGGCCGCGCCGAAAAATTTCCGCGGCAATTGGGGCAGACGCCGCCCAGCACGGTTTCCACGCAATCGGCACAGAAGGTGCATTCGAAGGTGCAGATCAGCGCATCCTCGGCTTCGGGCGGCAGGTCCTTGTCGCAGCACTCGCAGTTTGGGCGCAGTTCAAGCATCCCGGTTTCCCTCCTCACCTGATGGGCTCGTGCACGGTCACAAGCTTGGTGCCGTCGGGAAAGGTCGCCTCCACCTGCACGTCGTGGATCATCTCGGCGATGCCCTCCATCACCTGCGCGCGGGTGACGATATGGGCGCCGGCCTCCATCAGTTCGGCGACCGGGCGCCCGTCGCGGGCGCCTTCGACGACGAAGTCGGTGATCAGCGCGATCGCTTCCGGATGGTTCAGCTTCACGCCGCGCTCCAGCCGCTTGCGTGCCACGATCGCCGCCATGGCGATCAGCAGCTTGTCCTTTTCCCTCGGCGTCAGGTTCATGCAGGTTTCCGAATCACAGTGACCATAATTTGGGCAGCCCCGCCCGTCCGTTGAGCAATCCGACAAGCGGAACCAGCCGCTGGCGCAGTTGGTAGCCATCCCCGGCGTAAAGCCTCGCAAGAAGCTTGCCAGATGCCTTCACGCTCCAGAAACTGGCGCCGCCCTGGTCTCCGATGATCTCGCGGACCGGGTCGAGCAGAGCCTCGGCCCGTGTCGACACCAGCAGCAGCGTTGCCACCGCGATCGCGCCGCCGGCGGCGGCCGGACGGGCGAGCCGGGCCGCGATGTCAGGTCCGACGCGGAAATCCTCGCCATGGAGGAGAAAGCCATCCTGGCGAACACGCCAGCGGTCACGAAAAATACCTTGCGTGGCGCGCTCGCCCATGGCCAGGCGGCCGAAGAGAGTGGCCTCCAGCAGCAGCGCCTCCGCCCCGGCGGCAAGCTCGACATCCAACGTGCGGGCGAAGGCTGCCCGGTCGAAGACGATGGTTTCCTGCGGCAGCCAGGCGATGCGGCCGTTTTCGCCGACCGTCAGCTTGACCCGTACCTCCGCATGGTCGGATGCGGCGCGATAGACCTTCTCGCAGGCCTGGGTCGTTATCGACGCCGAGGCATCCGCGCCCACATCCACATCCCAGCCGATGCGGTCGCCACCGGTCAGTCCGCCGGCGGTGTTGATCAGCACCGCCTCCAGCGGATCGGCCGAAACGGCCGGCAGCCTTATCTTGGCGGAGCCGTCCTGATAGAGGCGCCGCAGCCGCGTGCGGCCATCGGCGCTGGCGCAGCCCAGTTGTGCCAGGCCGGCGGCGCGCTGTGCCAAAGCGGGCGAAAACTTCGTATATTCGATCGTATCCACGCCGTCAGGTTAAGCACTGCGGCGGTTTTGTCGATATATAGCTTGTTGCTTGATGGCGTTTCCGTTTCTATAGAGGGAGCCACCTCGGTACGGTCAAGCGATGCTTGGCGGGGGTATAAGGCGACGATCGCGGCCTGATATCGAGGACAAGAAGGCGCTGTTCAGTTGGCGTCGGGAAACGACAAAGTGGGGAAGAAACCGAATGGCTGACCAACTGGCAACGGATATCATCGAGAAGATCAAGGCCCATGCCGAGCCTGGCGGCGAGGAAATCACCACCAACACCGAATTGACGGCGCTCGGCATCCATTCGCTGGAGCTGACCGAGATCATCTTCGACCTTGAGGAGGAATATGGGATCGAGATCGAGATGAACACGGTCGATGCCTGGAGCAATTTGAAGAATGTTGGCGACATGGTCGAGGCCGTTCGCGCGCTGATCGCGAAAAAAGCCTGACCGAATGCTGAGACGCGTCGTCATCACCGGCCTTGGCGGGCTATGCGGGCTCGGCACCGATGTGCCGGCGATCTGGGGCGAGATGCGCGCCGGCCGCTCGGCGATAGGTCCGATCGACAATCCCTTCCTGCACGACCTGAAGGTGAAGACCGGCTGCGAGATCAAGGCGCTGCCCGATCACGGCATCGAGCGCAAGCAGCTGGTGTCGATGGACCGCTTCAGCCTGCTGGCGGTGCTCGCCGCCCGCGAAGCCCTGCAACAGTCGGGATTGGCTACGCATGCCGACAACACCTATCGCATGGGAACCATTGTCGGTATCGGCGTCTGCGGCTTTGAGACGGTTGAGGAAAACTATCGCGCCATCCTGATCGAGGGCAAGAATCGCGCCGGCATCTTCACCGTGCCCAGGGTCATGCCCGGCGCCGCCGCGGGCCAGGTCAGCATGCACCTGGGCCTGCGTGGGCCGGTCTTCGGCGTCACCTCGGCCTGCTCGTCGGCCAATCACGCCATAGCCTCGGCGGTCGACCAGATCCGGCTCGGCCGCGCCGACGTCATGGTGGCCGGCGGCACCGAGGCGCCGCTGGTCTGGGGCGTGCTCAAGGGCTGGGAGGCATTGCGGGTGCTATCGCCCGATACCTGCCGGCCGTTCTCGGCCGATCGCCAGGGCTTGGTGCTCGGCGAAGGCGCCGGCATGGCGGTTCTGGAAAGCTACGATCACGCCATGGCGCGCGGCGCCACCATCCTCGCCGAAATCGCCGGCGCCGGTCTCTCCGCCGATGCCTCGGACATTGTTGCTCCGACCATCGAGGGACCGGAAGCGGCAATGCGCTTCTGCCTGGCCGATGCCGGACTGAATCCCGAGGACATCGACTATCTCAACGCGCACGGCACCGGCACCAAGGCCAACGACCAGATCGAGACCAACGCGATCAAGCGTGTCTTTGGCGAGCATGCGCGCTCGCTGTCGGTTTCATCGACCAAGTCGATGCATGCCCATTGCCTGGGCGCGTCGGGCGGACTGGAAATGATCGCCTGCGTCATGGCTATCCGAGAGGGCATCGTACCGCCGACCGCGAATTACCGCGAACCCGATCCCGATTGCGATCTCGACGTGACGCCCAATGTCGCGCGCGAGCGCAAGGTGCGCGTCGCGATCAGCAACGGCTTTGCTTTCGGCGGCACCAACGCGGTGCTGGCGTTCAAGGCCATCTGATCACGGGGGCAGTGGCCTGCCGAGGGTGGTGAGCGCCTTGGCGGCCGCACACCATGCCCGCCGCGTTCGATTCGGTTGACTGTCCGTGCATGGCGAAACCGTCGCCGCCATATTGATCCCGCCTGACCGTGCGCCTAATTCTTGGCCACCGCCAACACCATGCGCCTTTGGCGCAAATCCCCCCGCTCAGGAGTTTCTCGATGGCCGACCTGTCCGCCTTTCCGATCGCAACCCGTTGGCCGGCCAAGCATCCGGACCAGATCCAGCTTTACTCGGCGACAACGCCGAACGGGGTCAAGGTCTCGATTGCCTTGGAAGAGATCGGCCTGCCCTATGAGCCGCATCTGATCAACATCGGCAAGAACGAAAGCTGGACGCCGGAATTCCTGTCGCTCAATCCCAATGGCAAGATCCCGGCGATCATCGATCCCGACGGTCCGGACGGCAAGCCGATCGGCCTGTTCGAATCCGGCGCCATCCTGCTCTATCTCGCCGAAAAGACCGGCCTGCTCATACCGGCGGACGCGGCGCGGCGCTACGAGACGATCCAGTGGGTCTTCTTCCAGATGGCCTCAGTCGGGCCGATGTTCGGCCAGGTCGGCTTCTTCCACAAATTCGCCGGCCGCGAGATCGCCGACAAGCGCCCACTGGAGCGATACCGTGACGAATCGCGGCGGCTGATCGGGGTGCTCGACGGCAGGCTCAAGGGCCGCAAATGGATCATGGGCAACGATTACACCATCGCCGACATTTCGCTGCTCGGCTGGGTGCGCAACCTGATCGGCTTCTATGAAGCGCGCGAACTCGTCGGCTTCGACGATTTCGCCAATGTGGCGGCTTGGCTGGAGCGCGGCCTGGCCAGGCCGGCAGTGCAGAAGGGCCTGACCATTCCGGCGAAGGCCTGACACAGGCCTATCGCATCATGTGGGAGCAAGGATGTTCCCTTGCAGGTGGTGTTCAGGCGGCGCAAGCCTACTTCGCCTTGGCCTTCGAACCACCCCTGCCGATCACGGAAGCCGCAAGCGAGGCGGCACCGCGTGCGGTGGCGACCATCGCGCCGGCCGCAATATTCGCCGCCGTGCGAACAGCACCAGATTTGGCCGGCGCGGGTTGGCGCGCGCTGGCCGTCTTCGCGGCCGGTACGACCTTTCTGGGGGCTGCCTTGCCGAAAGCGCCCTTGGCGTCTTTCGAGCGTTCGGCAATCGCTGGGCCAGCACCGGCTTTCGCTTGGGTTGCCTTCGCGGGCCTCGTCTTTGCGGGTTTTTTTGCCTTGGTTGCCATCGGAAAATCCCTTACGCCGGACAAACGGGTTCTGAGGGATAACGACGCGAAACTCTTAAGGTTCCCGTCCAGAAATACCGAAAATTAAGCGTGTTAACCAATGACCAGATCGGCGGCCCGGCGCCGGGCCAACACGCGTTCGATGTTGGGCATGTCATTGGAGGCGATCCAGGCGCGCGCATCCTCGTCGGAGCGGCCATGGCCGTGCCAGCGCTCCACCAGGCGCCGCTCGAGTTCATTGCGCGGCACCTCGACGAAGATCGAGAAATCGAACAGCGGCGCCAGCCGTGACCACGGCTCTTCGTCGAGCAGAAGGTAGTTGCCTTCGACCAGGATGAATTTCGTCTGCGTGCCGACGATCGCCGCCGCGGCGCGCGACAATTCCATGTTGCGGTCGAAGACGGGAATCGCGATGTCGGGTTCGCCGGCCCGGATACGCTTCAGCAGGGCTTCGAAGCCGGCAAAGTCGAAGGTTTCCGGCGCCCCCTTTCGCGCGCGCAGGCCGCGCGCATTGAGCACGATGTCGTCATAATGGAAGCCGTCCATCGGCACCACTTCCACCGCCCCTTCCGGCAACAGGTCATGCAGGCCGGCCGACAATGTCGACTTTCCCGCCCCCGGCGGCCCGGCGATGGCGACGATGAAGCGCTTCGCCTTGCCGGCGCGCTTGAAGATGGTGGCGGCGAGGTGGGCGATTTCGGACATGGGAAGCCTCCACTTGCCTGGATGGTCCGCACGATGTTTCCGCATCTTGGCGGCAGTTCAGGGAAATTTCAAACCCCGCGCTCGCGCAATCCTTGCTCAGGCAGGGACGGGGCGGCCGATGCGCAGGAAATCGCTGTCGAAGGGCACGTCCCGGCCCGATCCGCCCGCGGCAAGCCGCATGCGACCCCCGGCGGCGGTGATCTCCCCTGGCGGGGTGCCGCCGGACAGGGGCATGGCGCCGATGACATGGCGGAACGAAAGGCTTCGACCTTCGCCGAGCGCAAAGGCGGTCGCCACGCCCTCGCGCTTCAGCCAGTTGTCGCCGATCGAGGCGGCGTGGCCGACGGCCGTGCGGCCGTCCTCGATGCCGAGCACGCCCAGATGGCGCCCGCTCCAGGGCGCGTAGTCGCGCCCGCCATTGCTGAGCCACAGCATGGTGACCGGCAGTTCGGCCGGGTTCTTCAGCACCAGCACGAGGTCGCCCTCGGCCTGGCGCGCCAGTGCCGTCCAGCCCGGCCCGCCATGATTGGCCTCGACCAGGGTGACGAAATCCTCGCGCCGGTCATCCATGCGGTATTCCGCCAGGTCGAGCGTGCCGCCGCCGGCGGCGGGAAACCGGCCGAGATCGGCCGACCGCGCCGGATAGGCCAGCATGTAGCGGCCCCGCGCGGGATCGGGCTCCAGCGGATCGGCTAATGTCGCGGCAAAGCGCTTCGGCGAAAAGGCCAGCCGTCCGCCGCCTTTCATCACCGTCATCGGGTGATGGGCGACGGATATCGCCCCCGACCCGCCGGAAAACACATGTTCCTGGTAGAGGAAGGGATGGCCGTCGATGAGTGTAAAAATCTTGTCGACGCTGGCGCCCATGACCTTGTGCCGCAGCCGGAAGACGGCGCGCCAGCCATCCCGCGTGGCGTTGCTGTCCAGGACATCCCAGGCGCTGTTGGCCGGCCAGCCATGCAGCGGCGCCTCCTCGACGTCGCTGCGCGAAAACGGCGCGCAGAGAAAATCGCCGGACAGGCGAACCGTGCCTTGCGGCAGGTCCTTCGGCAGCGCCTCGCCCGCGTCGACCCAAGGGGCGCGGTGGAGTGGCCGAAGCTGCCTTCCGGCCACATCGACGACCATGTCGGCGATGTGGCCGACAGTAAGATCGAGCGAAACCGAAATACCCTTGGCCTTGATCGTGCTGATGGTCATTGCGCTCTCACCGAATCCGAAGCCGCGAACAGAACCCTTTCAGCGCCGGTTGCGCAAGCACCGCAATCGGCATTTCGCATCAGCTGCTGCCGCGTGTACTCCCGCGAAGGCCTCTGTAGGGCGTAGGGCGCTGCTCCCTAACGAAGGTTTGGGTCATCCGTCGTGGCCGGCGCAGTCCGCTCTCTCCCGCTCATTGCGGGGCGAGGAGCAGGACGAACTCGACAATCCTGGGACTATCAGCCATTAACCAAATGGACGCACCAATCGCGTTACGTTAGCTTCGCCTTATCTCAGCAACAGCATCGCCAGAACGTCTTGCCCTTGTCCAAACTGCGTCCCTTTCCGCTCCTTCAGAGACTTTTCGTCGCCCTTGGCCTGTTGCTGATGGTCGCCGGCTGCTCGACCACGACACCGCCGGATTCCGTGCTGGCCGTGCCCGCGCCGCCGCAGAAATATGCCGCGATCGTCGTCGACGCAAAGACCGGCAAGCAGATGTTCGAGGTCAACTCGACGGCGCAACGCTATCCGGCTTCGCTGACCAAGATGATGACGCTCTACCTCCTGTTCGAGGCAATGGAGTCCGGCCGCGTCACCAAGGAAACGCAGATCCCGGTTTCCGATCATGCCGCCTCGCAGCCGCCGACCAAGATGCGCTTCCGGCGCGGCGAGAGCATCGATGTCGATTCCGCCATCCGCGCCATCGTCGTCAAATCCGCCAATGACGTGGCGGTGGCGGTCGGCGAATATCTTGGCGGCTCGGAGGACCAGTTCGCCGCCATGATGACCTCCAAGGCGCGTTCGCTCGGCATGTCCAGCACCACCTTCCGCAACGCCTCGGGCCTGCCCGACGACGGCCAGATGACGACGGCGCGCGACATGGCGGTGCTCGGCATGGCGCTGCGCCAGCGCTTCCCGCAGCATTTCCACTATTTCTCCGAAAGCGATTTCATGTTCCGTGGCAAGCTCGTGCGCGGCCACAACGACATGCTCGGCCGGGTGCGCGGCGTCGACGGCATCAAGACCGGCTATATCAGGGCCTCCGGCTTCAACATCGTCACCTCCTACAATGCCGACGGCCGCCAGCTGATCGTGGTGGTTATGGGCGCCGACTCAGCCCGCCAGCGCAACGACCATGTCGAGGCGCTGATCCAGCGCAGCCTGTCGCCGACCACGGCCGACGCTAAGACCAGGCTTATGTTCGCCGAACAGCAATAAGTGAGCAGCGAGGAGAGGAGCCTCCCTCGACTTCGTCATCCACGGGCGGAGCAAGGAGCGCAGCGACGCGGCGCAGACCCGCGGATCCATGCCGCGACCTCCGAGCGCCGCTGCGGTGCAAAACTCCGCTCCGCTGCATCCTGCGGTCAACGTCCCCGCATTGTTACCAGGGTCTCCGCGACGCCGCTTCGCCCAGGGACGACGAGTTGGGGACGCCTCGGCCAATCGCGAATGTCCGTGATAGCGCGATGAATCCGCTAAACGCCACAAAAGACCCGCAGCCGGCTATTGTTTCACGACTGTCACGCAATCGTCTGGAAGCCATGGCATAGGCAGCGCAATCCGACAGTGGATATGCCCCGCCACCTCGGCGTATCCTCCCTATCAGCGCCACAGCAGGAGCCAGCATCATGAGCACCGTTCCCAAGGCATCCGAGCAGAAGGCGGCGGACAATGAGAACGACAGCGGCGGCGAGTATTTCGAGGCGCCGATCACGACGGGGGATCCGCACGAGGTTTCGGACGATCATTTCGACACGCCCGAAGTGCCGGACTCCGAACCCGCCGGCCACGGCTCCTCCCGCATAAAGCCGAAGCGGAAGCCGTCGGCGATCTCGGGCCGCAAATTCCGCAAGCGCGACCTGGTGCGCATCGACGATCTGCGCCCGAGCCTTGCCGACCGCATCCGTTCCGACCACCCGGACCTGCCCAAGGGCGCCCGCATCAGCCGCGAGGAACTCGGCCGCTACCGCATGCGCTACATGGAGGAACTGCTGCAGCAGGAGCACGGCGAATTCTCCGAGCTCGACCGCCAGGTGGTGGAATCGATCGCGAGACAAGACACGATTTCCGAAAACTCGGAGGAGGAGTTCGAGGAGCATCGCTCTTTTGCCGACCGCGTTTCCGACAACATGGCGGCCTTCGGCGGCAGCTGGTGGTTCCTGATCTCCTTCGCCAGCGTGCTCTTGATCTGGATCGGCATCAACCTGTTCGAGGGTACCGTCGGCGCCTTCGACCCTTATCCCTTCATCCTGCTCAATCTCCTGCTCTCCTGCATTGCCGCCATCCAGGCGCCCATCATCATGATGAGCCAGAAGCGACAGGAGACCAAGGATCGCCTGCGCTCCTTCAACGACTACCGCGTCAACCTCAAGGCCGAGCTCGAAGTGCGCCACCTGCACGAAAAACTCGATTACCTCATCTCGCGCCAATGGACGCGGCTCGCCGAAATGCAGCAGATGCAGCTCGACGCCATGCACGAGCTGACCGGTGCCAAGAAGGCGAAACGGGCCGTGCGCGGGGTGAGACGGCGGACCGTGAAGGGTGAGGCGGGGCAGTAGGCATTGTTCCCGCGGCGGACGAAAGTCCTCGCCTCTCGAATGACCAGCGATGGACTCGGCTCCAGAGCCCAATGGACCTTTTTGAGGGAATGAGCTCCCAAAAAGGGCAGCGAGCCTGCAAAAGACCGACAGTGCGCGAGCCTGGCCGGCATGTCCAATGCTCGATCTCGGCGCGCCGCCCAATTGCCAATTGCCCGTTGAAGCGCGCGCCGGCTTCCGCTAAGAAGCCGTGACTTGCCGGTTCACCGGCCGGTTCGTTTTCCGGATCACCGGGAAGCACCCGTAGCTCAGCTGGATAGAGCGCTGCCCTCCGAAGGCAGAGGTCACAGGTTCGAATCCTGTCGGGTGCGCCAGTTTTGCCATGTACAACAATGCTTTAGATGCGTGCCGGATCCGTCGTTTTGACGTCGGTCAGTTTACGCGTAAGCGGCAGAGCTAGGCTGAGGTTCCGGCTGGGGCGTCAAAACGACGCCAACTCGTGCCAAAATTGCAAAAATGAGCCCGGATACCTGCCAAACTGGATGATGGAACAGGTGTCAGTTGGTTGACTGCTGCCCATGAAGGCAGCGCTCCGCCACAGTCCGGTTTGGGGCCGTGAACGGACTGGCGGCTTATTGATATCTCGAACCATCCGTGCCGCATCAGGTTCAATCGCGCGTTCTTGAGGGCGCCACAGGGCGCAGTGCAATCCGCGCTGCTGCACAACAGACGTCGACCTTGGCAAAGAGGCCAGTCGCAGACGTGTGTTTCTCGCCGTCGAACTTCTAGCGAGGGTAACTCATCGCTTTGTGGCGTGTCTCAGAAGGAACCTCGCCAAAGATTCTCTTATAGAATGCGGCGAACCGTCCCAAGTCGGTAAATCCATAGTCAAGCGCCGCTTGTGTAACGCCGGCAGGTGCAGCATCAGCCACTGTAAGCATCCGATGGACGTCAGCCAGACGCCTTAGACGCAGGTAGGCTACGGGACCCAACCCGAGCGAGTGCTGAAACGCACGGTGGAGGGTGCGCCGCGAAACGGTGAGTGCTGAACACAATTCCGAGATGTGCACCGGCCTGCCGATTTCCACCCCGTCAACGTAGTCTTCGACATCGCGAACCAGTTTCGCCCCCGAAAATAGCCTGTCGTAGCGCTCGCTGGATACCTCATCGACTATGCCTGATATGAAGGCCTCGATAAGTGACCGTTTGAGGTAACTCACGCCTGCCTCGCAGTGGGGACCTGCCCCGCCGCGCAGCTTTTCAATCTTGCCAGCTATCTCACCGCATGCACCCGTGCGCAGGGACGGCGACCTGTGAAACCTGGAGATCTTGGTCCAAAATTTTGGATCCTGCAGGATGGGCTCACCCGCCGCAAAATCAGCAAGCGCCTCTTCGCTGAGAGTGATCGTCGCGTAGCGCGAGTGGCCTGTAAATCGCCCCTCCTGTTCGACGGATTTGGGAAACACGATGACGTCGCCGGGAACAACCTCAAAGTCCCATTGCGAGACCTCACCGCTGCTCTCCAGCATCATCCCGATCGTAACCATGTCCTGGTTCATCACACCACGAGCCCGGATGTCCGGTCCGAAGTCGCCGGTGCTCAAAGACAGCGAGCCAATTTGCGCATGCATCAAATGCCCGTCGAATTTCCCCGACGCCAATTGCACGATTTTCAGATCCGCACCACGCACCGCTTCACGCAGGTCTTCCGCGGTTTGAAGCCTGAGGATGTGGACTTCCGGCGCGACCGAGTTCGGCCTGACCCCAGGGAGGGCCAGTCCGCCATCCTCGCAACTGTTGGAACGCTGCCTCTCCGCTGAATGTTCGCTCAAACTATCCGACATGGGACGATCCCTAAGACCCTCCCCCGCAGCCGACATATAGCATTTTTCCACGCAAACGTGTGGTGAAAACGGCTCGATGGTTAAGTTAAAAATCAAGTGTACTTGTTTGTGGCCGAGCGAAAGGCTTCGGACGCCTCATTCTCCACATGGCGAGCACGTCAGGAATAAACCAACATTTGCACTTTTACCTAAACAGGTGGATTGCAAGTCGGCCATTGGCACAAATCGCATAGCGACGGGGCCCTTTGGCGTTTAGGCTGAAACATCGAAAATGAACACGCAAGACCTGTCGGCGAACCAAGGGGCGTGTCGTGAATACAGACCACGAAGTAGATGTTCGATCGATCCAATATCTGGCAATCAGCTGTTTCGAAGCCCGCGAGGAGCTTGAGCGTGTCCTTTCGGATCCGCAGTTTCAGTGTTCGGAGCGAAACAAGAAGTTTCTTCGCTTCGTTGCGGAAGAGCTTTTTGCCGGACGTGAGGGTGCACTCAAGGCATATTCCATAGCCGTCGACGTCTTCGGTCGCCCTTCGTCCTTTGACGCTTCCACGGACCCGATCGTGCGAATCGAGGCCACTCGCCTTCGGTCTGCACTGTCCCGCTATTATGAACTGTACGGGTCGAGCCGTGAGGTCAGCATTGAACTGCCGAAAGGCAGATATGTGCCAATGTTTGCAAGGCAAAGTCGGGCCGAAGATGATCTTGGCGATCGCTCAGGTATCCTGCATCCCCTTCTAGGGGGGACAACGCCGATCAAGTCTAATCGACCGACGGCAGTCGCGCGCGCAGTTGGCATTCTGAAAGAGATACGCCTTCCCGGTGCTGCCTTGCTCGTTGTGGCGCTGTTCGCGGGTTTCAACCTGCTCAGCAGTTGGAACACGATGGCCATCTCTGAAAGGCCGACTGTGGCCGTCGATCTACAGTTGGACGGTACCAATGATCATGAAGCGACCGCCCTACGTGACCTGCTCATGAGTGCTCTGTCTGACTTCAGCACACTGCGGCTGTCGGCCCCTGACGCTTATACTTCAGGCACGACCGACGAAGCCTCGGCTGCGTCGCCCCGAAGCCGCTACCGACTGGTGCTGAAATACAGCTCGGATGCGGTCGAGAAATCAGTCTGGTGGCAGGTGGTCGACCAGCAGACAGGCGAAGCACTTCAATCCGACAACGAGCGCGTTCGCGTCGATGCCGCTGCGTCCGCCAATCCGGACGAACGGCTCGTTTCCCGGCTGGCTTCGCGCATTGCCTCGCTGGATGGCGCGATCAATACCCTCGAAGCCAACAAGGATTTGGAGCATCCGACGCTGGGCAACGGTTGCGTTTTGCGGGCCAGCCTAGCCTTGAGCATGCCGACTCCGAAGGCCTTGGAACAAGCGAGGATTTGCCTTGAGCGCACATTGGCGCAGCGCCCCTACGATGCGGACGCTCATGCGATGCTGGCCTCGATACTCCTGTCAATCGATCAGCCGGACGCGGCGACCGATCTGACTGCGGCCGCTCACGAACATGCCGCCCGTGCAGCAGCGTTGGCCCCGGAATCCTCCCGCAGCTTCACGGCCAAGATGATGGCAGAGTTTCGTGTAGGCCACGTCGAAGCCGCGATATCAGCTGGGCGCAGGGCATTGATGCTCAACCCTTACAACGCCACGCTGGCAGCTGCATTCGCCAGGATACTTTACTCTACTGGCGAGCGAGACGAAGGGGTAAGGCTTGCCAACGATGCCCTGAAGGCCGACGGGTTGCCGTTGCCTGACGCTGAGTGGACGCTGGCGTTCGACGCGTATCGCCAAGGACAACTGAGTGCCGCCTTGGTCCGCCTGAAACGCGAGGCCAACGGGTGCTATCTCACCGACCTTTTGTTGACGGCAACGCTAGGACGCTTGGGGCGGGAGGGAGATGCCTCAGCGATCATCTCCGACATACGCAAAGCACGCCCCAATTTCGATCAGGATTTCCATTCCGATATGTCCCGCCGTCATCTTGATCCGCAGTTGACCGCGGAACTTGCGCAAGGGCTCCAACTCGCCGGCCTTCGCCTTCAATAGAGCGGAACGATCGTCAACTCGTAGCCATCTTTCTCGCTTCACTTTCCTGCTGGAGTTCGCGAGCTTCCCGCTGATCGCGCTCGAGGAAGAAATTGAGGAATGTGCGGATCACGGCAATAGCTGCCAGGCGGCCCACATCGTCCCAACTCGGCGCGACCGAAGTCTCGATGATGTCGGCGGCAAGCTGGAACGTGAGGCCGGCGATCAGCCATCTTGCATGACGCATCCACACCGCGCGGATAGCGTAGTGGCCGTCCGGGTGGCTAAGCATCACTCTTATGCCGTTTACGAAGGCCTCGAGCGTCCCTGCAAGGATCAGGACCAAGGCCAGAAGATCGATGATCGGGGCGCTGACTTCAGCCAGCTGGTTCAGCCATTGTCCCAGGATCATGGGTCGCCACCCCCATTGAGACGGACGATGCAGCGAAAACCAAGATGTGAAATCGACGTGTCGACCGGCTGTGCCATGCGCGCTGCGGGACGATAGCGCCGGCAGTAGTTTGGCGCGCAGAGATGCGAACCGCCCTTGGTCACCTTGCGCGGGATTTTCACATCGGGCTGGCGGGGGTCATAGCTTGCCTCACGCGCAGCGCCGCGCGGATTGTCAGCCGTGCAACACGGACTGTCGATCCTGCCGTGTTCCTGGTACCAGTCCGTCGTCCACTGCCAGACGTTGCCGGCCATGTCGAAGAGCCCGTAGCCATTGGCCGGGAACGAGCCAACCGGTGCGGTGTACTCGTATCCGTCCTCCAGCGTGTTGCGATAAGGGAACTCGCCCTGCCAGGTGTTGGCCATGTGCCGGCCGTCCGGCGTGAATTCGTCGCCCCAAGCGTAGTCGGCGCCGTCGATTCCACCGCGCGCGGCAAATTCCCATTCCGCTTCCGTTGGCAGTTCCTTGCTTGCCCAGCTTGCGTAGGCTTGAACATCCTCATAGGCGACGTGCACCACCGGATGATCGGCGAGCTTCCTGATGGAACTGGCAGGGCCTCTTGGATGGCGCCAGTTGGCGCCGCGCACGTAGACCCACCAGTTGTAATGGTTGCGCATATCGACCGGTCCGGCCGGCTTCTTGAACATCGTCGAGGACGGCGAGAGCATGTCTGGCAAGGCGCCGGGATAATTGTCCGGGTTGGCGGGTTTTTCAGCCAAGGTCACGTAGCCGGTCGCAGCGACGAAGTTCTCAAAGTCGCCGTTGGTAACGGTAAATCGGTCCATCCAGAAACCATCCACGCGCACACGGTGGACAGGCGCTTCCTCAGGATAGAATTTATCCGAGCCCATCAGGAAGGAACCACCCGGGATCCAAACCATGTTGCGGAATAGGGGGGCGTCGGCAATGACGTTGTTGGCGTTGATTGGGGCAATGTCATTCATCACTTCATTTCCAGCCTGAATGAAGAACGTTCCCCAATCCCTGAGAACGGAAAGGAGTATGTGCCATCGTTAGCTTGCCTCTGTGCCGCTGATTGCGTGCAGCCGCGAGCGCCATTTCACGTAGGGGACGCAGACGATCGCACCGACGAGCAGATGCCAGATCACCACGGCGACCACCGCCTTTTCCTCGGGAAAGGTTGCGCTGGCGATCGCCATCGCCACCCCGGGATGACGTGTGCCGGTGGCGAGGGCAAGCGCGGTCCTGTTGTCCGCAATCGGTCCGCCGAGCGTATGACCGATTGCGACGCCGACGATAGTGAAGACGGCAAGTGCGACAAGCGTGCCGTTGCCCACCATATCGCTCATGGAAGGCCAGATCTTGATCAGGACCGGGATGAAGGCCACGACCAGTAGCACCGTGGCAAACAAGGACAGTGGGCGCGCTGCACGTTCCGCAACCGCAGGTGCAAACTGCCGGACCAGGAGGCCGGCAAGAAGCGGAACGAGGATGCCGGTGACGACGATGGAGATGATCTTGCCTGCAGGCACACTCGTTTGAAGCTGCAGCGGCTGATTGATCAGCCATATGCCCAACGGCACAATGAGGATCGAGAGGATTGCCATGGTTACCAGCAGCCCGGCGACATAGGAGGTGCCCCCGCCAGCCTTCCTTTGCTTGCCGGGAAGGACGGGCGGTACGGGCGACAGGGCCAGTGCGACCAAGGCGATCTTGGCCGCAGGATGCAGATTGAATACCAGCGCCATCAGAATGGCGAGGATGGGCATGACCACGTTCATTGAAACCATTGAACGCAAGAGCAGGCTGGGTTGACGGAAAAGGGAAGTCGCGTCGGCCCAGGTTGCCTGGAGCCCAAGCGCAAGCACCAGCAACGCCATACTGAGGTTGATCGCCATCGGGATGAGTTCTGCAATGGTCATCAGGGGTGGCTTTCTGCAGTGTTAGCAGGCGGGCGCGAAGATCTGCGGGGCGACGTCCGATGCCGCCCCGCCTTCAACCGGAATGACCTAGTTGCCAATGCCTTCAGCCGCGGCTTTCAGCACCGCTCGCGTGAACTGATCCATGTCCGCATCGGGCGGAGCCTGGCGAGCCGGAAAATCCTTGAACGTCGCCATCTTCTTTTGAACAATCGCCGCTATCGGCAACACGGTCCAAAGTTTCGCGACCGCGTAGTTGGGATAGAATGGTGCTTCCATGTGTTGTTCGAACGGGTCGTTGCGAAGATTCACAGGCCTTGGCACCGTGGTCTTGAGCATGGCGCCGCCGAACCAATCGTCCTTCGATTCGAAGTGGACCTTCCAGTTGTTGTAGCGAATGGCAAACAGGTTGCGCTCGCCGAAGTACATAAATTCGTGCCTCGGTGACTCATCGACTTCACCCTTGAGGTACGGCAGCAGATTGTAGCCGTCGATATGCACCTTGAAATGCTTGCTGCCGGCATCGTAGCCGTTGAGCAGCTTTTCCTTGACATCGGGGACCCCAGCTGCGGCAAGGACCGTCGGCAGCACGTCCTCAAGGGACCCGATGCCGTTCAGGACCTGGTTGCCTGTTATACCGCCTCCGGGCCAGCGGATCAGGAACGGCACACGAAAACCACCCTCCCAGCCGAGGCCTTTTTCGCCGCGGAAGGGCGATGTGCCACCATCGGGCCATGTGAATTTTTCGGCGCCGTTGTCGGTAGAGAAAATGACGATGGTGTTGTCGGCAATACCGAGATCGTCGAGCTTCTGCAGCAATTGGCCAACAACCCAGTCCAGCTCTTGCATCCCGTCAGCGTATCTGCCGAGTTTGGTCTTCCCTTCCCACCGCTCCGACAGATGGGTCCAGACGTGCATTCTGGTGGTGTTGTGCCAGAGCAGGAATGGCTTCCCGGCTTCATGCGCGCGGTCGATGAAATTCAACGACTTGTCGAGGAGCGTGTTCTCGATCGTCTGCATGAGCTTGGTGTTCAGGGGCCCGTGATCCTTGATCGTCTGCTTGCCGACACGCCCGAAACGCTCATCAACCGTGGCATCGTCCTTGTCGGTCGCCTTGCATTCGAGGACTCCCCGCGGCTTGAAGAGTTTCTCGAAAAGTGCGTTGTCCTTTGGGTAATCCGCCTGCTCTGGCTCCTCTTCAGCATTCAGGTGGTAGAGATTGCCGTAGAACTCGTCGAAGCCATGCACGGTCGGCAGGAATTCGTTGCGATCGCCAAGATGGTTCTTGCCGGTCTGTGCGGTCATGTAGCCGAGCGGTTTAAGCAGGTCGGCAATGGTCGGATCTTCAGGCTGCAGTCCCTGCGGTGCACCAGGCATGCCGACGGTGGTGAGTCCTGTGCGGAGAGGGATCTGCCCGGTAATGAATGCCGCCCGACCAGCCGTGCAACTCGCCTGTCCGTAGAAGTCGGTAAATAGCGCTCCATCCTTGGCAATGCGGTCGATGTTCGGTGTCGGCAAGCCCATTATCCCGCGATTATATGCACCGACATCGAACCAGCCGATGTCATCCGCGAAGATCAGCAGAACATTTGGTTTGTCAGTTTTCGGTGCCTTGGCCATCCTGTTACTCCTCGGGTTGAAAACAAAGCTCATTCGATGACGTGATTGAGAAGCGCGGATCGACCCGTTAGCCGCCGGTCCCGTCGGTGAATGGTCCAACGTTGAAGATCATACTGCTGATCGCCACGAGACCGATTAGGAGCAAGATCACGGCTGTGAGCAGCGTGAAGGAAACGGGATAGCCGCTTTCGCCATGGATCAGCCCGGCATCGCGCATGGCTTTACGCTCATGACGAAGTCCGGCCATGAACAGGATGTGGTAGATAATCCCGACAACGAGCATCAAGATGCCGAGCAGCACCAACGTGACGCCGAAATTACGCGGGGCCGCGGCATGGGCGAGTGTGCCGGCGTCTCTGAGTTTCTGGAATACCTGGAAGATCGTGAAGCCGAAGCTGATCAGCGACAGCGCCGTACGGATGACAGACATCAGGGTGCGGTCGGCGCTCATGCGGGTGCGCTGGAACGACATGCCGGTACGGCGCGACGACAGTTCGGTGTTGATGCGGTCGGACGGTGATTGTGCGGTGACTTGTTCAACGCTCATTGCAGGATCCTGCGAACCGGGCAGTGTCGAGATCGACCAGCACTCTTGGATGCAGCCGCAGGATTTCGAAGTACGTTACCGTAACGATACGTGTCCGGAGGGCTGAACTGGCGGCATTGACTGCCGCAGGAGGAGAAATCACTCTGCTGCGGGATCGGCCTTTAGAATTGTCCCGAGCTGATCGGGAGCCGGCGCATTTCTCTTTCCCTCCACGATCGCGATGGGAGCACTGACCGTCGTTGCCGCGACCTTGCCGACCGTTCCCACCGTGCCGGCAATCACCATGCCCAGTCCGTCGCCAAGGCCTACTCGAGAGTCCGTCAGGATTTGACCGGAGGCCAGTTGAGCTCCCAGCAACGCCACGATTTGAGGACTCTCGGCGAACTTGCTGTGATTCAAGCGATCGTTCGTCTTTACGTTGGTCAAGTCGATGACCGTTATTCCCGCAGCCTGAAGCTTCGACTTGTAGGGCTCCTTTGACGGATCAATCTGGCCTACCCGGTCGACATCGCCTGAAATCAGACGTGAGATCGCAAGCGCCCTATCGTCGCGAGAGATCATGATCGTAAATTTCGGCTTTTCGAGTCCGAGTTCGGTCCACTGGCGCCCGAAGACATCCACATCAAGGTCGGGAGATGCAAGAATTACGTTCCTGATCTTCGGCGAGACCCGACCATCCTGCAGTGCCATTTGCCTTAGCCCCTCCATGGCGAGCCAGGTTCCCATGGAATGGGCCATGACGGTTATGTCCGTCACGCTGCGATCATCGGCCAAAGCCTTCAATGCCCGCTCGAAGGCAGTGCGGGAAAAGTTGGTGCTTTCCTTGTCGTAATTGTAGTCCAGGACGCTCGCGCGCGACGGCCATGTGAAGAGAATCGGGGTAACCTTCGCCCCGGAGTCATGGACGAATTGCGCAAACCGAAAAACGGAATCCTCGTAGCGGTTGTTGAAGCCATGAACGAAGACGAGCACATGACCGTTCGCATTGTGAGCATGCAGCCAGTCGCCCGCCTGAGGGACCGAGAGGTTTTTCGCGGCAACGACTGCAAAGTCCTTTTGGGGATTGGGTGGCAGCTTTTTCGGCCACTCGACCGTGCCGGACGCACGGCCTGGCGGAATTGAAATTGTCAGATCGGTCAAGGAGAGTGTCGGACTGCGCTCGCCCGTGAACAACGTTGCAGGATCGCCGGAAGGTTTGCGGCTGGTCGCCACCAACATCGTCACGTCAGACGCTGACGGTGACAGCGTATTGGCGGCTATCGGCGCCAGCACGCCTTCCGGTCCCCCTCCGCACGCCGTCAGCGTGAGCAGGCATAAAGCCGCGACAATGTTGCTAACCCAGTTGCACATTGAGTAGCACCTGGTGTGTCCCGCCGCTCAAAATTTCCCGGAAATGTCGAAGAACACCGCGTCGCCCTTCATGCGGTGCTCGACCTCGACCTCATGAGCCCATCTCAAGGTTAAATCGACCTCGGTTTTCTCGCCGAACCTGGCCTTGTATTTAACCAGCGGCCCGACGGCGATCGAACTGCCCCTGAAACCGCCATGGGCGTCGGCGAACGTGCTACGGTCATTTTCGATCTGGTCCAGGAAGCCTGCGATCGCACCCACGGACAGGTTCTCGGTCACGGCCTTTGTGACCGAGAGATCGAGATGGGCCATCGCGCCGCTATAGTAATCGGTGTCCTGGTTCTTGGTGTTGATGTCCACGCCGAATTTGGCCGAGAGATCCAGCCCATGTTGCGGGACAAGATAGGTGAATCCGATCGCCGGCGTGAATGTCCAGTAGTTCATGCCGATGAAGGCGAGGTCCCCCTCCTTCCATTCACCTGTAGGTGCGGTGATGGTCAGAGACGCCGATAGCCACGTATTCATGGCATCGTTGTGCCAGCCGAACACGAGCGGTGCGAAAGCGATGTCGCCAAGTCCGGTGACGTGCTGGTCCGTCCCGAAGGGGCCGACCTCGGCGGAGGCCGCCGTTCGGCCCAGCGGGACGGCAAGCTGGACGGCGTAAGTCCAGTTTCCCGGCAAGTGCAACTCGGGCACATAGACCCCCGCAAGGATCGCTGCATAGGTATCACCTGTGAGGCCCGCCGCGACGGAACCCTTGCCGAAGGGCACCTCACCACTTGCTTCGCCGTGGTAATAAATGTTCGACATTGCCCAATAGGCTGCTCCCGGCGTGGGCGGCACAATGCCGGCGCCAGGGCCCGCGAAGGCGCCAGGGATATAGCGGCCCGCGACGGCCTCGGTGGCATTTGCTTGCCTGGCGGGAGCGAATGCCACAAGAGCAGCTGTCGCGGTTATCAGCCAGGCAGGTGATCTTGCTTTAGTCATTGTCTCCCTTTCTGCACCGAGGTCGCATTGGTCGCTAAAAATTGACCAGCGAAACGCCGACCTCCATGTTGAAGTCGTAGGGTCGGTCGTTGCCGATACCGACACCTGGCCTGATGTAGCCGTTGATCGCGCCGCCGTTCGTGAGCTTGCCAAGATTGAAGCCCAGGGCGACCTCCCAGGACATGGGTTCTGTCTTGGCCTCGAAATCGTAACTTGCGGTCAAGTCCGACGTCAGCCACCAGCGTTTGGCGTGCGGCTTGTAGACGACGTAAAGATCGAAATCGCCGCGATTGACGTTGGCCCGGGCGCTGTCGCCGGCGAATGAAAAACTTTGGATGTAAGCTGGCGCGATGATGACCTCCGGGCTGGCAAAATAAGCCCAGGTCAATCCGGGTGCCGCGACCCATTTGCCGGTGCCGAGCACGTCCTCGGAGGCGGTCGGCGCGTAGATCTCGGTGCTGAGGATAAACGCCTGCCGCCTGCTTAGATATGGGATCCAGCTGAGCTTCGCGGACATGTCGCCGAGGCCGAATTCGTCGTCGCCGGTCAGACTGGTTGCATCAAGCGGCAAGGTCAGGCGAACCGAAGCCTTTCCGTCGAAAAACGGCTCGGTGTAACGGATGTTGGTGATGTCGTAGTATTCGTCCCCCGGCAGGAATCGATACTCGTTCGAGAACGAAAGGGTCCGTGTCAGAACGGCAGGGTTCGTCCCGGACGTATCCTTTGCCTCCTGGGCCTCGGCGCCGCCGGCAATGGGTAGCGCAATAGCAAAGGCAATGGCGAGGATGCGGCAATTTGAGCCTGACGTTGTAGCCGCAGCTCCCGGCCCCTGGGGCCGGAAATTGCCAGCCAGCGGAGTTGGCGCTTCGCCAGAGCGAGTGTGCCCCATCAACATCCCCGGTCACGACCCCTCTGCTGCGCGCCGGAAGCTTTCGGCGCATCACACCATTGAATCGGAATGCCTGGATGCGAAGTACGTTACAGTTACAGAGGCAAGGCTTACTCACGCCGCCATGATGTCCCTGACTGATCACTGGCACATGCGGATGATATCGTTTTCCAGTTCGGTACACAGCTCTTCGTATTCCTCTATCGCGGCACGATTCGAGTTCGTCGTTTCCTTCCTCAACCGCTCCAACGCTGCGCTGGCATCCTCGTAGGCGCCGCACAAACCGAGCAGATTGGCATTCGTCGCGCTGCGGATTTGAAGTGCGCCGCGCAAGGCCGGCATCTTCAGCATGAGCCTTATCAAGCCTCGACGATCATGGTCGTGTTCCGAAGGCATGGCCATAGTTTCAAACCGGATGAACAAACAACGGCAACTCCGGTCATGTCGCTTGAGAAATGAGAAGCCGGCGGAGGGAGCACGTTTCTATAATCATCGTCGCAGCGGCAGAGGCACGCCAGCACTTTACTGTTACAGCCGAGTTCTCCAGGCGCCGTTCAGGTCACGATCTCGGCGTTTGAACCGCCTTATCCGGCACAGTGAGGGACCGCCGTCATCAGCGTAAACGTTCCGCGAAGCCCATCGGCAGGAAGCGCTGCCTGTTACCGTTTCGTATCGGTATGTACGGCAGCGGAGTCTTGTGCCTCAGAGTGCAATTCCTACTCTGATTTTCAGATGTGCTCGGCAGTCTAGCGGGCTTCCTGCCTTGTTAGTCCGTCACACGCGCAGCTGCCGCAGCGATCGGCTCCGCAGTCGGAGTCCTCGCCGGCGCGACACACCAAACCGCTGGAGTTCGCGATGCCAAGACAGGTCATATCCAAAACCCTCATCCGTCCTTGCGGTTGGCTTCTTGCCAGCGCCCTGACAGTCCTTCCGATCGGCAACGCGATGGCCGACGATGCAAAGGATTTGCTCAAGGCCATGTCGGACTACATGGCCAAGCAGAAGACCTTCTCGTTCAGCTATGACTCTTCCGTGGAAGCCGTCACACGCGATTTCGAAAAGCTTCAGTTCGCAAGCTCCGGCAAGGTCGATGTTGAAAGGCCAGACAAGATCAGCGTGTCGAGAATTGGCGGCTTTGCGGACATGGAAACAGTCTTCGACGGCACGACCTTGTCGATCCTCGGCAAGAACCTGAATGTCTATAGCCAGGTGGAAGCCAAGGGCACTCTCGACGACCTAGGTGAGCAACTTTCGAGTGCCGGCATTGATCCGCCAGGAGCCGATATGTTGGCGTCAAACGTGTTCGATACGCTTATGGACGGGGTCACCGACGCCCGGCATATTTCGAGCGCCTACATCGACGGCGTCGAGTGCGAGTATCTCGCCTTCCGCTCTCATGACGTTGACTGGCAGATATGGATCCAGACTGGCGATCAGCCAGTTCCACGACGGTATGTCATCACCAGCAAACACCTGTCGCAGGCCCCGCAATACACCCTTGAGACCAGGGATTGGAAATTCGGGTCCGCGGTGGCGGCAAACGACTTCAAGTTCAAGGCGCCGGCGGGCGCCAAGAAGGTCGACCTGGGCGACATCGCGCAGATCGATGAGGTTCCAAGCCCTGAAGACGACGGAGACCAGCAATGACCAGGTTCGGCAAGCTCCTGACGGCATCGATTTTTGGTGGTTTCCTGTGCGCTGAAATCGGACCCGTTTCCGACCTCGCTTTTCTCGGGGTTCTAAACCCGGTTTCGACCGCCCAAGCAAGGATCGGTCGTCCGTTGACGCCACTATCCTATGCCGGTGTCGCGCGCCGCACGGTTCGTCGGACAGAACGGCGCGTCATCGCTCGGCAAATCGCCGTGCTGCCCCCCGCCTGCGTCTACGGTCTCTACTACGGGCACTACTACTACAATTGCGGTGGCATCTATTATGCGAGATCGGGCGGTGTGTACGTCGAAGTCGTCGTTCGGTAGATGAGCCCGATCATGGACAGACGCTCGGTGCTCGCCGGCATACTGGCTGCCGGCCTGCCGCTTTCCGCCGTCCTGCCCGTGCGCGCGCAAGCAGGACCTCTCGCCTCGTGGCATGAGGGGCCAGTCAAAACTTCGATCCTCGACTTTGTCGGCAAAGTCACGACGCCGTCCGCCCGTGATTTTGTCATCGCGGACGAACGTATCGCGGTTTTCGACAACGACGGAACCCTGTGGTGCGAACAGCCAATCTATTCTCAACTCGCCTTCGCATTGGATCGGGTGAAGCTGCTCGCGCCTGACCATCCCCAGTGGCAGACGCAGGAACCTTTCAAGTCAGTGATTTCTAACGATCTGGCTGGCCTGGTTCGCTCGGGCGAGAAAGGGATATTCGAAATTGTGGCAGTGACGCACGCGGGCATGACGACCGACCAGTTTGATCGCGCTGTCGTCGATTGGACCAGGACGGCCAAGCATCCCCGGTTCCATCGCGGCTATACCGAGCTTGTTTTCCAGCCGATGTTGGAACTGCTCGAGTTCCTGCGCCAAAACGAATTCAAGATTTTCGTGGTCTCGGGCGGCGGTATCGACTTCATGCGTCCCTGGATGGAAGCGGTTTACGGCATCCCGCCGGAGAGGATCGTCGGTTCGTCGGGACTGACCAGATACGTCGTAGGTGCAGATGGCCGACCGGCTTTGATCAAGGACGCCAAAATCGACTTCGTCGATGACGGTCCCGGGAAACCTGTTGGCATCCACAAATTCATCGGTCGCAGACCCATCTTCGCGTTCGGCAATTCCGACGGCGATCTGCAGATGCTGCAGTGGACCGCCGCCGGAAGCGGTGCGCGGTTTACGGGGATCGTGCATCACACCGACGGTGACCGCGAATATGCCTACGATCGCGACTCTCCGGTCGGAAAGTTGGACAAGGCGCTAAGCGAAGCCGCCAACGGCCATTGGGTCGTCGTTGACATGAAGCAGGACTGGAAAGTGGTTTTCCCGTCTTGAACGCACGGGCCTCGTCGGGAATTCAATGCACGAGAGCTAAATACGCTAGGTGGAGAATGATGATCGGAAAACCGTTTCGTGGCGCAATGGCCGCAATCGTCATGCTTGCCGGAGGAGTGACCCATGTGGCCGCGGCCTCGATGGAGGCACTGCAAGGCGCATGGACGATGAACGGGACGGGATGTGAAGACAACTTCAAGAAGCGAGGCAAGGGGTTTGAATACAAGGACCGTAGTTCTACGCTGACAACCGGAATCATCGTCTCCGGCAGCAGGGTCCTCGGACCGAATTCCAGTTGCACTGCGGAGAAGATATCACAGAATGGGGATCATTTCTCTGCGCTGTTGAGTTGCTCGGATGCTATTCTTTTCCGCAGTTTCTCGGCATCGTTCCGCGTCATCGACAAGACTCATTTCGAGCGCTTCGACCCTCAATTTCCAGAGGTTTCCGTCATCTACTACAAGTGCGAATTTTGAAATGACGGTCGATTTTGGGTAAGAAGCCAACCCACGAAAAATGTCCCGCGACCGAAAGCGACAAGGCGCGGTCCGTAAAGTGGTTGCAGGCAAATCGCCGTCCCATAAACGTCACGTTGTCCCAGGGTCAAACCGCGGATTTGCTTGCAATCACGATGGCGCTGCAAGCGAGCCTTCGCACAACCCTGGACCACTTGGCTGTTGTCGCGTATTGCCCATCGTCGACCGCCTTCTTCAGAATATCACCGAGGGTGCGATACTCCTGCTCGCTGAGACGGCGAGCGTTGACCCTGTCCTTCGGCTTGCGAACGCCATGCACCGGATTCTGATCGATGATGCCGAGTTCGACCGCATAGCTGAGAATGCCGCCGAAGAGCCCTATCGTTCGAGCCGCTGTACCGGCTCCACCGCGCACGATCGCGCGCCCACGCAGCTTGCCCGTCTTGACGTTCGCGCGCGTCTTGCCCGCCATGATGTCCTTCATGGCTTGCGTGATGTCGGACTTGGCCAAATCCCGCACCCTTCGACTGCCGAGCAGCGGAACGATGTGGCGCTCGACGCGCCCGACATCGGTGGAGATTGTCGTCGCCTTCTTGGGCCGTCCTCGTTTGCCGAGCACGAGGCCATTCTTGAGATCTTCGAGGTAGCGGGTGCAGAGTTCCTTGACCGTGATCGCCTCGCGATCGAGCTTGCGCTCCTCGGCGGGGTTGCCGCCCCTTGCGACTTGGCCGAGGAGGACTTTCGCCTCGCGCCTGGCTTCCTCAGGCGTCCAAACTCCGTGCAGGCCGACGTGAGCGGCCAGCAGTGCGATACTGTACAACGTAGCTGCGCTTGCCCGAAGCAAAGACACGCAAGCCAAAGCCAGGCAGGTCTTCGTCCCATATCACATAGTCCGACGATTTTATTTTGGTGGCATCGACGGTTCGTTTGGTCAGCTTCGCCATGCTAGGGTGTCTCCTTGACAGAATCCCCGCGTAAGCACGACAGGGAGGGGTTTGAGCCGTCCCGTCGTACCGTCGGCGCAGAATGATTTCAAATTTGTTTTGTGATTTCAGAGGCATAGCGCGCATTCGGATAGAATCGGATAGTTTCGGCGAAAGCCACTATCCATTCTCCGAAGGCAGAGGTCACAGGTTCGAATCCTGTCGGGTGCGCCAGTTTTCCCTTGAATATCAGTTGACTACTTGGCTTCACGCAATCCACCGCACCGGATGCGCTTAGGTTCGCGTAAGCACGAAGCCAGTTTTTCGATACGCGGGACGCGCCAAGAGCACATTTTCCCGTTGCCGGCATCGCATGCGATACGGCTTTTTCGTGGAATCGGCATTGCTCGCGCTGCCTGTAGGGTCAACCAATGCCCAAAAGGGCAGCGCTTTGATTTAACCTTGCAAACTGCCTATCAGGGTTGGATAAGGCGCACCGTCTCAACGGCCCAGCAAGTCCCTCGGCGCGCGGCCGCCCCTTATCGATCTGCTGCTTCGCCTCTCGGTGTGAGGGCCGCTATTCAACAGAACACTTCCGTTCGCTCCTAGCCACCTTTGCGCATGCAATCCAAATGGCGAGCGCCGCGACAACACCGACAATCCCATCCACGGCATAGTGCCATCCAAGATGAATCGAGCCGAGAAAGATCAACACGGCGTAGGCCAGCATGACATGGCCGAGCCTGCGGTCGAGGGAGTACGCGACCGCCGCAAACAAAGCCGCCTGCGCGTTGTGCATACTGGGCATGGCCGAGATGCCTCCGGGCAGGTCGAACGTGCCGATATGGACCTGCCAAAGAAAATCCTTGGTCAAGGATGAAGACAAAGAATAGTCCGCATCCACCCCGTCGAGATAGTGCATGAGATCGCCATAGGGCGAGGGCGTGCCCGGTACGATTTCCGAGAAGTAACAAGGTCCCGCGGAAGAGAACATTGTTGCCATCACCAAGCCTATCAGGAGCCAGGACATGATCGTCGCCCACCAATAGCGGACACGTATCGGCTCCGGCACGCGCGGACTGGCGAACAGCCCGCCCCAGAACAGGAAGACTACCGGCACCCATGATGAATATGCCACGTCCAAGAGCACGGTCATCCACGGTACGCCGACAACCGGCTGGATGATCTGCCAGGCCTGGTACCCGCCCAAAAGACCTGCATCCCAACGCGAGAAGGTCTCGTCCCATTGGAAAGGGGCCACAACCGGGATCAACATCTTGTTGTAGAGGAAGGCGGCCATGAAGAGAACCAATATGGCGCTGGCGTAGAGAAACCGTGTAAGCGTGTTCGACGTAACCAGGTTTCTCATGCGAGCCGTCGCGAGGCTGACTGGTGATCCGTGACGACCCTGTACGATCGCGCCTGAGCAAGCCCAGATGACAAGGGCGGAACTCAACAACAGAAAGGCTCGCACGACCCGCTCGGCATATTCGAAGACATGGGGCAGGATCGAATCGCCGCTGATTGTTGCGACCACAAAAGTCAGAAAGACGAACGCAAAGATCACTGCGCAGAGCATCGCGTTGCAGCGCCTCGCGTAAGCGAGCCATGCCGGAAGCTGCTTTTCTGGCGCAAGGTCTCGCGTGATTTCGGAAGAAGCCATGAGAACTATATCGAGCGTTCGAACAGGTTTCGCGTTGGCCGGGCACGTATATTCAGAGGAACAGTATGTAGGGGAATTTTCGCTACGAGGCGTCCATCCCAGGAGTGATGCGGTCATTCTTCAAGAGCGCGGAGGTCGACGGTTCGGACACGGCGGTGTCCATCCATGGGAGGGTCAGATGATGCTGCTCGCGCACTAGGCGTCCAGTCCCCCACCAGATCACCGATACCACTACGATCGAGATGTAGCCGTCCACCGCGTAGTGCCATCCAGTGTACACTGACCCGTACATGATCAAGGCAGCGAAGATCCAACCAAGAACGCCAAGCCAGCGGTTGAGGGAGGAAAGGAAATAGGCGTTCAGGGTGGCAAGGGCGACGTGCAGGCTGGGCATGGCCGAGATGCCGCCCCCCAAACCTGCATTTCCTGTCGTGTGCAAGGTCAAAAGATAATCGGCGTATTCTCGGACGATGACGCTGGACTCCAGAGCCGACATGGCCACCCTTAGTTCGTCGAAGCGGTCACTACCGACGAAATAATCGTAGTAGATGGGACCAGCGGACGACAGGAGAAGTGCGAGCAGTGTACCGACGATCGAGATGGTCAACGCAAGCGCCCAGAGATAGCGAATCCGTGCGATCCGATCCGACCACATAGCCACGGAGAGAACCGTTCCAAACCACAGCGCATACCAAAGCACATCGTAGTTCTTGAAGACAAAGAACGCCCATAGATCGTGATCGAGGCGATGCGCCAATTCCCATGGCGCCGCTCCGTGTATCCACTCATCCAGGTCGGCAAGCCATGGATCGGTATAGAACGGAACGATTTTCGGAATCGCGCTCTTGTAGGTGGAAAACGCGGTCATGCCGACGAGGAAGAACAGCAGCACCGGCACGCAACCCCGCCATCGCGTTCGAAGCAGTTCAACGGCGTAGCGCGTCGGTGCCTGGCGGCCGAAAATGAGAGCTGCGCTGCCAACGCCTCCAACCAACAATATCGGAATGGCGACGAGGAATTTTTCGGCGTAGATCTGACTTAGAGCCACGAACGATTGCGGATCAAGGAAGAATGCGGCGAGCACATAGATGCTCACGCAGAATGCCAATCTCACCGACCATTTTGCGGACGGGCTGTACTGGCAGACTTCGGAATTTAAGATCATCATAATTTAACAGTATCTAATATGACGTTTTGCATAAAGTAGTTTGTCGATACTACGTCAATATTACTGATAGATTACTTTAACTCGATCGCAATGCGCGCAGTCGAGATGCGCTTGGCGACGATGAGGCATCGATGCTCCCGCACTGCCGCTCCCCGCAGTCATTTTCTACGTCCCGGCGCTGCCATGTTTAGACGGGAGAGATGGCAGCAAAAGGAAGAAGTTGGGCTGCCACTGTTATGGATCAACCGCAATCCGGAAAAGATACGAGAACAGCCTCTTGCCGAAGGTTTGGCCGGCCATGTATCCGCGACTGGTCTCGATCACTTTGGCGGGCAGCGCAAGCAGCCAAGTGCTGGGACGGGCACGGCGGTCAAAACATAGCCCGGCTTGCCTTGACCTCGCGTGCATACCCCTATCGGCAGAAATGGGGGCAAAAGGTTCTGGTGCAACCAACCTCCTGCGGGGTTCGAGCATGTCTGCTTTCGGGAGGTGGCAAGACTGACCGCGACGGCCGGCATTGGGCGCGAAGCTACCATTGTCAGAGCGGCCTGATCAGCCAGCAGCGTGGTCTGTGCTCTGTCCCCTTCGTCTGTCCCAGAAAATGCCGTCGAGCAGGCCTGAAAAGCACGCGACCTGTCCTGAAGGTTGGGCGCGCGCGTCCGCCTTGAATCTGCAGCCACATAAAGGCGGAAGATCCCAGCGTTGGTTGAACGCGACCGGTGTCGCCTGTCCATGCATAGTCGCGCGGACGTTAAGCGCCGTCAAATTGTGTTAAGCTGGGTAAAATCGCGTCGCTGGCGGGTGTTTGTGCCTTATGGGTGACCGGCATCAATGACGGACGGAATGTGATGAACAAGGTCCTCCTCATCGACGACGATGTCGAGTTGACGACGCTGCTGCAGGAATACCTGGTCGAAGAAGGGTATGACGTCGCGGCAGGCGCGGACGGCGGCACAGCCATTGCCGCGGCCGCGCGCAATGCCGTGGACCTGATCGTGCTCGATATCATGATGCCCCGAATGAACGGGATCGAGATCCTGCGAAGGATCAGGAAGCTGAGCCAGGTTCCCGTGCTGATGCTGACGGCGAGAGGCGATGACATCGACCGGATATCCGGCCTGAACCTCGGTGCCGACGATTATGTGACGAAACCCTGCTCTCCAGGAGAACTCGCGGCCAGGGTGCGCGCGATTCTTCGTCGTGCGAACCAGCCTGCGGCCGGCGCGGCCACCGACACGCTGAGAGCCGGGCGGCTGGTGGTTCAACCAGGCAACAGAACCGCCGAATGGGAGGGGAAGCCGCTGGAGCTTACCGGCACGGAGTTCAGCCTGCTCGAGGTTCTCGCTCGCAATGCCGGCCAGTTGATATCGAAGCAGGACATCTCAAAACGGGCTTTTGGAAAGCCGCTGACCCCGTTCGATCGCCGCATCGACGTCCATATCAGCAGCGTGCGTCAGAAGCTCGGCCTCAGGGAAGATGGACAGTCACGGATAAAGTCTGTTCGCGGTCAGGGCTATCAACTTCTTTTGGATTGACATGCCCCGACTGTTTAAGAAGTTCTTCGTGATAACCTGGCTGACGCTTGCCGCGTCCGTCGCGGTCATTATCCTGACACTCGACTTCTTTGAAACGCTTCCTTCCGCTTCGAGACTGGCACATCAGAAGCAGGAGGTCGTCCTCGAACTGATTGAAAACGTACTGCTCAAGGACGGTGAAGATGCCGCTCGACGCCTTGCCCGCATAAGCGAGGACACGGTACCGGTCGGTCTTATGATCTCCAGGATCGCGGAATCCGGCGCATGCAGCGACAGGAGCACGGCGGAGACAAGAACCGTCCTGAAGGACGGGATTTGCTACCGAATCTCGGTGCCCCAGCAATATAGTGTCATTCTCGACAAGCTTGGTCCGTTCGTACCGGGGTTCGGTATTCTGATTTCGAGCGCGATATCGGCGGCCGCGCTCGCCCGATATCTCATTCGTCCCGTCGTGCACCTGCGCGACGGCCTGAGCGCGCTCGCCCATGGCCATTTCGACATCCGCATCGGGCACAAGATGGCAGGTCGCAAGGACGAGGTCTCGGCGCTCGCGCACGATTTCGATTCCAGCGCCGCGCGGCTGCAGGAACTGCAGGATGCACAGCAGAGACTTTTCCACGACGTGTCGCATGAACTGCGCTCCCCGCTGTCGCGTCTGCAGGCTGTCGGGGGTGTCCTTCGGCAGAGTCCGGCGAAACTCGACGCCATGCTGGACCGCATGGATCGGGAGGTCGAACGGCTCGATGCGCTTGTCGGCGAAGTGCTGACCCTCGCCAGGCTGACGGCCGGTTCCCGTCTCCCATTGAAGACACAGAGGCTGGACGTCATCGATCTTCTGAACGAAATCCTTGGCGACGCGGCGTTTGAAGCCCAGGCCCACGAGGTTTCGATCACCACCAATATCGACGCCAGCTTTCTTGCCGAGGTCGAAGGCGAGCTGATCTACCGGGCGCTGGAAAACGTCATTCGCAACGCCATCAAATACACCGCCGAACATTCGCAGATCACCGTGAAATGCGAGACGACGGACGACCTCCTCAAGGTGTGCGTCGCGGATCAGGGGCCGGGCGTCAAGCGTGACGAACTCGAACGAATCTTCCGGCCATTCTCCCGCGGGAATGACGCGGCGCCGAGAGGCGGGTACGGCCTTGGCCTTGCGATTGCCAGACAGGCTATCGAGTGCCATGGAGGGCGAGTATACGCGTCGCTGCCGGACGTCGGCGGCTTGGCCATCATGCTGGAGATTCCCCGGCAGCCGGCGATGTTCAGTCCGTCGAATGATCGAGGCTGATCGCAAGTTTTACCCATCTTTACACTGCCTTTACGGCCATTAACGCTGGCATCGCTAAAGCTGAGCGGTGACCCCGGTTCTTCAAATGCGAGAAAGCGGACCAATGTCGGTGACCACGGCGGTGTTTCAGCAGGGCAAGAGGATGCGGTTCCTCTGGCTGGCCGCCCCGTTGCTTCTGATGCCGATCCTATTGGTGCAGAGCGCTTGGCCGCCGGAGACTCTTCCTCGCCAAGCCATCGAATTTATGGGGCCCACATTTATCATCATATGTGTCGCCGGGCGGTGCTGGGCATCGCTGTACATAGGCGGACGCAAGAATCTGGAACTCATCACGAACGGCCCTTACAAATACACCCGCAATCCGTTGTACTTCTTTTCTTCCCTGGGTCTTGCCGGCATAGGCTTGACTTTTGGGTCGCTCGCGATCGGGGCCTTCTACTTTTTGTTTGGGTATCTGGTATTCGCCTATGTCTCAGCCCGCGAATCGACTGTTCTGGTAGGATTTTTCGGCGATGCCTACCGGAAATATTGCCGCGAGGTTCCCGCCTTCTTCCCTCGCTTTGGACGAGGCGCCGGCGACGTGGAGCATCGGTTGCTCCCGACGTTCGACCCAGCCGTGCTGAAGCGTACTGCTATCGACGGTTGTTGCTTTCTATTGGCAATCCCCGGCTCCGAGTTGATCGAGTCGCTGCAATTCGCAAATCTCCTTAAGCCCGTGCTCCACCTCTTTTGATGGAAGCTGCCCGCCGGTGAAACGGGTTTCGTCGAGCCTGGCGGTTGCCCAGGCGAGCGAAGACGGCGGCTTGCGATGTTTTACCGAACTTTACACTGCCTTTACCGCCGTTAACGCTGGGGCCGGTAACCCTGAACCCATGATCCCGGTTCAGATGATTTGACAATGATCTTGAAGCTTCGGCAACGTGAAATGCGGTCGCGGGCAATGCTGTGCGTGGCTCTATTCTCATGGTTGTCCGCTTGCACGAGCGTGCCCTTGCGCGAGGGCGCGTCGCTGGGTTCCTACGCCGGAATGAGCCCATCGGGCGGCACCCTCACGAAAGCAAGATTACGTGTGGACTCGGCACCGGTGCTCGCCGCACAGACCGTGCGCATTGTGCCGACCTCGACGCAGATCGGCAGTGGTGGCTTCGATCCCAAGGACCTGGCGCTCGTCACCAACGCGATCGACCGGGCGCTTTGCACCGACCTTGGAGACCGCTTCAGGATCGTGGCCGCGAGCCTGCCGGCGGACCTCGTCGTCCACGCGACGGTCACCGACATCGTTGCGACAAATCGTGCGGCAGCCGCGGGTTCCATCGTCGCGTCGCTCGGCGGCACGGCGGCGGGGCTCGGGGTTCCGATCCCGCGCCTTCCGATCGGCCTCGGCGGTCTGGCCATCGAGGCCGAGGCGGTCGACAAGGATGGTTCGCAGAAAGCATCCATGCTCTGGTCTCGCGGTGCGAACATGATCACGACGAGAGCTCGAGTGTCGGCCGTCGGGGATGCGTACTCCCTCTCTTCGGCTTTCGCCGCCGACTTCAGCCGCATGTTGGTCAAAGGCAAGGACCCGTTCAAGGGAATGCCGGCGATACCATCGATGCAAAGGGTGCGGGCCTCGCTCGGCGGTGATCCGAAATATGATGCCTGCAAGGCGTTCGGAACGGCTCCCGGCATTCCGGGAATGGTCGCCGCCCGATTTGGCCTGCCGCCCACCTGGACCGACAAGGGCGCCGCAGTCTCCCAATAGCGACCGAGAACATATGTCGAGAAGCGGCGCTCTGCTGCGCTTAGAGCAATCTAGATCAGGATGACGGACTGCTTCTGGATGTGCAGCCGAGTGGGAGGTTGATGCTGCTGTTTGTCCGGCGCATTCAATCTTGCAGTTCAAGTCATCACAGCTGGAGGTCCTATCGACAAAATGGGGTGATCCGGTGCCTATTTGAGCCTGCCGCATTCAAGATGATGGGACGCTGATTGAACCACTTGCTCGCTGAATTCGATGTCGGGTTACTGTTGACATTCGGTGCCCTGCTCAAAGGCAAGAACGTCACCCATGCCGCGACGCGATTGAACATCACACAGTCGGCGCGTCTGATGCGGCTGCGGCAGTTGCTGGGGGACCCGCTCTTCATCCCCTCCACCTCGGGGCGAGGCATGGTCGCGTCGCGATGCATCCGGCGGCACTTCGGTCGAGGCCCATGAGGTCGCCATCCAGCGCATGATCGCGGCCGGCGCGAATATGGTGACGTGGCTGGCGGTGGCTTCGGAATGGCAGCGCGACTGGGCACGGACAGAGCATGCCGCCGAGCTTTCGGAGCTGCTTGTGCAGCATGCGGCCGGCAGTGGCATCGCCTTCCTTTGGGAACAACAACTGTTCAACACGCCGGCTCCAAGCGCCGCCGGCTGGTCTCTGCCGGGCGGGATCACGAGCGGCTGACCGCTCGCCGGCCGGCGTCATCCCTTTCCAGCATGGCCGCCGTCCATGTAGGGCGGCGGCCATGCCCACCACTGCCACCCGCGACCAAGCCTGGCCATTTACCGCCTTGGGGAGAGGACTATGAAGATGTCGATGCAGGTTTGCCTATCGGACACGCGGCCTACGGATCGCACCGCCGATGACCGCCCTCACAGCAACAGGGCGCTGGTGCTGGATGCGATGACGTCGCTGTTCCAGCGTCACGACGTCTCGGCGGTTGGAAGCCTCTACGCCGACGACGACCTCCAGCACAATCCGAACATTCCGCGGGGTCGCGATGGGGTGCAGGCTATCGTCGAGACTCTGTCACCTTCCGTCTATTACCAGCCGGGCCTGATCGTCGCCGAGGGTGATCTGGTCGCCATCCATGGCCGTATCCGCGGCTGGGCTGACGAGCCTCGGATTGGGGTTGGTATCTTCCGGGTCGAGGGCGGCAAACTCGCCGAGCACTGGGACTCGTTGCAGAACGAGGTGCCGGTAAGCACAGGCGTTGCCGGCCTCTCGATGTTCGATCCTGAGGACGGTGCCAGCCATGCCGGATAAGATCATGGCTGACCGGGCGACAAAGACCAGATGTCCCTTCCTATGCCTCACTGGGCTTTTCCATGTCGCCGCTCGGCCGCGGCGGTGCCCGGGCTCTCGGCTCCGTGCCGGTCTTCAAGTCCGGAAGAGGCCTCCCTCATCGATAGTCAAGCTCGGGCAATAGCGGCCCTTGAATTCACGCCCTCAAGCAAGGCGAGCAGGCCTTTCAGAATCTCGATGGGCGGTGGCGGGCAGCCTGGAATGTGCAGATCGACTGGCAACGCCTCCGACACTCCGCCCACCACGGCGTAGCTGCCGGCGAAACAGCCGCCGTTTAGGGCGCAATCGCCGAGCGCGACCACCCATTTGGGGTTGGGAGTCGCGTCGTAGGTCCGCTTCAAGGCGTCGCGCATGTTCTTGGTCACCGGCCCGGTGACAAGCAGGACATCGGCATGGCGCGGCGATGCGACGAACCGGATTCCAAAACGCTCGATATCGTAGAAAGCGTTGTTGAGCGCGTGCATCTCGAGTTCGCAACCGTTGCAGGAACCGGCATCGACTGCCCGGATCGACAGGCTTCGCCCCAATCTTCTGTGAGCAACCCCATTGAGGGCGCGTGCGAGCTCGTCAACAGCCGCGTCGCTTACCCGCGGCGGACGCTCGGTCAGCGGCGGGCGTATCAGGCTTTCAAAGAGGAGCTTGCGCATGATGGCTTGCCTTGGACCCTTAGAGGTCGTGTCCAGAATACGAGCAGTTGAACGACTTGTTGCATAGCGGGAAGTCGGCGACGATGTTGCCTTCGATGGCCGCTTCCAGCAGCGGCCATTGAAACCATGACGGATCGCGCAGGTGACAGCGCTCGATCAGGCCGCTTTTACCAATGCGCAGCCAGGCCAGAATGTCGCCCCGGAAACCCTCGACGAGCGCCATGCCTTCATGCGGGCCGCCTGTCCGTGCAAAGTCGACACGGATCGGTCCGCCCGGCAGCTGGCGCAGGATTTGCTCGACCAGGGACAAGCTCTGTTCGACCTCGTGAATGCGAATCCAGACACGGGCGTTCACGTCGCCTTCCTGGAGGAGAGGCACATTGAAGTTGAGCGCGTCATACGGAGGATAGGCCAGACTGCGTCGCGCGTCGAAGTCCCGGCCGGAGGCCCGGCCGACATACCCTCCGGCGCGATATTGCCGAGCGAGCTCCACCCTCAGCCGCCCAGTTGCGACTGTCCGATCCTGCAGCGAAGCGGTGTTGTCGTAGAGCTCCACCAGCGCCGGAAACCGCTGCCTGATCTCCGCGATCAGGGACCGGATCGCTGTCGTCCCCTCGTCGTTCAGGTCGATCGCCACTCCTCCAGGCACGACGCGGTCGCGCATCAAACGATGGCCGAAGGCGGCATCGCTTGCCCGCAATACGCGCTCGCGCAGGACGCCGCAGTGGGCGTGCATGAGTGCGAAGGCGGCGTCGTTGCAGATAGCGCCGATGTCGCCCAGATGGTTGGCCAGACGCTCCAGCTCGGCCATGAGCGCTCGCAGCCAGACCGAGCGCGCGGGAACCTCGATACCCAGGGCCGCTTCGACCGCGCGGCAAAAAGCGAGGGCGTATGCCACGGTACTGTCGCCAGAGGTCCTGCCCGCCAGCTTGGCGGCAAGGTCGATATCGGACCCAGCCATCAAGCCTTCCATGCCCTTGTGCGTGTAGCCTAGCCGTTCCTCCAGCCGAACAACGGTTTCGCCGCTCGCTGTAAATCGAAAATGCCCTGGCTCGATGATGCCGGCATGCACGGGCCCGACCGGGATCTGATGCAGGCTTTCCCCCTCCACAGGCAGGAATTGGTAGGGGGGCGCCGCCGCAGCGGCGGTCTGGACGCGGGCACTCAACGGAAAGCTGACGCCCCAGTGGCCATGATCAAGCCACCGTCGCGTATCGGGCGCGCCTTGCGGCAAGAGGCCGAACAGGTCCGCGACCGCACGTTCAAGGCGGAGTGCCGGCGGATGCAGCAGGCCGACCGACGGGTAGCGGCCATCCGGACACAGCAGGCTGACAACGCCGATGTCCCCGACGGCCTCGTCGAGCAGTGCCATGTGGACGGTGCCTGGCTCGCCCCAAAGCCCGAGCAGGCTCCAGTGGCCCTCGGCCAGTTGCTCGACGGCAAAGCTCCATTCTTTCGAAGTCACCACCGCGCGCGGCCACGGGAGATGGTTGTCGACACCCTCGGCGGCAAGGATGAGGTCGGTCAGTGCGGGCATGTTTCTTCTCCCGTACGCTTCATCCCAGAAGGTTGGCGACATGCTGGAACCATATGACCAGCGGTGGTGGCAGATAGATGCCGGCGGCAAACACAAGCGCCAGGTGGGAATACATCGGAACGTAGGACGCCTCGGCGGGCGCGGTGCTGCCTCGCGGTTCGTCGAAAGCGATGCCGGTCAACCGAAGCAGCAGGGCACCGAAAGCCAGCAGAATCCCGAATACCAGGGGAATCGCCAGAAGGGGGTGCCTTGCGAATGTCGAACTCACGACCAGGAATTCGCTCATGAAGATGCCGAGCGGAGGCAGGCCGGCAATGGCAACGACGCCGATGACAAGCGCCCAGCCCAGCCCCGGATGCGTTTCCGTCAGCCCCCGGATCTCGGCGATGTTCTGTGTTCCCTTGATCTGGGCGATGTGGCCGACCGTGAAAAAGATCGCCGACTTGGTCAGGCTGTGCATGACCATGTGCAGCAGCCCGGCAAAATTGGCGAGCGGGCCACCCATGCCGAAAGCGAACACGATGATGCCCATGTGCTCGATGGAGGAGTACGCGAACAGACGTTTGATGTCGCGGCGGCGGTAGAGCATGAAGGCCGCGAAGATGAGGGAGGTGAGCCCCATCGTGATCATCAGTGGCCCAGGCGCGATCGCGTCCGGGCTGGCCGCGAGCAGCAGCTTGAAGCGCAGCACCGCATAGAGCGCGACATTGAGGAGCAGTCCCGACAACACCGCTGAAATCGGCGTCGGGCCTTCCGCGTGCGCGTCGGGCAGCCAGGCATGCAAGGGCGCAAGACCAACCTTCGTCCCATAGCCGAGCAGCAGGAAGACGAAGGCGACGTTCAGCAACGCCGGGTCGAAGCGCGCCGCGTGCTCGACAAGCACTGTCCAGACCATGGCATTCGTGCCTTCGCCGACAATCGGCTGCGCGGCCATGTAGACGAGGATGGTGCCGAAGAGGGCAAGCGCAATGCCGACGCTGCCGAGTATGAAATACTTCCAGGCCGCCTCCAGCGCCTCGTGCGTGCGATAGATGCCGACCATGAGCACGGTGGTCAGCGTGGCAAGTTCCACGGCCACCCACATCAACCCGATATTGTTCGACACGAATGCCAGATTCATGCCGAACATCATGATCTGGTACATTGCGTGATAGAATCGCAAATTCGTCGCCGTCAGCCGTCCCGTATCCAGTTCGTGCGCAATGTAGGAGGCGCTGAACACGCTGGTCGTGAAGCCGACGAACGTGTTGAGCACGATGAAAACGATATTGAGATCGTCGACGAGCAAATACTGACCGGGCTGCGGCCGATCCGTGAAGAGAAGCGATACCGCGGCGAGCAAGGTCAGCAAGCTCGCGGCGACATTGAGGCCAGCCGTTATCCGATAATTCGGCAGCGCCGCCAGAAGCGCGGCCGCGACGACTGGTATCAGCAAAATGGCGGCCACCGCATCGAGGGAAAACGCGGTCAACGATGTTCTCCCCTGTAGTCGTCGAGCGCGCCGACATCGACCGAGTCGAACCTCTCGCGGATGCGGAACAGGAAGACGCCGATGACGATGAAGGCGATGAGGATCGAGAAGGCGACACTGATCTCGACGACCAGCGGCATGCCCTTGGCGCCCGTGGCGGCAAGGACCAGGCCGTTCTCGAGCGACATGAATCCCACCACCTGGCTGACGGCATTCCGCCGGGTGACCATCACCAGGAGTCCCAGCAGTATTATGGACAGCGCGAAGGCCAGGTCCTCGCGGGCGAGGGGGGCGGCGTAGGGGGTGACCCTCAGCATCAGCACCATGGACAGGGTCACCAGCCCTATTCCCGCGAGCATGGTCGAACCGATCCCGACCGCCGTCTCGATATCGCGATGGATGCCGAGCCGCTGAATGATGCGATGAAGCCCGACGGGAATGACGATCGCCTTGAAAATGAGGGCTATCGCCGCCGTGACGTAGAGATGATGCGCGTCCTGAATGTAGGCCTGCCAAGCCACCGACAGGGCGAGTACGATGGCATGAATCGCAAAAACGTTGATCAGTGCAAAGAGGCGATCCTGGTAGAGCATCATGAAACTGACCAGCACCAGGCCACCGGCCAGCAGATGAGCGATGTCGAAGGTGAGGCCGTTCATCAGAGGCTCCTCGAGACGAACCGCAGGAGCGTAGCAAGCAGGGCCAGCATGAGCGCTGCTCCGAGGAAATCCGGGACGCGGAAGACACGCATCTTGGCGATGGCAGTCTCGAACAAGGCGAGGAGAACGCCGCTCGCGGCAAGCTTGCAGATATAGAAAATGACGCCCAGAACATAGGCCCAGGGCCCCGCCCCGGCGGTCACGAGCCCCCAGGGAACGAAGACACAGGAAATCAGCGAGACGTAGAGCAGAAGCTTCAGGAAGGCCGCGAAATCGATCATCGCCAGATGGCGACCAGAATATTCCAGGACCATCGCCTCGTGGATCATGGTCAGCTCCAGATGCGTCGCCGGGTTGTCCACCGGCACACGGGCATTTTCCGCGATTGCCACCATGACGAGAGCGATCAGTGACATTCCGAGCGATACCCGCAGGCCAACCTGCGGCGAGCCCATGAAAGCCGCCACCGTGGACAGTTGCGTCGCTCCGGCAACGAGTGCCAGGCTGAACACGATCAGAAGCATGGCGGGCTCGGCCAGGGAAGCGATCATCACCTCGCGGCTGGCGCCGATGCCGCCAAAGCTCGTGCCGACGTCCATCGCCGCCAGCGCAAGGAAGAACCTTGCGCTTCCAAGCAGCGCCACGATCGCTATGAGATCGGCGGTCCAACTGAACTCGAGGCCGGTGGCGAATGTCGGTATGAGCGCGGCGGCGACCCAGGTGAAGGCGAAGATCAGGTAGGGTATGACGCGAAACAGCCAGGATGCATTGTCGGCCAGAACGACCTCCTTGCGCATGAGCCGCAAGAGATCGCGATAGGGCTGGATGAGAGGCGGGCCCTGGCGCCGCAACAGCCTTGCCTTCACCTTGCGGACGAAGCCGGTCAGGAGCGGTGCCAGCAAAAGCACCAGCCACATCTGCGCGCCCTGAATGGCCAACTCAAGGATCAGGGCCATAGTGCGAGCACCAAAAGCAGGACAATGAGAAAGAGAAATACAAGGGTCAGGTAGCGCCTGATCGTCAGGAACTGCAGATGGTTCAGGTGGTCGGTCGCAAAGTCGAGGGCCTTGCCTATGGGCTGATAGAGCGTCTCCCAGATCACGTCATGGATTTCCAGATTGAAGCGGGCCGGACCGGTATCGCCGGGTGCCGGCACTTCGACCCTTTCAGTCGCGCGGAACACGAATGCGCCGAAGACCCGGCGGACAGGCTGTGCGAAGCTGACGCTCGTGTACTGCGAGCCTGGGACGGCATCCGCGAAGCCACAACCCCAGGCGGGACCGCGACGGAGTGCGTGCGAGGCGAAGCGATGGATGACATAGACCGCGGCGGATGCGGAAATGACGATGAATACAAACACCAGCAGGCCGTTGTAGGAACTGCGGCTCTCGGCGATTGGCGCGATCGAAAGCCAAGGTTGCGCCATCTGCACCGGCATGCGGCTGCCGATGAGCGAAAGCGTCACGGGGGAAAGGCCATCTATGACAAAGCCGGGCAGAATGCCGGCCAGGAGACAAAGAGCCGCCAGGGTGAACATTGCCGCTAGCGAGTAGCGGTCGACCTCATGCGCCGGTTCCACTGCGGCCGAGCGTGGCCGGCCGAGGAATGTAATCCCGAACGCTTTCACGAAGCAGGCAGCGGCCAAGGCCGCCGAGAGCGCCAGTAAACCGCCAACGGCGGGCACCATGACCTTCAGCCCCCATTGTGGGAGATCGGGACTTTGCAATACGGCCTGGAAGGCCAGCCATTCGGAGACGAAGCCGTTGAAGGGCGGAAGCGCCGAGATCGCCACGCAGCCGACGAGAAAGGCAAAACTGGTCAACGGCATACGGTGGATGAGACCGCCCAGTTTCTCCATGTCCCGCTCGCCGGTTGCCGTCAGTACCGCGCCCGCGCCGAAAAACAGCAGGCTCTTGAAAAAGGAATGGTTGAGGACGTGAAACAGCGCGGCGGTGAGCGCCAGCGCCGCGGCCGACGGCATGGCGTTCGCCTTGAAGGCCAGGGCAAGGCCAAGGCTGATGAAGATGACGCCGACGTTTTCGATGGTGCTATAGGCAAGAAGCCGCTTCAGGTCCTTTTCCATCAAGGCGCAGAGAATGCCGAGAACGGCCGTCAGGCCGCCCAGGAAAAGCACCACAACGCCCGACCACCATGCCGGCTCGCCGAGCAGGTCGAAAATGACGCGTATGAAGCCGTAGATGGCGACCTTCGTCATGACGCCGCTCATCAGAGCCGAGACGTGGCTTGGCGCGGCCGGGTGAGCGAGTGGCAGCCACACGTGCAGCGGTACCAGGCCAGCCTTGGAGCCGGCTCCCAAAAGCATCAGGGCCAGGACGAAAGCAGCGACGAGCGGGGTGGAGGCGGCGGGACGCATCGCTTCGAACGTGTAGTTTCCGTTCGGGCCGGCCAGCAGGCTGAACGCAAGCAGCAGCGCGAGCGTGCCGAAGCTCGCCATCACGAGATAGATGTAGCCCGCTCTCGCATTGTCCTGCTCGCGATGGTGCGCCATGACGAGCGCCCAGGAAGCCAGCGACATGAATTCCCAGGAAAGCAGGAAGGTGAAGGCGTCGTCCGCCAGCACGACCAGATTCATCCCGGCGAGGAAGGCGGGGAAGAACGGCAGCACCCGATGCGGCGCGGACTCATGCCTGCCGTAGCCGAGGCCGTAAAGACTGGCCATGGCGCCGCCGAAATTGACGACGACGAGGAAAAGGGTCGAGAGCGCGTCCAAGCGGAAATGGGCGCCAATCCATGGCAACCCAAGCGGCAGCGCGGCGGTCGACGGGTTTAGGGGATCATCGGCGATACGGTTCGCGAGAACCAGGAGCACGGCCACCGATATGCCTAGCGTCAGGCTGTAGATCAGGCGTGTTCCCGAGCCCGATGCGCGGCTTGACGCAATCGCAAGCACCGCGGTTCCCAGGAGCGCGGCAACGCCCCACAGGAGGACCGCGGCCCCCGAAATCACGCCACACTCCTCACGGGGACCTTGGCGTCCGTATCGACCCCGCCCAGAATTCTGGCGGGATCGAAATCTGCTTTCAGCCGCACGCCACGCCCGCCGATTTGGCTGGAGGCGCCTTCAGAAATCAACTCGACGCCGGCGAGGTCAAGCGCGCCGATCAGCTTCATCAGGGAATCCACATTGCCCCGGATAATCGACTCGCTGGCTTCCATACGTTGAATTGTCGGCACCGAAAGGCCGGACAATTCGGCAAGCCTGCGCTGGTCGATGCCAAGGAGCGCCCTTGCGGCACGCAACTGTGGAGCAGTTATCACGGTCGCATCCCCTTTTCGATCAGCTTTGACGTATTATCTCTAAGCGCTGCAGCGTATATTAAAATGCAGAGTATTCAAATAATGATGCGTGACGCATCTATCTTGAAGTTGTAGAAAACCGGGAGATGCGAGTTGGGAGGCGCTGAGCCTCGCCGATTGGTTGCCCTGCGACTGCGAAGCGCGGCGCGCTGCAAGATGACGGGCGAACCACTAGGCTCCGCATGAAGGGGCCAACGGACGGAAAACCAGCCGAGCGGCGGATTTAGGAATTGGCTGTGATGACAGGGTCATGATCCGGGTTGCGAAATATCATACCGATTTCGGCAGCATCGAGGTTCTGCGGGCCAAGGACTCCGGTTCGTTCATCTATCGCCAAGGTGGCTGCTATCAAAGCGAATGCGATCCGAACGGCGTCAGTGTCGTGCCCTACATACACGCCATCTTTGGTCTCCTCGCGCAGGCGCGGGTGTCCGATGTCCTGATGATCGGTTGTGGCGGTGGCAGCCTGGGCACGATGCTGGATAGGGTTGGCGTGCGTGTTACGGTCGTCGACATCAATCCAAAGGCTTTCCAGATCGCCCGGAAATACTTTGGGTTACCTCCTGGAGTTCACTGCTGCATCTCCGACGGGAGGGATTTCTTGCGCGCTGGCCGTCACCGCTACGACGCTATCGTTCTGGACGCATATTCGGGGCGGCGCATCCCGGATCATTTGTGCGCCGAGACATTCTTCGGCTTGGCGCAGACGCGTCTCAAGAATTCTTCCGGTATTCTGATCGGCAACGTTCATGCCTGTCATGACCTCGACATCATGCCGGATCGCGTTGCTGCAAAGCTCGCCAATATCTGGGCGGATGTGAAACTGCTCGATATCCGCGGCGCTCAGGATCGCAACGCACTCGTCATGGCGGGCAAGGTACGGGACCTCGTCCAGCCGGTGCTGATGATGCCGCCGTCAGTCGGAGCCGAGGAGATCGAACAGGAGCTTGGGCTCCAGGCGTTCAGGCCTTGGCATGTGCCACGACGGGCCTAGAGCAATTGGAGGAAAAGTGTGAACGGTTTTCCCGGGGAGGCGCGTAGCGCTTTTCCCAGGGAATTGCGCCAGCCCCGTCGAGCTACTGCCAGAGCCGCTTCATGCGGATAGACACATCTTCCAGGACCGGCATCGAGGCCAGCACAAGGAGAATGGCGGCGAGAAACAATGTCGCCGCAAAGCCGATGTGTTTGAAACCCACAGCGCCGATGACGCCACCGATGAAGAACAATGCCACGAGCGACGCAAGCAGTCTCAGCTTTCTCCGGTCTGCCTTCACGAACAGTCTGTCCGAGTCATTGCCTGAGATATTCCAGTAAAGCAGCTTGCCGAGTTCGATGCCCATGTCCGTCACCAGGCCCGTGACATGCGTCGTCCGGATTCTGGCTTCCGATAGCTTGGTGATGATGGCGTTCTGTAATCCCATGATGAAGCAAAGCAGCATCACCGTCATTGGCACGAACAGCGCTTCATGACGCGCAAGATGGCCGCCGAGCAGACCGAAACAGATCAGCAGGATCGCTTCCAGGACAAGCGGGAATGCGTACTCGCCCTGTAGGCCCTGCCGCCTTCCCCAGTTGACCAGGATTGCCGAACAGGCCGCGCCTGCGACAAACGACAACAAGGCCCCCAACCCGGAAAGCGCCAGTCCGACGTCGCCGAGCGCCAGATGGTCCGCCATCGACGAAACGATGCCGGACATGTGGGACGTGTACTGCTGAACCGCCAGGAAGCCGCCGGCGTTGGCGGCTCCCGCGATGAACGTCAGGAAGCGGGCGAGATGCCGATCGGTTCTTTCGTTTCGTTCCTTTCCGGTCAACCGGCGCAGATACAGGATCATGAGCGAACCTTGCCTTTCCAAGCGGAAAAGCAGGACCGCAAGCTGATGTGCCGGGAAAGGCTCATTGAGTGTTTCTGGAGAAGGAAAGACAAAGGGGGCGGTGAATGCGTGGCGTCGACGCCGTGCTTTGCAGGGCCTAGTCTGGTTTGCCCGGCAGCGTGTCTGGATGGCGAAACCTGACACCACGGCCGCCATCGTTGCTACGCACATGTTCGCTGAGAAGCTCGACGCCGGCGCGGTTGAGCGCGTTGATCACCTTCATCAAGCTATCGACAACGCCTCGCACATTGCCCTGGCTGGCTTCCATTCGTTGGATCGTCGGCAGCGAGACGCTCGCCATTTCCGCCAGGGTTTTCTGGTCGATGTCGAGAAGGGCTCGGGCGGCACGAAGCTGGGAAGCTGTGATCATAGGGGCATCAGCGTATGAGAAATGATACTCAACATGGTATCATTGACGTATTAAACATCAATACAAAGCGAAAAAATATTAATCGGCCCTTGGCACGATGGAGCTCGGCAATTATCGTGTCCGCATGACTCAACGCTACGAACCTTTTCAGGAGCCGACAGGCACCTGGGCCGTCAATGATGCTTGGACCGGTCGGCCCGCGGAGATGGGCAGCCGAACCATCGTTGGAATGAATCAGCACGATGCCGAGGAACTGGCCGATCTCCTCAACGGGTTGAATGCACAAAGGCAGGAAGCGAAATCATGAAGGTCAAGGACAGCAACGGCACTCCGCTGAGCGAAGGAGATTCCGTCACGCTCATCAAGGATCTCAAGGTCAAGGGAACGTCCGTTACCCTGAAACGCGGAACGCTGATCAAGAACATCCATCTCACGGGCAACGAGGATGAGGTCGAGTGTCGGGCCGAGAAGGTCAAGAACCTGGTTCTGCGGACAGAGTTCCTGAAAAAGGCGTAGGATGTGGTGCTACGCCTGCCGCGGATGTTGCGCGATCCTGTCGAGCTTGCCGTTCTGGGGTCAGGCGTCGTGCGCGAGCTGCACTACCGGATACCGGTCGGCCCACAAGGCGGTCCGATGATCGCGGCCCTGCAGCAGGCAGGCACCTCCGGCGGATCGTGTAAAGCCTCGAAAAGTGTGAACGGTTTTCCCGGGAGAAGCGCGTAACGCTTTCCCGGGGAATTGCGTCCAAGGGCTTTCGAGCGGCCGATATGGCCCTCAAGACGAAGGCACACGCGGCTCCTCCACGAGATAAAACCGGTCCTTCGGCGAGAAATCCGTCACCAGGAACGAGAACGAGGCGGTTTCGAGCGGGTCGACCTTGCCTTTGCGGAACAGCAGCCGGTCATAGGGTTCGAAGTCGCGTTTGAATTCGGCGAAGCTGTCGGACTTGATCATCTTGTCCTCGCGCTGCGCCTGGTCGAAGGACAGCCCGTCGCCATAGTCGCTCGGCCTGTCCATGATCGATTGCAGCTCGAAGCCGAATTCGATCCAGGCATCGCCGCTGTTGTTGCGAGTGACGATCTTCAGCGGCAGATAGCCGGTCGCGTAGTTGCCCGTCGTTCCGAAAGGCTGGATCGGCCTTACGGCGCGTATGGTCAGCGTCACCGGGTCGGCGGTCTCCAGTTCCTCGGTCACCACGATCGGATCGGTGCGCGTTCCGGTGCCCGTGGCCGACAGGATCCTGAAACCGCCCAGTTCATCCGAGAATGAGTAGGCGCCGGCTTCGAGGATTTTTGCGCCATCGGCCAGGGCGCGCGGACAGGTCGCGGCCAGCAAAGCCGCACACACCCGCACACAGCGCAAGCCTGGACGCGTCATGGCTGGAGTATGGACGACAATTGGCCAGCCGCAAACTGCCCGGCCCCGTGCCGGAATGATGGTGCCCCTATACGCGCGCCTGATGGAGGTCGTCAGGGTCTGCATACCGATGCAGCGGTCAAGCAGGAGGCATAGGCCTCATACAGATCGCAAATCAAAATCTACTATTTTTATAGAATTAACAAAAATTGGCCGCCGGCCCCTCGGGAACGATACGTCAATTTCCCCGCCTGTCTCGGAAAGGGATGGCGTTTTCTTTGTTTCCGCGGTCCGCGGTGCGACGCTTCGACCACCAAACGAGAGGGTCGAAATGAGCAGTACTGCCGACAAGAGAACAATCCCGGTGCTGGATTTTTCCCGATACGAAGCCGACCCGGTTTCCCGCAAGGAATTCATCGAGGGGTTGCGGCGCGCGGCACGCGATGTCGGCTTCTTCTACCTGACCGGACATGGCATCCCGCAATCGCTTATCGACGATGTGCTCCACGCCTCCCGACGTTTCTTCGCCTTGCCGGACGAAGACAAGCTCCAGATCGAAATGGTGAACTCGCCGCATTTCCGCGGCTACAACCGCGTCGGCCAGGAACTGACCAAGGGCGAGAGGGACTGGCGCGAACAGATCGACATCGGCTCGGAAGCGCCGGCGCTGGTGCGCGATGGCAATCTGCCGGCCTGGACGCGCCTGCAGGGGCCGAACCAGTGGCCGAGCGCCTTGCCGGAGCTCAAGCCGCTGCTGCTGGAATGGCAGGATCGCCTCACCGATCTTTCGACGCGCCTGCTGAAGGCATTCGCCATTGTCCTGGAGCAGGACGAGAACGCGTTCGAAACCATCTACGCCGGCACGCCGAACCACCTCATCAAGATCATTCGCTATCCCGGCCGGGACTCGACCGAAAGCGAGCAGGGCGTCGGCGCCCACAAGGACAGCGGCTTCCTGACGCTTCTGCTGCAGGAAAAGCAGAAAGGCCTGCAGGTCGAAGCCGCCGAAGGCGGCTGGATCGACGCCGAGCCGCGCGCCGGCACCTTTGTCGTCAACATTGGCGAGTTGCTGGAAATGGCGACGGATGGTTATCTGAAGGCCACCGTGCACCGGGTCGTGACGCCGCCGGCCGGCACCGACCGGCTGTCGGTCGCCTTCTTCCTTGGTGCTCCCTTCGATGCCGAGATCCCGCTGCTTGATCTTGCGCCGCACCTCAAGGCGCAGGCGAGCGGCGTTACCCGTGACCCCCAGAATCCGCTCTACCGCAACTCCGGGCAGAACGCGCTGAAAAGCCGGCTGCGCTCGCATCCCGATGTCGCGCGCCGCCACCATGCCGATCTCATTGCCACTCAGGCTCGCGCCGAAGTCGCGCCCTTTGCCTGACGGCACCAATAGCACAGGAGGAACGATCCATGACGCTCGAAAATCTCTCCCCCGAGACCCTCGCCCTCCATGGCGGTTCGTGGCGCGCCGATCCCACCAACGGTGCGGTCGCCGTGCCCATTTACCAGACCACGTCCTATCAGTTCCAGGACACCGGCCATGCCGACCGCCTTTTCGCGCTCGATGAGATCGGCCACATCTATACGCGCGTCTCGAACCCGACCCAGGACGCCTTGGAGACCCGTATCGCGGCGCTGGAAGGCGGTGCGGCGGCCCTGCTGCTCTCCTCCGGCCAGGCGGCCTCGGCCTATTCGGTGCTGAACCTTGCCGGCGCGGGTGACAACATCGTCTCGGCCACAGATCTCTATGGCGGCACCTGGGCGTTGTTTGCCGCCACGCTGAAGCATCTGGGGGTCGAGGTCCGCTTCGTCGATCCGTCAGATCCCGAAAACTTCCGCCGCGCCACCGACGGACGCACCCGCGCCTACTATGCGGAATCGCTGCCCAACCCGAAGCTGCAGGTCTTCCCGATCAAGGAAGTGGCCGACATCGGCCGCTCGCTCGGCGTGCCGCTGATCGTCGACAACACCGCGGCACCCCTCAGCATCCGGCCATTTGATCATGGCGCCGCGGTCGTCGTCTATTCGGCGACAAAATACATTGGCGGCCATGGCACCTCGATCGGCGGCATCGTCATCGATGGCGGCAATTTTCCCTGGGAAGACCATGCCGAGCGCTTCCCGACGCTGAACCAGCCCGATCCGAGCTATCACGGCAAGGTCTGGGTCGAGGCGGCCAAGCCGCTCGGTCCGGTGGCCTATGTGCTTCGCATTCGCACCGTGCTCCTGCGCGACGTCGGCGCCGCGATCAGCCCGTTCAATGCCTTCCAGCTGTTGCAGGGCCTTGAGACGCTGCCGCTGCGCATCCGCCAGCACAATGAGAACGCCGTGAAGGTGGCGGAATATCTGCGCGGACATCCGAAGGTCGGCAATGTCATCTTCCCGCGCTACCAGACAGGCGAGAGCAAGCGGCGCGCCGATGCCTATTTCCGGCAAGGCAGCTACGGCGCGTTGGTCGGCTTCGAACTGAAGGACGGCCGCGAGGCGGGACGGTCCTTCATCAACGGATTGAAGCTGCTCTACCACGTCGCCAACATCGGCGACGCGCGCTCCCTGGCCATCCATCCGTCGACCACGACCCACTCGCAGCTGTCTCCGGAAGAGCAGCTCGCCACCGGCGTGACCCCCGGCTACGTCAGGCTCTCCATCGGCATCGAACATCCCGACGACATCATCCGCGACCTCGAACAGGCGCTCGACCAGGTCGCCGGGGATCGTGAGCTCAAGGCCGCATAGGCATTCCGCCGGTGACAGTTTGCCGGCTTCAGCTTCAGCCCATCACAGGAGGGGATCATGACCACAGGCAGGAAGACAATATCGGGAATTTCGCGGCGCGGCGTGCTGCGCGCCGCTGGCGCGCTTGGCGTCGGCGCAGCGGCGGTGGGCTTGCTCGCGAGGCCGACGAGCTACGCCATCGCCGGCAATGCGACCAAGGTGCGTTTGTCATGGACCGAATTCGCGGCCTGCCATTCGCCGATCGCATTTGCTCTGTCGAAGGGCATCTACGCCAAGCACGATCTCGACATCGATCTCTACTATCAGGGCGCCAGTGGCCAGACGCTGATCCAGTCGATCGCCACCAACAAGACGGATGCCGGCGCTGGCCTGCTCTATGACTGGGTCAAGCCGCTGGAGCAGGGGCTGGACGTCAAGCTCTTCGTCGGCTCGCATGGCGGCTGCACCAGGCTGCTGGCGTCGAAGGCTTCGGGCGTCACCACGCTCGAGGGCCTGAAGGGCAAGACCATCGTCTCCTATGATGTCGCCAGTCCGCCGAAGCACTCCTTCCAGGTCGCACTCGCCAAGGCCGGCCTCGACCCCAACAACGACGTCAACTGGACCAACGTGCCGTTCGACCTCGTCGGCGAGACGGTGGGCAAAGGCCAGGCCGACGCGCTGGCGCATCTCGATCCATGGGCCTATGCCCATAAGAAGAAGTTCGATCTGGTGGAGGTCGCCAACACGCAAACCGGAGCCTTCGAGGGCGCGGTCTGTTGCGTGCTCGGTGTCAATTCGGCCTTCCTCGATGCCAACAAGGATGCCATCCGGCGGCTGGCCGAGGCCGATATCGAGATCCACGAATACGCCGCGGCGCATCCGGACGAAGTCGCCAAGTGGTTCGTCGACAATCTCAACCCCGGTTTCCCGTTCGAGAATATCCGCGACGAGATCGCCTCCTGGGTGCTGCACAATCACCCGGTCGGGAAGGACCTGCAGGGTCAGGTCAAGAATGCCGCAGCCGATCTGGCGCTGATCAAGGTGCTCGATCCAACCACCGATCCGGCGGAACTCGCCCAGCGGGTGACGGTCGACATTCTCGCCTGACGGAACCCGCGTGATGAGTGCAGCGGTCGACAAGGATGCAACCGGTAAAAGCGTTTCGTCCGCCTTTGCCGGTCCCGTGTGGAAACAGGGGCTCTACGCGGCCGCGGCCTGGCTGCTCGCCGCCATTGTGACAGTGGCATTCCCCGATGTCGTGCCGTGGGGCAGCCGCGACGTCTTTGTCGCGCTGCTGGTCGCGGGGGCGGTCGTGCTGGCCGGCCTCGCCTTCGGCGCCGAAAAGCTCGGCGGCTTCGGCCGGGGATTGATCCACTATGGCCCGTGGCTGATCGCGCTCGGCCTCTGGTTCGCGGCCTGGGAGCTGATCACGGCCAAGCTCGGCTGGCTGCCGAAGCCGTTCTTCTCGCCGCCCCATGGTCTGCTGCATGTCTATATCGTTGACTGGCAGCGCATCCTCATCTGCATCGCCTATACCGCGCGGCTGTGGACGATCGGCTTCTTCAGCGGCATCGTCCTCGGTTTCATCGGCGGCGTGGCGCTCGGCTGGTCGAAGCGCTTTGCCTACTGGGGCATGCCCATCCTGAAGCTGATCGGTCCGGTACCGGCAAGCGCCTGGATCCCGGCGACGTTCTTCCTGTTCCCGACGACGTTCCAGGCCAGCCTGTTCCTGGTCGCCCTTGCATCCGGAATACCGGTCGCGATCCTGACCGCCTCCGGTGTCAACTCGGTCAGCCGTGCCTTCTACGACGTGGCGCGCACCCTGGGCGCCAGCACCCGTTATCTCGTGCTGCGCGTGGCGATACCCGCCGCTTTGCCGCACGTCTTCGTCGGCCTGTTCATGGGACTCTATTATTCGTTCGCCGTTCTGGTGGTGGCCGAAATGCTCGGCGCCAAATACGGCCTGGGCTGGTACCTGCAGTTCCAGACCGCCTATTCGGCCTATGCCAATGTCTACGCCATGCTGATCATCATGGCGTTGCTCTGCTCGGGCCTGGTCAAGCTGCTGTTCGTCGTGCGCGACCGGCTGCTCGGCTGGCAGAAGGGGGTGGTGCAATGGTAGCAGCCGCCGCAGTTCGCGCCGCATCCGAGAACGCCGCCGGTCTCGCCGTCGATTTTCGGGGTGTCTCGCATCAATACGATCTCGATAGGCAGCCCTTGCCGGTACTGCGGCAGATCGACCTGGCCGTGGCACCGGGTGAATTCGTGGCGCTTCTTGGCCCATCCGGCTGCGGCAAGTCGACCTTGCTGCGGCTGGCCGCAGGGCTGGAAAGGCCGACAAGCGGCGACGTGCTGACGGACGCGACAATCGTCGCTCGGCCGGATCCGTCGCGGGTGCTTGTGTTCCAGGATCCGACCTTGTTTCCGTGGCGGACCGTCCGCGACAATGTAGCCATTGGGCCGGAAGCGCGCGGCGTGCTGGCCGGCAGCCAGAAGCGGATCGACGACGCGCTTCGCCTGGTCAAGCTGGATGCCTTCGCATCGGCCTTTCCGCATCAGCTGTCCGGCGGCATGGCGCAACGCGCCGCACTGGCGCGTGCCCTGGTCAACGACCCGCGCCTGCTGCTGCTCGACGAGCCGTTGGGACGGCTGGATTCGCTCACCCGGCTGACCATGCAGGAAGAGCTTTTGTCGCTCTGGCGCGAGGCCGGCTACACGGTCATCCTCGTCACGCACGATGTCGAGGAGGCGTTGCTGCTCAGCGAGCGCGTCATTGTGCTGACCGAGCGCCCGGCGCGCATCAAGGCGGAGGTCGTGGTCGACCTGCCCTATCCGCGGCGGCGCGACGATCCGCGCATCGTCGCCCAGCGCCAGCACATCCTGGAGATACTCGGGTTCTCCGCATGAGCGAGAAGGCTTCGGTTCGAAAATCGGTTTCGCTGCGCTGGCTGGAGGCGGTGGGAATTGCGCTGACGCTCGTCGCCCTTGTCTGGTGGGCGATCGTCTATGCGCAGGTCATGTCGAACACCGGCTTTCCGGTTGAACGCACGCTGCCATGCCTGCTGCGGACGTCGGACCGCTGTTCGCTCGCCATGTCGCTGTGCAAGAGCTGGCACTTCCTCGGCATCAAGCGCTACTCGCCGGAACTGCTGTGGGCCGGAGCAATCGTTTCCAGTCTCGCGCTTCTGCTGGGCAGCTTCATGCAAAATCCGGGACAGGGAAAATAAGCAGTTCGAGCGCGTCTTTCCCGCGATGATCCGTTCGCAGGCAGCCGGTGCGCATTCGCCGCCAATGTCTATTTTCGAAGCAAACTGCTTTCCCGGCAGGCAAAAAATTGGATTGCCGTTCCTTAGTCTACAAAAATTATAGAGTTAACTTCGGGCCAGTCGAACAGGGCGGGGGACGTTCCGCCAGCGGCTGATGGCAACAAAATCGCAGGAGTGACATACATGACGACAACAACGCGGTCCGGTGCCCGTTGGAGGACGGCGCTAGCCACAACGCTCATGGTCGCGGTGGGACTGTTCTCGACATCGACCCACGCTGGCCCGACCCTCGAAAAGATCAAGGCGCGTGGCTCCATCAAGGTCGGCGTCGGCACCACACCCGGCTTCTTCTCGCCGGACAGCAATGGCCGTTGGCAGGGATTCTTCGCCGACTACGGCCGCGCCCTGGCGATCACCGTCTTCGGCGATCCAGAGAAGGTGGAGTTCACCAATTCCTCGCCGCAGCAGCGCCTGCCGGCGCTTCAGTCGGGCGAATTCGACATCCTGCTGTCGGGCGTGACGGTGACGATCACGCGCGCTTTCCAGCTCGGCTTCCATTTCGGCCCGACCGTCTTCTATGACGGGCAAGGCATCCTGGTGCGCAAGGACCTTGGCGTGACCAAGGCCGCCGACCTCGACGGCGCCACGATCGGCGTCCAGAGCGGCACGACCGGCGAATTGAACATCGCCGATTTCTTCCGCAAGACCGGCAAGAAGTTCACCCCGGTGACGATCGAGGACACCAGCGAGTTCATCAACGCGCTGGAGTCGGGACGTGTCGACGCCATCACGCAGGACTCGTCCGACCTGGTCGGCAAGCGCACGCAGCTGAAGAAGCCTGACGACTACATCATCCTGCCCGAGCGTCTGTCGAAGGAGCCGCTCGCACCGGCGATCGCCGGCGGCGATGACCGCTGGCTGGAAATCGTCAACTGGACGGTCAATGCCACCATCCAGGCCGAGGAATGGGGCATCACCAGCAAGAACATCGACGACTTCCTCAAGTCGCCGGATCCGGCCATCCAGCGCTTCCTCGGCGTAGATCCCTCACTCGCGCAAGCCATCGGCCTCGATCCGAAATGGGCCTACAACATCATCAAGACCGTCGGCAATTACGGCGAAATCTACGACCGCAACCTGAAGCCCCTCGGCTGGGAGCGTGGTTACAACAGCCTGTGGACCAATGGTGGCCTGCTCTACTCGCCGCCGTTCCGCTAAGGCCTTCGCCGACCAATGTCCTTGATTGACGAACCCGTGCCGGGTCCTGGCGGACCCGGCATTCTGCGCAGGATATCCCTGTGGTGGGGCAGCTATCCGCTGACGCAGGTCGCCGTCATCACCGCGGTCGTCGCGCTGTTCTGGCTGCTTGGCCACAACACGGCCGAGACGATGGCGCGCATCGGCATCACGCCGGGCTTCGACTTCCTCAGCCGGCCGGCGAGTTTCGAGATCGGCGAGGCGCCGATTGCTTTCAAGGCCGGCGACCCTTATGCGCGCGCCATCCTGGCCGGGCTTTTGAACACGATCAAAGCGGCGGCGCTTGGCTGCGTGCTGGCCACGATCCTCGGCGTTGTCCTCGGCGTTGCCGGGCTCTCCGGCAATCTTCTGCTGGCGGGGCTGGTGCGGTGGTATGTCGAGATCGTCCGCAACACGCCGCTTCTGCTGCAGCTGTTCTTCTGGATTTCGCTGGCAAAATCCTTTCCCTCGCCACGGCAGGCGCTTTCGGCCTTCGGCAGCTTCTTCCTCACCAATCGCGGCGTCTTCGTGCCGGGGCTCGGCTTCCACAACGTGTCGGTACCGACGCTCTGGCTGCTTGGCGGCCTCGCCGCCGCGTACCTGATCTTCGTTCTGAGGGCATGGCGAGGTGGCGGTCTGTCCGCCAGGCGGTTGGGCCTGGCAACGGCACTGCTGTTGGGCGCCGTTGCGCTAGCCTTCCCGCTGACCGGTGCCGGCGCGGCCTGGGAGATACCGGCGCTGGCCGGCTTCAACATCCGTGGCGGTTACAATCTGACACCGGAATTCGCCGCCCTTTTGACCGGCCTGGTGGTGAAATTCTCGGCCGCCATCGCCGAGATCGTGCGGGCCGGGATCCAGTCCGTCGATCGCGGCCAGTGGGAGGCCTCGAGGGCGCTTGGCCTGCACAACGGCCAGATCATGCGCCTTGTCGTGTTGCCGCAGGCCTTGCGCGTCATCACGCCGCTGACCACGTCCAGCTACCTCGACCTGACCAAGGATTCCAGCCTTGCCGTCGCCATCGGCTACCCTGATCTGGTCAGCATCATCAACACCACAGCCAACACGACCGGACAGTCGCTGGAAGCGCTGACCCTGCTGATCGGCATCTATCTGGCGATCAACCTCTCCGTCTCGGCGGCCATGAACCTCTACAACAAGCGTGTCTCGCTCAAGGGCGCAAGGATATGAGCCTCTCCGATGCTCTTGATCTCAGAACATGGCGATCGTCGACGACGCTGCGGACATTGAAGGTGGGGCTTTTCGGAACGCCGCTGAATTCGGTCATCACCGTGGTCACGGTCGCACTGCTGGCCTGGATCATACCGCCGCTGCTGCGCTGGGGCATATTCGACGCGACATGGACGGGCACCTCGGCTGACTGCGCGGCGGCCTCTGGCGCCTGCTGGGCGTTCGTCGGGGCAAAATTCCGCTTCATCCTGTTCGCCTTCTACCCGCCGGCGCTGCAATGGCGCCCGCTGATCGTCATGGTGCTGCTGCTGGGGTTGCTGGTCGTCACCGCGCAGCCGCGCTTCTGGCGCAAGGGATTGCTCGCCGCCTGGTGCGTCGTGATTGCCGCCAGCTGGATGCTGATGTCCGGCTCGCTGGTTCCACCTACCGTCCCATCCAACCAGTGGGGTGGGTTGGCGGTAACGCTGTTCGTGTGGTCGGTCTGCTTCGGTCTCGCCACGCCGCTGGCGATCCTGCTGGCGCTGGCCCGGCGCTCCGGCATGGGCGGCCTGCGCATGCTGGCCATCGTCTTCATCGAAGTGATGCGCGGCACGCCGATGGTGGCCATCCTCTACGTGGCGATGCTCATCCTGCCGATGGCCATCCCCAATGGCCAGATGATCGACAAGAATGTGCGCGCCATGATCATGATCACGCTGTTCTGGTCGGCCTATGTCGCGGAAGTCATTCGCGGCGGCCTGCAGGCGATCCCGCCAGGCCAGTACGAAGCGGCGACCGCGCTTGGCCTCGGCTACTGGCGCACGATGCGGCTTGTCGTGCTGCCGCAGGCGCTGCGCCTGGTCATTCCCGGCATGGTCAACCTGGCGATCGGCTTCCTGTTGGCGACGTCCCTGCTCGCCGTCATCGGCATCTTCGATCTACTCAACGCCGCGCGCGCCTCGGCCACCGACCCGCAATGGCTGGGCTACTACGACGAGGCGTATCTGCTCGCCGCGCTGATCTACTTCCTGCTGTGCTTCGGCGGGTCACGCTACAGCCTGTGGCTGGAGAAATATATGCGCCGGTCGCAACGCCACTGAGCCGGTCTCCTGGCGTTAACCGCCCGCGACGGCCCGCACGCTCTCCCGTTCCACCAGCGGGCACTCCAGCTTGGTGATGGGATACCGCCCCTGCCCGGGCGGCAAGGGTGCCTCGAGCTGCTCGATCGCCCATTGGCCCATCGCCATGTGCGGCAGGATCGAGGTGGTCAGCGGCGGGAACAAATGCCGGGCGATTTCCTCGTCGTCATAGCCGACCACGGAGATGTCCTGCGGAATGTGCAGGCCGGCTTCCTTGAGTGCCTCGTAGCAGCCGATCGCGGTGCGGTCGTTCTGGCAGAAGATGGCGGTTGGACGGTCCTTCAGTGCCAAGAGCTTTACCGTCGCGGCATAGCCGGCGCTTGCCGACCAGTCGCCCTCGACCACCAACTCCGGGTCGAACGGGATGTCGGCGGTGGCGAGCGCGCGGCGGTAGCCCTTCAGCCGGTCCTGTGCGGCCTGCATCCACGGCTCACCGGTGATGGTGGCGATGCGGCGGTGGCCGTGGCTGATCAGATGCCGGGTCGAACTCTGGCCGCCGGCGATCTCGGAAGGCACCACGGCGGGGAAGGCATAGTCCGACGTGTAGCAGTTGAGCAGGATCACCGGGATGTCGAGGCTGTAGAGGAAGTCGGGCGCCGTGATCTCGCGGGTGAAGATGGTCATGTAGATCAGCGCCGAAATGCCCCGCCTGGTCAGCGCCTGTATGGCGCGGGGCTCCATCACGGCGTCGCCCATGGTCTGCGCCACCAGGAGTACGTTGCCGGCATTCCACGAGGCCTGGCGCGCGCCCTCGATGGCGACCACCGCCTCCGGGCTGGTGGCGAGCTGGTCGACGGCAAAGCCGATCACCCCGTCAAGCCCGTCGAAGGCGGCAACAGGCTTGCGCAGTGCCGAGAAGGCGGGGGCGCTGTAGCCCAGCGCACGGGCAGCCTCGATCACCCGCTCGCGGGTCTGCTGCGACAGCCTGATGCCGGGCGAATTGTTGAGCACGAAGGAGACGGTCGCCTGCGAACAGCCGGCGGCCCTGGCGATGTCGGTCATGGTGACCCGCCCCTTGGGCTTTGCCGGCGCCTTGCGGCGTCTCGCCGTCTCGCTGGCCGGATCCGTCGTCTCGCTCATCGCATTGGTGTCCCCAATCCCCCGTCCTGTCTAGCGGCGGCCTGCCGGATCGACAAGATGGTGCTGCGGTGCCGATTTATAGAAATCGTCGCACTGTTTATATCTATTAATGACCTCGTGGTCCATCGGTCATCAGCTTCCGCATATCGATGGAACGCAAGAGCTGCAAGGCTTGTCTCGTGATTTTGCCAAGGCATCGGCGTGGCGGTACATCGTCCGCGATGTCACTACGACGTGTCTGAATGTGGCTAAAACTAATAGTGTTTACTAATACAAAAATGCGCTGTAACGTCAATCCGTTGCGTCCGGCCCCGTTGGGTTCCGGCGCGGCGGGAAAGCGTGCGTGACTGGCCCGATGGCGAGCGGATATTGCCTCCGCAAGCCCTTTCTCGGACATGTGATATGTCAGACAAATCGGACTATTTACGAATGATGGATGAGTCTCTAAAGTCCGTGGCCGTGGCTGGAACGACGCCATTCTTTCAGTGCCGGGAACCCCTGAGGAGGAGGGGCGTCCGAGCCGCAAACGGCAAATTCAGGTGAGCAAGGCAATTCTAGTGAGCAAGACCGGTCAGCCGGATGGCTGGACCAAAACGGGAGGTTGAACATGAAATCCTTGATACGCAATGCATCCGTGGCCGCCGCGGCCCTGGTTGTCGGCCTGACGGCGACAGCCATCGCGCGCGCCGACGACAAGCCGACGCTGGCCTTCGTCGTCAACGGCGCTTCCGATTTCTGGAAAGCGGCCGAAGCCGGCGTCAAGAAGGCGCAAGGCGAACTGCCTGACTATAAACTTGAGCTCAAATATCCCGAGCAGTCCTCGGTCGCCATCCAGCAGCGCCTGATGGACGATCTGGTCACGGCCGGTGTCAAGGGCATCATGGTATCGGCGGTTGACCCGAAGACCTCGACCGATGGCTTGAACAAGATCGCCTCGGAAACAGCGCTGTTCACCACCGACAGTGACGCTCCGCAGACCAAGCGTGTCGCCTATATCGGCTCGTCCAATGTCGACGCCGGCAAGCAGGCCGCCGATATCGCCAAGAAGGCGATGCCCAATGGCGGCAAGTGCCTCGGCTTCGTCGGCCTGCTCGGTGCCGACAATGCCAAGGAGCGCATCCAGGGCTTCAAGGATGGGCTGGCCGGCACCAAGATCACGCTTGACGACGTGCGTGGCGACGATATCGACCAGGCCCGCGCCAAGAAGAATGTCGAGGACGCGCTGGTTGCCAGCCCCGACGTCACCTGCATGGTCGGCTTCTATTCCTACAACACGCCGCGCATCTATGAAGCGCTGCGCGACGCCGGCAAGCTCGGCCAGATCACGGTCGTCGGTTTCGATGACGATCCGATCACGCTGGGCGGCGTCAAGGAAGGCACCATTGCCGCCACCGTCGTGCAGCAGCCTTTCGAATGGGCCTATCAGGGCATGAAGCTGATGGCGGCCTATCTCAAGGGCGACAAGTCGGGCATCCCGGCCAATGCGCTGATCATCATCCCGACCAAGATCATCGGCAAGGATGATGTCGACGCCTATGCCGCCAACCTGAAGGCGATGGCTGGAAACTGAGGCCAAGAAGCAGTTCGGCCGGCTCAGCTTCGGTTGAGCCGGCCGCCCGCATTGACGAACCCTGCCGGGATCGTCAGTCTGCTGAAAGGTCGGCCCGCCAATCGCTGTCAGGCATGATGAATTATTCCGACACATCCATCGCGGCAATCACCCCGTTCCTCAGTCTCGAGAACGTGCGCAAGACCTATCCGGGCGTCGTCGCGCTCGATGGCTTCTCGATGGAGGTCAGGCCGGGCGAGGTTATCGGCCTCGTCGGCGAGAACGGCGCCGGCAAGTCGACCTTGATGAAGATCCTCGGCGGCGTCACCACGCCGGACACCGGCACGATCACGGTCGATGGCACCGCCCACAAGGGGCTCAGCGTCGAAGGCAGCCTTGGCTCGGGCATCGCCTTCGTCCACCAGGAACTCAACCTGTTCGACAACCTCGATGTCGCCGCCAACATCTTCTTTGGCCGCGAACCGCTGCGCGCCGGACCGCTCAAGCTCGTCGACCGCGCCAGGTTGCGCGCCATGGTGGCGCCGTTGCTCAAGCGCGTCGGCGCCAATTTTTCCGCCGACACGCAGGTCGCCGACCTGTCGCTCGCGCAACAGCAAATGGTCGAGATCGCCAAGGCGCTCTCGATCAAGGCAAGGCTGGTCATCCTGGACGAGCCGACATCGAGCCTGCCGATCGCCGAAACCGACAAATTGCTCGACGTCATCAAGGCGCTGAAGGCCGACGGCATCAGCGTCATCTTCATTTCGCACCGCCTGCACGAGGTCGAGCGCGTCGCCGACCGCGTCGTCGTGTTGCGCGACGGCATGCTGGCCGGCACGCTGGGCAAGCGCGACATCAACCACGACCAGATGGTCAAGCTGATGATCGGCCGCATGCTGAAGGAGCGCGAGAAAGCTTCCGAGGCCGCGCGTGCCCCCGGCGCCGTCGCCCTCGCTGCCAAGGCCGTCCGCACGCCCACCTATCCCGGCCGTCCGGTCGACCTCGATGTCAGGCGCGGCGAGATCCTCGGCCTTGCCGGCCTGGTCGGCTCCGGCCGCACCGAGCTGGCACGCGTATTCTTCGGCATTGACGGCAGCCTTGGCGGCACGCTGGAGCTCGACGGAAAGCCGCTTGTGCTCGGCTCCGCGGCCGACGCCGTCGCGCACGGCATCTTCCTGGTGCCGGAAGACCGCAAGCTGACCGGTATCCTGCTCGACCTGTCGATCGCGCAGAACATCTCGCTGCCCAATCTGCCGGCGCATGCCAGGCGCTCGCTGGTGTCGGCCAGTGCGGAGCACGCCACCGCCGAGAAGCAGAAGAAGGATCTCGGCATCAAGGCGCCCTCGGTGCAGACGCGCACCGGCACGCTGTCGGGCGGCAATCAGCAGAAGGTGGTGCTCGGCAAGTGGCTGGCCATGAACCCGAAGGTGATGATCCTCGATGAGCCGACGCGGGGCATCGACATCGGCGCGAAGGCGGAAATCTACGGGCTGATGCGGGCGCTCGCCGATGCCGGCGTCGCCGTGCTGATGATCTCCAGCGACATGGAGGAGGTGATCGGCGTGTCCGACCGCATCGCCGTCATGCATGAGGGCCAGATCTCTGGCATTCTCGACAAGGACCAGTTCAGCCAGGAAAACGTGCTGCTGCTGGCTGTGGGGAAGCCGGCAAACTAATGCTGTCGCGCAGAAGCGAGTTTGCGGCAACGACACGCATAGACCAAGGAGCCGGAGCGCGCGACGCGCTCTGGCCGTAAGCGGAGACGACGATGAGCAAGAAAGATCTCGGCCTGCTGATCCTGATCCTGGTGGTCGGGGCGATCGTCGCCATCATCAATCCGCGCTTCCTGTTGCCGATCAACCTTGCCAACACCTCGAACCTGATCGGTCTGTTCGGCATCCTTTCGATCGGCCAGGCCTTCGTCATCATCACCGGCGGCATCGAGCTGTCGGTCGGCTCGCTGGTCGCGCTGCTGGGCACGCTGTTCATCGACTTCATCGCCGTGCGCGGCATGGGATGGCCTGTTGCCTTCGTGCTCATCCTTGTGCTCGGCGCGATCATCGGCTTGGCGCATGGCTGGCTGATTACGCGGCTGAAATTGCAACCCTTTGTCGTGACGCTGTGCGGCTTGCTGATCTATCGCGGCGTCGCGCGCTTCTACACCGCCGACGGCACGGCCGGCTTCGCCTTCGGCCAGAATTTCCCTGACCTCGAATTTCTCACCGCCGGCCGCTCCTGGGGCGTGCCGAACTCCTTCTTCGCCCTGGTCATCATCGCCATCGTCATGTGGGTGGTGCTGCACCGCTCGGTGTTCGGCCGCTATCTCTATGCCATCGGCAAGAACGAGGAGGCGGCGAAATATTCAGGCATCCGCACCGGCCGGATCGTGATGGCCGCCTATGTCATCTGCGGCGTGCTGACCGCCTTGTCGGCGATCTACTTCGCCATGTACACGCGCTCGATTTCACCCGCCAGCCATGGCCAGTTCTACGAACTCTACGCCATCGCCGCGGCTGTGCTTGGCGGTTTCTCGCTGCGTGGCGGCGAGGGCTCGCTGATCGGCGTCGTGCTGGGCACCGTGCTGCTGCAGGAGCTGCAGAACCTTGTCAATCTGCTCGGCATCCCGTCTTCCCTCAACTTCGCGGTGATGGGCGGGGTCATTCTCATCGGCGTGCTGGTCGATCAGCAATGGGGCGTGTTCCGCGCCCGGCGGCTGATGGTGGAGGCCGCTCGCAAGAATGTCGCCGGTGCGCCGGCGGAATAAGCACTTGCCATGACTCAACTGCTTGTCCACGCCCTGCAAATATTATAATAGCATAACCCGATATTGCTCGGGGGCGGACGGGACATGCGCTGCGATTTGCGAGGCAAGGTAGCGCTGGTCACCGGGGCCGCGGGCGCCATCGGCGGTTCCATCGCCGGACGCCTGTCCGACAACGGCGCCGCCGTCGTCGTCGCCGACATCAACGGCGAGGGCGCAAGCCAGGTAGCGGCCGGTTTGAGCAACGCCATGGCCTGCGTCACGGACATCCGTGATGCCGCCTCGGTCGACAGTGCGATCGCCGCGATCATGCAGCGCTACGGCCGCCTCGACATCCTCATCAACAATGCCGGCGTCAACACGCTGGCGCACCGCGTCACCCTGGATGAATTCCCGCCCGAGGAATGGGACCGCATCACCGGCATCGATCTTGACGGCCTCTATATCATGAGCCGGGCGGCACTTGCGCCGATGCTCGCCGCCGGCAACGGCGGGCGTATCGTCAACATCGCCTCGGTCGTCGGCCTTGCCGCCATGCGCCTGCAGAGCCCGTTCGTCGCCGCCAAGGCCGGCATCATCCACCTGACGCGGTCGATGGCGATCGAACTCGGAGGCAAGGGCATCCTGACCAACGCCATCGCACCGGGCTCGGTGATGACGGCGCTGACGGCCAAGCTGTTTTACGGCGACGACGGCAAGTTCGCCGGCCGCACGCAGGAGTTCCTCGCCCATGTCCCGCTCGGGCGCCCGGCTGAACCGCAAGAGATCGCCGAGGCGGTGCTGTTCCTGGCCTCGCCCGCCGCGAGCTACGTCAACGGCCAGGTCCTGGCCGTCGATGGCGGCTGGACGGCGGGATACATGATGTGAGTGACGCGATGGAAATCGATCTCGCCGGCGCGACCATAGCGCTGGAAGGCCCAGGCAATCCGCTTGTCGAAGCGGCACTTGCCACCTTGCGTGCCAATGGCGGCCGCATTGTCGAAGGGGTGCGGGCACGGCCCGTTGGCATGCTGCCCCCCGACATCCTTCTTGTTTCATGCCCGCTGCGTCCGGGAACGACGGCCGAAGATCCCCCCACCTTGTATGCCGATGCCCGCAAGGCGGCCGTGGCCATGACCGAGCGCGGCAGCGGGCGCATTGTCTTCCTGATCTCGGCCACCGCCGGCATGCCGATGCGTCGCCATCCGCGCTTCTCCATGGAGAATGCCTCGATCCTGGCCGGCATGCGTACGCTGGCCATGGAGTTCGGGCCGAAGGTGCTGGTCAATGCCGTCGGCTTCGGCGCGGTCGAGGCTGAAACCATGGTCTCGGGCGACAAGGCGATGCTCAGCCACACACCGGTCGGCCGCGCCGGCCGCATCGAGGAGGCGGTCGCGGCCGTGCTGTTCTTCTGCGATCCGCTCAACACCTACACGACGGGCCAGATGCTGGGCGTCGACGGAGGGTGGACGGCAGGCTATGGCCGCAATTTCTGAATTGCTGATGCTTGCCGTCCTCGCCGGACCCGCTGCTGGAAACCGTCCACCACACCCGCTATGAAAGGCGCCTACGGTGTGATCCATAGGACATTGCCTTGGTGGGTCGCGCTCTTTTGGAGCATGGTGATGGTCGACAAGCCGCCGGCGGGCGGAAAAAAACCGCAACGCCTTGGCGTCCGTGAGATCGCCAAGCGTGTCGGCGTCGCGCCGATGACGGTGTCGCGCGCGCTGTCCAATCCCGACATGGTGTCGCCGGAGACACGCATCAGAGTGCTCGAAGCGATCGAGCAGGCCGGCTTCGTGCCCAACCGGCTGGCCTCAAGCATGCGCGGCAATGGCCGCATGATCGGCACGGTGGTGCCGGCGCTGATCAATTCAGGCATTGCCGAACAGGTGCAAGGCATGTCCGACGAATGCCATGAGAGCGGCTACTCGATGCTTCTGGTGCAGGGTGAATTCACGCAGGAGGCGGAGGAAAAATCGATCCGCAATCTGCTCGGCTGGCGCCCGGTCGGCATGATCCTGCAAAGCTTCGTGCAAAGCGAGGCGGCACGGGCGCTTCTGAAGAGCAGCGGCGCACCGGTGGTCGAGATATCCGAGATCAAGGGCCGCAAGCCGATAGACATGGTGGTCGGCGTCTCCAACTTCGAGACCGCCTATGCCATGACCATGCATCTGGCGGCCAAGGGCTACAAGCGCATCGGCTTCGTCTCGACGCCGATCCATGGCAATGACCGTTTGCAGCAGCGCCGCACCGGCTATCACGCCGCACTCACCGAACTCGGTTTCAAGAACCATGCCGATATGGAGGTCGAAGTGCCGATCACCGCGCAGGGCGGTGCCGAGGCATTGGTGACGCTGACCTCCAGGCACAGGGATATCGATGCCATCTTCTTTTCCAGCGACACGCTGGCTGTCGGCGCCGTCCAGGAATGTCACCGCCGGCGCTGGGCGGTGCCGGGCAGGATCGCGATCGCCGGCTATGGCGACATGGATCTGGCCGCGCAGCTTTATCCACCTCTGACCACGGTCAAGGTCAACCGCTACGAGATGGGCCGCCGCGCGGTGCGGCAATTGCTGGCGAGGCTTGGCGGAGACACCAAGGTGCCGACCATCACCAGCCTCGGCTTCGAGATCGTCGACCGCGAAAGCGCTTGATCAGCCTTTTCGCTTCGGTTTCCCCGTCTCTTCCCGTCGCCCGAGCCGCTTCTCCCAGCCCTCGGCATGGACGTTGAGATAGGCATTCGGATCGTAGGGGTGATCCTCGATAGCATCGATGTTGAGATCGATGCCGAGCCCCGGTGCGTCCGGCAGCGAAAGGTGGCCATTGTCCGGATTGACGGTCGGGTGCCAGGTCACGAGGTCGCGCGTCCACGGGTCGTTGAAGGCGTCGAAATGCTCCTGGATGAGGAAGTTCGGCACCGCCGCCGCCAGTTGCAGACACACCACCGTCGCCACCGGCCCACCGCTCTGGTGCGGCGCGATGTGGCTGCCATGCGCGAGCGCCAGATTGGCCACCTGCATCGATGGCGCAATGCCGCCGAGCGACATCGGCTCGGGCTGGAAGATGTTGACGCCGCCGCCGGCGGCCAGCGTGTAGAACTGCCCGACCGTGTCGTACATCTCGCCGGTCGCAACCGGGATCGGCGAGCGATGCGCCACTTCGTGCACGGTCTCCTGCCGGTCGCGCGAGGTCGGCTCCTCCCACCAGTAGATGTCGAGGTCAGCAAACTTCCGCGCTGCCTGCAGCGCCGCGATCTCGGTGAAGCGGGCATGCACGTCGATCAGAATTCCAGTGTCCTTGGGCAAGCGATCACGCAGCGTTCGGCAAATGTCGTAAGAGAGGTCCAGTTCCTCGCGCGAGATAAAGCCTTGCGCGGTGCCGAACGGGTCGAGCTTGAACGCTTTGAAGCCCTTGGCCAGAACCGCCTTGGCGGCTTCCAGAAAGGCCTCGGGCGTGCGCTCGGTTCGGTACCAGCCATTGGCGTAGCCGAGCACGCTGTCGCGCACCTGGCCGCCGAGCAACTGGTGGATCGGCACGCCGAGGCTCTTGCCCAGAATGTCCCAGCAGGCGACCTCGACCGCCGCGATCACCGTGCGGTGGATATGGCCGCCGTCTAGCGAGACGCTATCCAGCATGCGCTTGGCCAGCGCGTTGATGCGGCGCGGATCCTGGCCGATGGCGAGGTGCTTGAGTTCGTGCACACCGGCCTCGGTGGTCTTGATGAAGCCGTTCAGCGTGCCTTCGCCGATGCCATGAATGCCCTTGTCCGTGTGCACCTTGACGAAGAGCCAGTTCTTCCAGCCGGCGCCGACGGCAAAGGTCTCGATCTCGGTGATCTTCATGCGGCAGTCCTAGTTCAACGCGGCAATTGTTGTGACGATGGCGCCGGTCGTCAGCCCGTATTTCGCCTGCAAGGTCGGCACCGCGCCGCATTCGATATAGCGGTCGGGTAGGCCGATGCGGGTGACTTTCTTCGCAATGCCGGCATCGAACAAGGTCTCGACGACAAGGCTCGCCAGGCCGCCGACCACGACATGGTTTTCCGCCGTGACGATATGGTTGAAACCAGCGGCAAATTCGGCCACTGCCCCGGCATCGAATGGCTTGATCGTCGGCACATGCAGCACGCCGGCCGAGATGCCTTGTTTGCCCAACGCATCCGCCGCATCCAGCGCCCGCTCGGTCATGAAGCCGGTCGAGATGATGCCGACATCGGAACCTTGGCGAAGGCGGCGCGCCTTGCCGATCTCGAAGATGTAGCCAGGCTCGAACACCACCGGCACGCTGCCACGCAACAGCCGCATGTAGACCGGACCCCCATGCTCCGCGATCGCCTCGGTCGCTGCTTCGATCTCGGTCGCGTCGCAGGGGTCGATGATGGTCAGGCCGGGGATCATGCGCATCAAGGCCAGGTCCTCGATCGCCTGATGCGTGCCGCCATAGCCGGTGGTCAGCCCCGGGAGGCCCGCGACGATCTTGACGTCGAGGTTGGAGTGGGCGAGCGCGATGGCAACGAAATCATAGGCGCGCCGCGTCGCGAACACGCCATAGGTGGTGGCGAACGGCACCTTGCCGGTGCGGGCCAGCCCGGCGGCCACCGCGACCAGGTTTTGCTCGGCCATGCCGACATTGAAGAAGCGGTCCGGGAAGGCGTCGCGGAACGGCAAGATGTCGGTATACTTACCGAGATCGGCGGTCAGTCCGACAATGTCTGGACGACTCTGGCCAAGCCGCGCCAAAGCCTTGCCGAAAGGCGCCTCCACGCTCCGTCGGCCGCCGCCAACGGCTTCGTCCTGGCCCATGGCCAGCGTACGTCCGGCCTCCGTCGCCGCGCCGCTCATTGGGCTGCCCCCACGGTCTTTTCGAACTCGGCGATGATGCCGTCCCATTGCGCCACGTCGATGCGGAAGAAGTGCGATTTCTCCGAGGTTTCGATGCGCGGCACCCCCTTCCCCGGAAGCGTGCGCAACACGATCGCCTTCGGCTTGCCGTTGCGATTCCTCGCATCCGCCAGCGCACCGACCATCATCCTCATGTCGTTGCCGTCGATCTCCGATGTCTGCCAGCCGAAGGCGCGCCATTTGTCGGCCACCGGCTCCATGTCGAGCACCACGGGCCCGTCGGCCTGGATGCCGTTGCAATCGACCAGCGCCACCAGCCCGTCGAGCCTGAAATGGCTGGCCGACATCGCCGCCTCCCAGGTCGAGCCTTCCTGCATCTCGCCGTCGGAAAGCTCGACGAAGACGCGTGCGTCGGAGCGGTCGACGCGCAAACCCAGCGCCTGGCCGACCCCTTGTCCCAGGCCATGGCCGAGCGAGCCGCCGATCACTTCGACACCGGGCGTGGTGTCGAGCGTCGACATTTCCAGCCGGCTGTTGTCGGCGCCGTAGGTGATCAACTCCTCGACCGGGATGATGCCGGCCTCGGCCAATGCGGCCCACAGCGCGATGGAATAATGCCCGGTCGAGAGCAGGAAGCGGTCGCGATCGGGCCATGCCGGATTATGCGGATCGTAGCGCAGTTCGTGGAAATACAGCGCGGCCAGCATATCGGCGATGCCGAGACCCTGGCCGATATAGCCCTGGCCCTGGCCGCGCGCCATGGTCAGCATGTGCCGGCGCAGCCGTGTCGCCTTGCGTTCTAGCGCGCCGATATCGGCGCTGTCGGGAGGGGAGTTTCGCAGCATGTGATCAGTCCTTGTCGAGCCCGCCCGACATGTTGAGCCGCTCGGCGGTCATGTATCGGGGTGCATCGAGGCAGAGCCAGACGACGGCCTCAGCGACCTCCGAGATCTCGGCGCGGCGGCCGAGCGGAATGCGGCGGGTGCGCTCGTCGAGGAAGGCCTGCAGATCGTTGCGGCCATTGGCGCGGGCGAGATCCACCTCGGTCGAGCGCTGCATTTCCGTGTCCATCATGCCCGGCGCCAGGCTGTTGACCAACACACCATAGGGCGCCAGCGCCACGGCCGCGGCCCGGGTGATGGAATCGACGCCGGCCTTGCTCGCCGTGTAGGCCGTGTAATCGGGCAGCGCCATGCGCGAGCCCGGCGAGGTGATGTTGATGATGCGCCCCGAGCGCTGCTCGCGCATCACCCGCCCCGCCGCCTTGCAGGCCATGGCGAGTGCCGTGACGTTGAGCGCCAGCGTGCGCGTCCAGGCCCTGTAGGTGGCATCGAGGAACGGCTCGATCACGCCATAGCCGGCATTGTTGACGAGGATGTCGATGCCGCCCCAGCGCGCGACCACTTTTTCGACCGCGGCCTCCGGTGCGCCCTCCCTGGTGAAATCGCTGACAATGCTTTCGCTTTCCGAGCCTGTTTCGCCGATCCGCCCGATGGTCTCGGCCAGTCCCTCGCCATTGATGTCGGTGACCGCGACCACACAGTTTCGCCGGGCCAACTGGATCGCCACCTCGCGGCCGAGGCCGCCTGCGGCACCGGTGACCAGTGCTCTGCGCCGCGCCGTGTCTTGATCTTTGGCAGGCAAACGAACCCCCTCCCAGTGGCCATCTTGACGGGATTGATACCGGTACCATAAATGGCTGTCAACGGCGATGTGCTATTGTCCCGTCGACCGCATGGTCCGCCGCAATGGGAGGAAAAGATGAAAGTCGTCGCGCTCGAAACGCTGCAGCTGGCCGAGTTTCCATTCCTGTTCTGGCTGCGCGTCCACACCGATGCCGGTCTCATTGGCACCGGAGAGACCTTCTGGGCGCCGGGGCCCGTCGCGTCCTACATCCACGACAATGTTGCATCCTATCTGCTGGGCAAGGATCCGCGCGACATCGAACTGCACGACCGCACGCTCGGCAGCGTCTATGTCGGCGCACGGGATTCCGGCGCCGAGGTGCGCGGCAATTCCGCCGTCAACATCGCGCTCTGGGACATTTATGGCCAGGCGCTTGGCGAACCGGTCTGGCGGCTGCTTGGCGGCCGCACCCACAGAAACGTGCCCATCTACAACACTTGCGCCGGCTACAAACATGTCCGCGCCACGAAGAAGAACGCCTTGTTCGAGCGCGGCGAGGACTGGTCGCTCAAATCAGGCGATTCGAACGAGGGCCCGTACGAGGACCTGCTGGCCTGGCGCTACAATGCCGGCGATCTCGCCAGAAGCCTGAAATCCGAAGGCATTGGCGCGATGAAGATATGGCCGTTCGACATCGCCGCGGAGGCGTCGAACGGCACCCGCATCTCGCTTGCCGATCTCGACAAGGCGCTGGAGCCGTTCCAGAAAATCCGCGACGCTGTCGGCCGCGACATGGAAATCATGGTCGAGCTGCATGGGCTGTGGACCTTGCCGCCCGTGCTGCGCATCGCGGAGGCGCTGAAAGCCTATGACGTCGCCTGGCTGGAGGAGCCGATCCGCTACAACGAACTCGACGCCATGGCCGAGCTTGCCCGCCACACCTCGATTCCCATTGCCGCCAGCGAGCGGCTCGCCTCGCGGCAGATGTTCAAGCAGCTGATCGACAAGCGCGCGGCCAGCGTGATCATGATCGACCTCGCCTGGTGCGGCGGCCTCTCCGAAGCGCGCAAGATCGCCAACATGGCCGAAGCCAGCGAACTGCCTGTCACCTTGCACGATTGCACCGGGCCGATCGTCTATGCCGCCAGCTGCGCGCTGTCGGCCACCTTGCCGAACGTCAACTACCAGGAAGCGGTGCGCGCCTATTTCACCGGCTGGTACACCGAAATCGTCGCCGACATTCCGCCGGTCAAGGACGGCCATGTCGCGCCGCTCGATGGGCCTGGGCTCGGTCTCAGCCTGCGCCCGGAGCTGTTCCAACGCCCGGACGCCACGGTGCGCATGACAAGAATCTAGCACTCCACACGGCTCAGCCTGGAGCCAGTAGACATTATGCTATTATAATCTATGATGCACCGAAGCGGGCGGCGAACAAGCCCGCCGCCGGCGCTATGCCGCCCGGCGTCAGATGGATTCAGGGAGGCTTTGGTGGCAATGTCTGCGGCGCGCGCACGCGAGGAGTCGAGGGGTGCGCCAAACCTCCCCGACCGGAAGATCCTGCTCGATCTGTTCGAACGCATGGTGCTGTTGCGCCGTTTCGAAAGCATCGCCCAGATCGCTTGCCGCAAAGGCGAAACACCTGGCTTCCTGCATCTCTACATCGGCGAAGAGGCGACCGGCGTCGGCGTCTGCGCCCACCTCAGGCCAACCGACTGGGTCACATCGACCCATCGCGGCCATGGTCATGCCCTGGCCAAGGGCGCCGATCCCGGCCGCGTCATGGCCGAACTGTTCGGCAAGGCCGACGGTATTTGCGGTGGCCGCGGCGGCACAATGCATCTCTACGATCGTTCGGTCGGCCTGTTCGGCACCAACGGCATCGTCGCCGCCGGCATCGGCCATGCCGTCGGCATCGGCATGAGCGCTCGCCAGCAAGGCCGCGACGATATCGGCGTCGCCTTCTTCGGCGACGGCGCCGCCAACCATGGCGGCTTCCACGAGGCGCTCAATTTTGCCGCCGTGCAGCGGGCGCCGGCTGTCTTCATCTGCGAGAACAATCTCTACGCCACCGCGACGCCCCTCAACTCCATCACGCTCAATCCCGAGATCGCCACCAAGGCCGCTTCCTATGGCATGCCCGGCGTGGCTGTCGACGGCAACGATGTCTTCGCCGTCTGGCTGGCGATGAAGGAGGCCACCGAGCGCGCCCGTTCCGGCAAGGGTCCGACGCTGATCGAGGCCAAGACCTACCGCACCGTCGGCCATCACGAAGGCGATCCGGTCATCGGCACGTATCGCACGCAAGAGGAGCTCGACGCCTGGATCAAGCGCGATCCGATCGACATGTTCCGCAAGAAACTGGTCGAGGACTACGGCATCGCCGATGCCGAGGCGCTGGCCGCCATCGAAGCGCGGATCGAGAAGGTGGTCGAAGAGGCGCTGAACTTCGCCCGCAACTCGCCCGAGCCCGATCCGGCGACGGTGCGCCTGCATGTCTTCGCCGATCCGATCAACCCGCCCGCCGCCCTGCAGCCGCGCGCCGTCGGCGAGACCCGCACGCAAGGCTGGCTGGAAGCGGTGCGCGACGGCATTGCCGAGGAGATGCGCGCCAATCCGGCGATCCTCTATTTCGGCGAAGGCACCGGCGAGCGTGGCGGCAGTTTTGCCCACACCAAAAACCTCTGGCATGAATTCGGCGCTGATCGCATGGTCGACACGCCGATTTCCGAACAGGGTTTCACCGCCGCCGCAGTCGGCGCCTCGGCCACCGGCGCGCGTACCGTGTCGGACCTGATGTTCGCCGACTTCGCTTTCGAGACCGCCGGCCAGATTTTCCTGCAAGCGGCGAAGCTGCGCTACATGACCAGCGGCGTGATGAGTGCGCCGATGGTGGTGCGCGTCGGCGCGGGCGCGCTGCGCAGTTCCGGCCCGCATCACAGCGGCATCTATCATCCGGTCTTCGCCCATATGCCGGGCCTCATCGTGTGCGTGCCCTCGACACCGGCCGACGCCAAGGGCCTGATGAAGACGGCGCTCAGGGCTGGCGACCCGGTCATCATGCTGGAACCCAAGGCGCTGTTCGCCTCAAAGGGCGAGGTGCCGGTCGGCGAGCATTTTGTCCCGTTCGGCGTCGCGCGCATCGCCCTGGGCGGCACCGACATCACCATCGTTGCCGCCGGCCAGATGGTGCAGCGCGCGCTCGAGGCAGCGGAAGCGCTGGCCGCCGAAGGCATCGAGGCCGAGGTGATCGACCCGCGCACCATCATGCCGCTCGACATCGACACGATCGTGGCCAGTGTCCGCAAGACCCACCGCCTGCTCATCGTCGACGAGGCCTGGGCGATGTGCGGCCTTGGCGGCGAGATCGCCCAGGCGATCAACGAGCTCGCCTTCGACGAACTCGACGCCCCGCCGGGAAGGCTGCACACCGCGCCGACCTCGCACCCCTTCGCCCCGGTGCTGGAGCGCGCCATGCTGGTGGACAGCGCCCGCATCGTCCAGGGCGCACGTGACGTCATCGCAGGCAGGCCGCCGGTTCCCGATCATTGGTACACGGTCGGCCTGAAGAGTGCCGCGCCGGCTAGATCCGCGCCGGCTCCGGTCAAGGCCGCATCGCCCGCGCCACCGACCCGGACGGCCGCTGCCCTCGGCGACGACGAACCGATAACGATGCCGTTCGGCGACCTCACCGTCAGCGAGGGCACGGTCATCAAATGGCTGAAGGCGGTTGGCGAAACGGTCAAGGAGGGCGAACTGATCGCCGAGATCGAGACCGACAAGGCCGTGGTCGAGATCGAGGCACCGATCAGCGGAACGCTTGCCGCAATCGATCAGCCGGTCGGCGCCGTGGTGCCGATGGGCGGCCGCATCGGCGGCATCAAGAAATAGAACCTCTACCCAAACATGAAACCCGAAGGGCCAGCATGAAGATCCTGTGCGCCAACTGGCAAGCCGCCGACGAAGCCGAACTCGAGCGCGAGCATTATCCCGACATCGAGTTCATCCTCGCCCGCTCGACCAACGACAAGGCGGCCACGCTGGATCCGGCCGTCTGCCAGACGGTCGATGCCGTCATCAACTATTCGCCGACCCACAATGTCGCCGCCGCGCCATCGGCCTTTCCCAAGGCGCGGATCGCGGTGCGCTCCGGCGTCGGCTTCGACAACATCGACACGGTGGGCTGGGGGACGTGCAAGATCCCGGCCTGCAATGTGCCGGACTATGGCACGACCGAGGTCGCCGATCACGCCATCGGCCTGATGCTGGCGCTGACGCGCGGCACCTCTGCCTATGGCGCCGAGCTGTCCGGCAATGGTGCCGAGGGCTGGCATTTCTCCAAGGCGCCGCTGGTGCGCCGGCACAAGGGCGCCACCTTCGGCATTGTCGGTCTCGGCCGCATCGGGCTCGCCACCGCGCGCCGCGCCGCCGCCTTCGACATGAAGGTGGTGTTTTACGACCCGCATCTCCTGTCCGGCGTCGACCTCTCGACCGGTTACGAGCGGGTCAACTCGCTGGCCGAACTGATGGCGCGCGCGGATGTGGTGAGCGTCCACGCGCCGCTGAGCGAGGAAACCCGCAAGCTGCTCGGCGCGGCCGCATTCGCCGCCGCCAAGCCCGGCCTTGTCCTGGTCAACACGGCGCGCGGCCCGATCGTCGATCTCGACGCGCTGGAGGCCGCCATGCGCAAGGGCACCGTCGCCGGCGCGGGACTCGACGTCCTGCCGAACGAACCCGGCGATCTCGACCATCCGCTGCTGGCGGCATGGCGTCGCCGCGAAGCGTGGATCGCCAATCGCCTCATCGTCACTCCGCATGCCGCCTTCTACAGTCCGGCATCGATGCGCGACCTCCGGCTGAAATCGATCGAGGTGGTGCACGCCTATCTCGCCGAGGGACGGCTGACCAACTGCGTGAATTCAGAGTATCTGAAATGAACATCGCGGTGGCGCAATCCGCACGTCTGGCTGTTTCGCCCTATGCGCGCCGGCTGGCGCGCGAGCGAAGCCTGCCGCTGGAAACGCTCCGCGGCAGCGGGCCGGGTGGACGCATCCTGGCGGCCGATGTGCTTGGCTTCGTTTCGGCAGGCGCCCCGGCCGCTTCGCCCGGGGTCGCCGCACCCGCGGCAGCGCCTCCAGTCGCCGCGCCTCGTGTCGCTGCTTTCGCAACCTCCATTGCGCTCGGCGCCCTGCGGGACCTGTTGGCGGCGCTGAAGAATTCGGGACGTACATTCGATGTCGACGACGTGCTGCTGCGCGCCGCCGGCCGAATGTTTGCCGAGATACCGGACGCCGCCAAGATCGACGACGTATCCGTGGCGCTGGAGCTGGCAGGCCGGCAAACCGTGTTCGCCATGGCCCCCGAAATGTCCCTGACATCTCTGCGTGCAATGCGGCTTGCAGCATTGGCCGGCACTCATGATGAGGCGGACAAACCGGCGGTGCTATCCCTGCGGCTGCTGCCCACCAGCGACATAAGGCCGGTCGTGATGCCGCTCCTGCCAGGCCGCGCGATGCGGCTGGCCGTCTCGCTCGACACGGCGAGCGATCATGCCGAATGCCTGCTGATGGTGGATGCGGCAAGCGTTGATGAGCCCACCGCCGCCACCTGGCTCGCGACCCTGAAATCGGCGATCGAACAGCCGCTTCGGCTCTTTGTCTGAGGCGGGTGATCGTCAACAGCCTTGCCTAGCCTCCGGATAAGGAAGCTATTATAAAAGCTTCGACACAGGCGCGACGAGGCTCATGGATCATTCCGCTCCCACCATCGACAGTCTTCCCAGGCGGACACTCGGCCGCGCCAATGGGCCGCTCTACCGCCAGCTTGCCGATATATTGCGCGAACCGATCGGCAACGGCACCTTCCCGGTCGGCGGCGAACTGCCGAAGGAAGCGACCATTGCCGAGCATTTCGGCGTCAGCCTGATCACGGTTCGCCAGGCGCTGCGCGATCTCGAGGCCGACGGGCTGATCCGGAAACGCTCAGCCAAGCCGGCGGTGGTCGCGGCCCGCAATCCGTCGGTCAATCTGAGCTGGAAGTTCAAGAACTTCGCCGACATGGCGGCCTTCACCAAGGATGCGCAACTGACGGTGAAATCCTATCGCAAGGAGGTCTCGCCCGTGCTCCAGCGCCATTTCGGCATGGGCAAGGACGAGGCGGGCTACTGTCTGCGCAGCGTGCTGTCGATCGGCGAACAGCGCAAGGCGCAGATCACCACCTTTTTCCCGCCCGACATTGGCGCGCGCCTGAAGCGGGAAGACTTTTCCGACGTGCTGATCTTCCGTTCGGTGCAGAAACATCTCGGCCTGCGGCTCGACGTGGCGCATGTCACGGTGCGCGCCGAGATCGCCGACGAGGTGGTTGCCGCCGACCTCGGCATCACGCTCGGCAGCCCGGTGCTGACGGTGGAGATGCTTTACCAGTCGGCGGACCAGCGCAGCATCGAATTCTCCGTTGCCCGCCATCCCGCCGACATTTTCAGCATCACCTACGACGCGCCCAACGACCTGTCCTGAAGTGCGCCGGAAGCCGTATTTTCCGCCGAGTTCGCATAGACAGGCTCATAAAATTATAATAGCATGATAGCTAGGCTGAAGTGCCGGCCACGGGAGAAGTCGCAAGGGAGGAAATCTGGCGAATTCGGCTCGCGGACGCAGCCTCGGGGAAGGTCGGTCAAATTGACATTCGCAATTGGTACCGGTATCAATTTTCATCTTCATCCGATCAAGATGGCGCAGTCCATCACCGGCTGGACAGGAAACACTGGGAGGAAGACCATGAATTTAAGGAGCTTGAGCGCCTGTTTCGTGGCGCTGGCCGGGTTCGCAGTCTCGATGGGCGCCATGCCCGGCCATACCGCAACCCAAAAGCCTTACGTCATCTATCTCTCGAACAATTTCGTCGGCAATGACTGGCGCCAGCAGATGGAGCGCGTCGCCAATGTCGCCGTCGACAAGGGGCCGTTGAAGGGCCGCGTCGACCTCAAGATCGAAAACGCCGAGAACACCGTTCAGGCGCAGATCAATTCGCTGAACAACATTATCCGCCAGAAACCGGCCGCCATCCTCATCGATGCGTCCTCGGCCGAGGCGCTCAATCCGACCATCAAGAAGGCCTGCGACGCCGGCATCATCGTTGTCAGCTTCGACCAGACCGTTTCGGCCGAATGCGCCTACAAGCTGCATTCCGATTTCGATATCATGGCCAACAACCAGGCCGAATGGATGGCCTCCATCCTCGGCGGCAAGGGCAAGGTTTTCATGGATCGCGGCCTCGCCGGCGCGCCGATCTCGGAACAGTTCGAGAAGAATTTTGGTGCCGTGCTGAAGAAGTATCCCGGCATCGAGATCGTCGGTTATTTCAACGGCAATTATGCCGCGGGGCCCGAACAGGAGGGCGTCGCCAGCCTGCTCGCCGCCCATCCGGAAGTCGACGGCATCTTTTCGCAGGGCTACGGCACCGGTGCGATCAAGGCGCTGCAGAATGCCGACCGGCCGATGGTGCCGATCGTCGCCGCCGCCTTCAACGGTACCGGCGTGACGTGCGCCCAGACCAAGGGCGCCAAATGCTGGCTGGGTGCCAATCCTCCGTCGCTATCGGCCGAGGCGATCAAGCTCGCGGTCGACATTCTCGACACCGGCAAGAAGCCGGCCGACACCACCGTACTGTTCAATTCACCCGGCCTGACCACGGATATGGTCGATGCCAAATACGCCCCGAACTCCTCGGCGGTGAAGATCGAGCTCGGCAAGACCGTATTTCCGGATCTTGCGCCGGGACTTTCCTTGCCGGTGTCGCCGAACTGGGTCGAGATCACGCCCAAGGAGGCTTCGGGAACCTGATTTGGTGGATGCAAGGCGCCACTTTGGGCGTCGCGATTTCGCAACGAAAAATGGGAGGAGAAAATCATGAAATCACCAAGCCGTAACATCGGCCTTGCAGCGCTTGCCGTCACCATGATGGCTGCGGGCACACAGGCCGGCCACGCCGAGGACAAGAAGCCCTATACCATCTATCTCTCCAACAATTTCGTCGGCAATGATTGGCGCCAGCAAATGGAGCGTGTCGCTACAGTGTCGGTCAACAAGGGGCCGCTCAAGGGCCGCGTCGACCTCAAGATCGAGAATGTCGAGAACACCGTCCAGGCGCAGATCAATTCGCTGAACAACATCATCCGCCAGAAGCCGGACGCCATCCTCGTCGACGCCGGTTCGGACTCGGCCTTGAACCCGACCATCAAGAAGGCCTGCGATGCCGGCATCGTCGTCATCTCCTTCGACCAGGTGGTGACCGAGCCTTGCGCGCTCGCCGTCGCTTCCGACTGGGATCGCATCCCCTCCGTCATGGCCGAATGGATGGCCGCGCAGCTTGGCGGCAAGGGCAACATCATCCTCGACCGCGGCCTCGCCGGTGCGCCTATCTCGGCGCAGCTCCAGCAGGGCTATGAGAAGGTTCTGGCCAAATATCCCGACATCAAGGTCGTCGGCTATTACAACGGCAATTATGCGCTCGGACCGGAACAGTCCGGTGTCGCGGCCCTGCTTGCCGCCAATCCGAAGATCGACGGCATCATGACGCAAGGCTATGGCTCCGGTGCCATCCAGGCGTTGAAGGATGCCGGCCGGCCGATCGTCCCGGTCGTCGGCTTCTCCTACAATGTCGCTGCCGTCACCTGCGCGCAGACGCAAGGCGCCAAGTGCATCCTGGGTTCCAACCCGGCCTATCTCTCTTCGGAAGCGATCAAGCTCGCGGTCGACATTCTCGACACCGGCAAGAAGCCGGCCGAGCGCTCCGTCTCGGTCAAGGGAGACTTCGTCACCACCGATCCCTTCGAGTCCAAGCTCTATCCCGGCACCAAGATGATCAAGATCGCGATTGGCGAAAATGCGTTCCCCGACCAGGCGCCCGGCCTGACGCTGCCGATTACGCCCGACTGGGTCGAGATCACCGCTGCGGAAGCTGCCGGTACCAAGTAACATCCCGTGACCACGACCCTGTCTCCCGGCATCGCAAGATGTCGGGAGAGCTTTTCGAAGGCGCATTCATGGACCTCGTCACCGTCAACGGCCTGTCCAAACGCTATGGCGGCATCGTCGCGCTGAGCGAGGCGACATTCAGCGCCCGCGCCGGCGAGGTGCACGCGCTGCTCGGCGAGAACGGCGCGGGCAAAAGCACCTTCATCCAGATCCTGTCGGGCGCCGTACGGCACGATGGCGGCTCGATCCTGGTCGATGGCCAGGATTATCGCCCGGCCGATCCGGACGCCGCGCAGGCCCTTGGCATTGCCGCGGTCTTCCAGGAATTGTCGCTGATCCCCGATCTCAGCGTGGAACAGAACATCTGGTTCCGCCACGAGCCAAGGACGCTGCTGCGCACGGTCAACCGCGCGGAGATGCGCCGCAAGACGTTGGCGCTGCTGGAAAAATACAATTTCCCGGCACTCCGCCCCGACCAGGAACTGCGGCGGCTGACGCTGGCCGAAAGGCAGATCGTCGAGATCGCCAAGGGCCTGGCCAAGGCGCCGCGCATCCTGATCCTCGACGAGGCGACCTCGGCTTTGCCGGCGCGTGAAGCCGAATGGCTGCTGAAGCTCACCCGGCAACTGGCCGCCGAAGGCCGGTTGGTTATCTTCATCTCGCATCGCATGGCCGAGGTGCGCGCCATCGCCGACCGGCTGACCATCTTCCGCAATGGCAGCACAGTGGCCGCGCATGAAGCCAATGCCGTCTCCGACAACGAGATCGTCACCCAGATGATCGGCCGGCATCTCGACCGGCTCTATCCCGAGCGCATTGCCACCGCCACCGACCGTATTGCGCTGAAGGTCGGGAATTTCTCCATCGGCGGGCGGCTTTCCGGAGTCGATTTCGCATTGCGTGAGGGCGAAGTTCTCGGTGTCGGTGGCTTGCAGGGCCACGGCCAGCGCGAGCTGTTCCAGGCACTGTTCGGAGCCACAAGAGCGAGCGGCGCGGTGGAGCTTTGGGGCAAGCCCGCCTCGATCGGCAATCCTCGCCAGGCGCTGACCGGCAAGGACGGCATCGCGCTGGTGCCGGAGGATCGGCGCGGGCAGGGCCTGCTCCTGACCAAGAGCGTGCGCGAAAATTTGACACTATCGGTGATCAAGCGCTTTACCGAGAACGGCTTGCTCAGCCGGCAAAAGGAAGCCGCCCTGGTCAAGGAAATGGTCGATTTCCTGCGCATCAAGGCCGGCACGCCGGAGCAGCTCGCCGGCACCTTGTCCGGCGGCAACCAGCAGAAGGTGATCTTCGGCAAGATGCTGCTCACGCAGGCGCGCGTGCTGCTGCTCTACGATCCGACGCGCGGCGTCGATGTCGGCACCAAGGGCGAGATTTTCCAGCTGATGCGCGACCTCGCGGCCAAGGGCTACGCGATCCTGTTCCATTCCAGCGACATGCCGGAGCTCGTCCATGTCGCCGACCGCGTGCTGGTCATGCGCAACGGCCGCATCGCCGCGACGCTGGAGGAGGACCAGATCTCGGAGGAGCAGATTTTGCGCGCCGCCATGCTTGAAACCAGGGCGGCCTGAGGCATGGTGATGTCCGCGGAGCAGCCCATGGAGATGGCGCAAAGGCCAGCCGAAATCAAACCTGCCAAGCCATGCATCGACTGGCGCGGCCGGCTGCTCGACCGCGCGCCTTTCCTTGTCGCCTGCCTGATGCTGGCCTTGATCATCGGTATCTACGGCAGCCTCCAGTCCGGTGTCTTTTCGCTCGATGAGCTCAACCTCGACACGGCGGCGGCAATGACGCTGATGCTGGCGGCCACCGGCCAGACCATCGTGCTGGTGCGTGGTGGCATCGATCTGTCGATCGGCGGCATGATCAGCCTTGGCACGGTGATCGCGGCAACGCGCTTCACCGACGATCCGTCGACCACGGCACTTTGGACACTGATCATCCTGGCGCTCGGCTTCGTCATCGGCGCGCTCAACGGCCTGCTGATCTCGCTGCTCAGGCTGCAGCCCTTCCTGGTGACGCTTGCCACCTGGTCGATCCTCAACGGCATTGCCATGATCATCCTGCCGACCGATGGCGGCAGCATTCCCTCGTGGTGGGTCGGCTTCGCGTCCGCACAGCTCATCGGCCTGACCAGCCCTGTCTGGATGCTGCTGGCGCTGCTCGTGTTCTGGTGGTGGTTTCGCTCCACGCGCGTCGGCATCGCCATCCAGGCGACCGGCTCCAACGAGAAATCGGCCTTCTTGTCCGGCGTCTCGATCACAAGGGTCAACCTCGTCACCTATGGGCTGTCGGGCCTGTTCGCGGCCGGCGCGGCGCTGTTCCTGGTGACGCAGACCGGCGCCGGCTCGCCGACCATCGGCAAGGACTATATCCTGCCCTCGGTGGCGGCGGCCGTCATCGGCGGTGTCAGCCTGTTTGGCGGTCGTGGCCATCTTGCCGGCACGCTGATCGGCGCCTTCGTGCTGACCCTGATCGGCAATCTGGTCTTCGTCCTGCATGTGTCGAGCTACTGGCAGCCGGTCGCGTCGGGCGTCATCCTGCTGCTCTCGGTGCTCGCCAGTTCCGTCGCCGAAAAAGCCGCGAGGAGCCGCGTCCAATGAGCGCCTTCCTTGCCCGTAACCGCCTCATCGTGCTCGCCTATGCCGGCATGGTCGTGCTGCTCCTGGTCACGGCGCTGTTTTCGCCGGGCTTCCTGTCGATCTCCAACATGCGCTCGACTGTCGTGCTTGCCGCCTTCGTCGGCATCGTCGCGCTCGGCCAGACCTTCGTCATCATCGGCGGCGGCATCGACCTGTCGGTACCCTGGGTGCTCAACTCGGCCGCCATCATCATGGCGCTGCTATGCGGCGGCCAGGACCTGCCGCTGGTCTGGGTGATGCCGCTACTGCTTGGCGGCGGCGCGTTCATCGGCTTGATAAACGGCCTCGGCGTCGCCCAGTTCGGCGTGCCGCCGATCATCATGACGCTGGCCACCAACGTCATCCTGCAAGGCCTGATCCTGGTGTTGACCGGCGGCTCGCCGACGCCCTCGGCACCATCCCTGATCCAGTTCCTCTCGGTCGGCCGCATCGGCGGCTTTCCGGTCATTGCATTGATCTGGCTGGCATTGACGCTGGTTGCAACGCTGCTGCTCTCCAAGGCGGCGTTCGGCCGTCATCTCTATGCCTTGGGCACCAGCGCCACGGTCGCGGAATTCTCCGGCGTGCCGACGGCGCGCACCACCATCCTCACCTATGTCATATCAGGCCTCACCGCCGCCTTCGCCGGCATGCTTTTGACCGGTTATTCCGGCCAGGCCTATCTCGGCATGGGTGACGCCTATCTGTTCACCTCCATAGCCGCGGTCGCCATCGGCGGCGCCTCGATCCTCGGGGGCAGCGGCCACTATCTCGGCACTGTCGCCGGCGCCATGGTGCTCACCATCCTCACCGGGCTGCTGCCGGCGCTGAACCTGTCGAGCGGCGCGCTGCTTGTCGTCTACGGCGCGGTGATCCTGCTTACCGTGTCGATCGGCAGCGAAACCTTCGCCGGGCTTGGCGGCAGGCTGCGCAGAAAAGAGGGCTGACCATGGTCGAAATTTCTTGTGTCGTCGACGCCAGGGCCGAGCTCGGCGAAGGGACGCTCTGGGACCCCCAGGCCGGCGTGCTGTGGTGGATCGACATCTGGAAGAAGCTGATCCATCGCTACGATCCGTCGACCGGCAAGGACGAGACCTTCGAGACACCGGAATATCTCGGCTGCCTCGGCCTGCGCGAAAAGGGCGGCCTCGTGCTGACCATGACCGACGGTTTTCATTTCTTCGACCCTGTGACCGGCAGGTTCGAGGCGATCGTCGATCCGGAATCCCATATGCCGAAGACCCGCTTCAATGACGGCAAGCCGGACCGCCAGGGCCGCTTCTGGTCGGGCTCGATGTTCGAGGTGCCGGGCCAGCCGATCGAATTCATCGGTGCACTCTACCGGCTCGATCCAGACCTCTCCGTGCACAAGATGATCGATGGCATCGGCTGCTCCAACGGGCTTGCCTGGAGCCCGGATTCGAAGACCATGTATTTCTCCGACAGCCATGCCGGCGCGGTATGGGCCTATGATTTCGATCCCGCCACCGGCGATATCGAGAACCGCCGCACCTTCATAGACATGACGGTGACCGGCGGCGTCGCCGACGGCGCCACGGTCGACGCCGACGGCTGCTACTGGGTGACCATTCCGGTGACCAGCAAGATCTGCCGCTACGACCCCGACGGTCGGCTGATGCAGACGGTGCTGCTGCCGACCGACCTGCCGACCTGCTGCGAGTTCGGCGGCAAGGACCTCGACATCCTCTATGTCACCTCGGCCGTGCTGAAGCGTCCCGACAGCCACTTCATCGGCCAGAAGAACCCGGGCGGATTGTTCGCGCTCGACGTCGGCGTCAAGGGCCTGACACTGCCGGCCTTCAAGGGCTGACGTCCACGTTCAAGCCGCCGACATCACCAGCGGTGTCTCGGCCTTCCGTGTCATTCCGGTAGCGAAACGACGCTCGAGATAGCTGGCGTACAGCGATAGTGGCCAGCACAGCGCGAAGTAGATGATCGATACCGTGCCGAACACCAATACCGGCTGGAAAGTCACGGTGTTGACCTGCGTGGCGGCGCGGGCGAGCTCGGTCAGCCCGATCAGCGAGGCGATCGACGTGGTCTTGACGATCTGCACCATGAAGCCGACCGTCGGCGGCAGCATCAGCCGTATTGCCTGGGGAATGACCACCAGCCGCAGCGTCCTGACAAAACGGAAGCCGAGTGCCGTCGCGGCCTCCCATTGTCCCTTGGGTATAGCCTCGATGGCGCCGCGGAAGATCTCGCCGAAGAAGGCGCCGCCGTTGAGCGAGAACGTCACCGCGGCAGCCGCCCACGGATCTGGCCTGTAGCCGAGGAAGGATGACCCGTAATAGGCCATGAACAGCTGGATCAGGATCGGCGTGCCCATGAAGAACTGGATGTAGCCGGCGGCCAGCCAGCGCAGCGGCCGCGCCGGCGCCACCCGGATCGCGGCGACCACGAGACCGATCAGGCCGCCGCCGGCAAAGGCGATCAGCGCCAGAAGGATTGTCCAGCGTGTCGCCAAGAGCAGGAACATCAGTTCGTTGGGGCCGAAATCGCGCAGGCTCATGGTTCAGACCTTCCAGCGGAACACGAGCTTGCCGATGCCGGCGAAGAGCAGGCTGGCGACCTGCACCAGCACGAAATAGATGATGGCGATGATGATGTAGACCTCGAAGCTCCTGAAGGTCTGCATGACAAGGTTGTTGGCGACCGCCGTCAGTTCCTCCGCCGCGATCGCGCCGACGATCGACGTCCCCATGATCTGCAGGATGAACTGCGCCGAAAGCGACGGGTAGACCGCTCGCGCCGCCGGCACCAGCACGACATGGCGGATGATGCGGTAGCGGCTGAGGCCGAGCGACTTGGCCGCCTCGATCTGCCCTTCCGGGATGGCTTCGATGCCGGCGCGCAGTATCTCGGTGGCGTAGGCGCCGAGATGGATCGACAGCGCGACGACGGCGGCCGTGTTGCTCGACAGCTTGAAGCCGAACAGTGGCAGCGAGAAGAAGACGAAATAGAGCTGGATCAGAAGCGGTGTGTTGCGGATCAGTTCGACATAGGCAGCGATGACCCACGACACCAAACGCGGCCCGAAGCTGCGGCCGACGGCACCGAGCACGCCGATGGCGGTGCCGAACAGGATCGACAGTGCCGCCAGCTGGATGGTTTTTTCCAGGCCGCGCAGCAACAAGTCGAGATGGATGAGGATCGGGCCGAATTGCAGGGCGGTTTGCATGGCATCCCGTCACGAGGTCGAGGAAGCGGGGCTGGCTTGGCCCCGCCCGACTGCGGATGTGTAAATCAGAAAACCGGCAGTACCGGCAGTGGTTGGTTGCGGTACTTCATCGACAGCGCATCCAGCGTGCCGTCGGTCTTCATGGTGAACAGCCAGGTGTTGATCCACTGCCGCAGATTGTCGTTGCCCTTGGCGACGCCGATGCCGAAGTAGAAGGTCTTCAGCACGTATTTCTGCTCGAAGGCGTCACCATTCTGCGCCTTCTTCAGATAGATCTCGCCATAGTCGCCACCGCCCATGGCATCGATCTGGCCCGACACCATCGCTTGCAGCAGCGAGGAATAGTCGTCGAATCGCAGGATCTCGATGCCGGGATTGGCTTCGGCGGCCTTGGTCAGCAACCCGTCCTCGCCGGTGCCGCGCGTCAGGCCGACCTTCTTGCCGACCAGGTCGGCGACACCCTTGATACTGGTGCTTTTCGGAGCGATCACCACCGCCGACTGGCCGGCATAGGGGATCGAATAGTCGATCTGGATGGCGCGCGCCGGGGTGATCGAGAAGATCGAGATCACCGCGTCGACCTGCTTGGTCAGCAAGGCCGGGATGCGGCCGGGCGAAGTGACGGTGACGAATTCGACCGGCACGCCGAGCGCCTCGCCCATCTTGTTGGCGACCTCGACGTCGAAGCCGGTTGGCTTCAGATTGGCGTCGAGAAAGCCGTAGGGCGGCGTCGTGGTGTCGATGGCGACGACCAGTTTGCCGCGCGCGATAATATCCTCGACCGACTGCGCCGAAGCGATCGATGGCAACAGCGCCGCAATCGCCAGCACGATGCCGGCCAGCAAGGCACCGGCCCCTCTCAGGAAAGTCCGCATGTTTTCCTCCCATGCATTTTTCTGGCGCCTTGCGTCGATATCGTTCGGGCGGGGCGCACTCGCCGCCCGAGGATTTGAAACAGATCGATCTCGCTCGCCGACATCCCTTGCAAACCGGGGACGCAGCGTTTCCTCTGCGAGTTATAATGGTATGCTATTATAATATTACCCGCCTGTCCATGAGTGTTCAGGCAGCTCTTTTCTATCGCCTTGATAACCGCAAGTGCTGGCAGAAACGGGCCTCTCGCGGCGCGCCTCTTCGGCATGGCTAACGATCATCTGAATCATGAGCGCGGCTGATGCCTGCAAGGCATCGAGCCGCATGGTCGTTGCCGCTATCGACCGGTCTGGCGTGCCGCGCGGCGAACGCTTTGCAACAGAATGGCAAGGCAGCCGACCAGCAGCAGCGCGCCGCCGATGAGCGGCGGCAATGCCAGCAGCTTCACCGCCGCCACGACGGCGGCCACCAGCACCAGCGCCAGCAGCGCCAGATTGCCGTCATCGACGAACATGCCGAAGAATTCACTGGCGACAAGACGAATGGCATTCATCGGGCGAGCCCTCCAGCGGCCGCGGGATAGGTCATGCGCAGCCAGCGCACCATGGCAAAGGACGCCAGCGCGACGATGGCGAAGATGGCGAGCAGGGCGAGATCGGCGCCCGGCCAGTCGGCGCCGATGCCCTCGCCGGTCCAGAAGATACCGAAGCTGGTCAGCATCAGCCCGACCACGAATTTCAACGCATTCTCCGGCACACGCGCCAGCGGCTTGTGGACCGCCAGACCGATTAGCATGACAAGGATGAATGCCGCCAGCGCGCCCAGGCTGGCATACAGCGTCTGCCCGTGCGCCGCGCCGACGGCAATGACGATGAACACCACCTCGACGCCCTCCAGCAGCACCGCCTTGAACGAGGCCAGTCCGGCGAGGTAGTCGGCACGGCGGTCGTTGGCCTGCTGGTGCAGAGCGGCCGTCTCCTTGGAGAAGGCCGCCGCCTCGTCATGCAGGGCGATGACGCCGACGCTGCGCAGGATGGCCTTTCTTAGCCAGCGCATACCGAACAGGATGAGCAGGACGCCGACGACGAACTGCAGTGTGGTGATCGGCACCAGCGCCAGCAGCGGTCCGAACGCCAGCACCAGGGCCGCCAGCACCGCCAGCGCCAGGGCGGCACCGGTCAATGCCGGGCGCCAGCCGCGCGTCACGCCGACCGCAAGCACGATGGTAAAGGCTTCGACGACCTCGACGAAGGAGGCGAGAAATGCCGCCGTGACCGTCGAGAGCATGGGTGTCAGCGTCTGCATCAAGGCTTCCTGTCCTGTCTCGTCCGGCCCGAAGCTTCCGGGCGGAATCCCGGGAAGGGAGGCCCGGAATCACATATATGGTCCGCACCACATAGCGCTCCGGGAGCCGCGGGAAAGCAAGTGAACGCCAATGGGCGGCGCTTCAGGACAATCGAGGCCGCACACCGCGGCTGCGGGATGCGCGGTTGGATCAGATCATACCCGACATGTCGGAGAAGGCCATCGCCTTGCGCAGCAGCTCGGCGAAACGTTCGCCGGCAACCTCGCGTTGGCCACTGTTGTCGATCGAGGTGACGCCGGGTCCGGACAGGGTGACGTTGGCGCTGCGCGCCAGCCGCGCCAGCACTTCGCCACGCGACTCGCGGCCGCGCATCGCCAGCCGCTCGGCCAGCACATCAGGCGAGGCGGTGATCTCGACAATGGCCAGATTGGCATAGCGCTCGCGCAAGGTGGGGATGATCGCGCGCGACACATTGGCGACCGCGACATGACCATTGGCGACCGACCAGTCGACATCGGCAGGCAGGCCATAGCGCAAGCCATGCGCTTCCCACGAGATGGCGAAGGCGCCGTCGGCCTCGGCCTCGACAAAGGCCGCGTCGGCCAGCGTGTCGTGATCCTCGCTCGCGACATCGCTCGGCCTGGTGATGACGCGGCGGACGAACTCCAGCCGGCTCTCGTCGGCAAAGAGCGTGCGGGCGTAGCCGATCACCGTGTCCTTGCCGGCGCCGCTTGGCCCCACGACGGCGACAAAGACGCCGTGGCGGATCGGAAACGTCTCGGCGGACAATTCACGTTCGATCAAGGCCGACACCATCATGCGACCCGGCGTCCCTGCCGCCAGACGGTGCGCACGACCGGAACATGGTCATCGACACGCACGCGCACCAGGTCGGCGCGGCGGCCCTGTTCGATGACGCCGCGGTCGGTGAGGCCAACGGCTTCCGCCGGGTTCTTCGAAACCATGGCGACCGCCTGCGGCAGCGAAATGCCTTCGACCATGTCGCCGAGGAAGAAGGCCGACTGGATCAGGCTGAACGGAATATAGTCGGATGACAGGATGTCGAGCAGGCCGTCGCTGGCCAGCGTGCGCGCCGAGACATTGCCCGAATGCGAAGCGCCGCGCATGACGTTGGGCGCGCCCATCAGCACGCCCAGGCCCGCGGCCTTCGAGGCGCGCGCCGCTTCCTCGGTGGTCGGGAACTCGGCAACGCGCACACCTTGCTCGATCGCCTCGTCGACATGGCTCGACGTGGCGTCGTCATGGCTGGCGAGCACGATGCCGCGCTCCTGGCAGGCAGCGGCGATCACCGCGCGGTTCGGCGCCGAATAGCGCGCCGATTCCGCCATCCGCTTCTCGCAGAACAATTTGAAGTCGCGGTCGGTCAGCTTCAGCTTGCGCTGGTAGTAGTAGGCATAGGTTTCGAGATTGACGAACTGACGCTGGCCGGGCGCATGGTCCATCAGCGACGCCAACTTGACCCGGTCGTCCTTATCGAAATTGGCGAAGGCCTGCAGGCAGTCGGGCGCCGAAACCTCGCAGCGCAGATGCAGGAAATGATCGGCGCGCAGACGATCCCGCGCGACGCTGTCCTCGATTGCATCGGCGAGCTTGCGGATATCGGCCAAGGTAAGATCGGCGTCCTCGTCCATGCCGACGCGCAAGGCGTCGAGCACGGTGGTGATGCCGGCCGTCGCCACCTGCGCGTCATGGGCAAGCACCGCCGCGATCGGGTTCCAGCGTACCTTCGGCCGTGGTGCGTAATGGCCCTCGAGATGGTCGGTGTGCAGTTCGACCAGCCCCGGAATGACATAGTCGCCGCCCATGTCGTCGCCGGTGCGGGCAGCGCCGGCATCGATGCCGGCGATGAAGCCGTCGCGCAGCACCAGCGACCCCTCGACGATCTCGTCGGCTAGCACGATACGGGCGTTGGAAAGAACGGTCTCGGCGGTCATTTCGGGCAGTCCTTGATCATCTGGGGCAGGGCTTGTTCAGGCGATTTTTCTGGCCGGTCGGCGTCCCAGCGCGTGCTGGGAAAGCACCATGAAAGGCGCCCCGGGTTCGGTTTCGACAAACAGCGTCAGCGCGTCCACCAGCACAGGTTGTTGCAGCACTTCGGCGAACAGGCTGTCGATTGCCAGGCGAAGACGGGGGCTTTCCTGTGGCCCGACCCGACCCGACAGCGTCATATGGAAGCGAAAGGTCTCGAAGACATAGGGGTAGCCCCACTGGCAGAGATTGCGGAACTCGGCCGGCTTCAGCGAATCGGGGCTGCGCCGCTCGATTTCGGCCTCTGTCAGTGGCGCGCGAAAGCGGTCGAAGTCGCGCACGACCTCGTCGGCGAAACGGTTGAGCGAAGGCAACGGTCCTTCAGGCACCAGCGCGAAGAAGCTGTCGATCTGGCTGACGACGAGACGCGGTATCGTCACGACAGGCGTCGCCTCGGCAAAATGGTCGAGCCCCGCGCGCAGCGACGTTTCCGTCTCGTTGGCGGCTAGGCGGAAGGGGGCTTTCAGCGTCGCGTGGAAGCCATAGCGGCGGGCCGAAGCTGTGTGGAAGGCAACTTCCGCCGCCGCCAGATCGGCCACGGCCTCGACCGGCCTTGTCGCCGCGCCGAACGGGTCGCGGCCCAGCCAATTGGCGGCGATCCGCGCCAGCGGTTCGTCCTGCCGGGGGGTGAAATAGATGGCATAACGCATGGGAAGTCCTCGTCAGATCCGTTGCCATAGGTGATTTCCATGACGGATTGACGAAGCTTTGAAGGGTTTTCGAAGGCAAATCGCGCCAGGCGGTCCTTAGCCGACGATTTTTTCAAACTGGACCAACAACTTCAGCCGGCGCGACCGGAACGATCAGGCCTTCATCAACCATTCGTGCTCGGGGGCATTGTGGAATTTCCACGTCCGCTTCGGTCCGGCCATGACGTTGAGATAGTACAGATCGTAGCCATGGCAGGCGGCGCAGGGATGATAACCCTTGGGCACCAGCACGACGTCGCCATCCTCGATCGCCATGGCTTCGTCCAGCGCGCGATGGCCGTTCTTGTCGGCGTCGGTGTAGACGCGCTGGAAGGCAAAACCCTGCGGCGGGTTGAGACGGTGATAGTAGGTTTCCTCGAGATAGGATTCATCAGGCAGATTGTCCTGGTCATGCTTGTGTGGCGGGTAGCTCGACGTGTGGCCGCCGGGCGTGATGACCTCGACCACCAGCAGCGAGTCCGCCGGCTTGCCTTCCGGCAGGATGTTGGTGACGTAGCGCGTGTTGGTGCCCTTGCCGCGCACTTCCTGGCCGAGATCGTCGGGTCCGATCACCCGAACCGGCAGGCCGCCGCCAAGACCGGGCGCCGAGCACACCGCGAGTTCCAGCTCGGTATCGGCCGTTACCGACCAGTCCGATCCCTCGGGAATATAGACCGACCACGGCTTGCCTTCGAAGGGCGACATGCGTCCCCCGAGCAGGCCAAGATCCTTGCCGCCGGCTTTCGCCTTGCCCTTGCCGGTGATGAACACCAGGCAGACTTCACGGTCTTCAGTTTTTCCCGACGCGTTTTCGCCGGGCCGCAGCCGGTGCAGGTCGAAACCGACATAGGTCCAGCCAGCGCTTTTCGGCGTTACATGAGCGACGCGGCCATGGCCCTTGTCGGCCTTCACGAGCAGCTTCGACATTTTTGTCTCTCCTATCGCAAATCTTCGAGATTGGCCGAAGCCTCTCAACTTCGTCATCCTAGGGCGCAGCAGGAGCGAAGCTCCGTCGCGAAGACCCTAGGATCCATGCCGTTACCTCGGCCCAAAAGCGCGACGGAACGGAATTCTGCACCGTCACACCACATTCAACGTCATGGCATGGATCCTAGGGTCTGCGCTGCGTCGCTACGCTCCTTGCCACGCCCTAGGATGACGAAGTGAGGAGCGTTCCAGCCAATCGCCAACGTACGCGATGTCATGCACACAGAATCCGATACGCAAAACGCCCGCGCCATGGACCGTTCTACTCCGTCGGCTTGACCGGAGGCTTATCTTCGATCGGCTTGTACAGATAAAAAAACTGCCAGACGCCATAGCCGGCGAAGCCGAGCGCGATGACGCCCCAGAACGGCGTGCCGGTGGCGAACTCGATGATCGACCAGATGACGCAGACCGCGACGACGGCGACACGCCGCCACAGGGGCCGGAAGAGCGGGTGTTCGGAATCTTTCATCGGGCCAATCTACAGCAACCTGCCTCGTCGTGAACCCATCGCGTCAGGCATTCGGAAAACCCTGGGTCTCCACCGTGTAGCCGGCGGCCGTCATCACCCGCATCAACTCCTTGTGGCCGACCTGCGCCATCTTGAGCGGCGGGTTCTTTTTCGGGTCCTGCTCGGCCTCGACCACGAACCAGCCCTCATAGCCATGGTCGGCGAAGCGCTGCACGATGGCGCCGAAATCGAGCGAGCCGTCGCCCGGCACGGTGAAGGCGCCGAGAGCCACTGCGTCGAGGAAGGACTGTTTCGTGCGGTCGAGCTTGTCGATCACGTCCATGCGCACATCCTTCACATGGACATGGCTGATGCGCTTATGGTGGTTGTCGATGGCGCGCAGCACGTCGCCGCCGGCAAAGGCCAGATGTCCGGCATCGAGCAGCAGCGGGATGCCTTCGCCGGAATGGCGCATGAAGGCATCGAGTTCCGGCTCGGTCTCGACCACCGCCGCCATGTGGTGGTGATAGGAAAGCGGCATGCCTTGCTCGGCGCACCATTCGCCGAACTCGGTCAGGCGCCTGCCATAGACCTTCATTTCGTCACCGGTGAGTTTCGGCTTGGTGGCCAGCGGCTTCGAGCGGTCGCCCTGGATCGAGCGGCCGACCTCGCCATAGACGATGCAAGGCGCATTGACCGCCTTGAACAGGTCGATCATCGGCTGGATGCGGTCCTTGTTCTTGCCCATCTCCTCATCGACCAGCGTTCCGGAAAACCAGCCGCCGCACAGCGTCACGTCGGCTGCCTTCAGGATCGGCAGCATGACGGCGGGGTCGTTGGGAAAACGCCGGCCCATTTCCATGCCGGTGAAGCCGGCCGAACGCGACTGGCGCAGGCACTCCTCCAGCGACACGTCATCGCTCAGTTCCGCAAGATCGTCGTTCCACCACGCGATGGGGGACATGCCCAGTTTGGCTTTCAAGTCGTCACTCCAGATTGGAACAGTTCATTGTTTGGCCGCTGGCGCCGCCCCTCGTCCGCCTGCCGGCACCTTCTCCCCGTATAGGGAGAAGGGAGTTAGCATCAATCGCCGACGCTCTGCATCTGGCGCTTCTCGTCATAGGCCTTGCGCGCCGCGTTGACCTGCGACCGCGCCGAGACTTCCGGCACCGCCACATCCCACCAATGGCCGCCGGCATCGGTGGAGACCAGCGGATCGGTGTCGATGACCACAACGGTGGTGCGGTCGTTCTTCTTGGCCTTCTGCAGCGCATTTTCGAGCCCGGCGATCGAGGGTACTTTCTCTGATATCGCGCCCATGCTCGCCGCATGCGCGGCGAAGTCGATGTCGGGCAGGATCTCGTGGCGCGCGTCCTTCAGGAGATTGTTGAAGTTGGCGCCGCCTGTCGCCATCTGCAGCCGGTTGATGCAGCCATAGCCACGGTTGTCGAGCAGCACGATGGTCAGCTTCAAACCAAGCATCACCGAGGTGGCGATCTCGGAATTCAGCATCAGGTAGGAGCCGTCGCCGATCATGACGACGACCTCTTCGCCGGGCTTGGCCATCTTGGTGCCGAGCCCGCCGGCAATCTCGTAACCCATGGTCGAGAAGCCGTATTCGGCGTGGTAGGAGCCCGGCGCGCCGGCCTGCCAAAGCTTGTGCAACTCGCCCGGCAGACCGCCGGCGGCATGCAGCAAGGTGACGCCTGAGCCCATGGCCCGCTGCACGGCGCCGATCACCTGTGCGTCGGACGGGAAAGCGGCATTGGTCGACGCCGTCACCTTGGCCGCTTCGGCCTGCCATTCCTTCTTGCCGGTGGCAGCATTGTCGGTCCAGGCGGCAGGCGCCTTCCACCCCTTCAGCGCGGCACCGAGTTCAGCAAGCCCCTCGGCCGCGTCGGCGACCAGCGGCAGCGCCCGGTGCTTGCCGGCATCGAAAGGCTGGACGTTCAGCCCGATGATGGTCTTGCCGGAATTCTTGAACAGCGCCCACGAGCCGGTGGTGAAATCCTGCAGGCGCGTGCCGATGGCGATCACCACATCTGCCTCTTCCGCGAGCCGGTTGGCCGCCGAAGTGCCGGTGACGCCGACCGCCGCCATGTTGAGCGGATGATCGTCCGGCAGCGAGGACTTGCCGCCTTGCGTCTCACAGACCGGAATGCCGGCGCCCTCGGCGAATGTCGCCAGTTCTTTCGAGGCCTGCGAATACAGCACGCCGCCGCCGGCGATCACCAGCGGCTTCTTCGCGCCCTTGAGTGCTGCGACAGCGGCGGCAAGCTCGTGGCGATCCGGGCGCGGCCGGCGCGGGTGCCAGACCCGCTCGGCAAAGAAGCTCTCGGGATACTCATAGGCCTCGGCCTGTACATCCTGGCAAAGCGACAGCGTCACCGGTCCGCAATCGGCCGGATCGGTCAGCACCTGCATGGCACGGCTGAGTGCCGGGATGATCTGCTCAGGCCGGGTGATGCGGTCGAAATAGCGCGACACCGGGCGGAAACAGTCATTGACCGTTGCCGTACCATCGGAAAAATCCTCGGCCTGCTGCAGCACCGGGTCGGGGATGCGATTGGCAAAGACGTCGCCGGGCAAAAACAGGACGGGCAACCGGTTTACATGGGCAAGCGCCGCGGCCGTGACCATGTTGAGCGCGCCGGGGCCGATCGACGAGGTCGCGGCCATGAAGCGGCGGCGGAAATTGGCCTTGGCGTAGGCGATCGCCGCATGCGCCATCGCCTGTTCGTTGTGGGCGCGAAAGGTCGGCAATTCGTTGCGCACCTGGTAGAGCGCCTCGCCGATGCCGGCGACATTCCCGTGGCCGAAGATCGCCCAGACGCCGCCGAAGATCGGCACTTTTTTGCCGTCGATCTCCGTCATCTGGCGGGACAGGAAGCGGGTCAGCGCCTGCGCCATCGTCAGGCGGATTGTCTTGCTCATTGTGTTTCCTCCGCAGTCCTTGTGCCGCGCCTTCTTATGCCGCCTTGCGTCCGCGCGCGGCAAGCCACGCCTCGGTCAGCTGTTCGAAGCGCGACGCCATGTCGGCGACAGCCTCGTCATCCGACATCCTGCCGGCCAGCCACTCCTCGGCCGCGTGGACGAAGATGGTGCGGCCGACGGCAAAGCCCTTGACGATGGGCGCCTTGGCGGTGGCGGCGAAAGCCGCCTCCAGCTCGTCCTGCGGGGCTTCCAGGCCAAGCAGGACGATGCCGCGGCACCACGGATCATGCTTCAGGATCACCGTTTCGATCCTGGCCCAGGCGCCGCTCGATGCCTGCGGCTCCAGCTTCCACCAGTCGGGCTTGATGCCAAGCGCATAAAGCTCCTCCAGCGCGCGCGGAATGGTGGTGTCGTCGAGCTTGCCGTGCTTGCCGGCGATGATCTCGATGAGCAGTTCCCGGCCGACTTTCCGTGCCGCCTCGAACAGCGCGCGCAGCTTCTGCTGCTGTTCTTCCTTGAGCGCCGCCGGATCGTCGGGATGATAAAAGCACAGGCATTTGATGCAGTGATCGACCGGCCATTCCACCAGTTGCGAGCCGATGTCCTGCGAGAATTCGAAGCGCAGTGGCCGCGAACCCGGCAGTTCGACAGGCCGTCCAAGCCAGGCGAAGGGGTGCCTGGCGAATTCAAACATCGCCTCGCGGCCATGCTTCTCGTCGATCAGCATGCCGTAGCCGTCGCGGCCGGCCGCGACCTTGGCCGCCGCCTTGACCGCCAGAACCTTGAAATCGCGGATGCGCGCCGGATCGGCGCCGGCCTTGACCGCCACGTCCTCGAGCTGCACACGATGGTCGCAGGCGAGCGCCATCAGCGAGGGGATGTCGCGCCGGCGGGTCGTTGCCCAATGGATGTGGTTGATCGCCTCGTCCTTGCGCAAGGCCCGGTGCTTGCTGCCGTTCTTGAGGAAGAACTGCAGTTCCTCGAAGGTCGGATATTCCGGCGCGCACAGCAGCCGCGACACGGCAAACGCGCCGCAGGCATTGGCCCAGGTCGCCGCCGTCGCATGGTCTTCCCCACCCAGCCAGCCGCGCAGGAAGCCGGACATGAAAGCGTCGCCTGCACCCAGCACATTGTAGATCTCGATCGGGAAGCCCTTGCCGACGATGCCGTCTTCCAGATCGTCGCTGATCGGTCCGTCATAGACGATGCAGCCCATGGCGCCACGCTTCAATACGATGGTGGCCGAGGACAGTGCGCGGATCGTCTTCAGCGCGCTCAGGCAGTCGTCTGCGCCCGAGGCGATCATGATCTCTTCCTCGGTGCCGACGATGAGATCGCAATCGGGCAGCACCGTTTTCAGCTGGGCCGAGACGCGGTCCGACTTGACATAGCGCTCAAAGCCCTCGGCATGGCCGGCGAGGCCCCACAAATTGGGCCGATAGTCGATATCGAAGACAACCTTGCCGCCCCTGGCCTTCATGATGCGGATCGCCTTGCGCTGGGCGGCGTCGCTGTTGGGGCGGGAAAAATGCGTGCCGGTGACGACGATCGAACGCGCCGAAGCGACAAACGCCTCGTCGATATCCTCCGGCGCCAGCGCCATGTCGGCGCAGTCGCTGCGATAAAAGATCATCGGCGAGACGCCTTCGCTCTCGACCGAGAGCAGCACCAGAGCCGTCAGGCGCTCCTTGTCCGTCTTCAGGCCGTCGGTGTTGACGCCTTCGCGCTTGAGCTGTTCGCGGATGAAGCGGCCCATCTGCTCGTCGCCGACGCGCGTCAGCAGCGCCGAGCGCAGGCCGAGCCTGGCCGTGCCGACCGAGATGTTGGCCGGACAGCCGCCGACCGACTTGGCGAAAGAGGTGATGTCCTCCAGCCGCGAGCCGATCTGCTGGCCATAGAGGTCGACGGAAGCGCGACCGATGGTGATGACGTCGAGCGGCGCCTGTTTCAAATCCACGGCTTCGCTCATTGGAACCTCCCGTCGGTCTTGTTGTCAGGAACAACATTTGTTTGGGTAACACGCGCGAGCGGCAGCGTGGTGCCGGGAATATGAAATAATAATTCCAATCCATAGTCAATATGGAATGACCATTCCCGCATCGAAAAGTACGGAATCATGATCCCGCGGTTGGAGCGTGGGAAGCAGGAGGCAGCGCCTGATTTTGAGCCTGGCCCGCGCCCGCCGAAGACAGGCTCAGGCCTTGCGCTTGCGGCTTGCGTCGCGCCGTTTCTCCCCAACGCCGACAGTCAGCGCCATGGCCAGCGCCATCGTCGCCGACAATGAACGGAAGCCGGCGAAGTCCGCCTCGGCAACCTCGAACCAGACCCTGGCGAACTGGGCAAGCGGCGAGAATGAGCTGTCGGTGATGGCGACGATCGGCACGCCCTGTTCGGAGATGGTGCGTGCTTCCTCGATGGTGGCCGGCGCATAGGGGGAGAAGGAGATGGCGATGACGGCGTCCGCCGGCGTGGCGAAGCCGACCATCTCGGCGTTCAGGCCGGCGGCCGATTCGATCAGCTGGTTGCGGATCTTCAGCTTGCCCAGCGCATAGGCGATATAGGTCGCCACCGGGTAGGAGCGGCGCTTGGCCAGCACGTAGATGGTCTGCGCTTTTGCCAGCAGCGAAATCGCGTCTTCCAGATGCGCGTCGTCCAGCGTACGCGAAATGTCGTTGAGCGAGGTGCTGGCGGCGGCGACGAATCCATCGAAGATGGCGCGATGGCCGGCGCCGCCCTCGGCCTTGGCGCGCAAGGCCTGCAACCGTTCGTCGTAGGACGAGTTGCGCTCGCGCAGCCGCTCGCGGAACACCTGCTGCAGGCTGGTGAAGCCGTCGAAGCCAAGCTGCTGCGCGAACCGGATCAGGGTCGAGGGCTGCACGCCGGCCGAGGCGGCGATGCTGGCGGCGGTGCCGAAGGCGATATCGTCGGGATTGTCGAGCGCATAGGCGGCGATCTGCGCGATGCGTTTCGGCAGGGTTTCGCGACGATCGAGGATCGTGGCGCGCAGCGTCTCGAAGTCGCGAGGTACCCGTTCGTCCATCGTCGGCCCGTCCAAGCTTGTCCAAGGCGCGTCAGGGCGCTTCAGACCGTTTGCTTCCATGCATGTCGTTGTCCAAAACCGCTGCGCACTTTTGGGCGGCATGCATTGGAAGCGTCCTCTCTGCCCCATCATAGCGAGCCTGCGCAAGAACGCCATAAAAAATGAGGCAGACATTCCATTCCAAGAAAAAATGGATTAATTCATCCACGCGGTACTTGAGGCAGCGGAGAAACGGAACATGGTTGGCGTCGGTCTTATCGGCACGGGCTTCATGGGCAAATGCCATGCCATCGCGTGGAGTGCCGTCGGCGCCGTCTTTCCGGATGTCGCCAAGCCCAGGCTCGTCCATCTCGGCGAGGTCAATGACGAGTTGGCCCGACGCAAAGCCGGCGAATTCGGCTTCGCCAAGGCCTCCGGCGACTGGCGCGCCGTCGTCAACGACCCGGAGGTCGACATTGTCTCGCTGACCACGCCCAACCAGTTCCATCCGGAAATGGCCATCGCTGTTCTCGAGGCCGGCAAGCATTTGTGGTGCGAAAAGCCGATGGCGCCAAGTTTTGCCGAGGCAGAGGCGATGACGACCGCGGCGAAGATATCAGGCAAGATCGCGGCGCTTGGCTACAATTACATCCAGAGCCCGGCCATCCGCCACATCGGCGCGCTGCTCGAGGAGAGGATCATCGGCGAGGTCAACCATCTGCGCATCGAGATGGACGAGGATTTCATGGCCGATCCCGAGGCCCTGTTCTTCTGGAAGCACGAGGCGTCTTCCGGCTATGGCGCGCTCGACGATTTCGCCGTGCATCCGCTGTCGCTGGTCTCGGCGCTGTTCGGCCGCGTCGCCAGCGTCATCTGCGACATGGCCAAGCCCTATGCCGACCGGAAGCTCGCGGCCGGCGGACGCCGCGCGGTGGAGACCTATGATATCGCCAGTGTGCTGATGCATCTGGAAAACGGCATCGCCGGCACGCTTCAGGTCAACCGCTCGGCCTGGGGCCGCAAGGGCCGCATCGCCATCCAGATTTTCGGTTCGAAAGGGTCGATCCTGTTCGACCAGGAGCGGATGAACGAGATCCAGCTCTATGTCACCGCGGATCGTCCGACCGAACAGGGCTACCGCACCATCCTGATGGCGCCGCATCACAGACCCTACGACGCCTTCCTGCCGGCGCCCGGCCACAATCTCGGCTTCAACGACCTCAAGATCATCGAGTGTCACGAATTGCTGACGCGGCTCGCCGGCAAACCGGCGCGGCTCATCGAATTCGCCGAAGGTCTGGAGATCGAACGCACCGTGCACGCCATGGCGCGCTCGTTCCAGGAAAAACGCTGGGTGGACGTGCGATAATACAAGCGCGCCTCAGCCGCCGACCGCCGGGGTTTCCCAGCCGTCGACCCAGATCTGCCGCAAGCGGTCGCCTTCGCCCTTGAAGCGCAGCCCGGTCGGCTGGCAATCCTCGATCCGGTCGCTGCGGAAATTGCGGATCGCCTGGCGCAGCTCGCACCAGGCGACGATGTTGGCGGTCTCGGCGTAATAGATAAGCGCGATCGGACGGATGAGCCGCTCGGAGGCGCGGCCCATTTCGTCGCGGTAGGAGAGGTCCAGCTTTTCCTCGTCGCGGATGGCGCGGCGCACCAGCGCCAGGTCGATCGCGCCGGCCGAAGGTGCGGCGAACCCCCACGCATGCAGCGCATTGGCGTCGAGCGTCTGGCGCAAGGGCGGTGGCACCGCGCCGGCGATCTTGGCGCTGACCCGCTTGGCGGCCTGTTTGAGCTCATCGTCCCCCGTGCGCTCCAGCAGCGCCAACGACAGCACGATCGCCTCCATCTCCTCGATCGAAAACATCAGCGGCGGCAGGTCGAAGCCGGGGCGCAGTATATAGCCGATGCCGCGCCCGCCCTCGATCGGCACGCGCATCGCCTGCAGCGCGGCGATGTCGCGATAGATCGAACGGATCGTCACTTCCAGCCGCTCGGCAATCATGGCCGCCGTCACCGGCTGCCGCGCCAGACGCAGGATCTGGATGATCTCGAACAGGCGTGACGCCTTGCGCATTTTCCTCACCCGGCTTCGATCCCAACTGACACACCATTGTCAGTTGGGTAGACCTATAGGACTGCCTATCGACTTGAAAATCAACAGGTTCCGCAGCGACATGGCGGATCGGGGCGGCAGGCAACTGACATGGGCTACGGGGAAAATCTCTGGCTTTTCTTTATCCTCCTGCTCGGCATCATCATCGTTCCGGGCATGGATATGCTGTTCGTGCTGGCCAATGCGCTGACCGGCGGCCGCGACAGGGGCTTGGCCGCGACCGGCGGCATCATGGTCGGCGGCATGGTGCACACGCTGAACGGCGCCATCGGCGTCGGGCTTCTGATGCATTTCGTGCCGATCCTGTTCAAGCCGCTGCTGATCGCCGGCGCCGCCTACATGGCCTTCATCGGCATCTCGTTGATGCGCAGCTCCATCACCGTCGGTCAGGACGGGCCTGCCGGCAGCCGCTCGGCATGGAAGGCGTTTCGGCAGGGACTGGTGACCTGCCTGATCAATCCGAAGGCATACTTGTTCGTGCTTGCCGTCTATCCGCAGTTTCTGAGACCGGATTACGGCCCGATCTGGATGCAAGCGACAATCATGGGCCTGATGACGGTCCTGACCCAGGCCGCGATCTATGGTGGGCTCGCGATCACGGCTGGCCGCAGCCGCAACCTTCTGATCGCCAATCCGCGGGCGACCACTCTTGCGGGCCGGGCGGCCGGGCTGCTGCTCTTTGCGGTTGCGGTGTTTACGGCATGGGAGGGGCTGAGGGCGGCATGATCCCCGGCTGAAACGGGAACCGCCGCCCTGCCTTGTCTCCGGCCAGATCAGGCGGCTCCCTGCCGGCTCTCCAGCATGGCGCGGCGCGCTGACCGGCGCCATTCGACGGCACCGGCAAGGCCGTGCAATACGGTCTCGGTGGTCGCCCAGTCGATACAGCCATCGGTGATGCTCTGGCCGTAGACCAGCGGCTTGCCAGGCACGACGTCCTGTCGTCCGGCGACGAGATTGCTCTCGATCATCAAGCCGATGATGCGCTCGTCGCCCGCCGCGACCTGGCCTGCCACGTCGGCCGCCACCTTTGGCTGGTTCTCCGGCTTCTTGCTCGAGTTGGCGTGGCTGACATCGATCATCAGCCTTGGCGCGACGCCGATGCGGGCGAGTTCGACCGAGGCCGCCTCGACGCTCGCCGCGTCATAATTGGGCAGGACGCCGCCGCGCAGGATGACATGGCAGTCCTCATTGCCGGTGGTGGTCGCGATGCCGCTGCGTCCGCCCTTGGTCACCGCCATGAAATGGTGCGGCTGGGCAGCGGATTTCACCGCCTCGCCGGCGATCCTGAGATTGCCGTCGGTGCCGTTCTTGAAGCCGACCGGGCAGGACAGGCCCGATGCCAGTTCACGGTGGATCTGGCTCTCGGTCGTGCGCGCGCCGATCGCGCCCCAGGCGACGAGGTCGGCAATGTATTGCGGGGTGGTCATGTCGAGGAATTCGGTCGCCGCCGGCAGGCCGAGATTGTTGACGGCCGACAGCACATTGCGCGCCATCCGCAGCCCCTTGTCGATGTTGAAGCTGCCGTCAAGGTCGGGATCGTTGATCAGCCCTTTCCAGCCGACCGTGGTGCGCGGCTTCTCGAAGTAGACCCGCATGACGATCTCGAGCCGGTCGGACAGGGTTTCGCGCAGCGCCGCCAGACGGCTGGCATAATCAACGGCCGCGACCGGATCGTGGATCGAACAGGGCCCGACGACGACGAGCAACCGGTCGTCGGACCCGTTCAGAATGGCGTGGATGGCATTGCGTGACGCGCTGACGGTGCGCGTCGCCGTCAGCGTGCGCGGGATTTCCCGCATCACCTGGTCCGGCGTGCTCAGTTCTCGGATTTCCTTGACCCGAAGGTCGTCTGTGGTGGTCAACACGGCTTTCTGCTCCTGGTTTAGGAGACCTGCCGGCTGAAACAAAAAAGCCGCCAGGTCTGGCGGCTGTTCGGATGTTGTTGCTGCAATCTTCAGATCGAGCGCAATCCTCCCGCCGCCAGCGAGCTGCTAAAGTACCAATAGGTGGCGGACAGGTGGATCATGCCGCTCATATAATCGAAGCCGAGGCGCTTGTCACGTCTTTGATGGCAGTCAATTCCGGGGAGGCCGAACCCTCGCGATTTTGTCATCCCTGGGCGAAGCAGGAGCCAAGCTCCGTCGCGGAGACCCTGGGATCCATTCCGCGACCTCGGTCGAAGGGTGCAGCGAAGCAGAATTCTGCACCGCGGCAACGCTTTCGAGCCCCGGCATGGAGTCCAGGGTCCGCGCCGCGTCGCTGCGCTCCTTGCTCCGCCCGTGGATGACGAAGTGATGGACGTTCCCGCCAAACTTCATGCCGTCCAGGGATCGAGGAGTTCTATCCCAAAGCCTTCGAAATCCCTGGTATTGCGCGTTACCAAGGTTAGCCGCTGCGCAATCGCCGTGGCTGCGATCAGCCCGTCCATTGACGACAGGCCGCGACCGCGACGCTTCGCAAGGCCTATAAGGTCGCCCCAGGCCAGGGCAACCGGCTCGTCCACAGGCAAAATCCTTTGCTCGAAACGCTGCGGCAGGTCTCGGGCGAGCCATTCGGCCAGTGCCTTGCGTTTCCGGCCCTCGTCCATGAGGGCGACGCCACCCCGGATCTCGGCGATCGACACGACACTGATGAATGAGCGATCCTCATCAAGCCCGTCCAGCCAGTCCAGAACGCGCGCGTCTGGCCCCGGCCTTGTCACCTCGGACAGGACATTCGTATCGAGCAGCAGCCTCACAGCGGCAGGTCACGCGGTTCGTCACGCTGGCGCTCGAGGTCGAGATCGGCGCCGCGCAGCGGTGACTCCAGCAGGAACTGCGCAAGCGTACCCTTGCGCGCGGTCTTTCGCTGCCATTCCTCGGCCGAGACGACAACCACGCTTGGTTTGCCGTTTTTGGTGATCGTCTGCGGAGAAGACTGCGCGCGCTCGATAACCTCCGAGAGCCGAGCCTTTGCCCCAGCGACCGTCCAGCTCGTATCTTTGGCCACAGGCAGCATCTCAATCTCCATGACTAGTCTGACTATCTTGACTATATGGGAATGGCGATGCTGCAGCAACAGGCGCGAGGCTACTGGTTGAACCTACTCCGGTGACGACCCCGCAACGCTCTGGTCGTAGTCGACCAGCGATCCGGTCATGACCCCCGATTGCGGGCTGACCATGTAGCTGATCAGCCGGGCGAGTTGGTCCGGCTTGACCAGCTGGCCCATCGGCTGTGCGGCTTCGGCTTTCGCCAGCCAGTCGTCCGGGGCGTCATGCCATTTCTTCTGCACGAGGTCCTCGCCCTCGGTATCCATCCAGCCCGGCAGCACCGCGTTGCAGCGGATGCGGTTGAAGCGATAGGCGTTGGCGACGTTCTTGGTCAGCGTCATCAGCGCGCCCTTGCTGGTCGAATAGGGCGTCAGGAAGGACTGGCCGGTATGTGCCGACATCGACAGAACATTGACGATCGAGCCGGAAGCCTTCTTCTCCAGGAGATGCGCCACCACGCCCTGCATCAGGAAGAACGGGCCGCGCACATTGGTGTCGAAGATCTGATCGAAAAGCTCTTCCGATGTCTCGACCAGCGAGCCGCGCGCCGACGTCGCGGCGGCATTGACCAGCGCGTTGATGGTGCCGAAATGCGAGAGCGCGGTTGCCACCGCGCGCTTGCAGTCGGCCACCTTGGAAACGTCGGCGCTGATGAAGATGGCGTCGACGCCCGACTTCTTGAGGGTGGCGACGGCCTTGTCGCCCTTCTCCTGCGAGCGGCCGATAAGCGCCAGCGCCCGGCAGCCCTCGTCGGCGAGTGCCTCGGCGACGGCGAAGCCGATGCCTTGCGCGCCGCCGGTGACGATGGCGCGTGTCTGTGAATTACGATCGGCGGATACGCTCATCGCTCTGCTCCTGTGTCTTGGAATTCTTACTTGTCGAGACGGACGGTCTTGCCTGATGTCGCCGATTTCAGCGCCGCATCGGCCAGCTTCAGCGCCACGAGGCCGTCGGCGCCACTTGGCGTCGCCTTCTTGCCCTTTGTCGCGGCCGTGATGAAGGCGGCAATCTCATTGGCATAGGCGTCGAGATAGCGGGTCATGAAGAAGTCGTGCAAAGGCGGGCGCGTATAACCCTTCTCGTTGGCCAGCTCGATCGACACCGGCCGCTGGTTCTCGGCCGCGATCATGCCTTTCGAACCATGCACCTCGATGCGCTGGTCGTAGCCATAGGTGGCGCGGCGCGAGTTCGAAATGATTGCCTGCTTGCCCGAAGCCGTCTCCAGGATGACGCTGACGCTATCAAAATCGCCGGCTTCGCCGATTTTCTTGTCGACGAGCACCGAGGCGTGCGCGCTCACGGCGACAGGTTCTTCGCCGAGCAGGAAGCGCGCCATGTCGAAATCATGAATGGTCATGTCGCGGAAAATGCCGCCCGAGCGCTTGATGTAGTCGACTGGCGGCGGGCCGGGATCGCGCGACGTGATGGTGACCATCTCGACCGTGCCGATGGCGCCGTCGTCGATGGCCTTGCGCACGGCGGCGAAATGCGGGTCGAAGCGCCTGTTGAAACCCACCATCAGCGTCGCCTTGGCCTTCTCGACCACGGCCAGGCAATTCTCCACCCGCTTGACGTTAAGGTCGATCGGCTTCTCGCAGAAGATCGCCTTGCCGGCCTTGGCGAAACGCTCGATCAGATCGGCATGGGTGTCGGTCGGCGTGCAGATGACGACGGCGTCGATGTCTTTGGATGTCTCGATGGCGTCGATGGTGCGCACCTCGGCGCCATAGGCGCTCGCCAGCTCCTTAGCCGCCTTGTCGAAAGCATCGGCCACCGCCACCAGTTTTGCATCGGGGTTGGAGCCGACGGCGCGGGCATGGACCTTGCCGATGCGGCCGGCGCCGAGGAGGGCGAAACGAACAGTCATGGATATTTCCTCTGAGGGATGGGTTCGAGAGAGTTGTGTCCTGACCTTTCTGTCAGGGAAAGGTGGCTGGGTATTTTCCTGGCGCGGCGGATCGTCCCGGAACCGGGCAACCACTCCGCCTAGGCCGCGAGTTCCGCCTCTCCGGTCTTGGCGCCGGTGATGTAGGAGACGATGTCCTGGCCGTCGGTGTTCTCCTTGCGCAGATTGGCGACGATGCGGCCGCGCCGAAAGACGACGATGCGGTCGCACAGGTCGAACACCTGGCGCATATTGTGGCTGATCAGGATCAGCGGCTCGCCATTGTCTTTCAGCGTACGGATGATGTTTTCGACCTGCGCCGTCTCCTGCACGCCAAGGGCCGCCGTCGGCTCGTCCATGATGATCAGCTTGGAGGCGAAGGTCGCCGTCCTGGCGATTGCCACGCACTGACGCTGGCCGCCCGACATGTGGCGGATGGTGTTGGAGAGATTGGGGATCTTCACCGCCGTGCGGATCAGTGCCGCTTCGGTTGCCTTGCGCATGTATTTGCGGTCGAGGATCGAGAATGGCCCGAGATTGAACAGCACCTTTTCGCGGCCGAGGAACAGGTTCGACGGCACGTCGAGATCATCGGCCAATGCCAGGTTCTGGAACACCGTCTCGATGCCCGCCGTGCGGGCCTCGATCGGCCCGGCAAAATTCACTTCCTTGCCGTCGAACCAGATCTGGCCGCTGGTGCGCTGCTCCACGGCGGTGATCTGGCGCACGAAGGTCGACTTGCCGGCGCCATTGTCACCCATGATGGCGACATGCTCGCCCTTGCGCAGCTCGAAGTTGGCGCCTTCCAGCGCATGCACACCGCCATAGCGCTTGGTGAGGTTTTCGGTCTTCAGGACGATGTCTGACATGGTCAAGCCCTCAATGCCCGCAGGCGTTGGCGCCACTGGTCGAGAACGACCGCGCCGACGATGATCACGCCCTTGACCATCTCCTGGTAGTAGGCGTCGAGGCGCAGGAAGGTGAAGCCGGAGATGATGACGCCGAAGATCAGCGAACCGATCACCGTGCCGATGATCGAGCCGCGGCCGCCCGACAGCGAGACGCCGCCGATGACCGCCATGGCGATGGCGTCGAGTTCGTACATCACGCCCATGCCGGACTGCGCGGTCAAGTTCTTGGAGCTCAGCACCACGGCGGCGAGCGCGGCGAGTATGCCGGCGATGGCGTAGACCAGGATCTTGTGATTGGCGATCTTGATGCCGGACATGCGCGCGGCGTCCTCGTTGGAGCCGATCGCATAACAGTGCTTGCCGTACCTTGTGTAGGTCATAACCAGCTGGAACAGCACCGCCAGCGACAGGAAGATGATGACCGGCATCAAGCCCTTGCCGATCGCCGCGAAACTGTCGGTGGGAAAAGAGATCGGCTGGCCCTTGGACCACCATTTGGCGATGCCGCGCGCGGTGACCATCATGCCGAGCGTGGCGATGAAGGGCGGAATGCGCGTGTAGGCGATCAATGAGCCATTGACGAGGCCGGCCAGCAAGCCGCAGCCGATCGCGACCAGCAGTGGCACGATCACAGGCAGGTCGGTCCAGCCTTGTGCCAGGAACATCGCCTTGGGATTTGGGTTGCCGTTGACGGTTGCCACCTGGGCGAAACTCATGGCGATCATGGCGGTGGCGCCGACAATCGAACCCGAGGACAGGTCGATACCTCCGGTGATGATCACCTGCGTCACGCCGATGGCGATGATGCCGACGATCGACACCTGCAGGATGATGATCTGCAGGCGCGCCTCGTTGAAGATCCCGCCGACGTCGCTGCGCGTGTTGAACAGGAAACTGTCGCCGAGAAAGACCCGCCCGATCACTTCGAAGGCGACGACGAGGATGACAAGCGCCAGGAAGACATTGAGTTCGGCCGGCCATGCGCGCTTCTTCGCATCGTAGGTGAGCCCTCCAACGCCATGGGATGTCTGTGACAATCTTCTATCCTCCGTCAGCCGCGGTCGTTCCTCGATCGCCTTCAGGCGCTGAGGGAAAGAGGAGCGGCGCCTTCCTTGGCGCGAAAGCGCCGCTCCATATGTCCGCGGCTCAGTTCTTCTTCAGGAACTTGTCGATGTTGGCCGGGGTGACGAGCTGGAACGGCACGTAGACCTTGTGCTCGACCTTCTCACCCTTGGACAGCTTGAGCGCCGCATCCAACGCGCCGGCACCCTGGCCGGCCGCGTCCTGGAACACGGTTGCATCAAGGTCGCCCGCCTGCATCGCCGCCAGAGCGTCCTGGGTGGCGTCGACGCCGCCGACGACAACCGACTTCATGTCGATGTTGGCGGCCTTCATCGCCTGGATCGCGCCGATGGCGCTTTCGTCATTGTTGGCGATGACGCCATCGAACTTCTTGCCGGTCGACAGCCAGTTGGTCATCAGGTTCTGCGCCTCGTCGCGGTTCCAGTTCGAGGTCTGCTTGTCGATGATCTTGATGAAGCTGCAGTCCGGCGTGGCGATCACCTCTTCGATGTCCTTGGTGCGCTGCACGGCGGCCTGGTTGGAAAGCTCGCCCATGATCACATAGACATTGGCCTCCTTCTTGCCGGCTTCCTTGAACAGGCGGCAGACTTCCTTGGTCTCGAGCGTGCCGGAATCGGCTTCGTTCGAGGCGACGAAGGCCTGGTTGTCCGGCAGCGAGTTCACATTGACAGGCTCGCGGTTGACGTAGACCAGTGGGATCTTGGCGGCTGCCGCGGCGTCCGACATCGCCTGCGTCGCCGAGGTGTCGACAGGGTTGACGATGATGGCGTCAACGCCCGAAGCGGCGAAGTTCTTGATCTGATCGAGTTGCTTGGCGACGTCGTTCTGCGCGTCCTCGACCTGCAGCTCGACGCCGCTCATGCCCTTTGCCTGCGCAATCATGCCGTTGCGCAGCACGGTGAGGAAGTTGTCGTCGAACTTGGCCATCGATACGCCGATCTTGGCGGCCATGGCCGATGAACTCATCAGCGCCGCGAAGGCGACGCCCAAAAGCAGTTTCTTCATTGTATCTCTCCTCCACTTTTGGTGTCCGGTTGCACCGATTTCTCCGGAATCCCCGATCTCCCCGGGGAATCTCTCCCTGATATCGTTTCGTTCCGCGCTGCAGGGCCCTGCATCGGCTGGAACGCCAAACTCGCCGTTTGAAACAGACGTTCCGGAACGAAAGAACCAAAATGTACAGTTGGTGAAATATTTATTCCATTTTGCCACGAGGCGTCAAGGGCGATTCCAAAACCGGACGCTCGATTTTGGCCGATGCGGAAAAGCGGCGTCGATGCGGGTTGGGGCGCGCGTGCTCTGTGCGAGGCTGATCCAAAGCCGAGGCAAGTCCGGGGATATCGGTGATGGCCAGATCGCCAGCCTCTGTCGTCGTCTCCACCGGAGCCATGCCGTGGTTGGTAGAAGCGAGGGGATCAGGAAATATTGTCATTTTCCAATCTTGTAAGAACTCACGCTTGGAGGTAAAAAATATTGGGGGGATTTTAAAATATGCGCATCAATATGTGGAATTTGCAACAAATCAGGTCCCTCGAAATATTTTGGGGATCTGCATATGAGATTATTTCGGCCAATTGACAGAGTGCTTCAGCGTTCACGCGATAGGATGTTTGCCGGACTTCGAACCTTCGACCGGTTCCGCTACTTCAGCCTGCTGACCATTAACGAAGATATTGTCCTCGTCACCAGACAGTTCGCGGATCATCGCCTTACCTTCTCGCCACATGAGTACATAGGGAGAAGCTTGTTCAAGGACGGCCATTACCAACGCGATCTAGCGGACAGAGTGCTGGAGATCATTGGGCAGACCGGCGGGAGAACACTTTTAGAGGTTGGCGCCAATATCGGTACACATAGCGTCTACTTGACACGTAGCGGCCGGTTCGACCGACTGGTTTGCATCGAGCCTGCGCCCGACAATATTCAGCTATTGAAGCAAAATCTGTCTCTCAATGGGCTGATGGATGGAACAACCGTTATTGAGTGCGCGGTGGGTGACCACAATGGCGTCGTCGACTTTTACTTTGACGAAAAAAATTGTGGGGCAGGCGGTGTTATCAGGCCTGGGGAGGGTGCTCGATCTGTCCAAGTGCCTCTTCGGCGCGTGGATGAAATCCTGCGTGAGGTCGACGTCAATCCTGACGATATTGGCCTCGTCTGGATGGACATTGAGGGCGCCGAGCCTGCGGCCCTGAGATCCATGAGGGACTTGCTGGAACGCCGAGTTCCAATCCTGATGGAATATGTGCCATCTCGGTATGAGCCGTCGGAAGCAAGTGAAATGGCGGCGGATTTGGCCCAATATTATGGACGTTGTGTCGTCTTCAGCGGAAAGTCCGAAAGGGATGTGGACATTCGCAACTTGCCCGGCGGGACCAACGATATTCTCTTTCTGCCATAGCGAACGATCGCCATCCAACCAGTTAGGCGGTGGGTGCTTTGCCGAGGGCCGCGGCGGCCTCTTCCCTTGGGGTGCTGCCGCCGTCCGCGGTATCGCGATGCCTGTGATGGGCGCGGCCTAGAAGTGCCAGATGTCCCGCTGCATCAACAAGTCGAGCGGAGCCCGCGATATCCGGTATTTCGCCGCAGACTCGATCTGTTGACTTAAGGTCAGCTGATTGGCGCGCTCGAAAAAGGCTTCGATGCGCTGCCTGGCAAATAGCTTTCGGCCCCTGGTGTTATAGTTCCGCAGGGGCAGCCAATGTCCGCTTATGGAGCGGCCGTGCTGCGATAACGCCACACCAATGCAGAACTGTTCGGCCGTGTGCGCTCTGACCACGCCGATCATTTGCTCGATGGCCTGGTAAGCGTCAGCCAACGCCGGGAGATTGGAATTGTGGACACCCACGACGCCGCTATTCCACATCGGCTCACGTCCCGACAGCCGCTGGTCGCCAAGCAAGAATCCCTTATCCGCGATTGCCCGGTAGGCGGCGGCCTTTGGTGTCCCTTCGCATTTTCTCATGATCGAGTGCGAGGCGGAGATTTTTCCGAAGCATCTCGATACATTGCCGACGGGGTAGATGTCGGTATCCATGAAAAACAGGCGATCGCAACGCCGCAACAGCTCAATGATGCCGGCGGCCTTGATGCCAAACAGGTACCGATCGCCGAAAGACATCTCGGTCATTTCCTTGGCGGTAAGCTCGATCGCTTCGATCGGATAGCCGTCGAAAACGCCTGGCCGGTCCGTCAGGACTGAAATTCTGGCTCCTGGCGTGTAGTGCAACAGCCGAAGGGCGCTGAAAAGCGCTCCACGAGCATAGAGAGCATCCTTGCCAAAGGCGATGTACCCAAACCTGTCCTCACCCATTAGCGGTCTATATTGGCGACCGGATTCTGCGTCAACTCGGCCGGCCATGCCTGGAAGCGCGATGCATCGCTAGATATTCTCGGGCAGGTAGATTTCGAACGGCAGGAAGGTCTGCCCCGGTGCGTTCGCGGCGCCGGTCTCGATGGCATGCGCCATCAGGTCCATGAGCTCGCGGCAAAGTGCGGCCAGCGGTGTCGAGATCACCATCGTCAGGATGCCGTCGGCCAGGGCCGAACGTGAGACCGCGGTGATCTCGTTGCAGATCACCGCCGGCATCTCCGCCGGCCTGGCTTGCCTCAGTGCCGCGACCGCGCCTTCCATGCCGCCGCCGGCGACATAGCAGCCGACCAGATCGGGATGGCGGGCGAGAACATCGAGCAGCGTATCCTGCGTGATCTGGTTGGCCTCGAGATTGACCAGCGTTTCAAGCAAGGTGAAGTCCGGCGCCTGTTCGCGGAAGAAGGAGCGGAAGCCGATCTCGCGCAGCTCATGCCCGTGGAAGCGGTGGCTGCCGACGAACAGCGCGACCTTGCCCGGCCGTTTCGCCGCTTTCGAGATCATCCAGGCCGCGGTGCGGCCGACCTTGCGGTTGTCGAGGCCGACATAACCCTCGCGAATGCCGGCCGCGAAATCGGACAGCAACGAAAACACCGGCAACCCCTGGGCCTTCATCTCCTCGACGACGACCGTCAGCGTCGGGTGATCCGGCCCGACCAGCGCGACGGCCCTGCATTTGGCCGCCAGCTTGCGCGTGCGTTCGACGATTTCGTCCGGCGTCAGCGAACTGGCGAAATCGATGATCGCGACGCCGCGGAAGCGCTGTGATTGCGACACCGCGAGCTCGAGCTGCCGCGCGAACTCCGAATAGAACACGTCATTGCCTCGCAACAGCAGGAAGCCGAGCCGGTACTCCGGCAGCTCATGGCGCATCCGCTGCTTGATCAGGCCGGCGGCGTGATAGCCGATCTCGGTCGCCGTCTCGTAGACGCGGCGGGCGGTTTCCTCGCGCACCGGCAGGCGGTTGTTGAGCACCCGGTCCACCGTGGCAACGCTGACGCCGGAAATGCGCGCCAGATCGGTGATGGTCGGCCGTTTCGCCATGATCGCCCTCGTTCGAGTCCCAACACATGGATACATCATTCTGATAGGAAATGATAGAAACTATCTTTGCGATATTGAGTCTATCATGGCTCGGCGGTATTTTTAGGCTCGAAGCCAATGGGCAAGCGGCATTCGCCTGGGCGGATGCCCTGCCGAGGGAGGCAACCATGACGACAGCGCCGTCCCGGCGTGACTACAGCCTGATCGGCCGCGACGCCAAGCTCGCCGTGGAGAACGGCCTGTCGGCCGCCGAGTGGTATCACACCGACGTGTCCCGCAAGCAGATGAAGGAGCTGATGCAGCGCTCCGACGGGCCGGCGATCCGCGACACCGCGATCTGGCTGGCCGCCCTCATCGTCAGCGGCGCCGGCGGCGCCTGGTTCTGGGGCACCTGGTGGTGCGTACCGTTCTTCTTCGTCTATGGCGTTCTCTACGGCTCGTCCACCGATTCACGCTGGCATGAATGCGGCCACGGCACGGCCTTCCGGACGCAGTGGATGAATGATGCGATCTATCAGATCGCCTGCTTCATGATCATGCGCAACCCGGTGACCTGGCGCTGGAGCCACACGCGCCACCACACAGACACCGTCATCGTCGGCCGCGACCCGGAAATCTCTGTCATGCGGCCGCCCGACCTGGTGCGCGCCGTCCTTGGCTTTGTCGGCGTGCTCGATGCCTGGCATGCGATGTCGGACATGCTGCGCAACGCCGCTGGCAACATCAGCGCGGCGGAAAAAACCTTCATTCCCGAGCAGGAGCAGGGCAAGGCGATCCGTGTTGCCCGCATCTGGACCGCGATCTATGCCGCGACCATGGCGCTGGCGCTCTACACCGGATCGTTCCTGCCCTTGATGCTGGTCGGCCTGCCCAGGCTCTATGGCGCCTGGCACCACGTCATGGTCGGCCTGCTGCAGCATGGCGGCCTCGCCGACAATGTCATCGACCACCGGCTCAACAGCCGTACCGTCTACATGAACCCGATCAGCCGCTTCATCTACTGGAACATGAACTATCATGTGGAGCATCACATGTTCCCGATGGTGCCGTACCACGCGCTACCCAAGCTGCATGCGCTGATCAAGCATGATCTGCCGGCGCCGACGCCATCCATCCTGGCCGGCTACCGCGAGATGATCCCGGTCTTCCTGCGCCAGCTGCGCAACGAGGATTACTTCCTTAAGCGCGAACTGCCGCCGACCGCCAGGCCGTACCGCGAGGAATTCCATGGCGATGCCGTCGCCGCCGCGGCGGAATGATCGTGGCATCCGATCTGCACTCTTTGTTTCAACGCAATTCCCTGGGGGAAAGCGCCAAGCGCTTTCCCGGGAAACCGTTGCGCACCTTTCCTGGAATTGCTTTTGCGGAGGACTGAATGAGCGACTGGGTCGAGGCGTGTGCTGCCGATGACATCGATGAAGAGGACGTAATGCGCTTCGATCATGGCGGGCGCACCTTCGCCATCTATCGCAGTCCCGACGACGAATACTTCGCCACGGACGGGCTCTGCACGCATGAGAAGGTGCATCTTGCCGACGGCCTGGTGATGGACGACATCATCGAATGCCCCAAACACAATGGCCGCTTCAACTACAAGACCGGCGCGGCCAGGGGCGCGCCGGTCTGCGTCAGCCTCAGGACCTATCCGGTCAAGGTCGAGGGCGGCAAAGTCCTCGTGCAGATCGGGTGACGGAGATGGCGCGCGCAATGGTCATCATCGGGGCCGGCGAATGCGGCGGGCGGGCGGCTCTTGCGCTGCGCGATCTTGGCTATGGCGGGCCGGTGACGCTGGTCGGCGACGAGCCGCATCTGCCCTACGAACGTCCGCCTTTGTCCAAGGACGCGATGGCCAGCGACGTGCCGGAAATCAAGGCGATCGCCAGCGACGCGATCCTGGCCGAGAAATCGATCCGGCATATCCGTTCCGTCAGGGCCGTGGCGATCGATCGCGCCGCCCATACGGTGCGTCTGTCGGACGGTTCGGTCCTGCCCTACGACAAGTTGCTGCTGGCCACCGGCTCGACCCCGCGCAGACTGCAGATGCCTGGCCTCGGCAAGCGCTGCGTTTATCTCAGGACATTCGCCGATGCGCTGGCCATTCGCGCCCACCTCCGCGCGGACAACCGCATCGCCGTCATCGGCGGCGGCTTCATCGGCCTCGAACTCGCCGCCGCGGCCCGCAAGCTCGCCGCTGCGGTCACTGTCATCGAGGCCCAGCCGCGCATCCTGATGCGCGGCGTCCCGGCCGAGATCGCCGAAATTATCCATGCGGCGCATGTCGCCGAAGGCGTCGATATCCTGTGCGGTGAAGGCATTGCGTCCATTGCCGACGACGGGGAACAAGTGCGTATCGCGCTTGCCGGCGGACGCGAGATCACAGCCGATCTCGCCATCATCGGCATCGGCGCCGTGCCGGCGACCGGGCTCGCGGCCGAGGCCGGGCTGGCCATTGAAAACGGCATCGCGGTCGATGCCGAGCTGCGCAGCAGCGATCCCGATATCTTTGCCGCCGGCGACTGCTGTTCGTTCCCGCTTGCCGTCTATGGCGGCCGCCGCGTGCGGCTGGAGGCCTGGCGCAATGCGCAGGAACAGGGCGCGCTTGCCGCCAGGAACATGCTTGGTGCCGGCGAGGCGCATGTGGCGGTGCCGTGGTTCTGGTCGGATCAGTATGGGCTCACCCTGCAGATATCCGGCCTTGCCGACGAAGGCCTGGGCACCGTGCGGCGCGATCTCGGCGACGGCGCCTTCATCCTCTTCCACCTGGCCGAGGACGGCAGGCTGGTGGCGGCCAGCGGCATCGGTCCCGGCAACGCGGTCGCCCGCGACATCCGGCTGGCCGAAATGCTGATCGGCAAGCAGGCCAGGCCGGCGCCGGAGGCGCTGGGATCGCAGGCCGTAAAGCTGAAGTCGTTGCTGGCGGCTTGAGCCGTGCTAGCCTGCGCGGGTTGCTCCAGGTTTCCGGCTCATGTCTTATTCGATCCTCTACGGCATTTCGGTCGCGCAGATCAGGGATGATTTCGCCGCCGCGAAAGAGGCTGTCGCGCGTCTCGAAGCACTGCGGCGCGGCAAGGCCGTGGGTATCATCATTCTGGACAAGAGCGGCGCGGAGATCAGCGAAGCGCAGCTGAATGCACTTGCCAAAATCGAAGACGGCGACAGGCAGACGTAGGGTTCTGCGGGTTCCCTGAAGCGATCTAGAAAAGCGCCTTGAGTTCCGGCAGCTTGTCGTTGACCAGCCAGCCGTAATAATTCTCTTCCGGCAGCTTCACCTGTTCACCGGCGGCGCGACGCTTGTCGTTCTCCGCTTTCAGCGCATAGGCACGCTGCTCCGGATTGCCGACATTGTAGAGCGTGGCGGTCAGCCCCGGATTTCCCGAAATGTCGAAGCCGGCGATGCTCTTGTAGGCATCAATCGATTTTCTGATCGTCGCGGCGACGTAGGGCAGCGTCAGGTCGGGATCCATGATGGTCTTGTAGACCGAATTGGGGTCGCCGACATCGAGCCTCGGCAGGCCGGAGACCTTGTGCACGAGATCGCTCATCTGCAGCGCCGTCAAGGGGTTGAGCTGGCCAAGGCCGAAGGTCTGGCCGGCATAGTAGGGCTGGAAGAAGGTGGCGCCGAAGCGGTCATCGGGAAAGCTTGTCCCGCCGACCGTTTTGCCGCGAAACGAATAGTTCCAGACTTGTTCGCGGCATTCCCAAAGGTCGTAGCTGTCCGACATTGCGGCGCATTTCTTGAACTCCGGCCGCTGCACGAAATCGGTGACGTCCTCGCCGTCATAGGCGAAGGACAGTTTGCTGGAGAGATAGGAGATCGCCTTGACGTAGTAGGTCTGCAGCCGGTCATAGGCGTCGACATTGTAGGTGTGCTCGCCGACGATGGCGCCGACGATGTGCAAGGGATCAATGCCGTAGGCGGAAGCGGCCTTCTTGATCTTGGCGCGCAGATCGGCGTCATTCTGCAGCAGGGCGTAGACCTTGCGGTATTTCGCCTGGAAGGTGGTGTTGGTCGCCTGGGTGCGCCGGCTCGATGCGCCGGGAATGTCGGGCTGCTCGGCATTGCGGTTTCCCGGCGGCACCAATGTCGCCGCATCAGCGACGAAAAGCGTCGCCGCCAGCGTCAAGCCGAGAATGACCAGAATGAATTTTTTCATGCGCCGCCGCCTTCAGGTATGCCGCGCAAACTAGGGTAATGCTCCGGGTTGAGTCGAGAGCGCGCTTTTCGCCGACAAGACGAAAGGTGGCCAGATGGTACCATCTGGCCACACATGATATCCGCCGGAACGGTGTTGCCTGATCCGGCGCCGGAACCTCCAGAGCTGTCGTTACAGGATGAATCGCGACAAATCTGTGTTTCTGGACAGATCGCCGACATGCTTTTCCACATAGGCGGCGTCGATGGTGACGCTCGTGCCGTTGCGGTCGGGCGCGTCGTAGGAGATCTCGTCCAGCACCCGTTCCATCACCGTCTGCAGCCGCCTGGCGCCGATATTCTCGACGCTGGCGTTGAGATCGACGGCGATGCCGGCGAGTGAATCGATGGCGTCGTCGGTGAAGGTCAGGTCGACGCCCTCCGTCTTCATCAGCGCGATATACTGCTTGATCAGGCTCGCTTCCGTCTCGGTCAGGATGCGGACGAAATCCTCCTTCTCCAGCGCGCGCAGCTCGACGCGGATCGGCAGGCGGCCCTGCAATTCCGGCAACAGGTCTGACGGCTTCGAGACGTGGAAGGCGCCTGAAGCGATGAACAGGATGTGGTCCGTCTTCAGCGGCCCGTATTTGGTCGCCACCGTGGTGCCTTCGACCAGCGGCAGCAGGTCGCGCTGCACGCCTTCGCGCGAAGGCCCGCCCGAAATGTCCGATCTGGCCGCGATCTTGTCGATCTCGTCGAGGAAGACGATCCCGTCATTTTCCGCGGCATCGAGCGCCCGGCGCACCACCTCGTCTTGGTCGAGCAGCTTGTCGGACTCGTCACTGACCAGCAGATCGTAGGATTCCTTCACCGTGGTCTTGCGCAGCTTGGTCTTCTTGCCGCCCATCGCCTTGGACAGCATGTCGTTGATGTTGAGCACGCCGATATTGGCGCCCGGCATGCCGGGGATCTCGAAACCGGGCATGCCGCCATTGCCGGTATCGGCCACTTCGATCTCGATCTCCTTGTCGTCGAGTTCGCCGTCACGCAGCTTCTTGCGGAAGCTGTCGCGCGTCGCCGGGCTCGCCGTCTTGCCGACCAGCGCTTCCAGAACGCGTTCCTCGGCATTGATGTGGGCGCGCGCCTTGACGTCCTCGCGCATCTTCTCGCGCACCAGGCCGATGGAGATCTCGACGAGATCGCGGATGATCTGCTCGACGTCACGGCCGACATAGCCGACTTCGGTGAACTTGGTTGCCTCGACCTTGACGAAAGGCGCACCGGCCAGGCGCGCCAGGCGGCGCGAGATTTCGGTCTTGCCGACGCCGGTCGGTCCGATCATCAGGATGTTCTTCGGCATCACCTCTTCGCGCATCTGGCCTTCCAGCTGCTGGCGGCGCCAGCGGTTGCGCAAGGCGATGGCCACGGCGCGCTTGGCGTCCTTCTGGCCGATGATGAAGCGGTCGAGTTCCGAAACGATTTCGCGGGGAGAAAATGTGCTCATATCACTAAATTCCACTTTGCCACTGCTTGATGGCCTCGAACGGATGCAGCAGCATGATCACGTTGAGTGTCAGATTGTCCCGGATGAGGTAGCCGGTACCCAGTTCAAAAAGGATGGCGAGGCTGACGATCACCCATATAGGTAGCCTTCGCGCCATCACAAATCCCAGCACCATGGCCAGTGTGTCGGACACCGAATTGATGATGCTGTCGCCGTAATAGTCGAGCGAGATGGTGCCGGCGCGGTAGCGGTCGATGATGAACGGGCTGTTCTCGAGCAATTCCCAGCCGCCTTCGATGAGAACGGCGAACGCCAGCCTCAGGCCGATCGGCGAGCGTGGGAACAGGAACCGTGCCAGCGCGTAGAACAGGAAGCCGTGGATGATGTGCGAGAAGGTGTACCAGTCCGAAATGTGCTGGGAATTCTCGGAACTGTTCACCACGCCATGCCAGAGCTTGACGTAGCCGCATGTGCAGATCGGCGTCCGGCCCATCAGATAGAGCGTGCCGGCTTGGACGATGACAAGCCCGGCAACGATCAGCAACCCCATCCGCCAGCTGTTTTCGTAGGCCGAGAGGTTCTTCTCCTCGCCGGATGCGTTCATGCCCTATAGCCCCTCTTTCCCGTCGCCTTCTTCGGCATCGCCCTCTTCAGCGTCGCCCTCTTCAGCATCGATAGCCATCAGCACCACGTTGCCATAGACCGATTGCCTGCGATCAATGGCCCGGAATCCGGCTTTTTCATAGGCGCGGATGGCCCTGATATTGGCCGGGTCCGGATCGATGATGACGCGCGGCACGCCTTCCCTGAACAGGTCCTCGACGAATTGGCGCACGATCGCCGAGCCATGGCCGATGCCGATCAGTTCAGGCCGGCCGATCGACAGGTCGATGCCGAGCGTGCCGAACGGCTGGTCGGCATAGGGATGGTCGTCTTCCATATGTGGATCGTAGCTCTGCAGATAGGCGATCGGTTTGCCATCGAGTTCGACGATCAGCGGCTCGACCGAAATCGAGTCGATATGATCGCGGATCTCGGCGATTTCCGTCTCCGGATCGTTCCACCACCGAGCGACCTCGGGCTCGGCCAGCCAGCCGGCGATCATCGGCAGGTCTTTCGTGGTCACCGGCCGAAAATCGTAGAGCTGCTCAACCGGCATCGAGCGTTTCGACGACGAAATTGTTGTTGGTGTAGACGCAGATGTCGGAAGCGATCTGCATTGCCTTGCGGGCGATTTCCTCGGCGTCCTTGTCGGTGTCCATCAAGGCGCGCGCCGCGGCCAGTGCGTAATTGCCGCCCGACCCGATGGCCATGACGCCAAATTCGGGTTCGAGCACGTCGCCGGTGCCGGTCAGCGCCAGCGAGACCGACTTGTCGGCCACCAGCATCATCGCCTCGAGCCGGCGCAGATAGCGGTCGGTGCGCCAGTCCTTGGCAAGTTCGACGCAGGCGCGCGTCAGCTGGTCGGGATACTGCTCGAGCTTGGCTTCCAGCCGCTCGAGCAGCGTGAAGGCGTCGGCGGTGGCGCCCGCGAAGCCGGCAATCACATTGCCGCCCTTGCCGATGCGGCGCACTTTACGGGCATTGCCCTTCATGATGGTCTGGCCAAGGCTGACCTGGCCGTCGCCAGCAATCACCACCTTGTTGCCCTTGCGCACCGTCACGATGGTCGTGGCGTGCATGGTCAGATTATCAGACATTTCCTGGCTCCGATTCGCGCGATCCCAAAAGGCGATTGGCGCGGTACGAGTGATTTATCGGCCATATGTATGCACCGGACCAATGATTGCAAATCGCCTCTCCGGCAAGGCCCGATAGCTTTGTCCGAGGCAACTGGCAATCGCCGGATCATGCTGATAGAAGGCATTCGTTTTCAAGCCCGCGAGCGCTTGGAGCCTGTGAACCGGTTTACCACGTGAACCGCTGGGACAAGGATAGAGTGATGGCGCCCCGTTCCGCCGAAGCCAGCCGCAAAACCAGGGAAACCGATATCTCGGTGTCGGTCCATGTCGACGGCTCGGGCAAATCCGATATCGCCACGGGCGTCGGCTTCTTCGACCACATGCTGGACCAGCTCTCGCGCCATTCCCTGATCGACATGACGGTCAGGGCGAAGGGCGACCTGCATATAGACGACCATCACACGGTCGAGGACACCGGCATCGCGCTCGGCCAGGCGCTGACCAAGGCGCTGGGCGAACGGCGCGGCATCATGCGCTATGCCTCGATCGACCTTGCCATGGACGAGACGCTGACGCGTGCGGCGATCGACGTGTCGGGCCGGCCGTTCCTGGTCTGGAACGTGTCCTTCTCGTCGCCCAAGATCGGCACCTTCGACACCGAACTGGTGCGGGAATTCTTCCAGGCGCTGGCGCAGAATGCCGGCATCACGCTGCATGTCACCAACCACTATGGCGCCAACAACCACCATATCGCCGAGACCTGCTTCAAGGCGGTGGCACGCGCGCTGCGTGCAGCACTTGAGCCCGACCCGCGCCAGCCGGACGCGGTTCCCTCCACCAAGGGATCTTTGAAGGGATAGCGCTCATGGCCGCCTATGTCGTGATGGAACCGCCCGGCCGCGGCGATAAGGCCGACACAGCGGCCTTTGTCCGCGATGGCTTCACCTGGCTCGGCCTGCTGGTGCCGCCGCTATGGCTCGCCTGGCATCGGCTGTGGATCGAAGCCGGGCTGGCCTTCGTCGTCATGGGCCTGCTTTCGATGGCTGGTCAGAAGCTTGGCCTCGGTTTCGCCAGCTCCCTGCTGTCCCTGCTTGTCTCGCTCTACGTTGGCCTGGAAGGCCAGGGGTTGCGCGTAGCGGCCCTTCGCCGGCGCGGCTGGCATGAATGGGGCGTGGTTCACGCCGGCCGGCTCGACGATGCCGACATCCGTTATGCGCTTGAGGCCGAAGGGCACGCGGAGGAAACCGTTCCGGCGCCACGCATCGTTCCGGATGCCGCCCTGGCGCGGCCGGCGCAGCCCGGCATGGCGCTGGGCCTGACCCACATCCCGGGACGGCCCTGACATGCGGGTGGCAATCATCGATTACGGCTCGGGCAATCTGCGCTCGGCCACCAAGGCCTTCGAGCGCGCCGCGCGCGAAGCCGGAATATCGGCTAAGATCGAGTTGACGGCCGATGCCGACCGGGTGCGCACTGCCGACCGCATCGTCCTGCCCGGCGTCGGCGCCTATGCCGACTGCGCGGCAGGCTTGCGTGCCGTCGAGGGCATGTGGGAGGCGGTCGAGGACGTTGCCATTGCCAAGGGCCGGCCTTTCCTCGGCATCTGCGTCGGCATGCAGCTGATGTCCGAGCGCGGCCTGGAAAAGACCGTCACCAAAGGCTTTGGCTGGATATCGGGCGACGTCAAGGAGATCACGCCGGCGGATCCCGGGCTGAAGATCCCGCAGATCGGCTGGAACACGATCGAGCTTCGGCGCCAGCATCCGCTGTTTGCCGGCATTCCAACCGGAGCCGCGGGGCTGCACGCCTACTTCGTCCACTCCTATCATCTCGACGCTCGCAAGCCGGACGAGGTTCTGGCGGTCGCCGATTATGGCGGCCCGGTGACGGCCACCGTTGCCCGCGACAATCTCGTCGGCACGCAGTTCCATCCGGAGAAGAGCCAGGCGCTGGGGCTGGCGCTGATCACCAATTTCCTGAAGTGGAGGCCCTAGAGCATGGTCCCGAAAAGTGGACGCCGGTTTTCTCGGACAAACGGTCCCCGTTTGTCCAGGGATCATGCTCAAGCTAGGGGATAAATCATGAGCAAGAAGGGCTATTGGATGGCGATGATCGATGTTCGCGATCCCGAAATCTACAAGCACTATATCCAGGCGAATGCCGTTGCCTTTGCCAAGTACGGCGCCAAGTTCATCGTGCGGGCGGGCCGCCACGAGAACCCGGAACAGCCGACAGGCAATCGCCATGTCGTGATCGAGTTCGAATCCTACGACAAGGCAGTGGAATGCTATCATTCGCCGGAATATCAGCATGCCTCGAAATTCAGGCTTGCCGGATCGACGGGCCATTTCGTCATCGTTGAAGGCGCCTGAATCGTGATCCTGTTTCCTGCCATCGACCTCAAGGACGGCCAATGCGTGCGCCTGAAGCACGGCGACATGGCGACCGCGACCATCTACAACGATGATCCCGCCGCGCAGGCAAAAGCCTTCGAGGACCAGGGCTTCGAATGGCTGCATGTCGTCGACCTCAACGGCGCCTTCAGGGGCCAGAGCGTCAACAGCGCGGCGGTCGGCGCCATCCTCAAGGCGACCAGGAACCCGGTGCAGCTCGGCGGCGGCATCCGCACGATTGCGCAGATCGAGGACTGGCTCGATCGTGGTCTCGCCCGCGTCATTCTCGGCACGGTGGCGGTGCGCGATCCCGGTCTGGTCCGGCAGGCCTGCAAGGCCTTCCCTGGCAAGGTGGCGGTCGGCATCGACGCCAAGGGCGGCAAGGTGGCGGTCGAAGGCTGGGCCGAAGCGTCGAGCCTTGGCGTCATCGAACTGGCGAAGAAGTTCGAGGGCGCCGGCGTCGCCGCCATCATCTACACCGACATCGATCGCGACGGCGTGCTCACCGGCATCAACTGGGATGCCACCATCGACCTCGCCGACGCCGTATCGATCCCGGTCATCGCTTCGGGGGGGCTGGCCTCGATCGCCGACATCGTGCGCATGACCATGCCGGACGCACAAAAGCTCGAAGGCGCCATCTCGGGCCGCGCGCTCTATGACGGCCGCATCGATCCGGCAGAGGCGCTGGCGATCCTGCGGGGGCGGCCGGTGGCGGAGGCGAAATCGTGAAGATCACCATCATCCTCGCCTCCTATGACAGCGGCCACTACCATGGCGGCATGGGCCAGGGGCCGGACGCGCTGATTGCGGGCGGTCTCGTCGACGCCCTGACCATCGCCGGCCACGACGTCGCGGTCGAGGATATCGGCAGGGTCGGCGACGACCAGGAACGCGAGATCGCCACCGGTTTCGCTGTCTGCAACGCCGTCTCGGGCGAGGTCCGCATTGCCATCGACAGGGGGCGGTTTCCTATCGTGCTGGCCGGAAACTGCCTGACCAGTGCCGGCGCGGTCGCCGGCGAAGGCGCCGATGCGATCATCTGGGCCGACCAGCATGGCGACCTCAACACGCCCGAGACCTCCGTATACGGCTTCCTCGACGGCATGGCGCTGGCGACCGTGCTTGGCCTGTGCTGGCGCCCGATGGCATCAGCCATTCCCGGCTTCCAGCCGATCGATCCGTCGCGCTGCGTACTCGTCAACGCCCGCGATCTCGATCCGGCCGAGCAACAACTCCTCAAGACCCTGCCGGTGATCCGCACTGAATGCCCCGGCGTGGCGCAAGCGACCGAAAGACTGAAAGCCGCCGGCGCCAAAAGCGTGCACATGCATCTCGATCTCGACGTGCATGACCCGAAGGAGCTGCAGGCCAACCGTTACGTCACATCTGGCGGGCCGAGCCCCCAACAGTTGCGCGACGCCGCCTGCGCCATGGCGCTTGCCGTACCGGTCGTCGGCATCACCGTTTCCGCCTACGATCCGGCCTTCGATGCCCAGGCCGACGTGCCACCGCTGGTCGGCCAGTTGTTCAACGACCTCATCGCCACGATAGAGGGCCGCTGATGCTGAAAGCCCGTGTCATCCCGTGCCTCGACGTCAAGGACGGCCGTGTCGTCAAGGGCGTCAATTTCGTCGATCTCATCGACGCCGGTGACCCGGTCGAGGCAGCCAAGGCCTATGACGCCGCCGGCGCCGACGAGCTGTGTTTTCTCGACATCACCGCTTCGTCCGACAACCGGGAAACGATCTTCGATGTCATCGCCCGCACCGCCGAACAGTGTTTCATGCCGCTGACCGTCGGCGGCGGCGTGCGCCAGGTCGCCGACATCAGGAAGCTGCTTTTGGCCGGCGCCGACAAGGTGTCGATCAACACGGCTGCGGTGAAGAACCCGGATTTCGTCGCCGAAGCGGCCGACAAGTTCGGCAACCAATGCATCGTCGTCGCCATCGACGCCAAGAAGGTCTCCGGCGCCGGCGAGGCCGACCGCTGGGAGATCTTCACCCATGGCGGACGCGAGAAGACCGGCATCGACGCGGTCGAATTCGCCCGGAAAATGGTCGATCGCGGCGCAGGCGAGATCCTGTTGACCTCGATGGACCGCGACGGCACCAAGGCCGGCTACGACATCGCGCTGACGCGTGCGATTGCTGATGCGGTGCGCGCGCCAGTCATCGCCTCGGGCGGCGTCGGCACGCTGGACCATCTGGTCGAAGGCATTCGCGATGGCCATGCCGGCGCGGTTCTGGCGGCCTCGATCTTCCATTTCGGCACCTACACGATAGCGCAGGCCAAGGCGCATATGGCCGAGGCCGGGCTGCCGATGCGGCTGGACTCCTCGGTCGATCGGCCCTAGAGGCTTCCGGCTAAGAAAGGCTCCCGGCGCCATGGCTGAATTTTCGCTGTCCGATCTGGAAAAAATCGTCCATGAGCGCGCCCATTCCGGCGATGCGGACTCGTGGACGGCCAAGCTGTTTTCGCGTGGCATCGACAAGGCGGCGCAGAAGCTTGGCGAAGAGGCGGTCGAGACCGTGATTGCCGCCGTCAAGGGCGACAGGCAGGGCCTCGTTTCCGAAAGTGCCGATCTTATATATCATTGGCTCGTCGTTCTCGGCATTTCGGGTGTCCCGTTGCGCGACGTGCTCCAGGAGCTCGAAAGCCGCACGGCGCGTTCGGGCATCGCCGAGAAGGCGTCGCGGCCCAAGGGCTGAGCACGAGGGAGGGCAGGTATCTCGATGGATCAGCTCGCGCCAACCGAGAAATATTCCCCCTTTCGTTTCTTCTCCGCCGAGCAATGGTCGCAATTCCGAGCCGACACGCCGCTGACACTGAGCGAGGACGAATTCCGCCGGCTGCGTTCGCTCAACGACCCGGTCGACCTCGAAGAGGTCAAGCGTATCTATCTGTCGCTGTCGCGGCTCTTGTCCGCCCATGTCGAGGCCAGCCAATTGCTGTTCAGGCAGCGCCAGGCCTTCTTCAACGCCGTCGATATCGTCAAGACGCCGTTCATCATCGGCATTGCCGGCTCGGTCGCGGTCGGCAAATCGACCACGGCCCGCGTGCTGAAGGAATTGCTGGCGCGCTGGCCGTCGAGCCCCAAGGTCGATCTCATCACCACCGACGGCTTCCTGCTGCCCAACGAGGTCCTGCGCCGCGAAAACCTGATGGAACGCAAGGGCTTTCCCGACAGCTACGATGTCGGAGCGCTGCTGCGTTTCCTCTCCGGCATCAAGTCGGCGCTGCCCAATGTGCGCGCGCCGGTCTATTCGCATCTCACCTACGACGTCATTCCCGGCGAATTCGTCACCATCGACCGGCCGGACATATTGATCTTCGAAGGCATCAACGTGCTGCAGCCGGGCAAGCTGCCGCAGGACGGCAAGATCGTGCCTTTCCTGTCGGACTTTTTCGACTTCGCCATCTATATCGATGCCGACGAGAAACTGATCCACCAGTGGTACATTTCCCGTTTCATGCGTCTGCGCGAGACCGCATTCCGCAATCCGGATTCCTTCTTCCACCGCTATTCGCAGCTCTCGGAGGATTCGGCGCGCGCCATCGCCGAAGGCCTGTGGACCAACATCAATCTGAAGAATTTGCGCGAAAACATCCTGCCGACGCGCGCCCGCGCCGACCTCATCCTGCGCAAGGGCGCCGACCATCTGGTCGAGGAAGTGGCCCTGCGCAAACTCTAGATGGCGAGGGCGGGCTCGTCGCGACAAGCCCGCCCTCGGGTCAAACCCGGCTCCGCGCCTCAGCCATTCGCGAATGGCACGGCGACATAGATCTGGCCGCCGTCGCGTTCGACCAGCAGCAGCACCGACTTGCGGCCCGACTTGCTGGCCTGGGCGATCGCCTGCGTGACCTGCCTGGCGCTCTTCACCGGCGCCTGGTTGACGGCGACGATGATATCGCCCGGCTGGATGCCGGCCGCGGCCGCCGCCTTGTCGGGACTGACGCGCGCAACTACCGCGCCATGCTCGTTGTCGGCGAGGTTCATTTCCTGGCGAATGTCGGGCGTGATATCCATCAGGCCTAGGCCGATCGCCGGCGCGCGTGAGCCTTGTTCAGCGCTCGGCATGCCGGAGTCGTCAGTCGACGCCGTCTTCACGTCGTCGCTGTTTTGCCCGACATTGACGGAAATCTGCATGGCCTTGCCCTTGCGCCAGACATCGAGCGATTCCTTCGCGCCAGGGGCGACATCGGCGACGGCGCGTGACAGATCCTTGGGGTCCTTGACGTCCTGTCCGGCGAAGCCGGTGATGACGTCGCCGGCCTCGACGCCGGCGCTGGCGGCGGGCGAGCTGTCATTGACTTTCGAAACCAGCGCGCCGCCGGGATGATCGAGCCCGATGGCGCTTGCCACGTCAGGCGTCACCGGTTGGATCTCGACACCGAGATAGCCATACTGGATCGAGCCGTCCTTCATCAGCTTGGCCACGACCTTCTGCGCCTGGTCCGACGGGATGGCGAAGCCGACGCCGACACTGCCGCCATTGGGCGAATAGATCGCCGTGTTGATGCCGACAACATTGCCGTTCACGTCCACCAGCGGGCCGCCGGAATTGCCATGGTTGATCGGCGCGTCGATCTGGATGAAATCGTCGAACGGTCCGCTGTGCAGGTCGCGGCCGCGCGCCGAAACGATGCCGGCCGTCACCGTGGTGCCGATGCCGAACGGATTGCCGATCGCCAGCACCTGGTCGCCGGTCATCAGGCGGTCGGAATCGCCCCACTTGACCGTCGGCAAGGACTTGTCGGCCTTGATCTTGAGCACGGCGAGATCGTTCTTGGCGTCGCGGCCGATGAGCTTGGCGGGAAGTTCGGTGCCGTCGTCGAGCGTCACCTTGATCGAGGAGGCGCCGTCGACGACGTGGTTGTTGGTGACGATCGTGCCGTCGGCACTGACGATGAAGCCGGAGCCGAGCGCTTCGGCGCGCTGCGCCTGTTGCGGCGGTGTCCGCGGAGCGGGCATGCCCTGGTCGCCGAAGAACTGGCGGAAATATTGGTCGAACGGCGAGTTGCCGAGAGGCATCCCGTCATCGGCGCTTGCCGGCTGCGCCTTCATGACGGTGGTGACCGTCACCACCGCCGGCTTGTCGGCCGCCACGATCGGCGCAAAGGAGCCATTTGGCGCGGTGATACCGGCGACAGGGGTCTGGGTCGTCGCGACAACGTTGCTCACGGCTGTGTTGCCGGCACTTTGAGCAAATGAAACGACGAAGGGGCTGATGATGAGGGCGGCGCCCAGCAATGCGGCGACGCGATGTCTGCGAAGAATGTTGTGAGATGACATGGTCGTTGTCCGTGCGAGACATTGGGTTTGGCGCCGTGGCCTGTATGGGAGCGGCCCATTCGGCGTACCGGCCGTCGCGGCCGCCTGTCTCGCTTCATGCGGCGGCCGTTCAGGTCGATGAAACCGGAATCTAGGACGCGGATGCGGGCGAATTAGGTTTTTTCGGTTATATTACAAAGATTTAATTCTTTGCGGCCTGATAGGCGCCTGACCGCCCCTTGCAGTGTGCGGGCTTGGCGAGGTTCAAATATCGCCGGTCTTTTTGATGTAAGCCGTTGCAATTTCACGCATACGCTTGCGCTCGAAGCTCGGTCCGTGGCCGCCATGGCCGATGCGGATCGGCAGGTCGAGCAGCCGCTGCATGGTGCTGACATAGGCGGCCCGGTCGGAATCCGGCAGGCTGTCGATCAGCGTGTCGTCGTAGATGGCGTCGCCGCTGAAAAACAGGCCGTCGGCCTCGTCGAACAGCGCGATCGAATCCGGCGAATGCCCGGGCAGATGCAGGACTCGGAATTGCCGGTCGCCGAGATCGATCACGTCGCCCTCGTCAAGGGTCCGCGTCAGCGGCGCCGATGGGATCTTGTAATCCGCCGACTTCCAGCCCGGCTCCGGCAGTTTCGAAACGGCACCTTCGAGATCGTGGAACATGTAGGCGTAGGTCGCCGCCTCATCCATGCTCTCGAACTGCGCGGCACTCATCTTGGGTCCAGCCCGCCATGGAAACTCGTGCAGCGAGCCGACATGGTCGAGATGGATGTGCGTGGCGACGACCAGCAGCGGCTTGCCCGGCCGCGTTTCGATCTCCGGCGCCAGCGGACGGATGCCCATGCCGGTATCGACCAAAAGATCGGCGTCGCGACCGCGCAAATGCCAGATGTTGGCGCGCACATAGCCATGCACGAACGGCTCGGTCAGCATCGTCGTCCTGTCGTCGACGATGCTCTTGGTGAACCAGCCCGGCATCAGGTGTGAGCCTGACATTAGACGAACGGCTTCCCGACCTTGTACTTTTCCGGCACCAGCCGCTTGAGATAGGCCATGCCGGCGTCGGACAGCTGGCTGACGTCGGGCTTCATGAAATTGTCAGGCATGTGGCGGGTCTTGCCGGCGACATTCTTCAGCGGCACCTTCTTCAGCACGGTCTTTGTGCCATCATATTGCAGCGCCACCGAGCCGCCGCCCTGTTCGGCGACAGAGACCGCGAAGGCGCCGGCATCGAATGCCTCCTGCGCGTCGACGGCGCTGATGGCGCCGACATAGCCGCGCGGCATGTAGCCGAGTGCGTCGACGCGGGCCCGCTTGCCCGGAAGCCCGTCGGCCAATGCCCGTTCCAGCGCGGCCGGCAGGTCGCTGCCCGACAATTTGACGTTGCCGTGCTGGTCGCGTTCCAGTTTCTCCGGCGGCACCAGGCTCTCGACCAGTGCCTTGCCGTCGGCGGTGCTGACCCCTTCCGACACCGCGACGATGCAGCGCTTGTGGCGGTCGAGCATGGCACGCACGTCGTCGATGAAACCGGCCGCGGAGAACGGCCGCTCGGGCACGTAGACGAGATGTGGGCCGCTGTTGGGATCGAGCTGCCAGGCCGCGGCGGCGGCAGTCAGGAAGCCGGCGTGCCGGCCCATGACGATGCCGACATAGATGCCGGGCAAGGCGCGAAAATCGAGGTCGACGGACAGAAAGGCGCCGGCGACGAACTCCGCCGCCGAAATGAAGCCCGGTGTATGGTCGTTCTCCTCGAGATCATTGTCGATGGTCTTGGGTGCATGGACGAAAGCAATGGAACCGCCGGCGGCGTCGGTCAGGATCTGCTGTGTGCCCGACGTGTCGTTGCCGCCTATATAGATGAAGGCGTCGGCCCCGGCCTTCTGCAAGCCCTTGAGGATGACATCGCAGTAGGCCGCGTCCGGTTTGTCGCGCGTCGAGCCAAGCGCCGCGCTCGGTGTCCCGGCAATCAGCCGCAGCCTATCCTCGGGGATGGCCGAAAGGTCGACATAATTGCCGTCACGAATGCCGCGCACGCCATGGAGGGAGCCCAGCACCCTGGCGCCGGGATGCCGCTTGCGGATCTCCAGCGTGGCGCCGACAACCGTCTGGTTGATGACGGCGGTCGGGCCGCCGCCTTGCGCGATAACAAAAGTTCCGGCCATTCCTGACGTCTCCCGAGGCGATGGGTTTCAAGGCACCTTCGCCTGTCTCGCGGCATCGCGCAACGGGGAGTCGCGGGCACGATCCCGAAAAATGGAAACCGGTTTCTCGGACAAACGGTTTCCGTTTGGCCAGGGATCATGCTCGAACGAGACGATAAAGCGGCCGCGTTGGCCGCTCGAAAGATCACATGACGACGACCGGGTTTTTCTTCGAAACGCGGCTGTAGAGGTCGATGATGTCCTGGTTGATCAGGCGCACGCAGCCCGACGACATCGCCTGGCCGATGCTCCACCATTCGGGCGAGCCGTGGATGCGGTAGCCAGTATCCTTGCCGTCCTGGTAGATGTAGAGCGCGCGCGCCCCAAGCGGGTTGGTGAGGCCGCCGGGTTGGCCGCCCTGCCACTTCACCAGTTCGGGCTTACGCTGGATCATTTCGGGTGGCGGTGTCCAGGTCGGCCATTCTCGGCCATACTGGATGTTGGCGCGGCCGGACCAGCGGAAGCCGTCCTTGCCGATGCCGACCCCATAGCGGATCGCGTCGCCATCCGGCTGGACGAGATAGAGCATGCGCTCCTTGAGATGGACGACGATGGTGCCGGGCGCTTCGCCGGTCGTGTCCACGACGATCTGACGGCGGAATTCCGGCTTGACCTTCAGATACGGCACCTCGGGCACGTTGAAACCGTTGTCCGTCAACGCGGCATACATCAGGTCGGGGCTGGTGATGTTCTTGTCGACGCTGATCGCCGGCCGCATCGGCGGTACGGAACCGGTGACCGTATTGTCGAGTTCAAGCGCCGGCATGCCGCCGCCGGAAGTCGAGCAACCGGCGGCGCTGAGCAGCGCCAGCGCGCCTGCCCCCGAAAGGACGGCGCGGCGGGAAAGATGATGATCGGTTTCGATTGCGTCGCCGTTTCGTGGCGGCGTCAGACCTTGCGGCAACTCACGCATATACCCAAACCTTACGCTGTCGGCGGGAAGCACGGTCCGGCCGGATGGCAGGCATTTTCATCATTCATGGTTGATAAAGCGTGAATGCCTTGCATCGCCTGCATTTGCGCGTCGCCTGGCGCGGTTCGGCCCTCCCGGGTCACCGCCAACCGAGAGCTCCTGCACAAAAAGACCCGGTTCATGTCATAATCCCGGCGTCGGAGGCTCCTACGCAGCAAGCGATCAGCGAGGGGCCTCCATGTGCAAGACGTTAAAGACCGACATCAAGCTTTTTGCCGCTGCCATTGTCGCGGCCGCACTGGTCCTCGGCGCCAATGTCAGCCTGGCCGATATCGTGAGCACGCTGGGCGGCGCGAACTGACGCCAACCTGCCGTTCGCGCAATTGATGGCGCGGCAATTTCAGGAAGAATGCGTTTTGGTCTTGCGTCCGCAATTGCGCAAGAAACAAGGATCATGCCCCTTTACATTCTCCCGGGGCTGAGGATTTATCCTTTTCCTTAACCCAAGGGAGACAGACATGTCCTTCGAAAACTGGGCCGCTTTCGCCGCCGCGTCGACGATCCTTCTCATCATTCCGGGACCGACCATTCTGCTGGTCGTGTCTTATGCGCTGGGCCAGGGCTGGCGCACCGCTCTGCCGATGGCCGTCGGCGTGGCGCTCGGCGACTTCACCGCCATGACCTTGTCGATGCTGGGCATCGGCGCGCTGCTCGCCGCATCGGCTGGTGTCTTCACCATCCTGAAGCTGATCGGTGCCTTCTATCTGGTCTATCTCGGCGTGAAACTGTTCCGCGCTGGCGGAGCGCTGAAGGCCGAACCCCGGACCGATGCCGTATCGTCGGCAAAAATGATGGCGCACGCCTGGCTGGTCACCGCGCTCAACCCGAAAAGCATCACCTTCTTCGTTGCTTTCCTGCCGCAGTTCCTCGATCGGCATGCCGACTTCTGGACGCAGATGCTGGTCTTCGAGACCACCTTCCTGGCGCTCGCCTTTGCCAATGCGTTTGGCTATGCGCTGATCGCGGCACGCGCGCGAAACGTCGTGCGCAATCCCAAGGCGATCCGCGTCTTCAACCGCACCGGCGGCACATTGCTGGTTGGTGCCGGCATCGCCACGGTGGCGATGCGTTCGGGCAATTGATCTCCTGACGCATGGTGAGGCCCGGAGGGTCTCACCATTTGACGCTGATTCCCAGATTGCCATCGAGGATGCGGCGCTTGGCGCCGCCGAGATTGGTCGTGTAGTCGCCGGTGGCGAAGATGCTGACCTTGTCCGTCACCTTGGCAACGACGCCGCCGCCGAACTCGAGCGAGGTCGACCTGCCCTCGGTCGTGATGTCGGTGGTGTCGAAGCTGACACGGTCGGTGCCGCCGAAATCGTGCCAGATGTTGGCCTTGAGATAAGGCTGCAGCGCCATGCCGTTGATCGTGGTCTCGCCCTGCAGCCGCGCGCCCAGCCGGCCGCTGACGCTCTCGTCGGTGCCGAAGGAAACCGACGAGAAGCGGTCGTTGGTATCGTCCAGCGACAGATGCTGCCAGACCAGTTGCGCTTGCGGCTCGAGCGTCCAGCCCTGCGCCAGCGCAATGGGATAGCCGCCTTCAAGTGAAGCTGTGACGCCTGTCCCACCGATATCGATGCCAATGTCGCGCGACGACGTCGCGTTGCCCCCGAAGAAGGTGGCCATCAGGACGCCGTCCAGATACCAGCCGCCCTGGCCGATGCGGGTCCAGTAGCCGCCGACACTGGTGCCGGTGACGTCGAGGCTGCCGACGGACAGGTCGTTCCATCCCAGCGCCTGGCCGCGCACATCACCCTTCATGCTGGCATAGGCGACGAACAGGCCGGCGCGATCGATTCCGCCCGAGGCGGTGTCGCGGCCGAACACGTCGAAGCCCGCCTGCAGGCCGAACAGGGTGCCATCGAAGGATGGCGACACTGTTCCCGACCAGCCCATCTTGGCGTCCTGGCCATGGATGCGGCCCCAGACCGGCGACAACTCCGTGTCCGACAACAGGCTTTGCTCGCCGCGCCGTTCATGGAAAGTGCCGAGCGTCGTCATCGCCAGGTGCTCGGCCACGGGCGGCAAGGCCGAATAGACCGGCACCTCGATGCGGTAGAGCACGATTTCCTGACCGACCGCCGGCACCGGCAGGTCGGGCACGGCAGTCGGCACCACCGGTGGCGGCGGTGGCGGATCCGCCGGAGGCGCCGGTGGTGGCGGCGGTGGTGGTTCGGGTTGCGGGTCGCTGGTTTGCACCGGCGGCGTCGGGTCGACCGGCGGATTGTTGATGTCGCCCTCGCTCGGCGGTGGCGTCGGCGGCAGTTCGGAGGGCGGCGGAGGCGGCGGCTCGGCCGCCGGGGGCACCGGTTCCACCGGTGGCGAGGGCTCGAGCGTCGGTGGCGCCGCGGCCGGCGACGTCGGTGTTATCAGTGTCGAGCGCAGATACCAGTTCTCGTCGCTGCCGGCGCTGACGCCACCCTTGAAAAGATAGTATTCGAAGGCGCCGGCGGCGACCGGCCCGTCAAGTGCGAAGGTCGAGGCGCCCGAGGTGGCGCCGTTGATGGCCTGGACGAGCATGATGCCGTCCTGCGTGGTCGCGGCACCCGCGCCGCCGACATTGACCACGGAAATGCCGGTCGAGCCGGAAGCTGTCCCGCCTGACAGGACCAGCCTGTCGGACGCGGAAGAGTCGTCGCCGAGTTCGGTCTGGACAAGCAGCACGCCGCCGGCGCCGACATAATTGCCCGAAATCGTCAGCCGGTCGGTCGCTCCGGTGGTGCCGTTGGTCAGGTCGATGCGCCCGGCATTGGTGACCTCAGCCAACTGGCCCGCCGTGAAGGCTTGGATCGTCGAGTTGAAGCCGCCGCCATAGAGCGTGCTCGCAGCATCGACGCTGAGCGAGCCTGTACCGGTGCCGCTGTCGCCGAGCACAAGATTGCCGTCGAGCATCAATTGCGTGTCGTTGCTGGCGTCGATGCTCTCCCAGTTCTGGACCCGGGCGATCCCCTCCAGTTTGACGTTGTCGAAGGTCAGCGTGTCGGTGCCAAGGCCGCCATTTATGGCATCCGTGCCGCCGAGATTGGCGTTGGTAAGGTTGCTGAGCTTGGCGGTATCGTTGTCGGCGCCGAGATCGACCGCGCCATAGATGATGCCGCCGCCATTCCAGACGAAATTGTCGGAGCCGAAGCTCATCAGCACGTCGCCACCGACGGTGCCGCCGGTGATTGTCACGCTGTCATTGCCGCCGCTGACGCTGATGTTGCCGCCGATCGTGCCTCCCGAGAGGATGATGGTGTCCTGGTCGAAGCCGGTGACGAGGTTGCGGTCGATGGTGCCTCCGGACATGTTGAAATAGTTCTTGTCGAGCTTCATGTTGACGCGGCCGATGCGGCCGCCGGTCATCACGGCACGGTCGCCATCGTCGAAGAAATCGACGATGCGCCCTCCCGTCATGGTGAAGGTGTCGAGCCCGTCGCCCTGGTTGAGCGACCCGATCTGGCCACCGCTCATGTTGAAGTCGTCGATGCCGGCGCCCTGCTGGACGTTGCCTGTGACAGTGCCGCCGCCGATGGTGAGGAAATCCGTGCCGTCGCCCTGGTCGACCGTGCCGGTAATGATGCCGGACTGCATGTTGATGCGGTCCATGCCGGGACCGAAAGTGACGTTGCCACTCACCTGGCCGGTGCCGCCGGCGGGAAAGGTGAGCGTATTGTCGCCGCTGGTGTCGGTGAGGCTGCCGCCTGAATCGCCGCTATCGCAGGTGAAGGTGGTATTTCCCGCCGATGGAACCAGCACGCAGGCCGCGAAAGCCGCGGAACCGGGCAGCAACACAAACGCTGTAGTTGCAAGCAAGCTAATAAACCATGGTCGAATTTGCTGCGGCCTTTGCCGCGACAAAGAAATCACCCCATCAACGTGCTCCGAACGACCATTCGGAAGCTGTATTTCAAAATGCCGCATCGCGTCCCCTCTCAGATCGCGATTACAAGCCCTTCGCCGCGCCGCAATGAAGCCACAATCCGTTCGATTTTACAAAGCCTAATCTGCTCGCCATGGTTGATGAATTGCGAAATCTACTGAGATCAGTGTGCGCGGTGCATGGTTGGCGCGTCCGCGGCCGATGCTTTAAGATCGCGTTGGACCGAGGGGCATCGTGCCCGCAACGCGCCGGTCAAGGGGGGTTGCATGGCGATCAAGGATGCATTCGACCTGGCACTTTCGGGTGCGACGCAAGCGGGATTCGTGCCCTACAGCCAAGCGGTGAGCCAATTGCAGTGCTTCATCGGCGATCCCGTGGCTTCCGTCGATCGCGCCATCGCGCAGGACCCAGGTTTTGTCATGGCGCATGTCTTCAAGGGCTATCTCTTCGGGCTTGCCACCGAGCGTGAGGCGACGGCCGTGGCCAGGGCCTGCCACGAGGCGGCGCTGCCGCTTGCCGCGACAACGCGCGAAAAGGCCCATGTCTCAGCCCTCGGCCACCTCGCCAACGGGCGCTGGCATGATGCCGCCAGGATCCTTGAGGACATCACCATCGAGACCCCACTCGACGCCGTGGCGCTGCAGGTCGGGCACCAGATCGACTTTTTCACCGGCAATGCCCGCATGCTGCGCGACCGCATCGCGCGCGCCTTGCCGTCCTGGCAGAGCGGCATGCCCGGTTACCATGCCATGCTTGGCATGCAGGCCTTCGGGCTGGAGGAGATGGGTGACTATACCAAGGCTGAAAAACTCGGTCGCATGGCGGTCGAGATCGAACCGCGCGACGGCTGGGCGCAACACGCCGTCGCCCATGTGATGGAAATGCAAAGCCGGCAAAGAGACGGCATTGCCTGGATGCGCGCCAACCCCGAAGCCTGGACGAAGGATAGCTTCCTGCAGGTGCACAATTGGTGGCATCTGGCGCTGTTTCACTACGATCTCGGCGAGACCGACCAGGTGCTGGCGCTCTACGACGGGCCGATCTACGGCACACCATCAACAATGGCGCTCAATATGGTCGATGCGTCGGCGCTGCTGTGGCGGCTCTATCTCGGCGGCGTCGATATCGGCGACCGCTGGGCAGCGCTGGCCGCCAATTGGCCGGGGGCCGGCGCCGGCGACTATGCCTTCAACGATGCCCATGCGATGATGGCGTTTGTGGGCGCCGGGCTCGATGCACAGGCCCGGACCTTGCTCGAGGCACAGCGCGAGGCCATGCGTGGCAGCGACGACAACGCCGCCTTCACCCGCGATGTCGGCTATCCCCTGACGCTGGCGATCAAGGCGTTCGGCGAGGGCAACTACGCCGAGGCCATACGCCTGATCCGGCCGATCCGCGCGATCGCCCACCGTTTCGGTGGAAGCCATGCGCAGCGCGACGTCATCGACCTGACGCTGATCGAAGCCGCGCTGCGAGGCGGGGACCGCGTGCTCGCCAGGGCGCTCGCGGCCGAGCGGGCGATGGCGCGACCGGACAGCCCGCTGTCGCTACTGTTTTCACGACGCGCCGCCGATTTGTCAGAGAATTGACCCGGAGCGGATCTTGCCTTAAAAACTGGCTCGGCCAGATTTTTTCGAGATCCGAAAAAAATAATGGCATGGGAGGAAAACATGTATCTCGGCCTCGACCTGGGCACGTCGGGCGTCAAGGCGCTGCTGATGGATGCCGGACAGAATGTCGTCGGCTCCGGCCACGGCTCGCTTGACGTTTCGCGGCCGCATCCCGGCTGGTCCGAACAGGATCCGTCGCACTGGATACGCGCCTGCGAAGACGCGATCGGTGAACTGAAGGCTTCCCATCCCAAGCAGTTCGCGGCGGTCAAAGGCATCGGCCTGTCGGGCCAGATGCACGGCGCCACCTTGCTCGACGCGGCCGATCACGTGCTGCGTCCCTGCATCCTGTGGAACGATACGCGCAGCCATGTCGAGGCGTCGGCACTCGACGCCGACCCGCGCTTCCGCGCGCTGACCGGCAACATCGTTTTCCCTGGCTTCACCGCACCCAAGCTTGCCTGGGTGAAGAACAACGAGCCCGCCGTCTTCGCCAAGGTTGCCAAGGTGCTGCTGCCGAAGGATTTCCTGCGGCTCTGGCTCGCCGGCGAACACATTTCGGAGATGTCGGATTCGGCCGGCACGTCCTGGCTCGATGTCGGCAAGCGCCGCTGGTCGGCCGAACTGCTCGCCGCCACCGCGCTTGACGAGAAGCAGATGCCGTCCCTGGTCGAGGGCACACAGAAGGCCGGCGGGTTGCGTGCCGAATTGGCGTCGAAATGGGGCGTCGAGGCCGGCATCCCGGTTGCCGGCGGCGCCGGCGACAATGCGGCTTCCGCCTGCGGCATGGGCACGGTCGGCGCCGGCCATGCCTTTGTCTCGCTCGGCACGTCGGGCGTGCTGTTTGCCGCCAACGCGTCCTATCTGCCCAACCCGGCAAGCGCGGTCCACACCTTCTGCCATGCGCTGCCCAACACCTGGCATCAGATGGGCGTCATCCTGTCGGCGACCGATTCGCTCAATTGGCTGTCGGAGATCACGGGCAAAGGCGCGGGCGAACTGACCGCTGAACTGGGTGACGCGCTGATGGCGCCGAGCGGCGTGTCCTTCCTGCCCTATCTCTCCGGCGAGCGTACGCCGCACAATGATTCCGCCATTCGCGGTTCCTTCACCGGCCTGGCGCATGAATCGAGCCGCGCGGTGCTGACGCAGGCGGTTCTGGAAGGCGTCGCCTTCGCCTTTCGCGACAGCCTCGAAGCCCTGAAGAAAGCCGGCACCACACTGACGCGGGTGACGGCGATCGGTGGCGGCTCGCGCTCGCGCTACTGGCTGAAATCGATCGCCACCGCGCTGCAGGTGCCGGTGGATATTCCAGCCGACGGCGATTTCGGCGCCGCCTTTGGCGCCGCCAGGCTTGGCCTGATCGCGGCGACCGGTGCCGATCCGCTGGCCGTCTGCTCCGCGCCCAGGACAGATGCCACGATCGAACCGGATGCCAGGCTCGGCGGTGCCTATGCCGATGCGTATCACCGTTACCGGGCGCTGTATCCGGCAATCAGGGGCGCCACGGCGTGAGCGGTTTCTCGCCCACGCCACAGCTCGGCAACTCACTGCGCCGGCACCTTGTCGAGGAAGCCGGTGACGCTCTTCAGGCGGCCGTTCTCGATGACACCGATGTCGGTGCCTTCGATCATGGAAGGTGTGCCTTCCGGGCCGAGATTCCAGGAGAAGCGGATCTTGTCGGCAAACCCGTCCGGCGCGCCCTTCAGCGAGAACCGGAAGCCGGCAAAGCGCTGATGCACGCCGTCGATCAGCGCCGCGACGCCGTCATGGCCGTCGCCCTGCATGAGCGGATCGCGATAGCTGACGTCTTCGGTGAAGGTCGCCTTGAGCAATTCGGCGCGGCGGCTGGCATCGCTTTCGTTCCAGGCGGTGATGTAGCCCTCGGCGATTGCGTTGAGGTCGGTCATGGTCTGTCTCCTTTGTTTGTTGACATCAGCCTTTTCGACCGGTGCAGGACCGAAACCAATTACGCCTGAGGTAATCAGGGCGAACTATTCGAGAGAGGACAGAAATCATGAGCAGCGGATTTTTCGGCGACATCCAGAAGATCAAATATGAGGGGCCGGATTCGACCAATCCGCTGGCCTATCGCTTCTATAACCCCGACGAGGTCGTCGCCGGCAAGCGGCTGGAAGACCATCTTCGTTTCGCTGTCGCCTACTGGCATTCCTTCGCCTGGCCGGGCGGCGATCCGTTCGGTGGCCAGACCTTCGACCGTCCCTGGTTCCCCAAGGCCGGCGGCGTCGACACGATGGAACTGGCGAAACTCAAGGCCGATGTCGCCTTCGAGATGTTCTCTCTGCTCGGCGCGCCCTATTTCTGCTTCCATGACGCCGATGTCCGGCCCGAGGGCAAGGATTTTTCCGAGAGTGCCGCCCGCCTCGACGAGATCGCCGACTATTTCGCCACCAAGATGAAGCAGACCGGTGTCAAGCTCCTGTGGGGCACGGCGAACCTGTTCTCCAACCGCCGCTTCATGTCGGGTGCCGCCACCAATCCCGATCCGGACGTGTTCGCCTATGCGGCGGCGACGGTGAAGAGCTGCATCGACGTCACCAAGCGGTTGAAGGGCGAGAACTATGTGCTGTGGGGCGGCCGCGAGGGCTACGAGACGCTGCTCAACACCGACCTCGCCCGCGAGCAGGAACAGGCCGGCCGCTTCCTCAGCCTCGTCGTCGACTACAAGCACAAGATCGGCTTCAAGGGCACCATCCTGATCGAGCCGAAACCGCAGGAGCCGACCAAGCACCAATACGATTACGACGTCGCCACCGTCTACGGCTTCCTCAAGCGCTTCGGCCTGGAGAAGGAGGTCAAGCTCAACATCGAGCAGGGCCATGCCATCCTGGCCGGCCATTCGTTCGAGCACGAGCTGGCGCTGGCCAACGCGCTCGGTGTCTTCGGCTCCATCGATATGAACCGCAACGACTACCAGTCGGGTTGGGACACCGATCAGTTCCCCAACAACGTGCCGGAGATGGCGCTGGCCTATTACCAGGTCCTGCAGGCCGGCGGCTTCAAGACCGGCGGCACCAATTTCGACGCCAAGCTGCGCCGCCAGTCGCTCGACCCGCAGGATCTGCTGATCGGCCACATCGGCGGTATGGATTCCTGCGCGCGCGGACTCAAGGCAGCCGCCCGCATGATCGAGGACAAGGCGTTGTCCGCGCCGTTGGCCGAGCGCTACGCCGGCTGGAACAGCGCCGAGGCCAAGGCGATGCTGGCGGGCAAGCGCACGCTGGAGGAGATCGCCGAGCGCGTGGTGAAGAAGAAGATCGAGCCGCAGCCGCGCTCCGGCCGCCAGGAACTGCTGGAGAACATCGTCAACCGTTACGTCTGACGCCTGACTTCTGGACAGACATCTGCCCGATGTGGCTGAAAGCCGCCGTGATCGCCTTTTGCTAGTTCGCTCTCCCGAAGGGAGATGAAAATGGCAAACGGACAGATCACGGTGCGCAAGGCGCGGCTGAGCGATCTCGTGGCTCTCAAAAAGGTGCTGCGGGAGACGTTCGAGGGCACCTGGCTGCCGCACATTACCCAGGCATCGGCGCGGCGCTATGTCGAGACCGATCTTGGCGGGCGCTATGTCCAGGAGAGCTGGCCGGAATTCACCATTGCCGAGATCGGCGGCGAGATTGCCGGCCTGATCCACTGGCGCGGCGATTTCATCGAGGCTTTGCATGTCAGGGCCAGCCGTCAGGGCCAGGGCGTAGGCGGCAGTCTGCTGGCGCACGCCGAACAGGCTATCCGCGCTGACGGATTCCGCCAGGCTCGGCTCGAGACCGATACGTTCAACGAGCGCGCCCAGAGCGTCTACAAGGCGCTCGGCTACGTCGAAAAAGATCGCTATCCGGATGACGAATGGGACAGCGGTTTCACAACCGTTCTGTTCGAGAAGCGGCTGGGCTGACGTCCCCTGATCCGGATTTTGGCGTGCGTAACGGCTTTGCGCCAAAGCGCTCATTCGGCGACAAGGTTTTGCCCCTGGGTGCCCCTCAATGACCTCGCTCTTGCCTTCAAACTGCCGTCACGTATCTCGTATAAAAGGGACCTGTGGCGGGTGAAAAGGAAGGAGGCGAACCGATATGCAGCACGAACGCGAAATCGACGCCCTGCTCTCATCCGGTGAGACCGGATCGATCATTGACCGGCTGATGGCGCTGCCGCGGCCGACCGACGACGTGAAAAACGAATGGGATCGCGCCGTCAGCAGCCGTTTCGAAATCCGTCTTGCGAGGCAGATGCGCTCGCAGATCGACGCTGGCACCGATCGCCGGAACGCCGCTTAACCCCGACGAAGCCTGACCGGGGCTTCGCCAAATGCTCTTGAAAACGCTCTGGAAAACGCCGCGGCGGATGAGAATCCCGTCCGCCCGGCAATATCCGCCATCGCCACCCTGGTGTCGACCACCAGCCGGCGCGCCGCGCCCAGGCGAAGCCTCAGATAATAGGCGCCAGGCGTCTCGCCGATCGACTTGCGAAAAATACTTTCCAGGGTCCGGGCCGTCACGCCGGCGCGCTTTGCTATGGCTTCTATGGTCAGCGGCTGGTCGACATGCGCTTCCATCAGCCGGATCGCCTGCGCCAGGCGTGGATCGTAGCCGTCGAGCCGGCCAAGCGAGACCAGCGGCTGCGCGTCGGTCGCTACCCGTGCCTGGTCGTAGATGAACGCGCTTGCCACATCGAGCGCCACGGCCATGCCGAGCCGGGTGCGGATCAGGTGCAGCATCAGGTCCAGCGTCGGCGAGGCGCCGCCGGTGGTGAATACCGGCCCATCGATGATGTACCGGTCGGGGCGCACGTCGACCCCGGGAAAGGCCGACGAAAAATCCTCCATGTCCTCCCAATGCGTCGTGGCGCTGCGCCCCTCCAGCAGGCCGGCGCGCGCCACCAGCCATGTGCCCGCCTCGACGCCGCCGCAGGCGCGAGCCGCCCGCGCCGCGCGGCGCAGGCCGGCGAGCAAGGCCGACGTGGCATAGTTCTGTGTGCCGAAGCCCGCGACCACGACCAGGACATCGGTTGGCTCCGTCGCATCGAACCGGCCGCTGACCGCCACGGGCAGGCCGCATGTGGTGACCGGCGCTTCCCCGGTCACCGAAACCAGTTTGAAGTCGAACAGGGTTTCGCCGGCAATACGGTTGGCGGCACGCAGCGGGTCGACGGTGCACGCCACGCACATGATGGATGCGCCGGAAAACACCAGCAGCGTCACCTTGAGCGGCGACTGTTCGGCGCGAAAGATTGTCGGTTTTTCGTTTTTTGTCACGCAGCCTTCGTAAAGCGCAAAGCAGTCCCCTGCAAGTCGCGCAATGTTATGCGGGTTCCTGTGCATGTCGTTGCCCCAAAACCGGTTCCCACTTTTGGGCGACATGCATGGCTGTTTCGATTGGGAGGAGAATTCCATGCCGCTTGCGATGAACCGTGAGGTCTTCATTACCTGTGCCGTGACCGGATCCGGCGGCTCGCAGGATCGTAGCCCGCATGTGCCGCGTTCGCCCAAGCAGATCGCCGATTCGGCCATTGACGCGGCCAAGGCCGGTGCCGCGATCGTCCATTGCCATGTCCGCGACCCAGAGACCGGCAAGCCGCGCCGCGACGTGCATCTCTACCGCGAGGTGACCGAGCGCATCCGCGCGGCGGATGTCGACGTCATCCTGAACCTCACCGCCGGCATGGGCGGCGACATGGTGTTCGGCTCGCCGGAAGCGCCGCTGCCGCTTAACGAGAAGGGCACCGACATGGGCGGCGCCACCAACCGCATGGAACATGTGCGCCAGTGCCTGCCGGAAATCTGCACGCTCGACTGCGGCACCATGAATTTCGCCGAAGCCGACTATGTCATGACCAACACGCCCGGCATGCTGCGTGCCATGGGCGGCATGATGACGGCGCTCGGCGTCAAGCCCGAGATCGAGGCCTTCGACACCGGCCATCTATGGTTCGCCAAGCAGCTGGTCGAGGAAAAGGTGCTCAACCCCGACGCGCTGGTGCAGCTCTGCATGGGCGTGCCGTGGGGCGCGCCTGACGATCTCAACACCTTCATGGCCATGGTCAACAACGTGCCGTCGACCTGGAACTGGTCGGCTTTTTCCATCGGCCGCAACCAGATGGCCTATGCCGCGGCCGCGGTGCTCGCCGGCGGCAATGTCCGCGTCGGGCTGGAAGACAACCTCTGGCTGGACAAGGGCGTGCTGGCGACCAATGCGCAGCTGGTCGAGCGCGCCGCCAGCATCGTCACCAATCTCGGCGCTCGGATCCTGGGGCCAGAGGAAGTGCGCAAGAAGCTCAACCTGACCAAGCGGGCGCCGATCGCGGCATAGTTTGGAGGGCATCGAGAATGACAACCGTCAAATTCACCGCGATGAAGGATGGTGACAGGGACGATTACGAGTTCCTGACCGCCCATGAAATCGACTACGCCGCCAAGACCGGCGATCGTCTGCTCGACGCTTTGGTGCAACTCGACGAAGGCCTGTCGGGCTACAAGATCACCCGGCTCGGCCATTCGCTGCAGGCGGCGACGCGCGCCTGGCGCGACGGCGCCGACACCGACTGGATCGCCTGCGCGCTGCTGCACGACATCGGCGACATCTACGCGCCCTACAATCACGACGAATACGCCGCTTCGATCCTGAAACCCTTCGTGCGCGAGCAATGCACCTGGGTGGTGGAAAAGCACGGTGACTTCCAGCGGCTCTATTACGCCCACCATCTCGGCGGCAATCGCCATGCGCGCGACCGCTTTGCCGGCCATGCCTATTTCGACGACTGCGACCAGTTTTGCGAACGCTGGGACCAGTCGAGCTTTGACCCCGATTACGAGACGCTGCCGATCGACTTCTTCCGGCCCTTCGTGCTCGAGGTCTTCGCCCGCAAGGCCTACGACCCCGCGGTGATCCGCGCCGGCGAGCGCGTGCCTCTCATCGATCCCGAAACAGCCAGGACAAGAACCGGAGCTTCCGCATGAGCATCATCAACAAGGCGGCCGCCATTGGCGGCGGTGTCATCGGCGCCGGCTGGGTGGCGCGGCTGCTCTTGAACGGCATCGACGTGTCGATCTTCGATCCGGACCCGGAAGCCTCGCGCAAGGTCTCGGAAGTGATGAAGGGCGCGCGCCGCGCCTACAAACAGATGGTGCCCGGCGGCCTGCCGAAGGAAGGCAAGCTGACCTTCGCCAAGACGATCGCGGAGGCCGTTGCCGACGCCGACTTCATCCAGGAAAGCGTGCCGGAACGGCTCGACCTCAAGCACAAGGTGCTGGCCGAGATCGACGCCCATGCGCCGGCAAACGCCATTGTCGGCTCGTCGACCTCCGGCATCAAACCGACCGATATGCAGGTGGCGATGAAGAAGCACCCGGAGCGGCTGGTCGTCGGCCATCCGTTCAACCCGGTCTACCTCCTGCCGCTGGTCGAAATCGTCGGCGGCGATCAGACCTTCCCCGAGGCCATCGAGGTCGCCAAGGAGATCTATGCCTCGATCGGCATGAAGCCGGTCGTCATCCGCAAGGAGATCGAAGCCTTCGTCGGCGATCGCCTGCTCGAAGCGGCCTGGCGCGAAGCGCTGTGGCTGATCAAGGACGGCATCTGCACGGTCGAGGAACTCGACGACATCATGCGCTACGGCTTCGGCCTGCGCTGGGCGCAGATGGGCATGTTCCAGGTCTATCGCGTCGCCGGCGGCGAGGCCGGCATGCGCCACTTCATGGCCCAGTTCGGCCCATGCCTGAAATGGCCGTGGACCAAGCTCATGGACGTGCCCGAATTCAACGACGAGCTGGTCGACCTGATCGCCACCCAGTCGGACGACCAGGCGCACGGCCTGTCGATCCGCGAACTGGAAAAGATCCGCGACGACAATCTGGTCGCGATCATGGATGCGCTGTCGAAGCAGAACAAGGGCAAGGGCTGGGGTGCGGGCGCCTTGCACAAGGACTACACCAGGCAGTTGGCCAAGCTGGCGGCGAAGAAGCCGGCGGCCTCAAAGGCTGCCGAAAAGGCCAAGGCCTCCAAGCCGGTGAAGAAGGCGGAAAAGCCGAAGAAAAAGAAGAAAGGCTGAGACCATGGATTTCGGGCTGTCGGAGGAACAGAAGCTCATTGTCGAGACGACGCGCGCCTTCGTCGAGAACGAGCTTTACCCGCATGAACGCGAGGTCGAGCGCACAGGCGTGCTGCGCCGCGACCTGATCGAGGAGCTCAAGGCCAAGGCGATCGAAGCCGGTCTCTATGCCGCCAACATGCCGGCGGACGTTGGCGGTGCCGGCCTCGATACGGTGACCTGGCTGCTCTACGAAAAGGAACTCGGCCGCGCCAATTACGCGCTGCATTGGACCTGTGTCGCGCGTCCCTCCAACATCCTGTTGGCCGGCACGCCGGAGCAGCGCGAAAAATACCTGTTCCCGTGCATTCGCGGCGAGAAGTGGGATTGCCTGGCGATGACCGAGCCGGGCGCCGGCTCGGACCTGCGCGGCATGAAGGCGACCGCGGTGCAGGATGGCGACGACTGGGTGCTGAACGGCACCAAGCACTTTATCTCCCACGCCGACCTCGCGGATTTCGCGATTTGCTTCATGGCCTCGGGAGAGGAAGAAACCGCCCGGGGAAAACGCAAGAAGATCACCGCCTTCTTCGTCGACAAGGGCACCAAGGGATTCGCGGTACGCGACGGCTACCGCAATGTCTCGCATCGTGGCTACACCAACGCCATCCTCGAATTCGACGATTGCCGGCTGCCGGCAAGCCAGGTGCTCGGCGAAGTGCACAAGGGCTTCGACGTCGCCAATTCCTGGCTCGGCGCCACCCGCCTGCAGGTCGGCGCCACCTGTCTCGGCCGGGCCGAGCGGGCGCTCGGCCACGCCATCGAGTATTCCGCGCAGCGCCAGCAGTTCGGCCAGCAGATCGGCAAGTTCCAGGGTGTCTCGTTCAAGCTTGCCGACATGGCCACGGAACTGAAAGCGGCCGACCTGATGGTGTTCGAAGCCGGCTGGAAATACGATCAGGGCACGGTCACCGACCAGGACATGGCCATGGCCAAGCTGAAGGCCACCGAAATGCTGGCCTACGTCGCCGACGAAGCGATCCAGATCCATGGCGGCATGGGGCTGATGGACGACCTGCCGCTGGAGCGCATCTGGCGCGACGCCCGCGTCGAGCGCATCTGGGAAGGCACGTCGGAGATTCAGCGACATATTATTTCGCGGGCGCTGCTGCGCCCGTTCGGAGCTTAGAGCATGATCGCCCAAGCCGGGATTCGGTTTTGTCGGGCAAACGAGATCGTCTGTCCTGGGATCGCGCTCAAACGAAAAGATGACCATGCATAAACTCGAACGTCTCCTGCGCCCGAAATCCATCGCCGTCTTCGGCGGCGTGCAGGCCGCCGCCGTCGTCGCGCAATCGATCAAGATGGGCTTTGCCGGCGAAATCTGGCCTGTGCATCCGACCAAGGACGAGGTTGCCGGCCGCAAGGCCTATCGCTCGGTTGCCGATCTTCCAGGCGCGCCGGATGCCGCCTTTGTCGGCGTCAACCGCCATCTGACCATCGAGGTCGTCAAGGCGCTGGCCGAGCGCGGCGCCGGTGGCGCCGTCTGCTTTGCCGCCGGTTTCCTCGAAACCGAGGCCTATGACGACGATGGCGAACGGTTGCAGGCCGAACTGGTCGCGGCCGCCGGCCAGATGCCGATCATCGGCCCGAACTGCTATGGCCTGATCAACTATGCGGACGGCGCGCTTCTGTGGCCCGACCAGCATGGCGGCATCAGGCTGGAGGAAGGCGGCAAGGGCGTCGCCATCATCACCCAGTCCTCCAACATCGCCATCAACATGACGATGCAGAAGCGTGGCCTGCCGATCGCCTTCCTGATGACCGCCGGCAACCAGGCGCAGACCGGCCTGTCCGAGATGGCGCTCGGCCTGATCGAGGATGAACGGGTGACCTCGCTCGGCCTGCACATCGAGGCTTTTGACTCCGTAGCCGGCTTCGAACGGTTGGCGGCACGCGCGCGCGAACTGAAGAAGCCGATCATTGCCATGAAGGTCGGGCGTTCCGAGCAGGCACGGCAGGCGACCGTCTCGCACACAGCCTCGCTCGCCGGCTCGGACGCGGCCTCGGGCGCCTTTCTGAGGCGGCTTGGCATTGCCCGCGTCGATTCCATCCCGGCCTTTATCGAGGCGCTGAAGCTGCTGCACATCACCGGTCCGCTGCCCGGCTATCGCCTGTCGTCGATGAGCTGTTCGGGCGGCGAAGCCTCCGTCATGGCAGACAGCGCCGAAGGGCGCTGGGTCAACTTCCCGGTCCTGACGGAACAGCACCGCGCTCATGTCAAATCGACGCTCGGGCCACTGGTCGCGGTCGCCAACCCATTGGATTATCACACCTTCATCTGGAACAACGAGCCGGCGATGACCGCCACCTTCACCGCCATGGTGTCGGGCGGTTTCGACCTCAACATGCTGGTGCTCGACTTTCCGCGCCCGGACCGCTGCTCGGTCACTGACTGGTGGGCGACGCTGCGCGCCTTCGAATCGGCGCTGAAGACCAACAAGGCGCATGGCGCCATCGTCTCCTCGCTACCGGAGAACCTGCCCGAGGAATACACCGCCGAACTGATGGCGCGCGGCATGGTGCCGTTGTTCGGCATTTCCGAGGCGATGGATGCCGCCGGCGCGGCGGCCTTCATCGGCTGGGCATGGGCTGAACCGCAGGCGCAGCCGGTCGACACCTCCGCCGCCGGTGCCGCCGGCGGCGAGCATGTCACGCCTGACGAGGCCGAAGCCAAGGCGCGGCTGATCAAGGCCGGGCTTCCCGTGCCGAAGGGCGAGCGTGCCGGCAATGCGGTCGAAGCGGTGATCTCCTCGATGGCGCTCGGCTTTCCCGTCGCCCTGAAGGCGCTGGGCGTCACTCACAAATCCGAGGTCGGCGCCGTCAGGCTCAACCTCAAGGACGCGGAATCCGTCAGCACGGCGGCACATGATCTGCTGCCGCTCGGCACCGGCCTCTATGTCGAACGCATGGTGCGCGACGGCGTCGCCGAACTGATTGTCGGCTTCACCCGTGATCCGATGTTCGGCGCGGTCATGACGCTCGGCACCGGCGGCGTCCTGGTCGAATTGCTGCGTGACAGCGTCACCTTGATGCTCCCGGCGACCCGCGACGACATCGAGGCGGCACTGCGCGGCCTGAAGCTGTTCCCGCTGCTCGAGGGCTATCGCGGCCGGCCGAAGGCCGACGTCGCGGCGGCCATCGACGCCATCGCGGGCATTGCCGGCTTCGTGCAGAAGAATGCCGGCGAGATCGAGGAACTCGACATCAACCCGCTGATCGTCTGCGTCGAAGGCAAGGGTGCCTGGATCGCCGACGCGCTGCTGGTGCTGGGAGAGAACAAGAATGTCTGACGTCATTTCGACCCGCCGCGAAGGCTCGATCCTCGAGGTCACGCTCGACCGGCCCAAGGCCAACGCCATCGACCTGAAGACGTCGCGGTTGATGGGCGAAACCTTCAAGGCGTTCCGCGACGATCCGGAACTGCGCGTCGCCATTGTCAAGACCGCGGGCGACAAGTTCTTCTGTGCCGGCTGGGACCTGAAGGCGGCCGCCGGCGGCGACGCGGTCGACGGCGACTACGGTGTCGGCGGCTTTGCCGGGCTGCAGGAATTGCGCGACTTGAACAAGCCGGTCATCGCTTGCGTCAACGGCATGGCGGTCGGCGGTGGCTTCGAACTGGCGCTGTCCTGCGACCTCATCTACGCCTCCGATCACTCTTCCTTCGCGCTGCCGGAGATTCGCGCCGGCACGCTGGCCGATGCGGCGACGATCAAGCTGCCCAAGCGCATCCCCTACCATGTCGCCATGGATCTCCTGCTTACCGGACGCTGGATGGATGTCGCCGAGGCGCACCGCTGGGGTCTGGTCAACGAGGTGCTACCCAGGGAAAAGCTCGAGGATCGCGTCTGGGAGATCGCCCGCCTGCTGGCCAGCGGTCCGCCGCTGGTGTTTGCGGCGATCAAGGAGACGGCACGCGTGGCCGAAGCGCTGACCTTCCAGGACGCCATGAACAAGGTGACGCGCCGCCAGTTGGCGACGGTTGATGCGCTCTACGGCTCCGAAGACAATATGGAAGGTTTCCGCGCCTTCGCCGAAAAGCGTGATCCGGTGTGGAAGGGGAAGTGAGCCACCTTACCCCCGTTATGGGAGGGTCGGATCGAAGGTCCGGGGTGGGTGAAGCGCCGTCACCCCCACCGCGGTGACCTCCTCCATCAAGGGGGGGGAAGGAGTTCCATGACCGACTACACGAAACTCATTGACGCCGAGACCTCGGCCTTCATAGAGCGGACCAATTCCTACTATCCGCCCGATACGATCGACTACACAATCGCGCAGCAGCGCGAGATCTATGACCGCATGTGCCGCGAATTCTTTGCCGGCTATCCCGAGGGCGTGGCGGTCGAAACCTCAACCATTGCAACGACCACGCACGAAATCCCGATCCGCATCTACCGAAGCGCTCCGCAACCGACGGCGACAGTGCTCTACATCCATGGCGGCGGCTTCATTCTTGGCGGGCTGGACAGCCATGACGATGTCTGCGCCGAGCTCTGCGCCCGCACCGGCCATGAGGTTGTCTCGGTCGATTACCGGCTTGCGCCGGAGCATCTGCATCCGGCCGCCTTCGACGACGCGATGAGCGCCTTCGCGTGGGTTGCATCCACCCGCGACAGGCCCATCCTGCTCTGTGGCGACAGTGCCGGCGGCAATCTCTGCGCCGCCGTTGCGCACGCCACACGCGGCCGCGCGAAACGGCCGGTGGGCCAGGTGCTGATCTATCCCGGCCTTGGCGGCGACCGCTCGAAGGGTTCCTATGTCACGCATGCCGAAGCGCCGATGCTGACCATGCGCGATCTCGAATTCTACAAGCATATCCGCACCGGTGGCGCGGACCGGGCCGGCGACATAACACTCTCGCCGCTGGCCGACACCGACTTCGCCAACCTGCCGCCGACGGTACTGATCACCGCCGAGTGCGATCCGCTGTCGTCCGACGGCGAGACCTATCGCGACCGGATCATCGCGGCGGGCGGGCGGGCCACCTGGTTCGAGGAGCCGGGTCTGGTGCATGGCTACCTCAGGGCCCGGCACACGGTCGGTCGCGCTCGCGAAAGTTTCACGCGGATCGTCGACGCGGTCGCTGCGCTCGGACGGGGCGCCTGACCTCACGGACTGCCAGGACATATGCGGCGTATATAATTCAGGCCAAAACCTCCTCTCGAATTCCTATGCGGCCAGCGATTATGTAGTTCCGGGCCGCTGCCTGACTGAGGCCCGATCAACAAACTGGCTTCAGACGACCATGAAATCACATTCAGCCTGGCTGACCTCCGGGGCCAGCCAAAGGGTGCCGACGGAGTATTTCGTCCTGGCAAATCTCAGGGAAAAGGGGAAGATCATCGGGCGGCTCGCAGATCATCCGATCGCCGATATCGTCGTCGATGCGAGTGGACTGCAATACCGTTTTGTCGGCGTTGCACCTCGCGACCGCAGCGGGCGCTTCGATGTCGAGGCGCTCCGCACCGGGGAATGGATCGTCCAGCCGGGGCTGGTCTATGCCGTTGACAGCAAGGCGCCTTCGTCAAGGCCGCCACGGCACGGGCGAGGCCGGCACCGGTCTTGATTGCACGGCGCCGGCGATGCTCCCGTTCAGGCCCAGCATGGCCTCGCGTATCGCGGTCTCGGTTTCAGGACGAACCGGAGTCAGCGGCAAACGCACATCGGCGCTCATGCCCAGCGCCAGGCTCATTGCGTATTTGACCGGCACCGGATTGCTCTCAAGCTCCAATGCCGCGATCAGCGGCCGCAGGCGATGATGGATGGCGCGCGCGGTGTGATGGTCACCCTGCCTGCACGCATCATGCATCTCGACGCACAGTCGCGGCGCGATATTGGAGATCACCGAGATCGTTCCACGGCCGCCCATCGTGTTGAAGCCGAACGACGTCGCGTCGTGGCCGGAGAGGCAGATGAAGCGGCGCCTGAGCACAGCCGGAAGCATGGATAGCCGGCTCACATCCCCGGTTGCGTCCTTGATGCCGATGATGGTTGGGATCTGCGCCAAGCGTCCGAGCGTCTCCTCGGACAGGTCTAAGCCGGTTCGCGCCGGCACATTGTAGATGATGATCGGTATCCTGACCTTGGCAGCGACCGCCTCGAAATGGCGAAAGATCCCTTCCTGGCTCGGCCTGTTGTAGTAGGGCGTCACGATGAGAGCGGCATCGGCGCCAAAGGCCTCGGCGGCTGTCGAAAAGGCGATTGTCGTCTCGGTGCTGTTCGTGCCGGTTCCGGCGATAACAGGCACTCTGCCGGCGGCGATCTTCACGCACAGCGCAATGATGTCGAGGCGCTCCTCCCACGACAGGGTGGGGGCCTCACCTGTGGTGCCGCATGGGACCAGCCCGTTGATCCCTTGTTCGATCTGCCAGCGCAACAGCGCGGTCAGTTGCTTCAGATCGACCTCGCCGTCGGTGAACGGCGTTACCAGCGCGGTCATCGCTCCGGTCAGGCGCATTCGGGCTTGTTCGGGTGTCATGGGATTCTCCTGGATGAATTTTTGGATACACCGTCTTTTCGAGGTGCGAGGAAAGCAGGGCCGACAGCAGCGCGGCAGCCAGATCGGTGTGGTCCGCTTCTGCCCTGCCGGCCTTGGTCGGTGGCCCTGCGGATGTGATTTCAATGGAGCAAAACCAGCGCTCGCCGATCTTGCTGATGGCCGATACCGAACGCTCCGGCTTCGACGACGCGACCAGCAGGAGGACGGCGTCTAGGATGGCGCCGGCCTCCATCAGACCGGCGAATCGCCGGCCTTGCCGGGACGATCTGTCGAGCGACAAGGCGCGTGCCGCCTCCCAAAGCTGGTGTTCGAGCAGCCGGCCGACATGCGGCAGGCGATCGAGCAATCCGGCGAGATCGGCGCTGTTGGGGCCAGCAATGGTGTTGGAATTGTCCATGGCCAGATCGTTCCGATCAGCTCGGAACGGGCGCGGCTCAGTTGAACAGGGAAAGCCGCACACTCGCCGGTGCGAAGCGTATCGCGCCGGCCCGATGGCCGCTTTCCATGGTGGCGAAACGGACAGCGGAATTCTTGTCGGCAAAAACGCCGCCGGTCTGGCCTTCTTCGTCACGCGCGATCCAGTGGCCTTCGCCATCGCGCCCGACGATGAAGCGGTGAAGGGCGTTTCCGTCGGGGGGAATAGGGGAGCTTTGCATGGTCATCTCCTGCCTTTCAGGAAAGCTGGGCAGCGATCGCGGCGGCGGCCAGCAAGGCGCCGACGACCAGGAGCCACCATGTCGGTGTGAACGGCGCGATCAGGCTGACCGGCCGGCGATTGGTGTTCGCCACACGCCTGATCTGTTCGACCTGCGACGCCGGCAGCGGACGATGAGTGGGCAGATAGAGCCCGTCTGAGAGGAACATCGAAGACTTCCTTCTTTCTGGTACCGCCGCCACAAGGTGACGGCCGCCTGCAGCGGCTCAGCACCGGCTGCACTCGGAAAGATAAAAGCATCGGCATTTGTATTCGAGGCGGACGAAATCTGAAAAATATAAAAAAGTCATATGTTTATCACTCGGGCGTATAAGAAGCCCAAGCTGGAAAAAAAGGCCACGTTGGCGCCGTTCACGCCAGCGAGGCGGCCGCCGCCCGGCCGGCGCTGCGGCCGGAGAAGATGCAGCCGCCGAGGAATGTGCCTTCAAGCGCGGCATAGCCATGCACGCCGCCGCCGCCGAAGCCGGCGGCCTCGCCAACGGCATAGAGACCGGCGACCGGTTGGCCATCGGCGCCCAGCACGCGGCTGTCAAGATCGGTCTGCAGGCCGCCCAGCGTCTTGCGGGTCAGGATGTTGAGCCGCACCGCGATCAGCGGGCCGTTCGCCGGGTCGAGCATCTTGTGCGGCTTGGCCGTGCGGATGAGCTTGTCGCCGAGATAGGCGCGGGCGCCGCGCAATGCGGTAATCTGCATGTCCTTGGAGAACGAATTGTCGAGTTGCCGGTCGCGGGCGCGGATCTCGCGCTCGACCTGGGCAAGCTGGAGCAGCGGCTCGCCGCCGGCCAGCGCGTTCATGCGCGCGACCAGTTTCGAAAGGTCGGCTTCGACGATGAAGTCTTCGCCCTTCTCCATGAAGGCTTTCACCGGACCCGGTATTCCCGATGTCGCGCGGCCGAGCACCTGGCGCCAGCTCTTGCCGGTCAGGTCCGGGTTCTGCTCGGAGCCCGACAGCGCGAACTCCTTCTGGATGATTTTCCTGGTCAGGATGAACCAGGAATAGTCGAAGCCGGTGCTCATGATATGGCTGAGCGTGCCCAGCGTGTCGAAACCGGGATAGAGCGGCACCGGCAGGCGTTTTCCCCTGGCATCGAGCCATAGCGAGGACGGACCGGGCAGGATGCGGATCGCATGCTCGGTCCAGATCGGCGCCCAGTTCCTGATGCCTTCGACATAGTGCCACATACGGTCGCGGTTGATGATCGAACCGCCGGCAGCTTCGGTGATCGCCAGCATGCGGCCGTCGACATGGTCGGGCACGCCAGCGATCATGCGCTTCGGCGCGGCACCCAACCGCTTGGGCCAGTTTTCGCGCACCAGCTGATGGTTGCCGCCGATGCCGCCGGAGGCGACGATCACCGCTTGCGCATGCAGCTCGAATTCGCCTGATACCTGGCGCGAGCTCTTGTGGCCGCGTTCGACCGTGCTCGGCTCAAGGATGTCGCCGCGCACACCGGTCACGACGCCGCCCGTCCGTGTAAGTTCATTGACGCGGTGGCGGAACCTGAAGCTGACCAATCCACGCTTTTGCGCCTCGCGCACGCGCAGTACAAAAGGTTCGAGCACGCCGGGACCGGTGCCCCAGGTGATGTGGAAGCGCGGCACCGAATTGCCGTGGCCGATCGCGTTGCCGCCGCCGCGCTCGGCCCAGCCGACGACAGGAAAGAACTTCAGGCCGCGCTCGATCAGCCAGGAACGTTTCTCGCCGGCGGCGAAACCGACATAGGCCTCCGCCCATTTGCGCGGCCAGACATCCTCCGGCCGGTCGAAGGCGGCGGTGCCCATCCAGTCCTCGAGCGCCAGATCATGCGAATCGCGGATGCGCATGCGCCGTTGCTCGGGTGAATCGACGAGGAAAAGGCCACCGAACGACCAGAACGCCTGGCCGCCGAGCGACTGCTCCGGCTCCTGGTCGACGATGATGATCTTCTTGCCGGCCTCGGCAAGCTCGGCGGCGGCAACCAGCCCGGCAAGGCCGGCGCCGACAATGATCACGTCCGCGTCGTCAGCCATCTCTCCTCCAGGAATTAGCCGGTCAACGCAATTCCAGGCGCAAGGGGTTTTCCGTCCGGAATTGCGTCAAGCAAGAGCTAGACGGCCTCCCAGCCGTCCTTGCCGCCGGCGCGGAAGATGGCATCGATGACCTTCTGGTTGAGCACGGACTCCTCCAGCGTGAAAACACGTTCCTTGCCGCCCTGCGCCGCCCGCGCGAATGTTTCGACCTCCAGCCGGTACTGCTGCGTGCCGGGGAAGCGGAACACTTGCGCTTCGGTGTGGTTCTGGTTGTGCAATTCGACGCGGTGATGGTCATAGAGCCCGGCATTGAACGGGGAAAAGACCTCGATGAAACCCTTCTCGCCGTGGAACACCATTACCTGGCGCGCCGCCATCTGCGTCGACAAATAGAAGGACAGCTCGAAATCGCCGAAATCTGCGCGGATCGAGGAATAGATGTCGGTGCCGAATGTCTTGTCGCGCTCGATCGTCGCCTGGACACGGCTAGGCTCCTTGCCGGTCGAAAACCGCGTCGACACTGTCGGGTAAACGCCGATATCGGGCAGCGCGCCGCCGCCGAGATCAAGCTGGTTGCGCATGTTGTGGGGGTCGACATTGTAGTAGGAGAACGCGCCCTGCACATGGCGCAGCCGGCCGATGGCGCCGCTGGCGATAAGGTCGCGCACCTTGATCCATTGCGGGTGATAGATGACCATGAAGGCCTCGCAGACCAGCACCTTCTTTTGGTCGCGCAGCTTGATCAGTGGGAGGATGTCCTTGGCGTCGAGCGCCAGCGGCTTTTCGACCAGCACATGTTTTCCCGCCTCGATCGCCTTGGCCGTCCATTCGACATGCTGCGATGTCGGCAGCGGAATGTAGACGCCGTCAACATCCTTGGAGGCGAGCAGTTCCTCATAGGAGCCGAAGGCATGGCGGGCGCCGAAACGCTCGGCCAGGGCCTTGGCCTTCGACAGGTCGCGGCTGGCAATCGCCGAAAGCACGCCGTTCTCCGCCTCGACGATTGCCGGCAACAACTGCTCGCGGCCGATCTTGGCCGTCGACAACACACCCCATCGGAACATGACGCTTCTCCATCTCGACTATATCGATGGAGGTGTGCCCCAATTTCGGAGAAAAGCCAATCGCGGACGCGGATCACAAAGCGCCTTCGTCATCCTCGGACTTGACCCGAGGATCCATGCCGTGACCTCGGCCGAAGGATGCAATGGTGCAGAATTCTGGAGCGTTGCAACGCTTGCTCGCCACGGCATGGATTCCAGAGTCTCCGCGACGGAGCTTCGCCCCTGCTTCGCCCTGGATGACGAACCTCCAGGGATGCGCGAAGTGGAGACTCAGCTCCGCTTCCCCGTCAGCGTCATGTTGAAATCGACGATGTTGGAATAGAGCGGCGTACCGACATCCATACCGTAGCGTGACCTCAGCACCTTGCCGGTGACATGGAATTTTATCGTGCCAGCCTTCAACCCAGCGAGTTCGGCAGTGAATTTTTCCGGAAACGTCTTGCCGCGTGCCGTCAGCCTGCCGGTGACCAGGGCTGATGTATCACCGGTACGGGTCACGCTGGTCGAGCGGAACTGGATCTCCGGGCTGTTGGCCGCGTCGAACACCGCGTCGGAGCGCAGGAAGGCATCGATACGGCTCTGGCCGGTACCGACGCTTTCCGGATAGATGGTCAGATCGACTTTCGAATGGCCGATATCTCCGTTGTCGATGCGGATCGTGCCTTTGAAGCGGGCGAAGGCGCCATCGAAGCCGCCGCCGCCGGCCTTGCCTATGGTGAAACGGATGCTGGAGCCTGCCGGGCTGATCGTGTAGCTGCCGGCGGCGTCACTCAGCGCCACCGCAGCAGTGGCGGGCACGGCCAGGCATGCGGCAAGAGCCGCGAATCCAAGGATGCGCGCATGCATGGGATCGATCCTTTCCTGGAGGCAACGCGTTTAGCGTCCTCACCCCACAAACGAGCGAACCGCCCGCTCTATTCCCTGCCTGACGAAGGCGTGATCATGCGCGTGAGCACGCTGTCGCGCAGCAGGAAGTGGTGGCGCAAGGCGGCGGCGGCATGCAGCGCGACAAGCGCGATGCCGGCATAGGCGAGATACCAGTGCGCCGCCGCCCAGAAGCTTTCCGCGCTATCGGATTCCGCCAAAGGCAGGTTGGGCATTACGAACAGGTTGAACGGCATGGTAGGAATTTCCAGTGTCGACACCGAAACCAGCGCCCAGCCTGACAAGGGCAAGGCGAGCTGGAAGGCATAGAGCGCCAGATGCGCGAGCGGGGCCGTACGCCGCTCCAGCGCGCCAACCGATGGCGGCAAGGGTGGCGCCGCGTTGCCGAGCCGCCAGGCGATGCGCAGTATGATGAGGCCAAGCAGCAGAAAGCCGAGGGACTTGTGCAACTGGATCAGCTCGAAGGCGGTGCGTTGGCTGGTCAGCCGCACCATGATGAAACCGAGCACGAACTGGCCGATGAAGATGATCCCGATCAGCCAGTGAAGAAGGATCGTCGCCCAGCCGTAGCGGGTTGGCGTGTTGGTGATGGAGGTTTGCATGGAAGGCGAACGCCGTCGAACTACGCTTTCTTCCCGACGGCAGCGCTGCCCCTCATTGCCCGCCGGGCATTTCTCCCTGTAAACGGGGCGAAAGGGGGCAGTGGCGCCCGCAGTGCTCTTTCCCCAACCTTGGTGATTGGCGAAATCATCGATGAGAGCGTCCCTCGCCCCGTTTACGGAGAGAGGATGCCGACGGGCAGGTGAGGGGCAGCACTAGCCTTGATAAGGAATGCACCCGATTGCAGCGATTGCTCTGCACCGTCGTTCTACCCACTCACCTTGAAGAAATCAACGAAAGCCCGCAGCGCCGGGCGCGTCTGCCGGCGGCTGGGATAATAGACGAAGAACCCGTCGAAAGGTGGACACCAGTCGTCCAGTACGCGGATCAGCCTGCCATCGGCGAGCGGGGCGCGAACATAGTCCTCGAAGACGAAGGCGAGGCCGGCGCCGTCGACTGCGGCTTGCGCGATCAGATGGTCCTCGTCGAGGATCAGCGGCCCTTGCGCGGCAATCTCGATTCCCTCGCCGCCCTTTTCGAATTCCCAGCGGTAGAGGATGCCGCTGGAGAAGCGGAAGCGGATGCAGCGATGGTCGGCAAGGTCGTGCGGGTGATGCGGTCTCGGCATGGCCGCGAAATAGGATGGCGCGCCGACCACCGCGCCGCGCATGTGCGGCCCGATGCGCACCGCGATCATGTCGCGCTGCAGGCTCTCGCCGAGCCGCACACCGGCGTCGAAGCCACCTTCGACAACATCGGTGAAGCGATCCTCGATGACGATCTCCAGCACGATGTCGGGATAGGCCGATGCAAAGGCGCCCAGCTTGGGCGTCAGCACCAGATGCGCTGCCGTGCGCGGCACGCTGAGCCTCAGATTCCCGGCCGGCCGGTCGCGCGCCTCGACCGCCGTCTCCAGCGCCAGGTCGATCTCGGAAAGGGCCGGGCGCAAACGCTCCAGCAATTGCGCCCCCTCTTCGGTCGGCGCCACGCTGCGCGTGCTGCGCGCCAGCAGCCGCACGCCAAGTCGCGCTTCCAGGCTGGACACCGCATGGCTGACCGCCGACGGCGCGATAGCCAATTCCCTGGCCGCGCCGCGAAAACTGCCGCATTGGGCGACGGTTGCCAGCACCGCCAGCTGTGAAAGATGCGCTCGGTTCATTGATCTATTTCTTAGAACGACCCGTGCATAGATGAACCGATTATCGAGCATGGCGCAAGACGCTACATCGGCGGCATCACAACAAGGAGATCTCGTGATGCAAACCCGCAAATTGGGAACTGAACTCGAAGTCTTCCCCGTCGGTCTCGGCTGCATGGGCATGAGTTTTGGTTATGGCGGTCAGCCGGAGGCCGAGGCGATCGCCACCTTGCGGCGCGCCGTCGAGATCGGCGTCAACTTCTTCGACACTGCCGAAGTCTATGGCCCCTACGAGAATGAGATCCTGCTCGGCAAGGCGCTGAAGTCGGTGCGCGAGAAGGTGACCATCGCCACCAAATTCGGCTTCAAGATCCTGGAGGAAGGCACCGGCACCGACCGCATGGCCGGCGTCGACAGCCGTCCCGAGCACGTCAAGGCGGTCGCCGAGGCCTCGCTAAAGCGGCTCGGCACCGATGTCATCGACCTCTACTACCAGCACCGTGTCGACCCCAACGTGCCGATCGAGGACACGGTCGGCGCCATGGCCGAGCTGGTGCGCGAGGGCAAGGTGCGCGCGCTCGGCCTGTCGGAGGCAAGTGCCGCGACCATCCGCCGGGCGCATGCCGTTCATCCGATCGCGGCCGTGCAGAGCGAATATTCGCTGTGGAGCCGCGACCCGGAACAGGAGGTGTTCGCCGTCTGCCGCGAACTCGGCATCGGCTTCGTCCCCTACAGCCCGCTCGGCCGTGGCCTTTTGACCGGCACCATCGCCAAGCCCGAAACGCTTGACGATGGCGACTGGCGCCGCATCTTGCCGCGCTTCCAGGCCGAGGCCATGGAAGCCAACGCCAAGGTTGTCGCCACGCTGGAAGGGATGGCGACTGAAAAGGGCGTCACCCCGGCGTAGCTGGCGCTCGCCTGGGTGCTGCACCAAGGCGATTTCATCGTCCCGATCCCCGGCGCGCGAAAGATCCGCCATCTCGAGCAGAACACGGCGGCGGCGAACATCGAACTGAGTGCGGCTGAGGTGGCGGCGATTGGTGACGCGCTGTCGCCGGATAAGGTGATGGGCAAGCGCTATACGGAGGAGTTGTTGGCGCTGGTGAATGGGTGACCTTCAGCATCAGCTTGTTTTGAGATGCTGGCGGGACAGCGCCCCCTCTGTCCTGCAGGGCAGAGGGGGGCGCCTCGCGCCGACATTCCGGCAACTCCTACCAAGCCACCACACCAATCTCCGGCCAGCATTCCCTCGCCCGCGCCCCCTTCGCCTCATGCGTCCGCTGATTGTCCATCACCCGGTTCGGCGTGATACGGAACGAAAAGACATCGTCGAGCCCGAACGGCGCCACCAGCTCAAGCTGCCCGCCGGCATCGTAGCGCACGCCGACCGCATGCGTCCTCGAGGCAAAATGGCTGATGGGTTCGCTTGCGCTCGTATAGCGCGGGCAGGGCTGGCCGAATTTCTGCGGATACCACAGATGCACCCGCGCCTGGTTGCGCACTTCGACCGGCAACGCCAGCCCCTCGAAATGCCGCGCCGCTCGGCGGATGACAGCATCCTCGGCCTCATAGGACAGGTCGCTGTCGTCGAAATAAAAGAGGTCGATATCCCTGATGCCGTAGCCCGACGGCTTGCCCGTCAGATGGTTCCAGACGCTATTGTAGAGCGCGCCGGAGACGATCAGCCAGTCCGGCAGAGCCAGCGCGCGAGCCCGCGCCAGCGCGTCGCCGACCAGCGGGTCCCCCGACACGATTTCGAGAAACGCCTCGCGTTGTGCTTCGAACGGCAGCCCGGAATAGCGCAGATGGTCCATCGCCCTTTGGAGGACGATTCGCCATCTGCCCGCAAGTTTCGGAGCAATTCCAGGAAAAGTGCAAGACGGTTTTCCGTCCGGAATTGCGTCAAGACAGAGAGTTCTACCCGCGCAGCACGCCACCCGTCTGCTTGCCGACATTCTCGACGATGCGCTTGGCCAGCGCCTCGAAATCCTCGTCGGTCAGCGTCTTCTCGACCGGCTGGATCGCCACCTCGATGGCGATGGACTTCTTGCCCTCGCCGAGCGACGCGCCTTCGAAGATGTCGAAGACCGAAACGCCAGTGATCAGCTTCTTGTCGGCGGCAAGCGCTGCGCGCACCAGAGTACCGGCCTCGATCGCTTTGTCGACGACAAAGGCGAAGTCGCGCTTCACCGCCTGGAACGCGGAGAGTTCCAGCTTCGGCTTGGTTTTCGTTGGCTTGGCCTTTGGCTCCGGCACGGCATCGACGAACACTTCGAAGCCGCATAGCGGCCCGGAAACGTCGAGCCCTTCCATCGTCTTGGGATGGAACTCGCCGAACGTGCCGAGCACGGTCTTTGGCCCGAGCTTGATCGTGCCGGAGCGGCCGGGATGGTACCATGACGGTCCGCCCGCCTCGATCTGCAGCCGCTCGACCGGCGCGCCGCAGGCTTCCAGTGCCGCGATCGCATCCGCCTTGGCGTCGAACACGCCGACCGGGCCTGAATTGCCGGCCCAGTTGCGGCCTGAGCCGTCGAGCTTGGCGGTGCCGCGGCGCACGCCGGCGGCCACGCGCCGCTGCTGGTCGGCGCCGTCGCCCTCATAGGTGCCCGACACCTCGAACAGCGCCACGTCGCCAATACCCTTGTCGGCATTGCGCTGCGCGGCTGCGATCAGCCCCGGCAGCAGCGACGGCCGCATGTCGGACATGTCGGCGGCGATCGGGTTGGCGAGTTTCAGCGCCGTCTGGCCGCCGCCGAACAACTCGGCATGCTTGGCCGGGATGAACGACCAGGTGACGGCTTCCATCATGCCGCGCACGGCAAGCGCCCGCTTGGCGGTGCGGGTGCGGACTTGCAGGGTGGTCAGGATCTTCGAATTGACCGCGTCATGCGCGCCGAGCGGCTGCGGCGCGATGTTGTCGACGCCGTGGATGCGCATCACCTCTTCGACCAGGTCCGCCTTGCCATCGACATCGGGGCGCCAGGACGGCACCGCCACATCGACGACATCGCCCGAGCCCTGCGGCTTGAAGCCGAGGCGCGACAGGATGTCGAGGCTTTCCGCCTTGGGCACTTCGATACCGGTCAACCGCGTCACTTCCGACAACGGGAAGCAGACGATCTTGGGCTTGTGGCCGGCATAGCCGACGACCTCCGTCTCGGCCGGCTCTCCGCCGCAGAAATCGAGCACCAGCCTGGTCGCCAGCTCCACGCCGGGCACCATGAATTCCGGGTCGACACCGCGCTCGAAACGATAGCGGGCATCGGTGATGATGCCGAGCGTGCGGCCGGTGCGCGCGGTGGTGATCGGATCCCAGAGCGCCGATTCGATGAGCACGTCGGTCGTGCTCTCGTCGCAGCCGGAATGTTCGCCGCCCATCACGCCGGCGATCGATTCGACGCCGTTGTCGTCAGCGATGACGCACATTTCTGATGTCAGCGTGTATTCGCGGCCATCGAGCGCCATCACCTTCTCGCCGTCGCGCGCGCGGCGCACGACGAGGTTGCCGGCGACCTTCCTGGCATCGAACACATGCAGCGGCCGGCCGCGATCGAAGGTGACGTAATTGGTGATGTCGACCAGCGCGCTGATCGGCCTGAGACCGATGGCGATCAGCCTTTGCTGCAGCCATTTCGGTGACGGGCCATTCTTGACACCGCGCACGAGGCGCAAGGCGAAGCCCGGGCAAAGCTCCGGCGCCTCGATCACCACCTTGACCGGCGTCTCGCCCTTGCCGGGGATCGCTTCGACCGCAGCGCTTTTCAGTGTGCCGAGCCCGCTCGCCGCCAGGTCCCTGGCGATGCCATGGACGCTGGTGGCATCGGGCCGGTTCGGCGTCAGATTGATCTCGATCACCGGATCGTCGAGATGCGCATAGGACGCAAAGCTGGTGCCGACAGGCGCATCTTCGGGCAGGTCGATGATGCCGTTGTGCTCGTCGGACAGTTCCAGCTCGCGCTCGGAACACATCATGCCATGGCTTTCGACGCCACGGATCTTGCCGACCGTCAGCGTCACATCGATGCCGGGCACATAGGTGCCGGGCGCCGCGAAGGCGCCGATCAGGCCCGCGCGGGCATTGGGCGCGCCGCACACCACCTGGACAGGTGCCTTGCCGTCGCCCGTATCGACGGTCAGCACGCGCAGCCGGTCGGCATCGGGGTGCTGCACCGCCGTCAGCACCTTGGCGATGACGAAGGGTTTCAGGCTCGACTTGTCGTCGACATGCTCGACTTCGAGGCCGATCGAGGTCAGCCGCTCGACGATCTCGTTGAGCGAGGCATCGGTCTCGAGATGATCCTTGAGCCAGGAGAGGGTGAATTTCATGGGACTGTTCCGTCTGGTCTTTTGACGCTTGTTTTCAGATGTCTGGGCAAGTCGTCGGACATATGCAGGAAGGGAAGCTGCTCGCTGACATAGGCATGCAGCGTCGGCCTGAAATCGGCCGGCATGTCCATGGCGCCAAGCATGAAGTAGATGTCGTCTTCCAGCCGCTCGTCGACATAGGCGATGGGCGAGCCGCAGACGCCGCAGAAGGAGCGCGTCACCGGGCCGTTCTCGTACATCTTCAGCGCCTTGCCGGTAAACGCCACCTGGTCGACCAGGAAGCCGACAAAGGCCGATACCGGCGCGCCGCTGGCCCGCCGGCAATCGCCGCAATGGCAATAGCTGACGTGGTGCGGCTCGACCGAAGCCTCGAACCGCACGGCGCCGCAGCGGCAGCCGCCGATGTGGAGCGCTGTCATGCGCTCAAGCCGCCGAACAGCGTCGGCATGTCGAGCGGCCGGAAGCCGTAATGCGACAGCCAGCGCACGTCCGCGTCGAAGAAGGCGCGCAGGTCCGGCATGCCGTATTTCAGCATGGCGATGCGGTCGATGCCCATGCCCCAGGCAAAGCCCTGATACTCGTCGGGATCGAGCCCGCCGGCGCGCAGCACATTGGGGTGCACCATGCCGCAGCCGAGGATCTCCATCCAGTCGGAGCCTTCGCCGAAGCGCACTTCGCCGGGCCGCGACCGGTCGCACTGGATGTCGACCTCGAGGCTGGGCTCGGTGAACGGGAAGAAGGACGGGCGGAAGCGCATCTTGACCGAAGGCACCTCGAAGAACGCCTTGCAGAACTCTTCGAGAACCCACTTCATGTTGGCGACGTTGGCCGTCTTGTCGATCACCAGCCCCTCGACCTGGTGGAACATCGGCGAGTGGGTGGCGTCGGAATCCTGGCGATAGGTCTTGCCCGGAATGACGATGCGGATCGGCGGCTTCTGCTTCTCCATGGTGCGGATCTGCACCGGCGAGGTGTGGGTGCGCAAAAGTTTGCGCTCGCCCCTCTCGTCCGGCTGGAAGAAGAAGGTGTCGTGCATCTCGCGCGCCGGATGGCCTTCCGGGAAATTCAGCGCGGTGAAATTGTAATAGTCGGTCTCGATATCGGGACCTTCGGCGATCGCGAAGCCGAGATCGCCGAAGATCGCGGCGATCTCGTCGATCACCTGGCTGATCGGATGGATACGGCCGCGCTCGGCCGGCGACTGCCGCACCGGCAGCGTCACATCGACCTTTTCGGCGGCCAGCCGGGCGGCGATCGCCACGTCCTTCAATTCGGCCTTGCGGGCCGTCAGCGCCTCGGTGACCCGGTTCTTGAGGCCGTTGATGACAGGGCCCTTGATCTGGCGCTCCTCGGCGGTCATCGCGCCAAGCGTCTTCAGCATCTCGGACACGGTGCCCTTCTTGCCGAAGGCAGCGATGCGCACGGCCTCGATGGCCGGCTCGTCGGCGGCCGATGCGATATCGGCCATCAGGGAATTTTCGAGCGTATCCAGGCCACTGGTTGCGTCGTTCACGGTCAAACTCGCTACGTTGGAAGTCGTCACTTTTAAGTTGAAAGTTCAGGCAGAAACAAAGAACCCGCGCCAGCCGTGCCAGCGCGGGTTCCCCAAAATCAGAATTGCGAATGCTTGGGAAGCGCTGGTCTTAGGCGACAGCGCTTTCAAAAGCGTTCGGCGTGGTGTTCTTCAGATATTCGAGCGCGACCTTGGCCTTGGCTACGAGCGCGGCGAAAGCCTGCGGCTCATGGATGGCCATGTCGGACAGGATCTTGCGATCGATCTCGATGCCGGCCTTGTTGAGGCCGTCGATGAAGCGGCCATAGGTCAGGCCATGCTCGTGGGTCGCGGCGTTGATGCGCTGGATCCACAGCGCGCGGAACGAGCGCTTGCGGTTCTTGCGGTCGCGGTAGGCGTACTGCAGCGACTTTTCCACCGCCTGCTTGGCGATGCGGATGGTGTTCTTGCGGCGGCCGTAGAAGCCTTTCGCGGCTTTCAGGACCTTCTTGTGCTTGGCGTGCGAGGTGACGCCTCTTTTTACGCGTGCCATGTCATGATCTCCTTAAAAGCAATTCCAGGAAAGTGTCTTGCGGTTTTCCGTTCGGAATTGCGTAAAACTACTGCGTGTCCGGACCGAATGCCTTAGAGGCCGTTCGGCAGAAAATTCTTGATGACCTTCTTGCCATCCGGTTCAGCCAGAACCATCGTGCCGCGGGCATTTCGAATGAACTTGTTGGAACGCTTGATCATGCCGTGACGCTTGCCGGCCGCAGCCGACAGGACTTTACCCGTACCTGTGATCTTGAACCGCTTCTTGGCGGCCGACTTGGTCTTCATCTTGGGCATTTTGCTACTCCGTATTGTTGGCGCACTATCGCGCTTCTTGTTCGCTCCGGGCCGACCAAAGCCCGAAAAGCAAATGAAACCGCCACGGCATGCCCTGCCGGGCGGTTTTCTTGAACGGCGGTCCTATACGTCAAACACGACTTGTACGCAACACCCGACGCCGTGCGACGCTCTGTCTTTTGTCAGGGGAGCGTGAACCACACCGGCAGCATGCCCGACTGCTGGGCGCCATCGATCAGTTCGAAGGCCGGCAGCGCGATCAGGAACACCAGGCCGTCGAGCAGCGTGGTCAACAGCAGGCGCGGCTTGAAGCTGCCCGTATCGCCCTCCTGGTATAGGGAAAGCTTCGGGAAGAAGCGCGGTACCCGCGCCAGATAGGCCGCATACGGCGCGCCAAGCGCTTCCTTGAGGAACTTCTCCTCGCGCAGGATGACGATGTGGAAGGCCCCGGCGCAGAGCAGCGCAAAGAGGATAATGCCGGAGAACGAGCCGATCTGGGCGCCGACACCAGCCGCGGCCACGGTCGAGAATACGTAGAGCGGATTGCGGGTGATCGAATAAGGCCCGCCCGTCACGACTTCGGACGACTTGCGCCCGCCTATATACAGCGTCGCCCAAAGGCGCCCGACGATGCCGAGGAAAATCAAGAGCACGCCGAACATCTCGATCGTTTCATGCACCGGCGTGTCGGGCGGGAAGGTCGACTGGCCGAACAGCAGCGCCAGAAACAGCACCACCACAAGCACGGCAAGTACCAGCCGGCGCATCTGCTGGTAGTTGCCCAGCCCGTATTTCACTTCATTGTCCAAGGGGATATCCGATCGTCGAGGAGCCTATGGCATGTCGTCCAAAAATGGCCCCGGTTTTGGGAGGACGACATGCATAAAAACAAAGCCGGCGATCGCGGCTTTCGCCAAGAAACAGGCGTCCCGCCGATCGTCGGGACGCCCTGTAGCACAATTCAGGCGGATTTAGAGCGTGATGACGGCGCCTAACCTTATCGTGATCCAGGCGGGTTCCGCGAAATATCCGCCTAGCGCGGCGCCAGCACCATCATCATCTGGCGGCCTTCGAGTTTCGGCTCCGCCTCGACCTTGGCGATGGTAGCCACTTCCTCGCGAACCTTGTTCAGGAGCTGCATGCCGAGCTCCATATGCGCCATTTCGCGGCCACGGAAGCGCAGCGTCAGCTTGACCTTGTCGCCTTCCTCGAAGAAGCGGCGAACCGCCTTCATCTTGGTCTCGTAGTCATGGCTGTCGATGTTGGGGCGCATCTTGATCTCCTTGATCTCGATGACCTTCTGGTTCTTGCGCGCCTCGGCCGCCTTCTTCTGGTTGGCGTATTTCAACTTGCCGAGATCGAGAATTTTTACGACGGGCGGCACCGCATTGGGCGATATCTCGACGAGATCGAGCCCAGCCTCTTCGGCGAGCAGCAATGCGTCGTTTATGGAGACATCGCCGCGGTTCTGGCCTTCGGCGTCGATAAGCTGGACCCGGGGAACCCGGATGTCACGGTTGGAGCGCGGCCCATCCTTGGTCGGCGCCGCTGCTTTGAAAGGTCTGCGAATGGTCGTGGTCTCCTTGGCCGTTTCGTTCAGGATTTGTCAGTCTGATGCGTGGACGCGCCAATGTGGTGAGCGCGCGGGCGGAGTCAATAGCACAGCATTGACAGAAAATCACCCTGATCGCTGGCCTGCACCAAACAAAGAAACGGTGCGAGCACTTTTCGCCACGCCCGTGGCCGTGCCACAAGAACGCCGTGCCAAAAGAGGGGCCCGAGGAAAAGCCATGACCGTCACGCCTCCGACCTTTCTCGATGTCCCTATCTTTCCGGATGTTGGGGGATCGCGCATCGCGGTGCGCCATATGGCGGGTTCGACGCCCGGCATTGTCTGGCTGGGCGGCTACAAGTCGGACATGCTGGGCACCAAGGCGCAGACGCTGTCGGACTGGGCGGCAAGGGAAGGCCGCGCCTTCCTGCGCCATGACTATTCAGGCCACGGTGAATCCGACGGCGCCTTTGCCGACGGCACGATTTCGAAATGGCTTTCGCAAAGCCTCGCCGTGTTCCGGCATTTCGCCAGCGGCAGCCAGATCCTGGTCGGCTCGTCCATGGGCGCCTGGATCGCGCTGCGCATGGTGCAGGAATTGCGCAAGGCGGGTGACGCAAACGTCGTCGGCCTGGTGCTGCTGGCGCCGGCGCCGGATTTTACCGCCGAGCTGGTCGAACCGGTGCTGACCCCCGCGCAGAAGCACGACCTCGCCGAAAAGGGTTTCTTCGCCGAGCCCTCCGACTATTCCACGGAGCCCTATATCTACACGCGCGCATTGATCGAGGATGGGCGCGCCAACCGGGTGATGACCGGTCCGATCGACACCCATTGCCCGGTTCACATCCTGCAGGGCCTGGCCGATGCGGACGTGCCGTCGAGCCATGCGCTGAAGCTGGTCAGCCTGCTGCCGGCCGACGATGTCACGCTGTCGCTCATTCCCGACGGCGATCATCGCCTGTCGCGGCCGCAGGATCTCGACATGCTGGTGCGGGCGGTCGGTGACATGGCCGGGCGGGGCAAGTGAGAATGCGCCTTTCCATCCCGATCTCGGCCTTTGTCGCGGCCATCGTCGGCTTCGGCGGCACGCTGGCCATCGTCATTGCCGCCGCCCACGCGGTCGGTGCGACGCAAATCCAGACGGCGAGTTGGGTGACGACGATTTGCCTGGCCATGGCGGTCGAAAGCCTGTGGCTGTCCTGGCGCACGAAGATGCCTGTCATCACCGCCTGGTCGACGCCGGGCCTGGCGCTGATGGCTGCCTCGACCGGCTTTTCGATCGGCGAGGCCGTCGCCGCCTTCGTCGTCACCGCCATCCTGTTGATCGCCACTGGCCTGTTTCGGCCGTTGACGCAATTGATCTCCAGGATACCGCCCTCGGTCGCCTCAGGCATGCTGGCGGGCATCGTCGTCACCTTCGCCATCAATGCGGTCAAGACCGTTCCCGTCGACCCCTGGCTGATCCTGCCCCTGATCGCGGCGTTCTTCATCATCCGGCTGTTCAATCCGGCGCTGTCGGTACTGGCGGTGCTGATCGGCGGCGGTCTCGCCGCGTTTCTCTCCGGCCGTGTCGGCGGCCTGCCGACACCCGAGCTGTCGACACTGGCGCTGATTGCACCTGACTTCACCGCCAAGGCGATGATTGGCCTGGCGCTACCGCTCTATCTCGTCACCATGGCGTCGCAGAACCTGTCTGGCCTCGCCGTGTTGCGCGCCGCCGGCTACCACCCGGAGCCCGGCCCGCTGATCGGCGTCACCGGCCTGTTTTCTCTGCTGTCGGCGCCGTTCGGCGGCTCGACCACCAATCTGGCGGCAATCTCGGCGGCAATCTGCACCGGGCCGGACGTTCATCCCGACCCCGCCGAGCGCTGGAAGACCGGGCCGTTCTATGCGCTCGCCTATCTCGTCTTCGCGATCTTCGGTGCCTCGCTGGTGGCGATCTTCGCCGTCCTGCCGCAGAGCCTGATCGTGCTGGTGGCCGGGCTTGCGTTGATGGCCTCGCTCGCCAACGCGCTGGCGATCGCGCTCAAGGACGAGGCCCACCGGATGGCCGCCACCGTCACGTTTGTCGTCACCGCCTCGGGACTGACACTGTTCGGCGTCGGCGCCGCGTTCTGGGGGCTGATTGCCGGCTTGGGCGTACTTTTCCTCGACATGCTCAAAAAGCGATAATCATTTCAGAAGCTTGTCCGGTTTTGGCGGACCTTGTCTTGAATCGCCGTTTTTGCCTTCCCATTTCGATTCCACGCAGCCGGTTCTGGCTGTCTCCAACCGAAGGAATGGGAGAAAATGAACACATCTGCATTGATCCGCCCGGCCTGGACGCCGGCAACCATCGCGTTGATGGTGATCGGCTTCATGGTGTTCTGGCCGCTCGGCTTCGCCATGCTCGCCTACATCATCTGGGGCGACCGGCTCGACGGCTTCAAGCGTGACGTCAACCGCGCGACCGACGGCATCTTCGCCGGCTGCCGCCGTGGTTCCGACAAGGCCGCGCGCTGGGGCAACGGCTCCGCCCGCACCGGCAACGTCGCTTTCGACGACTGGCGCGAAAAGGAGCTTGAGCGTCTCGCCGAGGAACGTCGCAAGCTCGACGACATGCTGACCGAGTTCGACGACTATGCCCGCGAATTGCGTCGCGCCAAGGATCAGGACGAGTTCGACCGCTTCATGGCGAAGCGCAACAAGTCGACCGCTCCGGCGAAGACCGATCCGAGCACCGGCACGACCTCGACCAAGCGCGGCAAGGGCTCGAACCTGCTTGACGACTGAGGCTTTGCGACAAGCCTGATCGTGAAAAAAACGGCGTCGCGCGAGCGGCGCCGTTTCTTTTTTGTTCTAGTCGTTTTTCTCGAATCGCGTATCGTCCCGCCATGACCATCGGATTCTTCCGCAATCTGACGAAGCCCAAGGCCACGCCAGTCGTGGAGCGCGAATATTGCGTCGCCGGCCGCACGCTGCCGCTCAAGATCGTCGAGAGCGCCAGAGCGCGGCGGCTGACGCTGCGCATCGATTCCGGCGGCCAGGGCCTGCGCATCACCGTGCCGCCGGGCCTGCGCCGCGGCGAGGTGGACAGGTTCCTCGAGCGCCACCAGGACTGGCTGGAGCAGCGGCTCGCCAAAGTGCCGACGCGGCCACAGGTGCGGCCGGGCATCAGGATCCCGATCCGGGGCGTGCCGCACCGTATCGTCCATGAGCCGTCAAAGCGCGGTACCGTCACGGTATCGCGCGACGAGCGCGGGCCGCTGCTGATCGTGCATGGCGACCGGATACATCTGCCGCGCCGCATCGCCGATTTTCTCAAGCGCGAGGCCAAGAAGGAGATCGAGAAGCTGGTGGTCAGGCACACCGAGGCGCTCGGCAAGCGCGCCAAGGCGATCCGTTACAAGGACACGTCCAGCCGCTGGGGCTCCTGCACCTCGGAGGGCAATCTCTCCTTCTCCTGGCGCATCATGATGGCGCCGCAGCCCGTGATAAACTACCTCGTGGCGCATGAGGTGGCACATCTCAAGGAGATGAACCACGGCCCGAAATTCTGGAAACTGTGCGAAAAACTCTGCCCCGACACCGACCGCTGCAAGGACTGGCTGAAGCGCAATGGCGGCGCGCTGCAGGCGATTGTGTTCGAGTAGTCAATCGTCGTTGGCGGCATTGAGTTCATCCGGCCGCAGCCCCTCATCGCCGTGATGCGGCCAAGGCAGGAAATTCCGGTCAAACGTATCGCCACCGAAATAGTCCAGCGCCCGATGCGCTTCGGCGCCGTTGAAGGCGGCCTTGTCCATCAGATGCGCGATGACCTGGTGTGCCTGCGCGATCTTCTGCTTCAGTTCGGTAATGGTTGTGTCAGCCATGATCTTCTCCCACCCGGCATGCTGTCTATCCGTCCATCAATAGGTAGCGCCTTTGGCGCTGCCGGCAAACAGCATGCTTTTTCTCGACTCTGTCGCGATTTCGTGCCAATTCCCGCGCCATGGCGCTCGATATAAAAATCTGCGGCTTGAAGACCGACCACGCAATGGCCGCGGCCCTGGCCGGCGGCGCCACCCATGTCGGCTTCATTTTTTTCGCCAAGAGCCCTCGCTATGTCGAGCCGGCGCACGCCTGCCGTCTGCGCGAAGCGGCGCGCGGCAAGGCCTTGGCGGTTGCCGTCACGGTCGACGCCAGTGACGCCTTCCTGGACCAGATCGTCACAGCCATGCAGCCCGATATGTTGCAGCTGCACGGGTCGGAAACACCTGAGCAGGTGGCCGAACTGAAGGTCCGCTATGGGCTGCCGGTGATGAAGGCGCTGCCGCTCAGCGAGGCCGCCGATCTCGACCGGATCGAGCCGTTCATCGGCGTTGCCGACCGCTTCCTGTTCGACGCCAAGCCGCCAAAGGGCTCCGTGCTGCCGGGCGGCAATGGCGTGGCCTTCGACTGGCGCATCCTTGCCGGCCTTGACGCCGGCGTCGATTACATGCTTTCCGGTGGGCTCAACGCCGCCAACATCGGCGATGCCCTTCGGCTTGCCAACCCGCCCGGAATAGACATTTCGTCGGGCGTGGAAAGCGCGCCGGGCGTCAAGGATCCGGCGCTGATCGAACAGTTTTTCCGGGCCGTCCGGGCAGCACGCGACGACCGCGCCGCCTGAAAGTGTTTCCAATGAGAGCATGTCCCGGAAAAGTGGTATCCGGTTTTCCGATGAGGATATGCTCAAAACATAGCAGTTAGGAGATCGGCGATGAACAAGCCGGCGACACCCAATTCCTTTCGCACCGGACCTGACGAGCAAGGCATGTTCGGCATGTTTGGCGGCCGTTTCGTCGCCGAAACCTTGATGCCGCTGATCCTGGACCTCGAAAAGCACTGGACCTTCGCCAAGACCGACCCGGCCTTCAAGGCCGAGGTCGAGCATCTCAACAAGCACTATACCGGCCGGCCCAGTCCGCTCTATTTCGCCGAAAGGCTGACCCAGCATCTCGGCGGCGCGAAAATCTATTTCAAGCGCGACGAGCTCAACCACACCGGCTCACACAAGATCAACAACTGCCTCGGCCAGATTCTGCTGGCCAAGCGCATGGGCAAGACGCGCATCATCGCCGAGACAGGCGCTGGCCAGCACGGCGTTGCGTCGGCGACGGTTGCCGCGCGCTTCGGCTTGCCTTGCGTGGTTTACATGGGTGCGACCGACGTGCAGCGTCAGGCGCCCAACGTTTTCCGCATGAAGCTGCTCGGCGCCGAGGTTGTGCCGGTCACCTCCGGTCACGGCACATTGAAGGATGCCATGAACGAGGCGCTTCGCGATTGGGTGACGAATGTCGATGACACCTACTACATGATTGGCACCGCCGCGGGTCCGCACCCCTATCCCGAAATCGTGCGGGAGCTGCAGTCGGTCATCGGCCGCGAGGCCAGGGAACAGATGCTGGAGGCGGAAGGCCGGCTGCCGGACCTGCTTGTCGCAGCGGTGGGCGGCGGCTCAAACGCAATCGGCCTGTTCCACCCGTTCCTCGACGACACGGATGTGAAGATTGTCGGCGTCGAAGCCGGTGGCAAGGGCCTTGATGGCGAAGAGCACTGTGCCTCGCTTACCGCCGGTTCGCCAGGCGTTCTGCACGGCAACCGTACCTACCTGCTGCAGAACTCCGACGGCCAGATCATGGAAGGCCATTCGATCTCGGCCGGCCTCGACTATCCGGGCATCGGCCCGGAACATTCGTGGCTGAAGGAATCCAACCGTGTCGAATACGTGCCGATCATGGATTCAGAGGCGCTAGAGGCGTTCCAGCTGCTGACCCGGCTGGAGGGCATCATCCCGGCGCTGGAACCGGCGCATGCGCTGGCCGAGGTGATCAAGCGCGCGCCGAAGATGGGCAAGGACCAGATCATCGTCATGAATTTGTGCGGCCGCGGCGACAAGGACATTTTCACTGTGGGCAAAATTCTGGGGATGGAGCTTTAGAATGACCACCCGAATCGATCGCCGCATGGCGAAACTCAAGGCCGAAGGCAGGCCGGCGCTCGTCACCTATTTCATGGCCGGCGACCCGGACTACGAAACCTCGCTGTCGATCATGAAAGCCCTGCCGGGCGCCGGCAGCGATGTTATCGAACTCGGCATGCCGTTTTCCGATCCCATGGCCGATGGACCGGCGATCCAGGCAGCGGGCCTGCGTGCGCTGAAAGCTGGCCAGACCCTTGTGAAGACACTGAAGATGGCGTCGGATTTCCGCACCGGCGACAATGAAACCCCGATCGTGCTGATGGGCTATTACAACCCGATCTACGTCTACGGCGTCGACCGCTTCCTCAGGGATGCGCTGGCCAGCGGCATAGACGGGCTGATCGTCGTCGATCTGCCGCCGGAAATGGACGAGGAACTCTGCATACCGGCGCTCAAGGCTGGCATCAACTTCATCCGGCTGGCGACGCCGACCACGGATGACAAGCGGCTGCCCAAGGTTTTGCAGAACACGTCTGGCTTCGTCTACTACGTGTCAATGACCGGCATCACCGGTGCCGCACTTGCCGACACCGGCAAGGTGGCGGCGGCGGTCAAGCGCATCAAGGGCCATACCAACCTGCCGGTCTGCGTCGGCTTCGGTGTCAAGACCGCCGAACAGGCGCGTGTCATTGGCGCCAATGCCGATGGCGTCGTCGTCGGCACCGCGATCGTCAATGCGGTCGCCAATGTGCTGGGGCCGAAGGGCGAAAAGACCGCCGACCCGGCCGAGGCCGTCGCCACGCTGGTCAGCGGCCTTGCGCAAGGCGTGCGCTCGGCCCGCCTTGCTGCCGCCGAATAGTTCTCCTACCTCAAGTTTGTGCATGTCGCCCAAAACCGGTTCCCATTTTTGGGCGACATGCATTAGCAACTCTTCGTCAGGACAGGAGCCGAAGCGATGAACTGGATCACCAACTACGTTCGCCCGAAGATCAATTCGATGCTCGGCCGGCGCACCGACATGCCCGAGAATCTCTGGATCAAGGATCCCGAGACCGGCGAGATGGTGTTCCACAAGGATCTGGAATCCAACCAGTTCGTCATCCCGTCTTCCGGCCATCACATGAAGATTTCGGCCAAGGAGCGGCTGAAGTACTTCCTCGACGACGGGAAATACGAACAGCTCGAAAACCCGAAGGTGGTGCAGGATCCGCTGAAGTTCCGCGATGAGAAGCGTTACACCGACCGGTTGAAGGACGCCAAGGCCAAGACCGGGCTGGAGGACGCGATCGTCAACGCGCTGGGCACCATCGAAGGCCTGCCGGTGGTGGTGACGGTGCAGGATTTCGCCTTCATGGGGGGCTCGCTCGGCATGGCCGCCGGCGACGCCATCGTACACGCATTCGAGGTCGCCCTGCAGCGCAAGCGGCCGCTGATCCTGTTCGCCGCGTCCGGCGGCGCGCGCATGCAGGAAGGCATCTTGTCCCTCATGCAGCTGCCGCGCACGACGGTCGGCGTCGACCGGCTTAAGGAAGCCGGCCTGCCCTACATCGTCGTGCTGACCAACCCGACCACAGGCGGCGTCACCGCCTCCTATGCCATGCTGGGCGACGTGCATATCGCCGAGCCGGGCGCGCTGATCGGCTTTGCCGGACCGCGTGTCATCGAGCAGACCATCCGCGAGAAACTGCCCGATGGCTTCCAGCGCTCCGAATATCTGATGGAGCACGGCATGGTCGACATGGTGGTGTCGCGGCTCGAACTGCGCCAGACCATCGCGCGGCTGTTGAAGATGCTGCTCAAGATGCCGGAGGAGCAAAAGCCGCTTGAGCCGGAAATCCTGCCGCCGGCGATGGTTGCGACCGAAGCCCGGCCGCAAGCCTGAGGACGCGACACTGTGCATGTCGTCCAAAAGTGGCCTCGGTTTTGGGAGGACGACGTGCACAAGACACGACTTGGGCCGCCGCGAACAGCGATTGCGCCATGTCCATGGCGCGCTGTAGCCTTTTGATTGCCATGGCCATTCCGGGTTGATTCTGGTGCTCGGGCCATGCGCCGGGATTTTGTCATGACAACGCTTGCCGCCGACCGCGAAATCGAAGCCCTGATGGCGCTTCACCCGAAAGGTTTCGACCTTTCGCTCGACCGCATCACGCGGCTCCTGGAGCGGCTTGGCAATCCGCAGGACTTGCTGCCGCCGGTCATCCACATCGCCGGCACCAACGGCAAGGGCTCCTGCGCCGCCTTTTCGCGCGCGCTGCTTGAAGCCGCCGGCCGTCTCGTGCATGTCCACACCTCGCCGCATCTGGTGAACTGGGCCGAGCGCTATAGGCTCGCCGCCGAGGGGGGTGGCAAACTCGTCGACGATGAGACCTTCGCCGAGGCCATTGCCCGCGTCGCCAAGGCCAATGACGGCCAGAAGATCACCGTCTTCGAGATCCTCACCGCCGTCACCTTCATCCTGTTTTCGGAACATCCGGCCGATGCCGCCATCATCGAGGTCGGCCTCGGCGGCCGCTTCGACGCCACCAATGTCGTCGCCAGGCCGGCCGTGTCGGTGATCATGCCTGTGTCGATGGATCATGAGGCCTATCTTGGCGACCGGGTCGAACTGATCGCTGCTGAAAAGGCTGGCATCATGAAGCGCGGCTGCCCCGTGGTGATCGGCGCCCAGGAAAGCGAGACGGCGCTGCAGGTGCTGATCGAGACCGCCGAGCGGCTGGAGTGCCCGACCTTCGTCTATGGCCAGGACTTCCTGGCCTTCGAGGAGAACGGCCGCATGGTCTACCAGGACGAGGATGGCCTGATGGACCTGCCGATGCCGCGGCTGCCAGGGCGCCACCAATTCGCCAATGCGGCGGCTGCGATCGCCGCGGTCAAGGCGGCGGGCTTCGAGGTCAGCCACCGCGCCGCCGAAAAGGCGATGACCAATGTCGCCTGGCCCGGTCGCATGCAGAAGCTGGTGCAGGGCCGTCTGGCGGAGCTGGCGCCGAAGGGTGCCGACATCTGGCTCGACGGTGGCCACAACCCGGGCGCCGGCGTGGTCGTCGCCGAAGCGCTGGCCGAGCAGGAAGAAAAGAACCCGCGCCCGCTGTTCCTCATTTCGGGCATGATCAACACCAAGGACCAGAGCGGCTATTTCCGCGCCTTCAAGGGCTTGGCCCGGCATGTCTATACCGTGCCGGTGAGCATGAGCGATGCCGGCGTGCCCAACGACGAGCTGGCGATCCGCGCCACGGAAGCCGGGCTTTCCGCCGAGCCGGTCAGTTCCGTCGCCAGCGCGCTGATGCTGCTGCGCGACACCTGGGACGGCCCAGCGCCCCGCATCCTGATCGGGGGATCGCTCTATCTGGCTGGTGCAGTACTGGCCGAGAACGGCACACCGCCGACGTGAGGCCGTCCATCGCCCAGAGCAATTCCAGGAAAAGTGTGAAACGGTTTTCCGTCCGGAGTTGCGTTAAAACAATGAGTTAGAGCAGTTTGCCGTTTCCGTGAAACGGTGAAATGCTCTAGTCAATGCGGCCGCTTACTTCAGCTCGATCTCGATGAAAGCATATTCGCCCTCATTGGCGCTGATGACGTCGTGTTCGACGCCCTCCTTGCGGAAATAAGGCACGCCTTTCTTCATCTCGGCGAAGGTTTCACCGTCCTTGGTTTCCAGCTTGAGTTTGCCGTCCATCAGCGGCACCACGACATAGTCGTGCCCATGTCGATGCCAGCCGGTGTTGTCGCCCGGCTGGAAGCGGTACTCGGTGACGATGACACGCTCATTGTCGATGAAGACGGTGGCCTTGGCGGATCCGGTCATGACGTTCTCCCTGCTTCTGTTGCTGCCAACAGAAGACATGGCGTGACCTGATGTGAGGGCCAGAGCAACCCAGCGATGACGCCAACAAAAAGCCCGGCACGATGGCCGGGCTTTTGCTGTCAGGAATTTCAGTTGGATCAGGCGAGGCTGCCGTTGATCCAGTGCGACAGCGCGGTCTTCGGAGCGGCGCCAACCTTCATGTCGGCGACTTCGCCGCCCTTGAAGATCATCAGCGTCGGGATCGAGCGCACGCCGAATTGCGCGGCAAGCTCGGGATTCTCGTCGATGTTGAGCTTGGCGATCTTGACCTTGCTGCCGAGTTCGAGGGCGATGTCCTCAAGCGCCGGCGCGATCATCTTGCACGGGCCGCACCATTCAGCCCAGAAATCCACCACGACCGGCTCCTTGGCGTTGAGCACGTCGGCCTGGAAATTGTTCTTGTCGACCTTGACGGTGGCACCCATGCGGAAAATTCCTTTCGAGAGTTTTTTGTCCCACCAAATGTGGTGGTTGTCGCGCCCTTCTTCAAGCAGGTCTTGTGTCACGCTCCCGTGAGTCGGGCAAGGGCGTCATCCATGGCCTGGGCCGGCAGTTCGATCAGCCTTGGCGCTTCGGTGAACAAAAGGGCCGCCTTCACCTCGCGCCCGGGATAAAGCGGCTGCAGCAGGGCACGATAGAGCGCGAGCTGTAGCAGATAGGCCGGCGGGACTTCAGCCAGCGAGGCAGGCGCCGGCCGGTTGGTCTTGTAGTCGACGATCGAAACCGTGTCGGCGGTCACCGCCAAGCGGTCGATCTTGCCGGAAATGGAACGCTTTTTCCCCCTCACGTCCAACTTGCCCATGATCGCCACCTCGGCGCGCGACGAGGGCGCGAACAATTGGCCGAGGCGTGGGTCGTCGAGGATGGCGATGACCGACGCAAGGGCCTTTTCCCGCTCTGACGGCGGCCATGCGGCACCTGTTCGCGCGAGATAACGCTCGGCCGCGCCCTGGCGCTCAGCCTCGGAAATGCCGGGCAACATCTGCAGCAGCTTGTGCAAGGCGAGCCCGCGCAGCACGGCAAAGCCGGGCTCGGCATCGGCGTCCAGCACTGGCGAAGCCCTGTCGATCACCGCTTCCTTGCCTTCGTCGATCAGCGCCGAGGCGCCGGATGGCGACAGCGGCCGCGGCAGGTCCTCGAAGGGTGGCAAGGGCCGGAACAGGGTCGCCGGCAACGGGTCAAAAGCACTGGCCTGCCGCGCCTGTTCACTGGCGCCCGCCGCGACGGGCGGCAGGTTGGTCACGCGGAAACGATGCACAGGGTCGCCCCCGGCGGGATGCGGACGCTGTTCGCTCTCGGGCGCACCGATCAAGGCGCGGCTCACGATCGAATGCCAGGTGCCGGCATTCGGCGCCCGCTTGCCATGGTAACCGCAGACGATCAGCCGGTCCTCGGCACGGGTCATGCCGACATAGAGCAAGCGGCGGTATTCGTCGTCGGCGAGTTCCCGTGCCCGCACCGCCGCGGCCCTGGAGAAGCCGTTGGCGACATCGCTTGCCGAGCGCCAGAGATAGCCCTTGCCGTCCCAGTATGTGCCCGAGCCCATGAAAGGCATCAGGCGCGGCAGATGCTGGTCGCTGAACGGGGCGGAGCCGCCATCGACCAGAAAAACGACCGGCGCCTCCAAGCCCTTGGCCGCGTGCACGGTCATGACGCGGACCTCGTCACGGGTCTGGTCCATCTCGCGCTTGATCTCGGGACCGGCATTCTCCAGCGTCGACAGGAAGGCCTCCAGCCCGGGCAGGCCGGTCCGCTCCTCGGCAAGGCAGAAACTCAGGAATTCGTCGAGAATATCGCCGGCCTCCGGTCCGAGCCGCGCGATCATCCTTTTACGCACGTGGTCACGGGCCAGCAGGCTGGCATAGAATTCGAACACCGGCTTGAAGGCGGCCTCGTCAGCCCAGAGGTCAAGTTGCGCGACAATCTTCGCCAGGCGCTCGTTTTCTCCGGCATGCTGGCGCAGTGACGCGGCCAGCGACAGGCCGGGCGCCCTCTGCGCGGCGAGTGTGAACAGCGTCTCCTCCGGCAAGTCGAAGATCGGGCTGCGCAGCACGGCGGCGAGCGACAGATCGTCCTGCGGCTGGATCAGCAGATGGCCGACCGCGATCAGGTCCTTGACCGCGATATGGCCGGGCAGGCTCAGCCGGTCGGCGCCGGCAACTGGAATGTCGCGGCGTTTCAAGGCGCGGGTCAGTGCATGGACGAAGCTGTCGCGCTTGCGCACCAGAACCAGCACGTCGCCGGGCCGAAGCCGCTTGCCGCGGCCCTCGATGATTTCGCCCTTGCCGATCCAGCCGGCAATGGTGGCCGCCACATTCTCGGCGACGCGCACCGCCGGTGCATGGGCATGGTCGATCGCCTGCGTCCAGTCGTCGGGCTCGTCGACGGCTTCAGTGCCGAGCGACGGCCAGACCTCGACATAGCCTGGCGCATCGGTGCGGATCGCCTTGTGGCTCAGCGGATCGGGATCGTGGCTGATGCCGCGCCGCACGACAGGATCGGCAAAGACGCGGTCGACGGCGGCGAGCACATCGTCGGTCGAGCGGAACGACCAGGTCAGCTTGAGGTCGGCGAACGACGCCTCGGCATCGCGCACCCTGCCGGCGAACAACAGCCGGCTGTCGGCGAAGGAGTCGGGCGCAGCGCCCTGGAAGGAATAGATCGACTGCTTTTCGTCGCCGACGGCAAAGACCGTGCGGTGGACCCTGTCGCGCGCGCCGAGACCGGCAAAAAATTCCTCCGCCAGCCGCTTCACCACCTCCCATTGATCCGGGCTGGTGTCCTGCGCTTCATCGAGCAGGATGTGATCGATGCCTTGGTCGAGCTTGTATTGCACCCATGGGCCGGCATCGGGCCGTGCCAGGAGGTTGACCGTGCGGGTGATCAGATCGTTGAAGTCGAGAAAGCCGCGACTGCGCTTCAGTACCTCGTAGCGGGCGATCAGCCAGTCGGCGATGGTCAGCGCCGCACGAGTGCCTTCCAGCATCCGGAACAGCGCCAGGCGGTCGACGGTTTCGATGATGGCGTTCGCCGCCGAGAGGTAGCGTTCGCCCAGATCCGGCAGGCGGTCGGTCAGAGCCTTCTTGAAGGCCTTTGCCGGATCATAGGGATCGCCATCGGCCTTGAGGAATGCTCTGGCGAGCAATTGCAGGCGGCGAGTGGGATCGCTCTCTGCGAAGGCCTGACGCGCATAGGGCAGGATGTTGTTCAGCACCGACCTGGCGTCTGTGGATTCGGCGGCCTGGGCAAAGCCGGCGAAATAGTCCGGCACGAAGCCCGGCAATGGCCACAGCGATGCGGCCAGGCCCTCGGCGGTCTGGCCGGGGCGGAAATGGAATTCGTCGAACAAAGGTTGGAAACCGTCACGCCCGACCGCATCAAGGAACTCGCGCAAGCCATCGCGCTTGCGCACGATCTCGCCGAGCAACGCATCGAGGCCGGCTTCACCGCCGCGCTCCAGCACAGTGGCGAAGGCCTCGGTCAAATCCGCGTCGCCGGCGGCTGAAATCATTTCGCGGCGCGCAGCGGCGAAAAGCGACGCCTCCATCTGGCTGTCGAGCATCTCGAAATGGGCGGGAATGTTGGCTTCCAGCGGGAACTGGTGGAGGACGGACTCGCAGAAAGCGTGGATGGTCTGGATCTTCAGCCCGCCCGGCGTTTCCAGTGCCTCGGCGAACAGGCGCCGCGCCCGGCGCATGGTGTCGCGATCCGGCCGGCGCCCTTCCAGGGCTTCGATCTTCACGGCCAGCTCGGCATCACCGAGCACGGTCCAGTCCGACAGCGTGGAAAAGACCCGGTTCGACATGTTGGCGGCGGCGGCGCGCGTATAGGTCAGGCACAGGATCTTCGACGGGTCGGTGCCGTTGAGCAGCAACCGGATGACGCGCTGGGCCAGCACATGGGTCTTGCCTGAGCCGGCATTGGCAGACACCCAGGCGGAATTCATGGGATCGGCGGCGCGGGCCTGGCTGGTCGCGGTGTCGCTCGGGATGGGATAGGCCTTCTTCATGCCTCCCCTCCCTCGTCGCCGGCATCGCCGCCGGCCGACCATTCGAGCACGCGGGCAAGGTGGTCGTAGTCGCCGTCGGTCTCGCCTTCGCGAAACGGCAGCGCGCGCGACAGATATCCGGTTTGCGGATCTGCGTAGTGGACCAGCAGCTTTTCCAGCCGTGCCCAGGCCTCTTCGGCAAGATCGGCCGCGGTTCGAGGCTGGCGGTTGTGTTCGAGGATGGACTCCTCGAACACCTCGCCATTCGGCTTCAGCCTGATGAAGGCCAGTTGCGACGGTTCACGCGCGCCCAGATCCTTGAAGGCGCCGCGCCTCAGCAGAGCGCCCTCCAGCGCCAGTTGCGGCGCCAGCAGCGTGTGCGCCTGCGCCTTGGAGGGCGAGGAGCCTGTCTTGTAGTCCAGAATATCGGCCATTCCGCCGGCCAGCAGGTCGACGCGGTCGGCGTAGCCGGACAGCGTCACGCCGGACTGGCCGACGACGGTCTTTCCCGCCCTCTCCTCCGCATGCCGTTGGACCACCGCATCCGCGCGTGTGCGCTCCCATTCGATGATGTTGGCGGCGAGCTTCTCGAAGCGCGGCCACCACACCGCCTCGACATCGGCTGGAAGGGCAGCCTCGGCAAAGCAGGCGCGGCCGGCGGCAATGAGGCCGGCAAGCGCCTCGGGCGCGCGCGGATCGGCCACCTCGGACGAGAACAGATGCAGGATGGCATGGAACAGCGTGCCGCGCTCGGCCGCGCCGGGGTCGCGGATCACGGGATCGAGGGGCATCAGGCCGAGGATCCGTCTTGCGTAGACGGCGTAGGGATCCCGGCGCAAGGTCTCGATCTCGGTGACCGAGAAATGCGTCGGGCGCACTGATAGGGGCGGCTTTGGCTGCGGGCGGGGCGCGAAATCCTGCTTTGGTCCGGTATCGAGCGCACGGGCCCAGGCGAGCAGCTCGTCGCCGCGCCCGCGCAGGGTTGCCGCCTGCTCGTTGCCGATGAATGTGAGCAGCCGCTGCAGCCAGCGCGATGGCACGGCGGGTGCGTCGCCCGAACGCGCCGAGCGGGCCAGCAAAACCTTCTTCGCGCCCATGGCCATCTGGAAATCATGCGCGGCAAGGCCGATGCGCCGTTCCGGCGGTTCGAGATCGATGCCGGTCTTCATCAGCCGCGACATGAAGCGGTCGCTCTCAGGCTTGCGCGGCCAGACGCCTTCGTTGAGCCCGCCAATGACCAGCGTGTCGACGTCCTGCAGCCGCGCTTCCAGCGCGCCCCAGATGGCGATGTTCCGGTCGGTGCCTTGCGCCGGCTTGACCGTTTCGGGCGCGATCAGCGCGTCCATCACATCGGGCCATTCGCTCGCCGCGAACGACAGCGGGGCCGAAGCTGCGACCAGCCCGCGCAGCAGTTCGGCAAGCTTTTCGCCGGCGTCACCGGCATAGAGGCCGGCTAGGCCGCCATCCGCGGCGCGGCCGAGGTTTTCCAGGACCACAACGCTGGCTTTGACCAAGGCGGCAAGATCTGCATCCGCCTGGCCGCGAAAGGCCATCAGTGGTGCCAGAGCTTGCTTCAGACCTTCGAGCAAATTCCGCGCGCCTTCGATGGCGCGCACGGTCAGCCGGGAGAACCAGAAGGGCGGCCGGCTGTCATCACCGAGCCCAATGAGGCGGGTTTCGAACAGTTCCGGCAGCGATGCGATGTCGGGGCGGCCGGTGCCACCGCGCAGCGCCACCAGTTCGACCAGTTCCGCCGCATGGCGCACATCGGCGCGTTCGAGACCGAGGCCGAGCAGAGGATGCTTGAGCAACGACAGCAGGCCAATCGGATCGCCAGGCCGGAACACCGCTTCGAGCATCAACCGAAGCAGGCTGGCCGCGGGCGTGTTGGCGAGCGGCGTGCCGCCGGAATCGTCGGCGACAACGCCGAAGCGCTTGAGTTCGACCGAGACTCGCCGCGCCAGCGCGCGGTCGCCGGTGACCAAGGCAGCTCTTTGGCCCGGCTCCTCCACCGACTGCTTCAGGGCGACAGCGATGGCGACGGCTTCGTCGCGTTCGCTGGCTGCTTCAAGCAGGGTCACGCCGGCGAAGGCGCCTGCAATATCGGGAGCCGAAAATCCATTGCGCGTTTCGGCCCATAATTCGGTGGTCTCGGCAGGCCGCAGCGCTTCGCCGACAAGCGCGGCCCGAAGCGCGAGTTGCGGTTCGGCCGCGCTGACTTCCTCGACATCCGAGCGCGGCACGCCGATCTTGCCGATCAGCCTGGCGAGGCCATATTGCGGGTGGCCAAGCACCGCGGGCCGCGCTCCGGGAGCGATCAGCGCCTGGAAGGACGCTTCGTCCAGCGTACGGTCGAGCCCGGGCAGCACGATGGCGCCGCCGGGCAGGCGGGCGATCGCGGCAAGCAGCTCCGCCGTGGCCGGTATCGAGCCGGTGGAGCCGGCGGCGATGACCGGTCCGGCCGGCGGATTGCGCCGCAGCCGCGCCGCCTCGGAGCGGATCAGCGCGCTGCGATGCGCGGCCGGGTTGGAGCGGTCGCTCTCGCTGAGGAATTTCGGCCAGGCATCGGTGACGATGCCGAGGAATTCGAGCGTTACCTGCCACCAGCCGGCGAGGTTGCCGGTTACCAGGCCTTCAAGCTTTGCCCAGTCGGTACCTTCCGTCTCGATCTCGTCCATCAGCGCCGCGAGATCGCGCGCCAGCCAGATCGCGTCCGCGGTGGAGGCGGGGATGACGATCTCTTCCGCGAAAAGCTTCGCCACATGCTCCGGCAGCCGGCGTTTCCAGGCGCGTACCAGCGGCGTCAGCAGCAACAGGCGTTCGGTCGCCGAGATCGGCGGCGCGAGATCGATCGCCGCCGATGGCTCGGCATCGAATGCCGCTTCGTCCTCGTCGAACTCGCCGAGCGGGCGGATGACCGGCAGGATCGCTGAACCGCCGCCGCCGCGCGCCGCGAGACTGTCGACGAAGACACCGCGCAAGGCGCGCGCGGCACGACGCGTCGGCACATAGATGGTGACATCGGCCAGAGCGAGCGGATCGCCGTCGAAGCGAAATCCGGGAACCAGTCGACCGGCAAGCAGCGCCTCGGCTAGCGTCGGCAGAAACGGCGCTCCGGGGGGGATAGAGAAAACGCGGCCCGGGCCGCTCATTGCGACTCGGTCAGCGCGCCGGCGACTGCCGCTTCAGCGAGCGGAATGGCATCGGGCGTGCCGACAGTGATCCAGTGGCCGTGCATCGGCATGCCGAACAGGCGACCAGTGGCGATGGCTTTGTCGAAATAGGCGTTGAGCGAGTGCGGTTCGGCGGATGCGGCCGCGAACAGGCGCGGATGGACGATCGCCGCGCCGGCATAGATCAGGCCCGCCGGATCCCCTTTTGAACGCCGCAGGGTGCCATCCGGCGCCACCAGGAAGTCGGTTGAGCCGCAGTGTCCGGTCGCTTGATGGAGATCCGCCAGCATCAGCAGAATATCCATTTTCGCGCCGTCCCATGCAAGGGCGAGGCGGCCGAGATTGAGCGGGCCGTGGTCGATCCAGAACGTGTCGGCGTTGAGGATGTAGAAGGGTTGGTCGCCCAGTTCCTGCAGCGCCTTGACGATGCCGCCTGCCGAGTCGAGCAGCCGGTCGCTCTCGTCGGAAATGATGATGCGGGGCTCATGGCGCGCCGCGACATGGGCAACGATCTGCTCGGGAAGATAGTGGACGTTGACGACGGCCTTGGCGACGCCGGCGGCGGCGAGGCTGTCGAGGCCCCAGTCGAGCAAGGTCTTGCCGGCGACCCTGACCAGCGGCTTGGGGATGGCGTCGGTGATCGGCCGCATGCGCTTGCCAAGCCCGGCGGCGAGTACGATTGCGGTATCCGGTCTTGTCACAGCGTTCGTTCCTCAAGCAGCCCGTGCGTGTCGTAGAAATCCTTCAAGCTGGCGAGCGCCGGATGAGACAGCGCCCGGCGCAGATAGTCACGGATGCGCGGCAGGTGTCTGAGATAATAGGGTTTGCCGTCGCGTTTTTCGAGGCGCACGAAAATGCCGAGGATCTTCGAATTGCGCTGCGCGGCCATGATTGCATAGGCCTCCAGGAAGCTCGCTTCGTTGAAAGCGCCCGCTGCATGTCGCGCCGCAGCATAGGCATCCAGTGTCCGCTTTTCGATTCCGGGCGACAGGGTGACACGGGCATCCATGGCGAGCGAGGCGACGTCATAGGCCGACGGGCCGATAAGCGCGTCCTGGAAGTCCACGATGCCCAGCCGGTCATGCCCGGAGCGGTCGCCGCGCCAGATGATATTGGGCGAATGGAAGTCGCGCAGCATCAGCGTGTATTCGCTTCCCTGGAGCCGATCGAAAAGCGCGTTCCACTGCCTGGCGTAGCCCGTGCGCAAATCTTCGCTGGCCGGGGCACCCGATATCGCCGGCACATACCAGTCGACCAGAAGATCGGCTTCGATCATCATCGCATCGCGGTCGAAAGGGGGCACCTCGTGGAAGCTGCCCGGTCCGGCTTGCAGGCGCCGCGGCCAGGTCCTGCCATGCATCATGGCCAGCAGTTCGGCGGCCGCCGCATAACGCTCGGCCACCGGCTCGCCGTCCTTGCCGAGAAACCCTTCCGAACCGAGATGTTCGAGCAGCAGAAACCCCTGGTCCTGGTCCTCGGCATGGATTTGCGGAACGCTGACGCCGCCGGCCTTCAAGGCGCGGTCGATGGCGACGAAGGCGGAGACCGACCGGGCGGTGTGCGCGATCACGGCATAGGGCTTGCCGTCGCGCACCGGCGGGCCGAGCACCAGCCGCGGCGAGTTCATCAGCACGCGCGGTTCTTGGCCAGCATGCGTCACGATCTCATAGGAACGGGCCGAGGCATCGCCGACGAAATGGCGGCGCCGCGCTGTCCCCCAACCGGCGCCGTCGAGAAAATCGCGCATGGCCAGGGACCGCGCCGCCCGGTCGAAGGCCGCCCCTTGCCCGGACAACCGCGCCAGCCGCCCTTCGCCATGCTGGACGAGTTCGATCGACAGGGCTGTCTTCGGCAGATAGCCCTCCGCCCGTTCGGGCCATTCGACCAGGGCTGCCCCTTGCGCCAGCGCTTCATCGAAGCCGAGTTCGTCGAGCTCGCTCGACGACGACAGGCGGTAGAGGTCGAAATGATGCACCGGAATGCGCGTGTCGTAGCTCTGCACCAAAGTGAAGGTCGGGCTTGGCACGTCGAGCCCGGCATTGTCCGCAAGCGTCCGGATCAGCGCCCGCGCCAGTGTCGACTTGCCGGCGCCAAGATCGCCTTTGAGCGCCAGCACATCGCCGGCACGCAGCGCCAGCGCCAGATCCTCGCCCAGCCGCGCGGTCTGTGTCTCGTCAGGAAGCAAACGCTCCAGCACAAGCCCCGTCATCGAGCGCGCTACTCGGCCGCGGCGCGGATGCCGGGCATGTCGGGGAAGGTGCAGATGACGGTCGTGCCCTTGTCCTTGCCGGTTTCGATGCGAACGCCGCCGCCATGCAGTTCAACGAAGCTCTTGACGATCGACAGGCCGAGGCCGGCGCCGCGCCTGCGGCCGCCGTTGGTACGCGGTTCGAAGCGGCGGAACACCGAATCCAGCACATCCGGCGGCATGCCGGGGCCGTCGTCATGAACCGAGAATTCCACCCCGTCCGCCAACTGGCGGCAGGCCAGCCGGATGCTGCTGGCTTCCGGCGCGTAATTGGCGGCATTGCTGAGCAGATTGTAGAGGATCTGGCGGATGCGGGTTTCATCGCCGTGGAACGTCTTCGGCGCGGCGGTGGCATCGACCTCGAGTCGGATCGAATGCTCCTGCAGCCGGTCGGCAACCAGTTCCGCCGCCGCCGCGATCGTGCGGTCGACATGAACCTCTGAAATGTCGAGCTGCATGATGCCGGCGTCGACGGTCGCGAGGTCCAGTATGTCGTTGACGATGGTCAGCAGGACCGAGGAGGACGAGCTGACATGCTCGACATATTCGCGCTGCTTTTGGTTCAGCGGCCCGGTCGTGGGCAGTGAAAGCAGTTCGGTGAAGCCGATGATGTTGGTCAGCGGCGAGCGCAGCTCGTAGGACACGTGCTGGACGAAGTCGTTCTTGAGCTGATCTGACTTTTCCAGCGCCTCGTTCTTGTCCTTCAGCGCGCGTTCGACACGCACGCTGTCGGTGACGTCGACGAATGTCATCATCACTTGCCCGTTGGGCAGTGGAATCACGGCGTAACGCAGCACGGTGCCGTTGTGGAGCTCGCTCTGGCCATGACGGTCGCGGCGCTCATCGTCGAAGCCGGTGATGGCGGCGACGAAGCCAGGCCAGGGACTGTCGACCGCCTGCCGGTCGCAAAGATCACGGATCGTCGACACGTGCACGTTGGGCTTGGCGGCGTCTGCGCTCAGCCCCCACAGCGTGGCAAAGGCCGGGTTCGACAGCCGCAGCCGGCCATCGGGGCCGAACACCGCCACGCCCTCGGCGAGATTGTCGAGCGTTTCGCCCTGGACCCGCACCGCGGTCCGGTAGCGGCTTTCCAGGTCCATCTTCTCGGTCAGGTTCTCGAACACCCAGGTGACGCCGCCCTTGGGCTGCGGGTTGGCAACGACGCGAATGGTCTTGCCGTCCGGCAGATGCCACCAATGCTCCTGCGATTCGACCGCGCGGTAGGCGCCGAGCAGGCCTTCCTTCCAGCGGCGCCATTCGGGTTGTTCGGCGATCTTGCCTTCGCTGCGCAGCCGGTCGAGCAAAAGCGCATTGTCTGGAGCGCTGTGCAGGAAGCCGCTGTCAAGCCCCCACAGCTTCTGGAACGCCTGGTTGAAGAAGCGCAGCTTCTCGTCGGTGTCGAAGATGGCGACCGCGGTGTTGAGCTGGTCGAGTGTGTCGGCGTGGCTGCGGACCGTCCGCTCATATTCGCCGCGGATGGTCTCGATCGCGCTGGTGTCGCAGGCAAGGCCGGCCGAACCGTCGCCGCCGGCGACGTCGGTCACCGCGAACACGCGGCGGTCGCCTTCGATCACGGTGGAAAGCGACTGCTCGAAGACCGGATGCGATTTGTGTTGGGTGGCAATCGCCTCGCGCGCCTGGCCGCCAAGAAACTCCTTGGCGTCGCGGACGGCGGCTTCCGCGCTTTCGGCTTCGACCGCGTCGGCATAGGCCCGGTTGACCCATTTCAGGCGTCCGTGCTCGTCACGCAGCCATGCCGGCATCTTCAGCGCCTCGAGCAGGCCGATCATGGTGTCATGGTCGGCGGCCAGCCGCTGGTTCTCGATCTTCAGCCGGGCCTGGCTGCGCTGCGTCTCGGAAAGCGAGACGAACCGCACCAATATATGCGCGGCACTCTTGCGGCCGTGCACTTCGAGCGGTGCGCCGGCCTGCGATTCGATGACCAGGTCGAAAGGCCTCGCCTTTTCGCGCAAGCCCGCGATCGCATGTTCCAGTGCCGCCGCCGAGCGCGGCATCAGCCAGCGGCCGAAGGCGAGGAAAGCCGCCCGCTCTTCCGGGGCGCCGCTTTCGACCGGCAATGTGCCGACGAGTTCGGGTTTCTTGTTCTCCGACGCCCAGACGACGACGCGCTGGTCGCGCAGATTGAGCAACGCTTCCGACCGGCGCAATGCAGCGTTGACGTCGGCGACGCGGCTTCTCAGTTCGACATTCTCCGCCGAGGTGCGGGCCCGCTCCCGGATGAGAACGATGGCCGACAGCAGCGCCGCGCCCGTCACGCCGACGAACACCGCGAGCTGCATGACTTCGACCGTGCTGATCGACAGGCCGGCGGTCGCCACGGCGGCGGTCTCGGCATGCGCCACGGCACCGGCCAACGGCCAGGCCAGTGCTGAACCGGCCAGCAACAGTCCCGCGCGGGCACGCCATGAAAGGCGTCGGCCCGGGATGGCCGAGCCTAAGGTCCCCGAATCGTCATGGCCGCCGGAAACGGCCGATCCCGCTCCGTGCGGGTTTTGCCCCGGCATGTCTTGGTCCTCTCCGCCGCCTGAATGCAAGACCGCCCTGAAACGCGCCTCTCTGATCCCCTCTCGGGCCGGAAGCGTCGCGAATCACCTGACAATAAACCCTCGCCGAATCGCCGTGAAGGCTGATCGCGCGCAAAAATAAAGCCGGGCGAAAAGTCAATCGCCCGGCCTCAATATATGGTAGTAAATTTAGCTTTGGTTAATAGCGGTAGTGTTCCGGCTTGAACGGACCCTGCGGCGTGACGCCGATATAGGCGGCCTGCTCACCCGACAGTTCGGTCAGGCGGGCGCCGAGCTTGTCGAGGTGCAGGCGCGCGACCTTCTCGTCGAGATGCTTGGGCAGGACATAGACCTGGTTCTGGTACTGTTCGCCCTTGGTGAACAGCTCGATCTGGGCCAGAACCTGGTTGGTGAAGGAGGCCGACATGACGAAGCTCGGATGGCCGGTGGCATTGCCGAGATTGAGCAGGCGGCCTTCCGACAGAAGGATCATCCGCTTGCCGTCCGGGAAGGTGATCATGTCGACCTGCGGCTTGACGTTGGTCCACTTCAGATTGCGCAGCGACGCGACCTGGATCTCGTTGTCGAAGTGGCCGATATTGCCGACGATCACCATGTCCTTCATCGACCGCATGTGGTCGAGGGTGACGACGTCCTTGTTGCCAGTGGTGGTGATGACGATGTCGGCGGTCGGAGCCGCGTCTTCCAGCGTGACGACTTCAAAGCCGTCCATCGCCGCCTGCAGGGCGCAGATCGGATCGACCTCGGTGACCTTGACGCGGGCGCCGGCACCCTTGAGCGAGGCGGACGAGCCCTTGCCGACGTCGCCATAACCGCAGACGACCGCGACCTTGCCGGCCATCATCGTGTCGGTGCCGCGGCGGATGCCGTCGACCAGCGATTCCTTGCAGCCGTACTTGTTGTCGAACTTCGACTTGGTGACCGAGTCGTTGACGTTGATGGCCGGGAAGGGCAGCAGGCCCTTCTTCTGCAGCTGGTAAAGCCGGTTGACGCCGGTGGTCGTCTCTTCTGTGACGCCGCGGATCGCCGCCTTCTGCTTGGTGAAGAAGCCGGGCGAAGCCTTCAGGCGCTTCTTGACCTGGGCGTAGAAATATTCCTCTTCCTCGCTCTGCGGGTTGGACAGCACGTCCTCCCCGGCCTCGGCGCGGGCGCCGATCAGGATGTACATGGTGGCGTCGCCGCCGTCGTCGAGGATCATGTTGGAAAGGCCGCCGTCCGCCCACTGGAAGATCCGGTCGGTGTAGTCCCAGTACTGTTCGAGGCTCTCGCCCTTGACGGCGAAGACGGGAATGCCGGCTTCGGCGATCGCCGCGGCGGCATGGTCCTGGGTCGAGAAGATGTTGCAGGACGCCCAGCGTATATCGGCGCCGAGCGCCTTCAGCGTCTCGATCAGCACCGCGGTCTGGATGGTCATGTGCAGCGAGCCCGTGATGCGCGCGCCCTTCAGCGGCTTCTTGGCGCCGAACTCCTCGCGGCAGGCCATCAGGCCCGGCATTTCGGTCTCGGCGATATCGAGTTCCTTGCGGCCCCAGCCGGCAAGCGAGATGTCGGCGACCACATAATCTTTGCTACCCGTCATGGCAGTGCTCCGATGCGAATTGTTATGCTGCGAATTGGTTGCGGATGCGCCCGCGCCAGTCGGCGCGTCGAAGGGCGCGAATTGCCGGCCTGACTAGCAGATCGATGTCGAAACGACAATGGGATATAAAGAAATCTTTATCCCTGCATGTCTCGCAAGCACGCCCTGGCGATGCAGGGGATCAGCATTCCTCGCCGAAGCGGGAGGCGACAAGCTGCTCCAGCGCGTCCATGACCTCGAGCGCCTCGGGTCCGCTGGCGGTGACGCGGATCGAGTATCCCGGGCTGGCGGCCAGCATCATCAGGCCCATGATCGACGTGCCGCCGACCTTGACGCCGTCCTTCTCGACATGGACCGCGGCATTGAAGCCGCTGGCGAGCTGGACGAATTTCGCCGAGGCGCGTGCATGCAGACCGCGCTGGTTGACGATCGGAAACTCCCGGACAATCTGGTCTTTTTCCGAGGATAGCGCGTTCATTTGCTGCTCAGAAGCTGGCTGGCGACATTGATGTATTTGCGGCCGGCGGCCTGCGCCTCATCGAGCGCGGCCGCCATGTTGTCGCCCTTGCGGATCGACGACAGCTTGATCAGCATCGGCAGGTTCATGCCGGCGATCACCTCGGTGCGGCCGGACTCCATCACCGAGATGGCAAGGTTCGACGGCGTGCCGCCGAACATGTCGGTCAGCACGATGACGCCGGCTCCGGTATCGACACGGGCGACGGCGTCGACGATGTCGCGGCGACGCTGCTCCATATCGTCGTCGGCACCGATCGCCACGGTTTCGAAATTGTCTTGTGGCCCGACGACATGTTCGACGGCATGTCGGAACTCGGTGGCCAGTTGACCGTGCGTTACAAGCACGAGTCCGATCATTCTTTGGTGGCTCCCGTCATCGCCGCTTCACAGGCGCATTTTATGCTCGCCAGCCATTCCAGGCGGCGGGAGCGCTATCTTGTCGACGCGCGGCCCGTTGACAAGCCCAAAATTGCGCCTGCCCATGCCATTTTGACGCATTGCAGCAAAAAATCCCGGGCGGATCATAGAAAAGGCATGATGGACAGCCGCGCCATCACGGCGGGCAGGGCAGCCTGGACGTTGCGTTCGGCCAGATCGATCCGCGGCACCACGCAGCCGGCGATCTCGTCGCTGGCGTCCTCCTGGAAGCGCGCGATTTCGCCGGCCGGCAGCAGGCGTAGATGCAGGTCGACGATGCAGGCGGGTTCGAATGGCAGCGGCCGAGGACCAAGTCCCGGGACTTCGGCGAGGCCGGCGATGGCAGCGGGTGCGCGGCATACCAGCCGCCCCGCATGCGCCTCGATGAAAAGCTGGTCGTCGCCGACCAGCCGTGAGAACAATCCGCGCTGACGACAATGGCCGATGAGCGCCAGGGCCAGCGTCGTCTTGCCCGAGCCGGATGCTCCGCTGACCAGAATGCCACGTTCGCCGATCAGCACCGCCGTCGCGTGAATGTTTTCAGGCCGCACGGATCACGTCTTTTGCAACGGCCATGATCCCGCTGCCCTTCGGCTCGGGATCATGCTTCGGCCGGCAGCGTCACGACGAAGCGCGCGCCCTTGATCTCGCCGGGCTTGGTGCCGGGAATGTTCTCGGCGGTCAGCGTGCCGCCATGGGCCTCGACGATCTGCCTGGAGATCGACAGGCCAAGGCCCGAATTCTGGCCGAACGCCTCGCCGGCCGGCCGGTCGGTGTAGAAACGCTCGAAGATGCGGTCGATGTTGTCGGCGCGGATGCCGGGGCCGTTGTCGTCGACGGTGAGGATGTTGAACTTTCCGGCGCGCGCCAGCGAAAGGCTGATATGGCCGTGGTCCTCGGGAACGAAGGAGCGCGCATTCTCGATCAAATTGGTGATGACCTGGCCGATACGCAGATCGTGGCCGACGACGAAATAGCCTTTGACGCCCTGCGGCAACTTGGCGACCTTGAGTTCGATCTCGACCGCTTTCTTGTTGCGGGTGGTCTCGCGCGACACGGCCACCAGATCGGTGACGAATTTCTTCAGGTCCACGGTTCCCGCGTCTTCGCGCGCGAGTTCGGCATCGAGGCGGGAGGCGTCGGAAATATCGGTGATGAGCCGGTCCAGCCGCCGGACGTCATGCTGGATGATCTCCATCAGCCGGCTGCGCGAATTGTCGTTCTTGGCCAGCGGCAGGGTTTCAACCGCGCTTCGCAGTGACGTCAGTGGGTTCTTCAATTCATGCGAAACGTCGGCGGCGAAGCTTTCGATCGCTTCGATGCGGGCATAGAGCGCGTTGGTCATGTCGCGCACCGCGACCGACAGATTGCCGATCTCGTCCTGCCGGTCGGAAAAGTCCGGGATCTCCTCGCGGCTCTTGACGCCGCGCCTGACCCGCACGGCCGCCGCCGACAGCCGGCGCAGCGGGTTGGCGATTGTCGAGGCCAAAAGCATCGACAGGATAGCGGTGACGAGCGCCGCGATGCCGAAGACGCGCAGGATCGCCTTGCGCTCGGCGGCGACGATCTTGTCGATGTCGCCGCCCTCGGTCGACAGCATCAGCACGCCGAGAACGGCGCGGAAGCGCTGGATCGGCACCGCCACCGAAACGATCTGCTCGCCCTGTTCCGAGACGCGCACGATGGTCGACGGGCTGCCGGTCAGCGCCTTGACCACCTCCGGGAAGGCCGCGCCATTGCCGCCCGGCTGTTCGTGATAGACCGGCAGGTCGGTGTTGCGGAAGAAGTCGAAGATGAATTTCTGGATGCGCTCGACAAGGTCGGGCTCTTCCTCGTCGACCGGCGGCAGGTCGTAGCGCAGGATCTGGCCGCGCGAATAGAGATGGCGCGAATCAAGCAGCAGATTGGCGTCGCGATCATAGATGCGTGCCCGCGTCCGGGTCGGCGAGATCAATCGCCGCAGCACCGGGGCGACGCGTTCGGGATTGATCGGAAAATCCAGATTGTCGAGCTGGTCGGAGCCCGGCCCCAGGCTTTCGCCGGCCTGCAGCTCAAGCAGCTTTTCCGGGTCGATGCTGATCGAATCGGTCTCGACCGTCGCCGATGCCGCGATCGCGCCGGCGATGATTTCGCCCTGCGTCATCAGACTTTCGACGCGGGCATCGATCAGCCCGTCGCGGAAGGTGTTGAGATAGAGGATACCGGTGACCAGGACGGCCAGGCCGGCAAGGTTGAGAAACAGAATGCGTCGCGTCAGGCTGGAAAAGATGTGATGGCCGAGGAAGCGGCGCATCGGCACGGTGATCTTCGACACGAAGGACGGCATGATGCGCGACGGCCGCCTGGCAGCGCCCGCCGGTCTTGTTCGCTGTGCTTCCACTGCCATCGAATAGCAGGCCCTGCTTAGTCTTCGGTTCGGTGCATGTCGCTATTCCCATACGGGATCACTTTTGGGCGACATGCATCAGCTCAGGCTTCGCGGAACCGGTATCCGACTCCGTAAAGGGTTTCGATCATTTCGAAGTCGTCGTCGACAGCCTTGAACTTCTTGCGCAGCCGCTTGATGTGGCTGTCGATCGTGCGGTCATCGACATAGACCTGCTCATCATAAGCCGAATCCATCAGCGCATCACGACTTTTTACGACACCGGGGCGCTGCGCCAGCGAATGCAGGATCAGGAATTCGGTTACGGTAAGCGTTACCGGTTCACCCTTCCAGGTGCAGGTGTGGCGTTCCTGGTCCATGACGAGCTGGCCGCGTTCGAGCGAGCGGGCCTGCTGGCTGGGCGCCTTTGCCGCGGCCTCGCGGGCGCTGGCACGGCGCAGCACGGCGCGCACCCGCTCGACAAGCAGGCGCTGCGAGAACGGTTTGCGGATGAAATCGTCGGCGCCCATCTTGAGGCCGAACAACTCATCGATCTCGTCGTCCTTGGAGGTCAGGAAGATCACCGGCAGGTCGGACTTCTGGCGCATCCGGCGCAAAAGCTCCATGCCATCCATGCGCGGCATCTTGATGTCGAGGATGGCGAGATTCGGCGGACGCGCCGCCAGGCCTTCCAGCGCGGACGCACCATCCGTGTAGGTCTCGACACGATATCCCTCGGATTCAAGGGCGATCGACACCGACGTCAGAATGTTGCGGTCGTCATCGACAAGCGCGATTGTTGCCATTTCAAGCGGCTCCCTCATGAGCTGTCCCTTCTTTCGTAGAGAAGGGGCTTTTGCAGGACAAATTAGGTACAAAATGTGGCATAGGCCTTGTCCGCTGTCACGCGCGGGGTGCCGCAGGCCACAATCCTACCTCGACATGGATTGGACGAACGAACGCGGCCAATCCTTTGGGCAACCGTGAAACTTTTTGCATATATAAACGATTTAAACAACTTTCAAAATATTTAAATCGATTAATGATTTGATATCATTTGGCTTTTCTGGTTCTGACCATCTCAGCCCGTACAGCGGGCGTGCCGGAAATACGCCGGCAAAGACGCAGTAAATCGAAGAAGGGACACCAATGTCGGAAGTCGGCAAACGCAATCCTGCTTGCGCGATCGATCGTATCGGCCTGAAAACCACCGGCGTGGTGCGCTACAATTTCGGGGCGGCCGCCCTTTATGAGGACTCGATCCGGCGCGGCGAGGCCCGGCTGACCGCGCGTGGCGCGCTGGTCGCCGAGACCGGCCAGCACACAGGCCGTTCGCCCAAGGACAAATTCGTCGTCCGCGACGCCGCCACCGAGCCGCATGTCTGGTGGGACAACAACAAGGCGATCTCTCCGGCCCAGTTCGAGACGCTGCTTGCCGATTTCCAGGCGCATGCCGCGGACAAGGATCTTTACGTGCAGGACCTGGTCGGCGGCGCCGACGCGGAGCTGAAGCTCCCCACCAGGGTGATCACCGAATTTGCCTGGCACTCGCTGTTCATCCGCAATCTGCTCATCCGTCCGGATAGCGCCGAACTCGAACAGTTCGTGCCTGAGATGACGATCATCGACCTGCCGTCCTTCCGTGCCGATCCCGCCCGTCACGGCAGCCGCACCGAGACGGTGATCGCCGTCGACCTCAGCCGCAAGATCGTGCTGATCGGCGGCACCTCCTATGCCGGCGAGATGAAGAAGTCGGTGTTCACCATGCTCAACTACCTGTTGCCGCAGAAGGGCGTGATGCCGATGCACTGCTCGGCCAATGAGGGGCCGGCCGGCGACGCCGCCATATTCTTCGGGCTCTCCGGAACCGGCAAGACGACGCTCTCGGCCGATCCGTCGCGCACGCTGATCGGCGACGACGAGCATGGCTGGGGTCCGCATGGCATCTTCAATTTCGAGGGCGGCTGCTACGCCAAGACCATCAAGCTGTCGGCGGAAGCCGAACCGGAGATCTTCGCCACCACGCAGCGCTTCGGCACCGTGCTGGAAAATGTCGTGCTCGACGCCGACGGCGTGCCCGACTTCAATGACGGCCGCCTCACCGAAAACACCCGCTGCGCCTATCCCCTCGACTTCATCCCCAACGCTTCGAAGACCGGGCGCGCCAATCATCCCAGAAACATCATCATGCTGACCGCCGATGCCTTCGGCGTGATGCCGCCGATCGCGCGGCTGACCCCGGCGCAGGCGATGTATCATTTCCTCTCCGGTTACACGGCCAAGGTGGCCGGAACCGAAAAGGGCGTCACCGAGCCCGAGGCGACGTTCTCGACCTGTTTCGGCGCGCCGTTCATGCCGCGCCATCCGTCGGAATACGGCAACCTGCTGCGCGCGCTCATCGCCAGCCATGGCGCCGACTGCTGGCTGGTCAACACTGGCTGGACCGGCGGCGCCTATGGCACCGGCAAGCGCATGCCGATCAAGGCGACGCGCGCTCTGCTGGCCGCCGCGCTCGACGGCTCGCTGAAGACCGGCGCATTCCGCACCGACGCCAATTTCGGCTTCGAGGTGCCGGTGGCCGTGCCTGGTGTTGACAGCACAATTCTCGATCCGCGCTCGACTTGGGCCGACAAGGCCGCCTATGACCGGCAGGCGGCAAGACTGGTCGGGATGTTCGCGGTCAACTTCGAGAAATTCGAGCCGCATGTCGATGCGACCGTCATGGGTGCGGCGCCCCGCATGCAGGAAGCGGCGGAGTAGTCGTCACGCCGCTCAGCACCATTGAAGGCCCGGTTTCGATCGGGCCTTTTCTTTTCTGGTCCACCGCGCCATGACTGCGGCATGCCGATCGATGACAACATCATCATATCAGACGAAGCCGTGATCCATCCGGGCGACCTGCACGAGGATTTCATCCGCTCGTCCGGTCCCGGCGGCCAGAACGTCAACAAGGTGGCGACGGCCGTGCAACTGCGCTTTGACGCGGCCAACGCGGCCGGCCTCTCGGAGCGCGTGCGCGCACGCACGATCAAGCTTGCCGGCCAGCGCGCCACCAAGGACGGCGTCATCGTCATCGAGGCCGGGCGCTTCCGTACCCAGGAGCAGAATCGCGCCGATGCAAGGGCGAGGCTGACGGCACTGGTGGCCAAGGCCGCCGAGCCGCCGCCGCCGCCGCGCAAGAAGACGCGCCCCTCGAAAGGCGCGGTGGAACGGCGGCTGAAAAGCAAGGCCGGGCGCGGCACGATCAAGAAGCTGCGCGGCCGGGTGGAGAACGATTAAGCACCACACCATCCGCGTGCATAAAATGGCTTTCCATTTGACGCCTCAGATGCAAGGTTTCGCCATTGCCACAGCAAGGGAGACTAAAGATGGGCATGTTCGATTTCGTCAAAAGCGTCGGCAAGAAACTGGGCATCGGCGGCGACGAGGAAGCCGCACCCACTGCCGACACGCTCAAGAAGGAGCTCGATTCGCACAAGCTCGGCACCGATGGCGTGCAGGTCGTCGTCCAGGGTGACACGGCGGTACTAAAAGGCGTGGTCAAGGACCAGTCGATCTTCGAAAAGGCGGTGATTGCCGTCGGCAACACGCTGGGTGTCTCCAAGGTGCAGGCCGACGAATTGCAGGTCGCGCCGGATGCCGGCAAGGCGGCTGCACCGGCCAAGGAACCGACTTTCTACACCGTTCAGAAGGGTGACAACCTCTGGAAGATCGCCGAGAAAAGCTACGGCAAGGGCCAGGGCGCCAAGAATACGGCCATCTTCGAGGCCAACAGGCCGATGCTGACCCACCCGGACAAGATCTATCCAGGTCAGGTGCTGCGCATCCCATGACTTGTTAGCCAGGTCGCGCCGTTTCGATACGGCAAAGTCAAGCGCCGCGCATCCGAAAGGACGCGCGGCGCTTTCGATTTTACCAGTTGCGCTCCGCGGAAACACCTTCGTGAATTCATCGCCCATACCGCATCGACAGCCGCGACGAGATCGGCGGCGGCTTTCGGGTCGCTGTTTTTCCTTGATGGTGGCATCTTGCAGACTCGAACCATCTCAAGGTGCGCTGTTCAATGCTTGTTCTGCCCAAGGGAGTCCGCCACATGCCGGCCTATCTGCCGCGCACTGTTCAGGAGGCGCTTGTCGAGGCGGTGAGAAACATCGTCCAGCAGGCCCCGCTGTACGTGCCGGCCATGCCGCGCACCGGCAAGGAGATGAGCGTGCGCATGACCAATTGCGGCACGCTCGGCTGGGTCACCGACAAGGAGCGGGGCTATCGCTACCAGCCGACGCATCCGTTGACCGGGGAACCATGGCCGCCGATCCCGGAGGGCCTGCTCGACCTTTGGCGGCAGGTGTCGGGCTATCCTAGCCCGCCGGAGGCCTGCCTGATCAATTTCTACACGGCGGACGCGAAGATGGGCCTGCACCAGGACCGCGACGAGGCCGATTTCTCGGCACCCGTCGTCTCCGTCTCACTGGGCGATGATTGCCTGTTCAGGGTCGGTCAGACGACGCGCGAGGGCGCGACCAAGTCGTTCAGGCTGAAAAGCGGTGACGTCGTCGTACTCGGCGGCGAGGGGCGCCTCTGCTTCCACGGCGTCGACCGCATCTATCCCTCGACCTCGGCGTTGCTGAAGAACGGCGGCAGGATCAATCTGACGCTGCGGCGGGTGACGAAGGCCGAGTGAGTGAGCCATGAGCAATTACAGGGAAGGTGTAAAACGGTTTTCCCGGGGAAAGCGCGTGGCGCTTTCCCTTGGGAATGGCGTCAAAACAAAGCGTTAGAGGAGATCGCCGTTTCCGTAAAACGGTGAACTGCTCTAATGGGCGTCCGGGCGCCGTGCATAGACTTCGATATAATCCCCGCTCGCGATTTCTTCGTAGTCGCCCATCAGGGTTTGGAAATCCGCGTTCTGGCGCATCCACACAATCCAGATTGGCGGAAAGTCCCCTGTGAGCGACCATGCCGACTTTTTCTTGTCCATCCGATCCATCAGGATGATATCGGGCTTGTTGTCGCGGATCAGGGAATTCAGGTAGCGGGTGTAATCGTCAAGGTCCCGCCGCGCGATGCGTTCGTCTTCGCCTTGATATGTCCCTCGCATCAGGCCCCAGAGCGCGTAGGTGCCGACCCAATCATGAGCATAGGCCGACAGCCAGCGGCCATTGGTCATTCTTGTCAGCGGATTGCCGACGGAAAGGTCGGAACTGACCTGAACGATCGATGGCGAGACGTAACGGCTCTTGATGGCATCGGCCAGGCTTTTCTCGGGCAGTTGGTAGAACTGGTGGTGCGTCACCGAAAGCGCGGCGACCACGGCCAGCGCGGCCGCGGCATGGAGCTTGACGCTGGCGACCTCGGAGGCGGCTTCCGCGTTTGCGAGGCCAGTCGCCACTCGCCACCGGGATGCCACCGCCAGCAGCATCGCGAACACCATCGTGGTCTGGTAGGGATACTGGTGGTTGGGCCAGTATTTCCCAAGGTAAAGCATCGAGATAAAGAAACCGGCTGCACTCGCCATCGCCAGTGCGACGTCGTCTCGCCAGACGGATTTGCGCATCTGGAAAACCGTGAAAACGACAAAGACGATAAAGGTCGGCAACGCGGCCAACATGTTTATGTTGGCCCGCAGGCTGACATAGTAGCGCATCAGCAATTGCAGGAAGGCGCCGAGAAAATCGGGAAACCACAGATACACACTGACGAGATAGGCGGCGCAGACCGTGAAGATGACGACATTTTCAGCAGTCAGGCACGCCATCAGCGAGCGTTTGCGCCAGGCGATGAAGAGGTAAGGCAGGACGATACCGGTTGCCCAATGTGGTTTGACCAGGAGCAGCACGCTTCCAGCCAGGCCGACCGCCACGGCAAGGCCAAGAGGAACCGGCGCGTCAGGGCGGCGTTCAATCCGCCACATCATCAGCAACAGCATCGGCATGAACAACATCGTACCGACATGTTCGCGCTGGCCGAAAACATTCCCAGGCATGATGAGAAGCAGAACCGCCAGCGCGGGATAGATCCACTGCGTCTTCAGATCGGCGAAGATACGGCTTCGCTCGATGACCACGGCCGACAGCGCCATTGAAACGAAGAAGACCAGATAGATGAAGCACTCGACCGCCGATTCGGCCGAGATGCCAAGCCTGTGGGACAGCCATACCGGGCCGATATACAGGGCGACGGAGAAGGGCGGATTGGTCTCCAGAATGTCGACATAGAGCTTTTGCCCATCAAGGACTTTTTCGCAGATGACGATGAGCCAGCTGACGTCGGTATTGTCGCCCGCCGTCCAGGGCATGAAAAAAGAAAACACCACCACGGCCGCGACAAGCCAGACCGGCGACAAGCTTCCAATCGAAGAGGCAAAGCCGGTGGCGGTGCTGACGTTTCTGACACTTCCCATACTCATCGCACCGCTCCAACAAAGATCATTTTTATGCAGTACGACGAAATCACGGGCGGGTGCACGCATGCACCTGTCTGACGCCGCAAGCTAGCCGGGATTGCCTAAAGTGCAGTTAATCGCGCCGTTCCGGGCTGCGATGTTCGTTGGCACCGCGTCGAGATCTGGATTGTCCGTCCAGGACTCTTGCAACAGGCCGAGCAATGCTTGGCGAGTGCTTTCATTTCAGCCAATAGGCGAGAACGTCGCCGAGATCAGGTGGAAGGGCAGCGCGCCATAGGCCGCGACCGCCACCGCATCGTCCCATTGCCGGAATTGCCGGGAGGGTCGTGCCTCCAGCGTCAAGGCATGCCGTTGCCCATCAAGCGTCACCTTGCCGCGAAAATGCAGCACCCGCTCCCCGCCCGATCGGCTGATGGCCATGGCGCGCAGGCGCGCGACATGGTGGTTATCGGCATTGATCTCCATCTCGATGCGGCGCCGGACCGGTGGAACACTGATCCTGACCGTGATGTCCAGCATCATCTCGCTTACCGTTGGCGGGCAAGGTATGGCCTGTGAGAAGACCGACGGCGTCGTCGTTTCCGGCGGCTCGTTGCGAGCTGGCCTGCCGCGCCACGCCTTGGCTGGCGGCTCCTGGCGCAGCCGGCCGCTCTTGCGCCTCAGCCGCAACTGCTTGGCAAGGCCGCGCGACAGCCAGGCCAGCCTGCCGAAATCGGTCCGCGGCTTGGCCTGCAGCACGGCCGACCAGCGCGAGAGGCCGGAGCGGTCGGCCATGTCAAGCACACGCGCCAGCACCCGGTCCGGCGTCGTCACGCCTGTTTCGAGCGTCAGGTAGGAGAGCGCCACCGCCGCGGCAACGGCAAGGCCGCGCCTTGCGACAACATCGAGGAACACGTCCCAGTCGACGTCGCCGCCGCGAATGGCCACGGCGCAATCGACCAGCCAGTCGCTGTGGGTGTGGGCGTCGAGGCCGCCATGCGCGATGGCAAGCGCGATGCGGTCGGCCGGCGACGGCACCAGCACGTCGACGCCGCTGAATTCGGCGCCATCGGCCCGCCGCCAGATGGCCACGTCGTCTTCGTCGCTCCGCTGCGAGCCGTCATAGGCGAGCTGGTGCAGGTCGATGTCGCCAAGATTGCCCTTGAAGAAATTCATCGAGCGCAGCGACGCCAGTCTTGTCCGCAGATATTGCGGGCTGACGCCGGTGGCGATCTGCCAGTCGCCGTCGCGCAGCACGTCGAAGGCCGTCTGAATGTCTCGCGGCCGCACCAATATGTCGATGTCGTGCGCCACCCTGCCGCGCTGTGCCGATGCGTTCAGGGCAATGCGGCTGGCGCCCTTGATCAGCATCACCTGGCATCCCGCATCCGCCATCGCCTTCAGCGCCGGCTCGGCCTCGCGCATGGCCATGCGCGATTTGGTCCACAGCATCTTCTGCAGGCCGACGAGGCGCGGATAAGCGGAATGGCCGGCGAGCTTCCTGCCGAACCTGTCGGAGATCGCGGCCAGCAGCCGGTGCTCGCGGAACGAGACGAGATCGATATCGTTCTCGTCCAGCCAGCGTGCGGCGCAGGCGGCAGCGGCGTCCTCGTCGGCAAGGAGCGCTGCCTTGAGCAATTGGTCGAGCCCACCCGTCGGCCATGACCAGCCATAGTCCGGGAAGCGTCGCTCGATACGGCGGATATGAGCCATCAGCCCGAGCCGGCCTTGTCCCGCGCCCGCCGCAGCATGGCGAGCCGCGCGACCTGGAGATAGCCGCGGTCGCGTGCCGGATCGCGCCCGTAGGACAGGCTGCCAGGCCGGATGCGGCGCCGCGCCAGCACTTCGTCCAGCATGTCGAGGGCAAGGCCCGCTTCGCGTACCCGGGCGATCCAGTCGATCATTTCGCCCCGGCCGCCCGGCGGATCGACGATTGGCCCAACCGTCTCGGCGACCTCTCGGCGGATCATCATGGTGGTGCGCGACCAGCCGGGCACCGCCTCGGCCTCGGGCGCGTCGGGCCGGTCGTTGCGGAAATTCCGCCAGTGACAGAAAACCCCCGATGTCGTGGGAAATCTCTCCAGATGCGCGATCTGCCTCTCCATCTTGTTCGGCAGCCAGAGGTCGTCCGCGTCAAGCGTCGCGATCAACGGTGTCGACAGCGCCGCGATGCCCCTGGTCGTGGCACTGCCGGGCCCTGAATTTGCCTGGCGCAACAGGTGGATCGGCAACTCTGTTCCGCTGATCGCCGAAGCGAGATCGTCGGTCGAACCATCGTCGACGATCACCACCAGTTCAGGCCGCACCGTCTGCGCCGCGACCGAGAGCAGGGTCTCGGCAATCGTGCCGCTTGCGTTGAAGGCCGGTATGACGACGCCGTAGTTCCGCATGCTACATGAACCGCCAATTGGCGAGTTCTTTGACATCGAAGATGCCTTCGACGCCGCGCAAGGAGGGGTCGGCCTTTCGCCGTCGCATCGATTTGTGGATGGCTCGTATGAACTCCCGAAGGGATGTGTCGGCCTGCTTCGTCATGTTGCCGGGGTGACGTCTGTAATAAAGCGCCACGGTATCCGGCGTGACGAATCTGGGTCCACTTTCAAAGGTGCGCAGCAGATAGTCGGTGTCCTCCGCCTGCTGGAAGGCCTCATCGAAGCCACCCATCCGATCGACGAGCCTGCGCGAGAAAATGCCCGATGACAGATGAATTCCCCGCACCGTCATGAAATGGCTGCCGGGCTCGGGTTCCAGCCTGTCGTCGTCGATGCCGTCGACCAGCATCATGAGCGAATAGGTGAGCTCAAGACCGGGGTCGGCCTGAAAGAACGCAATATCGGCCTTGAATCGCCCGACCGGCGAGACATCGTCCGAATCGAGGAACGACACGAGCTCCGTTTCCGGTTTGAGCAGCTTGAGGCCGGCGTTGCGGGTCTTGGTCACGCCCATGTTCTCCTGCCGAAACAGGCGGATGCAGGGGTTTTCCCCCATCATCGAGCGCACGGCCTCCGCCGAGCCGTCGGTCGAGCCGTCATCGATGACGATGATGTCGAGATCGGCGGCGTCGCGCTGTCGCACCAGCGAGCGCAATGCCGAAACGACATAGCGCTCGCGGTTGTAGACAGGCATGATCACGCTCAACTTCACGAAGCAACTCGCGTCAGAAAATCCGCAATGGTGCCTGCGATCTCCCCGGGATGCGTTCCCAAGGACAGACGGTAGCTTGGCAGCAGGCGGGTGAGATCGCCGAAGAAACGGAAGCCGCTTTCGCGTTCTCCCGGCATTTGCATGATGCCCGACGGTGCCAGCGCTATCATGGCGTCCCGCCGCGACACCGGCACGATCGAACTCGCCTCGCCACCGCCGATATGTGGCACCACCAGCGCAACGATGTCCAGCGCCGGGGGGACCGGCCGGGGCGCTATGTCGACAATGTGAAAAGTGTGCTTGCCCTGCCAGTTCAAGGGGCTCTCGACTCCCAGCCGCTGCTTCAGGCCCAGCCGCGCGAAACCGCGCGCATCCTGCTTCAGCGTCGAAAACAGAGGCCGCGCGGTTACGCCACCGGCGAGATCGATCAGCACATAGTCATCGCCGACGCTGTCGAGCCCGTTGAGCAGACCGGCGGCGACGGTACCGGATTTGCCGGCGCCCCCCGCACCGGCAAGCAGCACGCCCTTGCCATTGGCACCGAGCGTGCCGGCATGGGTCAGCCGCATGCCGCGCGCCGCATATTCCCAATGCAGGAAGGCCCGCAGCGGCGCTGTCGGCTCCCAGGGCGGGAAGGCATCGGCTGACGCCATCAGCTGTACGCCAATGCGGCGCTCAGGATCGTAGACCTGCCAGAAATCCAGATCGTGAAAATAGTGGCCACGCAACCCCTCCCCGGCGAGCCGTTCGGCAAAGCCGTATTCGGTGAAATGCGCGTCGCCCCACCTTGCCGGCTCAGGGATGCCGCCGATGCCGGGATGGGCGATGAAGATGCGGCACGCCGACTGTGCGGTCAGGCCATCATGGGCCTGGACAAAGGCGTGGCCCAGCGCATCCGCGAGCACACCGGGACCGACATGCGCGGTCAGCTCCAGTTGGGGCAGGCGGACCGTCAGCGGGCCCGGATAATGTGCAAAGGCTTCTTCCGCGGCGGTGATGAGATACCGTGCGTAATCCGGCAAGGTTTCGAGCGTGACGCGCGGCATCCAGCGCCTCTATCTCGGACGCAGCCGGCTCGTCAGGATGCCTGCTTTACCGCCGGCCAGCCGAGGGGTTCCTCGACTTCGTGGATGGGATCCACGATGATCAGGTCGGCAAGGTCGTCGTGAATGCTCACATTGAGCGGTTCGTTCGTGGCGGCAAGATCGGCGGATAGTTCGCCCGGCAGCGCTTGCGCAACCTGATCTGAACGCACCAGCAACCCCATTTCGAGCAATTGCGAGATGAAGTGTTCGAGTTCCGCCGCGCCCAGTGTCGAGCCACCGACGGTCAGCCCGATCAGGGCTTCGGTGTTGACCCCGGACGAGAGCGCCTGCCAAACCCTGCTACCGGAATCGGAGAAGCCAAAATACTTGCCATTCGCAAGGTTGAGCACAACGGCCTCGCCATCGAAGGATTCGAAGACGATGTCCCTGCTCGCAACCGCATAGGTGCCGCAATCATGCGTCATTGTTGCCCCCGCTTCACAATTCCCGCCCGCCAGCGGGATCGCTTCCACTGACAACGCCTGTAAACGCTCGGTTCTTTCTTGGCAAGGCAACCGGCGCCCGCAGGGCGCCGACATTTCCGGCGATCAGTTGGAGCGCAAGCCGATCACGCCTCGATTTCGAGAGCCGATAGCGGCTTCGAGCAGCAGGCGAGGATGAAGCCGTCGTCGATCTCGTGATCGAGGATGCCGCCATTGTGGCTCATCTCGACGGCACCGGAGACTTTCTTGACCTTGCAGGTTCCGCACAGGCCGAATTCGCAGGCCGCGGGTATCCGCACGCCAGAGGCACGCGCCGTCTGCAGCACGGTCTGGCCGGCGACGCATTCGGCGTCGACGTCCGAAAACGCGAAGCGGATCGGCGTTGCGGCCTCGACGGGAACGGCCACGCCATCCTGCGACGGCGTTGCGAACGGCGCCGGGATTTCCTCCACCGCGGGTGCGGCAAAGCTCTCCTGATGGTATTTCGTCATGTCGAAGCCGGCGGCTTCCAGCATGCCGCGCACGGCGCGCATGAAAGGGTCCGGACCACAGCAGAAGATTTCGCGTTCACGGAAATCGGGCGCCAGCAATGGCAGCCGGATGGCGTCTATGCGGCCCATATGGCCATACCAGCCCTCGCGGCTTGACCGCTCCTCGATCATGAAGCCCAGCGACAAGCCCGGCATATGACTGCCGAGCAGCTCGAGCTCCTTGCGGAAAATGATCTCTTCGGCGCGACGCGCGCAATTGACGAAGCCGACATCGGTCCATGGCGCGCAGTCGTTCAGCCAGCGCAGCATCGACATCATCGGCGTCACGCCGGAACCGGCCGAGATGAACAGGTATTTGGCCGCCGGATGGCTGTGCAGCGAAAAGTCCCCGCTCGGCCCATAAGCCTTGACGTGCGAACCGGGTGTCAGGTGATCGAACATCCATCGCGTGCCGATGCTGCCGGCCTGCGCCTTGACCGTGACCGAGATCGAGAACGGCCGCGACGGTGAGGAGGACAGCGTATAGGTGCGCATCAGCGGCCCGTCCGGCGCAGGCAACTCCAGCGTCACGAACTGGCCCGGCTTGTAGCGGAACCAGGTCTGGTTGTCCGATCGGAACGTGAAGGTCTTGACGTCAGGCGCCTCGTCGCTGACGCCGATCACTTCCAGCACCTGCAGCCTGTCGTTCCAGGGCGCCATCTGATCGAGATGGCGATAGAGGCCAAGGTCGGTCATCGCATTCATCCCTCAACCTCTCAGGCGACGCTGCGCAGCGCCGGCCGGCCGCCTTCGGCGAGGCGCGGGCCGATGAAGCGGGCGTACCAGTCGACGAACTGGATCACGCCACCCTCATGCAGCTCGGAATAGGGACCGGGCTCATAGGCCGGCGACAGGATGCCAAGGGCGTTTTCCTCGACGATGCGGCGGTCCTGGTCGTTGGTCTCGGTCCACACATGGGTGAGTTCGGCAAGATCGTAATCGACGCCCTCGACCGCGTCCTTGTGGACCAGCCATTTGGTCGTCACGGCGGTTTCGGTCGCACTGATCGGCAGCACGCGGAAGGTGACGGCATGGTCGATCAGGATATGGTTCCATGTCGTCGGATAGTGATAGTGCATCAACGTGCCGATACGGTCGGCCGAGACGCTGTCGGAGAGGTTCTTCTTCACCGCCCGCTTGCCGTTCATCGTGTAGCTGACCGCATCGCGCAGCAGCGGCGCCCGCGTGGCGCGGTATTGCCCCGCCGGGTCGATGCGGAACTTGCTCGGCAGGCCGGCCGCTTCGCATTTGGCCCAGTGCGCCAGCATCTCCGGATCGCTGTCGGCGCCTTGCACGCCGGTCACGGTCGGTGCCTCCGGGAAGGTTTTGCACAGCTCCGGGTGATTGCCCGCGCAGTGATAGCACTCGCGGTTGTTTTCCCAGACGAGCTTCCAATTGCCCTTTTCGACGATGGTGCTCTCGAAGGCGATCTTTGCCTCGCTGAGCCGGTGCGGCTTGAGATAGGGTTCGATCATCGCCCGCATCGGCGCGAAGTCGGCTGGCTCCTTCGCCAGGCAGATGAAGATGTAACCGGCGACGCTTTCGCAGGCGACCGGCTTCAGCCCGAACTGGCTCTTGTCGAAGCCGTCGGCCATCTGGCGGGCAAACAGCAGGCGACCGTCGAGCTCATAGGTCCACTGGTGATAGGGACAGACCAGCTTGGCGGCCGTGCCCTTGTCCGTGTTGCAGACCCTGCTGCCGCGATGGCGGCAGGAATTGTGGAAGGCATTGATCTTGCCCTGCTGATCGCGCACCAGCACGACCGGGTAGTCGCCGATCTGCACGGTGATGAAGCTGCCGGGCTTGGGCAATTCGCAATCATGGCCGATGAAAAGCCAGTCGCGGTACCAGATCAGCTCCATGTCGAGCTTGAAATAGTCCGGGTCGGTGTAGAAGGGCTGCTCCAGCGAGAAACCCTCTCTGCGGCTGTTCAAGAGCCTCAGCATATCGTTACGCGCATCCATGTCCTGTCCTCGTGTTTAAGGACTGACTATGGTGGTGATGGAGGAAGGATCGGATGCAGTCCCGGCGAAGCGCCGGTCATGCACCATCCACCTCTTGACCGCCCACCGCGATCAGTCGAGTTTAGAAATCTCGGGCTGGTTTCCGGGCTCTGGAGTGTCCCTTCGGACGGTCGCGACACCTTCCCAGGCTTTCGCCCAGTGGTCTCCCGTTGCGACTTGAACTCCACCACCGTTGCGGGGGCAGCGCCGGACTTTGACCGGCTTCCCAATTCTCCGCCCCGTCGTCACGAAGCGGCACCTGAGATGGCCATGATCTAATCACGACAGCGAATGCGACATCGGCATGAAAGCGACATTGCATCCATGTGGCGCGACACGCCTGCGCAGCGATCGGATCGGAAACAGCGGGCACGAAACGCGTCTCGGTGACGATGGTGCCGGCTATCGAAAATCGCCCGGAATCGAAGCAGAAAAGGTTAATGGTTTCGAAAAGTGACTATTAGCAAATTCTAAAATCGAACCGAACGGTTCGTTTCTGTTGACGGTGCGTACAGCACGGTGTGAACGCTGAGCCTCCGATACATCAGGTGATCGCGGTGGTGATTTTATCTAATCGATTGATATCAAAAAGAAAAATCTTTGATCCGGAAGGCTTTGGTACAATTTCAAGTGGTGGACTCTTGGTCCACACGGAACAACTTCGTGATTGGAAACGGCCATCAGGCTTTCCCACATCGGGGCTGTCCGAACGACGCGATTTTAATCCCAAGACACGCCGCTAGACGGACGTAAAAATACTGGAGTACCAAAAATGAAAAAGATTGTTCTCACTGCCGCCGCCCTTCTGGCCATTTCCGGCAGCGCCTTCGCTGGTAGCGATCACTATGGTTCGAATGCGCCTGCAGCCACTGCTGCCGTCGACGGTTCGTACACCGCTTCGACCAAGAAGTCGGAACCGGCTGCCCAGGCGCCTGTCACGGGTGCCGATCGCAACCTCTTCGGCAACAACTAACAGTCGATTCCCGCAGGCGGTGGCACTGGCTCGCCGCCTTGGCGGAACTCGAAGAATTCAGGAGACTTGAAATGAAGAAGATGATCCTTGCTGCCGCCGCCGTTCTGGCTATCTCCGGCAGCGCTTTCGCCGGCAGCGACAACTACGGCTCCAACGGCGCCAACCAGCCCGCTGCCACTTCGGCCGACACCTCTTACACCGCGTCGATCAGGAAGTCGGAACCGGCTGCTCAGACGTCTGTCCAGGGTGCCGACCGCAATCTCTTCGGCCACTAACAGCCGATTCTCCAGGGCGGCGGGTTTGCCTGCCGCCCTGCTGAAACTTGAAATTCAGGAGACTTGAAATGAACAAGATCATCATTGCCGCCGCCGCCGTTCTGGCTCTCTCCGGCAGCGCTTTCGCCGGCAGCGACAACTACGGCTCCAATGGCGCCAACCAGCCTGCCGCGACTTCGGTCGACAACTCGCGCACGGGTTCGATCCGCAACGGCGATTCGCCCGTCTACAAGCTGCTCAATTCGTCGGGCGACGTGCAGAAGTCCGCGCCCCAGGGCGCCGACCGGAACCTCTTCGGCCACTAACAGCCAAAGTCGATCCTATAAAGAAAGCGGCGGGCCTTGCCCGCCGCTTTTTTTCTGTCGAGACGGGCTTCTAAGCCGCCTTTGCTTCCGCTTCATGCAGCGCGAAGGATCGCCCATCAGTGTCGAAGATATGCAAGTCCTCGGCATTGGCGGTCAGCCGCAGCGTCGAGCCGCGCTTGACCTCGACATTGCCCGGCAGCTTGGTCACCAGTGGCAGGTCGGCGCGGCCGATATCGACATAGACCAACTGAACCTCGCCGAGCTGCTCGACGTAGTCGACCGTTCCTTCGAACAGATAGTCCGCGCCGGTCGCGATGATCAGGTCCTCCGGCCGCACGCCGAAGCTTACAGCCGCACCCTTCGCCGAGGCCGGCGTCGTGATCGGCACCGTAGCCTTGCGCCCGCCGACATGGCTGACGACGGTCGGGCTGCCTGATTTGTCGATCGTCGCAGGCAGGATGTTCATGGCCGGCGAGCCGATGAACTGGGCGACGAACAGATTGCCGGGCTTCTTGTAGAGATCCATCGGCGTGCCGACCTGCTCTATGTGCCCGTCCTTGAGCACGACGATGCGATCGGCCAGCGTCATCGCTTCGACCTGGTCGTGGGTGACGTAGATCATGGTCGTATTGGGCATCGATTCCTTGAGCTTGGCGATCTCGATGCGCGTGGCGACGCGCAGTGCGGCGTCAAGGTTCGACAGCGGCTCGTCGAACAGGAACACTTTCGGATTGCGCACGATGGCGCGGCCGATGGCGACGCGCTGGCGCTGGCCACCCGACATCGCCTTGGGCAGCCGGTCGAGATATTTGGTCAGCTGCAGGATTTCCGCCGCCTGGCGCACGCGGCGGTCGATCTCGGCCTTGTTCTCCTTGCCGATCTTCATCGAGAACGCCATGTTGTCGTAGACGGTCATGTGCGGATAGAGCGCATAGGACTGGAACACCATGGCGATGCCGCGCTTCGACGGCGGCACGTCGTTGACCACCTCGCCGTCGATCTTGAGCTCACCCGAAGTGATTTCCTCGAGCCCGGCGATCGAGCGCAGCAAGGTCGACTTCCCGCAGCCCGACGGGCCGACGAAGACGATGAACTCGCCCGATTTGATATCGAGGTCGATGCCGTGGAGAATGTTGAGATTGCCGTAGGACTTCTTCACTTGTCTCAAATTGACATCGGCCATTGGTTTCCTCCCAGTGATCTCTCAAAAAGATTCAGTCGATGCGCCCGAACCAGGCGCCGTAACCGCCCAGTTCGATCGAACCGGTGTTCGCCTGCCCGGAAAACCCGTGTCCCGGCAAAGGTTGCAGTGATGGGCCGCCAAGGTCGACCTTGGCTGGTTTGGCGCCGAGGTTGAAGACGCAGACGACCTGCTCATTGCCCGCCCGGCGCGTGAACGCGACAATGTCGCCCTCGCTTTCGATGAAGGTGATATCGCCCTTGGCCAGCGCCGGATGGGCACGGCGGAAGGTGAGGAAGCGCCGGTAGTGTTCGAGCAGCGAACTCTGGTCGCCCTGCTGGACATTGACCGCCTGCGCCAGATGTTTTGCCGGCACCGGCAGCCAGGGCTTTGCCTGGGAGAAGCCGCCGTTCCTGGCGTTGCCATCCCACACCATGGGCGTGCGGCAGCCGTCGCGGCCCTTGAATTCCGGCCAGAAGCGGATGCCATAGGGGTCTTGCAAATCCTCGAAGCGCAATTCGGCCTCGGCGAGCCCGAGCTCCTCGCCCTGGTAGATGCAGACCGAGCCGCGCAGCGACATCAGCAATGCCGAGATGACCTTGAGATAGGCGGTCGGGTCGGCCTCATCCGCAGCCCAACGCGAGGCCGGGCGCATCACGTCATGGTTGGAAAACGCCCAGCACGACCAGCCGTCGCTGGCGACCTTGCCGAAGGCTTCCAGCACCGAACGGACCTTGGGCGCGCTGATCTTTTCCGGCGCCAGGAAGTCGAAGGAATAGCACATGTGCACGCGCTTGCCGCCGGCGGTATAGGCGGCCACGACCTCCAGCCCGCGCTGCGAATCGCCGACTTCGCCGACCGCGGCCGTCGCCGGATATTCATCCAGCAGGGCGCGGAAACGTTCGAGGAAGCCGAGGTTTTCCGGGCGGCTCTTGTCGTAAAGATGGTCCTGGTAGTTGTAGGGATTGACCGCCGGCGCTGTCTGGTCGTTGCGCTCTTCGGGCGGCAGCGGCGGATTGTTTTCCAGGCCTTGGCTGTGGAAGTAGAAATTGATCGTGTCGAGGCGGAAGCCGTCGACGCCGCGCTCCAGCCAGAAGCGGGTGACGTCGAGCAGCGCGTCCTGGACTTCGCGGTTGTGGAAGTTGAGGTCGGGCTGTTCGGCCAGGAAATTGTGCAGGTAATATTGCTGGCGGCTGGTGTCCCACTGCCACGCCGATCCGCCGAAGATCGACAGCCAGTTGTTGGGTGGCGTGCCGTCCGGCCTGGCGTCCGCCCAGACATACCAGTCCGCCTTCGGATTGGTGCGGCTCGACCGGCTTTCCTTGAACCAGGGATGGTTGTCGGCGGTGTGCGACAGCACTTCGTCGATCATCACCTTGAGGCCCAGCCGATGCGCCTCCGCCGTCAGTGCATCGAAATCGGCCAGCGTGCCGAACATCGGGTCGACGTCGCAATAGTCCGAGACGTCGTAGCCGAAATCCTTCATCGGCGATTTGAAGAAGGGCGAGATCCAGATCGCGTCCGCGCCGAGCGCGGCGATATAGGGCAGCCGCCCGATAATGCCCTTGAGATCGCCGATCCCGTCGCCGTTCGAATCCTGGTAGCTGCGCGGATAGATCTGGTAGATCACGGCCCCTCGCCACCAGTCGCGATCGACGGCAAGGTCAGGCTTCGAGCTGGCCTTCAAAGCGGATTGCATGGTTTCAGCCTCCTTTCACCGAGCCGGCAAGCAGCCCGCGGACGAAATAGCGCTGCAGCGAGAAGAAGACGATCAGCGGCACGATGATGGTGATGAAGGCCGATGTCGTCAGGATTTCCCAGTTGCCGCCGCGAGAGCCGAGCAGCGCGTTGAGCTTGGCTGTCAACACGATCTGGTCGGGTGCCGTACCGAGGAAAACCATCGCCACCAGCAGATCGTTCCATACCCACAGGAATTGGAAGATGGCGAAGGAGGCCAGCACCGGGAAGGACAGCGGCAGCACGATCTTGACGAAGATCTCGAAATCGCTGGCACCGTCGATGCGGGCCGATTCCATGATCTCGCGCGGCAGGCCGGCAATATAGCTGCGCAGCAGATAGATGGCGAAGGGCAGGCCGAAGCCGGTATGCGCCAGCCAGATGCCGAGATAGGTTTTCGACGGCACGCCGAAGAAAGCGCCGACCCCGTTGTAGAGTTTCAACAGCGGAATCAGGGACATCTGCAGCGGCACCACCAGGAGGCCGATGATGACCGCGATCAGCAGCGCACGGCCAGGAAAACGCATCCAGGCCAGCGCGTAGGCGGCAAAGGCGGCGATCAGGATCGGAATGACGGTCGCCGGGATGGTGACGGTCAGCGAATTCATGAACGAGCGGCCGATGCCTTCCGAAAACAGCACGGTGTGGTAGTTGTCGGTGGTGAACTTGGGCGGTGCCGACGAGGCATAGTAGACACGCTGGCCGCGATCGCCTTCGAACGCCTTGGGCGAGGTCATGACGAAGCTGCCGTCGGCATTGACCTGCAAGGTCACGCCGTCACCGAGGTCCGCCGATGTGCCGGCCGGATACTGTGTCGGTGCCGCCGCCTTGACGCCGAAAGCGCTGATGCTGCGCCTGGCGCCGTCGCCGAAAATGTTGCCCTCGAGGACGAACTTGCCGTCCTTCTGGGTCTGCGCGGAGGCGGCGGGCAGACGCCCGGCTTCGGTCTGGCTGGAACTGGCGAACGAATTCCACCAGCCCGAGGCAACGATCTGGTCCTTGTCGCGCAGCGAGGAGACCAGGATGCCGAGTGTCGGAATGGTCCAGATCGCCACGAAGACCAGCACCGCTATATGGACGCCGAAACGGCTGGCGAAGGAATTTCCGGTCGCGACGGCCATTTCAGTGCCCTCCCGTCTCTTTGTTCGCCTGGCGGATGTTCCAGACCATGATCGGGATGACCGCGATCATGATGATGATGGCGATTGTCGCGCCACGACCGAAATCGCCGCCGCCGCGGAACATCCAGTCGAACATCAGATTGGCCAGCACCTGGCTGTTCCACTGGCCGTTGGTCATGGTCAGCACGATGTCGAACACCTTGAGCACCAGGATGGTGATGGTGGTCCAGACAACAGCGATCGTGCCCCAGATCTGCGGCACCATGATCTTCCAGAAGATCTGGAACGGGTTGGCGCCGTCGATGACGGCGGCTTCCAGCGTCTCCTCCGGGATGCCGCGCAGCGCCGAGGACAGGATGACCATGGCAAACCCGGTCTGAATCCAGATCAGGATGATCATCAGGAAGAAATTGTTCCAGAACGGCAGCGATATCCACACCTGCGGCTGGCCGCCGAAATGCTGGATGATGGCGTTGAGCAGGCCGATCTGCACCTGGCCCTCGCCGCGATATTCGTAAATGAACTTCCAGATCACGCTGGCGCCGACGAAGGAGATGGCCAGCGGCAGGAAGATCAGGCTCTTGGCAATCGTGCCCCACCAGATCTTGTCTGTGAGCACGGCAATGATCAGCCCGAGGAAGGTGCAGGCGGCGGGCACCACTGCCAGCCACAGGATGTTGTTCAGGATTGAGTTTCGCAGATCCTGATCGCGAAGCGCCCACTCGTAGTTGGCGAAGCCGACGAAGTTCTCGCCGCCGCGGTCGCGGAAGGAGAGCCACAGTGTCGCGATCACGGGGTAGATCAGGTAGATGGTGAGAATGATCAGCGCCGGGCCGACGAACAGCCATGGCCGTATCAGGCCCTGCCGGCGCAGATTGTTGACGGCGGCCGTGCCGGAAACTCCGCGCGAGGGGAAGGTCAAGTCGAGCAGTTTGTTGGCGCCCCAGAAATAAGCGACACAGCCGCCGACGCCGATGATGATGACAAATATGGCCGAGAAAATCTGAGCCGCCATGGTCCCTCTCCCTGCGCATGATCGGCCAGGCAGTGCTGGCGATCGGATGCACCGATTTCGTTATTCGCAACAATCGAACGCGAAAGGCTTCCGGCAAGTGCTGCCGGTGAATCCGGGCCGGAGGCCCGGATTCGGTATGAGGATCAGGAAAGTCTGGATTGCACCCGAACCCGGGCTGGCTACTCGCCCGGGCTGGTCACTTGATCGCGTCCCAGCTCTTCTGGATGTCGGCGGCCACGTCCTGGGCGGATTTGCCTCCGACCAGATCGATCATGCCGGTCCAGAATGAGCCGGCGCCGATCTTGCCGGGCATCAGGTCGGAACCGTCGAAGCGAACCGTCGTCGCTCCGACCAGGATCTCGCCCTGCTTTTTCAGCGCATCGCTGCCATAGGCGTCCTTGTTGGCACCCTTGAAGGGCGTGACGAAGCTCTTCTGCGCCATCCACAATTCATGCGCGAGCGGCATTTCGAGGAACTTGATGAACTCGCGCGATGCCTTGGAATCCTTGGTGATCATGACCAATGTTCCGGCCACTTCCAGCGGCGTACCAAGCTCCGGCTTGGAGGCGTAAGGCGGATAGTTGAAGAAATCCGCATCCTGGCCGAGCTTTACACCCTCCGGGAAGAAGGAGGGGATGAACGATGCCTGATGGTGCATGTAGCACTTCGGCGGCACGGTGAAGAGGCCCTTCGGACTGTCGCGGAAGTCTGTCGCGGCCACTGCCTTGGCGCCGCCATCCACCATCTTGTCGTCGGTGGCGATCTTGCCGAAGATGTCGATGGCGTTAACCACCGCCGGATCGGTGAACGGGATCTCGTTCTTGACCCACTTGTCGTAGACCTCCGGCGGTTGCGTCCTGAGCATGATGTCCTCGACCCAGTCGGTCGCCGGCCATCCGGTCGCGCCGCCAGAGCCCAGCCCTATGCACCAGGGCTTGCCGCCGTCGGCTATGATCTTCTTTTCGAGCTCGGCCAGTTCCTCTTGCGTCTTCGGAACCTTGTAGCCGGCTTCGTTGAAATTGTCGGGCGAGTACCAGACCAGCCCCTTCACGTCGATCTTGTAGGGAAAGGCATAGAAGCCCGGCTTGCCGTCCTTGCCATTATACGTGCCGAGCTTGGCCCAGGAGTCGCCGGCGGCGTAGTTCTCTTTGATCCAGGCGGCGACGTCATCGCCCAGGGGGCTCAGGACGCCCTTGGAAGCAAGATCCTGGATCAGGCCCGGCTGTGGCAGGATGGCGATGTTTGGCGGACTGCCGGCTTGGGTGTCGATGACGATCTGCTGCTCATAGTTCTCGGAAGAGGAGTACTTCACCTCGGCGCCGGTCGCTTCGGCGAAATAATCGAGCACCGAACGGGCAAGCGCCTCGTCCTCGCCGCGCCACGGCCCGAAGATGGTCAGGGTCTCGCCCTTGAGATCGACTTTCTTCAGGTCTTCGTAATTTGCCCAATTGAAACGCTTGTCCTCGCCCGGCTTGAACTTCAGTTCGGCATGCGCGGGCGCGTTCAGGGCGAGCGTGGCAAACGCAGCACCCAGCAAAAGCATTTTCTTCATCGGTATTCCCTCCCAGTGGGTCACACACACCGGACGGAACCTCCATTCCGCCCGCCGACGCCGCAGGACTGTGACTCAGTCGCAAGGGAACCGCAACCTTTCGAAGAGTCTTCCAAAGCGCTTTGGCTTTTCTAATCTCGCCACTGAATCGACTGGAAGTCAAGAGGTTCGGTTAGCTAATCGATTTAATTTCGTTGATTCTGACATCAGAAATTGCACCGCAGCATGCTTTTTGGCAGCGCAACAGCAATTTTCTGTTTCAAACCGGTCCCGACCCCGCTTATGGTTGTGTCGATGCCCTCGCGCCTTTGTGGCACTTGGGTCGATTCAATTTAAAAGCGCTTTGAGGGAATGGAGGCCGTTGTGAACCTCAAGCAGCTCGCGCATATGCTGGCGCTTTCGCAGACCACGGTAAGCCGGGCGCTGAATGGCTACCCGGAGGTCAACGAGGAAACGCGCAGGCGCGTGATGGACGCCGCCAAGCGCCATGGCTACCGCCCCAATCCGAGCGCGCGCCGGCTGGCGACCGGCAAGTCCGGCATGATCGGCTATGTCCTGCCGACAGGTGCGGCCGTCGACATCGATCCGCATTTCGTCGAATTCCTGTCCGGCCTCGGCGATTATGCCCGCTCGCATGAGCTTGACCTTGTGCTGTCGCCGGCCGATGCCGACGACCAGGAAACCACTTATCGGCGCATCGTCGCCAACCGGCAGGTCGACGCCGTCTATATTTCGTCGCCCAGGCCGCGGGACAGCCGGGTGGCGCTGGTCAGCACGCTCGGCATTCCCTACCTGGTCCACGGCCGCAGCGAAGGCTTCGATTTCGACTATCCCTATCTCGACATCGACAATGAGGGCGCCTTCCACGAGGCGGCGCGATTGCTGGTCCAGCTCGGCCATCGGCGGCTGGCGCTGATCAATGGCGACGACCGCGAGACCTTTGCCATCCATCGCGAGCGCGGCGTGCGCCGGGCGCTCGCCGCGAGCGGGCTGACCCTCGGCGAGCGCCACGTCTGCTCGGTGGCCATGACCGAAGAAAACGGCTATCGCGCCACCAGGCGATTGCTTGAGGCGAGCGACGCGCCGACGGCGATCGCTTGCTCAAGCCTGATCATGGCGCTAGGCGTCGTGCGCGCGGTGCGCGACCTCGGCCTCACCATTCCCGGCGATGTGTCGCTGATCGCCCATGACGATGTCTTCCCCTGGCTGAAGCCGGAAAACTTTTCCGTACCGTTATCGACGACGCGCTCATCCATCCGTCTCGCCGGCGAGCGCGTCGCCGAGCGGCTGGCGGCACGGATATCGGGCCTGGAAGAAGGCGCCCGCGGCGAGGTCTGGCCGGTCGATCTGGTGGTGCGGGGCTCGGTCGCCGGTGCGCCGGCGTAGGAGATAGACCCAATCGCCCCGTGAGGCCGGCCCCTTGCGGACATCGCCGGACGATCGATTGCCGGGCCGTGGGACAATGGTCTGCCTGCGTCTGCTCTTGATTTGGCTTTTGGGGGGTGGCAACCAGTAAGCCAGAGCATCGATCATTCCTCCCAGGATGCGCCACTTGCCCCTATTCCCGTTTTCCGAAGCGGATCCAATCCGACATGCCGGTCCACCGCCGAAGACTTCGGAGGTGGTCATCGTTGGCGGCGGTATCATTGGCGTGACGACCGCTCTTTTCCTTGCGCAGCGCAACATTCCGGTGACGCTGCTGGAAAAGGGACGCGTTGCGGCCGAGCAGTCCTCCCGAAATTGGGGCTGGATTCGAAAGCAGGGGCGGGACGCGGATGAGCTGCCGATTGTTATCGAGGCGTCTCGCCTATGGCGGCAGCTGGCCGAGGAATGCGGCGAGGACATCGGTCTGAAGCAGACAGGTGTGACCTACCTGGCAAGCTCGGACAAGAAAATGGCCGGCTTCGAAGAATTCATGAAGATCGCCGCGATCCATGAACTCGACACCCGCCTCCTGGACGCGGACGAAACCGCAAAACTCATCAAGGGCATGTCGCGCAGGTTCAAGGGCGCGATGACGACGCCCTCCGACATGCGTGCGGAGCCTTGGTTGGCGGTGCCCGCGCTTGCCCGGCTTGCCGCCCGAAAAGGCGCCAGGATCGTAGAGAATTGCGCGGTGCGGACCCTCGAAATCTCAGCCGGCAGGATCAAGGGAGTGTGGACCGAAGCGGGGTACATCGAGACCTCCAGCGTGCTGGTCGCGGGCGGCGCCTGGTCATCCCTGCTCCTGGCAAGACACGGCGTGTCCGTCCCTCAGCTCAGCGTCAGGGTAACCGTGGCCGCGACGGAACCCCTGCCCGAAATCTATTCCGGTGCGGCAGCCGACGATCACATCGCGTTCAGGCGCAGACAGGATGGCGGATACACGCTCGCCCCGGGAGGCAGTAATTTGCTTTACGTCGGGCCCGACGCGTTCCGGCACGCCACCAAGTATCTTCCAGCCCTCATGGCCAACCCGTTCGGGACGCGTTACTTTCCGTTCGCTCCGTCAGGCTACCCCGACAGCTGGTCGACGCCGCGCGACTGGGCACCGGATTCCCGGAGCCCCTTCGAAAGGATGCGGGTGCTCAACCCAGCCGCCGAACGCTCCGGTCTCCGTTCGGTAGAACACAATTTCAAACACCTTTTTCCACAGTTCGAAACGGTTCGCCTGAAGGCCGGCTGGGGAGGCATGATCGACGCCATGCCCGATGTCGTCCCTGTCGTCGATCGCGTGGAGGCGGTCGGCGGTCTTTTCGTCGCGACCGGCATGAGTGGTCACGGGTTCGGTATCGGGCCAGGAATCGGGCGCGTCGTTTCCGACATGATGCAGGGAAACGAGACTGGGCATGACCTCAGCCGCTTCCGGCTGTCGCGCTTCCATGATGGAAGCGCCGTTCGATTGGGTCCGGCGCTATAGCGGATCGCGCCAAGCGTGGTCCATCGCCATGCCGGCGGCGACCGCATTCCACCCATCCCGGCCGTTGCGGATAGCCAGTGCGGGTCGCCCAGCCTTATTCCTTCGCCGCTTCGGCCGCCTGGATGTCCAGCAGTCCGTAGCCGAAATCGTTGTCGCGTCCCTTGGGGCCGAGATCCTTCGCTGTCGCCGCCAGTGCTTTCTCGATGTCGTCGGCCGAGCGGCCGGGCGCGGCATGGAGGAGATTGGCGATGGCGCCGCTCACGATCGCCGCCGCGAACGATGTGCCGGTGACGACATCGGAGCCGGCACCGCTTGGCGCCACCATTTCGACGCCGGGCGCCGAAATGAAGACGTAGGCGCCGCGATTGGCCTGCGGCATCAGAGCGTCCCTGGCGTCGGTCGCGGTCACCGCGATGACGCCGTCGAAGGCGGCCGGATAGCCATAGGGCGCCTTCGGCCCGTTATTGCCGGCGGCGGCGACCAGCACCATGCCGAGTGCCCGTGCATTGCGGCAGGCGGCGCCGAGCAGGTCGTTCTTCGGCCCGACGAAGCTCATATTGATGATGCTGACATTCTGCTCGGCCGCCCAGTCGAGTGCCGACAGGATGACGTCCATGGTCGACTTGCCGCCTTCGAAGGCACGGGCGTGGTAGATCCTGGCGCCCGGCGCCATGCCTTCGAGCGCGCCGACGCCGGCGATCAGGCCGTCGATCGAAGTACCATGGTCGCGCTTCTCGACCGGCACGTCGGGCATGGCGTCGAACTGCGCGGCGATCACGCCGGCCAGCGCCGGATTGGTGTCGTCGATGCCGGTGTCGATGACGGCAACACGAACGTTTTCGCCGCTGGCCTGTTTGGCATCGAGCGCGATGCGGTCGAAGGCATAGTTGACGATGCCGGCGGCCTGCTGCAGCGAGTAGATATGGTTGGGCTCGCGGCGCTGCGTGCGGCTGTCGGCGGCAAGCTGCGCCAGCACGACACCGACAGGGCGGCCGTCTGGAATGCCGAAACGCACCAGCGTGGTGCCGAGCAGCCGCGACTGGCGCTGCGAACGAACCTGAAGGCCGAACGAGGCGGCGATCTGCTGCACGGCGCCGGCATCGCCGTCGACGGTCACCAGCACCTCGTCGGGCACGAAATCGCCCGCCACCGCGCGCGGCGGCTGAACGGCGATGAGATCGGTGGGCGAGACGATCGCGGCCGAGATTCCCGGTTGCGCATCGGCGGGGGCGGCCGGCGGCGTACCCGGATCCTGGCGCGGTGCGGGTGTCGGCACGGGCACCGGAGTTTCGGCGGGATTGGGAAAGAGGTCGACGATCAGCGCCGGAAGAAAGACGGCGCCGGGTCGCGTCGCCCCCGAACCGTCCTTTTCGTTGTCCTTGGCGCAGTCGGCTCCTGCCGCGTTGGTGCCGTTGCGGCAGTCGATCCTTGTCTGGTCGCCGGTGCTCTTGTTGGTCTGTGCCGATGCAGGCACGGCGGCGATTGTCATCGCCGCCGCTAGGATCACCGCAAATCGAACGACCGCCTCAGCCGCCATCAACCGGTTTCCTTCCCTCGATCACAGTCTCGGTGAACGGCTGGGCAGCAATAAGGCCGAGCTGCTTGGTGTAGTCGGCTGCGTTGGCCGCGGGAATGCCGAGCCGGAACACGCCATCGGCGGTCGGTCCGCCAATGACCTTCAACCCGCTGCTGCCGAGAAAGCCCGAAATATCGGACATCCTCGCATCCGGTTTGAACTTGACCAGCGCGAACGGCATTTTCGCCAGGTCATCTTCGGCGCCGGCGATCTCGAAATCCTTGCCCTTGCCGCCGGGCTGCACCAGGGACTGCACCGCAATCAGGGCCAGCAAGACGGCGGCCGTGGCCCAGGCGACACCGACCGGCACCGCCATGAACCGCCCCCAGGCCTGCGCCAGCCAGGAGGAGCCTGCCGGTGCCCGTGCCGGTCCCGCTTCGGCATCGAGTGCCCTGGCGAAGCGGCTGAGCGCATCGGCCGGCGGACGGATCGCCTCATTGGCGGCCGATATGCTGGAGAATTCGGCCTCGGCCTCGCCAAGGGCTGCCATTGCCGCCGGATCCGTCGCCAGCCATTCTTCGACGGCTTCCAGCTCCGAGCCTTCCAGCGAGCCGTTCAGATAGAACGGCAGCAGCGTTTCCATTTCGTCGCGGCGCGACATTTTCTCAGCGGCGCTCATGGCCACCCCCTGTCGTAACCGGCGGCCTTGAGGGCCTCTCCGAGTTTCCTGCGGGCGTAGAACATCCGAGTCTTGACGGTCGCGACCGGGATGCCGAGCACCTCGCCGATATCGGTCACCGATTGTCCGTGATAATAGGCAAGGTCGATCACCGTGCGGTGCTCTTCGGGCAAGGCATCGACAAAGCGGCGCAAGGCGGCGGCCTTGTCCTCCTTCATCGTGACGACCTCCGGCGTGTCGGCGCCGTCGGGCACCGCGGCGGCGGCCTCGTCGTCGATCCAGTCTTCCTTCTTCTTGCGCAGCAAGGACAGCGCCTTGAACCGGGCGATGCCGAGCAGCCATGTCGAGACTTCGGAGCGCCCCTCGAAGCCTGGCGCCTGGCGCCACAATTCGAGGAAGACTTCGTTCGCGATATCGTCAGCCATCATTTCCGATCCCGTCTGGCGCGCCACGAAGCGGTAGACCCGCGCATGGTGGCGCATGAACAGGAGCCGCACGGCGGCACGGTCGCCCTTCGCGACCCGGTCGACAAGCGCGCGATCGGTATCCGTCGCTGCCGTCATGGCCGGTCGAGCCGCCTGGCTCCTGCCTGCTCTGTCGCTGATCGGCCCAAAAAGGTTCATCCTCCGCCAAGGAATTCGCGGAGGCTAACCGAACTATGGGGATGTTGCCAGAGCATCCCTTCTCTCCCGTCACTATACGGGGAGTTGAGGAGTGGCCCGCGCAGCGGGCGAAAAGCCAACTGCTTGGCTTTTCGAACGACGAACGCCGGCAGGCGGATGAGGGCGGCGCCGACGTCCCCTTCACATTACCCCAAAAAGGGCTTCGCCTTCATCGTCGCCGGCACCGGCACGCCCAGCCGGCTCAGCACGGTCGGCGCCAGCTGCAGCTGATCGAGCAGCGTGTCGCCCTCGGGGCCCTTCGCCGGACCGAAATAATACAGCGCGAAATCCTGCATTTCGTCGTCATGGCCGCCATGGTGGCCACGGTCGGTCTGGCCGTGGTCGGCGGTGACCATGACCTCGTAACCGGCTTCGATCCAGCCAGGCAGGAAGGCTGCCAGCATGCCGTCCATCGCATAGACGGCATGGTCCATCTCGTGGCAGTCGTGGCCGAAGCGATGGCCCATCGAGTCCAGCGTGCATGTGTGCAGGATGCCGTAGTCGATGCCGTGGCGTTTCGTCAGCATGGTCAGCGTCGCGAACAGGTCGACGTCGCTCGGCGTCATCTGGTTTCGGGCATTATAGCCGGTCATGGTATGGAACCGGCCATGCGTGATCGGACCACCCGGCTCGTCATATTCCATGTCCTCGACCAGGTCGAACGGATAGGACCGGAAGAATTCCGACCAGTAGGAATGCGTCACCGCGCCGGTCTTGCCGCCGGCCTTGCTGACTTCCGAGAAGATGTCGGGCTGCGCGACCCGGAAGCGGTTCTCGTTGGAAAGAATGCCATGCACCTGCGGCGACACGCCGGTGTGGATGGAAGCATAGCAGCAGGCCGAGGTCGACGGCAGCACCGAGCGCATCTTCCAGACCCGTGCCTCGCCCGATTGCACCCAGCCCTCGAGATTGCCCATCAGCCGGCGCCAGTTCCTGTAGGGAACACCATCGAGGATGATCAGCAGAAGTTTGGATTTGAGCGCCATGGGCAGCTCCATCAGGTTTGGTAGTTGAAATGGGAACGCCGTGTGCCGTTTCGGGCACACGGCGTTCTTACACGTGAATCGGAAAGGCAGGGTTCAGCTAGGCGTTGAGCCAGCACTCGCCAAGCGCGTAGCCATCCATCATTTCGCCGATAGGGCTCTTGGCAAAGCCGCTGATCTTGTTGCTGGCGGCGGCATCGATGAACTGGTTGAAGAACGGGACGATCAGGCCGCCTTCGTCGCGCATCAGCACCGCCATGTCGTGGTAGATCGCCTTGCGCTTGGCCTGGTCGAGTTCACCGCGCGCCGCAAACAGCATCTTGTCGAATTCCGGCCGCTTGAAGCGGGTGTCGTTCCAGTCGGCGGTCGAAACGTAACCGGTGGAATACATCTGGTCCTGCGTGGCGCGCCCACCCCAGTAGGAGAGCGAGAAGGGCTGCTTGTTCCAGACCTCCGACCAGTAGCCGTCGCCCGGCTCGCGCTTGATCTCGATCTTGATGCCGGCCTTGGCGGCGCTCTGCTGGTAGAGCTGGGCCGCGTCAACGGCGCCGGGGAAGGCGACGTCGGAGGTGCGCAGCAGGATGGAGCCGCTGTGGCCCGACTTCTTGTAGAGCGCCGCCGCCTTTTCCGGATCGAACTTGCGCTGCTCGATGTCGGTGGAAAACAGCGGGTAGGCTTCATTGATCGGAAAGTCATTGCCGACCGAGCCGTAGCCGCGCAGGATCTTTTCCAGCAATTCATCACGGTCCATGGCGAGCTTGAGCGCCATGCGAAGGTCATTGTTGTCGAACGGCGCCGTATCGCAGAACATGTTGAACGGATAGTAGCCCTTGCCCGACACGTTCTCGATGGTGACGCCCGGGATGCGCTTGACCAGGTCGACGACCTTTGGCTCGACGCGGTTGATCATGTGCACCTGGCCGCCCTGCAGCGCGGCCAGCCGCGCCGTGGCGTCATTGATGACGACGATCTCGATCTGGTCGGCATGGCCCAGCTTGTCGCCTTGCCAGTAGTTGGCGAAGCGCTCGCCGCCATGGCGCACGCCTGGCTGGTTGACGGTGACCTTGTAGGGGCCGGCGCTGATGCCGGCATTCGGATTGTCCTTGCCGCCATTCGGCTGGATGACGAGATGGTAGTCGGCCATGAGGTAGGGGAAGTCGGCGTCCGCATCGCCGAGCGTGACGATGACTTCCTTGCCGCTCGCCTTGACGCCCTTGATGTTCTTGAGGATGCCGAGCGCGCCGGACTTGGACTTCTCGTCGGCATGGCGCTCGATCGTGGCGGCGATGTCTTCCGCGGCCACCGTCTTGCCATTGTGGAACTCGATGCCGTCACGCACCTTGATCGTCCAGGTCTTGGCGTCCTTGGAAGCGCCGATCTCCTCGGCAATCATGTTGGTCAGGCTGTTGTCCGGCATCAGCCGGACCAGATATTCGCCCCACTGCTTGCCGAAGCTGTAGGTGACCTGGCTGAGGTTCAGCGCGGGATCGAGGCTGTTGGTCGATTCACCGCCCTGCAGGCCGGCCTTGAGGATGCCGCCCTTGATCGGCGTCTGTGCGAAGGCTTTCCCGGCCAGCGTCGTTGCCAGCGCCGCCGACACACCCAGCGCCGCGGTGCGGCCAAGGAAGTCGCGACGTGATATCCAGCCCTGGCCGGCGAGCTCAGCGAGATGGTCGAGTTCAGTCTTCATGTCCTACCCCTTGTTGAAAATAAAGTCACACCGGCGGCGCCTGTCCGGAAGGACGTGTGGCGCCCTAGTGTTGCATGCTGATGACGATGGTCGCTCCCCGGCCAGTCGCTTCAGCCTATCCCTTTGTTTGTTTAGCGCAATCCCGGGCGGAAAACCCGCTCGCCCTCCTGAATTCTCAGTTCCCCGCGCTGGCCATGCGCCGCCCCTTGATGGCCTTTTCCAGCCAGCCGATCTCCATTTCCGGAACCGACGACAAGAGCAGGTCCGTATAGGCATCGAAAGGCGGCGTGAGAACCTTGCTCTTCGAGCCGTAGCGCACCACTTCGCCGCGATACATCACCGCAATCGAATCGGCGATCGACTTCACCGTCGCCAGGTCGTGGGTGATGAAGAGATAGGCGACCTTTTCGTGCTGCTGCAGGTTCAGCAGCAGCTTCAATATGCCGTGCGCCACCAGCGGATCGAGCGCCGATGTCACTTCGTCACAGATGATCAGCTTCGGCTTGGCGGCAAGCGAACGCGCGATGCACACGCGCTGCTTCTGGCCGCCCGAAAGCTCGGCCGGATAGCGGTCGAGGAAACCCTTGCCCATCTCGATCTCGTCGAGCAGTTCGGCAACGCGCTTGTCGCGTTCGCGGCCGCGCATGCCGAAATAGAATTCGAGCGGGCGGCCGATGATGGTGCCGACGGTCTGGCGCGGGTTCATCGCCACGTCGGCCATCTGGTAGATCATCTGCAACTGGCGCAGGTCCTCCTTCGGCCGGTCGGCAAGCCGGTTGGCCAGCGGCCGCCCATCGAAGGTGACGTTGCCTTGCTCGGGCGGCAAAAGTCCGGTGATGGCGCGCGCCAGCGTTGACTTGCCGGAGCCGGATTCGCCGACCACGGCCAGCGTCTGGCCGGGGTAGATATCGACCGAGACGTTCTTCAGCACCTTGACCTGGCCGCCGCCATAGGCGGCGGTGACGTTTTTCACCGACAGGAACGGTGTCGCGCCCGGCTTCTGTTCGGCATGTTCGATCTCATGCACCGAGACCAGCGCGTTGGTGTATTCCTGGCGCGGCTCCTTGATGATCTGCCTTGTACCGCCCCATTCGACCAGCCGGCCGTGGCGCAGCACCATGATTTCGTCGGAGACCTGGGCGACGACGGCAAGGTCGTGGGTGATGTAGAGCGCCGCCACATGGGTGTCGCGGATGGCGTCCTTGATCGCCGACAGAACGTCGATCTGCGTCGTCACGTCCAGCGCCGTCGTCGGCTCGTCGAAGACGATCAGGTCCGGTTCCGAGCACAGCGCCATTGCCGTCATCACGCGCTGCAGCTGGCCGCCCGAGACCTGGTGTGGAAAGCGTTCGCCGATGGTTTCGGGGTTTGGCAGGCTGAGCTTCTTGAACAGTGCCACAGCGCGCTTTTCCGCCTCGGCGCGTGTCGCCGTGCCGTGCAGCAGCGTGGCTTCCACCACCTGGTCCATCAGCCGGTGCGCTGGATTGAAGGCGGCCGCCGCCGATTGCGCCACGTAGCAGACCTCTCGGCCGCGCAGCTTGCGGAAGCCTTCCTTGCCGCCCTTCAGGATGTCGCGGCCATTTAGGATCACCTCGCCGCCGGTGATGCGCACGCCGCCGCGGCCATAGCCCATGGAAGACAGGCCTATGGTCGACTTGCCAGCGCCGGACTCGCCGATCAGGCCCAGCACCTTGCCCTTTTCCAGCGTCAGCGAGACATCGTGCACCAGCACGATGTTCTTTGGCGCCTCGCCGGGCGGGTACACCGTGGCCTCGATGCGCAGGTTCCTGATATCGAGCAGCACGCCTGGCTTGGGTTGTCCGGGGTTCGCTTTGCTGTCGGCCATCACCCGCGTCCTCCCTTCAGGCTTGTCGTGCGGTTGAGGATCCAGTCGGCGACAAGGTTGACCGAGATGGCGAGCGCCGCGATCGCCCCCGCCGGAATGAGCGCGGCGGCAATGCCGAAGACGATGCCGTCCTTGTTCTCCTTGACCATGCCACCCCAGTCGGCGTCCGGCGGCTGCACGCCAAGGCCGAGGAAGGACAGCGTCGACAGGAACAGCACCGCGTAGATGAAGCGCAGGCCGAGTTCCGAAACCAGCGGCGACAGCGCATTGGGCAGGATTTCGCGGAAGATGATCCAGGCACTGCCTTCGCCGCGCAGCTTTGCCGCCTCGACATAGTCCATGACGTTGATGTCGACGGCGACCGCGCGCGACAGGCGGTAGACGCGTGTCGAGTCGAGGATGCCCATGACCAGGATAAGCGTCACCAGGTTCGTCGGCAGCACGGAGAGCACGACCAGGCCCATGATCAGTGTCGGGATCGACATCAGGAGATCGACGAGGCGCGACAGGATCGTGTCGAACCAGCCACCGAACACCGCCGCCGAGAAACCGAGTATGGCGCCGAGCGAGAAGGACAGCGCTGTGGCCAGCACGGCGATGAACAAGGTGATGCGGGCGCCGTAGATCATGCGCGACAAGAGATCGCGGCCGAGATTGTCGGTGCCCAGCCAATGCGTTGCCGACATCGGCTCCCAGACGTCGCCGACGATCTCGGCATTGGCGTGCGGGGCGATCAACGGTGCGAAGACCGCCGCCAGCACGAACAGGGCGGTCAGCACCAGGCCGATCAGGGCGGGGATGGGGATGCGTTTTATATCGAGCATGCCCGCCCCCTCACTTTGGATGTCTGAGACGCGGATTGGCGACGATCGCCGCTATGTCCGCGATGATGTTGAGGCTGATGTAGACGGCGGCGAAGATCAGGCCGACCGCCTGCACCACCGGCACGTCGCGCTTGGTGACGTGGTCGACCAGATACTGCCCCATGCCGGGATAGACGAAGATCACCTCGACCACGACCACGCCGACGATGAGATAGGCGAGATTGAGCATGACGACGTTGATGATCGGCGCGATCGCGTTCGGGAAGGCGTGCTTGCGGATGACCGCGAAGGCCGAAAGGCCCTTGAGCTCAGCCGTCTCGACATAGGCCGACTGCATGACATTGAGGATCGCCGCGCGGGTCATGCGCATCATATGGGCGAGCACCACCAGGGTGAGCGCCGTCGCCGGAAGCGCGATGGCCTGCATCCGCTCGCCGAACGGCATGCCGTCATAAACGGTCGATATGGCCGGGAAGATCTGCCATTTCACGGCGAAGAAATAGACCAGGAGGTAGCCGATGAAGAATTCGGGGAAGGAGGTGGAGGCGAGCGCCAGCCCGGAGATCAGCTTGTCGACCCAGCCATTGCGGAAGCGCACGGCGATCAGACCGAGGATGATCGCCAGCGGCACCGCCACGACCGCCGCCCAGAAGGCGAGGAACAGCGTGTTCCACAGCCGCCCCTTGATCGACGTGGCGATATCCTGGCCGCTCGACATGGCCGTGCCGAGGTCGCCGGTCAGCACGCCGCCGAGCCAATGGAAATACCTGACATAGGCCGGATCGTTCAGCCCGAGCTGCTCGCGCAGATTGGCGAGCGACTCCGGTGTCGCCGATTGTCCCAGAATGGCTTGTGCGACGTCGCCGGGCAGGATCTGGGTGCCGGCGAAGATGAGGACCGATATGGCCAACAGAAGGAGGATGCCCAGCGCAATGCGCTGGGCGATTAGTTTCAGGATGGGTGAAGACATCTCTGCAAAGCCGGACTCAGGCCTGCAGCCAGCACTTCGCCAGGGCGTAGCCGTTCATCAGTTCCTGGTGCGGATCGTCCACCCAGCCATCGACCTTGGCGCCGGTGGCGTCGATGAACTGGTTGAACATCGGCAGGATCAGGCCGCCTTCGTCGCGCACCATCACAGCCATGTCGTGGTACATCTGCTTGCGCTTGGCCTCGTCCAGTTCGGCGCGCGCCGCGAGCACCATCTTGTCGAAGTCCGGCCGCATGAAACGCGTGTCGTTCCAGTCGGCGGTCGACAGATAGGCGGTCGAGTACATCTGGTCCTGCGTCGAACGCCCGCCCCAGTAGGAAGCGCAGAAGGGCTGCTTGTTCCAGACCTCGTTCCAGTAGCCGTCGCCGGGCTCGCGCTTGAGCTCGATCTTGATGCCGGCCTTGGCCGCGCTCTGCTGGAAGAGCTGGGAGGCATCGACCGCGCCGGGGAAGGCAACGTCCGAGGTCCGCAGCAGCACGGTGCCGTCATGGCCCGACTTCTTGTAGTGGAACTTGGCCTTGTCCGGATCGTACTTGCGCTGCTCGATCTCGGTGAACAGCGGGTAGGCGGCGTTGATCGGGAAGTCGTTGCCGAGCGAACCATAGCCGCGCAGCACCTTGGTCAGCATCTCCTCGCGATCGATAGCGAGCTTCAGCGCCATTCTGAGGTCGTTGTTATCGAACGGCGCCGTATTGCAATGCATGATGAAGACATAGTGACCCGGACCCGCATGGTTGCGGATGGTCACCCCCGGCACGCGCTTGATCAGGTCGACGATTTTCGGCTCGACGCGGTTGATCATGTTGACCTGGCCGCCCTGCAGGGCGGCCGTGCGCGCCGTGGCGTCGTTGATGACGATGACTTCGATCTGGTCGGCATGGCCCATCTTGTCGCCCTGCCAGTAGTTGGCGAAACGCTCGCCGCCGTGGCGCACACCGGGCTCGTTGGTCTTGACCACGTACGGGCCGGCCGAGATGCCGGCATCGGGCTTGTCCTTGCCGCCATTGGGCTGGACGATCAGGTGATAGTCGCTGAGCAGGTAGGGCAGGTCGGCATTGGCCTCTTTCAGGGTCAGCACCACTTCCTTGCCGCTAGCCTTGATGGTCTCGATGCCCTTCATGTAGCCGAGCGCGCCGGATTTCGACTTCTCGTCGGAATGGCGCTCAAGCGTGGCCGCCACGTCCTCGGCGGTCACGGTCTTGCCGTTGTGGAACTCGACGCCGTCGCGGATCTTCAGCGTCCAGACCTTCGCGTCCTTGGATGAGCCGATGTCCTCGGCGATGCGGTTCTCGAGCTTGCCGTCCGGGGACAGCTCGACGATCATTTCACCCCAGCACTTGCCGAAGGCGAACGGCACCTGCGTCATCATCAGCGCCGGATCGAGGCTGTTGGTGGATTCACCGCCGACCAGGCCGGCTTTCAGCGTGCCGCCCTTGACCGGGCCTGCCGCGCGCGCCGCACTTGAAAGAAGCGAGTTGGCGAAAGGTGCCGCGATGCCGAGTGCCGCCGCCCTGCCGAGAAAGTCACGACGGCTCAGCTTGCCTGCTGCGACACGCCGGCTAAGGAATTCCAGTTCGTTTGACATATTGAGTTCCTCACTCTGTTGGTTCGACTCTGCGGTCGATTTTTGTTTTTAATTCTCCCTGAATAATGAGGGTAAGCCAATGCCGTAAGCAAGACCGAATGCGACATGCCGTGGCGTAAATCGCACGTCGCATTTGGACCAACGGCTTGGGATCTCAAACGAGCGCGCGTGGAATTTTTTCCTCGAAATTGCGCTCGAACACGATTTTTTCACCCTCATAGGCTTCGATTCTGGCGCTGAGGATGAAGTTTTCCGCGTCCGACCGCATCTCTGCCCATGTCTCGGTGCGGACCGACCATTCATTCCGCGACAGGGTCTGGGTCCAATGGGTTTTTCCCGAGGCGGACAGCGGATCGTCTGGATGGATCGCCCAGGTCTCGCGGGCGATGCTGCCGTTGACCAGGCCATGGTCGAGATCGCGCACCTCGCCAAAATCATCAGATATGGAAAGCGTGACGATCCCCGTCTTTTCGTCGCGATCGACATGGCGTTCGGAATTGGCGGGCCGGACCATTTCCGTGGCCCAGGGCGTAGCGCCTTCCGGCTCGGCGAACGTCGTTTCGTCGCCTGTCGCCAGCGGGCGCAGCGGCAGGGCCAGCGTCGCCGCCGACAAGGCGAGCTGTACCGGCTGTGGCGAGGGCCAGATGACAGGCCAGTAGGCGTTCGACACCGCGATGCGCAGCCGGTGGCCCGCCGGCACGCGATAGGCGCATTGATCGAGCACGACGCGCGCCGAAGCGGTTTCGCCCGGCACCAGCGCCCGCGGAAATTCGTGCGACGCCCGGTGCGTCAGGTTGAGCACGCCGTAGGAGATCAGTTCCGAAGCGCCGTCGGGATGCACGTCGCACAGCCGGATCGCGATGTTGGCCTGTGGGCGGTCGGAAGAGAACGTGACCTCGACTACCGGCGCGCCGACGATGTCGATCGGCTCCGTGAGCAGTGGCTGATCAAAAAAGACCGACAGCGCGTCGTCGGGGCGCTGGTCGCCCGGCAATTCGGGTCCGAAGGTGAACGGAAAATATTCGCCGCCGGCGAGACCACAATTCTGCGGCGAGGCGACGATGGCAGGTCGGCTTCCCTTGGGGAGCAGATCGATCGTCTGGCTCTTGATTGTGGGCGAGGGCCATTCTGTCTCTGCCATCCAGCGGCCTGGCCGCTCCGGGTGCCAACGTGCTGGGCGCACGCTGTCCATCACATAGGCGCGGTAGGCGGGATCGTTCTCGACGCCGGTCTCGGCGCCCTTCAGCCAATGGTCCCACCAGCGCAGGGCTTCCTGCAAAAAGCCGATGGCCGGGCGGGGGCCGGCATAATGCGGATATTTGTGGATCCACGGGCCGACGATGCCCTTTACCGGCGCCTCGATGTTGGTCACCAGGTGCGAGATCGTGTTGCGGTAGCCGTCATGCCAGCCGCCGATCGACAGTACGGCGGCATGAATGGCGGAAAAATCCTCGCAGATCGAGCCGCGTTTCCAATAGGCGTCGCGGTGCTGGTGCTTCAGCCACAGCGGTGCGAGGAACGACTGGTTCTCCAGACGGGTCAGCCACAGGTCCCGCCATCTGTTGTCGCCGGCAATCAGCGGGTCCGGCGGCCGCGACGAAAAGGACAGCATCGTCGAGGCCCAGCCGAAATTCTCGATCAGCAGGCAACCGCCCTTGTAGTGGATGTCGTCGGCATAGCGGTCGACGGTCGAACACAGGCTGATCACCGCCTTGAGCGCAGGCGGCTGCTTGGCCGCCACCTGCAGGCAGTTGAAGCCGCCCCAGGAGATGCCCATCATGCCGACATTGCCGTTGCACCAGGGCTGAGCCGCCGCCCAGGCGATGACGTCGCATGCGTCCTGCAACTCCTGCTCGGAATATTCGTCGTCCATCAGCCCTTCGGAATCGCCATTGCCGCGCATGTCGACGCGGATCGAAGCGTAGCCGTGGCCGGCAAAATAGGGATGCGTCAGCTGATCGCGAAAGATGGTGCCGTCGCGCTTGCGGTAGGGCAGATGCTCGAGGATGGCAGGCACCGGATCGTCGCCGGCATCTTCCGGCATCCACACCCGCGCCGACAGCCGGCAGCCATCCGGCATGACGATGCCCATGTCAGGAAATTCGACGACTTTGCGGGGGAATTCGGTAATGGTTTTCATGCTGCGCATAACGCCCCGCGGCACGGCAACTTTCAATCGCCATTCGCGACTGGAGCAGCGAAATATGCGACCTGTGCTGCTACCGCTTCATTCTCTCAATTCAGCGGAATATCGTTCTCGGCCTTGCTCGCTTGGTACGCTTCGGACAGTTCGTCGTAGCGTGCCGAGATGGTGCCGATGCGCGTTTCCAGCCGTTGGCGTTCGGCCTCGGGCAGCGCGCGCACAAGCCTGCGGATCGAAAAACTCTTCCAGTAGGCATTCTCGGCATTGTAGCCGCCGGGGTCGAGGGTGAAGACCTCTTTCAGGATTTTCAGATCGTGCGGGATGGCGAAACTGTCGCGCGAATCCTCGTGGCTGAAGAGGTAGTAGAAATTGTCGAAGCCGGTCCAGGTGATCGCCGAAAGGCAGAGCGAGCAGGGTTCATGCGTGGCGATGAACAGCGCGTCCTTGGTATCGACACGCTCGGCCCTGGGCATTTCATAAAACCGCTTCAGGCAATGCACCTCGCCGTGCCAGAGCGGGTTTTCGATCTCGTTGTTGGTCTCGGCCAGCACCAGCGAGCGGTCGTCCTTGCGCAGGATCGCCGCGCCGAACAGCTTGTTGCCGTGCGCGACGCCTTCCGCCGTCTTCGGAACGATGTCGTGCTCGATGACGTCGAGCAGGCGGTCGATCAGTGAAATGTCGGTCATGACGGGTCTCCTGCTGCATGTCGGCCAAAAGTGCCCGCGGTTTTGGGTGGCGACATGCACAAAGATCAAGGGAGATGGATCTCGTAAGCGTGCGAGAAATGGAACTCTTCGAGGTTGGAGCCGTCGCCGCCACGGTCGACGATCAGGAAATCCTGAGCCTCGCCAAGCGGCGTCAGCACGCCGTGCCAGAGGTTGCGGGAATAGTTGACGCCTTGTCCCGGCGTGGTGATGAAGGCATGCGGTTCGCCCGGCCCCTCCTTGCCGTCATGGCAGACGACGACCAGGAACGGGCGCGGCGACAGCGGAATGAAGGCCTGGCTGCCGAAGGGGTGGCGCTCGACCATGGTCAGTTTGAGCGGTATTTCGTAAGGCGTGCCGCGCACCATGGAGATCAGCACCCGCGCGTTCGGTCCCGTCGCCTCGGCGGTCGCCAGATCATGGTAGCGCTCGGCCTTGCCGCCATTGATCGGGTAATGGTTGTCGCCGCCCATGTCGATGACATCGCCAAAGGGGGCAAAGGCCTCGCGGGTCAGCGGCCGCGCGACGATATGAGCCGGGATGGAGCGGGTCACCGCGAGTGGCCGCCGATGCCAGCCCCGCCGAGCTTGGCGTGCCGGTTGACGTCCTTGTAGAGCAGATAGCGGAATTTGCCGGGGCCGCCAGCATAGCAGGCCTGCGGGCAGAAGGCGCGCAGCCACATATAGTCGCCGGCCTCGACCTCGACCCAGTCCTGGTTGAGGCGATAGACCGCCTTGCCTTCCAGCACATAGAGCCCGTGCTCCATCACATGCGTCTCGGCGAAGGGAATGACGGCGCCGGGCTCGAGCGTAACGATGGTCATGTGCATGTCGTGGCGCAAATCGGCCGGATCGACGAACCGTGTCGTGGCCCAGCGGCCTTCGGTGCCAGGCATCGGCGAAGGCGCGATATCCTGCTCGTTGGTGAAGAAGGCTTCAGGCATATCGAGGCCGTCGACCGCTTCGTAAGCCTTGCGAATCCAGTGGAAACGGACGGCGGCCGTGCTTTCGTTGCGAACTGTCCAGCCGCTTGACGGCGGCAGGAAGGCGAAGCCGCCTGGCCGCAAGACATGCTTCCTGCCGGCAAGCATGACCGTCAATTCGCCTTCGACCACGAACAGGGCACCCTCGGCGCCGGCATCGGGCTCCGGCCGCTCGCTGCCGCCGCCGGGCGCGACCTCGACGATGTATTGCGAGAACGTCTCGGCGAAGCCGGACAGCGGCCGAGACAGGATCCAGACGCGGGTCTTGTCCCAGAACGGCAAGGCGCTGGTGACGATATCCTGCATCACGCCCTTGGGGATGACGGCGTAGGCCTCCGTGAAGACGGCACGGCCTGTCAGCAGTTCGGATTGACCGGAATGGCCGCCATGCGGCGCGTAGTAGGTTCGGTCGGGCATCCTGATCGTATCCATGGTTTCAAACCTATTGCGGTAGCATGTCCCTGAGGCGGAGCAGCGCGATGCGCTCGACCTGTTTGCAGGCGGTTTCGAATTCGACGCCGCGGCTGTTGCCTATGCGCGCCTCGAATTCCGCCAGGATTTCCTCCTTGGTCTTGCCCTTCACCGCGATGATGAAGGGGAAGCCGAAGGTGGTGACGTAGGCTGCGTTGAGCTTGGAGAACAGTTCGCGTTCCTTGTCCGTCAGCGCGTCGAGGCCGGCCGAGGCTTGTTCCCGGGTCGATTCCGCCGTCAGCCGCTTGGCCTTGGCCAGCTTGCCGGCTAGGTCTGGGTGGGCGTTGAGCACACCGAGCCGCTCGGTTTCGCTGGCGGCACGGAAGACGCGGCAAAGCGCATTGTGCAGGCCGCCTGCCGTGTCGTGCGCCGGACCCAGTTCCAGTTCGTAGGCCCGTTCGGCAATCCACGGCGAATGCTCGAACACACCGCCGAACGTGTGGACGAATGTCTCGAATTCCATCTTCGACGGTCTTAGCGCCGCCGGCTTGTAAGGATGGTTCTCTTGCCAGTGGCGGGCGATGTCGATGCGCCGCGCCAGCCAGACCTTGTCGTGAGACTTCACATAGTCGACGAAGCGCTTCAGCGCCGCGACCCGGCCCGGGCGCCCGACGAGCCGGCAATGCAGGCCGATATTCATCATGCGCGGCCGTCCGGCCTTGCCCTCGGCATAGAGCGTGTCGAAACTGTCCTTGAGATAGGCGAAGAACTGATCGCCCGAATTGAAGCCCTGTGGCGTGGCGAAGCGCATGTCGTTGGCGTCGAGCGTATAGGGGATGATGAGCTGCGTGCCGCCTGCATGCTCGAACCAGTAAGGCAGTTCGTCATCATAGGTGTCGGAGACATAGTCGAAGCCGCCTTCCTCGGCGACCAGACGCACCGTGTTGACCGAGGTGCGGCCCGTATACCAGCCGGTCGGGCGCTGGCCTGTCACTTCGTAATGCAGCTTGATCGCCGCTTCGAGGTCGCCGCGCTCATCCGCGGCGCTGTGGTCGCGGTAATCGATCCATCTCAGCCCATGCGAAGCGATCTCCCAGCCGGCGTCCTGCATGGCCGTGACCTGGTCGGGCGAGCGTGCCAGCGCGGTGGCGACGCCGTAGCAGGTCACAGGCACTTGCTGCTCGCTGAACAGGCGAAGCAGCCGCCAGAAGCCGGCCCGCGCGCCATATTCATAGATCGATTCCATGTTCCAGTGGCGCTGGCCCACCCAGGGTGCGGCGCCGACGATTTCCGACAGGAAGGCTTCCGATGCCTTGTCGCCGTGGAGCACGCAGTTTTCGCCGCCCTCTTCGTAGTTGACCACGAACTGTACGGCGACATGCGCACCGCCTGGCCATTTCGGATCCGGCGGATTGGCTCCGTAGCCACGCATGTCTCTTTCGTAACGCATCGTCCCTCCCGCCGGGCATCGCCCGAAGTATGATCAGGATATCGAAAGGGTGCTTCTCGCATTCCCCCGAAAATTTTTGAAAGTGTTTTTGTCGCACTCCGCTCGACCGGGACTTATGCATCGCCTTTAATTGGCGCACAATTCATCACTGTTGTTCTGATGTACCTGGATGGGAGGCGGCCAATGGCTGAAACGTCGAAAGCCGATGGCGGGCGCCTGACGACCCATGTGCTGGACACGGCGACCGGCAAGCCGGCGGCCGGACTGTCGATCGCACTCTATCGTCTCGACGGTTCGGCCAGGAAACATCTGAAGACTGTCGCAACCAATGCCGATGGCCGTTGCGACGCGCCGCTGCTGGTAGGCGCTGAGTTCCGCACCGGCGAATACGAACTGGTGTTCGCGGCTGGCGACTATCTGCGCGGCCAGGGCACAAAGCTGCCCGAGCCCGCTTTCCTGGATAGCGTGCCGATCCGCTTCGGCATGGCGGAGGCGGTGCACTATCACGTACCCTTGCTGATCTCACCCTACGGCTATTCGACCTACAGGGGGAGCTGAGGCATGGCCAAGGTCACCGTCCGAAACGAAATCCGCTTCATCCTCAATGGCAGCGATGTCGTGCTGACGTCGGTGGCTCCCGACGCGACCCTGCTCGATTGGTTGCGCCTCGACCGTTCGCTGCGCGGCACCAAGGAAGGCTGTGCCGAGGGCGATTGTGGCGCCTGCACGGTGCTTGTCGGCAAGCTCTCCGCCGGCGGGCTGGTTTATGAAAGCGTCAATGCCTGCATCCGCTTCCTTGGCTCGCTCGTCGGCACCCATGTCGTGACGGTCGAGCATCTGCGCGGCGAGCCAGGCAAGCTGCATCCCGTCCAGCAGGCGATTGTCGATTTCCACGGTTCGCAATGCGGCTTCTGCACGCCGGGCTTCGTCATGTCGCTCTATGGCCTGTGGATGAAGTCTCCAGACCCGTCGAACGCGGCCATCGAAAAGGCCTTGCAAGGCAATCTTTGCCGCTGCACCGGCTATGAGGCGATCATGCGCGCGGCGCACGCCATCTCCAGCTACGGCAAGGCGGCAAAGGATCCGCTGGCGGTGGAGCGCAAAGCGATCACGGCGAGGCTGGAAGCCATGCATGACGGCGCCCGTGTCGAGATCGGGTCGGGCAAGAAGCGTCTCATCGTGCCGGCCAATGTCGACGACTTCGCCGCCTTGCTGGACAAGGAACCCGGCGCTACGGTCGTTGCCGGCTCCACGGATGTCGGCCTGTGGGTGACAAAGCACATGCGCGACATCTCGCCGGTGATCTTCATCGGCAATCTGGACGGGCTGCGCACCATCTCCGAGGACAAGGGCGTCATATCGATCGGCGCCGGCGTCACCTATTCTGAAGCCTTCTCGACGCTGGCCAAACGCATCCCGGCGCTGGGGCCGCTGTTCGATCGCATCGGTGGCGAACAGGTGCGCAACATGGGCACGATCGGCGGCAACATCGCCAACGGCTCGCCGATCGGCGATACGCCGCCGCCCTTGATCGCGCTTGGCGCGCGCCTGACCCTGCGCAAGGGCAAGAAGCGGCGCACGATCCCGCTGGAAACCTTCTTCATTGCCTATGGCAAGCAGGACCGGCAGCCGGGCGAGTTCGTTGAGTCGGTACACGTTCCCGTGCCGGCCAAGGACACGAAGTTCGCGGTGCACAAGATCACCAAGCGCCGCGACGAGGATATCACCGCGGCCCTCGGCGCCTTTTTCCTGACCCTGGCCAGGGACGGCACGGTCGCCGACCTGCGCATCGCCTATGGCGGCATGGCGGCGACGCCAAAACGGGCGTCCTTCGTTGAACAGGCACTCCTCGGCAAGCCCTGGACCGAAGCGACGGTCGAGACGGCGATGGCTGAGTACGCCAGGGATTTCAGCCCGCTCACCGACATGCGGGCGTCAGCCGAATACCGGGCTCTGGCCGCGAAAAACCTGTTGTTGCGCTTCTTCGTCGAAACCACCGGCACCAGGGCACCATTCCAGGTGTCACGCAACGAGGCTGCCTGATGAACAAGCACGCCACGTCAAATCTCAAGGCCGAGAAGATCACCGGCGGCGTTGCCACCGATCAGCGGCATGACTCCGCCCACAAGCATGTCAGCGGCACCGCCGTCTATATCGACGACATGCCGGAACCGGCGGGTACGCTGCATGGCTGCCTCGGACTCTCGGCCGCCGCGCATGCCACCATCACCAGCATGGACCTTTCGGCGGTGCGCGCCGCTTCGGGAGTCGTCGATGTGCTGACGGCAAAGGATGTGCCGGGCGAGAATGACATTTCGCCGACCGGTCGGCACGATGAGCCGGTGCTCGCTGACGGCAAGGTCGAATTCTTCGGCCAGCCGATCTTCTGCGTTATCGCCGAAACCCGCGAACAGGCACGCCGCGCCACCAGGCTGGCCAAGGTAGAGTACAAGGAATTACCTTTCGTCACCGACATCGGCGAACTCGATCCGAGGAAGGACAAGCTCGTCACGCCGCCGCTTACCTTGAGGCGCGGCGATGCCGCCGCTGCGATCAAGGCGGCGCCGCGCCGGCTGAAGGGAAAGATGCGCGTCGGCGGCCAGGAGCATTTCTATCTCGAGGGCCATATCGCCATGGCCATTCCCGGCGAGGACCAAGACGTCACCATCTATTCCTCGACCCAGCATCCGAGCGAAGTCCAGCACATGGTGAGCCATGCGCTCGGCGTGCCCAGCAATGCCATCACCGTGGAGATCCGCCGCATGGGCGGCGGGTTCGGCGGCAAGGAAACGCAAGGCAACCAGTTTGCCGCGCTCGCCGCCATCGCGGCCAAAAGACACCATCGCGCCGTCAAGATCCGGCCCGACCGCGACGACGACATGATCGCCACCGGCAAGCGCCACGATTTCCTCGTCGACTACGAAGTCGGCTTCGACGACGAGGGCAACATTCTCGGCGTTGATTTCATGTTCGCCGCGCGTTGCGGCTTCTCGTCGGATCTGTCGGGCCCGGTGACGGATCGCGCGCTGTTTCATTGCGACAACACCTATTTCTGGCCGGCCGTGCATGCCCAGTCGGCGCCGCTCTACACCAACACCGTGTCGAACACTGCCTTCCGGGGCTTCGGTGGCCCGCAAGGCATGGTCGGTGCCGAACGCGTCATCGACGAGGTTGCCTTCGCGGTCGGCAAGGATCCGCTCGAGATCCGCAAGAAGAATTTCTATGGCACCAGCGACCGCAACATCACGCCCTACCACCAGACGGTCGAGGACAACATCATCCAGCGTATCGTCGCCGAACTTGAGGAAAGCGCCAGCTATGCGCGACGGCGGCGCGAGATATCGGCCTTCAATGCCAACAGCCGTTTCATCAAGCGCGGCCTGGCGCTCACGCCGGTCAAGTTCGGCATTTCCTTCACGGCCACGCACTACAACCAGGCTGGGGCGCTGGTGCATGTCTATAACGACGGTTCGGTGCATCTGAACCATGGCGGCACCGAGATGGGGCAAGGCCTCTACGTCAAGGTGGCACAGGTGGTGGCGGAAGAATTCCAGGTCGACCTCGACCAGGTGAAGATCACCGCGACCACCACCGGCAAGGTGCCGAACACCTCGGCCACGGCGGCGTCATCCGGCACCGACCTCAACGGCATGGCGGCACAGAACGGCGCTCGCCAGATCAAGGATCGGCTGACCGATTTCGCCGCTGAAAAATACCAGGTTCCGCGTGATCAGGTGCTGTTCCTCCCCAACCGGGTGCGCATCGGCAACCAGGAGATCGCATTCGCCGATCTCGTCAAGCAGGCCTACATGGCCCGCATCCAGCTCTCGGCGGCGGGCTTCTACAAGACGCCGAAAATCCACTGGAACCGCGACAAGGGACAGGGCCGTCCCTTCTACTATTTCGCCTATGGCGCCTCCTGCTCGGAAGTCTCGGTCGACACGCTGACTGGAGAATATGTGGTCGAACGCACCGATATCCTGCACGAGACCGGCCGTTCGCTGAACCGCGCCATCGATCTCGGCCAGGTCGAGGGCGGCTTCATCCAGGGCATGGGCTGGCTGACGACCGAGGAATTGTGGTGGGATGACAAGGGTCGGCTGCGCACCCACGCGCCGTCGACCTACAAGATCCCGCTCGCCTCCGACCGGCCGAAGATCTTCAACGTCACTTTGGCCGACTGGCCGGAGGCAAGCGAGCCGACGATCCACCGGTCCAAGGCGGTTGGCGAGCCGCCCTTCCCGCTCGGCATGTCGGTGCTGCATGCGCTGTCGGATGCGGTGGCCAGTGTGGCCGACCACAAGATCTGCCCGCGCCTCGATGCGCCGGCAACACCGGAACGCGTGCTGATGGCGATCGAGCGGCTGAAAGGAGAGGCGAACGCCTGAATTCGGCAAACGTGCAATTCAGGCCGAAAAACCCTATGTTTCCCGCACGGGAATGCGAACGATGAATTCGAAAGTGCAAAGCCTGAAAGACTTCCTTGCCGGCCAAGATCGCCTCGCTTTGGTCGAAGTGGCCGGCACCAAAGGCTCGACGCCGCGTGAGAAGGGCGCCTTCATGCTCGTCTCGCCATCGGCGACATCAGGCACGATCGGCGGCGGCCAGCTCGAATATATGGCGATCGACAAGGCCAGGCAGATGGTGGCGTCTTCACCTCGCCGCAAGCGGCAGGGCAAGGAAGCCCGCATCGAGGTCGATGAAGTTTGCGCCACGCTCGACGTGCCGCTCGGGCCGGAGATCGGCCAATGCTGTGGCGGGCGCGTCGAAGTCCTGATTCGGCTGATCGACAACGCAATCGAACAGAGGCTGATTGCCGAGGCTGAAGCCGAGGAAGCGCATCTGCCGCATGTCTACATCTTCGGCGGCGGCCATGTCGGCCAGGCGCTGGCGTCGACGATCGCACTCCTTCCCGTGCACGGCGTCGTCATCGAGACACGGGCCGAGGCGCTGGAAGGCATGCCGGAGACCGTCGAGACGCGGCTGACGCCGATGCCCGAGGCCGAGGTGCGAAACGCCCCCGCCGGCACGGCTTTCGCGATCCTCACCCATGACCACGCGCTGGATTTCCTGATCGTCGCCGAGGCGCTGAAACGGAACGACGCTGCCTATGTCGGCATGATCGGCTCGAAGACCAAGAAAGCGACGTTCAAGAACTGGTTCCTGAAGTCGGCTGAAGGCAGTGAAGCCGAATTCTCCCGCCTCGTCTCGCCGATCGGCGGCGACGCCGTCAAGGACAAGCGCCCGCCAGTCATCGCGGCACTTGCCGCCGCCGAGATCATGACGGCGCTGGTGGTTCACAACGCGCCGTCAAATGCCAACCGTCAGCAGGACAAGGTCATGGCCGGTTAGCCAAAAAGCTGCTCGTTGGCCTGCCTGTTTTCAATCGCGGGAAAAATGCATTTGCGGTATCCACCCGGCGTTCCTGCATGAGGTGAGAATACATGGACGTCCTGAAAATCGCGGCCTTCTCGGATGGCGACACCGGCGGCAATCCCGCCGGGGTGCTGATAGGCGACGTCTTGCCCGAAGCCGGCGAGATGCAGCGTCTGGCGGCGGAGGTCGGGTTCTCGGAAACCGCCTTTGCCGCACCGGACGGCGAGAGCTGGCGGGTGCGCTACTTCTCGCCGGAAACCGAGGTTCCCTTCTGCGGGCACGCCACAATTGCCTTGGGAGCCGCCTTCGTCCGGCAATTTGGCGATGGAACGTTCCCGCTGACCCTCAACCAGGCCAGCATCACCGTCGAAGGTTTCCGAGATGGCGTGAACGTCGCCGCCGCGTTGCAGTCGCCGCCGACACGCAGCAGGCCGGCACCGCCAGAGCTGATCGCCGAGGCGCTGGCGCTGTTCGGCTATGCCGCGACCGATCTCGATCCGGCGATTCCGCCGGCGCTGATCCATGGCGGCGCGGACCACCTTGTGCTGGCCCTCAAGTCGCGCGAGGCACTGGCCGCCATGCGCTACGATCTGAAAGCCGGCCAGGCCTTGATGCGGCGCGAAGGGCTGGTGACGATCCTGCTTGCCTATGCCGAAACGCCACGGCTTTTCCACACGCGCAATCCCTTTGCCTCCGGCGGCGTCTATGAGGATCCGGCGACGGGAGCCTCGACGGCTGCCTTTGCCGGCTACCTCCGCGACATCGGCTGGCCGCATGGCGGCGCGATCGATGTCGTGCAAGGCGAGGACATGGGCATGCGCTCGCGCCTGCGCGCCGATATCTCGCCCGAGACAGGCAGCTCGATCAGGGTTTCGGGCACGGCCCGCATGATGGACGAAGCATAGAAGCCGCCGGCTCAGGCCGGCCGTTTCAAGCCCAGATGGTCGCGCAGCGTCAGGCCTTCATAGTCCTGGCGGAACAGACCGCGCCGCTGCAGTTCCGGCACCACCAGCGTGGCGAAGGCATCGAGCTCGCCCGGGAAATAAGACGGCATCACGTTGAAGCCGTCGGCGGCACCACCCTCGAACCGCGCCTGCAACTCGTCGGCGACCTGCGCCGCCGTGCCGACAATGCGCCAATGGCCGCGCGCGCCGGCGAAATGGCGGGCAAGCTGGCGGATGGAGAGGCCGTTACGGCGCGATTGCTCGACGACCAGTGCCTGCCGGCTCTTCATGCCCTCGCTCTCCGGCAGTTCGGGCAGCGGTCCGTCGATCGGATAGCGTCCGAGATCGGAGATGCTGAGATAGCTGGAGAGCAGCGCCACGCCGACATCGTCGGGAATGAGCTCCTGCAATTCCTCATGCTTCTCGCGGGCCTCGGCCTCGGTTTGCGCCACCACGGGCGAGACGCCGGGCATGATCTTGATGTCGTCGGGCTCACGCCCGTAGGTCGCCATGCGTCCCTTGAGATCGTCGTAGAAGGCCTTGGCTTCCTCGAAGGTCTGCGCCGCCGTGAACACCACGTCGGCGGTACGGGCGGCAAGATCGCGGCCGACATCCGAGGCGCCGGCCTGGACCATGACCGGCGCGCCCTGCGGCGAACGCGGCAGGTCGAGTGGGTCGCGCACCGAAAAGCTGTGGCCATCATGGCCTGAAGCCTTGCCGTGCCAAAGAGCGGTGACGACCTCGGCGAATTCGCGCGCTCGTTCATAACGATCGGCATGGGGCTTGAGACCTGTCGCGCCGAAATTGGCGGCTTCGATCGGACTTGCCGAAGTGACGAGGTTCCAGCCGGCGCGGCCGCCGCTCAGATGGTCGAGCGACAGAAACGTCCGCGCCAGGCCGTAGGGCTCATTGTAGCTCGTCGAGGCGGTGGAGACGAGGCCGATGCGGCTGGTCTGGACAGCCAGCGCCGACAACAGGCTGATCGGCTCGAAGCCGATCGAGCGCGACGTCTGGCTGGCGATGCCGATATTAGCCTCGCGCAGCCCGGCTGCGTCCTCGCAGAAGATCATATCGAACTTGGCCGCTTCCGCCGTGCGCGCCAGCTGGATGTAATGGCCGATGTCGATGCCGGCCGTGACATGGGACTTCGGATGGCGCCATGCGGCGATGTGGTGGCCTGTTGCCCACAGGAAGGCGCCGAGCTTCATCTGCGCCGTCATTGCTCACCTCCGCCGGCCAATCCGAGATGCGAGCGTAACGTTGTCCCGCGATAGGTCTCTCGAAACAGGCCGCGGCGCCGCAACTCCGGCGCGACACGATTGATGAAATCGTCGAATACCGAAAGCTGTGACAACTGGATGATGAATCCGTCGCAGCTTTTTGCACGAAATTGGGTTTCCAGCCTATCGGCCACGGTGGCCGAGCTGTCATCGGGGGCGAGCGAGATATTCGTCAGCACCTTCACAGCGTCCGGATCGCGCCCAGCCGCCGTGGCGCGACGCTTCAGATCGTCATGGCGTACTTTCGCGCTCTCGACCGACCCGCTGTCCAGCAAGATGACATCGGCGGTGCGGGCCGCAATATCCAGGTCAGGCTCCGACAGACCGGAGAACACCAGCACCGGCGTATCCTGCGGCGAACGCGCGACGTTCAGCGGCCCGCGCACGGAGAAGAACTCACCCTTGTGGTCGAGCAGGTGCATTTTCCCGGGATCGTGGAAGCGTCCGCCGGTCTTGTCGAACAGCAGCGCATCCGCGTCCCAGCCCTGCCACAGGCCTTGGACGATGCCGATATATTCCTCGCCGCGGCGGCGAAAGTCGGTGTCGGAAAATCCTTCCGGCCGGCTGAAATTGGCGGCCTCGCGAGGGCTCCGCGCCATCGTCGCGTTCCAGCCGGCGCGGCCATGGCTGATAATGTCGAGCGAAGCGAAACGGCGTGCCAGATTGTAGGGCTGGTGGGCGACTGTCGAGGCCGCCGCGACCAGCCCGATCCGGCTCGTCACCGTTGCCAGCGCGGCGAGTAAAGTCGTTGCTTCGAAGGGCATCGGATTGTTCACTGTACCGCTGTCGGAAGCCGGGGCGCAATCGGCAAGCAGCACCATGTCGAGCACGGCCGCTTCGGCTTGCTGCACAAACCGGACAAGGCGGCGGAATTCCGGTTCACCCGTCAGGTCGGAAGTCCCCGGCAGCAGCGAAACGGCAAGATGCATTGTGGCGCCGTTGTCCATCGATGGTTCCTGCGAGACGAAATGGAGCCGGGACTATGTTCGCCGCCCGCAGCGATGGCAACCGCCGGCGCTGGTCCAACTGCCGCTCACTTGCCGGCCAGCAAGTGGGTTCCAGTCAGCCATCATTTGCCGGCAAGAATGTCGTTGATCAGCCGCTGGCAGCGCTCGGCCATGAAATCCAGCAGCAGCCGCACTTTCGGGTCCTGCAGCTTCTTGTGTGGATAGACCGCGGCGAACTGTACCGGCGTCGGTGGCGTATTGGCCAGGATCACCTTCAGCCGCCGGTCGCGGATGAACGGTTCGACCTCGAAGCGCGGCTTGTTGATGATGCCGCGCCCCGACAGCGCCCACCCGGTCAGCACGTCGCCGTCATCCGTGTCGTAAGGTCCGTGCACCTCGAATTTCTGGGGCCCGGTGGGCGTTTGCAAGGTCCAGACATATTCGCGCGCGCCGGAATAGCGCAGCATAAGGCAGTCGTGCTTTCGTCCGATCAGTTCCTGCGGCTCCACGGGCTCGCCGCGCGCTTCCAGATATTTCGGCGCCGCCACCAGCACGCGCTCGCATTCCATGATGCCGCGCATCCGAAGGCTGGAATCCTCGATGATGCCAAGCCGGAAGGCGACATCGATGCCTTCCTTCATGATGTCGACATTGTGGTCCGACAGCCTCAGCCGCACCTCGATATCGGGATATTTATCGTGGAAATCGGGAATGCCAGAGGCGACGAGCCGCCGGCCGAGGCCAAGCGGCGCGGTCACGCGGATTGTGCCGCGCGGCTGGCCGGAAAGGGCCGAGACGGCGGCCTCGGCCTCGGTGATAGCCTCCAGCACCTGCTTGGCGCCGGCATAAAACACCGTGCCATGCTCGGTCGGCATCAATTGCCGCGTCGTGCGGTTGAACAGCCGCACCCCCAGATGCTTCTCCAACTCCTTGATGCGGTTGGAGGCGACCGCCGGCGAAATGCGCATGTCGCGGCCCGCCGCCGACAGATTGCCGAGTTCGACGACGCGGACGAAGACGGCGATGTTGTCGAGATAGGCCATGCGGAGCACCTTCGCCGGTTTGCAGCGATCAGCCTAGCGCATGACCCCGAAAAATCGGAATCGATTTTCGGAAAGGATCATGCGCCAGATCAAAGTGCTACAGCGTCCTTTGCGCGTCCAAGAGGACGCGCGGCGCTGTAGTATTTTCCATTTTTTTTTGAAAGTCATCGTACACCTCGCCTCTTTCCGTTTGCGCGCCACACCGTAAAGTCACCCAATCGGCAGGGACGACTTCAATGATGGATTTCGCGATTTTCTGGGACTGGCTGAGCTTCGCCGTGCGGTGGCTGCATGTCATCACCGGCATCGCCTGGATCGGCTCGTCTTTCTATTTCGTCGCGCTCGATCTCGGCCTGCGGCAGCGTCCCGGCATGCCTGTAGGCGCCTTCGGCGAGGAATGGCAGGTGCATGGCGGCGGCTTCTACCACATCCAGAAGTATCTGGTGGCGCCGGCCGAGATGCCCGAGCATCTGACGTGGTTCAAATGGGAATCCTACGCCACCTGGCTGTCCGGTTTCGCCATGCTGTGCGTGGTCTACTATGCCGGGGCCGATCTGTTCCTGATCGATCCCAATGTGCTGCCGATGTCGGTGCCGGTCGGCATCCTTTTGTCCATGGCCACGATCGGCGTCGGCTGGGTGGTCTATGATCTGTTGTGCCGCTCACCGCTTGGCAAAAGCGACACCGGCCTGATGCTGGTGCTCTACTGCGTGCTGGTGTTCATCGCCTGGGGGCTGACCCACCTGTTCACCGGGCGCGCCGCCTTCCTGCATCTGGGCGCCATCACCGCCACGATCATGTCGGCCAATGTCTTCATGGTCATCATTCCCAACCAGAAGATCGTCGTTGCCGACCTCATCGCCGGCCGCAAGCCCGATCCGAAATACGGCAAGATCGCCAAGCAGCGTTCGCTTCACAACAATTATCTGACGCTGCCCGTCCTGTTCCTGATGCTGTCGAACCACTATCCGCTGGCATTCGGCACGCAGTTCAATTGGGTCATCGCCTCGCTGGTGTTCATCATCGGCGTGCTGATCCGGCATTATTTCAACACCGTGCACAAGCGTGCCGGCAATCCGCACTGGACGTGGCTGGGCGCCCTTGTCCTGTTCATCATCATCATCTGGCTGTCGACCGTGCCGAAGGTGTTGACCGGCGAACCGAAGGCGTCCGCTTCGGCGGAAGTCTATATCGCCTCGGCGCATTTCCCGGCCGTGCGCGACACCGTGCTCGGCCGCTGCTCGATGTGCCATGCTCAGGAACCGGTCTATGAAGGCATCTATCACGCGCCCAAGGGCGTGATGCTTGATACCGACGCCAACATAGCCAACCACGCCCGCGAGATCTATCTGCAGGCCGGCCGCAGCCACGCCATGCCGCCCGCCAATGTCTCGCGGATATCAGACAAGGAACGGGCGTTGCTGGTGGCCTGGTTCGAAGGCGCAGGGAAATAGGCATGACCTCGACACTTCTGCGCGGCCGCACGCTGTCCTTCGTGCGCTGGCCGCGGACCATCGATGACCATTCGGCCTGGCGTTACGAGGAAGATGGCGGGCTTTTGATCCGTGACGGCAGGATCGTTGCCGCGGGGGCCTACGTGGATGTCGAAAAACAGGCCGGTGAGGGGGTCAAAAAAATCGACCACCGGCCGCACCTTTTGTTGCCGGGCTTCATCGACACGCATGTGCATTTCCCACAGATGCAGATCATCGCGTCCTATGGCGCCGAACTGCTCGACTGGCTGAACACTTACACCTTCCCGGAAGAGACGAAATTCGCCAACGCCCAGCATGGCCGTCGCATAGCGCGCCTGTTCCTCGACGAAATGGTCCGCCACGGCACGACGACGGTGGTCGCCTATTGTTCGGTGCACAAGGCCTCGGCGGAAGCCTTCTTCGCCGAGTCGCATGACCTCAACATGCTCAACATCGCCGGCAAGGTGATGATGGACCGCAATGCACCCGACGGTGTGCTCGACACGCCGCAATCCGGCTATGACGACACCAAGGCGCTGATCACGGAATGGCACGGAAAGGGGCGCCAGCACTATGCCATCACGCCGCGCTTCGCGATCACCTCCTCGCCGGAGCAGATGGAGATGGCCGGAGCGCTCTGCCGCGAGCATCCCGACTTGCACATGCAGACGCACCTGTCCGAAAACCACGCCGAGATCGCCTTCACCCAGGAACTCTACCCCTGGTCGCGCGACTACACCGATGTCTACGAGCACTACGGGCTGCTAGGCCGGAAAAGCCTGTTCGGCCACTGCATCCATCTGTCGGAGCGTGAGGCGGACGCGCTTTCGGACAGTGGCTCGGTGGCGGTGTTCTGCCCAACCTCGAACCTGTTCCTCGGTTCCGGCCTGTTCGATTATCAGCGCTACCGCACGCGTGACAAAGCCCTCCGGATCGCCGCCGCGACCGATGTCGGCGGCGGCACCAACTACTCCATGCTGCGCACCATGGACGAGGGCTACAAGGTGATCGCCCTGCACGGCGAGAAGCTCAACCCGTTCCAGTCCTTCTGGCAGATCACGCGCGGCAATGCCGAGGCACTGTCGGTGGCCGACAGGATCGGCACGCTGGACGAAGGCACCGACGCCGACATCGTCGTGCTCGACGCCAAGGCGACGCCGGCGATGCGGCTCAGGATGGAAACGGCGCAGACGCTGGCGCAGGAACTGTTTCTGCTGCAGACGCTGGGCGACGACCGCGCCGTGCGCGAGGTCTATGTCGCAGGGCGGGCGGCCAAGAGCGATCTGGCGAATTAGAGCGCCAAGTGCGTTCATTACTTGACCCCGCGGCAGCCATCGGTCAAAGCGTGCGGCGAAGTTGACAGGGGAACGACATGGCCGTTGCTGACGACATCGCACTGATCAAGCGACAGGAAGAGACCCTGGTCTTTCCCGCCTTCGACGAGGCCGTCGCCTTCAAGATCGGCTCGGCCATCCGCGATCGTGCAATCGCTGAAAACCTACCTATCATCGTCGAAATCAGGCTGTGGGACCGGCCGCTCTTCTATGCCGCGATGCCAGGTTCGAACGCTTCCAATCCTGACTGGGCGCGGCGCAAGATCAATGTCGTCAGGCGTTTCCTCAGAAGCACCTATCGAATGGTGCTGGAACAGCAGCGCCCCGACCGCACCTTCAAGGTCGGCGAGGGCCTCGACATCTCGGACTATGTGCTCGCTGGCGGCGGCTTTCCGATCACCGTCAAGGGCGCCGGCGTCATTGGCGTGATTGCGGTGTCCGGTCTGCCGGAGCGCGAGGATCACGGCGTTGTGGTCGATGCGCTGTGCGACCATCTCGGTATCGACAAGCGTGGGCTTGCATTGCCTTCGGAATCCGAATGACCGTGTTCGATCCCAAGGCCTTTCTCACTTCCATCTTCGAAGCCGCGGTCGCCGCCGCCGATCCGGAGCGGACCATTCGGGACCATCTGCCGGCGAAGCCCAAAGGCCGCACCATCGTCATCGGCGCTGGCAAGGGCTCGGCGCAGATGGCGGCGGCCTTTGAGAAAGTCTGGGATGGCCCGATCGAAGGGCTGGTCGTTACCCGCTACGGCTACGGCGCCAAATGCGAGCGCATCGAGATCATCGAGGCGGCGCATCCGGTGCCGGACGCCGCCGGCCTCGAAGCCTCGCGGCGCCTGCTTGCAAAGGTCCAGGGGCTGACCGCGGACGATCTGGTCGTGGCGCTGATTTCCGGCGGCGGCTCGGCGCTGCTGCCGTCACCGGCCGGGGGCCTGACGCTGGCCGACGAGATCGCCGTCAACGAGGCGCTGCTCGCCTCCGGGGCGCCGATCGCGGCGATGAACACCATCCGCAAGCATGTCTCGACCATCAAGGGCGGCCGGCTGGCCGCCGCCGCAGGGCCGGCCAAGGTGGTGTCGCTGGTTGTCTCCGACATTCCTGGCGACAATCCGGCCCTTGTCGCCTCCGGGCCGACCGTGCCGGATACCGGCGGCCGTCAAGACGCGCTGGCGTCGATATCGGCCTATGGCATTAACCTGCCGGCCTCGGTGATGGCGCATATCAAATCGCCGGCGGCCGATGCGCCGGATCCCGGCGATAGGCGCTTTTCACGCAATGAGGTTCACTTGATCGCCTCGGCTGGCGTGTCGCTGGACGCGGCGGCAGTGGAAGCGAAGCGTCAAGGCGTCGAAGCTGTCATCCTCTCCGACGCCATCGAGGGCGAAGCGCGTGAGGTTGGTGGAGTTCATGCCGCGATCGCGCGCGAAGTCGCGACGCGCGACCGGCCTTTCCGGAAGCCGGTGCTGATCCTGTCCGGCGGCGAAACCACGGTGACACTGCGCGCCAAGGGAAAGGGCGGACGCAATTCCGAATTCCTGCTCGCCTTCGCCATCGGCATCAACGGCGTGGAGGGCATTCACGCCCTGGCAGCCGACACCGACGGTATCGACGGCTCTGAAAACAATGCCGGGGCCTTCGCCGACGGCTCGACCGTGTCGCGCATGCGCGCGACCGGTGTCGACGCCAAGGCGATGCTGGCCGGCAACAATGCCTGGACGGCGTTCAATGCGGTTGGCGACCTGTTCGTGCCTGGGCCGACCGGCACGAACGTGAATGATTTGAGGGCGATTCTGATCCGGTAAATCGACTGCGACAAACGAAGCTTACAGTGTTGGATTGACGACGACCGTTGGCGATTGGCCGAAGCTTTTCAACTTCGTCATCCTAGTCTAGGGCGAAGCAGCCGCGCAGCAGCGTCGCGGAGACCCTGGGATCCATTCCATAACCTTGGTCGTGGGTGCAACGCAGCAGAATTCTGCACCGCAGCGGCGCCTTGAAGTCGCGGCATGGATCCCGGGGTCTGCGCCGCGTCGCTTCGCTCCTTGCTTCGCCCCAGGATGACGATGGAGGGAGACGTTTCGGCTAACCTCCAACGATATGTGACGCTCCAGCGCAAGCACTATCCGACTTGCCTGCTGCGCCAAGTTCCGCACGAAACACCGGTTCAGGCGGCCATCAGCCGCTTCACCTGCCTCATATCGGCCAAAAACCGGTCCCTCTCCGCCTCCTTCTCCGCTGGTTCATGGATGCGCAGGATGAAGGACGGGTGGATGGTGATGAAGACCCGCAAGCCGTCCTCGCGTTCGATGACCTGGCCGCGCATTTTTGTCACCGGGATCGCCTTGCCGAGCAATGACAGTGCAGCCGTTGCGCCGAGCGCCACGGCAAGCTCCGGCTTGATCAGCGCGAATTCCCTGTCGATCCACCAGCGGCAAGCCTGCACCTCGCCGGCATTCGGCTTGGAATGGATGCGGCGCTTGCCACGTGGCTCGAATTTGAAATGTTTCACCGCATTGGTGACGTAGACTTTCTGGCGATCGACGCCCGCATCGTCCAATATCGAATCGAACACCTTGCCGGCCGGCCCGACGAAAGGTTTGCCGGCGAGGTCCTCCTGGTCGCCGGGCTGTTCGCCGACGAAGATGACCTTGGCCTTATCAGGCCCCTCGCCGAACACGGTCTGCGTGGCGTCGCGCCAGAGCGGGCAGCGGCGGCAGCCTTTCGCGGCCTCGCGCAACCCTGAAATGCTGCTGGCGTCGTCATCTTCCGGCGTCTGCGTTGGTTCACGCTTCGGCCAATGCTTTGCCTGCACCTTGGCGTGATGCGGCGCGGGCGTCGTCGGCATTCTGGCAATCATCTCCTTGGCGGCCTTGTCCGCTCCTGCGATCAGGTCTGGAATGAGCGAGGCCTCGGGAAGGTTCCGCCAATATTTCTTCGGCATCTCCTTCTGCATGGCTTTCACCTTCAGCCGTGCCGGATTGAAGATGTTCTCGAAATAGGTGCGCCACAGCGCCTCGGTATCGTCCTGAGGCGGGGCATCGGCCTTGGCGGCGCCCGGCCCGATCGCCAGCCTTTTGCCATCCCAGTCTGCCGAGGCGTGGGGCGTCAGGATCGTCCAGCGCATGCCGGTGAAGCGCCTGACGAAGAAATCCGCGTTGCGCTCGACGATGAAATGATCGGGCTCGAACCAGGCGACGTAGCGCTCCTCGTCGCCGTCGCCGATCTTCCGGAAGCGGACGAAGGCATGCATCTTGTGGCTGTCGCGCCGCACAGCCTTTTCCATGGCTTCGAGCCGCCTGGTATCGGGATCCGATGCGATCGACAGCAGCTTCGGCTCCGTGCGCAATCGCCAAAGCATCCGGTAAAGAAGGGCGAACCGGCCGGGATCGGAATGGCAGAAGGCGGTTTCGGCACGCGCGATGAAGTCGCGTGGCACGACCAGCTGGGTACCCGCAGGAACGGTCGGCAAGTCTGTCTGGCCCTGTTCCGAGTTGGATACGACATGCCAGCTGATGTCTTCGGGCCGGACCTCGTTCAACGCCAGCCGCCGTGTCGCGTCGCGCCAGCCGGCAAAATCAGTCTCGCTGTCGAGCCGCACACTATACCGGGCCAGGTTGAACTCGGCCGGCCGCATGGTCAAAACAGCGCCAGTTGTTCGCAAGGTTGCACGATCTTGCCGCGCAAGCCCAGCTTGTCGGTGAGCGCTCCGGGTGACCAGCCCTCGGCGATGATGAACGGCCTGAGCTTGGCGATCGACTGGCAAATCCGCCCGACATCCTCGAGCCGCATGCGCCGGTGGCGCCGGGTTTCCAGGATTTTCGCCACCACCTTGGTGCCGAGACCGGGGACCCGCAGCAGCGCTTCGCGGTCGGCGCGGTTGATGTCGACTGGGAACCGCCCCCGGTTGCGCAGTGCCCAGGCGAGCTTTGGATCGATGGTGAGATCGAGCATGCCGTCGCTGGAGCCGGCCAGGATTTCCGGTTGTGAGAAGCCGTAGAACCGCATCAGCCAGTCGGCCTGGTAAAGCCGATGCTCACGCATCAATGGGGGCTTCTGCAAGGGCAGGGACGACGATGAATCCGGGATCGGACTGAAGGCCGAATAATAGACGCGCCGCAGATGATAACTGCCATAGAGCCGGGCGCTGGTATGCAATATGCCGTCGTCGGACGTCTTGTCGGCGCCGACGATCATCTGCGTCGACTGGCCCCCGGGAGCAAAGCGTTCGCGCTTTTTGGTCCGAAGTGTCGGCTCGGCTTTCTCCTCCATCTTCTGGCGCAACTTCGCCATGGAAAGGCGGATCGTTTCCGGCTTCTTTTCCGGTGCCAGCCTCTTCACGCCCTCGTCGGTCGGCAGCTCCACATTGATAGACAGCCGGTCGGCATAGAGGCCGGCCTTCTCGACCAGTTCCGCCGAGCTCTCCGGAATCGTTTTCAGATGGATATAGCCTGAAAATTTCTCTTCCAGCCGCAGCCGCCGCGCCACCTCCACCATCTCGCCCATGGTCTCATCGGGCGAGCGGATGACGCCTGACGACAGGAACAGGCCCTCGATATAGTTGCGCCGGTAGAAATCCATGGTGAGCGTCACCACTTCGTCGATGCTGAAGCGGGCGCGCCGTACATTCGAGGACGAACGGTTGATGCAATAGCTGCAATCGTAGATGCAGAAATTGGTGAGCAGGATTTTCAAGAGTGAAATGCAGCGCCCGTCCGGCGCGTAGGAATGGCAGATACCCATCCCCTCCGTGGAGCCGATGCCGCCGGACGTCAGCGAATCCTTTTTCGCCGAGCCGGAAGAGGCGCAGGAAGCGTCATATTTGGCGGCGTCGGACAGGATCGCAAGTTTTTCACGAACAGGGAGTGCGCTCATTTGTTCATGATATGTTCTGCAGAGGCAGTAGGCTACCTCATTTGATGCAGGCGGCGAAAAAGTGATCGCCGCTCGATCCTCAGCCATCAGACCTCGTGCAGGTAGAGATGATAGTCCAGTTCGCTGACCGTGCGCGCCACGCGCAGATATTCGGATTGCTTGATTGCAACGAAGGTGCGGTGCAGGTCCTCGCCGAGCGCGCCTTTCAGGAAGCTGGAGGCCTTGGCCGCTTCGATCGCCGCGCGCCAGTCCGCCGGCATCGTCGTGCGGGTGACGGCCGCCTCATAGCCGTTTCCAGTCGTTTCGGGACCGGGATCGAGTCCTTCGTCGATACCTTTGATGATGCCTGCGAGCACGGTTGCGGCGATCAGGTAAGGATTGGCGTCGACGCCGGACGGCCGGTGCTCGATGCGCCGGTTCCTGGCGTCGCCAGCCGGCACGCGCAGCGCCACCGAGCGGTTGTTGACGCCCCAGGTCGGCGCCACCGGCGCGTAGGATTGCGAGACGAAACGCCGCCAGGAATTGGCGTGCGGCGCAAACACCAGCATCGATTCGGCCATCGTCTGGATGAGGCCGCCGAGCCCCTGCAGGAGGGGTAGCGACCAGCTCTCGCCTCCGGCCTCGGCAAACACGTTTCGGCCGGCCTTGTCCTGCAGCGAGACATGGAAATGCATGCCCGAGCCGGCATATTTCTCGATCGGCTTGGCCATGAAACAGGCGGTGACGCCATGGCGGCGCGCTTGCGCCCGCACCAGCCGCTTCAGCATGACCAGATCGTCGGCCGCCCGCATCACGTCCTTGCGGTAGTTTAGCGTCAATTCGTATTGGCCGGGCGCATATTCGGAAATAACCGTCTCGGCCGGAATGCCCTGCGCCTTGGCCGCGGCATAGATGTCCGAGAACAGCGGCTCCATGCCGTGCAGATGGTCGACGGAATAGACTTCCGTCTTGCCGGAGACGCGGCCGTCGAGCACGGCACGCGCCGGCTGTACCTTGCCGTCGGCATCGCGCTCGTTGGCCAGGAGAAAAAATTCGAGTTCGAAGGCACCGGCCGGATAAAGGCCCTTGGCCGCGAGGATATCGACCTGTCGTGCCAGCGCCAGCCGCGGATCCGAAGACATTGGTTGGCCATCGAGGTGGTACATCGCCATAAGCACCTGGCCGCGCGGCGGGCTGGTTCCATAAAGCGGAACCAGCGTGCCGGGGATCGGCCAGGCCCTGAGATCGCCGTCGCCGGTGGTCCAGATCAGCCCGGTTTCGTGCACATCCTCGCCGGTGATGTCGAGCCCGAGGATCGAGATCGGCATGTGCCGGCCGCCCTCGAAAATGCTTTTGAGCTCATGCCGGCGCACGATCTTGCCACGGCCGACGCCATTGGCGTCGGTCAGCACGATATCGAAGGCTTCGATCTCGGGATGGGCGCCGAGAAAGGCTTGCGCCTCGGTGGGCGAGGAGCCCGAAGGCGAGGTCACGATGGCATTGTCCATGGCCGCTTGTCTCATGCCGCAAGCTTTGCCGCAACCGTGCCGAAGGCGGTGATCAGCCGGTTCACCTGGGCGCCTGACGTCGCCGGCGAGATCAGCATCATGTTGTGGAAGGGCGCGATCAGCACGCCGCGATTGACCAGCGCTACATGGATGGCGGCTTCCAGTTCCGGCGCGTGCGCGCCTTCCGCCTCCGCGCCGTTGCGCAACGGGCCGGGTGCGCAGATGAACTCGACGCGGGCGCCGACACGGGCCACATGCCAGGGCAGGCGGTAGCGGTCGATCACCCCGGTCAGCCCGGCATCCAGGCGCCGGGCGAGATGATCCATGCGGTCATAATTCTCCGGCGTCATCACCTCCTCGAGCGTGGCGCGCATGGTGGCGAATTGCAGCGGGTTGGCCGACAGTGTCGTGCCCATGCCGGAATAGCCTGGTTCTTTCGTCCGGTTGTAGTCGGCGTAGCGGGAAGCGACCTCCTCGCTCATGCCCCACACACTTGCCGGCACACCGCCGGCGATGGGCTTGCCCAGCACGAAAAAGTCGGGGTCGAGCCCGTATTTCCTGGTGTAGCCGCCGGGACCGGTCGAGATGGTGTGTGTCTCATCGATCAACAGCAGCGTGCCAGTTTCGCGCGTCAGCCTGCGCAGCGCGTCATGGAAGCCGGGATCGGCCAGCACCATGCAGGAATTGGTCAGCACCGGCTCGGCGATGACGCAGGCGACGTCCCGGTCCTTGAGCGCTGCCTCCAGCGCGGCGACATCATTGAACTCGATGACCTTGGCCGTGCGGGTCAGGTCGCGGAACTCGCCCGCGAGGCCAGGCCGGTTGACGGGCTTGCCGTCGATCAGCCGCACCATCGTCTCGTCGACCGAGCCGTGGTAGCAGCCGTTGAAGACCAGGATTTTTTCCCGGCCAGTCACAGCGCGGGCAACGCGCAGCGCGAAGCGGTTGGCGTCGGTCGCGGTGGTCGCGATCTGCCAGAACGGCAGGCCGAAGCGCTGTTGCAGCAACGGCCCTATGGCAAGCGCGTCTTCCGAAGGCAGCATGTAGGTCAGGCCGCGTCCGGCCTGGCGGCGGATGGCGCGCGCCACCGGCGGCGGCGAATGGCCGAACATCGAACCGGTATCGCCAAGGCAGAAATCGTCCAGCCTGTTGCCGTCTATGTCGGTGATGGTGGCGCCCCTGGCACTGTCGACCAGGATCGGAAACGGCGTCGGCCAGTCGTTCATCCAGTGCATCGGCACGCCGCCGAAGAAACCCGGCAGGCCGTTGCCGACCTTGGCTTGCGATTTCGGCCGCGCCGCGCGGAAGGCCGCGCCCTCGGTTTCGCGCAATTGCGCGATGCGATCCCGGCTGATGCCACCGATGGACGTCGTTGAACTGTCGCTGCTGTGCATGGAAACCCCTCTGGCCAATTCCTCTTGGCCAATCTCCAACCCTCTTAGCCAATCCTCATCCGCAACCGCAATTGGCCGCGTGTCTGTTCTGCATTGGCTCAGCGTCTGGCAGTGCTGCTTGACCGTGCTGTCGAAGTCAGCGCCAATATGAGCGGGAATTGGCATGGGGGCCAAGGATGCGGACGATCATCTGTGTGGCAATGCTTCTGGCGTCGGCCGTCCCGTCCCTCGCCTCGGGCGGCATCTGGTGCAACGTCGACGATCCGGCGGTGACAATCGACGTCGGCGCCGGCGTCACCAGGGGCATGGGCGGCCCGACCTTCAATTTTCGCGGCGATCTCGAAATCAAGGCGAGGCCGCTTGGCGATCATCTGCGCAAGACGGCGTTCGAGGATTCCAACCTGACCCAGTACTGGCTGGACGACAAGGAGCTGCGTCTGAACATCTACCACGAGCACGAGGTGGCGGACACCTTCGATTCAGTCGAACTGACGATCCTGACCAAGGCCAGCGACGAAGGCATCTATGACGGGCAGTACACGCTTGCCGTCTATGACAGCACCGCCGACAAGGACAAGGATGGCAAGACCACGGAGTTGACCGGCAAGGTTTCCTGCGGCGCCGAGTGACCGCCGATGTGAACTATGCCGTGATGTCGATGACGCCGCAGTCGCCAGCGGCACTGCCGAAGGCGATGCGCCGTTCTTCCCTGTCCCACATCATCGAGGTGATGGCGCCCTTGCCTTGCCGGCGCAACAAAACTTCCTTGGCATCGGCGAAACGGGCGGCGATCACCATGCCGTCGTCATAACCGATCGCCACGACATCCTGGGTCGGATGGCAGGCGACGCAGGTCACCATCGTATTGCCGCGTGTGCCGAGTTCCAGCGGCGCCTTGCCCATCGGCCCGTCCTTGCCGGAAAACGGCCAGACGATCGCCGCCGGTGCTCCGGAACTCGCAAGCCATTTGCCTTTGATGCTCCATGACAGGCTTTTGACCTTGCCGGGATAGCCGGTCATGCGCATGTGCTTGCCGTCGGCCAGCTTCCAGCCATGCAGGGCATTCTCCTGCATCGTTGTGACGAGGAAGGCGCCATCGGGCGAGAAGGTGATGCCGGTGTGGGCGCCGGCCCATTCGAGCTCAACCGGCTTGCCCTCGGCGGCCGGAAAATGCAGCGTCGCGCCATTGTAGCGGGCGACACCGAAGCGCATGCCCTTGGGCGAAAACGCCAGACCCTCGACCGAACGCGGATGGGCGAATTCCCTGGTCTTGCCATCGGCGAAGCGCACGAAGGCGGTCTTGCCCGTGGCATAGGCGATGGCGCCCTGCGGCCCGGCGGCGACGCTGGTGATCCACTTTTTTCCGGCGCTGGCCAATTCCCCAACATTGCCGCCCGCGGCAACGGAAAATACCTTGCCGTCCTCGCCGCCGGTGATCAGCCGATCGTTCGCCGCATCGTGGAAGGTGGCGAGCAACCCGTCATTGGCCTGCGTCGTCTTGTGGCCGTTGTCGAGCCGATGGATGGCGCCATCGGCGAGCGCGAAATGCGGCACGTCGCCAAGGAAGACGGCGGCGAGGCAATGGCCTTCTAGATCGAGGGGGGCGACTGTGGGCATGACTATCTTTGTTTCAATGAAAGTGCAGAGGGCGGCTTACTCGACGTTTGCACGTCCGGCAACCATGAGGTCGCGAAGTCGGAACAATAGGCTCTCTCCAATCGCCAATGATGGCGCTGCCCCCTCATTGTCCTGCCGGACATTTCTCCCCGTATAGTGTGGGGAGAAAGACGCTGTCGCGGGTGGTTTCGCCAATCCCCAACGCTGCAGAATAGGTGCCGGCAGGCGGATGAGGGGCGGCACCGGCCGTTGGAGGATACCAGCATTGGCGTCGAACTGTTGCTACCGGTTATTCGGCAACGCTTTGATCGCCCTAAGCAGCTTCGCTAATGCCCTGTCCTCGTGTCAATGAGTTTCGACATCCCTGCCCTTGGCCAATGCTCAAGCCGCCTGGCAGGCATCAAAGCTCTTCTTCAGCCGCTCGGCGTCCAGTTCGCGGCCGATGAAGACCAGCCGGCTCTCATGCTTCTCGCCATCCTTCCAGGCGCGCTGGTGGTCGCCTTCGATGATCATGTGCACGCCCTGGATGACATAGCGCTCGTCATCGCCCTTGAGCGCGATGATGCCTTTCAGCCGCAAGATGTTCGGACCTTCCATCTGGGTGATCTTCTCGATCCATGGGAAGAATTTCTTCGGGTCCATCTCGCCGCCGCGCAACGACACCGACTGCACCGTCACGTCATGGATGTCGGAAGGGTGCGCGTGGTCATGGTGATGATGGTCGTGCCCGTCATGGTCATGATGATCGTGGTCATGGTCGTGGTCATGATGGTGGTCGTCATGCGCCTCGAGGAAATGCGGATCGTTTTCCAGCGCCCGGGACAGGTCGAAGGCGCCGCGGTCGAGCACTTCCGACAGGGCGACGCCGGCGCGCGTTGTGCGGTGGATCCTGGCCGCCGGGTTGATGGCGCGGATCGTCGCCTCGACCTTGGCGAGTTCTTCCGGGGTGACAAGGTCGGTCTTGTTGAGCACGACGACGTCAGCAAAGGCGATCTGGTCCTCGGCCTCCTTGGAATCCTTGAGCCTGAGCGGCAGATGCTTGGCGTCGACCAGCGCCACCACGGCGTCGAGCTTGGTCTTGGAGCGCACGTCGTCGTCCATGAAGAAGGTCTGTGCCACCGGCACCGGATCGGCGAGACCCGTGGTCTCGACCACGATGGCGTCGAAGCGGCCGGGGCGGCGCATCAGGCCTTCAACGACGCGGATCAGGTCGCCACGCACCGTGCAGCAGACACAGCCATTGTTCATCTCGTAGATTTCCTCGTCGGATTCCACGATCAGGTCGTTGTCGATGCCGATTTCGCCGAATTCATTGACGATGACGGCGTAGCGCCTGCCATGGTTCTCCGACAGGATGCGGTTGAGCAGCGTCGTCTTGCCGGCACCGAGATAGCCGGTGAGAACGGTTACGGGGATCTGTGTCTGTGCGTCGCTCATGACTTGCCTCGAAATGACCGGGCCTTGAAAATCCAGGCCGTGAAAAACGGATTGTCGGTCCCATATAGGGTGTGTTCCGGGCTTTTGCACGGGGCAAACCAATGGGCCAAAGCGGCCGGCCGGGAGTATCCATGTGGTTATTGTTGGGGGAAAGCTCCGCGCTCGGCGATGCTGAAAGCCAGGAACGACAAAGGAGGCGTCTTGGCAGGTGCTGTCAATGTAACGTCGTGCCTGGGACGCGGCCGCTGTGAATCCGGTATTTCGGAAACTCGTTTGTCATCTAACTGAAATAAACATCTGGCATCACCACGGCGGACACCGCAATGCTTGCCGGCAAAGCTGTTTGGAGCGCCGGAATCTTTTTGATCGTCGATTGCCAACCGGCCGGCTGCGTCTATGCTCCACGCACCGGTACGGCCGAAGAGGGATGACCATGGCCAAGGCGGACAAGACTGCAACAATGAGCCGGCTGCATTCGGCGGCGAGGCTGGCAAGAACCGCGTTGGCTGCCCGGCTTCTGGCGCACGGCTTCTATGCCGGCCAGGACCAGATCATGCTGGCGCTCGACCGCGAGGATGGCCAGACGCCGGGTAATCTTGCCGGTCGCCTTGGCGTGCGCCCGCCGACCATCACCAAGACCATCAACCGGCTGCAGGCGCAGGGTTTTCTGGAAAAACGCGCGTCGGAAGCCGATGCCCGCCAGGCGCACATCTTTCTCACCGACACCGGCCGAGAAACCATCCGCGCCATCGAGAAGTCGGTGAAGAAGACTGAAAAGCAGGCGCTGAAGGGCCTCGACAAGAAGGATCAGAAGGCCCTGTTCAAGCTGCTTGCCCGCATCGAGGCCAACCTCTCCAATGAGGAATTGGTGCTGATCGACGACGACGCCGAGTCGGACGACTGATCGAAACGGTCAGGCCGCCGCCGGGGCAGAGTCCCGGATCAGCGAGGACCAGCGTCCCGGCGTCATGCCGAACGCCTTCTTGAATTGCCTGTTGAAGTGGCTCTGGTCGGTGAAGCCGGCCTCGACGGCAATCTGCGCCAAGGGTTCGCCGGCAATGATCATCCGCCGCGCGCGCTGAAGCCGGCGCATCACCAGGAAACGATGCGGGCTGGTCGAGAAAGCGGCGCGGAAATGCCGCGACAGGGCATAGCGGTCCAGCCCGGTGATGGCTTCCAGTTCGCCGGAACGCACGGGGCGCGTGACGTTCTCCGTGAGATAGTCTCGCGCCAGTGCGGCGGCCCGCCAGGCCGTCCTGGCCATCGGCTTCGCCGGCTGGCCGGCATGCCGCGCCAGGCTCTGCATCAATTGCGTCAGGAAGTCATCGACAAACAGCTCGTCGAGTTCCTGTTGCAGCGGCCCCAGTGCCGAGAGCAACGTTGCGCAGAAGGCGTCGTCGCTCACGACGGCCTCCCCGAGGAAGGGCAGGGACGCGCCGCCAAGGCAATCCAGCATCAGCGACGGCTCGAGATAGAGCATCCTGTAGCGCAGCCCGTCCTCGGTGCCGGCGCCGCCATCATGCATTTCGTCGGGATGCAGCACGATGATCTGGCCGGGCAGGCTTTGCCGCGCCGCGCCGCGATAGCGAAAGGTCTGCACACCCTGCAGCGTCACCCCGATCGCGTAGGTGTCATGGCGATGCAGGTCGAAGGCACTGCCGTGGAACCGCGCCTCGATCCGCTCCATCCCCGCGGGGTCGGAAGCGGAAATGATGCAGTTCTCAGCCGCATCGGCGCACAAACGTCCAAGACCCTCGAAGGCTTGGCGGTCTAGTTCCAACGCATCGTCTCCTTCAGCCTCGCGGTGGGGGCTCAACCTCGAATGGTCCATTTTCTCATGTTCGATACGAAATTTGCAATCGTCCTGCGGGAAGACCTGCCCGTCTGGCAGAAACTCAACGTCACCGCCTTCCTGGCCAGCGGCATCGTCGCGCAGTTTCCCGACATCATCGGCGAGCCCTATCGCGACCGCGCCGGCAATCTCTACAACCCCCTGTCGATACAGCCGGTCATCGTGCTGTCGGCCGACCAGGCGACGATAAGCGCGATCCAACGGCGCGCGCTGGAACGCGGCGCGACGACGTCGCTCTATGTCGAGGAGATGTTTTCGACCGGATTCGATGCCGCCAACCGCGCCGTCTTCGCCGAGTTCGCGCCCGAGGACGCCAAGGTGGTCGGCGTCGCGCTGCGCGCCGACAAGAAGCTCGTCGACAAGATCACCAAGGGCGCCCGCATGCACGCATAGCAGGGGAAGGCTGAACTGAGCCTGCCGGCTTCTGTTGTTGTGCCAGCCGGTTTTGGCGCAGCAGCCGGCGACAATTGGCTTGCCGGCAAGCCACAATTCCCGCAAAGGTGGGTTCCAGCCCAGCTTTTCCCCGGCCTGCAAGTGAGTGCTTCCCAGAGATATGTCGAAAGCGCGACGCCGCCGGTGGCGATCCTGTGCATGCTTGCCACCTATGTCTTCTTCACCTTCCTCGACACCTCAAGCAAATATCTCGTCCTGGCCGGCGTTTCCGCGCTGATCGTCGCCTGGGTGCGCTTTGCCGTGCATGTCGTGCTGGTCGGCGCACTGCTGCGCGGCTGGCGGCAACCCATGCGGTTTCGTCCGGTCAACCTGCCGGCGCATGTGCTGCGCGGTGTGTTCCTGTTCGGCTCGACCATGTGCAACATCCTGGCGCTCCGCTCCCTGCAACTGGCCGAGACGACGTCGATCTATTTCTTCGGGCCGATGGTGATCACCGCACTTGCCGGCCCGCTGCTTGGCGAATGGGCAGGCTGGCGGCGCTGGCTAGCCATCCTCGCCGCCTTCGCCGGAGTTCTGATCATCACAAGGCCGGGTGTCGGCGTCTTCGGTATCGGGCATCTCTTCGCGCTCGGCTCGATGCTGTCGAACAGCTTCTATGTCATCATGACGCGCCGCATGTCGGCGACCGAGACGTCGGAAAGCCTGATCCTGTTCTCGGCGCTGGCGCCGGCGGTGCTGCTTTTGCCCATGCTGCCGTTCTCATTCTCGCTGCCGCATGATGGCTGGCATTGGTTCGTCCTGCTCATGCTTGGCGTGTTCGGCGGCGTCGGGCACTGGCTGCTGGTGCAGGCCTATCGGCTGGCGACGACCACGGCGCTCGCCCCCTATCCCTACTCGCAGATGGTGTGGATGATCATTTCCGGCTGGATCGTCTTCAAGCAGTTTCCCGACCGCTGGACGCTGGTCGGCGCGGCCATCATCGTTGCCAGCGGCCTCTACATCGTCCATCGCGAGCACCGGCTCCGGCTGCGGAGCCGCGCGGCCTCCGATGTCGAGGCGGAAGCGCTGGCAAAAAAACTTTGATTTGCTCCCGATCGGTGGCATAACGCCGCCTTTAAACAGTTTAGGTCGCAATTCGGGTCGTTCGGGGAGCGCAAGGCGCTGGCACAAAAAATCAAGCTTTCGACGATCGCCGATGCACTCGGCGTGTCCACGGCCACCGTGTCCCTGGCGCTGCGCGACAGCCCGCTGGTTGCCGGCTCCACGCGCGACCGCATCAAGGAACATGCGCGCGCCATCGGTTATATCTACAACCGCCGCGCCGCCAGCCTGCGCACCTCGCGCTCGGGCATTGTCGGTGTCGTCGTGCACGACATCATGAACCCGTTCTTCGCCGAGATATTGCGCTCGATCGAAAGCGAACTCGACCGCAGCCGGCAGACCTTCATCCTGTCCAATCACTACGACCAGCTCGAGAAGCAGCGCACCTTCATCGATACGCTGCTGCAGCTTGGCGCCGACGGCGTCATCATGTCGCCGGCCATCGGCACGCCTGCTTCCGACATCGTGATGGCCGAGGAGAACGGCCTGCCGGCGGTGCTGATCGCGCGCACCGTCGAGGGCGCCGACGTGCCGGTCTTTCGCGGCGACGACGCCTATGGCACCGGGCTTGCCACCAACCATCTGATCTCGCTCGGCCACAAGCGCATCGCCATGATCGGCGGCACCGACCAGACCTCGACCGGCCGCGACCGCTACCAGGGCTATGTCAATGCCATGGAAGCGGCCGGGCTCGAGGTCAGGCCGTCCTGGCGCATCGCCGGCCCGCGCACCAAGCAGGCCGGCTTCGAGGCGGCCGGACAATTCCTGGCGCTGAAGGACAGGCCGACCGCCGCCTGCTGCTGGAACGATCTCGTCGCTATCGGCCTGATGAACGGCATCGCCCGTGCCGGTCTGGTGCCCGGCATCGACATCTCCGTCACCGGCTATGACGATCTGGAGGAGGCTGCGATCGCCACGCCGGCGCTGACCACCGTCTGGAACGGCCAGCGCGAGGTCGGTCGTCGCGCCGCCAGCGCGCTGCTCGACAAGCTCAACGGACAGACGGTGCGGCCCTCGCAGGAATTGATCAAGCCGGAGCTGCATGTGCGCCAGTCGACCGGCAGACCGGTGGAGCGGACATGACCAGGGCCGACCAACTGCAGGCCGTTGCCATCCTGGTACCGGCGGACTTCAGCGACCATGCCGTCCGACGTATCGACCGTACCTTCAAACAGGTGAGGATCGAGCGCGCCGATCCGGCGCTGGTCACCGAGGAGATGCGCCGAACGGTGCGTGGCATTGCCTCCTTTGCCGGCATCAGCGCGGCGATGATGGACGCGCTGCCCAATCTCGAGCTCATCGCTTCCTTCGGCGTCGGCTATGACTCGGTAGATGTCGCCCATGCGGCGGCCAAGAACATCATGGTCACCAACACGCCCGACGTCCTGACCGAGGAGGTCGCCGACACCGCGATCGGGCTGCTGATCAACACGATCCGTGACCTGCCGCGCGCGGAAAACTGGCTGCGTGATGGCAGTTGGGTTCGCAAGGGCAACTATCCGCTGAGCCGGCTGACCTTGCGCGCGCGCCGCGTCGGCATTTTCGGCATGGGCCGCATCGGACGGGCCATAGCCCGGCGGCTGGAGGCGTTCGGACTGCCGGTCGCCTACCACAACCGGCTTCGTGTCGAAGGCCTTTCCTACCAATACCACCCGACTCTGAAAGGCCTTGCCGAAGCGGTCGACACGCTGATTTCGGTGGCGCCCGGCGGTGCTTCGACGCAGAAGGCGGTCAATGCCGAGATCCTGTCGGCGCTTGGCGCCAACGGTGTCTTCGTCAACATCGGCCGCGGCAGCACGGTCGATGAGGCTGCACTGGCGGCGGCCCTTGCCGACGGCACCATTGCTGCAGCCGGGCTCGATGTCTTCGCCGACGAACCGAACGTGCCCAAGGCGCTGCTCGACGCCCCCAACACCTCTCTTTTGCCGCATGTCGGCTCGGCCTCGGAGCACACGCGCCGCGCCATGGCCGATCTGTGCGTCGACAATCTGGTTTCCTGGTTCACCGAACGCCGGGCGCTGACACCGGTGCCGGAGACGGCGCATGTCAAGGATCGCGGCTGAGTGGCAGTTTGCCACACTTATTAACGACAGCTTAACCCTTTGAATTCATTGTTTATCCCGTACGCAAGAATGGATGAATGATGATGAAAGCGCTTTCCGTCTTGATCGCTGCCGCCGCGCTGTTTGGCGGCGTTCAGATGTTTCAAGGCGGCGGTGAAAGCGTTGCCGAAGAAGCCGTGCCATCCAACACCTACAAACTGGTCGCCAATGGCGACGAGGGGGCCTGCGCGGTGACGCGCGGAGCCGCGATTTCGGATGGGCTGTCGTTGTTGACGGTGGCTCCAAATTGCCGCCGGCTCTTGCCGGGCATCGAGCGGGCGAAATTCTGGCGCGACCAGAACGACGGCACGGTCGCCTTCAGCGCTAACGGCATCGATCCGATTGTCGCTTTCAGCGTTGCCGATGGGGACGGCTACGAATCCTACGCGCCCACGCTGCCGCTGCTGTCATTGGCGGTCGACGGTCACTAGCCGGCCAAGGCGTGGTCTTTTTGCAACTTCAGATAGGAAAACATCCATGGGATACCCGGCCGTATTGCGCCGGAACCGAAGCAGTTTAGACTACAACACAGCTTCGGGGTGCTCCTATGAAATCGATTCTGCTCGCTTCAGCCATTCTTGCCGCCCTTCCGGGCAGCGCTTTTGCCGCGGATGCGCTGTCCTCCGGTCCGGCAGTCTATGAATGGAGCGGCCCCTATGTCGGCGTCCAACTGGGCTATGGCTGGGGCGATGTCGATAGCCACGATTCCCAGATAGGCAACGGCTTTTCGGACTGGGCTGACTCGTGGAGCTCCAACGGCGTGCTCGGCGGTATCCATCTTGGCTACAACCAGGCTTACGGTTCGTTCGTTCTTGGCGCTGAAGGCGACATCGAAGCCTCGGGAATGAGTGGCTCCGTCGATTCCGAATTTGCCGGCAATATCAAGACCAAGATCGACGTCCAAGGTTCTTTGCGGGCACGCCTTGGCTATGCGATGGGGCCGGCCCTGTTGTACGCGACTGGCGGTCTCGCGGTTGCTCACTTCAAGACCAAGTACGACGATGGTGGAACGACTGACGACTCGTCCAATACCAAAGCTGGGTGGACCGTGGGCGCCGGTCTCGAATATGCATTCACGCAGAACTGGACGACGCGCGTCGAATATCGCTACAGCGATTTCGGCAAATTCACCGACAATCCAGCGACCGACAGCGGCTTCCTGTACCCCACCGAGGTGAAGACTCAAGCTGTCCGCGTCGGCTTCAGCTACAAGTTCTGATATCGATTGAAGGCGGCGACATTGTCGCCGCCTTTTCTACTCCGCCGCGGCCCGTGCGCCAGCCTTTGCCGCCGCATGCAGGCGCACCGCATCACCGAAAGCGCGGAAGATCTTGGCCGAGTTGCTGTCCGATTTGACCCAGTATTCGGGGTGCCACTGGACGCCGACGGCGAAGGCGCGGGCTCCCTTGACCGAAACCGCTTCGACCGTGCCGTCGGTGGCGACTGCCTCGATCTCAAGCCTCGACCCCAACCGGTCGATCGCTTGCCGGTGCAACGAATTGACCTTGATGTCTCCGGCACCGAACACGCCGGCCAGGCAGCTGCCAGGCTTGATCGAAATGGTCTGGTGCATGGCGAAGCGCTCGTCTTGTTTGTCGCTCGCGGGAGCGCGATGGTCGAGCGAACCCTCGCGCTCCTGGATCTCGGTGCCCAGCGTGCCGCCGAGCGCGACGTTCAGCTCCTGGATGCCACGGCAAATTGCGAGCAGCGGCACTCCCCGCTCGATGGCCCGGCGGATCAGCGGCAGCGTGGTGGCGTCGCGCGCCGGATCATAAGGGCCGTTGGCTTCGCTGGCATCGCCACCGTAGAGCGAGGGGTGCACGTTGGATTTCGAGCCGGTGACCATGACGCCGTCGACGGAGGACAAAAGCTCGTCGAAGTCGAGCCTGTCGCCGAACGATGGCACCAGCAGCGGGAACACGCCCGCACCGGTGATTGCTGCTTCGAGATATTGCTGAGGGGCGGCATGCCAGGTGTAGTTGTCGAACTGACGGACGTCGGTCGATATGGCGACGAGCGGCTGCTGCATTTTGGCTCTGGTTTCCATCTGGCAAGGTAGGTCCTGGCTTCAAAATAGGCGATCCGCTGTGGTTTTTCCATGGCAAGTTTCGGCGTGTCGCATGGGCCACCAAATCCCTTGTTAGACTATAGTTGCAGGGTCGCACGGCTTGGTTACCAAATCAGGCCGCCGTGCTGGACTAGGCTTCTTGCCCGTGTATTGTTTCGGCCAACCGATATGGGAAGCCGAGGATTTCCCGAATGTCGGTCTGTTGATCCAAAAGGGAGGAACTGCATGGATCGTCGTTCGTTCATTCGCAAGGCCGGCGTGACCGGTCTCGGCGCCGCGGCGGCGGCAACGCTTGCCGCTCCGGCAATAGCCCAGTCCAATCCCAAGGTTACATGGCGGCTGGCATCGTCCTTCCCGAAATCGCTCGACACCATCTATGGCGGCGCCGAGGTCTTCTCCAAGATGCTGTCGGAAGCCACGGACGGCAATTTCCAGATCCAGGTCTTTGCCGCCGGCGAGCTCGTGCCCGGCCTGCAGGCCGCCGACGCCACCACGGCCGGCACCGTCGAAGCCTGCCACACGGTGGCATATTATTACTGGGGCAAGGACCCGACATGGGCGCTTGGTGCGGCGGTTCCCTTTTCACTCAACGCGCGCGGCATGAATGCCTGGCATTATCATGGCGGCGGCATTGACCTGTTCAACGAGTTTCTCGCCACGCAAGGTCTTTTCGGGCTGCCGGGCGGCAACACCGGCGTGCAGATGGGCGGTTGGTTCCGCAAGGAGATCAACACGGTCGCCGACCTCTCCGGCCTCAAGATGCGCATTGGCGGCTTTGCCGGCAAGGTGGTGCAGAAACTCGGCGTCGTGCCGCAGCAGATCGCTGGCGGCGACATCTACCCGGCGCTGGAAAAAGGCACCATCGACGCCGCCGAATGGGTCGGCCCCTATGACGACGAGAAGCTCGGCTTCTACAAGGTCGCGCCCTACTACTACTATCCCGGCTGGTGGGAAGGTGGTCCGACCGTCCACCTGATGTTCAACAAGGCGAAATACGAAGAGCTTTCGCCGACCTACAAATCGCTGTTGCACACCGCCGCGCAGGCCACGGATGCCGACATGCTGCAGAAATACGACTATGTGAACCCCGCGGCGGTGAAGCGGTTGGTGGCCGGCGGCGCGAAACTGCGTCCGTTCAGCCAGGAAATCATGGCGGCCTGCTTCGAAAAGGCGAACGAGGTCTATGCCGAGATGGAGGCCTCGAACGCGCCGTTCAAGAAGATCTGGGAATCGATCAAGGGCTTCCGCAAGGAGCACTATCTCTGGGCACAGGTGGCCGAGTACAATTACGACACCTTCATGATGGTCCAGCAGCGCAACGGCAAGCTGTAGAACTATCCGGAAAGACCTCGGGCTCGCGCCAGCTAATGGCTGAAGCCTGCGCCGCCCCTCAACCGCCTGCCGGCACCTTCTCCCCGTTTAGTGACGGGGAGAAGGTGGCTGCCGCACCCTTGGCGCATCTTCCTGCAACGTTGGCAACTGGCGAAACCGGCGACGGAGGCGTCCTTCTCCCCGTCGCTATACGGGGAGAAGTGCCCGGCAGGGCGATGAGGGGCAGCGCTAACACTCGTAATTGACAATTTGCGAAGGCAATCGCTTCAGCCGAGGCCTGGCACCACCAGCACCTTGACCTCGCCCGGCGCCGGCGGATTGGCGATCACGTCAGCCGCCTCTTCGAGCGGCACCTGCCTGGAGATCAGCCGCTCGATCTCGATCGCGCCCGACGCGATCAGCTCGGCGGCGCGGCGGTGCGTGTAGGGGTTGAGGAAGGATCCAACCACCTTCAATTCCCTGAACAGCAGGTCGAAGGGCTCGAACTCGGCCTTCATGCCTTGCGGCGTCACGCCGACGACGACGACCGTGCCGCCGGCCCTTGCCAGCCGCATCGATTGCTCGACGGTCTCGCGCACGCCCGCGCATTCCAACACCACGTCGGCGCCGCCCGGCATCAGGCCCGCCGGTCCGGAAATGGCATCGATGACATCTTCGGCGGTGGGGTCGACCGTCGCCGTCGCACCGAGTTCCTCGGCAAGCGCGCGCCGCGAGGCCTGTCTGGTCGACAGGATGATGGTCGTGGCGCCGGCCAGCCTTGCCAATTGCACGGTGAGCAGCCCGATGACGCCGCCGCCCAGCACGATCACCGAACTGCCGGGCTTGATCGCGGCAAGATCGATGCCATGCAGGCAGCAGCCGAGCGGCTCGCAGAATGCGCCATGCGTTGGAGGCAAGTCGGCGGGCAGGATGAAGGCCTGCTTCTGCGGCAGAACGACATACTCGGCAAAGCCGCCATCGCGATGGATGCCGATGGCATTGAGATTGCGGCAGAGATTGACCCGGCCGGCATGGCAATGCGGACATCTCCCGCAGGCGATGTTGGGATCGCCGGTGACGCGGTCGCCGACGGCAAAGCCGGAGACGCCGTTGCCGACCGCCTCGATGATGCCCGAAAATTCATGCCCGGGCGTCACCGGTGGCCGGCAGGGGAATTCGCCATGGAAGAGGTGGCGGTCGGTGCCGCAGACGCCGCAGGCTTCGATCCGCACCAGAAGCTCGTCCGGGCCAGGGACAGGTTTGACGACCTCGCGCAGCGCGATGATGCCCACGGCCTCCAGCCGCACCGCTTTCATGGCATCGTCCCTCTCAATTGAAGCTCGGCGGTTGCGAGAGGTCTGGCGCCGGTGTCGCCGGCTTGGCCGGCGGCGCATCGCCGAAGCTCGGCGGTTGCGACAGGTCTGGCGTGGCGGGCGCGGTCGGTGCGCTGCCGCCACTGGCGGGCGCGCCACCATCCTGCGGGGCGCCGAGCGGCGACAGGCCGGGTACTTCCGGCACCTTGTAGTCGATCGTGCCGGGATCGATCGCCGTGCCCTTGTAGCGCATCACCATTTGCGGGAAGGCGATGGTCAGTCCGATCATCACCACCTGGATCAGGACGAAGGGCACCGCCCCCCAATAGATCTGGCCGGTGGTGACCGGCGCGATCTGCTTGCCGGTGATGCGGTCGAGATAGGGCACGCGCGCGGCGACCGAGCGCAGGTAGAACAGCGCGAAGCCGAAGGGCGGGTGCATGAAGCTGGTCTGCATGTTGACGCCGAGCAGCACGCCGAACCAGATCAGGTCGATGCCGAGCTTGTCGGCGGCGGGCGCCAAGAGCGGCACGATGATGAAGGCCAGTTCGAAGAAGTCGAGGAAGAAGGCCAGGAAGAAGACGAGGATGTTGACGCCGATCAGGAAGCCGACTTCGCCGCCCGGCAGCGAGGTCAGGAGATGCTCGACCCAGATCTGGCCGTTGACGCCGTAGAAGGTCAGCGAGAAGACGCGGGCGCCGATCAGGATGAACAGCACGAAAGACGACAGCCGCGTCGTCGAGGCCAGTGCCTGCTTGATCACGTCCAGCGACAGCCGGCCCTTTGCCGCGGCCATCGCCAGCGCGCCGACCGCGCCCATGGCGCCGCCTTCGGTCGGCGTGGCGATGCCGAGGAAGATGGTGCCCAGAACAAGGAAGATCAGCGCCAGCGGCGGGATCAGCACGACGACGACCTGCTGCGCCAGCCGCGACATCATGTTGATGTTCAACCTTCTGTCGGCGATCGCGACGACATAGATCAGGATCACGCCGACGCAGGCGCCAAGAATGTCGGCATTGTCGCCATGGGTCGGTGCCAGATAGCTGTACGCCGCATAGGAGACGGCTACCGCCGCCGCCAGCGCCACCAGCAGCGAAATCACGCCATGGCCGAGCGTGCGCGCTTCGAGCGGCAGCGCCGGCATCATCTTCGGCCGGAAGATCGACACGATGAGAATGTAGAGTGCGTAGAGACCGGTGAGCACGAGGCCCGGGATCAGCGCACCCGCATACATGTCGCCGACCGAACGGCCGAGCTGGTCGGCCAGAACGATCAGCACCAGCGAGGGCGGGATGATCTGGGCGAGCGTACCGGAGGCGGCGATGACACCGGACGCCAGACGGCGGTCATAGCCATAGCGCAGCATGATCGGCAGCGAGATCAGTCCCATGGCGATGACAGATGCCGCCACCACGCCGGTGGTCGCCGCCAGCAACGCGCCGACGAAGATCACCGCATAGGCGAGGCCGCCGCGGATCGGTCCGAACAGCTGGCCGATCGTGTCGAGCAGGTCCTCGGCCATGCCCGATCGTTCGAGCACGATGCCCATGAAGGTGAAGAACGGAATGGCCAGCAGCGTGTCGTTCGACATCACCCGGCTGCCGTAGAAATTGTCCGGCAACGCATGGAGCAGCGGCCAGGCGAGGTTGATCGCCCCGCCCGAATAGGGCGTCAAAAGCACGCCGATGAAGAAGAACATCAGGCCGTTGGCGGCCAGCGAGAAGGCGACGGGATAGCCGATCAGCATGAACAGGATCAGCGAGGCGAACATGATCGGCGCCATGTTCTGGGCGATGAACTCCATCACGAGCGCACCTCGTCGGCCAGCGCCTTGGCTTCGAGCTCAGCCTGTTCGTGCACGGAAATGAAGGGGTTGGGATCGTCCATGACGCCGCGCATGATGGCGATCTTCTTGATGATTTCGGAAATGCCCTGGAGTGCCAGCAGGAAAAAGCCGACCAGCAGGATCGCCTTGGCCGGCCAGACGATCAGGCCGCCGGCATTGGTCGACATTTCACCGCTGTGGAACGACAGCGACACGTAGGGCACGAAATAGACGACCATCAGCGTCACGAACGGCATCAGGAAGAGGATATGGCCGAGAAGGTCGATCCAGTGCTGCACGCGGCGTGAAAACAGGCCGTAGACGATATCGATGCGGATATGCTCGTTCTGCTTCAGGGTATAGGCGGCCGCCAGCATGAAGGCGGCGCCGAACAGGTACCATTGCAGTTCCAGCCACGCATTCGACGAGGTGTCGAACATCTTGCGGATGACGGCGTTGGCCGCGCTCACCAGGATCGCCAGCAGGATCAGCCAGGATACCGATTTGCCGATGAATTCGTTGAGGCGGTCGATGCCTCGCGACAGAGCGAGCGGCCCTTCCATGCAGTCCTCCCTTGTATACGAGGCGTGCCGGCTCCCCCTTTTTCTGCCGTCACGCCGCGTGGCCCAACGGTATGCCGCGCGTGGCAGGACGGGTCAACACGGATGGCGGCGGCAAAACGGTATCGGATGAAGGGGGGCGCGGGACAAGGGCGGTCTGCCCCGGCGTCATGCAACCAAAGTCTGATGGGCAAGCAAAGTCTGATGGGCTCAGACGACCTTGCCGGTATCGCGGCCGGCGCCGATCAGTATCAGCATGGCCACCAGGAACAGGTACATCCACGCATCGCGCCATTCGACCGGAAAATAGCCGGCCCATAGTGATTCGGCCATGCCGAAGGCGGCCGCGCCCACTGCCGCCCGAGGTGGCGAAAGATAGCCGCCGACCGCTGTCACGAACAGGATCTTCAGGCCGTAGACCAGACCTGAGCCGAAGCTGACATTGCCGTAGTAGAGGCTGGCCATGACGCCGGCCAGCGCGGCGCAGAAGCCGCCGAGCAGCACGGCACGCCGGAACACGCCGCGCACGTCGACGCCGCACAGGGCGGCTGCTCGTGGATCGTCCGAGACAGCGCGCCAGCACCGGCCGAAGTTGGAGTGGGCAAATGCTGAGGTGGCGAGTGCGACCGCCGCCAGCACCACCGCGCAGTCGAGCACCTGGATCAGCGTCAGCGTCGCCTTGAAACCTGAGGTTTCGGCGAAGACGATGGGCTGCGCCAACATTGGCGGCAGCCACAGATCATGCGTGTCGGCGGCGATACGGCTGGCCTCCGAAAGCACGAGCAGGATGCCGAGCGTGGTCACCACGATGGCATTGGGCGAGCGGTCCGCCAGCGGTTCGAAGATGCTGCGCGACAGGACATGGCTGATCAGCGCGGCATAGAGGAACGCCGCGACGACCCCGAACAGCACCGACGCCAGCAGTGTCAGCCACAGAACCTGATAGCCGAAGGCGACGCTCAGGATCATCGCCTGGCCACAGAACGCAAACAGCGCGCCATAGGCGAGGTTGGTGCGGTGCAGGATACCGTTGGTCAGCACGTAGCCGAAGGCGAGCAGCGCATAGAGCGCGCCCGAATGCAGCCCGTTCAGCACCTGCTGGAAAAAATAGAGCATGCTCAACACCAGAAGCGTAACGCCCGGAATGCGCGGTGGTCCGGGACGGCGAAAATGCTCAAGACAAAGCGACGATACCGTGCGCATCGGAGGTTTGCATCGTCGAATCTAACTTGTCAAACGCGATTTATCGGTTAGATTTTGCGATATGACAGTTGCCTGGACCCCGCACCGCTTCACCGGCGGCCTGCTCGCGCTCGACACGGCGAACACCGTCGTGCTGCGCGGCGATCCCCAACGCACATTCGACCGCTTCGACGATCAGGTCGAAATCGCCCGCTTTGCCGATGCGGCCAGCGGCTTCCGCGCCGCCGAGCTTGGCGACAGGCGGCTGGCTGTGTCCTCACCGGCGGCAATCGCGCCTGTCGTGCTGTCGATCCGCGAGGCTACCGACCGGCTGTTTCGCGGCGCGGTGTCGAAGGGCGCGCTCGCCACCGCTGATCTGCCGGATTTCCTGCGGGCCTGTGCCGAGGGCCTGGCCGGCAGCCGCACGGAGATCGGTGTACCGGGAAAGCCGTTCGGGAATCCCTCGACGCCGATCGCTTTCGAGGCGGCGCTGGCGGTTTCGGCACTCTCGCTGCTGCGTGACGACACGATCGCGAGGCTCAGGATATGTCCCAACTGCACCTGGCTGTTTGTCGACAGAAGCCGCAATTCCAGCCGTCTTTGGTGCGACATGTCGGTGTGCGGCAACCGGCAGAAGGCAAGTCGTCACTATCGCCGCCGCCGCTTGGCGGCCCATGAGGTCAAGGATGCCTAGGGGATTTTCACGCGCGCTCGTTGCCGGCGCCATCTTGATCGCCGCCGCGGCGCTCGGCGGCTGCCGCGATACCGGCGGCGAGGGCAAGCTGTTCGAGGTTTCCGGCAAGATATTCGTCTTCAACTACCGTCTCGCCAGGGCAACCTACGTCGTGACGCTGCGGCCCTTGCAGCCGATGGGTGAGGGCCAGGTGGCGGTTGCCAGCTTCCAGAACCCTGCCGGCGGTGCGCCGTTGGTGGTCGAACAGAAGGTCTGGCCGAAGCTCGACAAGGTGAGCCTGGAGAGCCCGGCGCTGGCCTGCATCGTCAAGAACAAGCCCTATGCCATCGCCATCAGCATCAAGGGCGCCGACGGTACCGTTTTGCAGACGATCGACACCACGCTGATGTCGACGGAGGACCAGTCGATCCTGCCCGACCGGCCGCTGGTCATCGACCAGCTCTATACGGCCAATCCCGACCTCGCGGGCCATCCCGACGGCAAGCTGCCGGGCGAGCCGAAGCCGGACTGCTCGAAAGCCGGCTGACAGCTTCCGACCGCACCGGTTTCGTCTGGAATTTTCGTGCGCCGTGGCGCTGTCGGCGCACGGTTTCATGCGTGGTCCGGTGCCCGCCGGACTGTTTGTTGCGCGTGGCCTGGCCCCTTCGATTTTGTTTGACCTGCCTTGCAAGGGGAGAAAGGATGCGCCATCCGATCCCGACGTTGGCTGCTGGCCGCGGCCTTCGCAGAGGAAATGCCCGATGACGCTGCATGATGTCGCGCTCGACGACAAGTTCGACCTTGGAAAGGAGCGCATCTTCCTGTCCGGCGCACAGGCGGTCATCCGCATGCTCCTGATGCAGCGCGAGCGCGACCGCCGCGCCGGCCTGAACACGGCTGGTTTCGTCTCCGGTTATCGCGGCTCGCCGCTCGGCGGGCTCGACATGCAGCTGTGGAAGGCGAAGAAGCAGCTCGCCGGGGCCGACATCGTCTTCCAGCCCGGCCTCAACGAGGAACTTGCCGCCACCGCCTGCTGGGGATCGCAGCAGACGGAGCTGCTGGGCGAGGGCACTCATGATGGGGTCTTTTCGGTCTGGTACGGCAAGGGGCCGGGCGTCGATCGTTCGGGCGACGTGTTCCGTCACGCCAATCTCGCCGGCTCGTCCAGGCACGGCGGCGTGCTCGCGCTCATGGGCGACGACCACATGGCCGAATCCTCGACCAATGCGCACGCCACCGAATTCCTCTTCGTCGACACCATGGTGCCGATCCTCAATCCGGCCGGCGTCCAGGAGATCATCGACTACGGGCTGTATGGCTTTGCCATGTCGCGTTTCGCCGGCACCTGGGCGGCGATCAAATGCGTCAAGGACAACATCGAATCGACGGCCTCGGTCGACGCCTCGCTCGAACGGCTCAACATCGTCCTGCCGGAGTTCGACATGCCGCCGGGCGGCCTCAACATCCGCCACGAGATCGACATGCTCGGCCAGGAAGAGCGGCTGCACGAGTACAAGCGTGCCGCGGCCTCCGCTTTCATCCATGCCAACGGGCTGAACCACATCGTCTATTCGGGTGGCCGCAACCCGAAGCTCGGCATCATCACGCTGGGCAAGAGCTATCTCGATGTCCGCCAGGCGCTGGAGGATATCGGCATCGACGAGGCGGCCGCCAACCGCATCGGCGTGCGGCTGTTCAAGGTCGGCTGCCCCTGGCCGCTCGACCTGCAGCACATCGCGGACTTTGCCCGTGGCCTCGACGCCATCGTCGTCGTCGAGGAGAAGCGCTCGCTGATAGAGGTGCAACTGCGCGAGAACCTCTACGGTACCGCCATCCAGCCGGTCATCGTCGGCAAGAAGGACGAGCGCGGCGACTGGCTGTTTCCCGCCAAGGGCGCGCTCGACCCCAACGAGATTGCCATTGCCCTGGGCGAGCGCATCGTGAAAACCATCGGCCCTTCGGAAGAGATTTCGGCGCGGGTGGCGAAGCTGCGCCAGTTCCAGGCGATGCTGGCGGACGCCACCGACATCGGTTCGCGCACGCCCTTCTTCTGTTCGGGCTGTCCGCACAACTCCTCGACCAAGGTGCCGGACGGCTCGATCGCCGCCGCCGGCATAGGCTGCCATTTCATGGCGCTGTGGATGGACCGCAATACGCTGGGCTTCACGGCCATGGGCGGCGAAGGCGCGCAATGGGTCGGCCAGGCGCCTTTCTCCAAGCGCGATCATATCTTCCAGAACCTCGGCGACGGCACCTACAACCATTCCGGCACGCTGGCGATCCGCTTCGCGCTGTCGAGCGGAGCCAACATCACCTACAAGATCCTCTACAACGATGCCGTGGCCATGACCGGCGGCCAGCCGCACGAGGGCGGCCTGACGGTGGACATGATCGCCAGGCAGGTGCGGGCAGAGGGCGTCGACCGGATCGCCATCGTCACCGACGAACCCGACAAATATGCCGGCAAGGCCGAATTCCCCGCCGGCGCCACCATCCACCACCGCGACGACCTCGACCTCGTCCAGCGCGAGTTGCGCGACGTCAAGGGCGTGTCGATCCTGCTCTACGACCAGACCTGTGCGGCCGAGAAGCGCCGGCGCCGCAAGCGCGGCACCTTTCCCGATCCCGACAAGCGCGTCTTCATCAACGAACTGGTCTGCGAAGGCTGCGGCGATTGCGGCGTGCAGTCGAACTGCGTCTCGATCCAGCCGGTCGAGACCGAATTCGGCCGTAAGCGCAAGATCGACCAGTCGAGTTGCAACAAGGACTTCTCCTGCGTCAACGGTTTCTGCCCGTCTTTCGTCACCGTGCATGGCGCCAAGATCAGGAAAGCCGAGGGCCTGGCCGGCAAGACCGATCCGCTCGACGGCGTGCCGGCACCGGCCGAATTTCCTCTGGGTGCCGAGGGCTGGGCGGCGATCATCGATGGCGTCGGCGGCACCGGCGTCGTCACCGTCGGTGCCGTGCTCGGCATGGCGGCTCATCTCGAGAGCAAGGGGTGCGGCATGATCGACATGGCCGGTCTCGCCCAGAAGGGCGGCTCGGTGTTCACCCATGTCCGCATCGCCCGCACGCCGGACGATATCCATGCCATCCGCGTTTCGGCGGGGAAGGCCGACCTCGTGCTTGGCTGCGACCTCGTCGTGTCGGGCGCCAAGAAGGTGCTGACGGCGGTACGCGAGGGCCATACCATCTTCCTCGCCAACACCGCTGAGATCATGCCCGGCGAGTTTGCCCGCTCGGCGGATTTCTCGCTGCCCATAGAACGCCTGAAGAAAGCGATCCGCACCGCCGCCGGCGAGGACAAGGCGCATTTTTTCGACGCCACCCGCACCGCCACATCGCTGTTCGGCAATTCGCTGGGCGCCAACATGTTCATGCTCGGCTTTGCCTTCCAGCATGGCGGCCTGCCGCTGTCGGCCGAGGCCGTCGAAAAGGCCATCGAGCTCAATGGCGAAGCGGTGGCGATGAACATCGCCGCCTTCCGCTGGGGCCGCCGCGCGGCACACCAGCCGGATTTCGTGCGCGGCCTTGTCTCCCAGCAAGGCAAGGCGGGACAGACCGCCCCGGTCGCGCAGACGCTGGACGAGATCATTGCCCGCCGTGTCGCCTTCCTGACCTCCTATCAGAACGCCGCCTACGGCAAGCGCTATGCCGACAGGCTGGCGCAGCTGCGCGCCGCCGAGGCCAAGGCCGTGCCCGGCTCGACCGCCGTGACCGAGGCGGCGGCGAGGAACCTGTTCAAGCTGATGGCGATCAAGGACGAATACGAGGTGGCTCGGCTCTACACCGACGGCTCCTTTGCCGCCGAGCTTGGAAAGCAGTTCCAGAGCTACGAGAAGCTCGAATTCCATCTCGCGCCGCCGCTCATGGGACGTCGCGGCAATGATGGCAAACCGAGGAAGTCGAGCTTCGGCCCCTGGATGATGAAGGGTTTTCAGCTGCTGGCGGCGCTGAAGGGCTTGCGTGGCACTGCTTTCGACCTTTTTGGCTACACCGCCGAACGGCGTGCGGAACGGCAGCTTTTGGCACAGTACGAGGGTGATCTGCAGCTCGTCGCCAAGTCGCTGGCACCCGATAAGGCCGATGCGGCGGTCGCTCTCGTTTCGGTTCCCGCGCTCATCCGCGGTTATGGCCATGTCCGGCAGGCCACCGCCGAAAAGGCCCTGGGCGAGCGCCAAAGGCTGCTCGATCGCTTGGCAAAAGCATCCGCAAGGCCGGAACTTCAGGCCGCCGAATGATCCAAAAAGCGCCTAAAATCAGGCGTTTCAGCCCAGGCTAAAGGTTTTTTAATGGGACTATGCCAAGGCTGGGGCTCATTGGGCGCCAGTAATGGGCAAAACAAAGACCGATAACATCCCAGTGGATGTTTATATCCAGTTTGTGCGCTCGTTGTTCGACAACGCGCATATGCTGGTTATCGGCGCGCTTTGCCACGCCACGATCAGCCTCATGGTCTACTGGCGCCACGGCCAGCCTATTTTCCTGGTTCTCGCCGGCGCTCTGCTCGGCATCGGCGTCTGGCGTTACTTCAGCCTGCGGCGATTCCACCGCTCGGGCGGCGAGATTCGCGACGCCGCCGATGCAACGAAGTGGGAGCGCGAATACATCCTGAAGGGTAGCCTTCAGGGGTTGTTGCTCGGGTTCTTTTGCTTCATTTCCATCTATGTCTATTCGGACTCCTATGCCGAGATCGGGGCGCTGTCGGTGACGATGGCCTCCCTGGTGACCGTCGTCGGCCGAAATTACGGCTCGCCGCGCATGGTCATGATCTTTGCGGTCACCTTCGTCGGGCCGATCGCCGCGGCGCTCATCCTCAGGTTCGACTTACCCTATGTCGTGCTGGGCCTGCTGATCATCCCCTTCATGTTCATCATCAAGGGCAGCGCCGACCACGTCCGCAATGTGCTGTTTTCGGCCGTTGTCGGACACAAGCAGGCGAGACAGATCGCGCAGCGCTTCAACCGCGCCCTCAACACCATGTCGCATGGCCTGGTCATGCTCGGTCCGGACGGCAAGGTGGTCGTCGGCAACGCCGAGGCCGCCCGTCTGATGTCGCTGAAATCGCCCGACCAGTTGCTCGGGCGGTCGATCCATTCACTGTTGTTGCGCGGCGTTGCCGGCGGCATGCTGGCACCGAAGGACTGCCGCTATATCGAGGCGCAGCTGACGCGCGCCTTGCGCGAAGGCCGCGACCGCAAGGTGCTGGTTTCCTTTTCCAATGGCCAGCACTTTGAATTCTCCGCCCGCGAGGGCAACCAGGAATTGGGCGTCATCACCTTTGAAGACGTGACGGCGCGTGTCGAGACGGAGGAAAAAATCCGTTTCATGGCGCGCTACGACAACCTCACCGGCCTGCCGAACCGCGCCTATTTCCACGAACTGGTCGGCGAATTGATGGCCTCCGGCGAGCGTGACCGCCTGTGCGGCCTGGCGGTGATCGACCTCGACGATTTCAAGAGCGTCAACGACACGCTCGGCCATCCTGTCGGCGATGGCCTGATCTATGCCGTCGCGGAACGGCTCTCGGCGATCGCTGGGCAAGGCATTGCCGTCAGCCGCTTCGGCGGCGACGAATTCATGGTGTTCTTCGATCGCATCGAGGACGAAAGCCATCTCGCCAGCCTGCTCGACCAGATTTTCGCCGACCTGCAGGGTGAGGTCGACGTCGCCGGCCACGGCTTGCGGATCCAGGCCAGCGCCGGCGCGGTGCTGTCGAAGGTCGAGGGAACCGACGTCGACGCCATGATCGTCAAGGCCGACCTGGCGCTCTACAAGGCCAAGGAACTCGGCAAGAACGGCTGGCGGCTGTTCGAGGCGGCGATGGACGCCGCGTTCCGCAACCGTCAACTGATGAAGGCGGATCTGCGCACCGCCGTGGAAAGCAAGAACCTGCGGGTTGTCTATCAGCCGATCGTGGCGATGAAGACCATGCGCATCGCCAGCTGCGAGGCACTCTGCCGTTGGGACCATCCCGATCTCGGGCCGATTTCCCCCGGCATCTTCATCCCGCTGGCCGAGGAGATGGGAATCATTTCCGAGATCAGCACTTTCGTGCTCCAGGCGGCCTGCGCCGAATGCGCCAAATGGCCTGACCAGACCAGCGTCTCGGTCAACCTTTCCGCCAGGGATTTCCGCAATGGCGATGTCATCCAGAAGGTCCGCGATGCGTTGGCCAGTTCAGGCCTCGCCGCCGGCCGGCTGGAGATCGAAGTCACCGAAACCGCGCTGCTCGACGACAAGTCGCAGACGCGTCAATATATCGAGGAACTGAAGCGGCTTGGCGTGCGCATCGCCCTCGACGATTTCGGCACCGGCTATTCCAGCCTGAGCTATCTCCACAAGCTGCCTCTCGACAAGATCAAGATCGACCGCTCATTCGTGATGGATGTTACCCAGAATCCGCGCTCGCTGGAATTGTTGAAGGGCGTCGTCGACCTGACCCGTATCCTGGGTCTCACCGTCACCATCGAAGGCGTCGAGACATTCGAGCAGCTCAAGATCCTGCTGCATTCAGTGAAACCGGATCTTGTCCAGGGCTTCCTGTTCGGTGCCGCACTCAGCGCGTCGGGCATCGAAACCATGTCCAATGTGACCTGGCCCTTCGCCGCCGAATTGCAGCCGATCGCCAAGCGCGCCGCCCCCTGAAATCCAGTCATCAAGACCCGGATCTTCCCGTGCCCGCAATTTACCATTTGTTAACGTTAATTTAGAGTAAACGCAAAAGCTCGGAATTTTGCTTCTGGTTCCTCCTGTGCTTCGCTATTGTCGTTATGCGGCGGTGCGAGGACAGAATGGAAAACAAGTTGTTGGGTACGCCCGTTGCGGCGGCTGCGGGCAAGGGCAAGAACAGCCCCTCAGTGTTTTCAGATCACGTCATGGATGTTCTGGAGCATGTGGAGTATCGCCTTTGCGATGGCGCCGAGGATCTAGAGGCGATCTATAGGCTTCGCTACAATTCCTATCTTCACGCCGGCATGGTCAAGCCAGATGCCTCCCGCATGGTGAAGGACGACTTCGACGACCTGCCCAATTCATACCGCTTCGGCGTCTTCTTCGACGGCGCGCTCGTCAGCACCATCAGAATCCACTACGCCAGCGCAAGATATCCTGTGTCGCCCAGCACCGATGTTTTCGGCGACGTGCTGGCGCGGCGACTGGCGACTGGCGAGACTTTCGTCGATCCGAGCCGGTTCGCGGCCGATCTCGAGTGGTCGAGCAGCTTGCGCGTGCTGCCGTATGTCACTCTCAGGCTGGCGGTGGTTGCTTGCAGCCATTTCAAGCCGACCTATTGCCTGACGGCGATCAAGGAAGAACACTCCGCCTTCTATCATCGCATCTTCCGATCGGAGCAGGCGGTGCCTCCGCGAAATTATCCCGGCCTTACCGTCCCCGTGCATCTCTTCCAGTCGAAGTGCTCCGAGAACATGCAGGCGACGCTGGATCGCTTTCCGTTCTTCAACTCGACGGCATTCGAGCAACGCATGCTCTTCCAACGTCCCAACAGGGGCGAACTGGCACCGCTGACCATCTTGCCCACCGCCAAGTATTTCGAAGCAGCCTGAGCCAAAGCGGTCCTTGGTCGCCTCCTCGGGCATGTCCTCCGCTCTGAACCGGCCTCGGCTTTTGGGCAACGTGCATCACGATGGAGCCTTCCTGGCGTGACGGCGTTGTATAGGGCGACATAGCCGCAAGTTGGTGGCATCGCTTCTGGAAAGGATCTCGACATGCATATTTCCCAGCTCGCGCTCACGCCGCTTATCTCGCTGATCGCCGGCGTGCTGATCCTCATCATGCCACGGCTGCTGAACTACATCGTCGCGCTCTATCTGATCGTCGTTGGATTGCTCGGTCTTTTCCCGCACCTCGCCGGCTGAGGCTGACGATCAAGCCTGGCGCGAAGGCTGTCCCTCGCCGGGATATGCCTGCAGTTTCAATTTTCCGCAGTTTCAATGTTCCCTTGAGGCAGTTGTCGGCAGCGATGCGGCAATAGCGCCATTGCCCTCGGCCCGGCTTTTCGCTATGTGCCTGAAAGATGTCTTCGAAGGGGTATTCCTATGGCTGATCACTCGCCGACCGGTCCTGTCGAACTGGGCGCGAAGATGGACTATGCCGAACATGACCGCACCTATGCGGGCTTTCTCGCGCTGGCCAAATACGGGTCGCTTTTCTGCGGCGCGCTTCTTCTGGCGATGGCTTTCGGCTTCTTCGCTGGCGGCTTCTTCTCGGCGCTTATCCTGTTCTTCCTGATTATGGCCGCCGGCGCCTTCATTCTGCGATAGACCTTCCAAAACCCCGTTGCCATTGACGTCGCCGGATGTTCCGGCCGACACTTTGCGCAAACAGGTTCCAGCCGAAAGGATCATGCGGTGGGACAGACGGTTTTCATCCCTCGTGAGCTTGACGCGAACGAGCCGCGTGTCGCGGCCTCGCCCGATACGGTCAAGCGGCTTGCGGGGCTTGGCTTCGATGTGGTTGTCGAAACCGGTGCCGGCACAAGGTCGCGCATCCCCGACGAGGAGTTTGCCAAGGCAGGTGCCGCCATCGGCAAGGCCTCCGATGTCGCCAAGGCCGATGTCGTGCTGAAGGTGCGCCGGCCGACGGAAGCCGAACTGAAGAGCTACAAATCCGGCGCCGCCGTGATCGCCATCATGGATCCTTACGGCAATGACGCCGCCGTAGCGGCCCTGGCCAAGGCCGGTGTCACCGCCTTCTCGATGGAATTCATGCCGCGTATCACCCGCGCGCAATCGATGGATGTTTTGTCCTCGCAGGCCAACCTTGCCGGCTACCAGGCGGTGATCGACGGCGCTTCGGAATATGATCGCGCATTGCCGATGATGATGACGGCGGCGGGCACCGTGCCGGCGGCCAAGGTGTTCATCATGGGTGTCGGCGTCGCCGGCCTGCAGGCGATCGCCACGGCGCGCCGCCTCGGCGCGGTCGTTACCGCCACCGACGTGCGCCCCGCCGCCAAGGAACAGGTCGCTTCGCTCGGCGCGAAATTCCTGGCCGTCGAGGATGACGAGTTCAAGGCCGCGGAAACCGCGGGCGGCTACGCCAAGGAAATGTCGAAGGAATACCAGGCCAAGCAGGCGGCGCTCACATCAGAGCACATCGCCAAGCAGGACATCGTCATCACCACGGCGCTGATCCCCGGCCGTCCGGCGCCGAAGCTGGTCTCGGCCGCCATGGTCGCCTCGATGAAGCCGGGCTCGGTGCTCGTCGATCTCGCCGTCGAGCGCGGCGGCAATGTCGAAGGTTCCGAGCCGGGCAAGGTCGTCACCACGGCCAACAATGTGAAGATCGTCGGCCACCTCAATGTGCCGGGCCGCGTCGCCGCATCCGCCTCGCTGCTCTATGCCAAGAACCTGTTCGCTTTCCTCGAGACGCTGGTCGACAAGAACACCAAGACACTTGCCATCAACCGAGACGACGACCTGGTCAAGGCAACGATGCTGACCGACGGCGGCAAGGTTGTCCATCCGGCCTTCGCCAAGGCCGACCAGCAGCCTCGTGTCGAGCCGGCCGCGATCCCGGCCACGACCATGGTCGCCGATGCTTCCACGCCTGCCGCGCCGAAAAAGGCCGCGCCCAGGAAAACCGCCGCATCCAAGTCGTCCTCGCCCAAGTCGAAAGGGACCGCGTGATGGATCAGACCCTGCAGAAAGCCCTCGACCAGCTCGATCAGGCAAGTGCCGCCGTCCGGCTGGCGGTGCAGAACCTGGCAAATGCGCCGGGCGGTGCCGAAGCGGCGGGTGATGCCGCGCACGCACTTTCCGGCGGCGCCATCGATCCCTTCGTCTTCCGTTTCGCCATCTTCGTGCTGGCGATCTTCGTCGGCTACTACGTGGTCTGGTCGGTCACCCCCGCTTTGCACACGCCGCTGATGGCCGTCACCAACGCCATCTCGTCGGTCATCGTCGTCGGCGCGCTGCTGGCTGTCGGCATTGCTGCCTCCGGCGTTGCCGCCGGTTTCGGCTTCGTCGCCCTGATGCTGGTTTCGGTCAACATCTTCGGCGGCTTCCTCGTCACCCAGCGCATGCTGGCCATGTACAAGAAGAAGGAAAAGTGACGTGACCGTCAATCTCGCTTCCTTCCTCTATCTGGTCTCCGGCATCCTGTTCATCCTGGCGCTGCGCGGCCTGTCGCATCCGACCACCAGCCGCCAGGGCAATCTCTACGGCATGATCGGCATGGGCATCGCCATCGCCACCACATTGGCGCTGGCAACCCCGTCGGCCGGCCGCTTCGGCCTGATCGTGCTCGGCCTCGCCATTGGCGGTGGTGTCGGCGCCGTCACCGCGCGCCGCATCGCCATGACCTCGATGCCGCAGCTGGTTGCGGCCTTCCACTCGCTGGTCGGCCTTGCCGCCGTCATGGTGGCGGCCGCGGCCATCTATGCACCGGAAAGCTTCGGCATCGGCACGGCGGGTGACATCCATGCCCAGGCCCTGGTCGAAATGAGCCTTGGCGTCGCCATCGGTGCCATCACCTTCACCGGCTCGGTCATCGCCTTTTTGAAGCTCGATGGCCGCATGTCGGGCAAGCCGATCATGATCGGCGGCCGCCATTTCATCAACGCCGCCCTCGGCATCGCGCTGGTCGTGCTGATCGTGCTGCTGGTCACGACCGAATCGAAGCTGGTCTTCTGGCTGATCGTCGCCGCCTCGCTGGTGCTCGGCATCCTCTTGATCATCCCGATCGGCGGCGCCGACATGCCGGTCGTCGTCTCGATGCTGAATTCCTATTCGGGCTGGGCCGCCGCGGCACTCGGCTTCACGCTCGGCAATCTGGCGCTGATCATCACCGGCGCGCTGGTCGGCTCGTCGGGCGCCATCCTGTCCTACATCATGTGCAAGGGCATGAACCGAAGCTTCATCTCGGTCATCCTCGGCGGCTTCGGCGGCGAGACGGCCGCAGCGGCTGATGACGGCATCGAGCGCACGGTCAAGCAGGGCTCGGCCGATGACGCCGCCTATCTGATGATGAACGCGCAGAAGGTCATCATCGTGCCGGGCTACGGCATGGCGGTCGCCCAGGCCCAGCACGCGCTGCGCGAAATGGCCGACAAGCTCAAGGCCAATGGCGTCGACGTCAAATACGCCATCCATCCCGTTGCCGGCCGCATGCCTGGTCACATGAACGTGCTCTTGGCCGAAGCCAATGTGCCTTACGACGAGGTCTTCGAACTGGAGGACATCAACTCCGAGTTCGCGCAGGCCGACGTCGCCTATGTCATCGGCGCCAACGACGTCACTAACCCGTCCGCGCGCGACGACAAGTCCTCGCCTATCTACGGCATGCCGATCCTCGACGTCGACAAGGCGCGCACCTGCCTGTTCGTCAAGCGCTCGCTCGGCTCCGGCTATGCCGGCATCGACAACACGCTGTTCTACAAGGACGGCACCATGATGCTGCTCGGCGACGCCAAGAAGATGACGGAAGAGATCGTCAAGGCCATGGATCACTGATCCGGCCGATCGCACAAACGCCGCTATCAGAATAGCAAAGAGCCCGGCTTCAGCGAAACACCGGGCTCTTTCATTTTCGGGAGCGTGCCTGGGTTCAGCGGCTGGTCAGGAACACTGCTTCCTCTTCGTCGCGCTGCCTGCCGCCGAGGGCCGCGGCGGCGCTGGCGATGAAGGCGCCGATGGCAAGCGACAAGGCGCCGAGCAAGGCAAAGGTCGCGCTGGCCTTCCGGGCGGTGTCGGCGGCTTGCTTCGCCTTCACCTTGGCGTCTTCCACCTTGGCGACCATTGCATCGACACGCGCCTTGGCGTCGGCCTCCGAAAGACCGGTGCGGGCGGCAACCAGTTGCGACAGATAGGTCTTGTCGTCGGCCGAAATCTCGCCCGCCGCGGCGCTGGCGACCAGGATGCGCGAGGCCTGCCCGACCGCGGCGGCGTCGCTGTCCGGATTGGTTCCTGCGAGCTTGGCCGGATCGGCCGGACGGAAGAGCGAATCCACCAGATAGGAAGTCGCATTGTTGGCCGACGCGCCGCCGGCATTGGCGGAGGCGCCAGCCGAGGCACCCATGGCAGCGCCCGACGCCACTGTGGAAACCGCCTGCACGCCGGAACCAAGTGCAGCGGAGAGTGCCGAGCCCAGCACGCCAACCACAAGCAAGGTGGCCAATGCCCAGGCGAGGAAGCCGTGAGCGGTGTCACGGAAATAGACCTCGTCGGTATGGATCCCGACCCATTTGGTGCGCAGGCGTCCGGCAAGATAGCCACCGACGCCGGAGGAGAGCCACTGCACGACGATCAGCCAGATCGCCGTCGATACCGCGAAGGTGGTAACCGACGCACCCGAGCCTGACCATGGCGAAACCATGCTGAGGCCCAGACCCGAGCCGAGCAGCATCAGGACGAAGGTTAATGTCGAGGCCGCGAAGGCGCCGGCAATGATCGGTCCCCAGCTGACGGCTGTAGCGGAGGATTCTTCTGACGCGGATAGGTCGATGGCCGATACGGTGGGCTGCATCAATGCCCCCTACCGTACGAACAGCATGATGAGGATGATGATCGGAATCGGAATGCCGAGCAACCAGAGCAAAATGCCACGTCCCATGAAGGCCTCCTGTGAGAAATTGTGATCGATGTTGTCACAATGTCCCGAGAGGACTTCCGTTCCGGCGGGCTATAAAATGATTTGGTTGCCGGCGATGGAACAATTCGGAGCGCCGCTTCGCACAAATAGCTCAAGCGATCATGGTGTTGGGATTTGGCCCATAGGTCCAGACAGGCGGAATCCGGGGCTTCGTCCCTGCCTGCCAATGGTGCCGGCCAGCCTAGCTAAGCCGGCTGGATCGATTCCATGCTGGAAGGACTGGCAGGGGAGCGCGCCTGAACGCCGCCCTGGCAAGCTTCTTCAGCGCATCGCTACAGTCTCGAAGCGCGTCGCACTGAAGCGGATTCAGGCGACGCGGCTTTAAGTTCTTGTGCATCTCGTTCCGCCAAAACCGCCGTGCGGTTTTGGGCAACATGCATCAAATATCCAGATTGGCCACCGACAGCGCATTGTCCTGGATGAATTCGCGCCGTGGCTCGACCTCGTCGCCCATCAGCCGCGAGAACAGGCTGTCGGCATCGGTCGCATCGTTGACCTTGACCTGGAGCAGCGAACGCACATTCGGGTCGAGCGTTGTCTCCCAGAGCTGCTCGGCATTCATCTCGCCGAGACCCTTGTAGCGCTGCATGGTCAGGCCCTTGCGGCCGGTCGCAAAGACGGCGTTGAGCAGTGCCAGCGGCCCCGAAACGGTTTCGGCCACATCCTTGCGCCGCAACACCGGCGGCGTCCCGTAGACTTCGCTGAGGCGCTGCGCGTAGCGGTCGAGCTGGCGGGCATCGGCCGAATTGATCAGCCCCATGTCGAGATGGGCGTATTCCTTGACGCTGCGCACGGTGCGCTCGAAGACATAGCCGCCGCTGCCGTCGTTCGAGGTCGACATGCGGCCGGTCCAGCCGCGCTCGGTGTCCTCGGCGATGATGTCGAGGCGTTGTGCGATCCGCTCCGCCATGGCATTGGCGCGGCCGAGATCGCCGAAGACCTCGGGGTTGAGACCGCCAGCGATCGCCGCCTGCTCGACGACATTGCGGTTGTAGCGCGTGTGCAGGCCGTTGATCAGCTGGCGGACAGCCAGCGCATCGTCAACGGCACTGTGCAGGTCCTGTCCGGTCCGCACTTCACCCGAGCCCAGCGTGAGCGAGGCTTCCTCCAGCCCTGAATCGATCAGGAATTCCTCGAAGGCGCTCTCATTCTTGATGTATTGCGAACTCTTGCCGCGCGTCACCTTGTAGAGCGGCGGCTGGGCTATGTAGAGATGGCCGCGCTCGATCAGCTCCGGCATCTGCCGGAAAAAGAAGGTGAGAAGCAACGTTCTGATATGGGCGCCGTCGACGTCGGCGTCGGTCATCAGGATGATCTTGTGATAGCGCAGCTTGTCGGCGTTGAACTCGTCCTTGCCGATAGACGTGCCGAGCGCGGTGATCAGCGTGCCGATCATGTCGGACGAGAGCATGCGGTCGAAGCGGGCGCGCTCGACATTGAGGATCTTGCCGCGCAGCGGCAGGATGGCCTGGTTCTGGCGAGAGCGGCCGCCCTTGGCCGAGCCACCGGCCGAGTCACCCTCGACGATGAAGATTTCCGATTTTGCCGGGTCGCGCTCCTGGCAGTCGGCCAGCTTGCCCGGCAGCGAAGTGACGCCGAGCGAGGTCTTGCGGGTGATGTCGCGCGCCTTGCGCGCGGCTTCGCGCGCCGCCGCGGCCTGGATCACCTTCTCGATGACGACCTTGCCTTCGGTCGGATGCTCTTCCAACCAGGTGCCGAGCGCCTCGTTGACCAGCCCCTCTACCACCGGCCGCACTTCCGACGACACCAGCTTGTCCTTGGTCTGCGAGGAGAATTTCGGGTCGGGAACCTTGACCGACAGCACCGCCGTCAGGCCCTCGCGGCAATCGTCGCCGATCAGCGAGACCTTTTCCTTCTTGGTCTGACCCGAGGATTCGCCATAGCCGGTGATCTGGCGCGTCAGCGCGCCGCGGAAGCCGGCCAGATGGGTACCACCATCGCGTTGCGGTATGTTGTTGGTGAAGGCCAGCACGTTCTCGTGGTAGCTGTCGTTCCACCACATTGCCACTTCGACGGTGATGCCGTCGCGCTCGGCCTTGATGGCGATCGGCTTCTCGATCAGCGGTTTCTTGACCCGGTCGAGATATTTGACGAACTCTTCGAGGCCTCCATCGTAGTGCAGTTCATGCCGCACGATGTCGGCGTGACGGGCATCGGTCAGAACGATGCGCACGCCGGAATTGAGGAAGGCGAGTTCGCGCAGCCGGTGCTCCAGCGTGCCGAAGTCGAACTCGACCATGGTGAAGGTCTCGGCCGACGGAAAGAAGGTGATCGAGCTGCCGCTGCGGCCCTCATAGGTGCCTGGCTGCTTGTCCTGCTCGTAGCTGCCCGTCGCCTTCAGCGGCGCATCGGCATTGCCGTGCGTGAAGCTCATTTCATAAATCTGGCCGTTGCGGCGGATCTTGAGCTTCAGCCATGCCGAAAGGGCGTTGACCACCGAGACGCCGACGCCATGCAGGCCGCCCGACACCTTGTAGGAGTTCTGGTCGAACTTGCCGCCGGCATGCAGCTGCGTCATGATCACTTCGGCGGCCGAAATGCCTTCGCCGGTGTGAATATCGGTCGGAATGCCGCGGCCATTGTCGATTACCGTCACCGAACCATCGGGGTTGAGCGTCACGGTGACGAGGTCGGCGTGGCCTGCCAGCGCCTCGTCGATGGCGTTGTCGACCACCTCGTAGACCATGTGATGCAGGCCGGAACCGTCGTCGGTATCGCCGATATACATGCCAGGGCGTTTGCGGACAGCATCCAACCCCTTCAAAACCTTGATGGAATCGGCGCCGTATTCGGCCTCGGCGCCGTTGGTGTTCTCGGTCTGGTCGCTCATGAAAACCTATTGTCTAGATGCCGCTTGTACAGCGCGAAAAATCGGCCCCGAATCGCGCGTCTGATATGCACTAGATATAGGTGCTAAAGGCGGTTTTTCCAAGGTTTGCGGGCATTTCCCCGGGGATGAGCCGGCTGTCCAGGGCTGGCTCCCGACGGGCGCTATTTCGCCTTGGCCACGCGCTCCCTGAGAAACTTGATCATGAACTTGTATCGCGGGGCCAGCCGCCCGGTCCGCTCGAGTTCCAGCGTCATGTCGAGCGCCTGGGAGAGAACCACCTTGGGGTTCCTGGCGACCTGGGCGTAGTCGACCATGGCGACCACCAGGTCGCGCTGCCATGTCGCGTTGTCAGGGTCGGACCGGGCAAGCTGCTGGCGGATGGCGAGGCTGTCCTGAAAGGCCTGCCGTGCACCTTTGACGTCGCGCTGCTTGACCTTGAGCATGCCGATCTCGGACAGCGTGATCGACAGGTCGCGTTGCCAGTCGGCATTGCCGGGATCGAGCTTCGCCAGCCTGTCGGCGATGGCGAAACTGTCCATATAGGCTTTCAGCGCCCCGTTCTGATCGCCCTGAATGGCGAGAACCCCCGCGACCTTTTCAATGGATACCGAAAGGTCGCGCTGCCAGTCGGTGTTGTTCGGATCGCTCCCTGCCAGCACGCGGGATATTCGGAGCGCTTCTTGATAGGCGGCGAGTGCGTCCGGCCACTTCTCCTGGTCGCTCAGCGCATTGCCGATCTTGGCGTTGCCGACCGACAGGTCGCGTTTCAGCTCGCTGTTGTCGGGATCGCGGCCAACCAGTTGGTCGACGATGACGTGGCTCGCCTGGTAGGCCGCGAGCGCACCGGCGGCATCGCCGCGTTCGCGCTTGAGATCGCCGATCGTCTCATGGCTGACGGAGACGTCGCGCTGGCGCTCGGCATCCTGCGGCTTCTTCCCTGCCAGCGCCAGCCGGATCTTCAGGCTCTCCTCATAGGCCGCCTCGGCATTGTCGAACTGGCCGGCGCTGTGCGCCAGATTGCCGATCTCGTCATAGGTAATGTTGAGGTCGCGTTGCAGTTCGGCGCGTTCGGGTTCGTTGGCGGCGAGCTGTTTCTTGATCGACAGGCTTTCCTGATAGACCTGCGAGGCGCCCGCCAGATCGCCTTGCGTCACCAGCACGTTGCCGATCTTGTCGTCGGCCATGGCGAAATCGCCGAACCATGGCAGGCGGCCGGGCTCGGCCGCGGTCAAATCCATGAGCATGGATCTGGCGGTCCGGTAATTCTCCAGCGCGGCCGGCAGGTCGCCTTGCGCCATCCTGATATTGCCGAGCTTGATACGGCTGACGGCAAAGTCGCGCTTGACGCTCGGATCGGTTTCCCGGGCGGAGCGCAATTCGAGATTGGATACCAGCGCCGAAAAGGCGCGGCCCGCGGCGTCGGTGTTGCCGACGAGGGTGTAGAGCTTGCCGAGTTCGTCCAGGGTGCGGATCTGACGGTCGGCATCCTCCAGCGCCAATGAGGACTGCCCGGCCTCGCCATAGAGCGAGAGCACCGTTTCATAGTCCTTGATGGCGGTGGCGTAGTCGAGGTCGGCGCGCGCCGCACCGCCAGACAGATAAAGCGTCGCGGCCTCGGACAGGGTGCGGCTGACGAAATTGACCTTCAGCGCCTGGCGCGAAACATTGTCTATGTCGGCTGCCTTGGCGAGAAGGGCGCGGGCGCCATCGAAGGCGCCGAGCGAAAGCTGTTCCTCGGCCTGCTTGCGCAACTCCGCCACCTGCGGATCGTCGGAGGCGAGCGCCTTCATTTCGCTGCGCACCTTGACGAAGGCGTCGGCAGCCTCGCGTAGCCGGGCGTTCAGGCTGCCGGCGGAGAGATGGCTGGCGTCGGCGCTGATCAGCGCGCCATAGAGCGGCGCCAGCGGCATGTCGGCGCCGTTGGCGATCTGCTCGACCTCGCCGCGCATTTGCGGAGTCACATCGGCCATGGCCAGCAGCAGGCGTTCGCGCTCCGGCAGTTGTTCCTTGGCCTCAGCGGCAAAGAACAGCTTCGGCAGGCCGCTTTCGACATAGGGCAGCTGTTTGCCGCGTGTGAGGTCATAGACCTCCTGCTGCACCAAGGTCAGCACCGAGCGGATCTCGAGCCCGTCCGTGCCGAGATATTTGGTCAGCGCCGTCGTGAAGGGTGAGTTTTGCCCGGTGCCGTCGGCGGCCGCCTCGCCGGGTGCGGCCGAAAAGGCGAACAGGATGTTTTCCGCTCGCCCGACGCGGCCGAGGCCTGGCTTGACCTTGTTGACGACTTCCTTCGCCAGCGAGGTCGCGCCGCGACCGTTGCCACTGCTCCCCGAGAACGGATCGCTGCGGCAGGCGTCGAGCACGATCAGCCCGACCTTCGCGGTGGCGGCGACGGCGTCGCGCACCTCTTCCGGCGGCAGGCTGGTCTTGTCCAGTTGATCGAGCGAGGAGGAGTCGGCATCGACCGGCAGCAGCCGGTTGTCGCCGGAGATTTCGACACCATGGCCGGAGAAATAGACCAAGGCCACATCGGCGCCCTTGGCATCCTCGCGGAAATCGTCGAGGGCGCGCCGCATGCGCCTGAGGTCGCGATTGGTTTCGAGCACGACCTCGAAGCCGAGTTTCTTCAGCGCCGCTTGCATGGCCTCGCCATCATGCAGGGGATTGGCAAGCGGCCGGACCAGCCGGTAGTCATCCTCGGCGATGACCAGCGCCACGCGCCGTTCCGCCGCCGCGGTGACGATGGTCGCGAGCATCAGCAGCAAGGCAAACAGCAAACGCAAGTCGAACCGCCCCCGGCTCAGTCCCTTGCCGACCATTCCACCTCTTTATGGCGCGAGCAAGCGAGGCACTCGGCCAAACCTGCTCTTTCAGCCGGCGCGCATCGGTTTCAACGCCTCGCTCCAGCGCAACAGCTCGTCCAGCATGGTCCTGGCACCACCCGCCACCTGGTCGCTGGCGCTGAAGGCACCGTTCTCGTCAAGCAGCTTCTGGTACATCGGCAGCGCGACGCCCTCGGGGATCGGCATGATCCCCACGGCGGCCAACAGAGGCTTCAGCGCCTGCGCCGCGCGCAGGCCGCCGGAGACGCCGCCATAGCTGAAAATGGCGGCGGGCTTGTACTTCCATTCGCGCGCGAGGTAGTCGATCGCGTTGATGATCGCGGGCGCCGCGAAATAATTGTACTCGGGCGCCACGAAGACAAAGGCGTCGGCGGCGTCGATCGCCTTCGACCACGCCTTGGTGTGGTCGTTCTGATAGTTGCCCAGCCTCGGATGATGCGGCTCGTCGAGCACCGGCAGGTGGAACGCGGCGATGTCGGCCAGCACTGGCTCGAATTTCCCGTGCTCGCGCGCGAACGTCTCAAGCCATTCCGCAAAAACAGGACCGGCGCGGCCTGGCCGCGTGCTGCCGATGATGATGTTCAACTGGTGCTTCAAGACAGGCTCCTTTGTCGGCGGTATCTCTTGGTGACTGTCACTACGGCAGAGCGTCCTGTCGGACAAGGTTTGAACGCCAGGCGGAGCGGTCACGATCGGATGAACAGACTGTCTGCTTCGTGCCGCGCATTGCCTGCCGTTCGGTCACATGGACGTCCGGGGTGCCAGCCACTACATTCAAGCATCAGCGGAGCACTTCATGGACACTCAGCCCGCCCCCTTTGTTCCTCCCGCGCCGAAGCCGCGTACATCGCCGCCTTCGACGCTGGAGATGATCCGCATCGTCTACCGCAATCCGCTCGAACTCTGGGGCGAGCCGACCTACAACGAACCCTGGATTTCGGCCAAGGGCGCGGGCGGACCGCTGGTCATCGCCAACGATCCTGGTCTCATCCGCCATGTTCTGGTCGACAATGCCAAGAACTACAAGATGGCGACGGTGCGCCAGAAGATCCTGCGCCCGATCCTGCGCGATGGCCTGCTGACCGCCGAGGGCGAGGTCTGGAAGCGGTCGCGCAAGGCGATGGCACCGGTTTTCACGCCGCGCCACATCTTCGGCTTTGCCCAGCCGATGCTGAAACGCACGCTCGAGTTCGTCACCCGCTACGAGCAGGGCGGCACATCCGACATCGCCCATGACATGACGCTGCTCACCTATGACATCCTGGCCGAGACCCTGTTCTCTGGCGAGATCGCCGGCGAGCCGGGCAGTTTCGCCAACGAGATCGACCGTTTGTTCGAAACCATGGGCCGTGTCGATCCGCTCGACCTGTTGCGGGCGCCCGATTGGCTGCCGCGGCTCACCCGCATCCGCGGCCGCAAGACCATGGCCTATTTCCGCAAGATCGTGACCGATACCGTCAAGATGCGCGAAGAGAGATTCAGGCGTGATCCCGATGCCGTACCACAGGATTTCCTGACGCTGCTGCTCAAGGCCGAAGGCCCGGAGGGGCTGACGCGCCCGGAAGTCGAGGACAACATCATCACCTTCATCGGCGCCGGCCATGAGACGACGGCGCGGGCGCTTGGCTGGACGCTTTATTGCCTCGCCGAATCGCCATGGGAGCGCAACCGGGTCGAGCAGGAAATCGACCAGGTGCTGGCGCGCGAACCCGATCCGACGAAGTGGCTCGACGCCATGCCGTTGACCCGCGCCGCCTTCGACGAGGCGCTCCGGCTCTATCCGCCGGCGCCATCGATCAACCGCGAGCCGATCGTGCCTGAGATGTGGAAGGATCTCTATATCCCCAAGCACGCGGCCGTGCTGGTGATGCCGTGGGTCGTCCATCGTCATCGGAAGCTGTGGGACCGGCCAGATGCCTTCCTGCCCGAGCGTTTCCACCCGGGGAACCGTGAAAAGATCGACCGTTTCCAGTACCTGCCGTTCGGAGCAGGTCCGCGCGTCTGCATCGGCGCCAGTTTCGCCATGCAGGAGGCGATCATCGCGCTCGCCATCCTTTTGTCGCGCTTCCGCTTCGACACCACGGCCGAAACGAAACCCTGGCCGGTGCAGAAATTGACGACCCAGCCGCAAGGCGGGCTGCCGATGCGGGTCACGCCTCGCTAGGCATGCCGATATTCTGGTGATGCCCGCCTGCGAACGGTGGCGGCCTGACCTGAATCTCAACGCACCTTGGGCTTATGCAGCGGGCTTGCGCTGCTGGAACTGGCCGGCGGCGCGGAAGCGCCAGAGGTAACTCGGCAGGATCGTTGCGATCGACTGCGGCTGGATGCCAAGCCCGGCAAGTGTCCGGTTGGCCTTGGCGGCGGCGTCCGAAACGATGTTGTGCTCGCGCAACAGCATCACCTGGTCCCTGGTCAAGAGCGGATTGGGCAGCAGGCCGAGGATCGAAGCCTGGATGTTGGCCACCCACCACGGCACCGGGACCAGCAGGCGCTTGCGCTCGATCACCGCGAGCAACTCTTCCATGCACTCCTTGAAGGTGAGCACGTTGGGGCCGCCAAGCTCATAGATGTGGCCGCGATTGATCTTGCCATCGACCGAGCGTGCCACCGCTTCGGCGACGTCGCCGACATAGACCGGCTGGAACTTGGTCTGGCCGCCGCCGATCAGCGGCAGAACCGGCGAATAGCGAGCCATGTTGGCAAAGCGGTTGAAGAAGCTATCCTCGGGTCCGAAGTTGATCGACGGCCGGAAGATCACGGCGTCGTTGATCGTCTCCAGCACGGCCTTCTCGCCTAGCGCCTTGGTGCGCGCGTAATCCGATTCGGAGTCCGCGTCGGCGCCAAGCGCCGAAACATGCGTCAGCCCGGCGCCAACGGAGCGCGCGGCTTCGGCGACGGCGCGGGCGCCGAATTCATGCACGGCGGAGAATTTCTGCCGGCCGCTCTCATGCAAGACGGCAACGAGATTGACGACATGGTCGGCCCCTTGCACGGCGCGGTCGACCGACCAGCGCACCCGCACATTGGCCTGCACCGGCTGGATCTGGCCGACATTGCCGAGCGGCTGCAAATGGCCGGCAAGGTCGGGCCGCCGGCAGGCGACCCGGATGCGATAGCCGCGCTTGGCCAGCGCGCGCACCACGTGGCGGCCGACAAAGCCTGACCCGCCAAAGACGACGACGAGCTTTGGGGTCTGCAGGATTTCGGTCATGGCGGGCTCCGGCGCACTTTCCAGATGGCTTGGCTGAAGCCGTTTCATAGTCCGTTTTGCGCCAAAGGCAAAGGGTGACGCGTCGTCGCGTCACCGCTCTCGAAAGCTTGTTAGAATGCCTTGCCGATACGGGCGTCGACCGAGTGCCGGTTGCCGCCGCGAATGGCGAAGAAGAGCAGGATCGCGGCCCACAAAAGCGACTTTTCAGCACCCGAATAACCCTGGCCCATGGTCACCCAGTGGAACCAGACGGTCACCAGCAGCACGAACAGGCCGGCAAAAGCGGCCGGACGCGTCAAGAAGCCGATGGCGATGAAAATGCCGCCGAAAAATTCGGTGCAGGCCAGAAGCAACGACCAGAAGGCGCCGGGATAGAAGCCGAGGCCTTCGACCATCTCGGCGGCGCCGAACGGATTGGTGATCTTCTGCGAACCGTGGATGGTGAGAAAGATGCCGGCAACGGTACGCAGCAGGGTTTCGCCGGCATCATGCAGCGACGAATACAGGCGGCCAAGCGCCGGAATGATCAGCTTGCCGTGGGAAGCGTCGGTAGTTGCGGACATCGTGGCTCCTGTTGTTGTGATGATCACCTTGCAAACGCCCGATGGTCCCCATCAAGTCAAGTTAACAAAAGTTAACTTTCATAATCATGTTTATGTGCGCGAGATGAAAAAGCAGAAAACCCCGCCGAAGCGGGGTTTTCCGGGTGAAGCTCATGTCGAAACCAGGGTCCAACGAGGCGGCCTGACCTGAGACGGTATCAGCTGGCGTGAAGCAAGCACGCCCGCCCCAGCCCTGGACGCATCCGACAGAAGACACCGGCCGGGCACCCCAACCCGGACAGTCATGGGTCGCGGCGACGCGCGCGAAGGTTCACGAAGGCGCGGAAAATCGTCGATTTCTTCAGGCCGAATAGCGTTCGGCGAATTCGGAAATACGCTGCACCACAGCCTTGGGCGCGGTGATGCCGCGCGCCTGCGCCTTCTCGGCCGCCTCGGCCCGGGCGCGGCCCGGCACATGCACGCCAAAGCGGCGGCGCAGGCGGTCAAGCTGGTCCTTCATGCGCTGCTCGAAATCCGGGTCGAGCAGCTTGGGCTCGATGGCCAGCACGAACAGGCCGGTTCCGGGGTTGTCCGGCCCACCGGTGAACCATGGCGCGTCGAGCGACCAATTGGCCCCGGAAATCCCCGCCGCCAGCACTTCGACCATCAGCGCGATGTTGGCTCCGCGCTGGCCGCCAAAGGCAAGCATGGCGCCTTTCATGGCCGCTGCCGGATCGGTGGTCGGGTTGCCGCTGGCGTCCAGCGCCCAGCCTTCGGGAATTTTCTTTCCGTCCTCGGCCGCCTTGCGGATGTTGACGAAGGCGGTGGCGCTCGAGGACTGGTCGATGACAAGCGGCGCGCCGTCGGCGGCCGGCGCGGCAAACGACATCGGGTTGGTGCAATAGACCGGCTTGACCGAGCCCGAGCCGGCAAGCACGGCCGGACCGTTGGTGGCGGCGAACGATACCAGTCCCTGTGCCGCCAGCCTTCCGGTGAAATAGCCAAGCGCGCCGCATGTGTAGGCGTTCTTCTGCGAGAAGATGGCAACGCCGAACAGCCTTGCCGCCTTGGCGAGATCGTCGATCGTCCGGTCGAAGCCGGTATGCGCCAGCCCGCCGCGTGCGTCGGACAGATAGACGGCCAGCGCCGGCCTGGTGATCACCGGATCGGCGTTGCCGTCGATGCGGCCGGCCTCGAGGGCCTCGAGATAGTCGATGAAATGCGAAAGCCCGACGGTCGAAAGCCCTTCCGCCTCGGCTGCGATGATGGAGGCCGTGAGCGATTGCGCGGCCTCCTCATTGGCGCCTGCGCCGAGTGCCGCCATCCGGCACAGTCCTCTTGCCTGGTCGAGACTGAGTTGCATCATAGCCGTCCTGGGGTCGCGAGAACTGGTTGACGTGGTCGGGTCCGTGCGTAGCAGCAGATGGGCCGGCGTTTGTGTTGAAAATCGTCCGCAACTGCAAGAAAAGCGGCGGATGTCTCCATCGAGCCGTGCGCGATCGGTGCGCCTCTAGCCGACCTTGACCGGTATCCGCGCTTCGATCCGGCTGAAGGCCAGGACGAGAATGCCGGTGATCGCCATATAGATCAACGCCAGCAGCAGCAAGGGCTCGTAGGTGAGGTAGGTATCCTGTCGCACCTTGGACGAGACGGCGAAGATATCGATCACGCTGATAGTCGCCACCAGCGGTGTCGACTTCAATTGCAGCACGGTCTCACCGGTCAGCGTTGGCAGTGCCCGGTAGAAGGCCTGCGGCAGCCAGACGCGCTGGAAGATCTTCCAGCGGCTCATGCCGAAGGCGCGGGCGGCTTCCAGCTGTCCCTTGGGCACGCCGGCAAAGGCACCGCGCATCACCTCGCCCTCGTAACCGGCGAAGGACAGGGTCAGCGCCAGCACGCCATACGGCCAGGCCTGTCTGAGATAGGGCCACATCCAGGATTCGCGGATCCATGGATATTGCGGGAACAGCGAGCCCAGCCCGTAATAGAGCAGCCACAGTTGCAAGAGCAGCGGTGTGCCGCGGATGATGGTGCAGAAAACCTTCGCCGGCGCCGCAACCCAGATTGAACCGGCGGCCTGCGCCAGCCCGACCGGCACGGCGATCAGGAAGCCGAGCACGCAGGTGACGGCCAGGATCCACAGAGAGCGCCAGATGCCCATCAGGCCCAGTGCCCAATATTGCGGCAGCCAGTCCCAGCGCATGAAAAAGGCGGCTGACAGCACCAGCCCCAGAGCGATCAGGATGAGGACGATGCGGTGCGGCTGCAGCCATAGCGAGGCGCGCGCCGCGGTGTTGATGATGGCGGCCTCGCCCACCATCAGCGTGCATCCTTGATCGAAGGCATGCCGCGCCGCGCCCATTTCTCGGCGCGGCCAAGCAGGAGGTTGGAAAACAGCGTCACCGCGAGATAGAGCACGCCGGCGGCGAGATAGAATATCAGATAGGCCTTGGTGACGCCTGCCGCCTGCCGTGTCGCAAGCGTCAGTTCGAAGAAGCCGACGACGGCCAGCAGGGCGGTGTCCTTGGTCGCGATCAGCCACAGATTGGCGAGACCCGGAATGGCAAAGGGCAGCATTGCAGGCAGCGTGATGCGCCGCAGGAGAAGGCCGGGAGACATGCCGTAGGCACGGGCGGCTTCGATCTGGCCCTGCGGGATGGCGAGAATCGCGCCGCGCATGACTTCCGTCGAGTAGGCGCCCTGGACGAAGCCAAGCACGGCTATGCCGGCCACCAGTCCGTTGATATCGACACGCTGGTAGCCGATCGCGGTGAGCACCTGGTTTATCAGGTCGGTGCCGGCGTAGTAGAGCAACAGGATCAGCACCAGTTCAGGCACGGCGCGCACCACGGTGGTGTAGACCGCAAGCAGGTCGCGCACGACAGGCCCGCCATAGAGCTTGCCATAGGCACCGCAGGTTCCGATGAACAGGCCGACGATCGTGGCGCCGACGGCGATCTCGATCGAATGCAGCAGCCCGAGCATGAGTGTCCCGCCCCAGCCGACGGGCGCGGGCGAGAGGAGTTCGATGATACCGGCCGCCGAGGCCGGAAGAAACGCGTCGATCAGCTTCGCCCCCGGATTGCTGGCGCTATTCGCCGACGTCAGTGGCCGACGGCAAGCATGCGTGGGAAGGGTCGGCCGGAGAGCATGACGCTGGCGTCATGCCCTCCGGCCTGTGCGAGGAGCGTCAGTTCGACTGGGTCGAGCCGCCGTAAATGTCGAAATCGAAGTACTTCTTCGAGATTTCGTCATACTTGCCGTTGGCTCGGATCGCCTTGATGCCGGCGTTGATCTTTTCCTTCAGGGCGGTGTCTTCCTTGCGCACGCCGGCGCCGACGCCGGGTCCGAGCACTTCGTCGTCCGGGGCCACCATGCCCTTCAGGTCGCAGCAGGCCTTGCCCTGGTCGGACTTGAGGAATTCGCCAAGCGCGATGGAGTCTGCCTGCACCGCATCGAGGCGGCCGGCGGCGAGATCCTGGTTGGCTTCGTCCTGGGTCTGGTATTCCTTGATCTCGGAGGCCGTCGCGCCGAAGTGCTTCTTGGCGTAGACGGCGTGCACGGTCGACACCTGGACGCCGACGACCTTGCCCTTGAGGTCATCCGGCGTCGAGCCGAACTTCTGGTCCTTCGGTCCGATGATCGCCGTCGGCGTGTTGTAATACTTGTCCGAGAAGTCGATCGTCTTCTTGCGTTCGTCGGTGATCGACATCGACGAGACGATGAGATCGATCTTCTTGGTGGTCAGCGCCGGAATGATGCCGTCCCAGGCAACCGGCGTGATGACGCAGTCGAGTTTCTCCTCGGCGCAGACGGCATCGATGAAGTCGATCTCCCAGCCGACCCATTTGCCCGAAGCATCCGGCGAGGTGAAGGGCGGATAGGGCTCGGCGGCGACGCCGATCTTGACCGGGTCGGCCTTGGCCACGCCCATGGCGGCGACGCCGAGCAGCAGTGCCGCGGCGAATGTCTTCAGAACAGTCTTCATTTCGTGACTCCCAGTTTGTTGTTGGTTCCCGGTTTTCTTCCGTCCCGGCCTGTCCCTAGCCGATGTTGCGGATGAACTGCTTGAGCCTTTCGGATTTCGGCGCGCCGAAGATCTGTTCCGGCGGGCCTTCTTCCTCGACCAGCCCGTTGTAGAGATAGACGACATGGGTCGCGACCTCGCGGGCGAATTTCATCTCGTGGGTGACCAGCACCATGGTGCGGCCCTCGCGCGCCAGGTCGCCGATCACCTTCAGCACCTCGCCGACCAGTTCGGGGTCGAGCGCCGAGGTCGGCTCGTCGAACAGCATGACGCGCGGATTGATGGCCAAGGCGCGCGCGATGGCGGCGCGCTGCTGCTGGCCGCCCGACAGATAGGCGGGATAGACGTCGCGCTTTTCGGCAAGTCCGACGCGTGCCAGCAGCTTTTCGGCCTGGGCGATCGCCTCGTCGCGCCTGACGCCAAGCACATGCACCGGAACCTCGATGACGTTTTCGATCAGCGTCATGTGGCTCCACAGATTGAAATTCTGGAACACCATGCCGAGCTTGGAGCGGATGCGCTCGATCTGCTTGCGGTCGGCCGGAACGGTGTGGCCGTGGCTGTCCGCCTTCAGCTTGATCTCCTCGCCATTGACGCGGATGATGCCGCTGGTCGGATTTTCGAGGCAGTTGATGCAGCGCAGCAGCGTCGATTTGCCCGAGCCTGAGCCACCGATGATGGCGATCACCTCACCATCGCGTGCCGACAGAGACACGCCCTTCAGCACATGCAGTTCGCCGAATTTCTTGTGCAGGTTTTCGACATGGATGGCTTCGGCGGCGCCGTCCTGCGCCGTTCTTTCGAGGACGGATGCAGCGCCCTGCGCCATCATCCCTTCGACGCTCCGCGGAGCGGTCGAGCCCATCGCTGCTGGATTGTTTTACCCATTACCCATCACTGGACAGAGTTCCCCTTCTCAAGATGGACCGTTCCGCTTGCCTCCGTCAACCATGGTTTTTGGACCATTGATCACGGCTTGCTGTAGTGGTTAGTGGCGGCAGGGATGTTTCGGGAGAATTTAGTGGGCAAAACATACGGTTCGCAGTCCATGGCAGGACCGCTCAAACGCGTGCTGATGCGGTCCGCGTCGAGTGCCATGCGCCACGCCAAGGCGCGGGAGTGGCACTATGGCCCGGGCTTTGACCCGCAGAAAGCCGCCGCCCAGCATGAACGGCTCACGCAGCTGGTCGCGGCTTCAGGGGCCGAGATCGAATGGCTGACGGACGCCGATGACGGGTTGGCCGATTCCGTCTTCACCCACGACCCTTCGCTGATGACCGATCACGGCGCCGTCATCCTGTCCATGGGCAAGGCACTGCGCCGGCCGGAGCCCGGCCTGCACGAGGCCGCCTACACCAGCATGGGCATTCCGATCCTCGGCCGCATCGAACATCCCGGCCAGGTGGAAGGCGGTGACTGCGTCTGGGTCGATGCCGGCACGCTGGCCATCGGCCGCGGCGTACGCACCAACCAGGACGGCATCCAGCAGCTCGCCAACCTGCTCTCCCCCAAGGGCATCCAGGTCTTTGGCTTCGATCTGCCGCTGTGGCATGGCGAGGAAGCCTGCCTGCATCTGATGTCGGTGATCAGTCCGCTCGCCGACGATCTGGCTTTGGTCTATTCGCCGCTCCTGCCGGCGGCCTTCTACCAGATGCTGCGGGCACGCGGCATCAAGCTGGTCGAGGGCGATGCCGATGAGTTCATGGCCTCCAACGGGCTCAGCCTCAACGTGCTGCCGACCGCGCCGCATCAGGTGATCGCCGTCGCCGGCTTTCCCAAGACGGCGGCGGCCATGGAAGCGGCCGGCTGCACGGTTTCCACCTTCGAGGCGGATGCGCTGTGCATCGCTTGCGAGGGCGGTCCGACCTGCCTGACACGTCCGGTGCTGCGCCAATGACGACCACCAAGACGATCACGGGGCCGACCATCGGCGAAGCCCTCATCACGCTGCTCGAAGCACATGGCGTCGACACTGTCTTCGGCATTCCGGGCGTCCACACGGTCGAGCTCTACCGTGGCCTGGCGCGCTCGAAAATCCGCCATGTCACACCGCGCCACGAACAGGGCGCCGGTTTCATGGCCGACGGCTATGCCCGCGCCAGCGGCAGGCCGGGTGTCGCCTTCGTCATCACCGGACCGGGGCTGACCAACACCATCACCGCCATGGGCCAGGCGCGAGCCGATTCGGTGCCGATGCTGGTCATCTCGGGTGTCAACGCCACGCCGACGCTGGGCAAGGGGCTTGGCTTCCTGCATGAGTTGCCGGATCAGCGCGGCATGATGGAAAAGGTGGCGCTGTTGTCGCGGCGTGTCGCCGAGGCCAGTGAGTTGCCCGGGGCATTGGCACAGGCCTTTGCCCTGTTCTCGTCCTCGCGGCCGGGCCCGGTGCATATCGAGATCCCGACCGATGTCATGGTCAAGCCGGCTGACAATATCACGGCACTGCTGAGCAATGCGGCACCGCCGGCGCCGGACGGCGCGGCAATTGCCGGTGCAGCCAAACTCATCGCCGCCGCGCACCGCCCGCTGATCCTGGCCGGCGGCGGCGCCAAGGGTGCCGAAACGCCATTGCGGCGCCTTGCCGAGAAACTGGGTGCGCCGGTCGTCGAGACCACCAATGCGCGGGGTCTGTTGCACCACCACCCGCTCTGCGTGCCGGCAAGCCCCAGCCTGAAGGCGGTCCGCGCGCTGATGGCCGAGGCCGATCTGGTGATTGCCGCTGGCACTGAATTCGGCCCGACCGATTATGACGGCTACGGTGATGGCGGCTTCGTTCTGCCTTCCAACCTGATCCGCATCGACATCGGCGCCGACCAGCTCGCGCGCCGCCCGGTGACGATCGGCATCCAGGCCGACTGCGCCGAGGCGATCGAGGCCTTGCTTGCCGTGATCGGCTCCGCTTATCCTGCGGCGCCAGACGGCGAGGCACGCGCCGCCACGGCACGAAAGGCGGCGTTCGCCGAGCTCAGCCCGGCCTATGTGGCGCAGGTGCGTGCGGTGGAGATGATCCGTGACGCATTGCCGGGCGCCATTGTCGTCGGCGATTCGACGCAGCCGGTCTATGCCGCCAACCTTTATTACGACCACGACCGGCCAGGCGGCTGGTTCAATGCCGCCACCGGCTTCGGCGCGCTTGGTTACGGCCCACCGGCCGCGATCGGCGCGGCACTAGCCGTGCCCGATGCACCGGTTGTCTGCCTGACCGGAGACGGTGGTTTCCAGTTCACGCTGCCCGAACTTGGCGCGGCGCTCGATGCCCAGGCCCCGGTTATCTTCGTGGTCTGGAACAACAGGGGCTATCGCGAGATCGAGACCTCGATGCTCGATGTCGGTGTCGAACCTGTGGGGGTCTCGCCGGCGCCGCCGGATTTCTGCAAGCTGGCCGAAGCCTATGGCATCGGTGCCGAGCGGCTGGCCGATATCGGCGCCTTGCCGCAGGCGCTGAGGCGGGCCCGGGCGACAGGGTTGCCGCGTGTCATCGAAATCACGGTCGATTGAGCGCCAAGGCCGGCGTTGATTTTTCAACCTGTATCGGCCATTCGCCGGCTTGCCTATCGCACGGCGCGAGCCGCGGGGCCGGCAAATCGCGGTGGCCGGCGAACTGACGCATGCAAAGACGCAACAACTGCCATGTCGAGATATCAGTTGAGTGATTGCCCGAAAGGCGCGACGCTTCGCGTCGGCGCGGCGCAACAAGCGAAATAACCATAAGAATACGACAGGAGCGATCCAGGATGACGGAAACACTTCAAGGCAGGCATATCGTCGTGACCGGTGGAACCGGCGCGCTCGGCGGCGCGGTGGTTGGCCGGCTGCTGGAGCAGGGCGCGATCTGCCATGTGCCGAACGCACATGCCGCGGCACCTCACCATTTTCCATTCGCCGCGCACGAGAACGTCAAGCTGGCGCACAATGTCGACCTGTCGGATTCCGCCAAGGTTGAAGGCTTCTATACCCAGGTTCCCGCCTTGTGGGGATCGATCCATCTCGCCGGCGGTTTCGCCATGGCGCCGGTGGAAAAGATCGAATCGGCGTCCTTTGCCGAGATGATGGACACCAACGCCCGCACCACCTTCCTGTGCAGCCGCGCGGCTATCCGTTCGATGCTGGCTTCGGGCACATCAGGCCGCATCGTCAATGTCACCGCGCGCGCCGGGCTTGACCCCAGGCGCGGCGCCGGCATGGTCGCCTACACGGCCAGCAAGGCGGCGGTCGCGGCCATGACGGTGGCGATGGCCGAAGAGCTCAAGGCCAAGGGCATCCTGGTCAATGCCGTGGCGCCGTCGACGCTCGACACGCCGGCAAACCGCGCCGACATGCCGGATGCCGATTTCACCAAATGGGTCAGCCTCGAAGCGGCTGCCGAGGCCATCGCCTATCTCGCCTCGCCCGCCAACCAGGCGATGAGCGGAACGCTGGTGCCGCTCTACGGTCGGGCGTAGCTCCGCTATCGAACGACCTGGCTCTCGCCAAAGAAAAACCCCGCCGGATCGCTCCGGCGGGGTTTTTTCTTTGGGTGGAAGAAGAGGCTTAGTTGCCCTGCTTCTTCAGCGCGGCACCCAGGATATCGCCCAGCGAAGCGCCGGAATCGGTCGAGCCGTACTGGGCGACCGCTTCCTTCTCTTCGGCGATTTCCAGCGCCTTGATCGAGACCTGCAGCTTGCGGGTCTTCTTGTCGAAGGCGATGACGCGGGCATCGACCTTCTGGCCGACGGTGAAGCGCTCGGGGCGCTGCTCGTCGCGGTCGCGGCTCAGGTCCGAGCGCTTGATGAAGGTCTCGATGCCGCTGTCGACCAGCCGCACTTCCAGCCCGCCATCCTTGACGCCGATGACCTCACAGGTGACGACGGCGTTCTTGCGCAGTTCGCCTGAAGTCGCCGCTTCGCCGACCGTGTCGCGGGCCAGCTGCTTGATACCGAGCGAGATGCGCTCCTTCTCGATGTCGACGTCGAGCACCTGCGCCTTGACGATGTCACCGCGATTGTACTCTTCGATGACCTGCTCGCCCGGACGGGTCCAGTCGAGGTCGGAGAGGTGCACCATGCCGTCCACGTCGCCTTCCAGGCCGATGAACAGGCCGAACTCGGTCTTGTTCTTGACCTCGCCCTCGACCTGGCTGCCGACAGGATGGTTGCGCGCGAAGGCTTCCCACGGATTCTCAAGCGTCTGCTTGAGGCCGAGCGAGATGCGGCGCTTGGCCGGATCGACCTCGAGCACCACCACGTCGACTTCCTGCGTCGTCGACAGGATCTTGCCGGGATGCACGTTCTTCTTCGTCCACGACATTTCCGAAACGTGGATGAGGCCTTCGATGCCCGGCTCCAGCTCGACGAACGCGCCGTAGTCGGTGATGTTGGTGACGGTGCCCTTGATCTTCTTGCCGATCGGGAACTTCGTGCCGATCTCGGACCACGGATCGCTCTCGAGCTGCTTCATGCCGAGCGAGATACGGTGGGTTTCCTGGTTGATGCGGATGATCTGCACCTTGACCGTCTGGCCGATGTTGAGGATTTCGGTCGGATGGTTGACGCGGCGCCATGCCATGTCGGTGACATGCAGCAGGCCGTCGATGCCGCCGAGGTCGACGAACGCACCGTAGTCGGTGATGTTCTTGACGACGCCTTCAACAACCTGGCCCTCTTCGAGATTCTGCACGATTTCCGAACGCTGTTCGGCGCGGCTTTCCTCGAGTACGGTGCGGCGCGACACCACGATGTTGCCGCGGCGGCGATCCATCTTGAGGATCTCGAAGGGCTGCGGGTTGTGCATCAGCGGGGAGACGTCGCGGATCGGGCGGATATCGACCTGGCTGCGCGGCAGGAAGGCCACGGCGCCGTCGAGGTCGACGGTGAAGCCGCCCTTGACCTGGTTGAAGATGACGCCTTCGACGCGCTCACCCTTGGTGAACTTCTCTTCGAGGCGGACCCAGCTCTCTTCGCGGCGGGCCTTCTCACGCGAAAGCATCGCTTCGCCAAGCGCGTTCTCGATGCGCTCGACATAGACTTCGACGGTGTCACCGACCTTGAGGGTGGTGTCCTTGCCCTTGACGCCGAATTCCTTCAGCGGCACGCGGCCTTCGACCTTGAGGCCGACGTCGATGATGGCCATGTCCTTTTCGATCGCGGTGATCGTGCCCTTGACGACCTGACCTTCACCGGAATGGCCGGTGGTGAATGATTCTTCGAGCAGGCTCGCGAAATCGTCGCGAGTGGGATTTGCAGCTGACATTGTTTCTCCTGGAGTGCCCCGCATCTCTGAGCGGGACGGCGCCGTGGGTTAGCGTTGCGTTGGCCTGCCGGCGTTCCGGGCTTTAAAAAGCCCTGGGCCGCTTTGAAGCGGCAATTCCGGCGCATGAAGAATGCTGGCAGGCTGGTTCGTGCCCGATATGGGTATTTTCTTCGCTTCCGGCAACGGAAACAGCATGAAAACCCGGATCAGGCCTTGTTTCTCTTGGCCAGCACGTCGTCGATGACAGCCATGGCCGCGAGAAACGCGGCTTCTATAGCCATTTCGCTGGTATCAAGCAAGTGCGCGTCTGCGGCCGGCTTCAAGGGCGAGTCGGCGCGGCCCATGTCGCGCTCGTCGCGGCGCACGATGTCGGCGAGGATTTCGGCGAAATTGGCGGTACCGCCGATGCTTTCGATCTCGGCCAGCCGGCGTCGTGCCCGCACTTCGGCGCTCGCCGTCACATAGAGTTTGATGTCGGCGTCGGGGCAGACGACCGTGCCGATGTCGCGCCCGTCCAGCACCGCGCCTGGCGGCGTCTTGGCGAACGCGCGCTGCTTCTCGACGAGGATGCGCCGCACCGTCGGGAACACCGCGACCTTCGAGGCCGCCTCGCCAACGGCATGCGCTGACAGCACCGCGCGGTCGAGCTTTGCCAGGTCGACCTGGCGGGCGGCGGTTTCGGCCGCCGAGACATTGTCGAGCGGCAGCGCGTGCTGGATCAGCGCATAGGCGACCGCGCGATAGGTGAGGCCGGTGTCGAGCAGGTTCAGCCGGTAGTGGTCGGCGAGCCGCCGGGCCAGCGTGCCCTTGCCGGCGCCGGCGGGACCGTCGATGGCTATGGTGAAACCGGGTCTTTCGGCAATGGCTATCATGCAAATGCTTGAAGCGGAGGCGCGGCGTTAAATCAAGGATGAAATCGGCAGGCCGGAAGAAGTCTCCGATGATTCCGACGATCAAGACTTCTCTGGACCTGTTGCAGACTTCCTGCGCTGGCGCTCCGTCGAAAACGCTTGGAACAGCACAGACGAAAGAATGGCAAAAATTAGCATGGCGACGGTATCGGTCGGGCTTAGATGATCGTCGAATTTCAGAAATCTTGCGGCTATGACGGCTATGGAAACAACGGACATGCAGCCCCAAAACCACTTGCCCAGCAACACGTGGCGGTCGCTGCTGGAGCGCCACAAAGTTCTAAAGATCATCGCGCGAGGAATACGAGCTGGCAACTCGGGCTCTGAAGTGGCCTGGTCCAATATCTTGCCAACCCGTATTGTCGTCGTGATGATAGCGTAGGCGCTAAGAGCGATTGCAATCACGCCAACTGCTATGGAGGCTGCCAGGGGCAGCTGATCGTTGATGAGGATGAAAATGATAATGCCGCCAAGGGCCAGAAAAATGTACGGCAATACGAGACGTATGCCGTTGAGGCGTTGAATCTCTTCGAGCTGCTCTCGAGTCAAGATTGCGGCGGGCTTTTGTAGCCCGCGTGAATATGCAAATCGACCGTCTGTTAGCTCCTTAACAGCGGTGACTCTTCCATTGACTACAAACAATCTGCGCCACCATGAAATATCCTGAATCAATCAGAAAAATAGGGCCTGCTGATCAATACTTCCTTTATGCCAAACCCAATTCAGTCTTGATCACCCGATCTCCGCGCCGAGCTCCGTCATCAGGCCCATGAACTCCGGGAAACTCGTCGCGATCATGGCCTGGTCGTCGATGGTGACAGGCTTTTCCGTCGCCAGTCCCATGACCAGAAAGCTCATGGCGATGCGGTGGTCGAGATGGGTTTGCACCGTCGTGTCCAGGCCGTTGGGATGGCCGCCCAGGCCCTTGCCGCCCGGCTTGCCGCGCACGGCAAGCGAAGCCTCGCCCTCGGTGCAGTCGACGCCGTTGAGCTTCAGCCCGTTGGCGACGGCCGACAGCCGGTCGGATTCCTTCACCCGCAGCTCTTCCAGGCCCTGCATCAGCGTCTCGCCTTCGGCGAAGCTCGCGGCAACGGCCAGCACCGGGTACTCGTCGATCATCGACGGTGCCCGCTCCGGCGGGACGGCGACGCCCTTCAATTCGGAATAACGCACGCGCAGGTCGGCGACATCCTCGCCCCCGGCATTGCGCGGGTTGAGGATGTCGATCTTGCCGCCCATTTCCTGCAGCGTCAGAAGCAGGCCGGTCCGGGTCGGGTTCATCAGCACGTTTTCGATTGTTATGTCGGAACCCGGCACGATGAGTGCCGCGACCAGCGGGAAGCCGGCCGAGGACGGGTCGCCGGGCACAGCGATCGTCTGGCCCGTCAGCTTGCCCTGACCCTCGATGAAGATGTGGCGCACGCCGCGCTCGTCGGTCTCGACCGACAGGTTGGCGCCGAACCCCTTCAGCATCTTTTCGGTGTGGTCGCGCGTCATCACCGGTTCGATCACCGTGGTGATGCCTGGCGTATTGAGGCCGGCGAGCAGCACGGCCGACTTCACCTGCGCCGAGGCCATCGGCACGCGGTAGGTGATGGGTGCGGCGTGCTTGGGACCATGCAGCGTGATCGGCATGCGGTCGCCCGGCGTCGCCTTCAGCACCTGCACGCCCATCTGGCGCAGGGGCTCGAGCACGCGACCCATCGGCCGGCCGGACAGCGAGGCGTCGCCTATGAAGGTGGTTTCCATGTCGTAAGTGCCGACCAGGCCCATGGTCAGCCGTGAGCCGGTGCCGGCATTGCCGAAGTCGAGCGGGCCTTCCGGCTGCAGGAGCGCGCCATTGCCGGTGCCGCGGATCACCCACTCGGCGCCGCGCTTCTCGATATGCGCGCCCATCGCCTTCATGGCCGCGCCCGTGCGCATCACGTCCTCGCCCTCCAGCAGGCCGGTGATGCGGGTTTCGCCGGAGGCGAGACCGCCGAACATGAAGGAGCGGTGCGATATCGACTTGTCGCCCGGCACGCGTGCCGTGCCGGAAAGGGCTTGAGATTTGCGGGCGGTGGCCGGCTTGGCAGCGGCGGCGTGAGACATGGAATTTCCCTGGACGGAATGCCGGCGGGCCGGCGCTTTTCATTTGTTGCGGCGGTCTCGTATCACGGCGGGGCGAAATGGTCATCCCCATGGTCGTCACTTGCCGCGAGGCCTTTTACTGCTTGGTTTTGTGACGCCGGCTTTTGGCTTTGACAGCGCCGCAAACAGTGGTTAAGGGGACCACTCTTTTATTCACGAGGCTTGCCGTGGCAAAAACCGAACTTGGCACAAAGCGTATCGACCCCGAAACGGGTCGAAAATTCTACGACCTGAACAAGGACCCGATCGTCTCGCCCTACACCGGGAAGACCTATCCACGTTCCTATTTCGAGGAAGGCAAGATCGCCGCCCTCGAGGAGGAAGAGGAAGTGGCCGAGAAGGAAGTGGACGCCGAGGACGAAGAGGGCGTTGAAGTCGTCTCGCTCGAAGAGGCCGACGAGGACGTCAAGGGCGACGACCTGCCGGATCTCGGCGACGACGAGGACGTTGATCTCGGCGACGACGAGGACGACACCTTCCTCGCCGACGAAGAGGAAGAAGACGACGACGTTGCCGACATGATCGGCGTCGGCGACGACGACGACGAGGTCTGATCGACCCGAGAGACAAGCGTTTGCAGGCTTTCTTGGCCTGTGAACAAAAAGCCGGCATTGAAGGCTTGATATCTGGGAAAGGCGGGGTTAGAAGCCGCCTGCACTAACGGCGCGGTGTTCCAACCCGCGCTGATCTCTTCGCCGGAAACGGCGCCGGTTGACTGCCGGAAGTGGGGCCATAGCTCAGTTGGGAGAGCGCTTGAATGGCATTCAAGAGGTCGTCGGTTCGATTCCGATTGGCTCCACCAAACAGTCTCTCAGCCAACCATAAACGATGAATGGGCGCCACGGCCCTGTTCACGCTCGCCCCGGGCAGTCCGGAACAAGCTCGCTCGCCAGAGGGGTGCGCCGACAATCCAGGGCGGCACCGCCTAACTGTCGCGCCGACTCCCAAACAGGGCTCGCCGTCTGTTGCCCATTTCGGCGATAAGATCGATAACCACGCCTCGCTCCGGGCTCTCCTCGGCGTGCTTCTCGGCTTCGGTCAGATTCTCGGCATCGCGGCCGCCGTGCCCGACGGCGCGCTCGAAATCGTGTCGAGGCAGGCACCGGCCATCAACCTGCCGGCCGGCGGCTGACGCCGCCAGGTGCCGCGCGGAAGTTCTACTCGATCAGTAGGTCGTGCGTCCACCCGACAGATCGAAGGTCGAGGCCGTGGTGAAGCTGTTTTCCTTCGAGACGAGCCAGGCGACCATGGCGGCGGCCTCGTCGACCTCCAGCAGGCGGCCGCGCGGAATGCGCGAACGCATATATTCGATGTGCTCGGCCGTCAGTTGCTCGAGGATGCGCGTCTGCGCCGTCGCCGGCGAGATGCAGTTGACCGCGATGTCGTACTGCGCCAGCTCCTTGCCAAGCGACTTGGTCATGCCGATGACCGCGGCTTTCGAGGCCGAATAGGCGGCGGCATTGGGATTGCCTTCCTTGCCGGCGACCGAGGCGATGTTGACGATACGCCCGTAATTGCGCTCCTTCATCCCGGGAACCACGGCGCGGTTGACGTAGAAGGTGCCGTTGACGTTGATGTCGATGACCTTCTTCCAGACATCGATGTCGTAGCTGTCGAGCGGCGCGGCCGGGCCGGCAATGCCCGCCGAGTTGACCAGGATGGAGATCTTGTTGGCGATCTCCTCCGTTCGGGCGCGGGCGGCGTCCACCGCTTCCCAACTGGCTATGTCGACGGCCAGCGTCGTGGCGGCCTTGCCGAGCTCCCGCTTGGCCGCATCGAGACGTGCTTCGTCGATGTCCCACAAGGTGACCGTCGCGCCGGAGGCGACAAAACGCTTGGCCATCGCGAAGCCGAGGCCTTGCGCGCCGCCAGTGACGACGGCGTGCTGGCCGTCAAGATCGATCCTGTTCATGTCGAGCGGTTCTTTCCGTTTGAGATGCTGGGGGGCTGCCCGGTGGAAGCGGGCGGTATTGCTACATCGTCGCGCCGAGACTCCAGGGCACGAACTCGTTGTCGCCATAGCCGAGCGATTCCGACTTGGTGCGCCCGCCCGATGCCACGCGCAGGATCTCGGTGAAGATCTCCTCGCCCTTCTCGGCCAGCGTCACGCCGTCCAGTATGTCGCCGCAGTTTATGTCCATGTCCTCGCGCATCTGCTCGAAGATGAAGGAGTTGGAGGCGAGCTTGATCGAGGGCGTCGGCTTGCAGCCGAAGGCCGAGCCGCGTCCGGTGGTGAAGCACAATATGTTGGCGCCGCCGGCAACCTGTCCGGTGGCCGAGACCGGGTCGTAGCCCGGCGTGTCCATGAAGACGAGGCCGCGCTCGTTGATCGGCTCGGCATATTCGAGCACGGCGCGCAGATTGGTCGTACCGCCCTTGGCGGAGGCGCCGAGCGATTTCTCCAGTATGGTCGTCAGTCCGCCCAGCTTGTTGCCGGGAGACGGGTTGTTGTTCATTTCCATATCGTGCCTGGCGGTATAGGCCTCCCACCAGCGGATGCGCTCGATCAGCTTCTCGCCCACTTCGCGGGTCTCGGCGCGCAAGGTGAGAAGATGCTCCGCGCCATAGATCTCGGGCGTCTCCGAGAGAACGGCCGTCCCGCCTTGCGCGACCAGTAGGTCCACCGCCGCACCGAGCGCCGGGTTGGCGCTGATGCCGGAGTAACCGTCCGACCCGCCGCATTGCAGCGCCAGCACCAGTTCGGAAGCCGGCTGCGGCGTTCTTTCCGCGGCATTCACGGTCGGCAGCATGTCGAGGATCGCCTTGACGCCGGCCTCGACGGTCTTGCGGGTGCCTCCGGTCTCCTGGATCGTCATCGTGCGGAAGGTGGTGCTCTCCTCGATGTTGTAGGACTGCATCCAGCGCGGGATCTGGAACGCTTCGCAGCCGAGCCCGACCATCAGCACGCCGCCGACATTGGGATTGGTGGCAAACCCCCATTGCGTGCGTTTCAGGAGATCGTAGGCGGCGCCTTGGGTGTCGATGCCGCAGCCTGTGCCGTGGACCAGCGCGATGGCGCCGTCGACATTGGGATAGTCGCGCAGGATGCCCGACCGGTTGACCTCTTCCACGATGAAGCGGGCGACGCTGGCCGAACAGTTCACCGAAGTCAGGACGGCGATGAAGTTGCGCGTGCCGACCTTGCCGCTCGGCCTGCGGTAACCCAGGAAGGTGGCGCGCTCGGCCTCTGGAAGAACAGGCGTGTGCCTGGCATTTGTGCCGAACAGATAGTCGCGCTCGAAATTGCGCAGATACACATTGTGCTCGTGCACCCAGTCGCCGGCGACGATTGGTTCGCGTGCGAAGCCGATGGTCTGGCCGTATTTCACTATCGGTTCGTCCGACGCGATGTCGCGCACGGCCATCTTGTGGCCGCGCGGTATCCGTGCCCTGGCCGCGACGTCACCGGCCTTGTCGCCGACCTTTAGCGGGTCGACCGCAAGAAGAATGTTGTCGGCGTGCGAAAGCTGGATGAACCGCGTCATTACACAAACTCTGAAAGAAGCTCTCCCCGACGAAGCCAGGGATGGATGATGAAAAATACTAATATAATAGAATGTCAATGGTCAAGCAGCGACGGTGACAGCCGCGTGGTCAGGACTGGGGCAACGTCTTGGCGTGGAGGGAGTGAATTCGATCCCTGTCCGCCGCGCCCGGATCAAGCCTGACCGAAACCGGGCATCTGGCCGGGCAAGTGACCAGGCATGATCGGCCCGCGGTCAGTCCAGATGGAAGACGTCTTCCATGGCTGCCCACCATTCCCCGTCGGCGCGGGTCGGCAATGGCTTCTGCATGGGATCGCAAAGCTCCCACCATTTGCGCATGGCGGAGGATTCGCCCATTCGCGCGGCATCTTGGGCGAAATCGCTGCCGTGATACTCCCAATAGGCGAAAAGCAGGTTCTCGGGCTCACGCAGGAAGATGGAGTAGTTGCTAATGTTGGCGCGGCTGATGACTTCGAGCACGTCAGGCCAGACGGCGGCGTGGACGCGCTTGTACTCGGCGATCGCCTCGGCCTTCAGGCCGATGCAAAGTCCCATTCTCCGCATGTGCGGGTCGTCTCCGGTGCGGGTTCAGCCGAGAAGATCGGCGGCGACTTCGAGCGTGTTGCGGAACGACGTCTCGAGATGGTGCTCCATTGCCTTCGCGGCGCCTTCGGCATCGTGTCGCTTCAGCGCGTCAAGGATGGCCTCGTGCTGCTCGATCGTCTGTTCGCCGTACCCGGGCTTGGGGATGGCGAGATAACGGCCACGATCCATCTGCGCCTTGGAAATGTCGACGGCCCGCCAGATCATTGGCAGGCCACAGATCTCGGCAATGGTACGATGGAAGACGTCGTCGAGCTGGATCGCGGTGGCGTACCGGCCGCGCGATATGGCAAGCCGGTGCGCCGCCATGTTGTCCTCAAGCAGCTCGGCGGCTGCCGGCGTCAGCTTCACGGCCGCACGCCTGGCGCTCTCCATCTCGAGTGCCCGGCGGATCACATAGGCCTCTTCCAGGTCGGCGCGGCTGATCGGCGCGACATAGGTGCCGGTCTGCGCCAGGATCTTGACCAGGCCCTCGTCGCTGATGCGCTTGACAGCTTCCCGAACGGGCGTGCGTGAAACACCGAGTGCCTCCGCGATGGCAACCTCGTTGATCACTTCCCCCGGCTTCATCTGTCCGACGACAATCAGATTACGGATCTTCTGATAGATCTGATCGCGGAGCGGCAGAGCCCGATTGAGGGTCGTAGGGTCCAGGTCCATGGCAAATCCGTAGCTTCGTTCACCAGAAATGATCAGATTATATTAGAATGTAAATTGGAATGCACCCAATGCGCGTGGCGATCCCCCGCAACGGAGCGGTTCCAGGCAGATCGGAATCCAGCTTGTCAGAACTGTTATATTAGTGCAATAGTCCGGCATCCGCACTGAGGAATTCGATCCGCAGACGAAGGCCTGAACCAATTCGCACACCCGGAGGTGAGCATTCAGGTCAGAGGTGGCTCGCGCTCCAATAGGATATTATACTAAAATAATACACCATCCGGTGCCGAGGACAACGGGATAGGCCGCCAGGGAGGAACCTAGCCAGACATGAGTGCCGTCGCCGCCGATTTCGCCTTGGACATGAAAGGCATCAGCAAGACGTTTCCGGGCGTGAGGGCTCTGTCCAACGTCAATTTCGCTGTCAGGTTCGGCACCGTCCACGCTGTTGTGGGCGAAAACGGCGCCGGCAAATCGACGCTGATGAAGGTGCTCAACGGCTCCTACGCACCCACCAGCGGCACCATCGAGGTCGGCGGTGCCGAGGTTCGCATGCGCCGGCCGGCCGACGCCCAGGCGCTCGGCATCCGCATGGTGCATCAGGAGATCAATCTGGTGCCGGATCTGACGGTCGCGGAAAACGTCTATCTGGGCCGAATGCCCGGCAAATGGAGTTTTCTGCGCAAGGGCGAGATGGTCAGGAAGGCCGCCGCCGTCCTCGACGAGCTGGGAGCGGCCATCAACCCGCGCGAACGGCTCGGCGATTTGTCGATCAGCCAGCAGCAGCTCGTCGAGATCGCCAAGGCCTACGCGGCCCAGCCCCGCATCATCGTCCTGGACGAGCCGACATCGAGCCTCAGCGAGCATGAGACGGCGGCACTGTTCCGGATCCTGCGCAAGATGCGCGACGACGGCATCGCCATCATCTACATCAGCCACCGGCTGAAAGAGGTGCTCGAGATCGCCGACGAGGTGACCGTGCTGCGCGACGGCTCAATGATCGAGACCCGTCCGATCCAAGGCATAAATGCCGCCCAGATGATCCGGCTGATGGTCGGCCGCGAGGTCAGCAACGTCTTCCCCAAAAGCCAGGCCGAGATCGGCAGGTCCGGGCTGCGCGTCGAGCGCATCAGCGACGGCAAGCACTTCCGCGATATCAGCTTCGATGTGCGGGCCGGCGAGATACTGGGCCTGACCGGTCTGGTCGGCGCCGGCCGCACCGAGGTGGCGCGCGCCATTTTCGGCCTGTCGCGGCTGGTCGAAGGCACGGTCAGCGTCAACGGCCGCAAGGTCTCGATCAATTCCCCGTCCCAGGCGGTCAAGGCGGGAATTGCCTATGTTCCGGAAGACCGCAAGGGCGACGGCATCGTGCCGGGCATGTCGATCCGGGAAAATATCAGCCTGCCCATACTGCGCCGCCTCAGCCGTTTCGGGCGTATCAGCCGCGGTGCCGATCGCGCGCTGGCGGCGGACTATGTGAAGCAGTTTTCCATTTCGCCGCCCGACGGCGAACGCCGCATCAATCTCCTTTCAGGCGGCAACCAGCAGAAGGCGGTGATCGCCAAATGGCTTGCCGCCAAGCCGTCGGCGCTGATCCTCGACGAGCCGACGCGCGGCGTCGATGTCGGCGCCAAGGCCGAGATCCATCACATTATCGGCCAGCTCGTCGCGGGCGGCATGGCGGTGGTCATGATCTCCTCGGAACTGCCCGAAATCCTCGGCGTCTGCGACCGCGTCGTGGTGATGCGCGACGGGCACGCTTGCGAACCGCTGATGCGTGCCGACCTCAGCGAGGAACGCATCATGGCGCTGGCGACGGGGGAGGAAATGGCGTGACCGACGTGGCCATGGAGATCACCGGCGTGAACCGCAACGACCGTTTTACGCGCGGCGGCAGGCTTGTCGGCGCTCTGTCGAAAGCGGGGCTCGCCTTCGCCATTTTGGCCGTCCTGCTCTACGGCTCCTTTGTCAGCCCTGCCTTTTTCACCACAGGCAATCTGCTCAATGTCCTGACCTCGATGTCCATCGTCGGCATCGTCGTCGTCGGCATGACCTTCGTGCTGGTGGTCGGCGGGCTGGCCGACTTGTCGGTGCCGGCAACGATCGCCTGCGGCGCCATCCTGTCGCTCGGGCTGCAGCCGCTGATCGGTCCGCTGCCCGCCTTCGTTTTGGCCGTCGGCCTCGCCGGCCTGATCGGCCTGCTCAACGGCGTGCTGGTCGGCTATGTCGGCATCAATCCCATCATCGCCACGCTCGGCATCGGCACCATCGGCCTGGGCATCGTCCAGGCGGCGGTCGGCGGGGTCATCGTCTATGGCAGCAACCCGGCCTCGGCCGAATTCGCCAAGGGCCGCCTGTTCGGCATTCCGGTCGTGGTGCTGATCTTCCTGGCCATCGCCCTCATCGGCCATTTCGTGCTGTCGCGTTCCTTCTGGGGCCGGTGGACGCTCGCCACCGGCGGCAATTACAAAGCCGCCGAGGCAAGCGCCGTTCCCGTGCAGGCGGTGAAGGCCGGCGCCTTCGTGATCACGGCGCTCGCCTCCGGCATCAGCGGCGGCCTGCTCGGGCTGACGTTGCAAAGCGCGCGGCCGCTCATCGGGGCCGGTTACGAATTCAGCGCCATCACCGCGGTGGTGGTCGGCGGCGTGTCGATCATCGGCGGTTTCGGCTCGGTGCCGCGGGCGATCGCCGGCCTCATCTTCGTGCAGCTTCTGACCAATGTCATGGTTCTCGACGGCGTGCGCACGCCGATCCAGGGCTTTGTGCTCGGCATCCTGATCGTCGGCGCCGTCGGCATGGATGCGGCGTTGCGCAAGCGGGGGGTGGCATGATGCGGCTGCTGACGCTTGCCTCGCGGCACCGGGTCGTGATCATCCTCGGCCTGACGCTCATCATTTCCGCTCTGGTGGTTCCGGGCTACTTCTCCGCCTCGACCCTCGGCCTAGGCCTCGACCGCGCGGCGACGATCGGCCTGATCGCCATCGGCCTGACGGTGCTGTTGATATCGGGCCAGATCGATCTCTCCGGCGGCGCGGTGTTCGCGCTGGCCGGCATCGTGTCGGTCATCCTCCAGCGCGAGATCGGCATCCTCCCAGCCGCGATCGCCGGCATCCTGGTCGGCACGCTGGCCGGCGCCATCAACGGCGCGCTGGTCGTCGGCCTGAAGGTGAATTCGCTCGTCCTGACGCTGGCGACGATGCTGATCTTCCGTTCGCTGGCGCACTGGATCACCAACAGCCAGCCGGTGACAGGCACCGACATCATGCTCTCGCTGGCGCTGGCCAAGATCTATCTCGAAGTCTTCACCATTCGCAGCGCGCTGTTCATCATCCTGATCGTGCTGCTGCATTTGTGGCTGACGCGCACCATTCCGGGCCGCAATGTCTTTGCCGTCGGCTCCAACCCGGCGGCCGTCAAGGAAAGCGGCATTGCTTCGGACCGCATCGTCTGTCTCGGCTTTGTCTTCGCCGGCACGCTTGCCGGCCTGGCGGGGGTTCTGCAGAGCCTCGTCACCAACACCGGTTCGCCCGTCTTCGGCTCGGAACTGACGGTTGCCGTCATCGCCGCCGTCGTCGTCGGCGGAACCCGTCTCGAAGGCGGCAGGGGATCCGCGCTCGGCACGCTCGGCGGCGTGCTGACCATCGGCTCGCTGACCATCGCCATGGAGTTCCAGTCCGTTCCCGCATACGTCCAGCAGGTCGTATCGGGGCTCATCCTGATCCTGCTCGTCGTGCTTGATCGGGCCATTACCACCAAGGGGAGGGCTACGGGCACGCGCCCCGCGCTCATTCGCGACAATCCAATCACTCAAGGAGGAAAAACATGATCGGCAAGACAAGCATGCTCCAGATCGCCGCCATTGCGGTGCTGGCATCGACAGGCTGGGCCAGCGCCAAGACGGTTTGCTATGTGACGGCGGCGGATTCGCATGCCTATACCACGCCGGCCAACAAGGCCCTTGAAGCCCGTGCCAAGGAACTCGACATTGAGATCCTCAGCCTCAGCCAGGATTTCGACGTCCAGAAGGGCACCGAGCAGCTCAACACCTGCGTGGCGCGCAAGGTCGACGGCATCATCCTGTGGCCGCTCGATCCGCAGGCCTACATACCGGGCCTCGCCCGCGCGCAGCAGGCCAACATCCCGGCGATCCTTATCAATTCACCGATGAGCGACGATGCCAAGCCGTTCATCAAGTCCTTCACCGGGCCCGACGTCTACGAGGAAGGCAAGCTCGCCGCGGATTCGCTCAGCAAGGCGCTCGGTGGCAAGGGCTCGGTCGTCATCATCGCCGGCCAGGCCGGCAACGGCACCACGATCGGCCGCGTGACCGGCTTCACGGATGGCCTCAAGGAAACCAATGCCGACATCAAGGTGCTCGACACCGTCAATGCCGACTTCGACCAGCAGAAGGCGCTGGTGGTAAGCCGCGACCTGATCACCCGCTTCGGCGACCAGATCAGCGGCGTCTACGCCAATGACGACACCATGGCGCGCGGCTTCATCGACGCCTGGAAGGAGGCCAACCCGTCCAAGGCGGCACCGCCGATCGTCGGCATCAACGGCCAGAAGGACGCGTTCGAATCGATCCGCACCAACGAGATGTATTCGACCATCGTGCAGTCCCCGGTCGAGGACGGCCGCCTGGCCATCAACACGATGGCTGAGATCATCGACGGCAAGGAGGTCAAGGACCGGCTGCCGATCCCGCTGACCGTCGTTACCAAGGACAACGTCAACTCGGTCGAGCCGGCGTTCTGATCGGTCAAGGCCGGCCCGGCACGGCGCCGGGCCGGCCTTCGCTTGATTTTGATGGACTTGCATCTCGCTCGCGTCGGGAAAACGCTGTTGGCCTGAAGGAGAGAATTTCCAGTTTTGGCGGCGGATTTGGAATAAACTAACTCTACAGAATTTATAGAATAAGCAAAGTGCGCGGGCGATCTGGTTTTCCAGGACAGGACTCCGCCATGCCCGCCCTTCCGCGCCCGCTTTCAACCTCGTCAGGCCGCCGCCGCATTGCCGGAGGCCAGCCATGACCAAGGACATTCCTGATCGCATCAAGGTTCTCTGGTTCCTGCCGACGCATGGCGACAGCCGCTATCTCGGCACGACGGAAGGCGGCAGGGCCGTCGACCTACCCTATCTGACGCAGGTGGCGAAGGCGGCCGACACGTTGGGCTATTACGGCGTGCTGCTGCCGACCGGCCGTGCTTGCGAGGATTCCTGGGTGATCGCCTCGGCGCTGGCGCCGTTGACCGAGCGGCTGCGTTTCCTCGTCGCCGTCCGGCCCGGCCTGCAATCGCCGACACTCGCCGCGCGCATGACCGCCACGCTCGACCGCATCTCCAATGGCCGGCTGCTGATCAATGTCGTCACCGGCGGTGATCCGCTGGAAAACAAGGGCGACGGCATCTTCCTCTCGCATGCCGAGCGCTATGAAGTGACGCAGGAATTCCTCCAGATCTACAAGCGCGTGCTGAGCGGCGAGACGGTCGAGCATCAGGGCAAGCATTTCCGCATCGAGGACGGCAGGCTGCTGTTCCCGCCGGTGCAGACGCCCTATCCGCCGCTCTACTTCGGCGGCTCGTCGGATGTCGGATCGGTGGTGGCGGCGCAGGAGATCGACAAGTACCTGACCTGGGGCGAACCGCCTTCCGATGTCGAGCGCAAGCTGGACGCCGTGCGCGAACTGGCCGAGAAGGCCGGTCGCAAACTCTCCTTCGGCATTCGCCTGCATGTCATCGCGCGTGAAACCACCGAACAGGCCTGGGCCGCGGCGGAGAGCCTGATCAGCCGGCTCGACGACGCGACGATAGCCTCGGCTCAGAAAGTCTTTGCCCGCATGGACTCCGTCGGCCAGGCGCGCATGAGCGCGCTGCATGGCGGCAGCCGCGACAAGCTCGAAATCGCGCCCAACCTGTGGGCCGGCGTCGGCCTGGTGCGCGGCGGCGCAGGCACCGCCCTTGTCGGCGATCCCGACACGGTCGCGGAGCGGATCGACGAATACCGACGCCTCGGCATCGATACCTTCATCCTGTCCGGCTACCCGCATCTGGAGGAAGCCTATCGTTTCGGCGAACTGGTGCTGCCGAAACTGCCGACCGATCACCCGGTCAAGGCAGCCGGCACATCCGTCAACACCGGGCCGTTCGGTGAGACCATCGCCGGCGACCACCGGCCGAAATCGCTCGCCAGCGCCTCGTGAACGCGCTGCTTCCGGCCCGCCGATTGCGCGTCGCCATCATCGGCGGCGGCTTCTCCGGCGCTGCCGTGGCCTGGCACCTGGCGCGGGCGCATCGGCCGGAGCGCCTGTCGATCTCGGTGATCGAGCCGCGACCGGCGCTTGGCGGCGGCCTGGCCTATTCCAGCGAGGAGCCGTCGCACCGGGTCAATGTCCCGGCTGTCAGAATGAGCATGGCTCCCGACGATCCGCAGCATTTTGCACGCTGGTTGGCCGGCAGTGGGGAAATCGAGAGCGACACGGACGCCCTCTGGCAGAATGGCGACATCTATCCGCGCCGGCGCGTCTTTGGCCGCTACGTCGCCGAGCACCTCGCTCCCCATCTCGCTTCAGGCGCGGTTCGTCACGTGGAAGGAAACGCCACCGGCGTGATCCGCGACGGTGATGGCCCGGGTTGGAACGTGCAGACTTCCGCCGGGCCTGTCTCAGCCGACATCATGATCCTGGCGGCGACGCATCCTCAACCTGGGATTCCCAATGCGCTGGAGTCCTTGACGGAAGCGCCGGGTTTTATCGCCAACCCCTATGCGGCGTCAGCTCTTGCCGCGATCGGACCACAAGCCTCGGTGCTGATCGTCGGCTCCGGGCTAACGTCGGCCGACATGGTGGCCGAGCTTGATCGCCGTGGCCATCGCGGCCGCATCCTGGCGCTGTCGCGCCGCGGGCTGCGCTCGCGTGGCCATCCCGATGTCAGGGGGGAGCCCTTTGGTGACTTTGCGTCGGCGCCGGCCACATCGGCGCTTGGCCTGCTGAGGAACATTCGCGCGACGCTGGCAGTGGCGCGCGAGGCCAACGTCAACTGGCAATCTGTCTTCGACCAGTTGCGCCTGCAGGGGCCGGTGCTGTGGGCGGCCCTTGCTCCGCCGGAGCGGGCAAGGCTGGTGCGTCAGCTGCGCGTGTTCTGGGACGTGCATCGCTTCAGGATCGCGCCACAAGTCGCTTCCGTGCTCGACCGCCGCCAGAGCGCCGGCACGTTCGACACCATCGCCGCCAGACTTGTCGCGTCGAACGATGAGGGCGACAGCCTCGCGGTCAGCTTTCAACGGCGCGGGCAGACACGGATCGAGACTGCCCGCTTCGATGCCGTCATCAACACGACAGGACCGGCTCATGGACAGTCGCTGCAGCTCAATCCAGCACTGCGCTCCCTGGCCGGGGCCGGGCTGGTCAGGACCGACCGATACGGACTGGGCATCGAGACGAATCTCGACAGTCGTGCCGTCGGCCGGGATGGCAAGGCGGCCGCCAGTCTCTTCGTCGCCGGCCCATTGGCGCGAGGGACCTTTGGCGAACTCATGGGCCTCCCCGAGGTCGCCCGCCATGCCCAGGCAGTCGCCGGCGAAATCGCAAAATTGCTCGAAGCATCCCTGCCAGCCGAGGCAGTCGGTGCCAATACCGCGCACAGTCCGGTCGGGCGCTGACAGGCACAAGCCGGCTTGGCCGGGCAAAATTGGTATTTCCGACCCTAGAGGGCGCCAAAAACGGAAAATACTACTTTGTATATATAATCAGTAGACATAATAAATGTTGGCGAAATCCGGCATCGACCGGACCGATCAACGACACGGCCTGAATGGGAGACAGTTCATGGCACAGACAGGAAATGACGCGGTCAAGTTCGCCTACTGGGTGCCGAATGTTTCGGGCGGCCTGGTGATTTCCAACATCGAGCAGCGCACCAACCATTCGGCCGAGTACAACCGCAAGCTGGCACAGATCGCCGAAAAAGCCGGCTTCGACTATGCGCTCAGCCAGATCCGTTTCACCGCCGGCTACGGCGCTGACGAACAGCATGAATCCGTGGCGTTCAGCCATGATCTGCTGGCCGCCACGACGACGCTCAAGGTCATCGCGGCGATCCTGCCTGGCCCCTGGAATCCGGCACTGGCGGCCAAGCAACTCGCCACCATCAGCTACCTGACCAATGGCCGTGTCGCCATCAACCTCGTCTCCGGCTGGTTCCGTGGCGAATTCCACGCCATCGGCGAGCATTGGCTCGACCACGACGAGCGCTACCGCCGTTCGGAGGAATTCATTCGTGCGCTGCGTGGAATATGGACCGAAGACAGCTTCACCTTCCGTGGCGATTTCTATCGCTTCAACGAATATTCGCTGAAGCCGAAACCGCCGCAGGTGCCCGAAATCTTCCAGGGCGGCTCATCGCGTGCAGCGCGCGACATGGCCGCGCGCGTTTCGGACTGGTACTTCACCAACGGCAACACGCCGGCCGAGATCGCCAAGCAGGTCGACGACCTCAAGTCGAAGGCCAAGGCCAACAATCATTCCGTCAAGGTCGGCGTCAACGCCTTTGCCATCGTCCGCGAGACCGAGGATGAAGCCAAGGCGGTGCTCGCCGAGATCATCGGCAAGGCCAACCCGGAAGCGGTCAACGCTTTTGGCCACGAGGTCAAGAATGCCGGCAAGGCATCGCCGGAAGGCGAGGGCAATTGGGCAAAGTCCTCCTTCGAGGATCTGGTGCAGTACAATGACGGGTTCCGCTCGAACCTGATCGGCACGCCAAGGCAGGTCGCCGAGCGCATTGTCGATTTCAAGCGTGCCGGCGCCGATCTCATCCTGCTCGGCTTCCTGCACTTCCAGGAAGAGGTCGAGTATTTCGGCAAGCACGTCATCCCGCTCGTTCGCGAGCTGGAGGATGCTGAACAGGCAGCGTCGCTGGCAGCGGAATAGCCCTTTTCAAAAAAGGCAGGCCGGGCGGTCCGACCTGCACATCGATCAAGGTTTCCAGGCACGCTCGATCCATCGAGCGTCAACGAGGCTTTGCGCCTGCTGAGCAATCGAGGACGATTGGAATGCTGTTGGCTGGATATGCCCTTGGAATGATGGAGGCCTCGGTCTATGCGCCGGAGGTCTTTGCGCGCGGCTTGCCGGCGGCATTCAGCCCCGCGCAGCAATCTGAAGGCAACACCGAACCCAGAGGGGCTGCCACGGTCGCCGCCGCTCCGCTGCTCTCGCTTCACGGCATCAGCCTGTCCTTTGGCGGTGTCGTCGCGCTGGCCGATATCGACCTGTCGGTTCGCCCGGGCGAAATTCGCGCCATCATCGGCCCGAACGGCGCCGGCAAGAGCTCGCTGATCAACGTGATCAGCGGAGTCTATCGGTCCGACCGCGGCCACGTCCAGCTCGATGGCATCAGTTATGCCCAGGTGCCGACGCAGCGGCTGGCGCCTCTCGGCGTCGCCAGGACCTTTCAGAACCTTGCCCTGTTCAAGGGCCTCAGCGTTCTCGACAATGTGGCGTCCGGCCTTGCCTACAGGGTGCGCTCCAATTTTGCCGGCCAGGTGCTGGGCATTGGCCGCTCGCGCGGCGAGCAGCGCGACTCCTTGAGCCGCGCCGGCCAGATCCTCGAATTCCTCGATCTCACGGCTGTCCGCGATCGTCTTGCCGGCACGTTGCCCTACGGGCTGCAGAAGCGTGTCGAACTGGCCCGCGCATTGGTCGCGCAACCGCGTCTGCTTTTGCTGGACGAACCGATGGCCGGCATGACCGCCGGCGAGAAGAGCGAGATGGCAGGTTTCGTGCGTGCCGCGCGGGATCGCTTCGCAACGACGGTCATCCTGATCGAGCATGATGTCGGTGTCGTCATGGGTCTGTCCGATCGCATTGCCGTTCTCGACTACGGCCGCAAGATCGCCGACGCCACGCCCGATGAAGTCAGGAACGACCAGCGCGTCATCGACGCCTATCTCGGCGTCGCCTCCGACAACGAGGACGGGGCAGGCATATGATCGCCGACTTTGACTACCAGTTCTTCATCGAAGTGCTCGTCGGCGGCCTGCTCTCCGGCGTCATGTACTCGCTGGTCGCGATCGGCTTCGTGCTGATCTACAAGACATCGGGCGTGCTCAACTTCGCGCAAGGCGCGATGCTGCTGTTCGCCGCCCTCACCTTCGTCAGCCTCGTCGAGCGCGGCATTCCGTTCGCGCTGGCGCTGGTGGTCACCTTCGCCATCATGGTGGCGATGGGTGTCGTCATCGAGCGTACGGTGCTGCGGCCTCTGACCAACAAGCCGCCGATCACGCTGTTCATGGCGACGCTCGGCCTGTCCTACATCATCGAGGGCGCCGCCCAACTGATCTGGGGCACGCAGGTCCATGGTCTCGACCTCGGCATCGAGGACGTGCCGCTGGAAGTCGGCGGCGTGCTGATCAGCCAGTTCGACATTTTCGCGGCGGTGGTGGCTGCCGGCATGGTTCTGCTCTTGTCGCTGTTCTTCCGCTACACCCGCATCGGGCTCTCGTTCCGCGCCGTCGCCGACGATCAGTTCGCCGCGCTCGCCGTCGGTCTGCGGCTGCCGTTGATCTGGGGCACCGTCTGGGCCGCGGCCGGCCTTGTCGCCCTTGTCGCCGGACTGCTCTGGGGCGCCCGCCTAGGCGTGCAGTTCTCGCTGTCGCTGGTGGTGCTGAAGGCGCTGCCGGTGCTGGTGCTCGGCGGCTTCGATTCCATTCTCGGCGCCATTGTCGGCGGGCTGTTGATCGGCGCCAGCGAGAAGCTCGCCGAGGTCTATATCGGCGATTATTTCGGCGGCGGCATCGAGAGCTGGTTCGCCTATGTCGTGGCCCTCGTCTTCCTCCTGATCCGTCCCTCCGGCCTGTTCGGCCAGAAGCTCGTGGAAAGGGTCTGAGCCATGGCCGCGATCACAAGCGATTTCTCCGAGGCGCCGGTCCTGCCGAAATGGATCGTGCCCGTGCTGCTGCTCGCCTTCGCCTATGGCGTCGTGCCGCTGATCGGCTCGAGCTATCTTTTCGAGGCCATCCTGCTGCCGTTCCTGGCGCTCAGCCTCGCCGGCGTGGGCCTGAACATCCTTACCGGCTATGCCGGCCAGGTTTCGCTTGGAAGTGCTGCCTTCATGGCGGCCGGCGCCTTCGCCGCCTACAATTTCAACCTGCGCGTCGAGGGCCTGCCGCTGATCGGCAGCATCTTTCTGGCCGGCATTGTCGCCGCCGCGATCGGCATCGTCTTCGGCCTCCCCAGCCTGCGGCTGAAGGGTTTTTATCTCGCCGTCTCGACGCTCGCCGCGCAGTTCTTCGTGCAATGGGCGCTGACCAAGTTCAGCTGGTTCTCCAACGACTCGGCGTCCGGCGTCATCGACGCGCCCAAGCTGTCGATTTCAGGCTTCGCTTTCGACGGCGCCGTCGGCCGCTATCTCTTCGCGCTCACCATCGTCAGCGTTCTCACCTTCCTCGCCTATCGGCTGGTCTCGTCGCAGACCGGGCGCAACTTCATCGCCATCCGCGACAATGAGACCGCCGCCCGCATCATCGGCATACCGGTGTTGAAGACCAAGCTTCTGGCCTTCGCCATCTCCTCCTTCATCATCGGCGTCGCCGGCGTCATCTGGGCCTTCGCCTATCTCAGGACCGTTGAGCCGGATGGCTTCGATCTCGACCGCTCGTTCCAGATCCTGTTCATCATCATCATCGGGGGCCTGGCTTCGATCCGTGGCGCTTTTTTCGGCGCCGCGCTCATCGTCGTCTTCCCGCTTGGCTTATCGCGCCTCGGCGGCTTCCTGCTTGGCGATGTCTTTGACTCGGGCGTGCTCGACATGAGCCAGCGCATCGTGCTTGGCGCGCTCATCATCCTGTTTCTGATCCTTGAACCCGATGGGCTGGTGGCCCTGTGGGACAGGGTCCGAAGACGGCTCCTGTTCGCCTGGCAGTCGACCTGAGCCGCGCGTCTGAAGTGAATTGCATTTGAAAATGAGCCAAAGGCCGAACCCGACACGGCCCACACCGGGAGTACCCTGACAATGACCTTTCTCAGCACAATCAAGGCGGCGGCGCTGTCCGCGGCGATGATCGTGTCGGTGGCCTTGCCCGCCGCCCACGCCGATGAACAATATTTCCCGTTGCAGAGCTACCGCGTCGGACCCTATGCGGCCGGCGGCACCGGCTTCTTCGGTGGCTTCATCGACTATCTCAACCTCATCAACATCCGCGATGGCGGCGTCAACGGCGTCAAGCTGACCTGGGATGAATGCGAGACGCAGTACGAGGTCGAGCGCGGCGTCGAATGCTACGAGCGGCAGAAGAGCCATGCCGGTGCCGCCGCCTGGAACCCGCTTTCGGTCGGCATCGCCTATGCGATGATCGACCGCATCACCGCAGACAAGGTGCCGCTGATCACGGTCAACCATGGCCGCACGGACTCCACCGATGGACGCGTCTTCCCTTATGTCTTCCCGCTGCTGCTCAACCCCTACAGCGAGACTTCGGGAATCGTGAACTACATCGCCTCCAAGGAAGGCGGCATCGACAAGCTCAAGGGCAAGAAGATCGTCGTGCTCTATCACGGCTCGCCCTACGGCAAGGAAACCATCCCGATCTATGAATTGTTGGCGCAGAAATACGGCTTCACCGTGCAGCAGATCGAGGTGCCGCATCCCGGCAACGAGCAGCAGTCGCAGTGGCTGACCATCCGCCGCGCCAAGCCGGACTTCGTCGTCTTGCGCGGCTGGGGCGTGATGAACCCGGTGGCGCTGAAGACGGCGGTCAAGGTCGGCTATCCCGTCGACCACATCGTCGGCAATGTCTGGTCGAATTCGGAAGAGGATGTCATCCCCGCCGGTGACGCCGCCAAGGGCTACACCGCCATCACCACCCAGGCTTCCGGCAACACCTATCCGGTGGTGCAGGAGATCGTGAAGACCGTCTACGGCGCCGGCAAGGGCAATCTGGAAGACAAGTCGCGCATCGGCTCGGTCTACCACAATCTCGGCATCGTCAACGGCATCCTCAATGTCGAGGCGATCCGCGTCGCGCAGGAGAAGTTTGGTCATCGCACGCTGACCGGAGACGAAGTCCGTTGGGGCTTTGAACACCTCAAGCTCGATCCGGCCAAGGTCGAGGCGCTCGGCGCGAAGGACCTGTTCCACTCGATCAACGTCAGCTGGGACAATCACGAAGGCGAGGGCTACGTGACCTTCCAGCAGTGGGACGGCAAGAAGTGGAACGTCGTCTCCGACTGGATCGCTCCGGACTGGGCGCTGCTGCGGCCGATCATCGAAAAGTCCGCCGAGGCCTATGCCAAGGAGAAGGGCATCAAGCTGCGCACCGCCGATGATGCCAACGCCGTGACCACCAACTGATCAGCCAATGCCGGGCGCCACGGACAGGGCGCCCGGCCCTTTACGGTTCCTCGAACCGCGAAAGAAGAGCTCATGCCGGACAATGACGTCATCCTTGCGGTGGACACGATCCATGCCACCTACAACCACGCCATCACGGCGCTGCACGGTGTCAGTTTTGAGATCCGGCGCGGTGAGATCCTGGCGCTGCTCGGTGCCAATGGTGCCGGCAAGACCACGACGCTGAAGGCTGTCTCCAACCTGCTGCCCGCCGAGCGCGGCCAGGTCAATGCCGGCACCATCCGCTATGAAGGCTCGGATGTCTCGCGCCGCAAGCCGGGCGAGCTCGTGCGCGCCGGCCTGGTCCCGGTGCTCGAGGGCCGCCACTGCTTCAAGAGCCTCACCGTCGAGGAAAACCTGGTCGCCGGCGGCATCGGCCGCAGCGGCCGCCGGGCCGAGATCAACGCGGACCTCGAACGCATCTATGGCTGTTTTCCCCGTCTCCGGGAAAAGCGCCGGACTTTGTCCGGCCTGACCTCCGGCGGCGAGCAGCAGATGACGGCCATCGGCCGGGCGCTGATGTCGCGGCCGCGTCTGCTGGTTCTCGATGAGCCGTCAATGGGGCTCGCGCCGCTCATCGTCCAGGACATCTTTCAGACGCTGAGAAAACTCAACCGCGAGACCGGTCTGTCGATCCTGGTCGCCGAGCAGAACTCGGCGGTGGCTCTCAAATACGCCGACCACGCCACGGTGCTCGAAAACGGCGTCTCCGTTCTTTCCGGCGCTGCTGCCGATCTTCGCCAGCGTGAGGATGTGCGCGCCTTCTATCTCGGTCAATCGACCACCGGCCAACCGCCGTCGCCGGCTGCCAAACCAGCCCATCTCCATGCCGTTGCCTGAAACGAAATTCGAAGGAGCAGTGAAATGACCGTCTCGACCGTCAAGACAGACCACGCCTCCGCCGCCGTGCCGCCGGTCGCAAGGCCGTCGGAGCCGGCACACATCATAAGGGATGACGCCGAGGCGGTCGCGGTCGCCCATGCGCTCGCCGCCGAATTCCTCAAGGAGTCCTCCAAGCGCGACCGTGAGCGCATCTGGCCGGTCGCCGAACTCGACGCCTTTTCGCAAAGCGGCCTGTGGTCGATCAATGTGCCCAAGGCATTCGGCGGGCCGGAAGTGTCCTACGTCACGCTGGCCAAGGTGATCGAGATCATCTCGGCGGCCGATTCCTCGATCGGCCAGATCGCGCAGAACCATCTCGGCGTCATTGCGGCTATCCGCACCGTGTCGGATGCGGAACAGCAGAAACTGCTGTTTGCCGAAGCGCTGAAGGGCACGCGGTTCGGCAACGCCTTTTCCGAATTCGGCTCCAAGCGCGCCGCCGATTTCGAGACCCGCTTCACCGATGCCGGCGACCATGTCGTCGTCAATGGCCGTAAATTCTATTCCTCGGGCGCGCTGCTCGCCCATCTGGTGCCGATCGTGGCGCTCGATGACGAGGGCCGCGCCTGGTACGCGATAGCCGATCGTGGCGCGCCTGGCCTGACGGTCATCGACGACTGGTCGAGCTTCGGCCAGCGCACGACGTTGTCGGGTACGGTGATCATCGACAACGTCAAGGTGCCGAAGACGCATCTCGTGCCCGGCTACAAGGGCTATGACAGACCGACGGCTGACGGCGCCATCTTCCAGATCATTCAGGTGGCGGTCGACACGGGCATCGCGCAAGCCGCGATCGACGAGACCGTTCACTTCGTCAGGACCAGAAGCCGCGCCTGGATCGACAGCGGCGTCGACAATGCCTGGGACGATCCCTACACCATCCAGGCGGTCGGCGACCTGACGCTGCGCCTGCACGCCGCGCAGGCGCTGCTCGAAAAAGCCGGCCTGGCAATCGACCGCGCGGTGGCCGAGCCGACCGCCGAGACGGTGGCGCATGCGCAGATCGTCACCGCCGAGGCGAAAATCCTGTCGACCGAGATCGCCATCGCCGCGACGAACAAGCTGTTCGAACTGGCCGGCACGCGTTCGACGCTGGCCGAGCACAATCTCGACCGGCACTGGCGCAATGCCCGCACCCACACGCTGCACGATCCGGTACGCTGGAAGTACTCGATCCTCGGCAAATACTTCCTCAACGGCGAAAACCCGCCGCTGCATGCCTGGAGCTGATTCCCACCGGGGGGCAGGCCGCTGCCCTCCAAGATTTCGACCATCAAGACCAAAGAGAGCCCAGTCACCATGTCAAACCGAACAGTCGTCGGCTTCTCCGGCAACATCACCCGGCCGTCAAAGACGCGCGCCTTCGTCGATTTCGTGGCCAAGGACATCGCCGCGCGCCATGGCTTGTCGGCCAGCACCTACGACATCGAGGATGTCGGCCCATCGCTGGGCACGGCAAGATGGGCACGCGACCTCGACGGCCAGGCGCAACCGATCCTGGCCCAGATCCTCGCCGCCGACGTGCTGGTGGTTGGCTCGCCGACCTACAAGGGCAGCTACACCGGCCTGTTCAAGCACTTCTTCGACCTGATCGATCCGGCGGCGCTGCGGGGCAAACCCATCCTGCTGACCGCGACCGGCGGCGGCGAGCGCCATGCCTTGATCGTCGAGCATCAGTTGCGGCCGCTGTTCGGCTTCTTCGAGGCCTTCACGCTGCCGACCGCAGTCTACGCCACCGACAAGGATTTCACCGACGGCGTGCTGCGCTCCGATGCCATCCTGAAGCGCGCGGCGCAGGCGGTGGACGAGGTCGGCTTTGTGCTTGCCAACCGCTCGGCAGGCAGGATCGCTGCTGAGTAGCAGCCGCGAAGAGGGTTGCGCGAAGGTCGAAATCCGCATGGGCGACACCGCCGCTTACGTGCAATTTACGACCGCCCGCTACAAGGTTCCTGTCTGATTCGTCCGGGACAGGAACACCATGAGCAAAGCCCTCACGACCTTCGCACTCGTCGCGGTGCTGACCGCCTTGCTGATGGCGTTGAGCCTGGCGGTGGCGCGGCATGGCTATCCCTATGGTGCGATCGGCGTCAGGCGCCTCGACGGCATCGCCGATGCCGGGACGTTCATTCCGCTCGCGGCCGTCTATTTCTTCAGCGCGCTGTTGATGATGATCCTGCCGATCCGCGCGGCCAGCATCGTTCTCACCCATGCCGCCGACGCGATCTTCTGGACGGTGATCGTGCTGTTCGCCACCATCGTAGGCGGCCTTCTCGCCCGATGGGCTTTCGGCCAGGGCAGCGCCTTGTGGGCACTGCTGAACTGGCGGTTCCTGTTTGCCGTGGCGGTCGTCGGCTGCCACTTCGTCATGAACGAACTGCGCCGCAACGTGCTGTTGCGCAGCCTGTTCTTCGTGGTCTTCGCCGCCGCGACGCTGGCCTGCCTGTTCTGGTCGTTCACGCTCTGAGCGTGATCATGGCTGGCTGGTTTCCGCCGCGATGTGGCCGGCAGCCTGCTCCGTCCACGTCCAGAGATAGGCCGCGAGACCGCGGTCGACATGGATGCGCAGCTTGCTTTCATGGCGATAGACGATGGCGTTGATGCCGGCGAAGGACAGTGCCGCACTGGCGCTCGGTTGTCCGGGATCGAGCGTCGTTCCACGCGCGATGAAAGCGTCAAGCGCCGCGCCTTCTGCCTCGAACACCTGTAGCCCGGCGCTGATTTCTGTCACCCCGAACCCTTGGCTGAACCACCCCGTGGCCATGCCGATAGGGGTGGCCGACACGGCAAGCAATCGGTCGCGTGCCAGACGAACCGAATAGCGTGCGCCCTCGGCCAGGCCGAACGCACCGGCGGCCGCTCCATCGAAGCCGGATGCTTCGGCCCACGCCGCGAGGTCGCCGCTGACCAGACGTTGGTGCAATCCGGCAATCGCGCCTATCTTGAGCCCCGGCACCTCGATCGTGGCGCTCTGCCAGTCCGGCGCGACAGACCATTTTTCCGCGAGATCACGCATGGAGCCGCTCTCCTGCCGGGTCGAAGGCGCAAGGCGCGGCAATCGTTGCCGACCGAACCTTGCCGAGATGCTGGATTTCGATCGTCTCGCCGTGGCGGGCCGCGCCGCGCTCGATCAGGCCGAGCGCGATGGGCCGGCCAAGCGTCGGGCTCTGGTAGCTCGAGGTGACGAAGCCCTGGCTGTGCAGTCTGCCGTCGCTCCGCTTGATGCCGTGGGCGCCGGTCGGTAGCGGCGCTTCGCCAGACGGCACTGTCAGTCCGACAAGCTGCAGGCGGTCGCCGAGCGAGGCCTCCTCGGTGAACAGCGAGCGACGGCCGACATATTCGGTCCGGCGTTTGGTGCGGGGCGCTTCGCTGCCGAGATCGTGCGGCAGCGTGGTGCCGTCGGTATCCTTGCCGATGACGATGAAGCCTTTTTCGGCACGCAGGATCATCAGCGCTTCGAGGCCGATGGTGACGGCGTCGAACGCCTGGCCGGCCTGGCGCAGATGTGCCCACAAGGGCTCGGCGCGGTCAGCCCGGATCGAAATCTCGTAGCTCCTGTCGCCGGTGAAGCTGACGCGGGCGACGCGGACCTCGTCACCGCCATAGCTGCCATGGCCGATCGCCATGTGCGGCAGGTCGGCCTCGTCGAGCGAGAGGCCGAGGTTGAGTGCTTGGAGCAGCTTGCGGGCGTTCGGCCCCGAAACGGTCAGCGTCGCCATGTCCGATGTGGCGTTGTGGATATAGACCGCGTCGCGGCCAAATCGGTCCTGGCGCCATTCCTCCAGCCGCGCGTGCACGGCAGCGACATGCGAGGATGAACACGACACGACGAAGCGATGCTCGTCCAGCCGAACCAGCACGCCGTCATCGAAGACTACGCCGTTCTCCGACAGCATGAACCCGTAGCGGCAGCGGCCCGGCTTCAGCGTCGACATGGTGTTGTAGTAGAGGAAATCGACGAATTCGGCCGCCTTGGGGCCGATCACCTCGATCTTGCCCAGCGTCGAACCGTCGAACAGCGCGACCGACTGGCGCGCGCGCCACGCCTCGTCCTGGATGGCGCGATCCGCGTCGGCGCCGCGGCCGCCATAATGGGCCGGCCGCAGCCAGCCGCCATATTCCTGGAAGACGGCGCCGCCGGCGCGGTGCATGGCCTCCAGCGGCAGCCTGCGCACGGGTGCCATCAGCTCGCCGACGCGCGCGCCGACAAAGCTTGCCAGCGGCACCGGCGTGAAGGGCGGACGGTAGGTGGTGGTGCCGACTTCCGGCACCGTGCGGCCGGTGATGCCGGCCATCAAGGCCAGGCCGGGCAGGTTGGAGGTCTTGCCCTGGTCGGTTGCCATGCCGAGCGTGGTGTAGCGTTTCAGGTGCTCGACCGAGACGAAGTTTTCGCGCGCCGCCAGTTCAACGTCCTTTACCGTCACGTCGTTCTGGTAGTCGATCCAGATGCGCCCTTTCGAACCGGGCACCGGCCAGGCGGCGGCAACGCCGCCCGTTGCTTCCGGTCCCGTGCTGCGCGGCACGGCTGCTTTCGCCTGGCCCGGCAAGCCAACGGCTTTCTCCAAGCCGGCGAACACTTCCGACAAGGAGATCGCGCCAGCCGCGGCGCCGACCACCGAAATGCCGTCGACCGGATCGCCTGGCAGGAAGGCGGCGCGTGCGTCGCTCCAGGCCAGCTTGCCCTTGGCCTGGCCGAAGAGATGAATGGTCGGCGTCCAGCCGCCCGAGACCAGCACGCAATCGGCATCGAGCCTGGTGCCGTCATCCAGTGTCACGCCCTCGACCCGCAGTCTGCCCCTGGCGGAAGCAAGCGCCCTCCCTTTGACCAGCCGTACCTTGGCCGGTGCGTCGGGCATGCCGTCACGCCTGATGTCGACGAGCGTTACCTCTGCGCCGGCGTCGGCCAGCGCGCCAGCGACCTCGTAAGCGCTGTCATTGTTGGTGGCGGTGACGATGCGCCGTCCAACCAGCACCGCATGGCGCCTGAGATAGGCAAGTGCCGCGTCCGCCGACAGTATGCCCGGAAGGTCATTGTTGGCAAAGGGCAGCGGTCGTTCGATGGCGCCGGTCGCCAGCACGATCTGGCGCGGCCGGACCCGCCACAGCGTGTCGCGCCGGCCATCGAAATGCCGCTGGTTCAGCCCGACCAGATTGTGGTCGTAAATGCCGAAGGCGGTGGTCGCTGCCAGGATCAGGTGACCGCCCGTGCCAAGCTCCGCAACCGCCTCTTCGACCCAGACGGAAGCCGGCTTGCCGTCGATCTCGCCGGCGCGGTGGCCAAGGGATCCTCCCGGCGTCTGCTGGTCGTCGACCAGCGTGACGGCGAGGCCTGCACCTGCCGCCAGCCTGGCCGCCGCCAATCCGGCCGGTCCCGCGCCGACAACCAGCACGTCGCAATGATGGTTGATCTGGTCAGCCGTGCCCGGCGATGTCCAGTCGGTGTCGGCCTTGCCCAGTCCGGCCATGGCGCGGATGCGCGGCTCGAACATGTGCCAGTCCGGCCACATGAAGGTCTTGTAGTAAAACGCCGCCGGAATGAAACGGGAGAAGCGGTCGAGGAAGGCGTTACGGTCGGCCAGCGCATTGGGCGTCGCGTTGACGCTTTTCGCCACCAGCCCGTTGCGTGCCGGCTCGGTCGTGGCGCGCGTGTTCGGTTTCGCCTGGGGGCCGCCGATGTCGACCAGCGCGTTCGGCTCCTCGACGCCGGCGCCCCAGATGCCGCGCGGCCGGTGATATTTGAAGCTGCGGCCGACGACCGCGACATCGCCGGCCAGCAGTGCCGAGGCGATGGTGTCGCCGGCAAAGCCGTCCACGGTTGCGCCGTCGAAGCTGAATCGGATCGGGCGCGACCGGTCGATGGCGCTGCCGCCGGTGGGAAGACGCGAGGCGGTCACGCGGCGTGCTCCCCGCCAAGGGCGGTCGAGGACAGCACCTTGTGCGTGACCGTGTCACGTTCCATGACGAAGAACTCGCCGCAATTCATGTGCACCCAGATTTCGCGTGCCGCGCCCTTCGGGTTGCCGCGCAGATAGAGGTAATCTGCCCAGCGCTCGATCGGCACGTCGGCGCCATCGGGCCTGACATTGCCGGCATCGCCGCCATAGTGGAATTCGGTCTCGTCGCGCGGGCCGCAGAACGGACATGGGAAAAGCTGCATGATTGCCTCTAGTGTTTGTCTCAGTGCGCGATGCATGTCGTTGCCCCAAAACCGCTGCACACTTTTGGGCGACATGCATTAGTGCGCGATGCCGGAGCCGGCCGCTTCGTCGATCAGCCGCCCGCTGGCGAAACGGTCGAGATCGAAGGGACGGCTGATATCATTGTGCTTGCCCGTGGCCAGCAGGTTTGCCAGCAGCGTGCCGCCGGCGGGGATGGCTTTGAATCCGCCCGTGCCCCAGCCGCAATTGAGGAACAAATTGGGTAGTGGCGAAGGACCGATGATCGGCGAGGAATCCGGCACGACGTCGACAATGCCGGCCCATTGCCGCATCAGCTTCAACTGGCCGAAGATCGGGAACATCTCCAGCAGTCCGGCAATGACGGCTTCCAGCGTCGGCAAATTGCCGCGCTGCGCGTAGGAGGGGATGCGGTCGAGCCCGCCGCCAATGACGATCTCGCCCTTGTCCGATTGGCTGACATAGACGCCGCAGCCGGGCGACAGCACCACCGTGTCGAGGATCGGCTTCACAGGTTCAGAAACGCAGGCTTGCAGGGCGTAGGAATTGATCGGCAGCCGGAAACCGGCCTTGGCCGCCAGCACCGAGGAATGGCCGGCCACGGCCATGCCGATGCGCTCGGAACGGATCGCGCCGCGTGTCGTCTGGACGCCGCGGCAACGGCCGCCCTCGACGATGAAATCGGTTATCTCGCAATTCTGGATGATATCGACGCCGAGCCGGTTCGCCGCCCGGGCATAACCCCAGGCGACGGCGTCGTGGCGGGCCGTGCCGGCGCGGCCCTGCCAGATGCCGCCGAACACGGGAAAGCGCGCATCCGGCGAGAAATTGTAGATCGGCGCCACGCGACGCACATCCTCCGGCGAAAACAGCTCCGCATCGATGCCGTTGATCTGCATGGCGTTGACGGTGCGGGCGCCGATCTCCATTTCGGCGGTCGAATGGCAGAGATTGACCATGCCGCGCTGCGACAGCATGACGTTGTAGTTCAGGTCCTTCGACAGGCCTTCATAGAGCCGGTGCGCCAGCCCGTAGAGCTCGACGCTTTCCGGGTAATAGTAGTTGGAGCGTACCACCGTGGTGTTGCGGCCGGTGTTGCCGCCGCCGATCCAGCCTTTTTCCAACACGGCCACCCGGGCGATGCCGTGATTCTTGGCCAGGTAATAGGCCGTCGCCAGCCCATGGCCGCCGCCGCCGATGACGATCGCATCATAGGACGGCTTCGGCTCGGGTGAGCGCCAGGCCTGCTTCCAGCCGGTCTGGCCCGCCAGGCCTTCCTTGAACAGCGACAGGGCGGAATAGCGTCTGGTCATGGCGTGCCGGACAGGCCTGATTTCGGGGAGCGAGCGTGGTTCATGGCATGGTCTTCCGCATGGACGGCACCGGTTCGATCGGTCATGCCCGCATCGCCTTGCCCAGTGGATCGTAAGGCGACGAAGCGATGACGCGCGCACCTCTTTCGACGCCGACGATATGGGTTGTCAACTCAGTATCGACATCGGTGACATCGCCATCGACAAGCGCCATGGCGAGGCTCTTGCCGACCGTATGGCCATAGCCGCCGGACGTGACGAAGCCGGCAAGCTTGCCTCCGCCCCAGACCGGTTCGTAGCCGCTGGCGTCCGCATCCGCGGCGTCGATCTCGAGCGTCACCAGCGTGCGCCTGGCGCCGGCCTGCTGCTCTTTCAGCGCCGCTTCGCGGCCGATGAAGTCACCCTTGTCGAAGGCGATCCAGCGGTCCATGCCGGTCTCGGCTGGCGTGTAATCCTGCGTGAACTCACGCGACCAGATGCCGAAACTTTTTTCGAGCCGCAGCGAATTGACCGCGCCGAAGCCGTATTCGGTGACGCTGAGGTCGCTGCCTGCCGCAAGCAGCGCCCGGCGTAGCCCCGCATGCTCATTGGCCTTGCAATGGATTTCGTAGCCGAGCTCGCCGATGACCGAGAGCCGCCCGACCTTGGCTCGAACCAGGCCGACATCCAGCGCCTTGCAGGTGAGGAAACCGAAGCCCTGGTGCGAGACATCCTGGTGCGTCAGCCGTTCGAGCAGACGGCGCGCATTGGGGCCGGCGAGCGAAAAGCCGACGACCGCGTCCGAAATGTCGCGTACGGCGACGCCCTCGCCGAGATGCTGTTCGAACCAGCGCATGTGCCATTGCCGCAGATAGTAGGACCCCATGATCCACCAGCTGCCGTCACCCCAGTTGAAAACTGTGAGGTCGCCCTTGAGCTTGCCGTTTTCGCCCAGCATGGGCGCGAGTTTCGCGCGGCCCGGCTTGGGAAGGGCGCAGGCAAGCAACCGGTCGAGCCAGGCTTGCGCTTGCGGTCCGGTGACTTCGTAGCGCGAGAAGGCGGTGATATCGAGCAGGCCGACGCCTTCGCGTACCTTGCGGCATTCCCGGGCGACGATGTCGAAGGCATTCGAGCGCTTCAGCGTCGGTGTTTCGACGAAACCTTGCGGCGCGAAATAGAGCGGCACTTCCATGCCCCAGGAATTGCCCCAGCGCGCGCCGGCGGCATCCATGGCGTCATGCGCGCCTGCTGTCTTCAACGGCCGCCCCGCGGGCAGTTGCTCGTTGGGATAGCTCATGACGAAGCGGCGCGAATAGAATTGCCCGGTCGTCTGCTTGATGTATTCGCGATTGGAGGCGAAATCGCCGTAGCGGGCGATGTCCATGCCGAAGACGTCGGCCTCCGGCTCGCCATGGATCATCCATTCGGCCAGCGACTTGCCGACGCCGCCGCCTTGCAGGAAGCCGGCCATGACGCCGCAGGCCACCCAGTAGTTGGGGACCCCTCGCACCGGGCCGACCAGCGGATTGCCGTCCGGCGAGAAGGTGAAGGCGCCGTTCACCCAGCGCTTGATGCCTGCCGTCTCCAGGCAGGGATAGCGGCTGAAGCCGAGCGCCAACTCGTTGGCGATGCGGTCGGTGTCCTCCTGGATCAGCTCGATGCCGTAGTCCCAGGGTGCGCCGTCCATGTTCCAGTGCTTGTGGTTGATCTCGTAGATGCCGAGCAGCAGCCCCTTCTGCTCCTGGCGCATATAGGTGAAGCCCTCGAGGTCGACGATCAGCGGCAATTCCCGGTCGAGCGCCTGGATCTCCGGCAGCGCTTCGGTGACGAGATAGTGATGCTCCATTGGCGAAACTGGCAGATCGATGCCGGCCATCCGGCCGACCTGTTTGGCCCACAGGCCGCCGGCGTTGACGACGTGCTCGGCAATGAGAGTGCCTTTCTCCGTGACCACGTCCCAGCTGCCGTCGGCGCGACGATTGAGCTCCAGAACGCGGTTGTGCTCGATGATGTCGGCGCCGCGCTTCCTCGCCGCCTTGGCATAGGCGTGGACGACGCCCGAGGGGTCGATATGGCCTTCGCGTGCCGCATAAAGGCCGCCCAGCATGCCGTCGGTGTTGAGGATCGGGCAGCGTTGCTTGATCTCGTCGACGCCGACCAGATGGACATCGTCTATGCCCATGGTCTGGAAGATGCGGTAGGAGGCTTTCAGCCATTCCCAGCGCTCCGGCGCCGAGGCAACCGAGATGCCGCCGGTCATGTGCATGCCGATGTTCTGGCCCGATTCCTTTTCGACCTCCGACAGAAGGTCGATCGTATAGGCCTGCAGCGCGGCGATGTTGGGGTCGGCGTTCAGCGCGTGGAAGCCGCCGGCCGCGTGCCAGCTCGACCCGGCTGTCAGCACCTCGCGTTCGATCAGCGCGACATCACTCCAGCCGAACTTCGCCAGGTGATAGAGCACCGAGGCTCCAACCACGCCACCGCCGATAACGATCGCCCTGTACTGGGATTTCATCCTGCTGCACTCCACCTGGTATGGCGGCGCACCCTACTGGCATTGTACATATGTGTCTAGTGCATTGCAGCGCATAATCCAGGGGGCTGCGCATGGGCATGGCGTCATGAAGGCTAAAGGGCCGCTCGGCCGATGGTTGCGCGCCTACCGTTTGCCGGAAAGCGTCTTCTCGACATAGCGCGCGAACTCCTCGACGTCTTCCGCCGGAGGCTCCTGGCCGGTGAAGCTGCGCAGATAGGAGGCGACGTGGGTAAGGCGGGTGCTCATCGGTTCGTTGAGCTCGAGCGAGTAATAGCCGATCTGCATGAAATAGAGGACGCGGGCCCGCACGAATGCGTCTTCTTCCTCGTAGCCATGGCGCTTGAACATGTCGCGTATGGCATTGACGCGCTCTTCGTCGGCCTCGTCGAGCGCGCGCCGGATTGCGGGCGAGCGGCGGGCCCAGGCCCTGATCGCGAAGTCCAGCCGGGGGTCGAACAGCTTTTCATCCACCCAGCATTCGAAAATGCTCATCACCCCGCGAATGACGGTCGCCGACGGCCGCGAGGCGCGTTCGACGATGAACCTCGTGTTGGTCTGCCGCCAGTAGCCCAGCAATTGATCGAGCAGATCCTGCCGGCTCTTGAAATACCAGTAGAAACTGGAGCGTGAGACGTCGAGCTGCTGGCCAAGCGTCAGCACGCGGACGCGTTCGACACCGTCGGAGATCAGTGTTTCAAGCGCCAGCTTCAGCCAGTCTTCACGAGTGGCCTTGATGTTGCCGGCGGCGCCGGCGCGCTGGATCGTCGTTTCGATTGCTGCCATCACCACGACGCATGACATGCCGGATCAGGCAAATCAAGGTCGTGGACACTTGTGTGCAGGGCAATTCGTTTGAGCCGTGATGACATCCGGCCGATGTTAGCCGGATTGCGGGTTCACGGGTGCTGGCCGCTGCCGTCCCATCAAAGCCGGGATGATAAGCTCGGGGATTTTTGTCGCGGCGGCTCGGCCAGTGCGTGCTTTCCCGCAACGCAATTGTCTGGCAAATACCAGTCTGGACAGATGCCGCCGTGCGGCCAACCAGCAGGAAAGACCAGGACATGGCTCAATTTCGAAAAAACCTCATCGATGGCGAATGGGTCGGCGACGCCGGGTCGCGCAACATCAATCCCTCGAATACCGGCGACATTGTCGGCGAGTATGCCTCGGCGGGCGTCGAACAGGCTAGCCAAGCGATCGCCGCGGCCAAGGCGGCGTTCCCGGCATGGTCACGCTCCGGTCCGCTGGCGCGCCACGCGGTGCTGAAGAAGGCGTCCGACGAGATCATGGCGCGCAAGGACGAGATCGGCCGCAACCTGGCGCGCGAGGAAGGCAAGACGCTGGCCGAAGGCATTGGCGAGACCATCCGCGCCGCCCAGATCTTCGATTTCTTTGCTGGCGAAACATTGCGCCTGACCGGAGAGATGGTTCCGAGCGTGCGGCCGGGCGTCGGCGTCGAGATCACGCGCGAAGCGGTCGGTGTCGTCGGCATCATCACGCCATGGAATTTCCCCATCGCCATTCCGGCCTGGAAGATCGCGCCGGCGCTGGCTCATGGCAACACCATCGTCTTCAAGCCGGCCGAACTCGTTCCTGAAAGCGCCTGGTCGATCGTCGACATCCTGCATCGCGCCGGCCTGCCCAAGGGCGTGCTCAACCTCGTCATGGGCAAGGGCTCGGTGGTCGGCCAGGCCATGCTCGACAGCCCCGACGTCAATGCCATCACCTTCACCGGCTCGGTCGGCACGGGCAAGCGCGTCGCCGCCGCAAGCGTGGAACACATGCGCAAGTTCCAGCTCGAGATGGGAGGCAAGAACCCGCTGGTCGTGCTTGACGATGCCGATCTTGCGGTCGCCGTCGATTGCGCGCTCAACGGCGCCTTCTTCTCGACCGGCCAGCGCTGCACGGCCTCGTCCAGGCTGATCGTGACCGAAGGTATCCACGACCGTTTCGTCGATGCGCTGAAGGAGCGGATGGGCAAGCTGGTGATCGGCGATGCGCTCGATGCGCAGACCCAGATCGGCCCGGTGGTCGACGCCACGCAGCTGAAGCAGGACGAGGATTATATCGCCATCGGCGTCAGGGAAGGCGCAACGCTCGCCTTCGGCGGCGAACGGCTCGACCGCAAGACGCCGGGCTTCTACCTCAGCCCCGCGCTGCTGACCGAGGCAACCAACGCCATGCGCAGTTCGCGCGAGGAGATTTTTGGCCCGGTCGCCAGCGTCATCCGCGTCAAGGACTACGACGAGGCGCTTGCCGTCGCCAACGACACGCCCTTCGGGCTGACGTCGGGCATCTGCACGTCGAGCCTCAAGCACGCGACCCACTTCAAGCGCAATTCGGAAGCGGGCATGGTCATGGTCAACTTGCCGACGGCGGGTGTCGATTTCCACGTTCCCTTCGGCGGCCGCAAGGGCTCGAGCTACGGCTCGCGCGAACAGGGCCGTTATGCCACGGAGTTCTACACCACGGTGAAGACCGCCTATACATTCGCGGGCTGATGATGCGCCGGCCTGTCGGGCCGGCGCACCTTCACCACGGAACCGGCACGAGGCAATGGCATTGCAGGACCTGACCTGGCTCAATCCCCCGCCGCATCACGCCATCGACGGCGATGCGGTGCGCGTGCGCACCGGCAAGGAGACCGATTTCTGGCGCGAGACCTTCTACGGTTTCTGGCGCGACAATGGCCACTTCCTGCATCGGCAAGTCGAGGGCGATTTCACCGCCGAAGTCACCGTCAAGGGCGACTACAAGGTGCTGTATGACCAGGCCGGCCTGATGGTCCGGCTGAGCGAGACGCACTGGATCAAGGCCGGCATCGAATACACCGACGGCCTCGCCTATTTCTCCGTCGTGGTCACCAACGACACATCGGACTGGTCGCTGGTGGCCATTCATGCCGGTTCCAATGGCGTCAGCATCCGCCTGACCCGCCATGGCGAGGCGATCCGCGTCCAGTATCTGGATGCTTCGGACGGTCGCTGGAAGCCGGTGCGGCTCGCCTATTTCCCGATCTCGAAGACGGTCGATGTCGGCATGATGTGCTGCTCGCCACAGCGCGAGGGTTTCGAAGTCACATTCTCCGGATTTTCGGTCGGCCCGCCGATTTCGCGGGAATTGCACGCCTGAGGACTGGTGTGTCCAAGGGGTGAAGCGCGGGCCCTCGCATGGCTTGTGGGTATGGAGCGGCAGGACATTGCAGCCGCCACCGCGTCTGCGCTAAGCGTTCCCGATGGGAATGAAGCGTTGGTGGGCAAAACGCAAAAAGGCTGTGTATTCCAAGGCGCTGAGATTCTTCAGCGTTCCTCCCGTGCTGTGGTCGCAAGGGATCGCGCATTTCTGTGACTTCGCCGGGCCCGACTGGTATCGCTGCGCATCGACCGAATCGACCCAGGGCGAGGCCTTTTTCCGCGACCACTATGGCGGCGCGTACGGCATCGTCTGGGTTCGGCTGAGCACCTTGGCCAGGGTTTCGCGAACCTGCGATCTCGACACGTTCACCCGGGTTGCCCTGCCGACCATCAAGGCGCCCTTCATCCTGCTGACCACCGACGGCGATGCCTCGGTGCCATCGGACCTGGCAAGAGATACCGTCGAGCGGCTTCTCGCCAACCCCTATCTGGTGTCCTGGTACAGCCAGAATTGCGACAGCGACCATCCGAGGATCAAGCCGTTTCCGATCGGGCTGGACCTTCATACGCCACGTTCCCTTGCCACGCCCGCCGGCATGGTGCGGTATTTGCAGACCCTGCGCGGCCGGCAGGGGGATGCGGATCGCCGTCCACCCAGGGTGTTCTGCGATTTCAGCATCAGCAGGGGCTCCAGCCAGCGTCGAGAGGTGCTTGATGCCCTGGATGGATGCCCACATGTCGATTTCCTCGGGAAACGCGTGTCGCAGCGCGCGATCTGGGAGCTGTATGCGCAATACCCGCTCGTGCTCTCGACCACGGGAAACGGCCTGGACTGCCACCGGACATGGGAACTGCTCTATCTCGGCTGCATCGTGGTAACCAAGACATCGCCGATGGACCCCCTCTACGAAGGCCTGCCTGTCATCATTGTCGAGGATTGGCACGAGGTCAGGGATCCAGAAGCGCCGCAACGCTGGATCGACAAGGTCGCTCATCTGACGGACCCGAACCATGTCTGGGAGCGCTTGCGCCCGCAAACCTGTCTGGAGCCGCTCAGGCAGGCGCTTCGGCAGGCCGCCGCTTCACCAGGGGACGTGTAGTATCTCCAGCTTCGGCAGGCCGACCGGCCTGATGCCGAGATCGTTGGCGAGCACGCCAAAAGCTTCGGTCTCGATCAGGTCGCGATAGGGAATTTCAGGGAAGCGAAGGCCGCCGCGATGCAAGGCGGCATCGACCAGCAGCATCGTTCCGCCGACCGCGTCCAGGCCGATGATGTCGAGATGCCTGACATCACTGAGATGATATCGACTTGGTGTCTGCGCCGGAGGCTGGTGAAGGCCGCCGCGTATCTCGCGGTAGTACCGATAATCCTTGATCTGCCGCCTGATGATGAAGCTGTTCAGGTCGAAGCTGCCGCCATTGGCGACCTTCACGCAGTTGGGCACCGCGATGCGATGCCCGGTGGCGATCAACTGGTTCAGCGCATCGCGGGGAAAACGCCAGACGTCGATATCGATCCACAACGCCCAGTCGTCGTCTTCCTTCAGCCCGTGATCGATCAGGTAGTTCCGCACCTTGGCGATCGCGCCGCGCCTGACGCGTTGCATGCGAGGCTTTGCCCGCTTTGCCCTGTCGAGCCTGGTGCCGACCTGTCGCTGCAGAAGCACGATGTCGCGATATTTGCCGGCCAGTCCCGCCGTCGCGGCCTGTAGCCGCTCCCAACTCCCGTCCAGGCTGTCGCCTTCGCAGAAGACCAGCTTGATCCTGTCCTTGGGATAGTCGAGCCCGTCCAGCGTATCGAGAAAAGGTTGGATAAGGTCGGCGGCATCGCGAAGCGGCACCAGAACGGCAATATTGCCGCCCGGGGGCGGCGGTGCCGAGAGGACAGCCTTGTCGACGCTGGCTTTTGCCGCGGCCTCATCCAGATACGCACCGCGCGTCAGGTGATATCGAAGCCGATAGGCCCGGTTGCGAAGCTTGGTTGTCCATCTCGGCGGCGGCTCCGGGGTCCACCATGTGCCGGCCCAGTGATGGATCGAAAGCGGCGCCGTATCGTCGCCGGCCTCGCGCTCCGTGTTGCCAACAGACGTCACCGGCGCGAACAGTCCGGAAGGGTGGATGGCGAAGGCCGCCTGATCGCTGTAGCCGCGCTGGGCGGAGGTCAAAAGGCAAGGACCGGTCGCGTCGAGCACGTCCTTGGCGCCGGCGAGCCCGGGCATCATCGACAGGAGATGCATCCAGAACGGATGACGGGGCGGGCTCGCCATCGTCCCGTTGAACAGGAGATAGGGCAGGCCCCGGAAATCCGCCTGGACGGCCGCATGCGAGGCCGGCTCCTTGCACAGCACGACACGGCTCTCGTCCATGATCGGATCGAAGGCCGCGACGCATTCGCAGTCGATGTCGGCATAGACCCCGCCAAAATGATGCAGCAGCATGTAGCGGGCCGCATCCGAGCGCTGCACGCCGTTCGTGTAGCCGCAGAACATTGGCAGGAAATCAGGGTAGTTCCCGGCCACGAATTCGAGCAGCATCCGGTCGCTCCAGAACATCACCGTCCAGTGCGGATTGTACTGTTTCCAGCTCTCGGCATACGCCTGGAAGCGTGCGGGAACGCTGTCGGTCTTCCAAGTCTGGTGCAGGATCGGCGGGATCATATGGTCGCACCGTTTAGTCCAAGCCCGTCGCGAACGGCATCGGCTATCGCTTGCGGGCCGAACCTTGCCCATACGGCCTGATACGCGCGAAGGCGTTGCCGTGCCCTGCGTTCGGGGTCGAGACAGAGTTCGATGGCCGTCTCGGCAAGCGTTTCGTCGGAGTGAGACAGCAGCACCTCGTCATTTTCCACCAGGTCCAGACCTTCGGCCGCGATCGGCGTGGCGACCACCGGCACGCCCGCGGCCATTGCTTCCAGTATCTTGATGCGTGTGCCGCCGCCGGCCGTCAACGGGACGATGGTGAGATGCGCGCTGGACAACAGTGGCGCGACATCCGCGGGATCCTCGATGAGCTCCACACCAGGCAATCCGGCCAGTGCCCGCACCTCCGGTCTTGGGGTGCGTCCAGCCAGGACGAGCCTGGCACCCGGCAGTGCGTTTCGGATGCGAGGCAATATGACATTGGCCAATCGCTGCGCGGCATCGACGTTTGGGGGATAGGCGAGATGGCCGATGAAAACGATCACCGGAAAGCCGTTGCCGGTTGACGGCTCGGCAGGCAGGTGCCCGGGACCATTGCCGGCTTGCGGAATTCCGTTCGGAACGACGTGGATCGGGATTTTGTGCCGGCAAAGCGCCATCAGCTTCTGGCGATCCAGGTTCGAGCAGACCCATACCCTGTCGACAAGGGATAGTGCCTTCCTCTCAAGGAGCCTGACGCCGAATGCAGCCGCGGTTCGCTTGGTGCTGAGATGCCTGATCTGCCCGGCCAGGTCGGATTCGACATTGTGCATGTCGAGAATGAGCTGCTCCGCCAGCGGTCTGAGAGGCCGCATCAGCTTGAACAGGCTGATGCTCTCGATGACGATAGTGTCCGGGCGGAATTCACCGATGAGCGTCTTAAGCCGCGTCAGGGCGGAACGCGGAATGCGATTCTCCGCCCTTGAGCGCCACCAACCGATCGAGGCCGTGCGGGGCTCTCCCTCTGCCGACAGGGCCTCTACGCGGATCAATGGATCTGGCACGTTCCCTTCTGTCTTCGGTCGTACCGAGACCAGGCAGACCGGGCCGAACCTGGCGGCCGCTTCAGCCTTGCGGTAGTTTCTCAGATCCGCACCCGAAGCCGGTGGAAAGGCCGGGTCATGCGACACGATCAGCGTACGCTTCGGGGCCGCCCGCTCGGGCGAGCCGACAGCCGGCCGCGCGCCTGAGCCGCTCAAAGCGGACGCCCGGGGCGTTGTTCCGGGCAGAGGCCCCAATTCAGACGGCATTCACAACGATTCCGTGACCACAAGCATCGGCGCCACCTTGTTGAGCTGAACAAGGCTTTCGTCAAGCACCGTATATTTCTGAATACTTCCGCCCCGAACCCTCGGCGGCCGCGAGGTTCAACGCCTGGACCAAGCCAGCCAGCGCGCCGCTAGGCGCCTGCGCAACGAGGTGAACCGGGTCCGCCTGTAAGCATCGCCCGCCATCTTGATACCTTGTGCCTGCGTAGGGAAGGGATGAATGACGTCGGCCAGGGCGTGCAATCCCATGCCCGACCTGATGGCGAGCGTCACTGCGTTGATCATCTCGCCGGCATGGCTGGCGACGACAGTCGCTCCCAGGATACGGTCCGATCCTTCCCTGACATGGATCTTGACGAACCCCTCTTCCTCCCCGTCCATCACGGCGCGGGCGACGTCATGCATCAGCACCGTATAGGTCTTGACCGGAATGCCGTTGCGGCGCGCTTCGATCGGATAGAGACCGACATGGGCGATCTCCGGGTCGGTATAGGTGCACCAGGGAACGACGAGTTCGCTCAGCCTTTCGCGCCCGCGAAACAGCGCATTGCGCACGACAATGCGCGCCGTCGCTTCGGCGGTATGGGTGAACTTGTATTCGAGGCACACATCGCCCGCCGCGTAGATGTTCGGATTCGTGGTTCTCAGGTGATCGTCCACCTTGATGCCGCCGGCGTCATACGCCACCCCGGCGTGTGCCAGGCCGAGGCCTTCGACATTGGGCGAACGGCCGACGCCGGTGATGATCTCGTCGACGGAAATCGTCGTCGTGTCACCATCCCGCATCAGGTCGGCGAGCTTCTTGCCGCCCTCTGTCCGCACCGCCACCACTTCGGTGTTCAGGCGCACCTCGATCCCCTCGCGCGCCAGCGCGTCCGAAAGGATCTGCGCGGCGTCTCGTTCCTCGCCGGGCAGGAACATCGGATCGCTCTGCGCCAGGATAACGTTCGCGCCGAGCAGGCAAAAGGCCTGCGCCGTCTCGCAGCCAAGCGGCCCGCCGCCGATGACCAGCAGCCGCTCAGGACGTTGCGTGAGGTTGAACATGCTCTCATTGTCGAGGTAGCCGGCCTCGGCGAGTCCTGGAATCGCCGGCCCGCTCGGATGCGCGCCTGTCGCGACCAATGCCTTCTTGAAATGCAGCGTCCTGTCCGCGACCGCCACCGTATCCGGCCCTGCGAAGCGGGCCTCGCCGAAATAGAGGTCGATGCCTTCGGCCGCGATGGCCGCGGCCGAATCCGCGCCGCTTATCCGCTGCCGGATCTGCCGCATCCGCGTCATGGCCCGCTCGAAGTCGGCCTGAAGATGCTCGGGCGTGTCGCCGCCGAAATTCTCGGCATCGCGCATGTCGGCATAGAGCCTGGCCGTGCGGATGATCGACTTTGACGGAATGCCGCCGACATTGACGCACGCACCGCCGATCAGCCAACGCTCGATCAGCGCGACTTTCGCGCCGAGGCTTGCCGCGTCACGCGCCGCGGTCAGCCCCGCCGGCCCGGCGCCGATGACGACGAGATTGTAGGGACCGTCGGGGGTAGGGTTCTTCCAATGCGGCGGATGCGCGCTCCGGATCAACTCGACGTCGTTGCGGTCGACCGGGAAGCTGGCGGCCTTTGTCCGTTCACGCGGCATCGTAGGCCCCTGAGGCGGAGCCTGCCGACCGCGCCAGCCAGCCGCCGGTGAAGCCTGCTTTTCCCAGGCCGCGGCGAATGTGCGGATTGGACCGCATCAGTTCCCAGATCAGGCGCGAGCGGTGGTTCTCGATCATCATCACCACGATGCCCTGGTCCAGCCCGTAATGGCCTTCCGATACCCAGCCGTTGCGGCCGAATTTTCGCCGGTTGGCCAAGGTCGGATTGAATCCGCTGGGCAGCCGGAAATTCTCGATCACCTCGGGATAGCGCTCACCGAGATGACGCATCGCTGCCAGGCAGATGTCCGGCGCGAAAGGCAGCGATGCCGGATAGGACCAGGGCGCGATCGTGCCATCATCCGGCCCGAAGGGAGCGCCGCGTGCGGCATAGCCGGAAAACCGATGCCTCCGTCGCTCGACACTGGCGCGAAAGCCCCCGGGCCCGTCTCCCGCCGAGAGGCCCCAAAGGTTCTCGCCGTAGCCGTCGAAACCATAGGGGTTGTGGCGGGCATAGTCCCGATGGAGGTATGTCGAGCGGCGGCTGTTTTCGAAATAGTCGGAATTCTTCTCGCGCATGAAGGCGTCGCGGATGCCGGCGAAATCGATCCAGGCGTGCGAGAACTGGTGCATGAACAACGGCCCGCCATAGAGCACGTCATGGCCGTAGATGTTCTCCCACTGGTAGGTCGCCGTCCAGGCCTCGTAGCTGTCGTCGGAGGTTGGGTTGTCCGGCGAGGCCATGGACAGCACGTAAAGGATGGTCGCCTCGTTGTAGCCCTCCCAGCCATAATGCAGAAAACCGCTCTTCGGCTTCCAGCCCTGCCGCAGGGTCGGACTGCTGCCTTGCGCCCACCGCCAATCGACGCGCCGGTAGAGCGCTTCGGCCAGGTGCCGGATTTCGGCTTCCTGTTCATTCTCGCCGGAGAAATAGGCGCCGGCCACCAGGATACCGGCCATCAGCAGGGCGGTGTCCACCATCGACAGTTCGCAGCGCCAGACGCGCAGCCCGGTCCGCATGTCGAGAAAATGGTAGTAGAAACCCTTGTGGCCGGTGACGTCGTCGCCGCCGCCTTGCGGGCTGGCCGAGAAGAAACGCAGCGCCGCGAGCGTCAGCTCCGCTGCCGCCATGCGCGACATCCAGCCGCGCTCGACGCCGATCGGATAACAGGACAGGGCGAAACCAACGACAGCGATGCTGGCCGGCGAGTTCGGCCGCGACGTATCGGCGACCAAACCGTTGTCGGAGTTCACATTCTCCAGGAAATAGCCGAAGGCGGCGCGCTGGTAGCGGTCCAGAAGCTCGTCATCGGACAATGCGGCAGGATCTGCGTCAGGCAAACGATGCAAACTCCAGCCTGATGGTCAATGTTTCCGTCGATCGCACGGTGCCGGTATGGCGGCAATGGCTGATCGGCCTTGCCGGGCTGTCTCGTCGTGTCATGGCTTTCCCGCAAACCCTGTTGTGTCACCGCCCCGTTCAATCGGCAGCTATTATACGCCTGTCCGGTTCCGATCGTTGCCTCGTCACGCGGAATTGTAGTCGCACCGGCCAGGGCCGGGATGTTTCGATCAGGCTCAATAGGTGGCGCGGCCGCCGGAGACGTCGAACACGGCGGCCGTCGTGAACGAGCACTCCTCCGAGGCGATCCAGCAGATCAGTGCCGCCACCTCCTCGACCTCGCCGAAGCGCGCCATCGGTATCTTGGACAGCATGAAGTCGATGTGCTCCTGGCTCATCTGCTTGAAGATCGCGGTGCGCACCGCCGCCGGCGTCACGCAATTCACCGTCACCTTGGTCTTGGCCAGTTCCTTGCCGAGCGACTTGGTCAGGCCGATCACCGCCGCCTTTGAAGTGCTGTAGGCGGAGGCATTGGGATTGCCTTCCTTGCCGGCGATCGAGGCAATGTTGACGATGCGGCCATAATTGCGCTCGAGCATGTGCGGCACCAGCGCCTTGTTGCAGTAGAAGACGCCATTGATGTTGATGTCGATGACCTTCTGCCAATCCTCGGCCGAATAGGCCCAGGTCGTCATGTTCGGCCCGGTGATGGCCGCGCTGGTGATCAGGATGTCGACGCCGCCAAGAGCCTCGATGGTCCGTGCGGCGGCGCCTTCGACGCCGGTGGCATCGGCGACGTCAATGGCAACGCCATGCAGGCCAGGGATGATGATCTTCGCCTGTTCGATCTGGGCCGGATCGCGGTCCCAGACGCTGGCGCGTCCGCCTTCCGCGACGATCCTTTGCGCGACCGCCAGGCCGATGCCCGAGGCACCGCCCGTGATGACAGCCGTCCGACCGTCGAAGCGCCCCGCGAAGTTCATTTGCTTCTCCCTTGTCCGCAACCGGCTTGATCGGCCGCGGCGACTGTGAGGTCACGGCCAGGCAAGTTCAAGCCGGCATGGAGGCCCCATTCTCTGGGCCAATGCGGATCAGGCCGGAGTTCCCTCAAGCTCTCGGCGCAGCGCTTCCACCATCGCCACCAGCGCCGGTCCTATTTCGGCATGTGCGCGTTGCTCGGTGATGATCTCGCCGATACCGCCGCAAGTGATGGCGACCAGCGGCGAGCCGTCTCGCGGGCGAAACGGCACGCCGACCGCGTGGATATAGCTGTGCCAGGCGCCGAACGAGGTCACGTAGCCAAGCCGGGCGTACTGGTCGATCGCCTCCTCGATCGCCGTGGCGATCATCGCTGCCTTGTCGGGCTCGGCCTCTTGCAGCGCCCGTACCAGGCTGGGCCGCTCCTCGGGCAGAAGTCCCGCCGCATAGGCCAGCCCCATCGAGGTCTTCCAGATCGGCAGATAGGAACCCGGATTGAGCCGCAGCGTGACCAGGCTCTCCGACCGGCAATTGGCGAGATAGACCATGTTGAGGCTGTCGCGCGTGCCGATCGCCACCGCCGCACCGGTCAGGTCGGCCAGCGGCTGCATCAGCGGCCTTGCTATGTGCACGACGGCGCTGGAGCTCAGTGCCGAATAGCCGAGCGCCACGGTCGCCGGACCCAGGCTGTAACGGCCGAGCTCCTTGTCATAGAGCAGGTAACCCAGTGCGCTGAGTGTGTAGGTGATGCGCGAGACCGTGGCCTTGGGCAGTCCGGTGCGCGCGATGATGTCCTGGTTGCCAAGCGAGGTGTCGCCTGGCCGGAAGGCGCGCAGGATGCCGAGCCCACGCACCAGCGACGTCGAAAGCTGCGCGCCTTCGCCGTCAACTTCCGTCTCGTCCCGGGTCGCTCGCTTGCGCACGCTGGCGGTCTTTCTGGCGGAGTGCCCACCTGTCGGGCCGGTTTCGCCGGCGCGGTGCAGTCAAAAATGAAATTAAATTCCATTTATATTGACAGCGGCTTTTGCAGCCTGTCAATATGCCCCCTCGATGGCATCTTCCAGCGCCTTGTGCCATCTTACGAAGCCCGTCCTTGTGAAGGTAGCCACGTGTCCCGCTATATTTTGCGCCGGCTTATCGCGATGCCGTTCCTGGTGCTTGGCATCGTCACCATCGCTTTTCTGATCACCACGGTGACCAAGGGCGATCCGCTGACGGCAATCGTCGCCGAACAGCAGATGAGCAATCCCGAAGTGGTCGCCGCCGCCAAGGCGCGCTGGGGTTTGGATCGTCCTCTGCCCGAGCGCTATATGATATATCTCGGCAATCTGATGAGCGGCGACCTCGGCACATCCTTCATCACCAAGCGCAATGTCGGCACTGATATTCTCTACCGCCTGCCGGCAACGCTGGAACTGGTCTTCGCCGCCATGATCTTCGGCACCACGCTCGGCATCGTGCTTGGCGTGCTGGCCGCCTATTTCCGCAACAGCCTGATCGACCATGGCGCGCGGCTGTTCGCCTTGTTCGGCTCTTCACTGCCGGTGTTCTGGTCCGGCCTTGGCCTGCTGTTCATCTTCTCGGTCATGCTCAACTGGCTGCCGGGGCCTGGCCGGCTCGACGCCCGGCTGCCGCTGCCGCCCGGCGTCACCGGATTCCTGACCATCGATTCGCTGCTGGCCGGCGACCTCGCCGTCTTCAAGGACGCGGTGTGGCACCTGCTGTTGCCGGCTTTCGTGCTCGGCTGGACGGTGTCTGGAACCATCTCCCGGCTGGTGCGCGCCAACATGCTCGATGTGATGAGCCGCGAATTCGTGCTCACCGCACGCGCCAAGGGCGCAAGCGAATTCCGCGTCGTCATCGTGCATGCGCTGCGCAACACCATGGTGCCGACCCTCACCGTCATCGGCTATTCCTTCGCCTATTTGATCACCGGCGCGGTGCTGACCGAGACCATCTTTTCCTGGCCCGGCATGGGCTCCTATGCCGTGGAGGCGGCCCGCGCGCTCGACTTCCCGGCGATCATCGGCGTCACCATCGTCGGCGGCCTCGCCTTCCTGGTCACCAACCTCGTCACCGACATCCTCTATGTCGTGGCCAATCCGCGGGTGAGGTTGAGCTGATGTCGGCCGTCGTCACCAAATCACGCTCCGCCGGCATTCCCGAATGGCTGACCGCGCCGCTGGTCATCGGCACGGTCGTCATCCTGTTCTGGCTGTTCATGACCGTGTTCGCCAATCTGGTGGTGCGGTTCGATCCACTCGAAATGGTCGCGCGCCGCCTGCAGCCGCCGAGCTGGGCGCACTGGCTGGGCACCGATGCGCTCGGCCGCGACGTGTTGGCCCGCACCTTGCACGGAGCGGCGCATTCGCTGCCGATCGCGGTTCTGGTCGTCGTCTCCGCCGTGGTCATAGGCTCGCTGCTCGGCGCCATTTCCGGCTTCGTCGGCGGCCTGACGGGCGCGGCGATCATGCGGCTTGTCGACATCACCTTGTCCTTCCCGCCAATGCTGCTCGCCATGGCCGTCGCGGCCTCGCTCGGGCCGGGCCTCGGCAATGCGGCCATCGCCATGGTGCTGGTCTGGTGGCCAGTCTATGCCCGGCTGATGCGGGCGCAGGTGCTGGAGGTTAAGGAGCGCGAGCATGTCGAAGCGGCGATCGCCGCCGGCGCCAGGCCAAGCCGCGTCCTGTTCACGCATATATTGCCGCTCTGCTGGACGCCGGTGCTGATCAGCGCGACCATGGATCTCGGCCAGGTCGTGCTGCTTGCCGCATCGCTCAGCTTCATCGGCCTCGGCGCCACGCCGCCGACGCCCGAATGGGGATCGATGATCTCCGACGGCGCCGTGCATTTCTATCAGTGGTGGATCGCCTTCGGCCCCGGCGTCGCCATCCTCACCATCGTGCTCGGCTTCAACTTCATCGGCGACGGCCTGCGCGACATTCTCGATCCAAGGTCGGACTAGGCGATGAGCGCACAGCTATCTTCAGCGCGCTCCGGCGCGGTCGACAAGCCAGGCGAGCGCGAGCCGCTGCTCTCCATTCGCGGCCTGCGGGTCGGGTTCCGCAAGGCGGGCAGCCAGTTCGAGGCGGTGCGCGGCATCGACCTCGACGTCGCCAAGGGCGAGGTGGTCGGCATTGTCGGCGAGTCCGGTTCGGGAAAATCGGTCGGCATGCTTGCCGCTCTCGGCCTGACCTCGAAAAACGCGGTCGTCACCGGCTCCGTCCGGTTCAAGGGGGAAGAACTGGTCGGCAAGCCGGCTCGCGAAATGCGCAAGATCAGGGGCGCGCGCATCGCCATGATCTTCCAGGACCCGCTGTCCTCGCTCAATCCGGTCATGACGGTCGGCGCCCAGATCGCCGAGGCGGTCAGGCTGCATCAGCGCCTGACCCACAAGCAGGCCATGGCGCGCGCGGTCGAATTGCTCAATCTTGTGTCGATCCCGCAGCCGGAGCGCCGGGTCAACCAGTATCCGCATGAATTCTCCGGCGGCATGCGCCAGCGTGCCGTCATCGCCATGGCCGTGGCCAACGATCCTGATCTCTTGATCGCCGACGAGCCGACCACGGCGCTCGACGTGACCGTGCAGGCGCAGATCCTGGCGGTGCTGCGTTCGCTGCAGGAGCGGCTCGGCCTCGGCCTGGTGCTGATCACCCATGATCTCGGCGTCGTCGCCGGCCATGCCGACCGGGTCGCGGTGGTCTATTCCGGCCGTGTCGTCGAGCAGGCTGATGTGTCGGATCTGTTCGCCGATCCGCGCCACCCCTACACGCGCGGCCTCATTGCCTCGATCCCCAATCTTGAGGAAAGCCGCGAGCGGCTGTTCTCCATCGACGGATCGCCGCCCGCGCTCGGCCGTCTGCCCGGCGGCTGCGCCTTCCATCCGCGCTGCATCCATGCCGAGGCGCGCTGCCGGATCGAGGATCCGCCGCTGCATGATATTGGCGGCCGCTTCTCGGCCTGCCATTTCTCGACCACCTTGCCGCCCTTCCACAGCGCTGCGCTGGGGGCGGCTAGCCTGGAGACTGGAAGCGTGGCCCCATGAGCGCAGCAGCGGAACAAATTCAAGCCGAAACCAAGCCTGCGCCTGAAGCTGCACTGTCGGTTCGTCATCTGGTCAAGGATTTCCCGGTTCGCGGCGGCCTCGTCTTCGACCGTGCAATTGCCCATGTGCGGGCGGTTGCCGATGTCTCCTTCGACGTGGCGCCCGGCGAAACGCTGGGCCTCGTCGGCGAATCCGGTTGCGGCAAGTCGACGCTCGGGCGCTGCCTGATGCGGCTGATCGAGCCGACCAGCGGCGAAAGCTGGTTCCGCGGCCAGAACCTTCTGGCGCTGAACCACGAGGACATGCGCCTGATGCGGCGTTACATCCAGCTCGTCTTCCAGGATCCGTACGGTTCGCTGCATCCGCGCATGCGCATCTCCGACAACATCGCCGAACCGCTGCGCATGAGCGACATGTCGAAGGCCGACCGTCGCGCGCGCGTCGCCGAACTGCTCGAACTGGTGCGGCTCAATCCCGAGCACGGCCGCCGCTATCCGCATGAGCTCTCCGGCGGCCAGCGCCAGCGTGTCGTCATCGCCCGCGCGCTCGCGCTCAACCCGCAGGTTGTGATCCTTGACGAGCCTGTCTCGGCGCTCGATGTTTCGGTGCAGGCCGGCGTGCTCAATTTGCTCAGGGATATCCAGCAATCCTTCGGCACGTCCTATCTGTTCATCGCCCACGATCTTTCGGTCGTGCGCCATATCTCGCATCATGTCGCCGTGATGTATCTCGGCAAGATCGTCGAGATCGCGCCGGCGGCCGAGCTCTACTCCCGGTCCCTGCATCCCTACACACAAGCGCTTCTGTCGGCGGTGCCGCTCGCCGACCCGCAGAAGGAGCGCAAGCGCGAGCGGATCGTGCTATCGGGCGACGTGCCGAGCCCGCTCAATCCGCCATCGGGCTGCCGTTTCCGCACACGCTGCTTCAAGGCGCAGGCGATTTGCGCGTCCGTCGAACCGCCGCTCGGACCATCAGGCGAAAAGCACCGCGTCGCCTGCCATTTTCCGGAACCCGTCAACGCCTTCAAGGCTGTCTGACGGGCCGTAAGGCCAGCCGCCGCCGCAAAGGATTTTGATCGTGACTGAAGACCACTCCAGGGATGCCGGCCAGGCAAGCCGTCCGCGCCTGCCACTCGAAGGCATCAAGGTGCTCGACCTCTCGCGTGTGCTTGCCGGTCCGTGGGCAACGATGAGCCTTGCCGATCTCGGCGCCGAGGTCTGGAAGATCGAGAACATCGATGGCGGCGACGACACCAGGGCGTGGTCGGTGCCAAGCTACAAGGGCGTCTCGACCTATTATCTCTGCGCCAATCGCGGCAAGCAGAGCATCGCGCTCGACATGAAAAGCCCTGAAGGACTGGCGATCGTACGTGAACTGGCGGCCAAGGCCGACATCGTCGTCGAGAATTTCCGCTCCGGCACGGCGGACCGTCTTGGCGTCGGCTTCCAGGAGCTCAGCGCGTCCAATCCGCGCCTGATTTACTGCTCGATCTCCGGCTATGGCCAGACTGGGCCCGACGCCGGCCGGCCCGGCTATGACTTCGTCATGCAGGCCGAAAGCGGCCTGATGGCCATCACCGGCGAGAGCGACGGCGAGCCGATGCGCGTCGGCGTCGCCATCACCGACGTCGTCTGCGGCATGGTCGCGACGCAGTCGATCCTGGCTGCCCTTTATGAACGCACCACCACGGGCAAGGGCCAGTTCCTCGACCTGTCGCTGATCGACTGCGCGCTCAGCCTCTTGATCAATGTCGGCAGCGGCTACCTCAACACCGGCCGCGAGGTCGCCCGCTACGGCAACGCGCATCCGACTGTTGTGCCCTACCAGATATTCGAAGCCTCCGATGGCGGCTTTGCGTTGGCGGTCGGCAATGACAAGCAATTCGCCGCGCTGTGCGAAAAGGTCGTCGGCTTGCCGCATCTGGCAAAGGACCCGCGCTTCATCAAGGCAGGAGCGCGGGCCACCAATCGCGAAGCGCTGATCCCCGAATTGGCGAAGGTCTTCAGAGCCAAACCGCGCGACCATTGGATGGCGGCCTGTGCCGCGGCCAGCGTGCCGGCCGGTACGGTGAAGTCGATACCGGAAGTTTTCGACAGCCCCAATGTCCGCGAGCGCGGCCTCGTCCAGACCTTGCCGCATCCGCATCTGGGTTCCGTCGCCATGGTGCGCCCGGCGCAAGGACTGGCGGCACAGCTGACGGCCGACTTCACGGCGCCGCCGATGCTCGGCCAGAACACAGCCTCTGTACTGGCCGACATCCTCGGCTACGGCCCCGAGGCCATCGACCAACTGGCCGGCTCCGGTGCCATAGGCATCTACACGCCCGCCGCCGAGCCTGTTCCCGCCTGACCTTTCACGGAGCCTGCCATGTATCCTGACGTCCATCTCCACATAGACGGCTCGTGGCGCCCGGCTCGCGGCGGCCGCACAATGCCCGTGATCAATCCGGCGACGGAGGCCGAGCTTGGTTCGCTCGCCCATGCAGGCATCGACGATCTCGACGAAGCGCTCGCCGCCGCCGCGAAGGGGTTCGACGCCTGGCGGCGTGTCTCGCCTTTCGACCGCTCCAGGCTGATGCGCAAGGCCGCGGACATCCTGCGCGAGCGCAACGAACATATCGCGACGCTGATGACCCTGGAGCAAGGCAAGCCGATTGCCGAATCGCGCATGGAAGCGTTCGCCGCCGCCGACATCATCGACTGGTTCGCCGAGGAAGCGCGCCGCGCCTATGGCCGCATCGTGCCGGCGCGCCTCGAGGGCGTCAGCCAGTCGGTGGTCAAGGAGCCCGTCGGCCCGGTCGCCGCCTTCACGCCGTGGAATTTCCCGCTCAACCAGGCGGTGCGCAAACTGTCCGCCGCTCTTGCAGCCGGTTGCTCGATCATCATCAAGGGACCGGAAGAAACGCCGGCTTCGCCCGCCGAACTGGTGCGCGCCTTTGTCGATGCCGGCCTGCCCGACGGGGTCTTGAACCTCGTCTACGGCACGCCGTCGGAAATCTCGGCCTATCTCATCCCGCATCCGGTGATCCGCAAGATCTCCTTCACCGGTTCGACGCCTGTCGGCAAGCAACTGGCGTCGCTCGCCGGCCTGCACATGAAACGCGCGACGATGGAATTGGGCGGTCACGCGCCGGTCATCGTCCTGCCCGACGCCGACCTCGACCGCGCCGCCCGCGTGATGGTGGCGTCGAAATTCCGCAATGCCGGCCAGATCTGCGTCGCGCCGACACGCTTCCTCGTCGATCGCGCCGTCTATGACGATTTCGTCGGCCGCTTCGCCGAGGCGACAAGCCGGATCAAGGTCGGCGATGGCTTCGCCGAAGGCACGACCATGGGGCCGCTCGCCAATCCTCGCCGTGTCCAGGCGATGGAAGAACTGGTCCACGACGCCGTGCAGAAAGGCGCCGAACTCGTCACCGGCGGCAAGCGCATCGGCAATTCAGGCTATTTCTTCGAGCCGACCATCCTGTCTGGCGTCGGCACCGACGCCCGAGCCATGAACGAGGAGCCGTTCGGCCCGCTGGCGCTGATGACGCCGGTGAGTGGACTGGACGAGGCTCTGGCCGAAGCCAACCGGCTGAATTATGGGCTCGCCGCCTATGGCTTCACCCGCTCGGCGGCAAGTGCCGCGAAGATGTCGTCGGGCATTGCCAGCGGCATGGTGTCGATCAACCATTATGGCCTGGCGCTGCCGGAGGTGCCGTTCGGCGGCATCAACGATTCCGGCAACGGCACCGAAGGCGGCACCGATGCTCTGGAGAGCTATCTGAACTCGAAGTTCGTCTCGCATCTGCAGGTCGACTGAGCAATTACAGGAAAGACCGGACCGGTTACTTCTGCTGGCCGTACGTCTTGTAGCGCCCACGAATGGCTGCAAGCTCGCTGCCCTCGATCAGCACCGGCGTGCCGGCGCCGCGTGCGAGCAGATATTGCCGTGCCAGGGTTTCGAGCTTGATGGTGCGGATCAGCGCCGTGTCGAGATCGCCGGCGAAGGCGATCATGCCGTGATTGGCGAGCAGGCAGGCATTGCGGTCCTTGAGCGCCACAACAGCCACCTTGGCCAGTTCGCTTGACGCAAACAGCGCATAGTCCGAACAGCGCACATCGTCGCCGCCGAAACCCGCCACCATGTAGTGGAACAGCGGCAGTCCCTCGCGCAGGCAGGACAGCGCCACGCAATGGTCGGGATGGGCATGCACCACGGCGCCGGCCTCCGGGAAGGCCTTGTAGATCTCGGCATGCATCTCCCATTCGCTCGACGGCTTGAAGGCGCCCTCCCAGGATCCGTCGAGCCGCATCGCCACCATCTGTTCCGGCCGCAGCGCGCTCGTGGCAATTCCCGTCGGCGTGATCAGCATGCCGCCTGCCGTGCGCACGCTGATATTGCCCGTGGTGCCGACATTCATCCCGCTGGCGTCCAGCGTCTCGGTCGCGGCGATCAGTTTGGCGCGTGCGGTCTCGGTATCCATCACGAAGTCTTTCCAGTCCTTGGCTCGATGGTTGGCTTTGCCGGCGGCCATGTGTCGATCGCGGGCGCGATGGTGGTGGCTCGCGTCATGTCCCGCAGCACGTCGGCGAAGATGTAGGTGCCGCCGAGCTTCCCGGATTTCAGCATCAGCGCCAGCGGATCGTCGGGCAGGCCGGGGACGTCGGCGATGGCGCGCGACAGGCCGGGGCCTTCATAGGCGCCCATGGCGATGCGGATGATGCCGAGCGCCTTGACCACCGAGCCGGCCGTCTCGCCGCCGGCGACGACCAGCCGCCGCACGCCGAGATCGCGCACCAGGATTTGCGCAATCCCGGCCAGTATCTCTTCCGCCCGCGCCGCCACCACGTCGCGGCCATGCGCCTGCTGCAGCGTCTCGACCGTCGCCTGCGGTGCGGTCGTGGCGATCGCGATCATCGCACCGGGCAGATGCCGTCCTGCAAAGGCGCGCGCTTGCGCGATGACATCCTTGCCGCGAAAAGCCTCGGCGAGATCGATCGTCAGCACCGGATTGTTTTGCGCGAAGCGTTCGAGCTGTTCGATGGTGCGATCGGCGACACTGCCGGCCAGCACCGCCGCCGGACCATTGACTGCCGGCAGGCTGGCCGCAACGAGATCGTCTCGGCTCAGCAGCCCGTGTGACATCCAGGCCGGTGGCAGATGCGCCACGACCGAGGAGTTGCCGGTCATCAGCGGCAAGTCGAAGGCGGCTTGCGCGATCGCCGCCAGGTCGCGCTCGCGGAGCGTGTCGGTGACCAGCAGCGTCTCGCCGCGCGCGCTTTTCTCCCGCACGGCGTCGCGGATGGCTTCCGGGCCGGCATCGATGGTGAGCCAGGGCACCAGCCCTGCCTTGCCCCTGCTTTGCGCCTGCAGCACGCGGACCAGGTTGGAATCCGTCATCGGTGTCAGCGGATCGAAGCGCTTGGGCGATTCGGCCAGCAATTGCGCACCGCCGAACATATGCCCCTGGTAGACCGTGCGGCCGGTCTCGCACAACGCCGGTGCAAACAGCGTCACGCCGCCGCCCAGCCGTTCGAGCAGCGCTTCCGCGCAGGGGCCGATATTGCCGGCCGGCGTGGAATCGAAGGTGGCGCAATATTTGAAGAAGATCTGCCGCGCGCCCGCTTCGGCCAGTCGGTCGGCGGCCTCGAGCACCTGGCGCACCGCGTCGCCGGCAGCGATGACGCGGGTTTTCAGCAGGATCACATGGGCAAGATTGCCCGACGGGATCGCCGCTTCGAGCCCGACCGTGCAGCCGGTCGGAATGCCCCTGGCCACCAGCATCGACGCCAGTTCGGTGCCGCCGGTCAGATCGTCGGCAATGGCGCCGAACAACAGGGAAGGCGTCGAGGCGGTCATGCGCTTCGTCTCATTTTTGCGTGTCCGACGTCGATGGTCAGGCGGCTTGTGATATCATATACACAGCCCGCTCGACTCAGGCGACGCCTGCGGCCCTGCAAGGACGGAGACTGGATGTGACTGCTTCCATCGCGCCGATCGCGCGCGACAATCTGACGACACGCGTCTACGAAGAGCTGCGCCGCGCCATGATGGAGGGCCGTTTCTGGCCCGGCCATCGCTTCAAGATCCGCGACCTCGCCGCCAGTCTTCAGGTTTCCGAAACGCCGGTGCGCGAGGCGTTGATGCAACTGGTCCGTGAAAAGGGCCTGGAGATGGAGGCGGGCCGGTCGATCACCGTCGCCCAGCTGTCGCTCGCCCAATATCTGGAGCTGCGCAGCATCCGCCTGCATCTCGAAGGCATGGCCGGCGCCGCAGCGACAACGCGCATCGAGCCGCGCGAGATCGACCGTCTGACGGCGGTGCATGAGAGGCTGATCGACGACGAGGACAATGGCCGCTGGTTCGAGGCCGTCCGCGACAATTGGGAATTCCACCACTCGATCTACCAGGCGGCGGGCATGCCGGAACTGCTCGCCATCATCGAGGGCATCTGGCTGCGCAACGGCCCGCTGGTCAACTACCAGTACCCGAACGCCAGGCCGACCTATGACGGCCGGCACCGTCATCTCGACATACTCGACGCGCTGCGCGCACGCGACGAGAACGGTGTGCGCAAGGGCATCCAGCAGGACATGATCGAAGGCGGCCGGCTGCTGGTCAAGGTTCTGGAAAGGCTGAACGACGGTTCGGTCACGCCTGAGGAACTGCGCCGCGCCGCGCAGAACGGCCGCCTGGTCTCGGCGGCCGGCTGAGCGATCCTTTCTCCCCAAACGCATCGGCACCGGCTCATGCCACCTGCGCGGCCGCGGCCATGCCGGCATCGGCGGCGTGAAGCGCAAGGTCGACGTCCCCGGCGGTGTGCGCGGCGCTCAGGAACATATTGTGCCGGGGATGGAAATAGGCGCCTTCGCGCAAGGCCGCCGAGCAGAAGGCATCGGCCTTACTGAATTCGGCATCGCCGTCGAACAGCACCATCGGCATCGACACTGGCCCGGTCTGGCGAAGCAAAAGGCCATGCTTCCTGGCGGCAGCGTCAAGGCCGGAGCGCAACCTCTCACCGGCGGCATTCATGCTGGCGATCGCATTGGTGTCGCGCAGCGTCTTGATGGTGGCGATCGCCGCGGCCATGGCGACGGCGCCATACCAGAACGAGCCCGTCACATAGACTTTTGTCGCGGCCTCGCGGAACCGGTCCGTGCCGGTGATGGCGGCCAGCGGATAGCCATTGGCGATAGCCTTCGAGAAGGCGGAAAGATCCGGCCGCACGCCGAGGGGCTCCCAGCTCCCGGCGAGATCGATGCGGAACCCGGCACGGACGTCGTCGACGATCAGTGCCGCGTCGGCGGCCGTGGTGAGTTCCCGCGCGCGCTTGGCGAAGGCGGCGGTCGGCAGTTCCTGGTCGCGGGCGATATCGTGCCGGAAGGCGGTGACGACAACGGCGGCAAGATCGTTGCCGGCCTGCTCGACGGCGGCTTCCAGGCTGGCAACGTCATTGTAGTCGAAATGGATCAGGTGGGCGCGATCCTCGGCGGTGACGCCGGCGAGCGAGGGCGTGCACCACGGCACCGCGCCGTGATAGGAGCCGCGCGCCACCAGCACCTTGCGCCGGCCGGTGCCGGCGCGCGCGATGGTGACGCAGGCCGTGGTGGCGTCGGTGCCGTTCTTCTGCAGCATCGCCCAGTCGGCATGCGCCACGGTCTTGACCAGCAGTTCGGCGAGTTCGACCAGCACTTCGCCCGGGCCGTTCATGGCGTCGCCCAGGCTGCGTTGCCGCGCCGCCGCTTCCTCGACCACGCGATGGTGATGGCCGAGGATGTTGGGACCCCAACTGCACATCAGGTCGATGTATTCGCGCCCGTCGACATCCCAGACCCTGCAGCCGTCGGCGCGCTCGAAGAATTGCGGATAGGCGGAGCCGAGATAGCGCGTGGACATGTGCCCCCACATGCCGCCCGGAATGACCGAGGCCGCGCGCTCGCGCAGCAGCTGGTCCTTGGAGTTGATCAGGGAAGGCATGGCGAGGTCTCCGCTCATTGATATATCATATATTAATTCTGGATACTGGAAGCGCAGGATGTTCCGATCTTCCAGGGTGGAGAAACGGGGAGGCGACCATGCGCCTCCCCGTCATCTTTTCGCTCAGTGGCTGAGTTCGGCCAGCGGCAGGTTGCAGCAGGCGCTGTAGCGCACGCCCTTGACGTCGGACTTGTAGGCCAGGATCAGGTTCGGGCTGACCAGCGGCAGGATGACCCTGTCCTTGATCATCTCCTCGCCGGCTTGGTGCCAGAGCTTGGCGGCCTCGTCGCCGCTCGCGGCGAGCGCCGCCTTGTAGAGCTCGGACTCCTTCGGGTTGAGCACCGAAGGCTCGCGTTCCGCGCCGGCGCGCCGCGCCCACGGGCTGCCCTTGGTCATGGCGAAATACTCGATGTACTGCGAGGTGCCGTAATAGTCCGGCGCGTAGAACACCGCGGTCATCGGGATGCCGTCGCCGTTGATCCGCTCGCGCCAGTTGGCGAAGGGGATCGGCTGCAGATCGAGCTTGATGTTGACCTTGGCCAGGTCCTGCTGGACCTTCTGCATCAGGAGCGACAGGTCGACGCCATAGACGTTCATGCCCGGGAACGCCGCTTCCATCTCGAAGCCGTCGGCATGGCCGGCCTTGGCCAGCAGCTCCTTTGCCTTGGCAAGATCATAGGGCTGCGCCTCGAAGCCCGAGCCGCCGGGGAAGCCGAGCGGGATCGGTGCACTGATCAGCTGGCCCTCGGAGCCGATGGTGAAGTCGAGGATGCTCGGGCGGTCGAGCGCAAGCGAGATCGCCTCGCGCACCTCGGGCGTCAACGGCACCTTGTTGGCCTTGGCGCCAGGTGACAGCGCGACATAGATGAAGTTGTAGGACGGCACGGTCTCGATCTTGACGTCGCTGCCCGTCATCGTCTTGGCGGTATCCGGGTCGATCTGCATGGCGATGTCGGCGGTGCCGCTCTGCAGCATCTGCGCCTGCGCCACAGCGTCCTTGGTCTGGCGGATGACGACTTCGCTCAGTGCCGGCGCCTTGCGCCAGTACTTGTCGTTGCGCACCAGGCGCACTTCCGAGTTGGGCTCATAGGATTTCAGCACGAACGGCGCGCTGCCGGCCGAATGCGCCAGGAACCAGGCCTCGGCATTGTCCGTGGTCGAGGCGTCCGCACCGGCCTTGGCACCGGCCTCGGAAGCAACCTTGCTGTTGACGACAGCCGTATAGGGCGCCGCCGCGATGTTGAGGAATTCCGAACTCGGCGCCACCATCTTGACGACGACCGTATGCGCGTCCGGTGTCTCGATCGAGGCGACATTGTCCATCAGGAACGAGGCGCTGCCCTTGAGGTTCTTCAGCCTCTCCCACGACCATTTCACGTCCTTGGCTTCGACTGGCGAACCGTCGGAGAACTTGGCGGCCGGGTCGAGCGTGAAGGTGAAGCTGGTCTGGTCGGCATTGCCTTCCCACTTGGAGGCCAAGAGCGGGACCAGCTTGTTGTCCTTGTCCAGCGTCAGCAGCGATTCGTAGACGCTGGAATTGTAGATCTGGCAGGTATCGCAGAAGGCGCGGTGCGGATCGAGCGAGTTGAGGTCGATGTTGCGCGCGATGACCAGCGGCTTCTGGTCCTGAGCGAAGGTCGACGGCGCCCAGAAGGCGCTGGTGGCCATAAGCACGGCCGCCAGCATCGTCGCTCTGGTCCTGGTTCTCGGTAGGATGTTCATGTCAGTTCTCCCATTTTCTTGTCGGATCTTTGTGGCAATGCATCAGCTCTACCCGCTCACGCCGGTGAGGGATCGAAGAGCGGCCTTGAGCTTGTCAGCGCCGCCCAGTGCGGCCCGGTTGAGCGGGGCCGATACGACGGGAGCCGAAAGGCTGCCCGTCACATGCAGGACCTGGTGGTCGAGATAGTCGAACACGCGGTCCTGAATCTCCTGTGTCAGCCGTCCGCCGAGCGACAGTCCGCGCTGTACCTGCTCGACGACGGCGACACGGTTGGTCTTGCGGATGGAGGCTTCCACCAGCTGCCAGTCGAGCCCGGTCGGGTCGAGGCTGCGCAGGTCGATGATCTCGGCATCGACGCCGGTCTCCTCGGCCACCTGCCTGGCAACGGACACCATGCTGGCCGAGGTGAGCAAAGTGCAGGCACTGCCTGGCCTGACGATCTTCGCCTTGCCGAGCCGAACGCAATAGTCTCGGTCATCGGTCGGAACGGGCCCCTCGCTCGGGAACAGTTCGACATGCTCGATGACGACGACCGGGTCATCGCATTTCAGCGCCGAATTCATCAGGCCGACATAGTCGAAGGGCGTCGTCGGCGCGACGATGCGCCAACCGGGATAGAGTGCGAACAGCCCGGACGGATCGCCCGAATGCTGCGAGCCGTAGCCGGTGTGCGGCGAGACGCGCACCCTGACCACGATCGGTACCGGGAAGCCGCCGCCGAACATGTGCCGCACCTTGCTGACCGCATTGAAAAGCTGGTCGGCGGCGACCAGGCAGAAGTCGCCGAACATGATCTCGACGATCGGCCGCAGGCCGCACAGGGCCGCGCCCAGCGCCACGCCGACGAAACCGTTCTCGGCGATCGGCATCGCCAGCACGCGCTCAGGCCACCGCTCCAGCGCGCCCTTGGTGGCGCCGGAGACGCCGCCGCGCAGCCGATGCACATCCTCGCCCATGATGATGATGCGCGGGTCCTGCTCCATGGCGCGCGCGATCACGTCCGATGCGGCAACCATGAACTTGACCGGCCTGGTCTCGGCCGGCGGCACATCCTCGATCTCCAGGAAGCGTTCGTCCCTGAGTTCCGAAAGGTCGCCGCGGATCTGGTCGTCGACTTCATCGGGGCTTGGCCACAGATGGTCGGGAATGCGCAGCGCGTTGCCGCTCATTTCGGTCAGCGAGTCGGCGGCGGTGTTGACCACCTCCATGACGCGCTGGTCGAGCGTGGCGAGGTCGGAGGCATCGAGGATGCCCATCGTCTTCAGCCGCGCGGCCATCGTCGCGAGCGGGTCGCGCGCTTTCCAGACGTCCTCCTCGGCGCGTGTGCGATAGCCGAACTCGCTGCCCGGCCGCGCGCCGCTCTGGTGCAGGAAACGGTAGCAAATCGCCTCGACCAGCACAGGCCCGCCGTCTTCCTCGATCACCCGGCGCGCCTCGCGCATGGCGTGATGGACCGCCACCACATCCATGCCGTCGCATTCGATGCCGCGAAAGCCCAGCATCGGGCCACGTGACGCCAGCCGCGTCTCGCGCGTCTGTTCGTTGACATGGGTGGAGACGGCATAAAAGTTGTTCTCGGCGAAGAAGATCACCGGCAGCCGGTAGAGCGCGGCGATGTTCATCGCCTCATAGGCCGGTCCGGCCATCATCGTTCCGTCGCCGAAGAAGGCGACCGAAATGTTGCCGGTGCCGAGCAGCTTGTCGGCCAGCGCATAGCCCGCCGCATGTGGCAGGTTGCCGCCGATGATGGCGCTGGTGCCGGGAATGCCGGAAGCATCGTCGCGCATATGCATCGAGCCGCCGCGGCCGCCGCAGTAACCCGCGTTGAGCCCCATGATCTCGGCCATCAGGCCCCGCACGGATCCCTGCATGTCCGCACTGAAAGCGTCGTGCAGCGGGTTGAACCCGGCCGGTGTCTGTGCGTTGACGAGCTTGGCCAGCACCTGATGATGGGCGCGATGCGTACCGTTGATGCGGTCGCCGGTGCCAAGCATCGACATGGCGCCGACCGCCGTCGCTTCCTGCCCGATGCTTGCGTGTGCGGGACCGTGCACCAGTCCGGCATTGGCGAGGTCGAGCACCTTTTCCTCGAAACGGCGGATGAGCAGCATCTGGTGATACCAGCGCACGAGGTTCGAGACCTCGGCGGCGTTCCAGTCGGACTCGTCGACGTCGAGCCGCAACCAGGGCGCTGATGGCTGGATCGCTGTCTGCTGAACCATGTATGCTAGTTCCGTTTCGGTAGATGATATATCAAATATTGTCTCAGTCGATCGTATCAGACGATTTTCTCGGCACGACACTGGCCTTCGGGGTTCGGCAGGTAAATGGAATTAAATTTCATTTTCTGCGCAACGCCGAGACTAAGCCGGGACGGCGCGGTTCCGCAAGTGGAATTTTGAGGCGCGTGATCGGATCGTTTCGGCGGCACCGGAGGCCACTTGGCGCAGACATTGGAGGCCGGCTACCGGTCGGCCCGGTGCTGGAAAAACTGCAGGAACAATTCCCGCTCGGTGGTGATGTCGAGCTTCTCATAGATGCGCCGGCGGTGGTTCTTGACGGTGCCGACGGTGATGCCGAGGCGCTCGGCGATGTTGGCCGTCGGATGGCCGGCCAGGATCAGCTGCACCAGCTCGCGCTCGCGCAGCGACAGTTCCGGCCAAAGGCTCGTCGGGATGGTCGGCTCCTGCCTGGGTGAGGCGCCTGGACCGGTTGGCGCCGACGTGCGAAGGAACGCTCGTCCGCGCGCCTTGATGTCGAGCGCGTGCAGTGCCTCGAACACCGGCAGCCGCTCGTCCAGAAGGGCGATCTCGCTTTCCTTGAACGCGCTGGTCGATCGGTCGAGGAAGATGCCGAGGCACCAGTCGCCGCCATCGGCGAGCATGATGCCGACCTCGTCGCAGATCTCCGATTGCGTCAGGAAGCCGGCTATGTACTGGCCGCGCTTCGCCTCGTCGTCGGCAAACCGCTTCAACGGCATGATGCCCAATCGGCGCTCGCGCCGCCAGGAGGCATAGAACGGGTCGAAGACGTAGTAGCTGGCGAGATAGCGTTGGACCATCTCGTCGGAGAAGCGCCGGTGCTTGACGAATTCCGGTGTCCGGGTCGTCGAGTAGCGCGTCACCGTGACAAGGTCGTGATCGATGTCGGCGCCGATCAGATCGATCAGGCAGTCGACATGCTTGTCCGTGCCGGTGGCGGCGATCGCCCTTGCGAGCGGCGCCCAGATATTGCCCATGCGCATGCCTCTTTGTCGGTGACGAGTCCCCGCCCGTCATTGTGCCTTTAGGCATATGGCGCGATCCGCGCGATCGAATCTAGCCTGCGGTCATTCTCGAAGAGGGAAGGCGACCCGTGGACCAGATCACTACCAACCCCATCGTCATCGGCATCGACGCCGGCGGCACCATGACCGACACCATCCTTGTCGATCAGGACGGCCACTTCAAGATCGGCAAATCCGCGACCACGCCGAAGAACGAGGCCGAAGGTTTCCTCGCCTCGGCGGAAGATGCGGCCGATGCCTGGGGCATCTCGCTGGAACAGCTGTTTTCGGGCGTGAACGTGGTGCTCTATTCCGGCACCGGCATGCTCAACACGCTGTTGTCGCGCACCGGCCGCCGGCTTGGCCTGATCACCACCAAGGGCCTCGAGGACATGATCCTGATGGGCCGCGGCCTGCAGGCCTGGGCCGACTATTCCTACGCCGACCGCCTCCATGCGGTGACCCACCAGCATCCCGATCCGCTTGTGCCGCGCCGCCGCACCCATGGCGTTACCGAGCGCATCGACCAGTTCGGCGATATCATCCTGCCGCTCTACGAACATGAGGTCGTTGCCGCCGCCAGGAAGCTCATCGCCGACAAGGTCGAGGGCATCTGCATCATGACGATCTTCTCGCATGTCAATCCGGTGCACGAGAAGCGCATCGCCGAGATATGTCGTGAGGAGGTCGCTGCCGCCGGTGCCGATATCCGCGTCTACACCAGCCACGAGGTCCGCCCCGTCATCCGCGAGCAGTCGCGGCTGAACTCGGTGCTGATCGAGGCCTATGCCACCTCGCGCGGCCGCCAACAGCTCAAGGGCATCGAGGACGTCGCGAAGAAATACGGCTTCAAATACGGCGTGCAGACGCTGCTCTCCTTCGGCGGTCTGACCTCCATCAACCACCCGCGCCTGCATGAAACCATGATCTCCGGTCCGATCGGCGGCATCCTCGGCGCGGCCTATGTCGGCAAGCTGATCGGCAACGACTCATTGATCTGCTCGGATATGGGGGGCACCTCCTTCGACATGGGCGTCATCACCCGCGGCCAGACGCGGATCGAGAACGAGCCGCTGATGGACCGCTTCAAGCTCAACGTCCCGACGCTGCATCTCGACACGATCGGCGCCGGCGCCGGCATGATCCTCAAGGTCGACCCGCTGACCAAGAAAGTCTCGCTGGGGCCGGAAAGCGCCGGCTCCGACCCCGGCCCGATCTGCTTCGCCAAGGGTGGCACGGAGCCGACCATCGCCGATTGCGACGCCATACTCGGCCGCCTCAACCCCCACTATTTCCTCGGCGGCAAGGTCGTGCTGCAGGTCGAGAAGGCCCGGGCCGCCTTCGAGGAAAAGTGCTCACGCCTGCTCGGCGTCGGTGTCGAGGAGGCCGCGGAAGGCATGATCGACATGCTGGAGGCCGACGCCAACAATGCGTTGCGCCGCGTCATCTCCGGCCAGGGCATCCATCCCTCGGAATTCACGCTGCTCTCCTATGGCGGCTCGGGTCCGCTGCATCTGGCCGGTTGCTCCAGGGGCATCGGCTTCAAGGATATCATCACCTTCCAGTTCGCCGCCGCCTTCTCGGCCTTTGGCTGCACCACCGCCGATTTCATGCGCCGGCATTCGGTGTCGACACAGCACGACATCGGCGCACGCGCCGGCGACGACGAACTGCTCGCCTTCGGCAGGAAGGTCACCAATGTCTGGGACGACCTCACCAAGGCGGCGGTCGACGAGATGATCGAGGACGGCCATGCGCGCGAAAAGATCAGGACCGTGCCGTTCCTGATGATGCGCTACACCGGCCAGCTCGAGGACGTCGAGGTGATGGCGCCGCTGTCGGCCATCCATTCGGCCGAAGACATGCGCAGGGTCATCGACGAGTTCGAAGCGGTCTATGCCAAGGTCAACCATCGCGTTTCGCGCTATGGCGAGGCCGGCTTCTCGATCACCGAACTCGGCCTCATCGCCACCGCCGACAAGGTCAAGCCGGTGCTGCTAAAGCGCCCGCTCGGCAAGTCGGATCCGGCGTCCGCCCACAAGGGCGTTCGCGATGCCTATATCGGCGGACGTTGGCACAAGGCCAATCTCTACGAGATGGACCTTCTGCAGCCGGGCCACGAGGTCATCGGCCCGGCCATCATCGAACACCCGGCGACAACGCTCGTCGTTCACCCGCAAGACCGTGTCCATGTCGATGAATGGACGCTGCTGCACTACACCCACGCTTGAGAGGGCGAACGCCATGCTGGACAAACCCGCCTCCGCGCTGCGCATCCGCGAGCGGCTGATCGAATCCGAACGGCTCATGGAAGAGACCGGCTGCTATGACGGCATCACCGAGCTCGAGCTGCGCAACCAGGACCCGCTGAAGTTCGAGACATTGCACACCAAGCTGCGCGCCTACTGCGTCTCGGCACGCGAGATGGCCCGCCGCATCTCCGCTTCGCCCGGCGTGCGCGAAGTCGGTGAAATGGTCGTCGCGATCTACACGCCGGAAGGCGATGCGATCGCGCTCTCCAACGGCATCATGGTGCATGTGCACACGATGAGCCGCTTCATCAAATGGATGATCCGCAACGGCTACGAAGAGAACCCTTGCATCCGCGACGGTGATATCTTCGCCAACAACGATGCCTTCATCGGCACGGTGCAGGTGCCCGACGTGATGGACGTCGTGCCGATCTTCCATTCGGGCAAGCTGGTTGGCTGGGCCGGCGCGGTCTGCCACGAACTCGAGGCTGGCGGCATCACGCCCGGCGGCGACGTGGCGCTGGCGCAGGAGCGCTTCACCGAGGGTCTTTTCGTCTGCGCCGAAAAGGTCGGTGAGAACGACGAGATCCGCCGCGACTATGTCATCCGCTGCGAGCGCAATTTGCGCATGCCGATCTACTGGGTGCTCGACGAGAAGGCCAAGGTCGCCTCTTGCATCGACATGCGCGAAAGCGTCAAGGCGCTGATCGACGAGATCGGCCTCGACTACTGGATGCAGGTGTCGAAGGAGTTCATCGAAGAAGGGCGCCGTGCCCAGCTCGCCCGCACGCGCCAGCTGACGGTGCCCGGCATCTATCGCGGCCACACCTTCTACGGCCACGTCACCAAGGGCAAGCCGGGCTACCAGCCGCTCGGCGATCCCGACTGGCTCTACAACATACCGATCGAGATGGAGATCACCACCGACGGCAAGATTATCATGGACTTCGAAGGCACGCAGCCCTGGGGCTACCATTCGATGAACTGCACGCCGGCCGGCATGGATGGCGGCATGTTCGTGACGCTCACCCAGCACATGAATTTCGAGGGCCTGGTCAATGACGGCGCGTGGATGGCGACCGAACTGAAACTGCCGCACGGCACCTGGACCAACCCCGACAACGAGATGGTTGCGACCGCCACTTCATGGGCCTTGCTGCTTCCTGCCTATGGCGTGTTCCAGCGACTTTTGTCGCGTTCCTTCATCGGCCGCGGTTTTGTCGAGGAAGCCTTCGTCGGCCAGGTCAACAGCCCGATGATCGAAATGGGCGGCACCAGCCAGTACGGCAAGCTGTTCGGCATGGCGCATTTCGAATGTGCCGCCGCCGGTTCCGGCGCGCTGGCGATCAAGGATGGGCTGGACACCGCCTATGTCGGCTGGAACCCTGAATCCGACATGGGAAACATCGAGATCTGGGAACAAAGCATGCCGATGGTCTATATCGGCCGCTCCATCGTTCCCAATTCCGGCGGCGCCGGCAAATATCGCGGCGGCTGCTCCTTTCTGTCGACATGGCTGGTCAACAAGACCGACCATCTCAGGCTGGTTACATCGGAGCATTCCTCCCGTGTGTTCGACAATGGCGGCATGTGCGGCGGCTATCCGGCGCCGACCTGCCAGAAGCATCGCGCGGTGCGCGACTCAAACATCTTCGAACTCGCCGAAAAGCGGGCGCCGCTCGCCCACCACACCGGCACCAACCCGCATCGCTCGGAACTCGAACTGCGGCTGCAGGGCGAACATGTGACGATGGAAGGGCCTTACATCACCGCCCCGCACAAGACCGGGGACGTCTTCACCCATTCCTACAATGGTGGCGGCGGCTATGGCGACGTGCTGGAGCGCGACCCGATCAAGACGGCGATGGATGTCGAGAACGGCTATCTGACCAAGGAAGCGGCCGAGGGCATCTTCGGCATCATGCTGGATGAGGATGAGGAGGGTTATCCTGTCGCCAATCTCGAGGCCACCAAACGTCATCGCGCCGAGATGCGCGCCAGGCGGCTCGCGCAGGCAAGGCCGGTCTCGGAGTGGATCGCGGCCGAACGCCACCGTGTCGAAAAGGCCGACTTCGCACCCGAGGTGAAGAAAATGTATGCCAGCGCGATCAAGCTGTCGTCGCGCTTCACCAGGGAATTCAGCGATTTCTGGAACGTCGACGCCAAATCGATCTTCATGCCGGGAGCAAAGCCATGACCTCGTACAGCAAGGAAGTCATTGCCGATCTGGTCGCGGGCACACTGCCCTGGCCACAGACACGGCGCGTCATGAGCGCCTACAAGGACGACGACCGCTTCTTCAAATATGTCGCGGTGCTGCAGGACCGCGTCGGCTGGAAGGATCCGATCCTGTTGCCGGTCTCGGATCATCTGTTCATCTGCCAGAGCGGCGACGAGAGGGTGACACGCTGCGAATGCGGCCATTCCTTCGGCGACTACCGGAAGAACTGGAAGCTGAAGGCTTCGATTATCGTGCGCAACACCGAGGAATCGCTGCGCGAAATCTATCCCAACAGCGATATCCCCGATCCGCAATGGATGGAGATTCGCGAATTCATCTGCCCTGAGTGCGGCACCATGCACGAGGTCGAAGCGGCGGCACCCGGCTATCCCATCGTGCACGATTTCGAACCGGATCTGGAAGGCTTCTATCGCGAATGGCTGGGCAAGCCTCTTTGAGGGAGATGAAACCGCGAACCGCGTCGACAAATACTCCCGCGCCTGATTGCCTGCGCAAACCAACGGAGAAGCAAGCGATGACAAACCTTTCCGGCCGCAGCGCGATCGTCACCGGCGGGTTTTCGGGCATGGGTTTCGCCATCGCGACGGCCTTGGCCCAAGCCGGCGCCAATGTTGCCGTCGGCTCCTACATCGCGCCAGCGGACACCGGCAGATCCGATGCCGCCTACTATCCGGGCGCCGACGAAATCGAGCGCGTGCGATCGGCCCTGTCAGCCCATGGCAACAGGGTTCAGGCCGCTCATCTCGATGTCCGCGACAGTGAGATCACCAACCGTTTCGTGGCCGAAGCCGAGGCCGCCATCGGCCCTGCGGACATACTGGTCAACGCCGCCGGCACCACCGCCGAGCAGCCGGTCTGCGGCCATTCCGATGCGCTGTGGGACAAGATCGTCGACACCAACCTGACCGGCGCCTTCCGCGCTACCCGCGCCGTGCTTCCCGGCATGATCGGGCGCGGCTGGGGGCGCATCGTCAACATCGGCTCGACCGCCGCTTCCGTCGGCTGGAAGGACAACCCCGCTTATTGCGCTTCCAAGGCCGGACTTCTCGGCCTCACCCGCTGCGTGGCCCTGGAAGGGGCCGCGCACGGCGTCACCTGTGTCATGATCAGCCCGACCTGGGTCGAGACCGAACTGATGCGCCGCAATGTGGCGCAAGTCGTCGAGCGCGAGGGCAAGGGGCGCACGGCGGAAGAAGCAATGGCCGAGATTGCCAGGGGCAACCCGCAGCAGCGCATGCTGCAGCCTCAGGAGATAGCCGCTCTGGCGGTATTCCTGTGCTCGGATCTCGCCAAAGGCATCACCATGGAAAACATACAGATCACCGGCGGAGCCCTGTGGTAGCGTCCTCCTCGCCTGATCCGGGCGAGCGTGCTGTGTGCCGGTTGACCTCTCCCCATTCGCGCCGATGTAAGACAAGGTGACCGGATTTGCCATTGAGCACACGGTGCGATAGGTTATATTGCACTGCACAATGGAGATGCCGTTTATTGCACGCCCCTGTTCGCGGATATGCCGGCCGGCTTACGGCCTGCCGGGCTTGGGTCGCGTCGACGGGACTCTGAGATGAAGATTCCAAAGTCCCTGCTGGTCGATCCCGAGAAGAACTCGGTCTACGGCGCCTTCGCCGTAGCCGTCTCGATCTGGGCGTTCTCCTATTCCGTCATTTTCGGCCAGGTGCTGATCCTGGCCTACTATGCCGTGTGGCTTCCGCTTATCCTGGTCGACTACCGGCGCTTCCTGCGGCAGCTGTCCAGCGCCTGGCTGCCGCTGCTGTTCGCGGCCTATGTCTGCTTCTCCGTCTTCTGGTCGCAGGCACCCGGCATCACCGCCAGGACGGCGGTCCAGTACCTTTCCCACATTGCCTGTGCCTATGTCGCCGCGCGCACCGTCAGCGTGCGGACCCTGACGCTCGGTGCGCTGATCGGCATATTCGTCGTCATGCTCTACTCGCTCAAGGTAGGAGCCTATTCCGAGGACGTTCTCGACGGCAGCTATAATTTCGTCGGCGCCTTCGCCTCCAAGAACCAGATCGGGTTTGTCGCCTCGCTGGGTATCTATTTCAGCGTCGTATATCTTGTCTTCTACCGGCGCGGCCGTCTGAGCCTGATCCTGGCTTTGCCTGTCGTGATCTTGTCGGCATATCTTCTGGCGCTCTCCCATTCCGCCACGTCGATAGCCTCGATCCCTGCGGTGTTGGCGCTGGTGGCCCTTCTCGCCGCCACCAAGCTGTTGTCGAGACGGTATCGCCGGGTCATTTTCGTCGTTGGCGCGGGTCTGCTGGTCGTGGCGGTCTTTGCCGCCCTTAATCTCGGTCTGATGGATTTCGTGCTTGGCATCTTCGGCAAGGATTCGACGCTTACGGGGCGGACCTATCTCTGGGAGCAGGGTTGGACCACCGCGCAGCGATCTCCGATCCTTGGTGTCGGCTATGGCGCCTACTGGGTACAGGGTTTTGCCGAAGCAGAGCGGCTGTGGAATGAATTCTACATCACCTCGCGCACGGGCTTTCATTTCCACAACACCTATATCGAGGCCCTCGTCGAACTTGGCTTCGTTGGCGCGGTGATGATTTCGCTGATTATCCTGCGCACGCTGGTCGGCCACGTCACCGCGGTGATCTTCAGGACATGGCAGACCGAGCCGGTGATCCTTGCCGGCGTGATGGTGCTGTTGGTGATCCGGTCATTCGTCGAGGTCGATATCCTCAACCCCTATATCATGGGCTCGTTCTTGCTGTACTACAGTCACTTCAAGCTGGCGCGCGTGCCTGTTACCCGCACGCGTTGGGCTCAGGCCGGCTTCGTGGAGCCCGGTGGCGCGCAGAAGCCGGCATTGCCCGGCTAGAGCAATTCCAGGAAAAGTGTGTAACGGTTTTCCTGGAATTGCGTAAAAACAAATAGTTAGAGCGGTTCTGCGATTCCGTGAAACGCCGAACCGCTCTACCCGGCTTCGACCAGCGCGCGCAGCGGCTGTCGGCTATAGGGATCAGGTACGGATGTAATCCGGGGATGCCACGACCTCGCGCAAGATCCGGGCAGGATTTCCTGCCGCCAGGCTTCGCGGGGGAACGCTCTTGGTGACGACCGATCCGGCGCCAATGACGCTGTGGTCGCCAACTTCGACACCGGGCAGAATGATGGAATTTCGACCGATCCAGACATTATCGCCGATGAGAACGGCTTTGGTCTTGACGCCCGAGCCTTCGTCGATCTCGTGATAGTTGGAATCCTGGATGACGACGCAATCGCCAATAAGGCAGTTTTTCCCGATGCTTACACGGAGCGCGGCATCAATCATGACGCCACTGTTGATGAACGATCTCGAACCGATAGACAGCTTGCCTTTGCTCGACACGTGAAACCAGGAACGCGATCCGAAGCCCCGAAATGAAACAAGCGAGCCAAATTCTATTCGGCCTTTTCCGGCGATGTGAGGCGGCGTTCCCAGCACGGAAATCCGATCGGCGATTTTTATGCCTCTCATCTTCCAGACGAGCGTGAAGATCGAACCCTTCACATATCTTCGAATGCGGTAGACGTTCACGACGCCATCTCTTCGTTCGCCCGCGACGGTATCGTCACGCGGGCAGGATTGTCAGCGAGGGTAATGTTGGTCTTCGATGGACAGCAGGTTTGCGCGCCCAGCGAGAACAGTCTTCTTTCAAAACGCCTGCAACCGCTCGATGCTCTTTGTCGAAATCCTATTGGCTGGCCAGTGGCGCCAGCTTGACCTTGATTACATCGCCGGGCAGCACCAGCGTGTCTTCCTTGGCGGCGATTTCGCTGGTTTTGCCGTCGACATTGCGCACCAGCGAATAGAGCAGGGTAGGCTGCTGGTCGTTGGTGATGGCGGCCGTCGTCGCGGGATCGCTGGCCTGGGCTATCAGGCCTCTCTGCATATTCACCTTCAACGCGGCCTCGTTCAGGTCGGCTTCGGTCTGCTGCCGGTCGGCGGCGAGGCTCGAGCTCAACGTGTTCTGGGCATCGATGGCGTCCTGCGTCGCCTTGCTGATCGCCTGCTTGGCGGTGAGGATGGCCGTCTCGTAGTCGAGGATCTTGCCCTGCAGGTCGGTAACGGACTGCTGCGAATCCAGAAGCCGCGCATTGGCGACCAGGCCCTTCTGCGCCAGCGGACCGATGCTGGCGAGCTGCTGCTGCGCCAGGTCGACCTGCTTCTGCTGGTTGACGATCTTCTTCTGCAGCGATTCGATTTCGGCCTGCAGGACACCCTTGAGATCGTCGAGCGCCTCGAGCTTCAGCTTCAGCGCCTTCTGGTCGGCGGTCAGGATCGTCATCTCGTCATTGACGATGGTCGGCAGCCTTGGGTCGCCCTCGACCTCCTTCGGCGCTTCGAAGCTCGTCTTGCCGGCCAGATCCGCATCGATGCGGGCGCGCCTGACGAGCAGCCGCACGCGCTGGTCGTCGGAAATATCGAAATTGCCCTTGGCGGTGACCAGGTCCTTGCCGAGCTGGGGACCGTAGTCGGCGTTGCGCCTGATGCCGCCGGCGACGCTGAGCGCTTTCAGCACCGTCAGATCGGGCACATAGGGGAATTGGCCGGGATTCTGCACTTCGCCCGAGATGTAGAATGGCCGGAACTGCGCCATTTCGACCGAGGCTTCGGGCTTGTCCGACAGGGCGAGCTTGTGCTGCAGCGCCTCGCCGATCGCCGCCGCCACTTCCGCCGTGGTCTTGCCCGCCGCCGGCAACTCGCCGACGAAAGGCACCGACAGCGTTCCGCCCGGTCCGACCGTGTATTCGCCGTTCACCGCCGACCAGTCGCGGAACGTGCCTTCCACGGTCTGCCATTCGGCGATGCGGATGGTGAGCTTGTCCTGCGAGCCGAGATGGTATTCCTCTGCTGCCGCGATCCGGGGAAGAAAAGCGAGCGACGCCGCAAGGCATGTGGCCATGAGCCGATAGCGGCCGGAAAAGCGGCCGCTGCCAAAGGCTTCGAACATGTCTGTTTTCAACTGAACGTTCCGATCCGTTTTAGCCCCATCGCCCGATGAGCTTGCCGCCGGATGCCTTGTGCCGGCGGCCGGTCAGTAAGAGCCGCGTGACATCCAGACGGCCGGCACGGTTTTGATGATGATGCGCACGTCGCCGAACAGCGACCAGTTCTCGACATAGTGGCGGTCGAAGGCGACGCGGCTGTCATAGGAGACGTCGTTGCGGCCGCTGACCTGCCACAGGCCGGTCAGGCCGGGCCGGGATTTCAGATAGTATACCGCGGCACTGCCATAGATTTCCAACTCGTCACGCACCACGGGGCGAGGTCCTACAAGGCTCATGTCGCCCTGCAGGATGTTGATGATCTGCGGCAGTTCATCAAGGCTGAGCTTCCGCAACACCGCTCCGACACGGGTGACGCGCGGATCGTTCTTCAGTTTGCGGGTGGCTATCCACTCCGCATTGGCATCCGGATTGGTGGCCAGGTAGGCGGCCAGCACCTTGTCGCCGTCCGGGACCATGGTGCGGAATTTCAGGCACGGAAAGATCCGTCCGCCGCGCCCGATTCGCCGATGGCCATAGAAAATCGATCCACCGTCGGAAAACTTGACGAGCAGCGCAATCATCACGAACAGTGGGCTGAGAGCGATCAGGCCGACCAGCGAACCGGCGATATCGAAGCTGCGCTTGATGAGGCCGCCGATCGGCGGCGGAAAATCGGTGTCAGCCTGCGAAAAGCCCGCCGTGGCCGACTTGGCAATGTCCCTCATGCGGAAACTCCATGCGTTGAACGAATGGTTCACCACACGATATCAAAAAAATGTTGCAGCGCAACACACAATTTCCCGGCACATTGAAATAGTCACGTCATGAATTGACTAAATAATAAGCTAGCAATGCACATTTTTCGGGATATTTAGCACATTTGTGACAATAAATGGGCAAATGAAAAAAAATACGGACCTTTTTGGGGCGATTTTTGGGCAGGGCGTACTCGTTCGCTCAACGCGGCGCATATTAGTGCTTTAGAAAGGTGCGACCCTCACGACTATTAACATAAAATACTACTTAATATTGTGAATTGTACTGAAAAAGCTCGTCGGCTGCAGGTTGAGTGAAATGCCGCCGTGTGCGTTGCAGCATGAAGGAGTCGAAGGCGCAAGTTCGTTCAAAAATATGTGCGGTTGCCCTTGCCGCCTCCTGCTCGCCTTAATAGAATTGCAAATTATACCTGTCACAGTGGCGACAGGTTAAAAGGTCGGAAGCAACCGGCCGAGAGCGGGTGATTTTAACAAGCCCGCATGACAAGGGACGGCGCTCGGGTGGGGCAATTATTGGATATGACCCGAGCCGGTTTATGGGCTGTTGGGTAATGTCGCTTCCAAAATTCATTGTTGGGATGCTTTTCGCTCTTGCGATCGTCGTCGCCTGGTCCTGGCTTGGCGGCGCCTCGCTGGGCACCACGCTGCTGCGCCTCATCATCTGCGCGGCGGTTATCCAGGCCGGCTATTTCATCCTTGTCTATGCCATGATCGCCAGGAGCGCGCCGACGCCTGCGGACAGGCTACGCGAAGCCGAAAGAAAGCTGAGCTCGCCCGACGTGCCCGAAGGCGAGAAGCTGGGCAGCGCCCGGCGCAGCCTGCATTAGGGCGGGTAACGCCGGCCTGACCTGAATTCTCGACACCTCGATCGAGCCTCAGGCCACATTGGCGGGTTCGGTTTCCGATTGTTCCCCCGACAGCATCCTGGACAGTCGGCTCGCCGGCTTCGCCTTCAGCCGCTGATACTGTCCGACCTCCACCACACGGCCGTCTTCCATTGCCACCACCCAATCGGCGAAGGCGATCATCGATGGCCGGTGCGCTATGGTCAGGATGGTCATTGCGCCGCGCAATCCATCGATCGATTTGGCGATCAGCGCCTGGTTCTGCCAATCGAGCGCGCTGGTTGCCTCGTCGAGGATGAGCAGCGACGGCTTGCGCAGCAGCGCGCGCGCCAGTGCAATGCGCTGGCGCTCGCCACCCGAGAGGCGCGCGCCACGGTCGCCGACCACGGTCTCGAGCCGCTGGGCGAGCTGTTCGACGAACTCGCCCGCATGTGCGGCGCGCAGCGCGGTCCATAACGCGTCGTCGCTGGCCTGTGGCGCGGCAAGCCGCAAGTTCGCCGCGATCGTGTCATGCAGCAGGAACACGTCCTGCGGCACATAGGCCACCTGATCGCGCCAGCGCCGGCGATTGCCGGCATTGATCTCGACACCGTCGACCAGGATCTTGCCGGTGGTCGGCTCGAGCAGGCCAAGCAACATGTCGGCGATCGTGCTCTTGCCTGATCCCGAAGGCCCGATCAGGGCGGTGACCTTGCCGGCCGGAAGCCCGAAGGTGATGTCGCTCACCACCGCCTTGCCGGCGCCGTCATCGTAGCCAAACGAGACGCCGCGAATGTTCAGCCCGGTGTCGAGCGACAGTTTTTCGGCATCGTCGAAGTCGGCATGACCCGGCTCTTGCTCGGCGTCGAAGCGTGCCTGCAGGCTGCGCATGGCCATATAGGCGGGCAGGTTGATCAGCACCTGCTGGGCCTGCGTCTGCATATCCATGAAGCGTGGCGCGATACGCATGAAAACCAGGAGCAGCACGACAATCTCGGCCAGCGACAGGTTGAAGCGGACCAGCGCCACGTAGATGAACAGGCTGAGGCCCACGACACTCGTCACCTGGAACACGGCGGTACCGATCGAGCTGTTGCGCACATAGTCGATGTTGTCGGCCTTCATCCTTTCCAGGGTTGCCTGCAGCTGCGCGAAGTAGCTGGCCTCGACATTCAGGCTCTTGGCCACCTTGATGCCGCCCAGGAATTCCGAGACTGTCCGGTACTGATCCTGGCGATTGCTGGTCAGGACACGTCCGAAGGCTGTGGCGCGCGAGCGAAACGGCTGCAGCGCTATGAACATCACGATGCCGATGCCGATCGCAAACGCCGTCATGACCGGCGAAATGAACATGGAGATCACGAGATAGCCCACCAAAAGCACCGCGATCTGCACCAGCATGAGCAGCGAGAAGGCGGCGCCCTGGACGCGATCGATGTCGCCGGTCAGGGCATGGTCGAGGTCTGAGCTGCGCATGCGCGAGAACACGCCCCAGCGCGCCTTGCCGATGCTCTCGAACAGGTTCATGCGCAGGCGGTTGATGAAATCGAACAGAAGCCTGGCCATGTAGACCGACTTGAAGCGGTTGAATGCTGCCTGCACGGCAACGAGTCCAACCAGCGCGCACAGCACCGTCGTCAGCTGCAGCGTTCCGTCCGGCACCAGCCAGCGCACGAAATCGTTGTTCGGCAACCGCACCGCGAAATCCTGGTCGGCGCGCCCGACCAGGTGCAGCAGCGGCACAAGCAGCAGGATCGAGATGCCTTCCGTCAGGCTGCCGAGGATGAGGAACAGAAGCGCCGTCCAGGTCCGCCGCCCGCCGATCTGGGCAATAACGGCCCCGAACGCGGCGACATCACGAAACAGCGACAGGCGAAGGACCGAGGACTTCGACATGATTGCCCTCACCGCCGCCGATGGCCGGCCGCCGGCTCCCCGGCGGCTAAATTGCCAACCGAAAGGTCGGCTTCGATCAGCTCCACCGCCTCGCCAATCCTGTCGAGGCCGGTCGGAACTTCCAGCCGGAACACGCCGACATGGTTAGCGATTGCTGAACATTGGCGAAAATGCAGCGCCGCGAAATCGCCGGACAGCGCCGCGCGGCCGAACCGCGTCACGTAGGAGAATTTGATGATGGCCGGCAGGGCGGCGATACCGGGCAAGGGCATGATCCCGGCCTTTTGGCCGCGCTCGAGGACATAGATCCTGGTCGCGGGCACCAAGCCGCCGGAGAAGGCGCCGTGCAGGCGATGTTGCATCTTACCGATCGCCGGATGCACTTGCGGCCGCACTTCCGCCTGGCCAAGCGAAATCGCGGCGGCGGCATCCGCGGCAAGCTTGATCTGGGGAAAGCCCGCAACGATCATCGGCGCGACCGGGTTGGCCAGGTCCATAGCCACGACATCATCGGTAAGCAAATCATGCCCGGCGCGGATCAGCGCGCTTGCCGTCGTCGACTTGCCGGCGCCCTTGTCGCCCATGAAGATGGCGCCCCTCCCAGCCACCGCGATGGCGCTGGCATGCAGGACGAGCAGGCCGCGCTGGTGCAGCAACAATGCCATCACCGGCCCGAGCAGCGGGAAGGCAAGCAGCGCGTCGTCGACGCCGGGCGCCGGCTCGATATCGATGCGGTTGGAACCGCTGATCAGGAAGGCGCCGACGGCGTGCCACGCCAGATATTGCCGGTCCGGCTCGAAGCGGAAGATCGTCGCGGTCTCGGCCGAAGGCTTCGGCATGTCGATCATGCCGATGGCGATCAGGATATCCGGCGCCGCCGGGTCCGCCGGCTGCAGTTCGGGCAACGCCACGTCGGATGCGACGATCAGGCCATAGGCCCGGTAGTAACGTCGCTCCCTCATCATCTCGTCATGGGGAGGATGCTCACCAAGGCAGGTGGCGAACGGCTGGTTACGGGGCATCATGCGGGGCTCCCGCTGTGCTGGACCTGCCGCAGCCAGAGCGACAGCGAGGCCGAACGCCAGACATACTGGACATCGAGAGGGGCCGCCCGATCCGGCTGGCGCATCAGTCGACCATATGCGGCGCTCACCTGTGGCAGGTTGACATAGGGCGCGATGCGCCCGGCGTCCGAGACCAGCAATTGCTCCAGCAGGTCGCGATGGTTGCGCACCATGCCATTGACCAGATTGGCGGTGAAATCGATCTTGTCGCGCCGCCACTGCACCGCCGGCGGCAGGATGCCCTCCATCGCCCTGCGCAACACATGGCGGCCAAAGCCGTGGCTGAGTTTCTCCTCGCCCGGCAGCGCCAGGCAGAATTCGACCAGCGGCTTGTCCCAGAAGGGATACCGTGGCTCGATGCCGAAATTGGCGGCCGCCTTGTCGAGCACCTCGAAAGAGTGGGGCACATAGCCGTTCAACAAGATCCAGCGATGGCTCAAGGCGTCGCTGGCCTGGACGCCCGGCGGCATGTATCCGGCCCGGTGGAAACGGTCGACGATCTCGGTGCGCCTGGCCAGGTCCGGATTGATCAGGTCGCGCCAACTGCGGCCGCGCTGTATCCGCGCGGGCTTGCGTATCCTGTTCAGCGCCCGGTTCGCCAGCTGTCTCAGCCTGGCGATCCGCCATGCCGGCCCATAGAGGGTCAGGAACTGGAAATAGAGGCCGAGCGTGCTGTCGCCATAGGTGTTGGAGGCACTGCGAACCTCGCGCCAAAGGTCCAGCCACCTGCGGCCATTGGCAAGCTCGTGCAGATGGCCATGGCCCTGTGAAACGACCTCGTCGCCGCCATGGCCGTCGAGCAGCACTTTCACGCCCTTGGCTCCCGCGGTCCTGTATATGCTGCGGGTGAGCGTCAAGCCCGGCGCCAGGAAGGTGCCTTCCTGCTCCTCCAGCACCCGCTCGAACTCGGCGAAGGGTGCATAATTGCCAACAGGGATCAGCGTCGGATCGGTTTTCTGCTGGTCAAGCACGGCATCGATGAACGCCCGCTCATCCATTGGCGAGCCCTTCTCGAAAATCAGCGAGAAGGTCGGCAACTTGGGTTTCCGCTCGGCGGCATTCTGCAGGCCGGCGACACAGGCGATCGAGGAGGAGTCGAGGCCGCCGCTCAGCATCGCGCCGGTCGACTGACTGCCGCGCATACGGTTGCGCACCGATTGCGCGAACAGATGGCCGAATTCCTCCGCCGCATCCGATCGCAGCGGCCGCGTCGATGGCTCGATCTGCCAGTATCGGCGCAGCATCACATGTTGCGCGGTGACGGTGAGGCTGTGACGCGCCGGCAGGCTGAAGATATCGCTGTAGGGGGTGGATTGCGGGTCGTCGGGAAGTCCAGCCAGGAATCCCGAAATGCGGTGCTCGCTGATGCGCGCATCGACCCCGTCGAGGCCAAGCATCGGCCCGATCTCGGAGGCAAAGGCAAAACGCCCGTCCGCGGCGTGGTAGTAGAATGGCTTGACCCCGAAATGGTCGCGCACGCAAAACAGCAGCCGCCGCTCGGCATCCCAGATGGCAAAGGCGAAATCGCCCTGCAGGTGGACGGGGCAGGATTCGCCCCAGCGCAGGTAGGCCCGCATCAGCAGTACTGCGTCAGCGACCGATCTGTCGCGCACACCCAGCCTCGCCATCAGCTCGTCGCGATTGTCCAGCCGGCAATCGGCGGTGACGGCGAGCTTGCCGCCGGCCATGGTGAGCGGGCCGGGACCGGCCTCATCCGTGGTGTTGAGCCAGGCGTGGCCAAGCGCGATGCCGCCGTCCAGCCACCACGAGTTTCCGTCCGGCCCGCGGTGGCGCATGCGTGCCAGCATCTGCTGGATATCGGTCGCGGCGTCCTCGGGCGCTAATTCCCGGCCCGCGATCGTGTGTCCTCGGACCGCAATCGCGTGTCCCTGTCGCAGCAGGATTCCGGCCACGCCGCTCATCGGCTGCCGTGGTCCACCAGATGGGCGAAGCCATCGACGGAGCCGCCAAGGACGACATGGTTGTCGCTGACCAGCCAGGCATGCGCCTTCAATTGCTCGCCCGTGCCGCGTTCGACGCCGATGCGGATGCTGGAGGCATTGCCCTGGCGTGCGAGAATGTATTGACCCGAGAGTGCCTGGGTAAGGCAAGTGGCACGCGGCACGAAGCGTGCAGCTGCGGCGACGCCCCAGGCGACGAGCCGCAATTCGCCCATACTGGCGCACTGGCGCGCGTTGAGCCGGGTCACCATGCCACGAACACGGTTGTAGGAGAACAAGGTCAGCCCCAGCCGGATGGCGGCGACAACCAGCAGGCAGTGGCAGAGAAAAAGGGCCTCGGAGCCGCTCAGCGACAGAACCCTGGCCAAACTACGCCGGCGGGGCGTCCGCCTGGGTCTTTGTTCCGTCGCAGGTCTTTGCCGCGGGATCATGGCCTTTTGCGGAGCCTGCCTAGACGAGTGCCTCATGCTGCAGCCTCGCAAGTCCGTTTTCGGTTAGGCCTTGCAGCAATGCGTCGACGTCGGCCTTGCAGCGCTCGGCGTCGACATTGTAGCGCGCAAGCACGGCGCCGCGGATATCGGCGATCGACTTCGGCTCCTGGATCAACTCCCAGATAAAAGCGCCGACGCCGTTGAGGCTGTAGTAGATATTGGATTTGAGATTGAGAAGCGCGAGGCCTTCGCCAAATTCGCAAGCCACGGCATCCCCGGTGGCACTTACGCAATCGTGTTCAGATGGGTTCCAGTTCATCCCAAAACCTCGTTTGCAACACACGGTCCACGCGTCGTCAGTTCAAAAGGGAAAGTCGGGGATTTTCATCCCCGGCTCCATTTATTGTCTTGAATCCCGGAAGCCCAACGTCACTCCTCCGGGATCAGGTTGGTCTCAGGAGAACGTCAGGTCGCCGATTGGGGTGTGCGCGGGAAACGACGCGTCGGTTGCCGTGCTGCCACCACCGCCCTGGGTGATGGTTTCAATGGAACCATGTACCGTCAGGCTTGGCGTTTCGTACTCGTGCTTTTCAACATTCTGTTCCATTTTACTCTCCAAAATGAGGACTGGAAACGGCCTGTCGAGTGCCGTCAGCACTTTCATGCTGCGTTGCAATAGCTGCATGGCAACATTTATGAGTCAAGCCTGATTTACCTCTGGTTAATCAATTAAGGGTTGCGGTCGTCACCATGTGTGCGTGGGCTGCTCAAAATTTCGCCTCTTTTTGACTGAAGCTCGAATGATCCGCCTCCTGCGATGACAAGTCTTTAAGCTGTTGATTTTGTTATGATAAAAAGTTGGTGGGGTTGATGATATTTTAGGCATCCCTAAATAAGGATATGTTTCCATTAGCCGGCCCGCGGTGACGATCGACCGCAAGGCCCCGCTGGCGGTTGCAATTCCAATCGTATCTTTCACGGTCTTCGGGAGGCTAGGCAACCGCTCTGGTTGCAAAATTTCGCACTGCGAAAGGAAAGACTTTACGCAGCCGAGGTTTTTGAGGATGCTTTGCTTCGCACTTGCAGCATACGTGTCGCGCAAACCGCGTTTTGGAGACCATGCGCTCAATGGCCTTGCCGGAAAGTTCCTATGAACGACTGCGCGCAGCCGACTGCGCCGACGAGATTGCCTATGTGCAGGCCTGTCTGCGGTTGTATTTCTCGGGCGCGGCGGCCTCGGCTGGCGATCTGTCGCAGCCGGGCCTTTCCGTTGCCGCCGTCGCCGATATCGCCAGGCTGAACAAAGTCGCCACCTTCGTTCTGAAGGCGCTGTCGCGCGCCCCCGCGGGCGACAGGCCGGCTGAGCTTTTCCGATGGCTCGACACCTATCGCCGGCAGACGGTTTCGATGAACGCCGCCTGCCTCATGGATTCGATGGCGATCCACCAGGCGCTGCGCGACAGGCAAATCGATTTCGTCTTTCTGAAGGGCCCGTTTCAGCAGCATCTGCTCTACGACGACCATTTCATGAAGCCTTCGGGCGATGTCGATATCCTGGTTTCGCCTGCGGGGTTCTCGAGGGCGCGCGACGCGCTGCGTTCGATCGGCTACGAGGTATCAGGCAAGTCGCGCTCGGTCTGGTGGGTTCGCTTCCTTGGCGAACAGCACATGATTCGTGGAAGCGGGTCGAAATCCTCCACGGTCGACCTTCACTATCGGCTCCAGCAGCCCGGCTCGCCCAGTCCACGCGATGCCGACGGGTTCCTGCGACGCAAACGGCTGGTCGAGATCACCGGCACCGGAGTGCCGTTCACGTCGGTCGCCGACACGCTGATGCTGTCCTGCATCAGCGTCGCCAAGGCCCTGTTCAACCGCGAGCCCTGCGCCGGCTATGTCTGCGATATCAGGGCCAGCGCCAACCGTCTCGACGAGGCCGATCAGCGTCGTGTTCTCGATGCGGCGGTGAGCCAGGGGCTGGACGATACGCTGCTGCTCGGCCTGCGTGCCGCCGACGTGCTGTTGGGCGGCACCGATACGCTCTTGTCGGAGCGGGCCAAGCCGATCCTGTCGCGCATCGGCAACCAGGATCTGCTCAACATGGTCATCGCGCCATGGCTGTCGTCACTGCGATGGCCGCAGCGGCGAACCGTTTTGTGGGAATTGTGCGGCCGGGCTCCCGTCCGCTATCTGGCGGAAGCCGGCTGGGCGGCATCGGCGGACATCAGCCGCCGCATCTTCGAACGGCCGGCCAGTCCGTAATGGCGATGGGCATCGAATACGTACAGGGCGAGGGCAGATCGAAACCTGTGCAAGAGGCAAAACCCATGTCGATGACGAAATCCGAGGTCTGCGTGATCATCGCGGCCAAAAACGCGGCACGCACGATCGCGGTAGCCATCGCATCCGCATTGCGCGAACCGGAAGTGGCGGAGGTCGTCGTCGTCGACGACGGTTCCACCGACAACACCGCCGAGGTGGCCCGCTCCGCCGACGACGGCAGCGGCCGGCTTGCGGTGATGCGCCTCGACGTCAATCGCGGCCCGTCCTTCGCCCGCAATGCCGCGATCGCCGGCTCGAAGGCGCCGTTCATCAGCATTCTGGATGCCGACGACTTCTTCCTCGAGGGCCGGTTCCGCAACCTGTTTGCCGGCGCTGATTGGGATTTCGCGGCCGACAACATCATGTTGATCAGGGACGACGCGACCAGCGACGCGACGAAAATCGTCGCCCCGGATTTTGCCGCCGAGCCGGAATTCCTCGACTTCGAGCGCTTCGTCGAAGGCAATATCTCCAGGCGCCGCGTGCAAAGAGGCGAGCTTGGCTTCCTGAAACCCGTGATCAGCCGCGCCTTCCTCGACCGGCACCGATTGCGCTACGATGAGAGCCTGCGGCTGGGCGAGGATTACGAACTTTACGCCCGCGCGGTCGCCCACGGGGCGCGGTTCAAGGTCATCCGCTCCTGCGGCTACGGTGCCATCGTGCGCGCCGATTCGCTCAGCGGCCGCCACAAGACGCAGGACCTGAAGCGATTGGCCGATGCGGATCTGGCGCTGTTGGCGATCGACAGCTTGCCGGAAGGCTCCAAGGCGGTGCTGCGGCGGCACGAGCGGCACGTGCGCGACAAATACCGGCTGCGCAACTTCCTCGACGTGAAGGCCGAGCGCGGGCTGGCTTCGGCCGCGGCCTACGCCTTATCAAGCCAATCCAACCTGGTCCCGATCGTCCAGGGCGTGGCTTCCGACAAGCTCGAGGCGCTGTTTCGTCGCGTTGGTCTTGCCTCCGGGCAAAGGCAGGTGCCGCCGTTGCGTTTCCTGATGGCCGGAACCAGCGCCGGCAAGGAACGGTAAGGCACTGGGACTGCTCGCTTTATCCCGACGACAACACGTCGCCGCGCAAACCATTTCCACGGGATTTATGAGTTTACGAATTGGGTGGTTGCCTCACGGCTCCGACGATGGCAGTCTATGTTGCGGTGCAGCAAATAGATGACCATCCGAACTGGCCCCCGATCGGATTGGTCTGTCTCTCCCTCAGTGGAGTAGGACAATGCTGTGCGAGTTTTTCAGCCCCTGTTGCGGGGATTGGCCAGCAGCCCGGCACGCAAGCCGGCGATGACAGGAATTTAAGCCATGGCCTCGATATTCGGCTTCAGATCAAGGGATCCTGCCCGCGACCGGCAGGCCGACGTGTCGCGGCTCGACCGGCTGGCGAAGCTCTTCGAGCAGATTGCAGCCGAGATCGAAGCCGAGAAAACCGGCCTGGAGAGCCGCTACCGCAAGACGGCCACCAACGCTGCCTTTCTTGTCGAAGCCATGGAGAACGGCTCTGCCTCGCGCAGGCGCTCATCCGAAGTTACCGCGCTGACGGAGTCGATCCTGAACTGCGAGCGTCGCATCGCGGCGTTGTCGCGCCAGAACGGCATGATGAAGGAGCTCCGTCATTCGCTGGATATGGTCTTCGACGAGGGTGGGACGTCCGATTCCGCCGCCGTCGATGTCTCCAGGCCCGCCGGCGCCGGCCGAGCGTGATCGCGGAGACAGGGGACTGCCGCAAGGATGCGACGCAAGACAGGAGAGGTAATTCGGGAGGGTCAATGAGGAGGTCAAGGTTGGCCCGTTTGGAAGCGGTTCAAACGTCGACTTTGGGTTGGGGACACAGCACAAAGGTGAGTTTGGTATGAATTCGGGTTCGAAATCCACATCCACGACTGCAATTGACGCATCGGCCATCGCGCACCAGGCCGGGCGGACCGACCTATGGCTGCTTGGTCCGGCCGGTGCGCTGCTGTTGGCCGCTCTTGCCAGTCTCCCGGCAATTCCCGCCCGTGCACAGAATATCGAGACGGCTCCCTCTTTCGTCGACGATTTCACCAGTTTCAACCGAGAACGCTGGTACGTTTCCGACGGCTGGACGAACGGCAGTCACCAGAATTGCACCTGGTCGAAGGGGCAGGTCAGCGTATCCGACGGCGTATTGTCACTGGGGTTCGAGAAGCAGAAGACGAAGGATCGCGAGTTCGCCTGCGGCGAGATCCAGACCAAGCAGCGCTTCGGCTACGGCACCTATGAGGCGCGGATGAAGACCGACACCGGGCCCGGCCTGAACGCGGCTTTCTTTTCCTATATCGGCCCCTCCGACAAGCAGCCTTGGGACGAGATCGACTTCGAGATCCTGACCAAGGACACATCCAAGGTGCAGGTCAACGCCTATATCGACGGCAAGGGCAAGAACGAGAAGCTGGTCGAGGTGCCCGGCGGCACCGACAAGGCCTTCAACGACTACGCCTTCGTCTGGGAGAAAGACAGTTTGCGTTGGTACGTGAACGGCCAGCTGGTCAACACCATCACCGATCCGGCGAAGCTGCCCAGCCATGCGCAGAAGATTTTCTTCAGCTTTTGGGGCAGCGACACGATGAAAAGCTGGATGGGCGCGTTCGCGGATCCGGGCCGCAAGCTTTCGCTGCAGGTCGAACGCGTCGCCTTCACCGCGCTCGGCGAACCCTGTCAATTTCCTGAATCGCTCGCATGCACTATAAAACAGCTGGGAACGTCGAATTGAACCGGCCGTACCGAAAGCGGTTCGCGGCCCTGCACAGGAACGAAATCGAATGAATTTGACGGTGTTTGGAATTGGCTATGTCGGCCTCGTGCAGGCGGCGGTGCTTGCCGAGGTCGGCCACCAGGTTGTGTGCGTCGACATCGATGCACACAAGGTGGAACGGCTCAACCAGGGCTTCGTCCCGATCTTCGAGCCGGGCCTTGAAAGCATCGTCAGGGAGAATCACGCCGCCGGCCGCATCAAATTCACCACTGATGCCGCCGCCGCCGTCAGGCATGGGGAAATCCAGATGATCGCGGTCGGCACGCCACCCGGCGAGGATGGTTCGGCCGACCTGAAATATGTGCTGGCGGTCGCCGAGACCATCGGCCGCGAGATGGACACCGCCAAGATCATCGTCGGCAAGTCGACAGTGCCGGTCGGCACCTGTGAAAAGGTAAAGGCCAGGATCGCCGAAACGCTGAAGGCAAGAGGGCGCGAGGACCTGAGCTTCGACGTTGCCTCCAATCCCGAATTCCTCAAGGAAGGCTCGGCCGTTTCCGACTGCATGAAGCCCGACCGCATCATCGTCGGCACGTCCAGCGAGGACACCGAGGCGGTGATGCGCGAGCTCTACGCGCCCTTCAACCGAAACCACGAAAAGATGATCGTGATGGACGTGCGCAGCGCCGAATTCACGAAATACGCCGCCAACTGCATGCTGGCGACCAAGATCAGCTTCATGAACGAGATGGCCAATCTCGCCGAGCAGCTCGGAGCCGACATCGAGGAGGTGCGCAAGGGCATCGGCAGCGACCCGCGCATCGGCTATCACTTCATCTATCCGGGCCTCGGCTATGGCGGATCGTGCTTTCCCAAGGACGTCCGCGCCCTGATCAAGACCGCCGAAGGCGTCAAATTCGACGCCAAGCTGCTGCGTGCCGTAGAAGAGCGCAACAACGACCAGAAATCCGTCCTGTTCGACAAGGTGAACCGCTACTTCAAGGGTGATCTTGCGGGCAAGACTTTCGCGCTGTGGGGCCTGGCCTTCAAACCCAACACCGACGACATGCGCGAGGCGCCGGCGCGCGTCCTGATGGAGGCGCTGTGGAAGGCCGGTGCGACCGTGCAGGCCTATGATCCCGAGGCGATGCAGGAATGCCAGGCCATCTACGGGCTGCGCGACGACCTGATGCTGTGCGGCACCAAGGAAGCGGCACTGCGCGGCGCCGATGCGCTGCTCATCGCCACCGAATGGAAGAGCTTCCGCGCGCCGTCCTTCGACGCGCTCAAGGACGCGCTGACCACACCGGTCATCTTCGACGGGCGCAACCTTTATGATCCCAAGGTCGTGGCGCGCCATGGCATCGAATATCACTCGATCGGCAGAATGGCGGCATGAGGCTGGAGTGGTGAGACTGGTCTCGGACACGAAGAACGGTCGCGAGGACCCGATGGGTGTGTATTTCTGTGCGGAGTTGTAGCTGATGGTGCTGGACGTGAAGCCCGAGCAAATCACCAGGGATCATTTCGATCTTGTCGCGATCGGTTCCGGCTTCGGTTCGGCCTTCTTCCTGCACGAGTTCGCCAAGCGGCGTAAGGCGCGCATCCTGGTGCTGGAGTGGGGCCGCCACAACACGCATGAATGGCAGCTCGACCAGAACGCCAACACCGACGTCGACGACGAGGCGACCTACAAGACCGACAATGCCGACAAGCCGTGGAATTATACGATCGGGCTGGGCGGCGGGACCAACTGCTGGTTCGCGCAGACGCCACGGTTCCATCCCAATGATTTCAGGCTGAAAAGCACCTACGGCATCGGCAATGACTGGCCGATCGGCTATGACGATGTCGAGCCGTTCTACTGCGATGCCGAAGAGATCATGTCGATCTCGGGCGACCCCGACATGGCGGCGATGCTGCCGCGCTCAAAACCGTTTCCGCAACCACCGCATCGCATGTCGACGCCGGACAAGATGATGAAGGCGGCCCAGCCCGACCAGCACTTCGTCATGCCGACCGCCCGTGCCCGGGTCCCGACCTCGCAACGCACCTCGTGCTGTGCCAACCTACGCTGCTGGCTGTGCCCGGTCGACGCGAAATTCACCGCCAATAACGGCCTGATACACGTCTTCGAGCATCCAGACGTTTCGGTCTGCCTCGGTGCGGAAGTGCGGCGGCTCGACCATGTCGGCGGTACGGTCCGTTCGGTCACCTTCGTCCATGACGGCAAGCAATATCAGGTCAGCGGCGACCTCTTCATTCTCGGCGCCAATGCCATCCAGAGCGCCGCGATCATGCTGCGCTCCGGCCTGGGCGATGAATTCGTCGGGCGCGGCCTGCACGAATCCTATGGCTGGAATTTCGAGGTCTATCTCGACGGCGTCGACAATTTCGACGGCAGCACAATTACCACCGGCCTGAATTTCGGCCTCTATGACGGTCCGCACCGGTCCGAGCACGCGGCGGCCCTGGTCTATTTCGAGAACCGCTGGCAGCACGGGATGCGCGCCGAGAAGGGACGTCTGCGGCAGACGCTGCCGCTTGTCGTGGTCACTGAGAACCTGCTCGATGACGAGAACTTCGTCACCCTCGACGAGGACGACAATGCCTTTGTCTCCTTCAAGGCGCCGTCGGACTACGCGATCAAGGGCATGGCCCGGGCGCTGGACAAATTGCCCGGGCTGCTTGCCCCGCTGCCGGTCGAAAGGCTTTTCGACCGCGGCATCCGGCCAACCGAATCGCATGTGCAGGGCACGCTCAGGATGGGCACCGGTCCGGCCGATTCGGTCATCGACAGCGACATGATCCATCACCGGTTGAGAAACCTGGTTGTCGTCGGCACCAGCACCTACCCAAGCTGCTCCTGCGCCAACCCGAGCCTGACCGCGGCGGCGTTGTCGCTGCGGGCGGCGAGCCGGATCGCGTGAGAGGAGCGGGCTGATGATCGAAGTCACACGGCGCTCGGCACTGGCCATCCTGGCAGGTGGAGTTGCGTCGACGGGCGTTGCCTACGCGGCCGTCTCCTCGTTTTCGGACGAGGATCTGGTTCGGGTCACGCTGGAAAAATATCTCGGCAGGCTGAACATGCGCATCGAGCATCTGCAGCAGTTCGTGCTGGAGTTCCGCAACCGGAATCCCTGGACATTCCCGAGCGAGAAGCTGGGCGATGCCGTTACCTTGCTTGAAAAGGCGAATCTCGGCCACGCGCGCGGGCTGCTGCCGCGGCGCAAGCGGCGCGATCTCAGGCATTTCGATCGCTGGCTCGTTGCCGAATTCCATATGCTGACGGACTACGCCGGGCGCAGTTCGCCCGACGATCCGATCCGGTTCACCGGATGGCACTCATGCACCAACCCGTTCGCGACGCTTGATCCGCCACAGAATGCCTGAGGCGGCTTTCGACGCGGCCCTTGATCGGGCCGCAAGAATGAAACGCGAAAAGACCAGGAGCCAGGATCATGAAAGTTCTTTTTACAAGCGGCAATGGCTACCCGCCGGAATTCAGCGGCGGCGTCCAGTCGAGCACGCATCATCTGGCTGAACAACTGATCGAGCATGGGCATGAGGCCGCGGTGCTTGCCGCCCTGTTCGGCGACGGCGTCTTCGGCCTCAAGGCGCGCGCCAAGATGAAGCTTTTGCGCCAGCCCGCGGTCGTCGACAGCTTCCCCGGCTACCCGGTGATCCGGGCGTGGTTCCCCTGGGAGGCGGCGGGCTTTGCGGTCAACCGCGTGAAGCCGGATGTGGCGGTGGTCCAGTGCCACAAGTCGGTTCCGCTCGGCAAGGCGCTGCAGGCCGAGGGCGTGCCGCTGGTCGTGTATCTGCGCAACGTCGAGTTTCATGAACTGGCCGGCGACCTGCGCGAATTGCGCTCGGCACTCTACATCGCCAATTCAGAATTCACCGCGCGCACCTACAGCAGGGAGTTCGGCATCGAGGCGACGGTGATCCCGCCGACCATCAACCCGACGCATTACAGCACGCCGACGACGGGCCAGTTTGTCACGCTGATCAATCCCTATGAGGAAAAGGGTTTCGAGTTGGCGGTGCGCATTGCCGGCGCCTGCCCCGAGATCCCGTTCCTGTTCGTTGAAAGCTGGAAGCTCGAGGATGACCATCGCGCGCGCATCGAGGAGACGATCGCACCGCTTGGCAATGTCACGCTGGAAAGCCGCACCAGCGACATGAAGACGGTCTATGGGCGCACCAGGATCCTGCTTGCGCCCAGCAAATGGGAAGAGGCCTGGGGGCGCGTCGCGTCGGAGGCCCATTGCAGCGGAATCCCCGTCCTTGGCTCGCGGCGCGGCGGCCTGCCCGAAGCGATCGGCCCGGGCGGCGCGGTGCTGGATTATGACGCTCCGCTCGCCGACTGGGTCGCGGCCGTCAGGCGGTTGTGGAACGACAGCAAGGAATATGATCGCGTCTCGAGCCTCGCGCGCGGTTTCGCGGCGCGTCCGGAACTCGATCCGGACCGCCAGTTCGTCACCTTCTTCTCCATATTGGACAGGGCGGTCCGGCAGCGCGCCCGCCAGGCGGCATAGCCATGGCGGGCGGCAAGCTGCTCGATGGCAGTTGGCACGGTGTTGATCAGGCCGGGCGCTTGACCCGGCTTTTCAGCGTCTCGTAGCCGCGGGCGCCAAGCAGGGCGCGGGCGAGGGCCTTGGCGGCGCCCTTGCGGCCCTCCTGAGAGTTGATCTGCCGCAGCCTTGCCGGCAGGTTGCGCGCTGCCTGGCCGAGCGCCGGCAGCGACAGCGCGTCGGGAACGCTGACCATGTGCGTTTCGACGCACAGCACCGGCTTGCCCGACAGTTCGGTGATCTTCAACGCCTGCGCATGCTCGCTCTCGATGAACAGGATGGCGTCGGATTTGCGGTAGAAATCAGCCTTGAAACTGCCATGCGCGCCAAGCCGCTGGCGCTCCGCCTTGCTGGGCAGGTCGAGCATGATCAGTTGGTCGTACTGGATACCGTTCCTTGCGAGCCATGCCTCGGTCAGGGCGCGGTATTTCTCCAGCCGGCTGGTGACCAGCCAGCCGATCCTGTGGGTCGGGGCATGAAGAGGGCGCGCTTCGCTGAGGAATTTTTCATAGGCCGGGCCGTCGTCGTTTTCCGCTTCGGTCGGGTCGAGGCACAGCACCCCGTCTATGTCGACGCAGCATTGCGCCAGGAATTTGTGATGCATGAAATTCCACTGGAACATGCGCGGGTGCGGCACGACCTCGAAGACGACGTCGGTTTCGGCATGCCGAGGCTGCAGGCCGAACACGGCGGCAAAGGTGAAGTCGGCCTCGATGCCGGCGGCCTGGATGCGGGCGCGCGCGTCGCGCATGGCATTGCCGCCGGCGACACTGTCGTCGATCACCAGCACCTTGCGCATCTCGGAGACCTTGCGATCGAGTGCGGCGCGGCGCTTGGTGATGCCCGACGTGTAGACACGGCCTTCCAGGAAGCTATCCAGGTCGGTCATCGGAATGTTCGCGGCAAGGCTCACCAGCGTCGCCGCCAGCACGCCGCTTCTGGGAACGCCGACCACAAGGTCGATGTCGCCCGGCAGCCGGTGAAGGTTGCTGACGATGGTGTCGTTCATGTCGGAGATCGATCGGTAGTGCATGGATCGGACCTGATGCTCGTGTGGATATTGGGTAGCCGGCAAAGGCGTCGAAATTATTGCGCCTCGCGCGGCGTTGCCGCCGGCTGCCTTGCCGGCAGCATTTTCAGGGCCTCGCGCAAGGCCTCGCGGCCGGATGCGAAGGCCAGCGCGACCACCATGGTGATCAGGTAGGCAAGAACGGCGCCACCGGTCAGGGCGACGACAGGCTGTTGCGGCAGCATCGGCTTGATCAGCCAGACCGCCGCCAGCGCCAGATGCGCGCCGAGCACGAACGGGGTCGCGGCGCGCAGCACATGGCTGGCCCGCAGCGGTCCGCTCTTGCCGACATAGAGCCACAGGAACGGCGTGCGCAGATATTCGCTGACCGCATAGGCGACCGCCACGCCGAGCGCGCCATAGGGCAGGCCGATCGCGAAGGCGAGCACCGACGTCACCGCCGTGATGATGCCCCAGCGCATGAAGTCGCCGGAGCGGCCCTGGCTGACGAAAAGCCAGCCCGCCGGGTTGTTGAGCGGTTGCAGCAGCCCGGCAAAGCCGAGCGCCAGGAAGATCGAAGCGCTTGCCCGCCACTGCTCGCCGAGCACGAAGGGGATCAGCACATCCGACATGGCGGTGGCGAAAGCGACCCCAGGCAAGGCCACCAGCAAGATCAGCGGCATGACGCGCAGATAGGCGCTGCGATAGCGGTCCGGTTCGTCCTTCAGCCTAGACAGCGCCGGCACCATGACTTTCGACAGCGGATTGGTGATCTGGCTGAGCGGGAACAGAAGCAGCTTGTAGGCGCGGTCATAAAGGCCGAGTTGCTGCTCGCCCCAGTATTTGCCGATCAGCACGTTGTCGAGGTTGCGGGCGAAGAAATTGGCGAAGTTGAAGCCGGTGATGCCAGCGCCGAAATTGATCAGTTCGCCGATGCCCGCGACCTTGCGCGGCATGCCGGGCCGCCACCGTGAGCTTGCCCAGTAGCACAGCGTCGGCAGCACCGCGCCGGTCAGCGTGCCGGCGAACAGCGCCCAGTAGGAACGGTCTATGAAGGTCCAGGCGATCGATACCGCCAGCCCGGCGACGGCGCTGGCGACATCGATGATCGCCAGGCGCCCGAACTGCATGCACCGCGTCAAAAGCGCCAGATGCTGGGCGCCGAGCCCATAGGCCATGATCTGCAGGCCGAACGCGGCCACCAGCCCAGCCACGCGCGGCTCGCTGTAGAAGGCAGCGACCAGCGGTGCCGCGCCCGCGAGCACGCAGGCCAGGATCGCACTGACCGCGACATTGATCCAGAAGAGGTAGTTTACCTCCTCATGCCGGATGCCCGATTTCTGGATCGTCGCCTGGGTCAGGCCGAAATCCTGGAACAGCGCGATGAAGGCCAGCACCGGCGCGCACATCGCCACGACGCCGAAATCCTGCGGCGACAGCAGCCGCGACAGCACGATCACGGATATGATCTGTGTCGCGACCCGCACCGATTGCGACAGGGCGGTCACCACCGCGCCGCGCCCGACCGACTTGCGCAACGAGCCTTCTGGCGGGTCGAATGGATTGGCTTCCAAATTCAGGATTCCTGATCTTTGCGCGGATTCCGGAATCCGAAATCCACAACCGCCACCCACCCCAAACTACGGCAATAATTTTGCAGTGCAACAGAAAACGTGGATTTTTGCTACACCGCACCAAAAATGCTGCAATGCAGCATATCCGGATCGGCGCCCGCGCCCGCCCTCGAGGCCAGGCACGACAGCATCCCGTGCAAGAAATTTACTTCATGTCTAAATATCGGTCCGCCTGTATCCGTGAACGGTCATGACCAATCTCTCCGACGGAGCCATCGGCTCCCATTTGCCGGCCCAGCGCGGGTCCATGATGGCACCTGCTGCTACCCACAGGTCGAAAAACGGCTGCATGGGCTTGTTCGGAAAGGCGCCTCCGGCAGTGTCGGCCGGCGTGACGACCGCGGCTTCCTTGCCATCGATGGAAAAGACAACCCGTTTTCCGGCTTCATATTGCAGGCCGAGGCGATATCGTTTGCCCGAGAGATCGCCAACCAGGATCCATTTTACCCACACCGCCTTGTGCTGGTTGTCGACGTTCGCCCAGACGGTGAGTTGCAATCCCCTGGTGCCGACGATCTCGAAATCGACCTCCTCATGAGCCTTGTCGTTGAAGATCCAGAGCGGCGCCGCGATCAGGCCTGGCTTCATCGTCGGCAGCGTTACGTCCACCTCCCATTTCGCCGATGCGTATGCGGAATTGCTGCCCGAGATCACCTCGGCGGAGGCTTTCTCGCTGACGGTAAGCTGAAGGGCGCCGTCGACGATTTTGACGTTGGCGGCCTTCCAGTCATAGCCTCCGAGTTTGGGCTCGCTCCACTGCGACGGTGCGAAGGGATTGGAGTATTTCCAAAGCTGGAGTTTGACACCGGACCAGTCGGGAAGTTTGTCGAGGGCGACGTCCCCGCTTCCCGCCACGACGCTCTCGGCCAGTGCCTGGCTGACGACCGATTGTACCGCCGTGGAGGCAGCCAGAAGCGCCAGGAGTTTTCTGCGTGTGTAATTCATCGGTAGCCTCCATTGGCCGCCTTGCCCTTGTCGGCGGCGACGTACCATCCGGCCGTTCGATGCGGCCTTGGCGCCGTGGCGCTGGGCATGCGCCATCTTGAAGAGTCTTGCACCCCGGGTGAGGCGGTTTTTTGCCACGCCTCATCAAAATGTTGCGATGCAACAAAAAACTTCCTTCAGGGTCCGGCGCGATGCGGGCAGCGAGAATAGGCTGAGTGGTCCCTCTCGATCGGTGGGCCAACGCCCGGCAAAAGAGCTTCTGTTGCAATGCTCTCAGTGGTGCTCAGGCCGCGGAGGCTGTCGGAATGCGGTGAACTTGCCCCATTGCATTCTGCGGGTCAGGAGCAAACGACAATGACACGGGTTTAAGCGGTTCAAGCGGCAGGGATTGGGGGGACGAAACGTCGAGGGCGGGATCGATTTGTGCCGGCTGGCGGGCCTTCTCCACCGCGACACGATCGTAAAGCGCATCAAAAAACGCGCCTGCCGGCTCCGCCGCGAACATGACCTCCGCGGTCCTGCGGGCTTCGCGTCGCAGCGGCGCCATCAAGGCCGGTTGCCCGATATACGGCCTCAGCCGTTCGATGGCCAGGCTGGCGAGCCGTTCGACCTCATCGCGGAAATACCGTGCGTATTTCGCCTCCCCACGCGCGTCGTATCCCGGGCTGGACCAGTCGCCGGTATCGTCGAGTTCCACAGGCAATGAGATCCCGTTGACGCCATCCTCCAGGAATTCCGGCAAGGCGCAGACCTTCGTTCCAAGAACCGGCGTGTGCTCGGACATCGATTCCAGCGCCGAGTAACCGAAAGTGTCGCCAAAGGTGGCGAGGACGCCGAAATGCGAGTTGCGCAGCAACTGTCGCACCTCCTGGTTCGGCAACACACCGTGATGCCGGACGTTCGGCAGTTCGAGCAGCTTGATGTAGGGGTCGAAGAAGCCCGGGCTCGTCGGATCCGTCCATATATGGCCGCCAACCTGGAGACTGGACACGATGTTCACTCGAATTGGCAAATTTTGCTCGGCCGCCTTTTCCGCGATCTTGACCGCCACGCATCCGCCCTTGCGGCCAAAGTGGGCGCCGATGAATGTCAGCACCAACTCCTCGGCAACGTCTTGCGCCATCGCGTCTTTCGTTGCCGGCACCACGATGTTCGGGTGGCGAACCAGCAGCTTTTTCGTCAGCAGGTCCAGGTCTGGATGGTCGGAGTGCTGGGCGAGCAGGCTTCTGCGGGCAAAATGGGACAAGGCGATGATGCGGCGGCAGCCGGGGTTGGTGATCCGCGACATCAGGTAACGCGCCACCAGCCCGCGCTTGCGAAGGGCGAATTGCCGGGGCAAATGGGATTCGAACGACATGATGTATTTGGAGGAATTGACCGGTATCCGGTTGAACGCATGCACCATGTCGACAGACAGGGCAGGTTCGATCAGCGTCACGCCTTCCAGCTTCGACGAGACCAGGTTCAGCGGCAGAAATCGCTGTCGCAAGATCGTATGCCTGGATGTTCGCGGTGTAACGAAGCTGGTCGGATACTTGTCGTCATAGACGGCAATACGAAGAGCCTTGCTCATACAGCACCACCCGTATCGACACAGTGGCATCAGGGGGTATTCGCAGGCTATTCCAAAGTGCAGCAGTAGCGCTGCACTCAAATGCCGCGCTGCAACACACTGCAGGCGGGGATCCCCTGGCAACTTCCAAAACCCAACTTCCCTGGCAAGAATTCAACATCATTTTTTGTTGCACTGCAATACATTATTTAGGAATTGATTAACCACCATCTCGGCTGCCGGCGGCTGCGCGACTCGCCCGGTGAGATCGCCATGTTGCCGCGAGATGGCTGAAATTGCCTGAAATTGCTTGCGCAGCGGCCCATATAGCTTTTGCGAGGCGCAACTGCGCGGACATTTTCAAGAGTTGTGAACCGCAGGCGATGTGTTTGTGCGGCGCGGTAGAGGTGACTAATTTTGCTACACTGCACCAAAAATGTTGCGATGCAGCAAGAGCTGTACTAGGCTCCCCTTGGGTGGGTCAAACAGCGGTCGCGTTTTCATGCTGCATGTCTTGTACCTGGTGCACGATGTCTCCGATCCGGCGGTTCGCCGGCGGATCACAATGCTCAGGACAGGTGGCGCCAAGGTCACCCTGGCGGGCTTCCGCCGCACCGCCACCCCGATTGCCGATATCGAAGGATTGCTGCCGATCGACCTTGGCGCGACGCGCGACGGCCGATTCGCCCAGCGCCTGGCGGCGGTCGCAAAAGCGACGGTTTCGCTTCGGGCGAAGCTGAGGGGTGCGCCGCGGCCTGATCTCATCATAGCGCGCAATCTGGAAATGCTGGCGCTTGCCCGTCGCGCTGGGTCGGCCTTCGGCGCAAAGGTGCCGATCGTCTATGAATGCCTCGATATCCACCGCCTGGTGCTCCGCGACGATGTCCTCGGCAAGGCGTTGCGCGCCACCGAGCGCCATCTGGCGCGCGACGTGAAGCTGCTGGTGACCAGTTCGCCCGCCTTCATCGCCAATTATTTCAAACCTTTCCGCCAGGTCGCCGCCCCCGTCGAACTGGTCGAGAACAAGTATTTCGAGGCAGCTGCGATCCAACCTGGCACGGGTGAGGCGATCGAGGGGCCTGTCGCCCCGCCATGGCGGATCGGCTGGTTCGGGGCGCTGCGCTGTCGCCGCTCGCTCCGGTTGCTGGCCGATTTCACGCGCCGCATGGATGGACGTTTCGAGGTCGTGCTGCGCGGCCGTCCGGCGCTCTCGGAATTCCCGGATTTCCATGACTTCGTCGATGCCGAGCCTTATCTGTCGTTTCGCGGACCCTACCGCAACCCGGAGGACATGGCGGCGATCTACCAGGATGTCCATTTCGCCTGGGCGATCGATTTCTTCGAAGAGGGGCAGAATTCGGAATGGCTGCTGCCCAACCGCCTCTATGAGGGCTGTCGCTTCGGGGCGGTGCCGATCTCGATGGGCCATACGGAAACGGGACGGTTCCTCAGCCAGCAGGATATCGGCATTCTTCTGCCCCAGCCGACTGCCCAGGCGCTCGAGGCCGCGCTTGGCAAGATGGAAGAGCACCGCTTCGGCAGGCTGAAGGCGCGCGTGCTTGCCCGCAATCCCAGGACATGGAGCTACGACCGCAGCGACTGCAGCGCGCTGGTCGAAAAATTGCGCCGCCTGACCATCGTGCGCGAACCCCTCGCGGCTGAAGCCATGGCATAGGATGGACATCGCCTGATGACGCAAGCGCTTCCCTCCAGCCTGATCGTGATCCCCTGCCTGAACGAGGCAAGCCATATCGGCGCGCTGCTCGATCAATTGCGGCCCGCGGCTCAAAGGCTGGGCGCCAGGATCATCGTCGCCGATGGCGGCAGCACCGACGGCACGCTGGCCATTGTCGAGCAGATCGCCGCGAAGGATTCGCGCGTCATCCTGCTTCACAACAAGCGCCGCATCCAGAGCGCGGCGATCAATCTCGCCATTGGCACTTTCGGTGAGGGTGCGGACTATCTGATCCGCATCGACGCGCATGGCGGCTATCCCGACGATTATTGTGACCGGCTGCTTGAGGAAGCGATGGCCACATCAGCGGATTCGGTCGTGGTTTCGATGCTGACCAGCGGCAGCGGCGCGGTACAGAAATCGGTTGCGGCGGCGCAGAATTCGAAACTCGGCACCGGTGGCTCCAAGCATCGTCACCTCTCCGCCGGAGAGTGGGTCGACCATGGCCATCACGCGCTGATGCGGATTTCGGCCTTCGGCGCTGTTGGCGGCTATGACGAGACGTTCAGCCACAATGAGGATGCCGAGCTCGACTATCGGCTGCGGCGAGCCGGTTACAAGATCTGGATGAGCGGCAAGACGCGGATGGTCTATTACCCGCGCGCCTCGCTCAAAGGTCTCTATTTCCAGTATCTCGGTTATGGCCGTGGCCGCGCCAAGAATGTGCTGAAGCACCGCGTCATTCCAAAGGTCCGGCAGATGGTGCCGCTGGCGGTCTTCCCGGTGGTTCTTCTGGCTGCCTTCTCCTTCGTGCACTGGATCGCGGCTGTGCCTTTGCTGGTCTGGGCGGCGGTATGCCTGGGCTACGGCCTGGTGACGGCCATCCGCCAGCGCAATGCCGGCATCGCGCTTGCCGGCGTCTCGGCGATGGTCATGCATTTCGGCTGGTCCGTCGGCTTCTGGCTGCAGCTTCTCGGCCTTGGCGCGCGACGCGGGGTGGCGTGATGGCGGTTCAGGCCAAGAACCGCAGCATCGACATCGGCGTGTGCACGTTCCGGCGGCCGGAACTGGCCGATACGCTGCGCTCGCTCGCCGCCATGGAAATGCCGGCAGGGTTTGATGTCAGCGTCATCGTCGCCGACAATGACGACACGCCAAGCGCGCAGGCCCTGGTGGCGGCGCTGTCGCGGGATCTGAAATTGCCGGTCCGCTACCGGCATGCGCCGGCGCGCAACATCTCGGTCGCCCGCAATGCTTGCCTCGATGCCAGCCAGGCGGATTTCCTCGCCTTCATCGACGATGACGAGACTGCCTCGCCGCGCTGGCTGGCCGAATTGGTCGCGACGGCTGAGGACAGCGGCGCAGCAGCCGTGCTCGGCCCGGTGCGGGCGCTCTACCGCCCGGATGCGCCAGAATGGATGCGGCGCGGCGATTTCCATTCGACCTTGCCGGTGTGGGTGCGCGGCGAGATCCGCACCGGCTACACCTGCAACGTCCTGCTGCGCATGGGATCGGACAGCTTGCGCGGCCGCCGCTTCAGCCTGGCGCGCGGCCAGACCGGCGGCGAGGACACCGAGTTCTTCGATCAGATGGTCAAGGCCGACGGCCGCATCGCCTTTTCTCAAGACGCCTGGGTGGACGAGGTGGTGCCGCGTGCCAGGGCTGCGTTCGACTGGCTTGGCCGGCGCCGTTTCCGCGTCGGTCAGACGCATGGTCACCTCCTGGGCAGCAACGCGCGCGGCATCGGGCTGATCAAGCATGTCGGCCTTGCCGCGGCGAAGGCGGCCTATTGTTTCGCCGCGGCACTTCCCGTCGTCGCCAGCCCGGTACGCAGGAACCGCAGCGTGTTGCGCGGCATCATGCATGTCGGTGTCGTCAGCGGTCTTGTCGGCGTCCGCGAAATCCGCCTCTATGGCCAACCCTCGCCGGGGGAAGGGGGCAAGCGTGCAGCCTGACGTTTCCCCGACCCCCGATGTTTCAGCCCCCGACGTTTCCGTTGTGATCGCGGCCTACAATGCCGAGGCGACGCTGGATAGGGCGATCGCCAGCGCCATCGCGCAGAAGGGGGTCAGCGTCGAGATCATCGTTGTCGACGACCAGTCGCGCGATGCCACGCTCGATGTGGCGCGGGCCTATCCAGGGGATATCGTGCGCGTCGTTGCGCTCGCCAGGAATCGCGGTCCCGGCGGCGCCAGGAATGCCGGCCTCGACGTCGCCCGCGGCAGGTGGATCGCGGTTCTCGATTCCGACGACGCCGTCTTTCCAGGCCGTCTCGCCGCCATGATCAGCCGCGCCGAAAAAGCCGAAGCGCAGATCGCCGTCGATAACCTCCAGATCATTCGCGAGGACGGTGTGGTCGAGGACGCGATGTTCCCGCGGCGGTATCTGGAAGGCTTGGGCGAGATTTCGCTCGCCACCTACATCGCCGGCAACATCGTCTTCGAATCGAAGTTCAACCTAGGCTATCTCAAGCCGATCTTCCAGCGCCGGTTCCTGGATGAGAACCGGCTTCGCTATGACGAGAAGCTGAGGATCGGCGAGGATTATATCCTGTTTGCCGAGGCCCTGGCCAAGGGCGCTAGATGCGTGGTCGAGCCCGATATCGGCTACGCCTATCACATTCGCAGCGGCTCCATCTCGCGTGTGCTCGAGCTTCATCATGTCGAAGCGATGCGCAAGGCGGACGCCGCATTCGCTCAGACCCATCGGATGGATGAGGCAGCACAGGCGGCCTTTGCCCGGCGCGGCCGCAGCCTGCGCAAGGCGGCCTCCTTCCTGGCGATGGTCCAGCACATCAAGGCGCGGTCCCCCCTCAAGGCGATCCGGACGGCGCTCAGCGACCCGGCGGCGGTCAGGCATATGGGCATGCCGATCGCCGTGCGGTTGCGACGAGTAGCGGCACAGTTTGCCGTGGGGGTGGGGAGGTGAAGATGCAGGCACATGGAGGGATTTTTCGTGGCCTGTGAATGGACTGCAGTCGATCTCCTCAGAAGGAATTTGCGATGAAGAAAATCAGGAAGGCCGTGATACCGGTGGCGGGGCTTGGAACACGGTTCCTGCCGGCGACCAAGTCGATGCCGAAGGAAATGCTTCCCGTGGTCGACAGGCCTGTCGTGCAATACGCGGTGGACGAGGCCTTCGAAGCCGGCATCGAGCACATCGTGTTCGTGACCGGCCGCAACAAGGCGGTCATCGAGGACTATTTCGACCTGCATCCGGAATTGATCGGCACGCTGGAGCAGACCGGCAAGAAGACTCAGCTGGAGGCGCTCGAAAGCATGCTGCCCGTGGCTGGCGCCACCTCCTTCATCCGCCAGCAGTCGCCGCAAGGCCTCGGCCACGCCGTCTGGTGCGCCCGCGAAGTCATCGGCAACGAGCCTTTCGCCCTGCTTCTGCCCGACATGGTCTCCTTTGGCGGTCGCGGCTGCCTGGCCGAGATCACCGATCTCTACGCCGAGACGGGCGGCAATGTGATCGCCGTCGAGCGCTGCGATCCGAGCGAGACCAACAAATACGGCATTGTCGGGCGCGGCGCCGAGATCGGCGGAGGCTTCGAGGTTACGGCCATGGTCGAGAAGCCGGCCCCGGCCAACGCGCCGTCGAATTTCTACATCAACGGCCGCTACATCCTGCAGCCCGAGATCTTCGCGCTGCTGGGCAATCAGCAGCGAGGCGCCGGCAACGAGATCCAGCTGACCGACGCCATGGTCCGCCTGTCGAGGGACCAGCCTTTCTTTGCCCAGCCTTTCCTGGGTCGCATGTTCGACTGCGGGTCCAAGGAAGGGTTCATCCAGGCCAACATCGCCTTCGCGCTGGCACGCAACGACATGAAGGGTCCGGTTTTCGAGATGCTTCAGGAGTTCGTCCGGTCGCATGAACGCCAGGAAGAAGCCGCATAATGCCCATCTTTCGGGAGCATTGTCACATGACTGTTGGCGAGGGGCCGGCAGGTTCGTCGCTGATTGGCATGAGGCTTGCACTGCCCACGGCAATGCTCCCGGCCATCGAGGCAACTGCAAGCCAAGGCACGATCCCGGAAAGTCAGTCCCGGTTTTCGGAAAAGATTGTGCCCAAACAAAGAGATAGAGCCTCAACCCGATGATCGGGACGCAACAGGCTCTGGGATTGGACCGACGATGAACTATGCCAACTTTCCTCTCGACAAGAGGATGCCGTTGCCGAATTCGGATGCAGGAGACGGCGAAGACTTCATCGATATCGAGCGGCTGCTTGGCATGGCTGCGCGGCAGGCCAAGGTGGTTGCCGTGTGCGCCGCCATCGGTCTTTTCCTGGGCATGCTCTATCTGCAGACCACGCCGCCCAAATTTGTGTCGGTGTCGAGCGTGCTGATCGACGAGGGCCTGAACAAGATCGTCGACGACATTTCGGCGGCGTCGACCACCATGCAGACCGATTCCGCCATTTTAAGCCAGATCGAGATACTGACCTCGACGCGGCTTGCCGCGGTGGTCGTCGACAAGCTTAAGCTCGACCAGAATGATGCCTTCATGAATCCGCCGCAGTCGGCGCTTGCCCAGGGCGTCGGCCTGATCCGCGGCCTGATCCAGTATGTCCGCCCCAGCCCGCCCATGCCGGGCCTTGGTGACATCAGCAAACTCGACCCGGCCGCCCGCGATGCGCTGATTGCCGCGTCCCGCCGTGACTACGCCATCCTCAAGCTGCAGAGCGAAATCCGGGCGGATCGTGTCGGACGAAGCTATGTCATCGCGCTTGGCTATCAGGCGACGGATCCGGGACTGGCGACCGCGATTACCAAGGCCTATGCCGAAGCCTATCTTGCCGATCAGCTCGATGCCAGCTTCGACGCCACCGAGCGCGCGGCGGTCTGGCTGCAGGGCCGGCTGACGGAACTGCGCGAAAGCTCGCAGCAGGCATCGCTCGCGGTCGAGAAATTCAGGGCCGAGCACGGCCTGTCCGCCAACAGCGATGGCCAGCTGATGAGCGACAAGCAGCTTGCCGATCTCAACGCCCAGCTGATCGTGGCGCAGGCCGACACGGCTCGCGCCAGCGCCCGCTACCAGCAGTACAAGTCGATTGTCGATAGCGGCTCCGACAACGCCTTCAAGGACGCGGCCATATCGGCCGACCAGCCGAGCAGTTCGGTCATTTCGGCGCTCAAGACCCGCTATCTCACCGTCGCCAAGCGGCAGCAGGACGTCGAGGCGAATTTCGGTCCAGAACATCCGCAGGCCGTCGCGCTTGCCAAGGAAAAGGCCGACATATCGGCGCAGATTTTCGGCGAGCTGAAGCAGCTCACCGAAAGCTATCGCAACGAATATGAGGTGGCGCTGGCGCGCGAGACCGCTCTCAGGGCCAATGTCGCCGCCGCACAGGGCAAGAGCTCCATCGACAACCAGTCGCAGGTCCAGTTGCGCGACCTCGACCAGAAGGCGACGGCGCTCACGACCCTCTACCAGACGTTCCTCGGCCGCTACGAGGAAGCCGCGCAGCAGCAATCCTTCCCGGTCGGCAAGATCCGCATCATCTCGGACGCCTCGACGCCGCTCTCCGCCTCGAGCCCGCGTACCATGGTCGTGCTCGGGCTCTCGCTCGTGCTCGGTGTGTTGATGGGCGCAGGCTTCGGCGGCCTCAACGAATTCAACGAGCGGTTTTTCCGGACCGGTGAGGAGGTCCGTGACCGCGTCGGTCTCAAATTCCTCGGCTACCTGCCGACCATCGGCAGCAAACCTGCCAAGGACGACAAGCCGGCCGAGGCTCAGCCGGATGCCAAGGCCGCCAGATCGCCGGCCGCCATTGAAAGGCGGGCGCGAATGAGGGTGAGCATCGACGCCCCGGCATCGATGTTTGCCGAAACGCTGCGCAGCGCCAAGATCGCCTTCGATGTCGTGATGGAAGGACAAGGCAGCCGCGTCATCGGCGTCATCTCCGTGCTTCCCGGCGAAGGCAAGTCGACGGTGGCGGCCAATCTCGCCGGGCTGCTTGCCGCCAACGGCGCCAAGACGCTGCTCATCGACGGTGATTTGCGCAATCCAGGTCTCAGCCGCAGCCTTGGCATGGAGGCCGAGCAAGGTTTGATGGAAGCGGTGGTGAGCGGTCAGACTTGGCAATCCGTCGGCAAGATCGACAGGCAGACCAAGCTTGCCATCATCCCGGCCGTGTTGCGCGGGCACTTCTCGCACACCAGCGAGCTGCTGTCCTCGGCCGGAATGCGGCGCTTCATCGAGAATGCCAAGGAGACGTTCGAATACATCGTCGTCGATCTGCCGCCGCTCGGGCCGGTGGTCGACGCCAAGGCCTTCGCGCCGCTCGTCGACGGCTTCGTGCTCGTCACCGAATGGGGCCGCACGCCACGCGCCATGGTGCGGTCGATGCTGGAATCCGAGCCCTATGTCGCCAACAAGATCGTCGGGGTGGTGCTGAACAAGGTCGATCTGAAGAAGCTCGCCAAATACGGATCGTTCGGGGCTTCGGAGAAATTCTTCGACAAGTATTCGACCTACTATCTCGACAAGTCGGAAGTTCGCAGCAAGGCACCGGTCTAGGGCAGTTCACTGTTTCACGGAAACGGCGAACCGCTCTAACTCCTTGTTTTGACGCAATTCCCAAGGGAACGCGCTACACGCTCTTCCCGGGAAACCGTTCACTATTCTCCAGGCGCCGCGCCTGATCAGGAGAAGATCAGGCGGCCTTGCTTGTCGGCGATCCGGACAGCCGTCAGGCGGCCGCTCTGGAAGGCGGCGGTGTCGATGCCCAGCCTGCGTCCCTCAAGTCTCGGTATGTCCACCGGCGTGTGGCCATGCACCACCCAGCGGTCGAGCAGATGGGCCGCGTCGAAGAAATCCGAACGGATGTGGAGGAGGTCACGGTCGTCCTGCGCCGCGAGGTCGACGCCCGGCCTGATGCCGGCATGGACGAAGACGAATTTCCTCGAGCGGACCATGATCGGCAGCCCACGCAGGAAGCTGACATGCTCGGCCGGGATGACATCCCTTATGTGCTGGTCGATCTCGGCGCTTCTTTCGTAAAGACCGGCAAGGCGCTGCGGGTCGAGACCATAGGAAAACAGGGTTTGCAGGCCACCTGTCGCCAACCAGGGTTCGCGTGACAGATTGCCGTCGAGATAATGCAGCATCGCCACCTCGTGATTGCCCGCGAGGCAGATGCGCTGGAACCCTTTCGGCGGCGGCGCAAGGAGATGGTCGAGCACCCGCGCCGATTGCGGCCCACGGTCGATATAGTCGCCAAGCATGATGATGATCTTGCGGCCCTGGAAGCGCAAGGAATCGAGCAGGATCTTCTGCTCCAGCGAGCGCAGCTCCTTGTAGCAGCCATGCACGTCGCCGATCGCATAGACGGTCGTGTCCTGCAGGTCGATATCGAGGCGTGCGCGCGCCGCCATCCGGGGTTTTCGCTGAAACAGGTTCACTGGCGAAGGCTCTCGATATCGAAAAGCGGACGGTCATGCACAAAACATGACTGTCTGTTATCCCGCGTGAAGCGGAGCGTGCCAAGAGGCTAATTTCACGATCCCGAAGCGGAATCCGGATTTCGGAAAGATCCTGCCGCGCCAGACGGATAGGGCATGCCGGGCCGGCTGGATGCGTTCACGTCACGGCGCAATTCCAGGAAAGGTGCGAGGCGGTTTTCCGCCCGCAGTTGCGTCAGGATGAAGATGGATCGGTTCGCCGGTTCCGCGAAACGGGAACCGACCCGGCGTCTAGGCGGCCTTGAGCCGATAGCGGAAAACGGTGTGGTCGAGCAGCAGCCGGATACGCGGCTCGGCCTCGGTCGCCACCAGCCAGCTTGCCGCGATCATGGTCGCGCCGACGATCGCCATCGATGGGAGATAAGGAGCACCGGCGCGGACCATGGCCCCAAGCATTGCCGCGCCGACAACATCGTGGATCAGATAGAGCGGATAGGTCATCAGGCCGATCCGGCGCCAGCCGCTCCAGCCGAGGTTGAGCCGCAACGACCATGCCATCAAGGCGATAGCGACGAGAAAGATCAGGATTGGCGGCGCATAGGGCATCACGGCATTGACCTTGATGCTGTGGACGTCGACCGAACTGGCGATCTGCAGCACGCCGCCGCCGAGGAACAACAGGCAGAAGCCAAGGCGGGAAGGCGTCAGCGCCTTGAACCGCATCAGCCAGAGCAACACGCCGACCGCGAAGAAACAGCCATGGTGCACCAGGGTAAGCTGCAGCCAGCGCGTCTCGGCGAAGTCGGACCAGTCGAAGAGATAATAGAGGCACCAGAACAGCGTGCTGACGAGGCCGATGGCGGTAGCGGCCATTTCCATCAGATGGAAGCGGCCGAGCCGCAGCAGGATCCAGACGATGGCGTAGAAGGCGATCTCGATGCCAAGCGTCCAGTAGACACTGTCCACCCAGGGGCCATAGGGCGCGAACAGGCCGGTGCGGACGAGCCTGACCACCGCATCGGTCGGCCAGCTCAGGCCGATGAGCAGCAAAAGCACGGCGGTGATCGGCGCGCAGATCCAGACTGCCGGCGCCAGCCTTTTGAACCTTGCCTCGAAAAACCGCAGGGGCGTCGATTTCTCGGCGCTGAAGGCGATGACGAAGCCGCTGATGACGAAGAAGATCTCAACGCCGACCCAGCCGGACCCGACCCAGGCCCCTATTGCCGGCTGCGCCGGCACGCCGCCGGTGGCCTGCGCCGAAATGCCATCGGGATAGGCCCATACCCAGAAGCCATAATGGTAGATCATGACCAGCACGGCGGCGAGAAATCGCAGGATGTCGACGCCGCCGAACGTAATTTTCTGTTGAGCCATACCGCACCGCCGGATGGCCCCCCACCCGTCACTTTAGGGTGGCTTGCTGCATTGCACAATAAAAGTATTGCTCGCCGATCAGGATAGGCCGACCGGCGCGGAAGGGCGCCGCGAAACCGCTCACCGTGTCGGCCTCAAACCCCGATCCCGCGCGCCTTCAGGGCAGCGCTGATCTCGTCAAGGATGGCAGGGTCGTCGATGGTCGCCGGCATCGCCCACTCCTCCTTGTCGGCGATCTTCTGCATGGTGCCGCGCAGGATCTTTCCCGACCGGGTCTTGGGCAGGCGCTTGATCGTCACCACGGTCTTGAAGGCCGCGACCGGGCCGATGCGCTCGCGCACCAGCGCGACGACCTCCTTTTCGATGGCGCCGCCGTCGCGCGCGACACCGGCGTTCAGCACCACGAAGCCGAGCGGGATCTGGCCCTTCATCGCATCGGCGATGCCGACGACAGCGCATTCGGCGACATCGGGATGGGCGGCCAGCACCTCTTCCATGGCGCCGGTCGACAGCCGGTGGCCGGCGACATTGATGATGTCGTCGGTGCGGGCCATCACGTAGAGGTAACCGTCCTCGTCGATCATGCCGGCATCGGCTGTCTTGTAGAAACCGGGGAACTCATCGAGATAGGCTTGGCGGAAGCGTGCATCCGCGTTCCACAGCGTCGGCAGGCAGCCGGCGGGCAGCGGCAGCTTGACCACGACATTGCCGAGCGTCCCGCGCGGCACTTCGTGGCCGGCATCGTCAAGCACGCGGATATCGTAGCCGGGCATCGGCACGCCGGGTGAGCCGTATTTCACCGGCAGCAGCCCTAGCCCCGCCGGGTTGATGGTCATCGGCGAACCGGTCTCGGTCTGCCACCAATGGTCGACCACCGGCACGTTCAGCTTCTGCTCCGCCCATTTGATGGTTTCGGGGTCGGCGCGCTCGCCGGCGAGGAACAGCGTGCGGAATTTCGACAGATCGTATTTGGGAACGAACTCGCCTTTCGGGTCCTGCCCCTTGATGGCGCGGAAAGCCGTCGGCGCGGTGAACAGCGCGACGACGCCATGATCCGAGATGACCCGCCAGTAGGTGCCGGCATCCGGCGTGCCGATCGGCTTGCCTTCGAACAGGATGCTGGTACAGCCATGCAGCAGTGGTCCGTAGACGATGTAGGAATGGCCGACCACCCAGCCGACATCGGACGCCGCCCAGAACACTTCGCCCGGCTTGACGCCGAACTCGTTCTCCATCGTCCATTTCAGCGCGACCATGTGGCCGCCATTGTCGCGCACGATGCCCTTTGGCTGGCCGGTCGTGCCCGACGTGTAGATGATGTAGAGCGGATCGGTGGCGAGCACCGGCACGCAGTCGACATTGGCGCCTGCGGCCCGCTCGCGCGCGACGGCGTCGGCATAGTCGATGTCGAAATGGTCCTTCAGGTCACAGCGCAGCTGGTCGCGCTGCAGGATCAGGCAAGCGTCCGGCTTGTGGCGGGACATCTCGATCGCTTTGTCGAGCAGTGGCTTGTAGGCAACGATGCGGCCTGGCTCCAGGCCGCAGGAGGCCGAGATGATCAGCTTGGGCCTGGCGTCGTCGATGCGGGTGGCAAGCTCATGCGAGGCAAAGCCGCCGAAGACCACCGAATGCACGGCGCCGATTCGGGCGCAGGCGAGCATGGCGATGGCCGCCTCCGCCACCATCGGCATGTAGATGATGACGCGGTCGCCCTTGCCGACGCCCCGGTTCTTCAGCACAGAGGTCAGGGCCACCACTTCACGCTTCAGTTCGGCATAGGTGAATTTTCTCACCGTTCCGGTGATGGCGCTGTCATAGATCAGCGCGATCTGGTCGGCGCGTCCGCCGGCGACATGCCGGTCAATGGCGTTGTAGCAGGTGTTGCAGGTGGCGCCCGTAAACCAGCGGCCGTAGACGCCGGCGGTGGCGTCGAACACCTTGTCCCAGGGCGAATACCAGTCGATGGCGCCCGCCGCGTCCGCCCAGAATTCTTCCGGTTCGCGTTTCCAACCGTCATAGACCTCATGATAGCGTGAAGCCATCCGTACCTCCCCAGGAACCATTTGCCGTCTTTGCAAACAGCCTATGCTGTTTTTTCCGGCGCTGTCTTCCCTGATTTTCGTCTGAGCCGGTCTCGTCTTGACCCCTGGTGCCCTGTGTCGTGAAGTGGAGCCTTCGCGAGGGAGGATCCGAACGATGCGCCATCCATTGCCGATCATGGCAAAACCGGCATTTGCGCTGACGGTCGGCGCGATGCTCGCGATCTCCACCGCAACCGCACTGGCCGGAGACGCAGCGGCACGGCGCGTCATCGGCTTCTCGCCCGACGGCGGCTATTTCGCCTTCGAGCAATATGGTGAGCTCGATGCCGGTGCCTCGGCGTCCGGTTATTCGCAGATCGACATCATCGACACGCGCACCGACGAATTCGTTGGCGGCAAGCCCATACTGGTCGTTGACGAATCCGAGGAATCGACGCTGACGCTCGAACAGGCAAGGGCGCAAGCGGCTGCGAGGGCAAACCCCATCCTGGCCAGATACGCCATCGCATCGCGCGGCAAGCAGACCGCCTCCGACAAGTTCACCTTCCCCAGCGAGATGGTCGCCTACGCCGACATCTCCCGCCTCGAGCAGGTGTCGCGGAAATGGCTTTCGCCGCTCTATGGCGAGACAGGCATTTCGACGATCCAGCTCGACCAGATCCTGGCCGCCAGCACGGCGGATTGTTCGGCGAATTTCGACGAGGCCCAATCGGGCGACCAGGCCCTCCAAGGTGACAAGGCCTTGCAAGGTGACGAGACCCCTCAAGGCGACAAGACGGGCAAGGCGCTCGGTTTCCGGCTGTCGCTGCGGGGCCAGGACGGCAAGCCGTTCAAGACCTTGCACGAGGACAAGGCCGTGCCTGGCTCGAGGAACTGCCCGACTTCCTACAGCCTGTCGGAATCCTATGAATACACACCTTCAGGCAAACCGGCGGTGATTGTCGTGCTGGTGCAGCGCTTCAGCCAGGGCTTCGAAGGGCGCGACCGCCGTTTCATTGCCGTGACTGGGCAGGCTCGCTGAGGAGCCGGCTCGATAGCCGACTAACGAACTGTATTCATTGGACAAAATTTCGATTGTACTAGATCGGCAGGGCCACGAGCATGAGGCCTACGCCGCCGAAGATCAAAATCGCCGCCGCCAGGGCTTTTCGATGACGTTCGAAAGTCGTCGGAGCCCGCTCCCAGTTGTAACGCATACGCTACCTCCCCCAAACCCGTGGAGTCTTTACCTTACTTAAGGGAAGAAAAGCAACGGTCCCATCGGTCAATGCACTTGCCTGTGGCGTCACGGCGACGACTATTTCTGGGGCGATTTTCGGTTGGGAACGGGTGATGGCGCTTGTGCGATCGGCGGGGAATCCGTCCCATCGCAAAGCCGCATCGGCTATCTCTCCGGCCGGCCGATAGACAGCGCCGCACCGCCGCGCTATCTCATTTTCGGGTTCTGGCACGGCTTGTTGGGGTTGGTGATGGAAATTGTCTCTGGAACGGTTTTGCGGCTGGCGGACGACGCCTCGGTCCAGCATGTCGGCGACGGTGCCGTCGTGCTTCTGGCACGCAGCGGCCAGCTCTATACGTGCAACGGCACGACCGAAGCCTTTCTCGACAAGGTGGATGGCGCGCGCAGCCTCGATCAGATCGTCGGCCTGCTTTGCGAGGAGTTCGAGGTCGACAAGGATACGCTCGATGAGGACATGGCGGCATTGGCCAACGATCTGGTCTCGGAAGGTATTCTCGCCGCCCCGGGTGCTTGATGGCTAGAGGTATCGCCTGATGGCTGACGGTCCGCTCCTGCGTGCCCTGTTTCGCTGCCATCTCTGGACAAGCGCGCGGCTGATGCCGGCGCTCATTGCCGGGCGCAGCTTCGAGGACGTGCTGAAATGGGCCCCGCTCGCTTCCTCGACCCCCTATCGCGGCCTGCCATCGGCCTACATCGTCGCCCGCGTCAACCGCACTGTCCGCCATCCCTGGCTGATGCGCGACCGCAGATGCCTGCGGGAAGGCCTGCTCGGCCATCGCTTCCTGCGCTTCGCCGGCTTCGATCCGGAGCTGCGTTTCGGCGTCGACCCGAAGTCGCTGCGGACGCCGCGCGTCTCGGCGCATTGCTGGGTCTGCCTCGATGGCAGGCCGGTGGTCAGTGACAGCCTTCCCGGCATGGTGGAGATCTATCGCCACCATGCCGATGCCTCAAAGGTGCACCCAGCTTGACCAGGCCTTCAGCATGCTACGACCTCAACGGCCAGGTCTTCGGCATATCGGCCGAACGCCCCGAGCTTTGGCAGGATTTCGACAGGATGCTGGCCATCCTGCGAATCACCGCTGATACCGCGCCGGGCTTTCTTCTCGATATCACCGAGGCGGACGTTCTGGACGAAGAGCCCGGCGGATCGCTCGTCTTCGACGGTGAGATACCTGAGGACGGCTACTGCCGGATGGTCGCTGAGGGCGGCACCATCCATCTCATCTTTCCCGGGCGCCAGACCGTTGCCGTCAATGACGAGGAAGGGTGGGCGAAACTCCGGGTTCGCCCTGGGGCGAAAGCAGCCTGGACGCCATCGATGCTGGTGTTGGACGCGGCGCTCGACGCCGGCGGCCAGCATATGCTGCACACGGCCGGCCTGATGCTGCCGGGCCACGACAACATCGTGCTGATCCATGCACCAAGCGGCACCGGCAAGACCACCACGTCGCTGGCGCTGGCAACGCAGGGCTTTGGTCTCTGCTCCGACGACGCCATGATCTTGGATCTGGCTTCGGAGAAGCAGCCCCAGGCCTGGGGTTTGCCGCGCCACGTCAAGATCCACCAGAAGACCGCCGAGATGATCCCGCAGGTTGCGCCTTGCCTTGGCCCGTCATGGGACCGCAACGGCGAACAGGCCGTCTCGCTGCAGCGGTTGGGCGAGATCGTACGCATCGAAAGCCCGATCGCCCGGCCCGTGGCGGCTCTGCTTCACCTGGCGCGCTCCGCCGACGGTGATACCCGGCTCGTGCCCATGGCACGGACCGACGCGATGGTGGCGTTGGCGATGGACAATGTCCGCACCGGCATGACCGGCCTGCTGCCCTCGCAGAGGCGCCGGCTGGCGACGATCGGCAAGCTGGTTTCCTCGGTGCCGACATTCACCCTGGAAGTGGGCGCACGCCCGGCCGACGCGGCGGCGCTGATAAACGCCACGTTGACATCACCGGGTTGACGGCAGGTTCAAGCGGCCTATGGCCTGGCCTTGGCCACCCGCTGGATCCAGCGGAAGGCATCGCGCCGCAGACGCGAGCCGATCTTCTCCCGGGAATTGACCCTGAGCAGCGTGTTCGTCGTGATCAGCCGCTTGGCCAGCCTTATCGAGAGATCGGGCTTGATCCGGCCGGCGAGATCAAGCGCGCGACCCTCGCCGAACAACTGGCCGGTAACATTGAGCACGATCGCCAGTTCGAGCTCGATGCCGGTCATGCGGGCGGCGTCGAGCAGGCGGCTCTCCGATTCGGCTGATTGCAGCGCCCGCACCCCTTGCAGCACGTCGACGCAAAGCTGCAGCCGGTGGAATTTGTGGCCGCCGGCGGCGTGCACGATGGCGATCGTCAAAAGCGCTGCCGGCGTGTCCGTCGCGTCCCCGTCGATGACGCCCAGTTCGCGGAACCCCAGCGACAGCCGCCGCCGCATGCCGGTGTCGTGCACCAGGTCGCCATGCAGTTCGACCAGCAGGCTGGAATTCTCCTTTTCCAGCCATTTGAATTCCTGCAGCTGGTAGGATTTGGCTTCGTCACTGCCGAGTTCGAAGCCGCATGCCGCGATCACCTGGTTTGCCCGCGCAAGGTTGGCGGGTTCGACAAGGATGTCGATGTCGGTGAACGGCCTGTCCGACACGTTGCGATAGAGCTTTCGCGCGAAGACCGGTCCCTTGACGATCCGCGCCGGAATGCCCCGCGCCGCCATCTCCTTCATGATGCGGTCGCCATGATATTGCAGCAGCATCGACTGGCCGGTGGCGATCGTCGCCTTCTGGCGCAAATCGTCGAGCTTGTCCCGCAAGCCGGCGTCCGGCGGCAGGCGTGCATCGCCGCGCTCCCTGAGCTTGCGCAGCATGATCGGCAGGATGCCGTGGAATTCGGCATTTTCGAGCAGCGCGGACAGAGATTTTGCCGACAAATTGTCCTCGACTGCCGCCGCCTCCGGATCGGCGAAGCGCAGCAGCAGTCTTTCTTCGGCGGAGGTGAGTGATGGCAGCATCAAGCCGGACAAATCTTATCGCTGAGGGGAATGTCCAGGATGGTTGCAGAAAAGCGCTGTGGAAGCCAGTCCTACATGCCCCAGCGCAGTGCCGCCGTATGGACAGGCGCGTCCCACCAGCCGGTCATCTCGTCATCGAGCATGGTCAGCGTGATCGAACAGCCAGCCATATCGAGCGAGGTGACATAGGTGCCGACCAGCGAGCGGGTTACCGTCACGCCCCGCTTCTCGAAAATCCGGCGGGCGCTATTATACATCAGATAGAGCTCCATCAGCGGCGTGCCGCCGAAGCCGTTGACGAACAACAGCGCCGGGCCTGTCGCCTTGTCACCAAGATCGCCCAGGATCGCGGTGCAGATTTCCTCGGCGATCGCATCGGCGCCTTTCAACCTGTCGCGGCGACGGCCGGGTTCGCCATGGATGCCGACGCCGAATTCCATTTCGCCGTCGCCGATCTCGAAGGTCGGCTTGCCCGCGGCCGGCACGGTGCCGCTGGTCAGAGCCACACCCATTGAACGGGTGGCGGCGTTGACGCGCTCGCCCAGCGTCTTCAGCACGGGCAGGGCCAGGCCATGCTCGGCCGCCGCGCCGACGATCTTTTCCACCACCAGCGTGCCGGCGACGCCGCGCCTGCCGGTCGTATAGGATGAGTTCTCGACGGCGACGTCGTCATTGGTCACCACCTGCAGGACGCCTTCCGACATTTCGGCGGCCATGTCGAAGTTCATCACATCGCCCTCGTAGTTCTTGACGATGAACAGGCAACCGGCCCCGGTGTCGACGGCCTGCGCCGCCGCCAGCATCTGGTCCGGCGTCGGCGAGGTGAACACCTGGCCGGGGCAGGCGGCATCCAGCATGCCATGGCCGACAAAGCCGCCATGCAGCGGCTCGTGGCCCGAGCCGCCGCCCGAGATCAACGCCACCTTGCCCGGCCGCAAGGTCCTGCGACGGACGAATTTGTGATCCTCGCCAAGCACCAGTATATCGGCATGGGCGGCCACGAAACCATCGAGGCTCTCGGTCAGCACCGTGTCCACCGCGTTCATAAATTTCTTCATGGCGTCCTCCCAAACAGCCCGGCAAGGAATAATCAGCCGCCACCCTTGCCGGCGATGCTGGTGATCTTCTGGATGAATTCGTTGATGGCCCGGTCGAGCGCCGCATTCTGCTTGTCGTCACCGAAATCGGGAACGACAAGCGAAACGTGCCGGGTCTTGCGCATGCCAGCGGCCACCGACATCTTTCCCGGATGCGCCTGATGGTAGGCGGCGAGGAACTGATCCCGCTCGGCCGGGCTGAAATGGCAGACGGAAAAGATCGAAGGCAGATGTTTCGAAGGTATCGGGATCGTATAGGCGGGGCTGGAGATCTGCGTCACGAAACTGCGGTGCTTGCCGAGCGCGTCGGCGAGGCGCTGGCGCATGCCGGACGGGCGTTGGTCGATGACCTGCGACAGGATCGTCTTGTAGGCGCGGATCGCCTCTTCGGAACCGGGTTCGGGTTTGATGTCGACCATGCCAGCCGCGCCTACACCGAAACATCTGAAATGGCCGCCTTGGCCATGGCGAGTTGCGCCGGCGCGACGGACAGATCGCGCAAGCCTGCTTCGAGCAGCGACGGGATCGCGTCCGGATCGCCGCCGGCATCGCCGCACAGGCTGACCGGAATGCCGTTCTCCCGTCCAAAGGCCGTGACCGAGCCGATCAGCCGCAGCACCGCCGGATGGCGGACCGAATTGAGGTGTGCCACGGCGGCATTGTCGCGCGCCGCCGCCATCACATATTGCGTCAGGTCGTTGGAGCCGATCGAGAAGAAGGCGACGCCGGAGAATGCTTCCGGCGCGATGGCGACCGAAGGCACTTCGACCATGATGCCGAGCGGCGGCATCTTGTGCGCGACACCGCGGGCGGCAAGGGCTGCCTGTTCCTCGGCGAACAAAGCGGCTGCGCGCTCATACTCATCGGCGATGGCGATCATCGGAAACATGACCCTGAGATTGCCGTGCGGCGCGGCGCGCAGCAATGCCCTGATCTGCACGCGAAAAATGTCGAGCCGCGCCAGCGACAGTCTGATCCCGCGCAGCCCGAGGAACGGATTGCCTTCCTCGACGGTGAAGCCCGGCACCGGCTTGTCGCCGCCGGCATCGACAGTGCGGATCGTCACGGGTTTGTCGCCAGCCCACTCAAGCACCTTGCGATAGGCACGATACTGCGTCTCCTCATCCGGCAATATCCGGCCGAACAGGAATTCGGTGCGCATCAGCCCGACACCGTCGCAGGTCGCGATATCCAGGGCGTCGACATCGGACGGGTCGGCGATGTTGACCTGCACCCGCACCGCCGTGCCGGCTCTTGTCGCGGCCGGCCGTGCCAGAAAAGTCCTCGCCTTGCCTTGTCGGGCCGTGAAGGAAGAGGACGACCGCCGGAACGATCCGATCTCCGCCGGCGAGGGCGCCAGGACGATATTGCCGTGTTCGGCGTCGAGCAGCGCCATGCCGGCAAGACCGGCAAGCGGTTCGCGCAGCCCCACCACCATCGGCACGCCACGCGAGCGAGCCAGCATGGCGACATGGCTGGCGGTACTGCCCGCCTTCAGCGCGATGCCGCCGCCATGGCTCCAGTCGGTTTCGAGAAAACGCGTCGGCGCGATGTCCTCGCCGCAGAGGATGGCACCGGTCGGCGCCGTGGCGCCACCGTCCTCGGTCAGCGCGCGCAGCACCTGGTCCCTGATATCGCGCAGGTCCGTGGCGCGGGCGCGGAAATAATCCTGGTCGGAGGCCTCGTAGCCGGCGATCTCGGCGTCGAGCGCCTCCCGCCATGCCGCGTCGGCGGTCCGTCCGGACGCGATCGACGCGAAGGCTGGTCCGCTCAGTGCATCGTCCTCCAGCATGGCGATGTGGAATTCGAGTATGCCGGCGGCGTCGCTGTCGGCGGTTTCGACTATTGCCGCAAGCCGGCTTACCGCCTTGCCGATCGCGGCTTCCAGCGACGTCTTCTCTTCCGCTGATGTGGCTTTGCTTGCATAGATGGCCGGCGGCCGGTCGAGGTCGAACAACGGCCCCTCGGCATAGCCGGCCGAGGCCGGAACACCCTCAATCCGCATGGCCCGCATTCCCAAAGCAATTCCAGGAAAAGTGTGAGCGGTTTTCCCGGGCAAAGCGCATAGCGCTTCGCCCTTGGGAATTGCGCAAGAAGAAGATGCTGGAGCGGTTCAGCGTTTCCGTGAGACGCAACACCGCTCCTGCAGGCAGGCGAAGGCGCGCGCCAGCGTCAGGCCGACCGGACATGACCGGCGTCCTCGTCGAAATCGCGCTGCACCAGGTCGATCAGCGCGCGCACGGCATCATCGGCGCCGCTGCCTCTGGCCCTGATGTGCAAAACCGTGCCCTTTGGCGCCTTGGCCGCCATCACCTTGACGATGCTCTTGGCGTCGAACCATGGGCCGTTGGTGGCAAGCGCGATTTCCACGTCGGCGGCAAAGGTCTTGGCCAGCTTGGTGAACTTCACCGAGGGACGCGCATGCAGGCCCACATCGTGGGTGATCAGGACGGTCGCTTCGGCGGCTGCGGACATTTTCAGGAATCCCGTTCACTCACGACGGCGACAATTCATGCGCCGTCGCCACCACTTCCTTCAGCGAGGCGCCGCCGGAGGATTCGGTCGCCGCCATCACCGCGCCCTCGACGATCGGCGCGTTGCAGACGGTGATCTTCTGCGCCCGCGGCTCGCCGATCATTTCCACCGCCATTTCCGAATTGGTCTCGGCTCCGCCGAGATCGACAAGGATGGCGACACCGGCCTCCGACCAGGCCTTGTCGATGGCACCCATGATCGCCTCGACACTGGTGCCAAGCCCGCCATGGCCGTTTCCGCCGCACCATGCAAGCGGCACTTCGTCGCCCACCATCTGGCGTACCATGTCGGCCGTGCCCTCCGCGACCAGCGGCGAATGCGACACGATCACGATCCCGACATTGCTCATGCGCTTTCCCCGATCGCTTGCCCCAACGTGCGCACCAGCAGTGCGGTCGAGCGCGCGCCGGCATCCATATGACCGATCGAGCGGTCGCCAAGGAACGAGGCGCGGCCGCGTAGCGCCTTCATCGGCACGGTCGCATCGGCGGCGGCGTCGGCGACGTCGGCGATTTCCGCCGCCGTCTTGCCTCCCGCCAAGGCGTCATGCACCGGTTGCAGCACATCGAGCATGGTTTTTTGTCCGACCTGGGACTTGCCACGCGCTGCCACCGCTTCGATCGCCTTGCCGAAGGCCGCCGTCAAATCGGCACGATCGGGCTCCGCCGCAATTTCCTTGCCCAGCGCCATGAACAATGTGCCGAACAGCGGACCGGAAGCACCGCCCACCGTCATCACCAGCTTGGTGCCGATCGCCTTCAGGGCCTCGGGCAAGGGCTTCGCGGCGAACACGCCAGCCTCGGCCCGCACGGCCTCGAAGCCGCGCTTCATGTTCAGCCCATGGTCGCCGTCGCCGATCGCCTGGTCGAGCACCGTCAATTCCTCGGCATGGGCGGCAATCGTATCCGCGGCTGCCGCGATCAGCCCGGCAAGGTTCAACGCCGTCATGTCGTCCAAATTCCCGGTTTTCACCATGCCGGCAGTAGCGAAAGAACGGTCATTCGACAACGGGTGCATGTGTCAGGCCGTGACGAGCAGCGCGGCGACGGCTGCGAAAACCTCGGCCACGGCATGGGCGCCGGGGTCGACCACGCCCTGCAATTTGGTCCCGACATAGGCGGACCGCCCGGCTTTTGCCTTCTCCATGGCGGCCGTCGCCTCGGCTCCGCGCCGGGCCGCGATCGCTGCTTCGCCAGGGCCGTTGCCGTCGAGCGTCTTGAGCGCCGGCTCGAGCGCATCGACCATGGTGCGGTCGCCCGGTTTGGCGCCGCCATAGAAGGTCATTCGCTCAAGTCCGGCGAGCAGCGCCTTGGGCAGGCTGGCGCCGCCGTCCAGCGCCCGCGCCGCCGCCGTGAAGAAGATCGACAGCAGCACCCCGCTGGAGCCGCCCATCGATGCGCTCAGCGTGTCGCCGACGGCGCCAAGGGTCGCCGCGGGATTGGCCAGCGGCAGCGTGTCGAGCCGATCGAGGATACTGCGCGCTCCGGTCGCCACGGTCGAGCCGGTGTCGCCGTCGCCTGCCTTGGCGTCGAGACCGTTCAAGGTCGCTTCCAGGGAAATCAGCTTTTCACAGACCGTGACGATCAGGCGCCTGGTGCCGGCATCCTGGCTGGCCCTGTGCGCGGCACTTTGTCCGGCTGCCTTCGCCATCGGCACGATGGCAGGTGCCGCGACCGGCCGTGCCGGCATCCAGGCGTGCGGGCCGACCGGCGCCAGCAAGGCGGCTTCGCGCGCTGGATCGAGCCGGATCAGCGACAGCGAGAAGCCGTTCATGTTGAGCGCCGTCATCAGCGGACCGGGGCCGATCGTCAGCTTGACCATCCTGGCGAGTGATGAAGCGAGCACCGCGTTGGCGACCAGCGACATTTCGAGCGGCGGCACCGAACCGAGATTGTTGATCAGCAAGGCATGGCTGGCCCTCGGATCGAGCAGCACTGCCAGGCGCTCGGCCATGATCGCCACCAGCCGGTCCGCGCTTTGCACCGCGATGCGCTCGACGCCCGGTTCGCCATGGATGCCAAGGCCGAGTTCACCATCGTTCTCGCCAAACCGTTCCTCGTGCGGCTGGCCGGGAATGGAGCAGGAAGACAGCGAGATGCCGAGCGAGACGATATCCTTTGCCGCCGCCCGCGCCGCCGCCGCGATACCGGCCAGATCATGGCCGGCCTCCGACAGATGGCCTGAGATCTTGTGCACGAACAACGTACCGGCGACGCCGCGCGGCTGGGCGATGTCGGGAAGCGCGATGTCATCGCCGACAATCACCATCTCGACGCGAAAACCTTCGGCGCGCGCCTTCTCGGCCGCCAGGCCGAAATTGAGGCGGTCGCCCGTGTAATTCTTGACGATCAGCAGGCAGCCGGCCGGGCCGGTGACCGCGCGGATGGCCGCAAGCACCGCTTCGACGCTCGGCGAGGCAAAGATCTCGCCCGAGACCGCCGCCGTCAGCATGCCCTTGCCGACAAAGCCGGCATGCGAGGGCTCGTGCCCCGCGCCGCCGCCGGAGACGACGCTGACCTTCGACTTGTCCCAATCGGCACGCAGCACGACCTTGATCTCGGGATAGCCGTCGAGGCGCGCGAGATCGCCCGATCCGATCGTCCGCAACAGGCCGTCCAGCGCCTCGGTGACGATGGTTTCCCGGCGGTTGAAAAAGTGCTTCATCGAATTCGTCCCGTATTCGCAATCGTCAATCAAAGGCGGGGTGAACCCTCAGTGGGAGCGCCGAACCTCTTCACATCAACCGTTGTCCGTCGGCGCCGAAATAGAGCGGCGAGCGATAGCGGATCATCACCTTGTCGCCTTGCGCCAGATCGGTGTCCGGATCGGTAAGCGTCACCAGTTTCCTTGGCCCCACCGTCACATGCAGATGGTTCTGGTCGCCGAGATGCTCGACCCAGTCGACGACGCCGTCGGCATGGCCATTCATCGCCTTTTCGATCGTCAGATGCTCCGTGCGCGCGCCGATCGTCTTGGTGCCCGCTGGCGCGCCGCCATCGGGCAGCAGGCCGGTCGGCAGAAGATTGATCGCCGGCTGGCCGAGCCTTGCCGCGACATGCAGGTTTGCCGGCTCCGAATAGATCGTCCTCGGCGTGCCGATCTGCACCAGCACGCCGTCGGCGAGGATGCCGATGCGGTCGGCCATGGTCATCGCCTCGATCTGATCGTGGGTGACATAGAGCATGGTGGCGCCGAGTTCGGACTGGATGCGCTTCAATTCGAGCCTGAGATCCGCTCGCAGCTTGGCGTCGAGCGACGACAGAGGTTCGTCCATCAGATAGATCGCCGGCTTGCGCACCAGCGCGCGGCCGATGGCGACGCGCTGCATCTCGCCGCCGGACAGTCTGGTCGAGCGGTTGGCGAGCTTGTGGTGGATACGCACCATCTTCGCCACCTCCTCGACGCGGCGGCGGATCTGGTCTTCCGGTATCTTGCGTGCCGGTGAGCGCAGCGGGAAGGCGAGATTGTCGAACACCGACAGATGCGGGTAGAGCGAATATTGCTGGAACACGAAGGCGGTGTCGCGCTCCGCCGGGGACAGCGTCGTGGCGTTGTGGCCGCCGATCTCGATGGTGCCGCTGTCCGGGCGCTCCAGCCCGGCGATCAGCCGCAGTGTCGTCGTCTTGCCGGCCCCGGTCGGTCCGAGCAGCACGACGAATTCGCCATCGGCTATGTGCAGGTCGAGACCGTCGACGGCGACATGTTCGCCAAAGCTCTTGGTCACGTTCTTGATGTGCACGTCAGCCATGCTGCGCTCTCCCCTGAGAGGCGGTATCGTGGATCGCGGTTTTGACCGCCCTGCCGGAGCCCTTGTCGAACAGCGACAGCCGCGCGCTGTTCAGGGCCAGGCCGACATGATCGCCAGCGTTGAGCCGGATTTCGGCCGGCACGCGCGCCTTGATGATGCCGTCCGCCGTTTCCACCGCGACGATCTGGGTGGTGCCGAGATATTCGGTGCCGTAGATGGCGCCGCGCAGTTTCGAGGCATCGTCGAAGCGGATGTGTTCGGGCCGGATGCCGAGCGCCATGTCGGCCGGCGCGATGTCCTCGCGCACTTCCGGCACCGTGACTTTCGCGCCCTGGACGACGATTTCCCTGGCGCCCTTGGCCAGCCCGCCGCCGAAGCCCAGAAAGTTCATCGGCGGCGAGCCGATGAAGTCGGCGACGAACATGGTTGCCGGTCGGTCGTAGATTTCGCGCGGACTGCCGAACTGCTCGATGACGCCGTGGTTCATGACGGCGATCTTGTCGGCCATCGACATCGCTTCCATCTGGTCATGCGTGACATAGACCGTGGTGGCGTGGATGCGGTTGTGCAGTTCGCGCAATTCATGGACCATCAGGTCGCGGAATTCGGTGTCGAGCGTGCCCAGCGGCTCGTCCATCAGGAAGCACTTCGGCCGCCGCACGATGGCGCGGCCGAGCGCGACGCGCTGGCGGTCGCCGCCGGCGAGGCCGGAGACGGATTTGTTGAGCAGATGGTCGATGCGCAGGAGTTTTGCCGTCTCCTCGACGCGGCTGCGGATTTCGGCCGACGGCATGCCTTGTGCCAGCAGCGGAAAACCGATGTTCTTGCGCACATTCATGTGCGGATAGAGCGCGAACAGCTGGAAGACGAAGGCGATGTCGCGCTCGCGGGCCCGCAGCATGGTGACGTCGTCGCCGCCGAGCAGGATCTGGCCGCCAGTCGGCAGTTCCAACCCTGCGATCATGCGCAAGGTCGTCGTCTTGCCGCAGCCCGACGGCCCGAGCATGACGAAGAACTCGCCATCCTCGACGACGAAGTTGGAATCCTGCACGGCGACGAAATCGCCGAAGGCCTTTCTCAAATTCTGGACGCGGATTTCGGCCATGATTATTCCGGGAACTTCGAGACGATGATGAACATCACGGTGCCGGCTAGCATGGTGATGAAGGAATAGGTGTAGAGCGACAGCGCGAAGGGCTGGAACAACATCAGGAAGCCGATGGCGATCAGCGCCGTCGCGATGTTTTCCATCACGCCGCGCCGGGCCCAGGCCGGCCAGCGCGATTTGCGTTTGACTGATTTGGTCATGCTCATTTGCGCACCGCGCCAAAGGTGATGCCGCGCAGCAATTGCTTGCGAAGCAGGATGGTGAAGACCAGGATCGGTACCAGGAAGATGGTCGTGCCGGCCGCAACCGCCGGCCAGTCCTGGCCGCCTTCGCCGATGATGGTCGGGATGAAGGGCGGCGCGGTCTGCGCGGTGCCCGATGTCAGCAGTGCGGCGAAGGCGTATTCGTTCCAGGCGAAGATCAGGCAGAAGATCGCCGTCGCGGCAATGCCGGTGGTCGCCTGTGGTAAAACTGTGCGCCAGAAGGCCTGCAGCCGCGTATAGCCGTCGATCATCGCCGCTTCCTCATACTCGCGCGGGATCTCGTCGATGAAGCCTTTCAGGAGCCACACCGCCAGCGAGACATTGACCGCCGTGTAGAGCAAGATCATGCCGAGTGCCGTGTCCGACAGGCCAAGCTCGCGGTACATCAGGTAGATCGGGATGGCGACCGCGATCGGCGGCATGAAGCGCGTCGACAGGATGAAGAACAGGAGGTCGTCGGCGAGCGGCACCTTGAAGCGCGAGAAACCATAGGCCGACAGTGTGCCGAGAAACACCGCGCAGAAGGTCGAGCCGAAGGCGATGATCAGCGAGTTGACGAAGCGCGGCAGGAAGTTGGACGGGCCGGCGATCACCATGTTGCGCTTGCGCACCGTCTCGTCGCAGAAGCCGGTCGCCGGTCCGAGCGAGTTGATGTATTCCGGCGTCTGCCTTGTCCGGGTCGTGAACAGGTTGCAGTAGCCCTCGATGCTGGGCTGGAAGACGATCTTGGGCGGATAGGCGATCGAATCCGGCGGCGTCTTGAAGCTGGTGGCGAAGATCCACAACAGCGGCACGATCGAGATTAGCGCATAGGCGATGATGATCGCTCCGGCGATACGCTTCGAGTTCGCCGAAGGGGCGACGACCGAATGGGCTGTGGTCAGGCTCATCTCTGCTTCACCTTGTTGAGCGCCTTGACGTAGATGTTGGCGAGGCCGAACACCGCCACGAACAGGATGATGGCGAACGCCGAGGAATAGCCGGTGCGCCAGCTCTCGAAGGCCTGCCGCTTCAGCGTGATCGAGGCGACCTCGGTGGTCGAACCCGGCCCGCCGCCGGTCAAGAGATTGACCATGTCGAACATCTTGAAGTTCTCGATGCCGCGAAACAGCACCGCCAGCATGATGAAGGGCAGCGCCATCGGCAGCGTGATCGACCAGAATTGCCGCCAGTTGGAGGCGCGGTCGACCTCGGCCGCCTCGTAGATGTATTCGGGGATCGAGCGCAGGCCGGCCAGGCAGATCAGCATCACGTAGGGCGTCCACATCCATGTGTCGACGATGACGATCGACCACGGCGCCAGCTCGACGTTGGAGAGCATCTGGATGCTCGTCGGCGGAATGCCGCTGACGAACGAGATGACATAGGAGAACAAGCCGATCTGCGGCTCGTAGAGGAAGCGCCAGAAGTTGCCGACCACAGCAGGCGACAGCATCATCGGCACCAGGATCAACGTCGTCCAGAAGGCGTGGCCGCGGAACTTGCGGTCGATCAGCCAGGCCAGCGTGAAACCGATCAGCGTCTGCAAGAGGATGGTCCAGAACACGAAATGCGCGGTCGTCTGCATGGCGATCCAGATGTCCTGGTCGCCGAGGATGCGCTGGTAATTGGCAAAGCCGAGATTCTTCACCACCTCGTTCGGCCGATTGGCCCGGTAGTTGGTGAAGGACAGATAGATCGCCCAGAACAACGGGAAGATGTTGATGGCAAGCAGCAACAGGATCGTCGGCGAGATGAACAGCCAGGCAAGGCCCTTGTCGCTGATGCCACGGACCTTGCGGGCCAACGGTTCCGGGGTCGCCCGGGCAACGTTCTCCGCGGTCCGATTGAGCATGGTCAGTCCTGCTTCGGTCACTTGGGTCGTCTCTGTCATGGAATTTATCTGAACTGCGTCCCGTGCCAAGGGCGGCACGGGACCAAGAGCACGATGCCGAAAAGTGTGAGGCGGTTTTCGGACGACATCTTGCTCTCTCTCTCGTTGAGGCCGGAGGCGGATGATCTCTGGTCGATTTGCCCAGAAATCATCCGGCTCTTGGGTCTTAGCTCGGGAGGAGCCGGTTACATCTTGCCGTCGTCCTGGAACACCTGGGTCCAGTCCTTGACCAGGCCGTCGAGCGCATCCTTGGCCGAACCCTGGCCGGCAACGACATAGTCATGGAAGCGCTTCTGCGAGGCCTGCAGCAGCGGCGCGTAGCTCGGCTCGGCCCAGAAGTCCTTCACGATGGCCATCGAGTCGAGGAAGGCCTGCGCGTAGGGCTGGCTGGCTGGGAACTTCGGATCCTTCACCACCGCGTTCAGGCAGGAATAGCCGCCAAGCGACCACCATTTGGCCTGCACGTCCTTGTTGGCGAACCACTTGACGTATTTCAGCGCCGATTCCTGCTTGTCGGAATAGGAGACCACCGAAATGCCCTGGCCGCCGAGCTGTGCGAACTGTGCACCGCCGGGACCCTTTGGATTGACGAAATAGCCGATCTTGTCGCCACCGACATTCTCGTCCTTCTGCAGGCCGGGCCATGTGAAGGCGAAGTTCATGTGCATCGCCACCTGGCCGGATTTGAAGGCATCGACACCTTCGCCCATGTAGCTGTTGGAGGCGCCTGGCGGGGTGCAGCAATCATAGAGCGCCTTGTAGAATTCCAGGCCCTTGACCGCGTCGGGCGAATTGACGAAGCCTTCCATCTCGTAGGGCTTCTTCGGGTTCTCATATTGGAAGCCGTAGCTGTAGAGCACATCCATGGCGCCCATGGTGATGCCTTCGGAGCCGCGCTCTGTGTAGATCGAGGCGCCATAGACGGTCTTGCCGTCGATCTGCCGCTTCTGGAAGAATTCGGCGATCTGCTTCAGCTGGTCGAATGTGGCCGGCGGGCCGAGATCCCAGCCATACTTTTCCTTGAATTCCTTCTGCAGCTCGGGCTTGGAGAACCAGTCCTTGCGGTAGGTCCAGCCGACGACGTCGCCCATGGCCGGCAGCGCCCAGTAGTTCGGCGTGTTCTTCGGCCATTCCGAATAGCCGACGACGGTCGCCGGCACGAAGTCGTCCATGCTGATCTTCTCCTTGTCGAAGAAGTCGTTCAGCTTGACGTAGTGGCCGTTCTCGGCCGCGCCGCCGATCCACTGGCTGTCGCCGATGATCAGGTCGCACAATTTGCCGTGCGAGTTCAGCTCGTTGAGGAAACGGTCGGCATAGTTGGTCCACGGCACGAATTCGAATTTCATGCCGATGCCGGTTTCCTTGGTAAAATCCTTGGACAGTTCGACAAGCGCGTTTGCCGGGTCCCATGCGGCCCAGCACAGCGTCAGGTCTTCAGCGTGCGCGACGTTCGAGACGGCTGTCGACGCTGTAATCGCCGAGGCCAGTCCCAACGCCAGTTTCAAGCTCGATTTCATGTCTTCCTCCCATTTGCGAAACGCGCCCGGATGACGGTTTCAAGAGCCCTCGAACCTCTCTCCTCAGAGGCCTAAACATGGCGGTGTCTCGGCACCGCGGATGTTTAGTAATTTGTTTAGTGATGCAATTTTTACTAAACAAGGCAAGCGAATTCGTTGCTGCGCCGCAACATGACGAAACGGGTGATTGAAATCGTTGGGAAATGACCGCCGGAGAGTTTTTCCGGCAGCCGCTCAGTTGGCTTGGTCGATGGCGTTGGGTTGTGGCGTCACCGGCCGGACCGGCGGCGCGGGCGGCAGCAAGGCGCGTATGTCGGCGAAGGGAAATGTCGGCTCGAAGCGAAAGGCCTCGGCCAGTGAACCGGGGAGGCCGTTGCACTGGCCGGCGCGGAATTCATTCTGGATGCGCGCCCTGTCGACATATTGCTCCGGCCGTTGCGAGCGGTGCGCGCGGATCGCCTGCGTCTTGATGTCCCGATAGGCGGCGATGTCGACATAGTGCGTCGGCGAGAATCCGGTGCCGCCCATCGTGTCGGCATGCAGCACGGGGACGCCGAACGAGGCCGCGATGCGCACGCCGTCCGACAGCGCGCGATGGTCGGCGTGATAGTCGTTGGGCGCGTGCGTGATGACCAGGTCCGGCCCGGTTTCGCGTACAAGCGCCTTCAGCGCGCCGATCAGCGTTGCATCCGCCACCAGTTCGCCATCGGGAAAGTCGAGGAAGCGCGGTGCAGCACCCAGCAGCGCGGCCGCCGCCGTCGCTTCCTCGCGACGGATACGCGCGAGGACCTTGGCATCGCTCTTGCCGCCCCTGGCACCATCCGTGGCCACGGCAAAAGTGAGTTCTGCGCCTTGCGCCGCATAGGCGGCCATCGTACCGAACATGAAGATCTCGATGTCGTCCGGATGCGCACCGAGCGCCAATATTCTCAAGCTACTCTCTCCCGGAAATGGAAAAACGTGCCGAACGGAATCCTGCTCGCCCTGATCGCCTATGCAAGCTATTCGGGCAGCGATGCCGTGATCAAGAGCCTGGGCGGACAGTTCACCGTCTTCGAGATCGGCTTCTTCTCCACCTTGTTCGCCGGCTGTTTCCTGTTCTTCAGCCGCCCCGCGGGTGAACGCTGGCGCGATTTCTGGCGCATGAAGCGGCCATGGGCCGTGCAGGCGCGAGCCTTGGCCGGCATCGCGTCGGGCGTGCTCAGCGTCTACGCCTTCACCCACATTCCTCTTGCCGAAGTCTACGCGCTGATCTTCCTGGCGCCTTTGCTGGTCACCATCCTGTCCACCGTCATCCTGAAGGAAAAGGTCGGCCCCTGGCGATGGCTGGCCGTGGTCGCCGGCTTTGCCGGGGTGATGCTGGTGGTGCGGCCGGGTTTCCGGGAATTGAACCTCGGCCATCTGGCCGCCTTCGTGAACGCCTTTCTCGCCGCGGCCAGTGTTATCCTGCTGCGCTCGCTCGCCCAGCAGGAGAAGCGCACATCGATGCTCGGCGTGCTTGTCGGCTATGGCCTGCTGTTCAACGGAGCTGGCGCCGCCGCCAGCTCCTTCACCTTGCCGAATGCCGTGCAGCTCGTCTGGCTGGCGATGGCCGGCGCCTTCACCGCCGGCGGGCAGCTCATGCAGCTCCTGGCGGCCAAATACGCGCCCGCCAACCGGATCGCGCCGACGCATTATTCGCAGATCGTGTGGGCGGTCATCCTCGGCGCGCTGTTCTTCCAGGAATATCCCGATTGGCTGTCGCTGGTTGGCCTCGCGGTTGTCGGCGCTTCCGGCCTGCTGACGATGGTGCGCGAGGAGGTGAGGCTCGGCACGGTGCGCTGGAACCCGTTTTCGCGGACCCGGCTTTGACCAGGCGCTAGCGCGATAAAGTTGCACGGCGACCGGGACCGCTGATATGCGGGCGCGATGAAGACGAAACCCTTGCCGGAGCTTCCGGTCACAGCTGTGTTGCCGGCGCTCGGCGAAGCGCTTGGCAATGGCAACAGCGCCGTGCTGGTGGCGCCGCCCGGCGCCGGCAAGACGACCCTGGTGCCCTTGGCGCTGCTGGACGCGTCCTGGCTGGGAAGCGGCCGGATCGTTCTGCTCGAACCGCGCCGGCTCGCCGCCCGCGCTGCCGCGCGGCGCATGGCCGAATTGCTGGGCGAGGAGCCGGGTGGTACGGTCGGCTATGCCATGCGCATGGAGAACCGCACCTCGGCCCGGACCAGGATCCTGGTCGTCACCGAGGGCGTGCTGGCACGCATGATCCTCGATGATCCCGAACTGCCCCGTGTCTCGGCGGTCATTTTCGACGAATTCCACGAGCGTTCGCTGGACGGTGATTTCGGCCTTGCCCTGGCGCTCGACGTGCAAGGCGCGCTGCGGCCGGATCTGCGCCTGGTTGTCATGTCTGCGACGCTGGACGGCGCCCGCGTCGGCAAGCTCCTGTCGGGCGCGCCGGTGATCGAAAGCGAGGGCCGCGCCTTTCCCGTCGACATCCGCTACGACGAACGGCCGGCCGGTATTCCGATCGAGGACGCCATGGCCAAGGCGATCCGCGCTGCACTCGCCGACGAAAGCGGCAGCGTGCTTGCCTTCCTGCCCGGCCAGCGCGAGATCGAGCGCACGGCCGAACGGCTGGCCGACAAGGTCGGCGCCGACACCGACATCGTGCCGCTTTATGGCCAGCTCGACGGCAAGGCGCAGGACGCCGCGATCAAGCCCGCGCCGCCCGGTCGCCGCAAGGTGGTGCTGGCAACGTCCATCGCCGAAACCTCGATCACCATCGACGGCGTGCGCGTCGTCATCGATTCCGGCCTGTCGCGGCTGCCGCGCTACGAGCCGGCGAGCGGACTGACGCGACTGGAAACCGTGCGTGTCAGCAAGGCTTCCGCGGACCAACGCGCCGGCCGCGCCGGGCGCACGCAGGCCGGCGTTGCCATCCGGCTGTGGCGCGCCGAACAGACGGCGGCGCTTCCCGCTTTCACGCCGCCGGAAATTCTCGAGGCGGATCTGTCGGGCCTGCTGCTCGACTGCGCCGCCTTCGGTGTTGCCGATCCAACGGCGCTCGCCTTCCTTGATCCGCCGCCCGCGCCGGCGCTCAACGAGGCGAGGGTGCTGCTGCGCGCGCTGGACGCCCTCGACGGGGCAGGCCGCCTGACGGAAGCGGGCATGGCCATGCGCAAGCTCGCTCTGCCGGTGCGGCTCGCGCATATGGTCGCCGAGTCGGCGAGGAGCGGCCATGCCGGGGAGGCGGCTATGTTGGCCGTACTGCTGACCGAGCGCGGCCTTGGTGGCGACGGCGCCGACCTCGAACGGCGGCTGATGCGCTTTCGCGCGGAAAGATCGCCGCGCGCCGTCGCCGCGCGGCAGCTGGCGGAGCGGTTGGCAAGACAGGCGAGCGGCGCGAAGGACAGCGCGGCTGTTCCTGCTGGTCCCTTGCTCATTCACGCCTGGCCGGACCGCGTCGCCAAGGCGCGGGGCGAGCGCGGCCGCTTCGTGCTGGCCAATGGTTCCGGCGCCATGCTCGATGCCGCCGACCCGCTGGCGGGCGAGCCGTTCCTGGTTGTCGCCGACCTGCAGGGCAAGGCGCAGAACGCGCGCATCGCCGCGGCCGCGGCAATTGGCGAGGACGACATCCGCGCCACGCTGGCCGACCGGATCGAAACGCGCCGGCAAACGAGCTTCGATCGCGACCGGCGCGCCGTGCGGGTGCGCGAGACCGTTCGCCTGGGCGCCATCACGCTCGCGGAGCGCATGTTGCCCGCTCCTTCAGGCGCCGAGGCCGACCGCGCCATTCTTGACGCCTTGCGCGAGCATGGGCTGTCGCTGCTGAGCTGGAGCAAGGAGGCCGAGACGCTGCGTCAGCGGCTGTCCTGGTTGCATCGCGGCCTCGGAGCGCCTTGGCCCGATATGTCGGATGAAGCGTTGATCGAGCGCCTCGACGACTGGCTGCTGCCGTTCCTGTCAGGCGCCGCATCCCTGGCCGCCGTCGATTCCGGGGTTCTTGCGGCCGGCCTTGCCTCGCTGGTGCCGCACGACCTCCAGCGCAAGGTCGATACCCTGGCGCCGACGCATTTCGACGCGCCGTCGGGCAGCCATGTGCCGATCCGCTATGACGGCGAATGGCCGGTGCTGGCGGTTCGTGTGCAGGAACTGTTCGGCCTCGACCGCCATCCCTCGATCGCCAACGGCACGGTGCCGCTGACGCTCGAACTGTTGTCGCCGGCGCACCGGCCGATCCAGACGACACGCGACCTGCCCGGCTTCTGGCGCGGCTCCTGGACCGATGTGCGCGCCGACATGCGCGGGCGCTATCCCAAGCATGTCTGGCCGGAGAATCCGCTGCTTGCCGCCGCTACCGCCCGCGCTAAACCGCGCGGGACCTAGCCTTGGACGCTCCGCGGCTGTAATCCATGGCCATGATCAATGTTTTGCGTGCGCCCGATTTCCAGCAAAGCCAGAGGCTGCGTCTCAACACGCTGATCCGGCTGCGCTGGCTTGCCATTGTCGGCCAGAGCGTAACGGTGCTCGTCGTCGCCTATGGCCTGAAATTCCCGCTGCCGGTCAGCCTGTGCTTCGCGCTGATCGCCTGTTCGGCCTGGATGAACCTGTTCCTGGCGTTCCGCTTTCCGGCCGCGCACCGGCTCACTCCGTTAGCCGCTTTCGGCATCCTTATCTTCGACAGCCTGCAGCTTGCCGGCCTGCTCTACATGACCGGCGGCCTGACCAATCCGTTCTCGCTGCTGATGACCGTGCCCGTCGTCATTTCGGCGACCTCGCTGCCCTTGCGCCTGACCGCCATTCTCGGCGGGCTGGTGATGATCGCGGCGACGTTGCTGGTTTTCATCCATCTGCCCTTGCCCTGGTATGAAGGCGCGCCGCTGGCGATGCCTTTCATCTATGTCGCCGGCATGTGGATGGCGGTGCTGTCCTCGATCGCCTTCACGGCCATGTATGCCTTCCGTGTGGCCGCCGAAGCCCGGCTTCTGGCCAATGCGCTTGCCGCCACCGAACTGGTGTTGCAGCGCGAGCAGCACCTTTCGGCGCTCGATGGCCTGGCGGCGGCCGCGGCGCATGAGCTTGGCACGCCGCTCGCCACCATCACGCTTGTCGCCAAGGAGATGGAAAAAGCGCTCGGCAGCGACCCGAAATACGGGGAAGACGTGAAGCTGCTGCGCTCGCAGAGCGAGCGCTGCCGCGAAATCCTCAAGCGCCTGACCAGCCTGTCGTCCGAGGGCGAGGCGCATCTTTCCCGCCTGCCGCTGACCTCGCTGGTCGAGGAGGTCACCGCGCCGCATCGCGACTTCGGCATCTCGATCAAGCTTCGCCCGGGCGAGCGCATCGGGCCCGAGCCGGTCGGCCGCCGCAATCCCGGCGTCATCTATGGTCTCGGCAATCTGGTCGAGAACGCCGTCGATTTCGCTCGCAAGAGCGTTACCGTGCGCTGGAGCTGGGACGAGGCGACCGTCACCTTTTCGATCATCGACGACGGGCCGGGTTTTCCACCCGAGATCATCGATCGCATCGGCGAGCCCTATATGTCGACCCGCCAGGGCACGGAGGCTGGTGGAGGCCTTGGGCTCGGCCTTTTCATTGCCAAGACACTGCTCGAACGCTCGGGTGCCGCGCTCGATTTCCGCAATTCAAGCGGCCTGGGCGAGGGCGCCGTGGTCCAGATTTCGTGGCCGAGAACAGTCTTCCTGAACCCGGAAACGGCCCCCGCCACCATGTTTGACACTGCGTAAATTGGACAATAGCGGCGCAAAACTATATCTGCGTAAAATTAAGGCAGCAGGAATTTTCAAGACAATGACAGGCGATGAAAATATTGGCGCAATGGTTGAAGGCGAAGACACCTCGCTTTTGATCGTCGATGACGACAAGCCGTTCCTCACCCGTCTGGCCCGCGCCATGGAAACCAGGGGCTTCGTGGTCGAGACCGCCGAGAGTGTCGAGGAGGCCGTGGGCAAGGCCCGCGCCAATCCGCCGGCTTACGCCGTGGTCGATATGCGGCTCGGCGACGGCAACGGTCTCGACGTGGTCGCCGCCATCCGCGAGAAGCGCGAGGACTCCCGCACCATCATTCTGACCGGCTACGGCAACATCGCCACCGCGGTGACCGCCGTGAAGCTCGGTGCCGTCGACTATCTGTCGAAGCCCGCCGACGCCGACGACATCTTCGCGGCGCTGACCCGCACCTCGGGCGAACGCGCCGCGCCTCCGGAGAACCCGATGTCGGCCGACCGCGTTCGCTGGGAGCACATCCAGCGCGTCTACGAAATGTGCGAGCGCAACGTTTCCGAGACCGCTCGCCGGCTCAACATGCATCGCCGCACGCTGCAGCGGATACTGGCCAAGCGCGCACCGCGCTAGGATCGGACCGGGTTCGACCCATGGCGACGATGCCAATTGACGAAGCAGGCGCCGCCCCTCATTGCCCTGCCGGGCATTTCTCCCCGTATAGCGACGGGGAGAAAGAAGCTGGCCGCAATGTCGGCGCCCGTCCTGTGACGTCGGCGGTTGGCGAAATCGGCCAATGACAGCGCCCCCTCTCCCCGTCACTATACGGGGAGAGGGGGCCGGCAGGCAGGTGAGGGGGCAGCGCAAACGTCTGTAAGGGCATTTGGCAGAGTATAACGGAGGCGACATGCAGGACTTGAAACAGCGGCCGGTTTCCGTCTTCCGCGAATTTCTCGATAGCGAAGCAGCCGGCGGCATCGTCCTGATGGTGGCGGCGGCCCTTGCCCTGATCGTCGCCAACTCGCCGCTGTCGGGAACCTATTTCTCCGTGCTCCACGCCTATCTCGGCCCGCTCAGCGTCTCGCACTGGATCAATGACGGGCTGATGGCGGTGTTCTTCCTGCTCGTCGGGCTGGAGATCAAGCGCGAGATGCTGGATGGCCAGCTTTCGACATGGCCGCGCCGTGTCCTGCCTGGCATCGCGGCGGCGGGCGGCATGCTGGTTCCGGCGCTGGTCTATGTCGCCATCAACCGCGACAATTCGGCCGCACTGTCCGGTTGGGCGATCCCGACCGCCACCGACATCGCCTTCGCGCTCGGCGTGCTGTCGCTGCTCGGCAGCCGCGTGCCGGCCTCGCTGAAGGTTTTTCTCACCGCGCTCGCCATCATCGACGACCTCGGCGCCGTCATCATCATCGCCATCTTCTACACCAGCGGCCTGTCGCTGGCCTATCTCGGCGCCGCCTTCGCCGTCATTGCCGTGCTCGTCGTGCTCAACCGCATGCGGGTGATGACGCTGGTGCCCTATCTCGTGCTCGGCGCCATCCTGTGGGTGCTGGTGCTGAAATCAGGTGTCCACGCCACGCTTGCCGGCGTCGCCTTGGCGCTGACCATCCCGCTCGAACGCGCGGCCGGGATCGGCCACGACCTCGACCATTCGCCGCTGCACCGGCTGGAGCATGGCCTGCACAAGATCGTGCCCTTCGTCATCATCCCCATTTTCGGTTTTGCCAATGCCGGCGTTTCGCTCGCCGTCCTTAGCCTTGGCGCGCTGATCGAGCCGTTGACGCTGGGCGTCGCCGCCGGCCTGGTGGTCGGCAAGCTCGTCGGTGTGCTCGGCTCGTCCGCGCTTGCCATAAGGCTTGGCCTGGCCGACTTGCCGGCCCATGCCGGCTGGTCACACATGCTCGGCATCTCGCTGCTCTGCGGCATCGGCTTCACCATGAGCCTGTTCATCGGGCTGCTTGCCTTCGCCGGCGACGTGGCCCTGCAGGACGCGGTCAAGGTCGGCATTCTCGCCGGCTCCTTCATCGCCGCCATCCTCGGCGCCGCCGTGCTGCTGATGGCGCCTGCTGCTGGAGCGGAGGGCGGTGACGAGTAGCGGCGGATGCCGGGCAGGCCCGCGAACTACTCGCTTTCCCCTTCCAGAACCGGCACCGAGACGCCGGCCAGTTCCGCCGCCAGCAGCCGCGAGGCACCGGCGCGCGCAATCCGCAGCATCAGCGCCTTGCGCGTCGCCGCCGCCACGCGGTGCTCCGGCGCATCGCGCATGATTTCGGCGCCGTAGCCGTCGGACAGGATGAAGCCGCACTCCTCCGGAAATATCTCGGCCGGCACGCCGGGATGGGTGGCGAAGAAGAAGCGGTCGGAATGCAGCCGGTAGTCCGGCCATTTGCGGTCGACCCTGAAATCCTCGATCGAGGATTTGATTTCGATGATCCAGATATCGCCCTGGCGGGTCAGTGCCACGAGGTCGGCGCGGCGGCCGGTGGCCAGCGACAGTTCAGGCAGCACATGCGCGCCCATTTCCATCAGCAGCCGCTGCACGCCACGCCGCACCAGCATGGCGCGTTCGGACTGGCGACCGTCGATGAGAGGGTTGATTGCGATGGGAGAGATGATTGGCATGACAAGCACCATGCCAGATTCTGTTCACGGTTTGAACCCGTTTGTGCCGGGCGATTATCTGGTTGACAAACCCAAAGTGAAATAGGAATATAAACCTGACAGGCCGGCATGCTGACAATTAGAGCTAGCTAATATATTCTATCCCTCAAAAAGTGAGGGGATCATGAAACAGCCACGGGGATGGATCGCGCTGGCAGGGCTTCTCTTTGCGGGCGACGTAGATGCACACGATTGGTATACCGGCAAAAAAGACCCGGTCCTGCATTATGATTGCTGCGGCAACAAAGATTGCTATCCGATAGACTCTCACTCTGTGAGAGAGACCAAAGACGGCTACTACGTCCGCATGCCCCGTCCTGCCTATCTGAATGAGCCACAAGAGCCAGAGTGGTTTATCCCCAAGGAGCGCGCCCAAGCCTCCCTAGATGACCGCTACCATCTCTGTGAGCGTCTAATGACGTTCTACCGAACGATCATTCCCCACATGAAGTTCGAGGCCTATCATAGATTCAGGTGGACGTGTTTCTTCGTGCCCAAGGGAACGAGTTGAAGCTGACGAAAAAACGTCCGCTGCATACTAGAGGGGTATCCCCATGGTGATAGCTGTCGTCTCGGAACTGTGGCCTTACCCAGAACGGCTCGCCGACTACTTTGCTTTGGCCAAGGAAATACGGCCGCAACTCGAAGCTATTGACGGCTTCATATCGGCGGAGCGGTTTGAGAGTACCATAGAGCCAGGAAAGTACCTGTCCTTTTCACTCTGGCGCGACGAAGCCGCGTTGGCGCGCTGGCGCAATCTCGAAGAGCATCGCGTGATTATGGCTAAAGGCCGTGGCGGCATACTCCGCGACTATCACATACGGGCCAGCGCCGTCCTTTGGGACTACAGCATGGGAAACCGCACAGAGGCGCCTGCTGACTCTCGCGCATTGTATGGCTAGGCGCGCTACCCAGCCATAGGGGAATGGCCGCAAAAACGGATTGTCAGTCGCTTGAAAAGGTGATCGTGATCCTCCACATATTTATTAACGGAAAGTTGGCCCCTTTCTGGAACTCTGTTGACACGAAACCCGTTTTTGGTCAGTGTCAATTACGACTACAAGGGTTGTAGCTATGGAGGTTACGATGCTCGTTAGGGAAGGTGCGCGGGACTAACCCGTGGATTGCACATCACTAGCTAATTCAGGAGCGGCACAAGCGATATACGTTTGTGCCGCTCCGTCGTTTAGCTGGGTTGATCTCTTATCGCCTGCAATCATTCTAATTTCCGTGCTAGTCGCATGGGCTGGCGTCATGTCAGCCAGAGCGATGGGGAGACAGCGCGCGACCTTAGATATGATCGAAAAAGTCGAATCCACACCCCATTATCGTGACCGTCAGAAGGTTTTTTCGGCCAATAGGTTACAAGGAAGCTTCGCCCATTTGCACAACCCGGCGACCGACGTTCTTAAATTAGAACGTCACCAGGTCTTGGACTATCTCAATCACTACGAGCTGGTCTCAATTGGCATTCTACAGAACATCCTAGATGCGGACATTTACCGCAATTGGATGCGCGGACCGTTTGTACGGGATTGGAATGCGGCGTCTCAATTTATCCAGAGAGAGCGTTGGAAGTGGGATAGCGCCAAGGACGAATGGCAGTACTATCACGCTCTTTTCACTCACTTCCAATCCGTCGCCGAGGCTTGGAGTGACGAAGCGATAAAACTCAATGAGGACTATTCACCAGCGCCCGTTGTGCAACCCGCACCAATCGATGAAGCCTATCCTCCGAACGCGGATGGAAGTTCTCTCCCGAACGACCCACGAACTTAGGTTTCGCGTCGCCGCCTAACCAATTCCTTTATCTGTTCCTGGGTCAGCTTCGGCGCGTGGGCAATCTTGTCCACCACGGCTTCAAAGGCGGCGTCGGACTGATCGGTTTTCAGTTCGCGCGCCGCCTCTTTGAACTTATCGATTTGACGCTCATGCGTCGTCTTGTTCGGGTTCTTCGTCATCGCCCATTGATAGCATGGATTCAAACATGCGAAGTTGCTTTCGCAGCTTTCGCAGCCCTTTCAGATCTACGTCCGCCGAGATGATAAGCCGGTCACCAACCATGCGAACATCTGGCATGTTCGGCGGCGGCGGATCGTTCTGGAGTTCGCGCACCGGCGGTATCTTAGCGGCAGCAGGCGGCGCAGCCTGCAAAGTGACTTGTTCCATCTTTACCGCTGCTTTCTCCCCCTTCACGAACACCCACAGTTCGCCTTCGTGCTCTCGAATCTCGTCGATGGGCTTTGGCTCCTTTAGCAGGAACGACCCGTTGATTTCGATCTGCACGAAGTCGCCTACCTTGACCTGCGGAGGGGGCGGCGGGTCACTTGGCGGCGCTATGGCAGAATCGGCTTTTGAGACTGGCTTGTCAAGGCCGGCAAAGGCCAATGTGTCTTTGTACTCCTCAATCAATGACGCTACCGTCGACTGATTATAGCCACGATCCCGCGTTAGATAGGTCGCCAGCACAACATCGGCCGGCAGCATGTTCTGATACCGTTGATAGAGATCGGAATGGATAGCTGGTGTTAACGCAGCCAGTTGCAATGCCTGCGCCCGCTCGGGGCTCCCAGGTACCTTGTCCAAGCCAATCTTGATGCCAAGGTCGCTCACCTTGACCTTGCGGACATCTCCGCGCCCATCATAGTCAACAAGCCCGAAATGGTTGAGGGCCGCCATTGTAGCCCGGGCTCCGCTGCTTTGAGCGCCTATCTCCCAGAGCTTGTAGAACGTTTCAGGCGGATAGGCATTGCGCGCAACCCCCGCATCAATGACGGTTTGCAGACGCTCCACCGCCTTCGACAAAGGGATGGATGGATATGCAGGGCTGCGCCCCTGAGTGATCTTCGGCAGCACGGCCGGCGTTGGCTTGTCGGAAACGTTCATCGCGATCTCCTTTGGCTTTATGCTGGCTTATATACACTGGCTTATTCAAAATGTCTAGACAGACATCATGGCCGCGTGTAGATTGAGTCGCATCGAACACAGGAGGCTGTAGTGACGATAAGGAGAGTCCCCCTAGCCGTAGTCACGGTCCACGGACATGGCGCGGGATAAACAAAGAGGCTTCGCAACCGGCAGGGTCACGAAGCCTCGAAGTGGGCCACCAAGTCAAAAACTGGAAGCGGCGGTGAGCATATCACCGCCGCTTTCGTTTGTGAATCTCTTTGATCTGTTTGCCGGGACTGGAGGGCTTCGTGTAGCGCCAAAGCGGAAGCTCTAGCTGCACCGGCTTTCGGAAGTGCGTCCGCTTCTCGTCAAGCAGGTCTATGATAGGTGAGGCGCTTACCGGATGCACCCTTCAAGGCGATGAAAGCACGCGTGCCATCATCAACGCCAAGGGCGATGCGGTTCGAGTAACGAAAGTCGAACTCGGCAAGGTAGCGGTGCAGATGGTGTTCGGCGCAATGCTGGTAAACGCCTTTCATGCCGCGCTTGAAGACGCTGTAGAAGCCTTCCACGGTGTTGGTGTGGATGGTCTTTTCGCCTTCGTAGCGAACATATTCGTCCTTGGAATGCGTCACTACATCATGCGAGGCGAATTCCTGGCCCGCGCGGCGATAGACACCGCTCTCGTCCGTCATCAAAGCGCTTTCCTTCGCGATGTTGGCGCGAACGATCGGCATCACGTTGCCCATGCGGGCGGTATCGACGTGGAAGGAACGGGCACGGCCACCACGCTCGACAAGCGTAACGACAGTGTTCTTGTGTGCGCCGCCGCCCGACTTAACCGGGGTACCCTTGAGGCGACCGATGTACGTCTCGTCAACTTCTACGGTCTTGCCGTTGCCGCCAAGCGGGGAGAAGTCGCCAGATGCCATTGCAAGCCGAATGCGATGGCACAGGAACCAAGCCGCTTCATAGGTGCATTCGAGTATGCGGTGCATCTGGTGGGCGCTGATACCCTTCTTAGAGGCGCACATAAGGTGGATGGCCTGAAGCCACTTGGTCAGTGGCAAATGGCTTTCCTCGAAAATGGATCCCATGCGAACCGTGAACTGCGAGCGGCAGGCGCTGCACTTGTACAGGCCATGACGCTCGACGCCGTGGGGGTTCTTCTTAGAGGGCTTGGTGCGAACGCCCTTCAGGGAATAGTGACGGTCAACAGAGCCGCACTTGGGGCAGACGGGACCATTCGGCCAAAGAATGCCTTCCACATGCTCGAAAGCCTTGGCTTCGTCGTGGAACTCGGGGCGAGACAGAACGGACATGGCGAAAGTTCCTAAGTTGTTGGAATCTTTCTACCTCTCCGGTTTGGGTTTGTCAACCAGATAATCGCCTTGTGCCGGGCGATTATATGGTTGACAAACCCGTTGAACCGGAAGCGACCTTCCGCGATCGCACCATGATCCGGTCAAGTGCGGTCTGCTATTGACCTGTTGCGAGACGGCCCTATCTCGCCTCGATCAACTTCCGATCCTAACCATAGGACGGCAGGACTAAAGTCTTGCGTCAGAAAAGCAAAGGTCTGACGTTACCGTTTTGGTTCCGTCAATGTCCATTGGACGTTCCATTACTTTAGTTATTCAGCATATGAAGCTTGACGTTGCGGAAGGTGGCTGGCGGAATGGCCGGCGCAGTTTGGCTTTGGGTCTATAGGGGGGCTGCGCCGGCCATTGCGGGTTTGGGCTTTGGGTATGATCGTCCCCGCGCGGACTAACCTACATATATATTAGCAATTGCGCAAATAAGACTGAAGTCCCTGGTTCGCCGAACCGTGGCGAGCAGATTCTCGGCGCGCCAGAAATCCGCCATGCTGTCGGACGTCCGCAAGGATGCGATGAAGATAAGCGATATCGCGCTTGCCGCCGGGTTCAACGACGTGTCCTATTTCAATCGCCGCTTCCGGGTGCCGTTCGGTGCGTCGCCCACGCAGTATCGCGGCGGGTAGGTTTTTCGGGCGGCCTGGACTGATCCGGTCAGCGGACCGCCTGGTCGGCTCCCGCCGCCGTCCCCGCCATGTCATCCAGGATCGGGCAGTCCGGCCTGTCGTCGCCATGGCAGGCATGGATCAGCTTCTGCAGCGTCGAGCGCATGGATTGCAGTTCGCGCACCTTCTCCTCGATTGCTGTGACATGGGCGGCGGCGATCTCGCGTACGTCGGCGCTGGCGCGGCCGCGATCCCGGTAGAGTGCCATCAACTGGCGGCAATCGTCGATGGAAAAGCCGAGGTTGCGCGCGCGGCGCAGGAAGGCCAGCCGGTGGACGTCGTCGCCTGAATAATCACGGTAGCCGTTGGCGGCACGCGCGGGCGCGATCAGGCCGATCTCCTCATAGTAGCGGATGGTCTTGGCTGGCAGTCCTGAACGGTGGGCGGCGTCGCCGACATTCATGGCGGAGATCCTCGATCCTGTGGCCCGCGCGGTTCAGGCCCATTGAATTTACTTCACAATCTGGTGAAGGCTGTTGCCGAAATGCCATACTGATACGCTTACCAGCACGTAAGGCCACGGATATAGGCATCGTGTGCTTGGCAAGCAAAGCAAATGCCAGCATGAATGATGGTGAGAAAGCGGCCGACTCGTGCCGCTGGCGTTGGGCAGGGCACCGGATCATCCATGCGCATGAAGTCGCTTGCAATAATTGCCGCATTGGCGCTGTCCACTGCTATCGCCGGTTGCAGCACCATCGGCGGGCAGATTTTCTCAAACGACTACGGCGCGGTGTCCGACGCTGGCTACCAGTTGCCGCGCATCCCGATCGAAAAAGTGCCGAGGCAGTATCACCGACAGGAGGTGAACTACGACACCAAGGAAAAGCCAGGCACCATCATCGTCGATACGCAGAACAAGTTCCTCTATTTCGTCGAGGGTGACGGCCGCGCGATCCGCTACGGCATCGGCGTTGGCCGCGAGGGCTTCGAGTGGCATGGCACCGCTCATATCGCGCTGAAGCGCGAGTGGCCGACCTGGACGCCGCCCCGTGAAATGATCAAGCGCCAGCCGGAACTGGCGAAGTTCGCCAATGGCATGGAGCCGGGCCTCAAGAACCCGCTCGGCGCGCGCGCCATGTATCTCTTCAACAAGGGCGGCGACATGGGTTACCGCCTGCACGGCAGCCCGGAATGGAATTCGATCGGCAAGGCGATGTCGTCTGGCTGTATCCGGCTGATGAACCAGGACATTATCGATCTCTATGACCGCGCCTCGGTCGGCGCCAAGGTCATCGTGATGTAAGCATCCTGATCTCAGGATCAGGTCAAACCTTTCGTGCGCGGACCGTCTAGGCAACAACGGACGTCCCAAACAGAAAACCGGGCAATTCGGCCCGGTTTTTTGTTATTCACGAACAGGATGCTTCAGGTGCGCCCGCACGCCGACGAGGCGGCGCGCAAAAAACATCAGGCGACCTGCTCGACCTGCTGAACTTCGGGCACAAAATGGCGAAGCAGATTCTGGATGCCGTGCTTCAGCGTCGCCGTCGATGACGGGCAACCGGCGCAAGCGCCTTTCATGTGCAGGAACACCGTGCCGTTCTCGAAGCCCCGGAAGGTGATGTCGCCACCGTCCTGGGCCACTGCCGGGCGCACCCGTGTATCGAGCAGTTCCTTGATGGTGATGACGAGTTCCTCGTCCGCCTTGTCATAGAATTCGCCGGTCTGGCTCGTCTCGGCGGCCGGGCCGGTCTTGGCCATGACAGGCGCGCCGGACATGAAATGCTCCATGATGGCGCCGAGGATCGCCGGCTTCAGGTGCTGCCAGTCGGGGCCATCCTTGGTCACGGTGATGAAGTCGTAGCCGAAGAAGACGCCGGTGACGCCGGGAATTTCGAACAGCCGGCCGGCCAGCGGCGAGGCCGTGGCCGCGCTATCGGCGTCGCGGAAATCGGCGGTACCTTCCAGGAGCACTTCCTTGCCGGGCAGGAATTTCAGCGTCGCCGGATTGGGCGTCGATTCGGTCTGGATGAACATGGCCGTCTCCGTGCCCATTTCGGGCAGCTAGTTTGGAATAGTTCTAAATAGGCTCTATTGGCTGGACATTCAAGCGAAACGCGTCGCCGGAACGGCTGGCTGGCGGAATGTTTTTGCTCACCTGCACTCACGCGGGATGTGTTGAGAATGAGGTCAGGCCGAGTCGAGAATGGCGGTTTCCGAGAACCGGAGCGGAGCGTACTTGAAGTGCGTGAGCACCGGCAGCGCTGGAAGCCGCCATTGGCAGGCCGGCCTCACCTGAATCTCAATACATCTCAGGCGAGGCTGTCGATCTCCTCGTCCGAAAGGTTTTGCGGCACGACGGTGACCGGAATAGGGAAGGCCGCCCCCTTGCCGGCAACGGCACCGACCAGCGGTCCCGGCCCTTCCTTGCCGGCGCCGGCTGCCAGCACCAGGATGGCGATATCCTGGTCTTCCTCGATCAGCCTGTGGATCTCTTCCGTCGGCTTGCCTTCGCGCACCACCATTTCCGGCTCGATGCCGAGCTTCTGGCGCACCTTGTTGGCATGGCCGTCGAGGGCCGCGCGCGCCGTTGCGGTCGCCTCCTCGCGCATGATCTTCTCGACGCCCAGCCAGTGCTGGAAATCGTCCGGTACGATGACATAGAGCAGCACCAGCGTGCCACTGGTGCTCAGCGCCCGTTTCGAAGCGTAGGCGACGGCGCGTTCGCACTCGGGCGTGTCGTCGATGATCGCCAGGAATTTCCTGCGATGACCGGCTTCGCGGCTAAGGCGTTTGGAGACCATGTCTATCTACCTAGTGTCGTGATTTCGAAGTTCGCCTGCTTTCGATATCCCGCCCCGAGCGAACTTCGAAATCAAAAACGACACTAGAAATCAATAGTTTGCTCGTGTCCCTGATTTTGAAATTCGCATTACAACTCTGGCGAATTTCAAAATCAGGGACACGAGTTTGTTTTCGGCCGCAATCTGCCACCCGCTTCGACCGGCCGCAAGCGGCCGGCCTTGTGCCAGTGTCAATGCGGTGCACCGCCGCCGGGATCAGCCCTGCAGCAGGCCTATAATGTCGCGCACCGTCTTCATGGTCGTTTCGGCCAGCACGCCGGCGCGTTCGCCGCCATCCCTGAGCACCGCGTCGACATAGGCGCGGTCGCCCTGGATGCGGCGCATCTCGTCGGCGATCGGCGCCAGCTTCTCCACCGCGAGGTCGGCCAGCGCCGGCTTGAACACCGAAAACTGCTGGCCGCCGAATTCCTTGAGCACGTCGGCCTTCGAAATCTCGGCCAGGCCCGCATAGATGCCGACCAGGTTTTCCGCTTCCGGCCGGCTTTCCAGCCCGTCGACTTCGCTCGGCAAGGCTTCCGGATCGGTCTTGGCCTTGCGGATCTTCTTCGAGATGGTGTCGGCATCGTCCGTCAGGTTGATGCGCGAAAGGTCCGACGGATCCGACTTCGACATCTTCTTCGAGCCATCGCGCAGGCTCATGATGCGTGCCGCCGGGCCGCCGATGACCGGCTCGGTGATCGGGAAGAAGCCGTTCACCGTCTCCTCGCCAACATGCATCTCGACGCCGACCCCAAGGCTGGCGATGCGGCTCGAAAAGTCATTGTTGAATTTCTGGGCGATGTCGCGGGTCAGTTCCAGATGCTGCTTCTGGTCCTCTCCCACCGGCACATGCGTGGCGCGGTAGAGCAGGATGTCGGCGGCCATCAGCGAGGGGTAGGCAAGCAGCCCCAGCGAGGCATTCTCGCGGTCCTTGCCGGCCTTGTCCTTGAACTGCGTCATCTTGTTCATCCAGCCGATGCGCGCGACGCAATTGAAGATCCAGGCGAGCTCGGCATGCTGCATCACCCGCGACTGGTTGAAGACGATGTGCTTCTTGGGGTCGATGCCGGAGGCAAGGAAGGCGGCGGTGATCGAGCGCGTCTGGTCGGCGAGGTCGTCATGGACGAGCTGCGCCGTCAGCGAATGCAGGTCGACGACGCAGTAGATACAGTCGGACGTGGCCTGCAGGGCGACGAATTTCTTGATGGCGCCGAGATAGTTGCCGAGATGCAGGTTGCCGGTCGGCTGGACGCCGGAGAAGACGAGGGGCTTGAAGGCGGACATGGGGTTCCTCAGGGCTTGTGGAGGGCCGTTTCGCGCGCGGCGAAAGTCTTTTCGACGGCGCGCTTATGAACGAGAGTGTGGGGAGGATCAAGAGGCAGGAGAGCCCGCGGCGCCATTGCTTCAGGCTGAATTGTCTGTTCGTTGCAGGCGTCGCGCTTGTTGCGCCTATCTCTCAGTCTGACAGGTGCGCACCGCCCCTCATTGTCCTGCCGGACATTTCTCCCCGTATGGTGACGGTGAGAAGGACGTCGTCATCGCCGGTTTCGCCAATCGCCAGGTTTGCAGGAAGCGCCGTCGTCGCACTCAGCTTCTTTCTCCCCGTTTACGGGGAGAAATGCCCGGCAGGGCAATGAGGGGCGGCGCCGACATCAACATTTGTGAGAATGTCTTGGGCTCACGGATCCGGAGACTGTTCCTTGGGCGCCGGTGGTCCCTTGCGCTTGACGTTGCGCCGGATCATGCCGAAATCGGCGCCGCCGGTGGCAAAGGCAGTGACGAAGTAGAGCAGCGCGCCGCCGGCCACCAGCGTCAGCAGCGTCGTCGCCTTGACGACCAGCGGCGAGCCGGGGCCGAGCCTGACGGCAAGCCAATGCTCGGCGAAATACAGCGCCACCGCCATCACCGCCGCCGACAGAACCAGCCGGGGAATGCGCTTCAGCAGCGGCACGTCGCGGCCCCAGTGGCCGCGTCGGATCAGCACGGCAAGCAGCATCAGCGCGTTGACCCAGCCGGCCACGGCCGAGGCGACCGCAATGCCGGGTGCGCCCATCCTGGGAAACAGCGTCAGCGCGGTGGCGACGTTCACCGCCACCGAGATCGCGGCGAAGATCATCGGCGTGCGCGTGTCCTCGCGGGCGAAATAGCCCGGGGTGAAGGCCTTGATCAGCACAAAGGCCGGCAGGCCCAGGCCGAAGATCGCCAGGATCGCCGCCACCGTCGGCGTCGAATGGTTGGCGGCAAAGGCGCCGCGCTCGTAGACCAGCCGCACGATCGGCTCCGACATCACCCAGAGTGCGGCGGCCGCCGGCAAGGTCATGAACAAGGTGAACTCGACGGAACGGTTCTGCAGGTTGGCGGCCTCGATGAGATTGCCTGACTTCAGCGCCCGCGACAGTTCCGGCAGAAGCACGATTGCCACCGCGACCCCGACGACACCGAGCGGCAGCTGATAGACGCGGTCGGCGTAGGCGAGCGAGGAGACGGCGCTGTCCTGCGCCGAGGCGATCGCGGTGCCGATCAACTGGTTGATCTGGGTGATGCCGCCGGTGATCGCCGCCGGCAGCGCCAGGATAAGGAGGCGTTTTACGTTCGGCGTCATCTTCGGCCGGCGGAAGCCGATCGAGATGCCGGCATTGCGCACCGCCACCCAGACAATGGCGAGTTGCACGATGCCCGCCGCCAGAACGCCCCAAGACAGGCTGAACCCGACAGCATGTGCATCCAGCCCATGATACCAGGCGTAGCCAAGCACGCTGATCAGGATGATGTTGAGGAAAGCGGGCGCGATCGCCGCGGCGAAATAGCGGCGCAGGGAATTCAGCATGCCCGCCATCATGGCCGCGAGCGACATGCAGATCAGGTAGGGGAACATGATCGTCGCGAGCCGGACGGTCGTCTCGAACTTGCCCGGGGTGTCGGCGAAGCCCGGCGCCACCAGGTAGCGTACGATCAGTGGCATGGCCAGTTCCATGGCGATGGTCAGCACCAGCAGCGCCGAGAACAGGACGCCGAACACTTCCTCGGAAAAACGCTTGGCGCCGTCGGTGCCGTGCGTCTCGATCTCCTTGGCGAACAGCGGCACGAAGGCGGCGTTGAACGCGCCTTCCGCGAACAGCCGGCGAAAGGTGTTGGGAAACTGGAAAGCGGCGTTGAAGGCGTCGGCGACCGGCCCGGTGCCGAGTGCCGCGGCCATCAGCATCTCGCGGCCAAAACCGAGCGCGCGGCTCATCAGCGTGCCGGAAGCAACGGTAGCGAATTTCTTGACGAGGCTCATGCGTTTGAAGACTGCCTTGGAGCAATTCCAGGAAAAGTGTGAGCGGTTTTCCCGGGCAAAGCGCATAGCGCATTGCCCTTGGGAACTGTGTTAAAACAAAGAGTTAGAGCGGTTCGCCGTTTTCGTGAAACGGTGAACAGCTCCAGGGATTGGGACAAGGTGGGGATGGCAGTCACTCGGCGGCCGCCTTGGCCTTGCCGCCGCGTTCGGGTGCGATGCCTTCGAGCGTCGCCATCAGCCGGTTGCGGATGGTGGCGATGCGGGCCGGGCTGTCGATCTTCTGGCCGGTAAGGTCGGTGACATAGAAGGTGTCGATGACCTTCTCTCCGAAGGTTGTGATGTGCGCCGATGCGATATCGAGCGACAGGTCGGACAGCGTCCCGGTGATCTCCGACAGTAGCCCCGGGCGGTCGAGCCCCTCGACCTCGATGACGGAAAAGCGGTTCGACAGCGTGTTGCGGATCTCGGCGCGCGGTGGGATCTTGAACACCTTGGACCCGCGCCTTGGCTTGGTGCGCTTCTCGATCATCTCCGGCAGCCAGCTCTTGCCCGACAGCACGTCCTCGATCAGCCGTCCGACGCGCTCGGCGCGCCGCCGCTCGTCCTCATCGCGGTCGAATTCCCGCGAGATCAGGATCGTGTCCAGGGCGCGGCCGTCCGAGGTGGTGAAGATCTGCGCGTCGACAATGTTGCCGCCGGCGCCGGCGCATGCCCCGGCAATGACCGAGAGAAGGCGGGGATGGTCCTGCGCCAGCACGGTGATTTCGGTCACCGCCTCGAACTGGTGGGTCTTGACCATGGTGGCGAGCTTGTTGCCGGCCGCGTCCGCCTCGCGGATGAATACGGCGTGGCGAAGCTGGTCCGGCAGATCCACGGTCAGCAGGTAGTTTTCATAATGCAGCCCAACATAGCGCTTGCGGGCCTTGTCGGGCCAGTCGGCAAGCGCCTCGGCCAGGCGTTCGCGCGCCGCGGCGGTGCGCTGTGCCCGCGACACCTCCGAAAAGCCGCCGGTCAGGAGCAGTTCGGTCTCGTAATAGAGCGTGCGCAGCAACTGGCCCTTCCAGCCGTTCCACACACCGGGGCCGACGCCCCTGATGTCGCAGACAGTGAGGATCAAAAGCAGTTTCAGCCGCTCGACCGATTGCACGATCGAGGCAAAATCCTCAATGGTCTTGCGATCGTTGAGATCGCGGGTCTGCGCCGTCATCGACATAACGAGGTGGTTCTCGACAAGCCAGGCGACCGTTTCCGTATCCGCCGCCGACAGCCCCATATGCGGACAGATGCGCCGCGCTATCCGGGCGCCGGCCTCGGAATGATCTTCCGGCCTGCCCTTGGCGATGTCATGCAGCAGTACGGCGACATAGAGCGCCTCGCGGCTCTTCTTCAGGCCCGGCATCAGCGAGTGCGATAGCGGATGGATCTTCTCGCCGTCGCCGCGCTCGATCTCGGCCAGCACGCCGATGCAGCGGATCAGGTGCTCGTCCACCGTGTAGTGGTGGTACATCGAGAACTGCATCATGGCGACAATCTTGCCGAAATCGGGGATCAACCGGCCCAGCAGCCCGGCCTCGTTCATGCGCCGCAGATTGAGCTCGGCGTTGCGGTCCGAGGTCAATATGTCGAGAAACAGCCGGTTGGCTTCCTCGTCGCGCCGCAGCGACTTGTTGACCAGGCCGAGCGAGCGGGTAAGCAACTTCAGCGCATCGGGGTGGAACTCCAGCCCGTGCTTGTCGGCGAACCAGAACAGTCTCAGCAGATTGACCGGGTCGCGTTCGAACACCTGATCATCGGCGATGTTGATGCGGTGGTTGTCGACGATGAAGTCCGACGTGCCGGCGAGCTTGCGCTTGCGGCGCTGGAAGGTCAGGAAGATGCGGTTGAACCCCGGCACATGCTTGGCCTGCTCCTCCTCTAGCGCGGCGCAGAAGATGCGCGTCAGGTCGCCGACATCCTTGGCCACCAGGAAGTAGTGCTTCATGAAGCGTTCGACCGCCGACAGGCCGGGATGGGTGGTGTAGCCCAGCCGCTCGGCGATCTCGCGCTGGATGTCGAAATGCAGCCGCTCCTCGGCCTTGCCGGTGAGGAAATGCATGTGGCAGCGCACCGCCCACAGAAAGTCCTCGGCCTTCTGGAACTCCCGGTACTCGGCCTCGGTGAAGACGCCTTTTTCGACCAGTTCCTCGCCGGTGCGTACCCGGTAGAAGTACTTGCCGATCCAGAACAGCGTCTGCAGGTCGCGCAGGCCGCCCTTGCCGTCCTTCACGTTGGGCTCGACCAGGTAGCGGCTTTCGCCGGCCTTGGCGTGGCGCTCGTCGCGTTCGGCAAGCTTGGCCTGCACATATTCCGGGCCGGTCGTTCGCACCACCTCGTGGTCGAAGCGCAGCATCAGCTCGTCATAGAGCTTGCGTTCGCCCCACAGGAAGCGCGCTTCCAGGATCGAGGTGCGGATGGTGATGTCGGTGCGCGACAGCCTGAGGCACTCGTCGATGTTGCGGGTGGCGTGGCCGACTTTCAAGCCCAGGTCCCACAGCATGTAGAGCATGTATTCGACGGTCTGTTCGCCCCACGGCGTCTGCTTGTAGGGCAGCAGGAACAGGAGGTCGATGTCCGATCCCGGCGCCAGCGTGCCGCGGCCATAGCCGCCGACGGCGACAACGGCCATGCGTTCGGCCACGGAGCGGTTCTTCACCCGGTAGACATGCGTCGCCGCGAAATCGTAGAGCGCCCGGATCAGCTCATCCATCAGATGCGACAGCCGCTCGGCGCAGGCGTTGCCGCCGCCATCTTGCCTCAGCATGGCCTCGGCGATCTTTCGGCCTTCGGCGAGCCGGGCCTTGAGAAGCTGGAGCACACCGGCGCGGGCGGCCTGCCCGGAACCGTCGCCGGCCGTGGCGTCCGTCAGCGCGGTCATCTCGCGGCGCAAGGCTTCGCCGTCGATCAGTTCATCGAGCTTCAGGGAGATTTTCGCCATAGGTACCGGTCGGCCTTGCCTTTTGGGCGGCGTCTATAGCGCGTTTTCGCGGCGCTGGGTATGGGGCCGGCGCGCAGCCCGGCAAGCGGGCCGAAGCAATTCCGGGAAAAGCGTAGAACCGGGAAAAGCGCGTAGCGCCTTCCCTTGGAGTTGGGTCAAAGCACAGAGATGGAGCGGTCCGGCGTTTCCGTGAATCGATGAGCCGCTAGTCCGCTGCCTCGATCGCGCCGAGAGGGACGACAATCTGCCGCCGGAACCTGCAGAAGTCGGCAATCCACCGCGCGGTCCGCCGGACCTCTCTCCTGATTCGCGCCGTGAGCGGCTTCCTGCGCTTGTTGGCAAGCCCGCTGGCGACCCACGCGGCGTCCCGTTCCGGCGCAAGCAGACTGGGCAATTTGGCGCCAACGAACTGCTCCTGCGTGCACAGGGCTGGAACGAGCTGGTAGATCGTCTTGCCGGTCGATGTTGCGAATGCGGGATCAAAAATGAGATTGTCCACTGCCACGTTGACCTCCTCGGTTGCCAGGAGAAGGTCGCGGGCCGCTTCTCTGGAGAGCAGGTAGCCTCCGGCTCCTATGTGGTTCTTGCGCAGTCTGAACATGGAAAAGCCGTGGCCCACGGAAAACCGTTCTCTCTGGATCACGGTCGTGTGGAAGGTTGTCTCCAGCTTGACGATGTCGGCATCGGCCGGAACCCAGTTCGCATCGGCCAGCAGCGCACCGGCCTTCGCCGAGAACACCACGTCGTCCTCGAACACGGCGCCGTAGGGCGCGTCGCCTTGAACGATGATGGCCCAGCAGGCGCGATGGCTGTGCAGGCAAGCAACCTCGCTGCCGGAAAGGCGTTGTACTGCGTGCAGCGCATGCTGTGGTTGCAGCCCCAGATACGGATGCTGGCAGCCGTCAATTGCCACCACCCGCTCGAAGGCGGTCCCGATGCGGGCAAACTCCGCTGTCATGTGGGCAAGCCGCTCGGGGGACCGATCGAGATTGATGACCAGGCACCTCATGTTCCACCAGCGACTTTTCTACGAAACTTTTGCTTTCACGAAACCGGAACAGCCGTCCAGCGGGAGTCCTCTAGCACAGATGACGTCGTGATTTGTTGATCTTTTCTGGGGATATCTTACGCCAGATCAGAAAGCCAAGATTTAAACCCAGCCGATCTTCCCAGGATTACTGGCAGAGTAGATGCGACAGGAAGTGCGGTGAATTTTCTATTCAGGGCCGCTCACGGCAAGGCGAAATACGAGACGGAGACCAAGTTTTCCGCGATGAGTTTGACGAGTTGCCGGCCGCAAGTGCGAGATAAACTAGCTTTCACGGATATCTATGCAGGTTTTGTCCGATCTGTGTATCAGGATGCCTGAGCCTGGAAACAAGTCTATCGGTCTGCTTCGGGTGGGTCGAAGGGAACGACCGTGTATCGCCGCATTCGGCAGTAATCAATGATCCATTCGACGACGCGTCTGGTCTCCCTCCTCATTTTCTCGGTGACCGGTCTTCTGCGTTTGATGGTCAGCCCGCTTGCGTCCCATGCCGCATCGCGTTCCTCGACAAGCAAACTTGGCAGTCTGTCGCCGACGAACTGATCCTGTGCGCAAAGCGCGGGAACAAGCTGGTAGATCGCCTTTTCGCCCGACGTGGGGAACGCCGGATTGAAGACGAGATCATCGGCCGCCGCGCTGGCCTGTGCGGAAGCATCGAGGAGGTCGCGCGCCATTTGCCTCGACAGGATGTAGCCGGCGGTTCCGACGTGGTTCCTGCGGAGCCTGACCAAGGAAAAGCCGTGGCCGACGGCGGTTCTTTTCCTTTGGGTCATGGTTTTGATGAAGAATGTTTCGAGCTTGACGGCATCGGCATCGGCCGGGATCCAGCTCACGTCGGCAAGCAGGGCGCCGGCTTTCGCGGAAAACACGACGTCGTCCTCGAAGACGGCGCCATAAGGAGCATCGTCCTGTGCGATGATGGCCCAGCAGGCGCGATGGCTGTGCATGCAGGCGATCTCGCTGTGGGACAGGCGCCGGATGGAATACATCGCATGCTGCGGCTGCAGCATCAGGTCGGGATGGTCACGCGCGTCGATCGCGACGATACGCTCGAAGGCGATGCCGATGCGGGCAAACTCCGCCGTAATATGGGCAAGGCGGTCAGGAGACCGATCAAGATTGATGACCAGACACTTCATGTCTTGACGGGATCGGCATCGCGTTGGAGGGATCGGCTTATATATTAGCAGGCTGCGCTACGGAATCTGGGCTTTTTCGGGGCGAACAGCCCGTGCTGGATCTGGGAAGCACGAAAAATCAAAACAGCCCTTGACCTTCCAGTTACTGGAAGCACTACCTCCGCAAACAGGCAGAGGATAGAGGCATTCCTGGAATGACGCATTCAGACCATGACCATCGCGGCGATCACCATTCACATGGCGCGCACGGCAGCTGTTGCACGCCCAAGGGTGCCGATGCGGCCGTTCTGCGCGATCCGGTCTGCGGCATGACCGTGGATCCGGGCGCCGCCAAGCCGACATCGGAGCATGGCGGCCGCCTCTATCATTTCTGCAGCGAAGGTTGCCGCACGAAATTCCAGGCCGAGCCGGAAAAATACATGACGGCCACCGACCCGGTCTGCGGCATGAGGGTCGACCGCTCGGCGGCGAAGCATTTCGTGCGCCATGAAGGCCAGGGCTTCTATTTCTGTTCCGCCGGCTGCAAGGCGAAATTCGAGGCGGCACCGCAAACCTATCTCGGCGACAGGCCGGCGCCGGTGCCGGCACCCAAAGGCACGCAATACACGTGCCCGATGCATCCGGAAATCGTCCGCGACAAGCCCGGCTCCTGCCCGATCTGCGGCATGGCACTTGAGCCGATGGGCGTACCAACAGGCGATGAAGGGCCAAATCCCGAACTGGTCGACTTCACCAGGCGGTTCTGGGTCAGTGCTGCTTTGTCGATCCCGCTTCTGATCGTCGCCATGGCGCCGATGGTCGGCCTGAGCTTCGAAAACATCGTCAGCGATCGGACAAAAACCTGGCTGGAGTTGGTGTTGGCAAGCCCGGTGGTGCTTTGGGCCGCCTTTCCCTTCTTTCATCGCGGCTGGGAGTCGATCCTCAACCGCAGTCCGAACATGTGGACGCTGATCTCGCTCGGCGTCGGTGCTGCCTATCTCTACAGCGTCGTCGCCACGCTTTTCCCGGACATCTTTCCGCACCAGTTCCGCGGCCATGGCGGCGCGGTGCCGGTCTATTTCGAAGCTGCCGCCGTCATCGTCGCGCTGGTCTTCCTCGGCCAGGTGCTGGAACTGCGCGCCCGCGAAAAGACCGGATCGGCGATCCGCGCCTTGCTCGATCTGGCGCCAAAGACCGCGCGGCGCATCGCCGAAGACGGTTCCGAGACCGATGTGCCGCTGGACAGCGTTCAGGCTGGAGACCGCCTGCGCATCCGGCCCGGCGATGCCGTGCCGGTCGACGGCACCGTGATTGAAGGGCGCTCCGCCACAGACGAATCGATGATCACGGGCGAACCGTTGCCGGTCGAAAAGGCCGAGGGTGACGCGCTCACCGGCGGCACGCTCAACAGGAACGGCTCGCTGATCATGCGCGCCGAGCGGATCGGCGCCGAGACCACGCTGGCGCGCATCGTCGAACTCGTCGCCAAGGCACAGCGTTCGCGCGCGCCGATCCAGGGCCTTGCCGATCGCGTTTCCTTCTACTTTGTCCCGGCGGTCGTCCTGGTCGCCATCGTGGCATTCATGGCCTGGGCGGTCTTCGGCCCCCAGCCAAGTCTGATCTTCGCCGTCGTCTCGGCGGTCTCGGTGCTGATCATTGCCTGTCCCTGTGCGCTCGGCCTCGCCACGCCGATGTCGATCATGACCGCCACCGGGCGCGGGGCGCATGCCGGCGTGCTGATCAAGGAAGCCGCCGCGCTCGAGCGCTTCGCCTCCGTCGACACCCTGATCGTCGACAAGACCGGCACGCTGACCGAAGGCCGGCCGAAACTGACCGATGTTGTCGCAGCCGGGGGCATGGTTGAGAATGAACTGCTGGCGCTTGCCGCCGCCCTGGAAAAAGGCTCGGAGCACCCGCTTGCCGAGGCAATCGTCGAGGGCGCCGGCTCCCGTGACCTCAGGATCGCAGAGGCCAGCGATTTCGAGGCGGTCACCGGCAAGGGTGTTCTTGGCACCGTCTCGGGACAGAAAGTCGCGCTCGGCAATGCGGCGATGATGGCCGATCTTGGTATCGACATCGCCTCCATCGCTGCCAGGACGGAGACGCTGCAGGCTGAAGGCAAGACGGTGATGTTTGTTGCTGCCGGCAAGACGCTGGCCGGCATCGTCGCCGTCGCCGATCCTATCAAGGCAACCACCGCCGAAGCGATCAAGGCCCTGCATGACAGCGGCCTGAGGATAATCATGGCGACGGGCGACAACGAGCGCACGGCCAGGGCCATCGCCGGGAGTCTCGGCATTGACGAGGTTCGTGCCGGGCTGCTGCCGGAGCAGAAGGCGGCTCTGGTCGACGAACTGCGCCGCAGGGGCGCCGGTGTCGCCATGGCCGGCGATGGCGTCAACGACGCACCGGCCCTGGCCGCCGCCGATGTCGGCATCGCCATGGGCACCGGCGCCGATGTCGCGGTCGAAAGCGCCGGCATCACCCTGGTCAAGGGCGACCTTAACGGCATTGTTCGGGCTCGAACGCTGGCCCAGGCGACGATCGGCAACATCCGGCAGAACCTGTTCTTCGCCTTCCTCTACAATGTCCTTGGCGTGCCGGTGGCCGCCGGCGTGCTCTATCCGCTCACCGGCATGCTTTTGTCGCCGATGCTGGCGGCGGCGGCGATGAGCCTGTCCTCGGTCTCGGTCATCGCAAACGCATTGCGGCTGCGCACGTTGAAACTCTGATCCAAGCCCCCAAATACAAAACCCAACCAACAGGAGATCATGAATGACCTTGGCCAAGAAACTCGTGCTTTTGCTGATGGCGGCCGGAATGCTGCTCGCCGTCTTCCTCGAAAGCGTTCCGGCGCAGAGCGAAGAGATGAAACACGACATGGCCGGCATGTCGACGGACGCGACCAGCCCTTCGACCGAAGGCTACAAGGCGGCGATGGACAAGATGCATGCCGACATGATGGCATCGCAGTATACCGGCAATGCCGACGTCGATTTCGTCCGCGGCATGATCCCGCATCATCAGGGCGCTATCGACATGGCCAAGGTCGAGCTCGCCAACGGCAAGGACCCGGAGATCCGCAAGCTCGCCGAAGGCGTCATCGCCGCCCAGGAAGCCGAGATCAAGCAGATGCAGGACTGGCTTGCCGCCCATCCGGTGAAATAGAGCTTTCGAGGCATCGGAACGTGGGCCGCGGCGAGAACGCTCTGGATTTCTTGTCCGGCCTGTGATGCGATCGGGCCTCAGCTGGAGCCTGCCATGCCGTCGAGCGTCAGAACCACCGCGTTGCCGTCTGGCGAGGCCATACCCGTTCTCGGCCAGGGCACTTGGAAGATGGGCGAGGATTCCCGCCGGCGCTCCACGGAAGTCGATGCTCTCAAGCTTGGCCTCGATCTCGGCGTCAAGCTGATCGATACCGCCGAAATGTATGCCAGCGGCGGCGCCGAGGAAGTGGTCGCCGAGGCCATTGCCGGGCGCCGCGCCGAGACCTTCCTGGTTTCAAAAGTTCTACCGTCGAACGCTTCGCGCGCGGGCGTGCAGCGCGCCTGCGAGAACAGCCTGAAGCGCCTGCGCACCGACCGCATTGACCTCTATCTCTTGCATTGGCCGGGCAGCGTGCCTTTGGCGGAGACGGTCGAGGCCTTCGAAGCCTTGAAGAAGGCCGGCAAGATCCGCCATTGGGGCGTCAGCAATTTCGACACCGAGGACATGGAGGAGCTCGCCGGCTTGCCCGACGGCGGCAACGTCCAGACCAACCAGGTGCTTTACAATCTGGTCCGGCGCGGGCTTGAGTTCGATCTGGCGCCCTGGAGCCGCAAGCGCGGCATTCCCTTGATGGCCTATTCGCCGGTCGAGCAGGGCGCGCTGGCGCGCAATGCCAGGCTCGAAGCCGTCGCCGCCCGCCACAATGCGACCGCCGCTCAAATCGCCCTGGCCTGGGTGATGCATCAGGACGGCGTCGTCGCCATCCCCAAGGCCAGCAGCCAGGAGCACGTCCGCCAGAATTTTGCCGCGCTCGACATCGCCCTTACGAGCGAAGACCTCGCCGATCTCGACCGCGCCTTCCCCCCGCCCACCCGCAAGCGCGGGCTGGAGATGATCTGACTACTTCCCGGCCAGCCCCTTCAGCCGGTACAGCGCTTCCAGCGCTTCCCTCGGCGTCATCTCGTCGGGATTGATCTCGCCGAGGGCCGCGCCAAGCGCGTCGCTCTTCACCGGCTTCGGCGCCTCCCGCTTCATCGCCACGGAAAACAGCGGCAAGTCATCGACCAGCCGGTTGGTCTTGCCGGAAACCTCGCCTTCCTCCAGCTGGTGCAGGACTTCCTTCGCCCGATCCACCACCGCCTCCGGCAGGCCGGCCAGCCGTGCTACCTGCACGCCGTAGGAACGGTCGGCCGCACCCTTGCCGACCTCGTGCAGGAAGACGACGTCGCCTTCCCATTCCTTGACCCGCATGGTGACGTTGTGCAGCCGCGCCAGCTTGCCGGCCAGCGACGTCATCTCGTGGAAATGGGTAGCGAAGATCGCCCTGCAGCGGTTCTTCTCATGCAGATACTCCACCGCCGCCCAGGCGATCGACAGGCCGTCGAAAGTGGCGGTGCCGCGGCCGATCTCATCGAGGATCACCAGCGCTCGCTCGCCGGCCTGGTTGAGGATGGCCGCCGTCTCGACCATCTCGACCATGAAGGTCGAACGGCCGCGCGCCAGGTCGTCCGAAGCGCCGACGCGCGAGAACAGCCGGTCGACGACACCGATATGGGCCGATGCCGCCGGCACGAATGACCCGGTCTGCGCCAGGATCGCGATCAGCGCGTTTTGCCGCAGGAACGTCGATTTACCGCCCATGTTCGGGCCGGTCAGCAGCCAGATCGCGCCGTTCTTGGCGCTTCCCTCCGGCGAGAGATCGCAATCATTGGCGACGAACGGTCCCTCGCCGGAACGGCGCAGCGCCTGTTCGACCACCGGATGCCGGCCGCCGGAGATCTCGAAGGCGAGGCTGGAATCCACCACCGGTCGGCACCACGCCTCGCTTTCCGAAAGCAGCGCGAGTGCCGCCGACACGTCGAGCACGGCAAGCGCATCGGCGCCGGCGCGGATCGCCTCGGCCTCGCCGACCGCTTCCGCCGTCAGCGCATCGAAGGCGGCCAGTTCGATGCTCAGCGCCCGGTCGGCGGCGTTGGCGATCTTGGTCTCGAGTTCGGCAAGCTCGGTCGTGGTGAAGCGCATGGCGTTGGCCATGGTCTGGCGGTGAATGAAGCGCGCCTTGGCGCCATCGCTGCCGGTCATGACCGCGTGGTGGTTGGCGGTCACCTCGATATAGTAACCCAGTACGTTGTTGTGCCGGATCTTCAGCGAACGGATGCCGGTCTCCTCGATCAGCGAACGTTCCAACGCCGCGATCACCTTTCGCGACTCGTCGCGCAGCGCGCGCATCTCGTCGAGTTCCGGGTGGTAGCCCCCGCGAACGAAGCCGCCATCGCGCTTGAGCAGCGGCAGTTCGTCGCCAAGCGCTTGCGTCAGGTGCTGTGCAAGCGGCTTGGGCAACGCATGAATGGCGGCAAGTGCGTCCGCCAATTCCGGGGGCAGGGTTATCGCGGCAAAGATCTCGGCGATGGCGCCCGCCGCTTCGAAGCCGGCGCGCAACGCGCCGAGGTCGCGCGGGCCGCCGCGGTTGAGCGCCAGCCTGGACAAAGCGCGCGGCATGTCGGCGACGCTTTTCAGGCTCGCCCGCACCGCTTGGCAAAGCCGTGTTTCGGTGCGGAAGAACGACACCGAGTCCAGCCGTGCGCCGATCGCCGCCGGGTCGGTCAGCGGCGCCATCAGCCGGTCGGCAAGCAGCCTTGCGCCGCCGCCGGTTACCGTGCGGTCGATCGCCTTGAACAGCGAGCCTTCGCGGCTGCCGGACAGCGTGCGCAGGAGTTCGAGATTGCCGCGTGTCGCCGGATCGATGAACAGGGTCGAGCCCTGCTCTTCGCGCTCAGGGCGCGACAGCGGCGGGCGCTCGGCCTTCTGCGTCTTCTCGACATAGGCGATGGCGCCCGAGATCGCCGACAGTTCGGCCCGCGAAAACGTGCCGAAGCTGTCGGGTGTCGCCACCTCGAAGAAACGAGCGATGCGCCCGGTGGCGGAGGCCGAATCGAACAGCGACGGCGGTTGCGGGTTGGCGACGCGGCCAAGCACGTCGAACACAGGCTTCAGCTCCGGATCATAAAACACCGGTTCGGCAATGATCAGCTCGCGCGGATCGACACGGAATATGTCGGCGAGCAGGCGGTCGGCGGTGGTCTCGGCGACGCGGAAGGCGCCCGTCGAGATGTCGATCCAGGCCAGCGCAAACGAATGGTCCGCCCCGCCCTTCACCCGCCCCAGCGCCATCAGGAAGCTTGATTCCGACGGCGCCAGCAATTTGTCCTCGGTGATGGTGCCCGGCGTCACCAGCCGCACCACGTCGCGGCGCACCACGGATTTGGAGCCGCGCTTCTTCGCCTCTGCCGGATCCTCGATCTGTTCGCAGACGGCGACGCGGAACCCCTGGCCGATCAGCTTCTGCAGATAATCGTCGGCCGCATGCACCGGCACGCCGCACATCGGGATGTCGTGGCCCTGGTGCTTGCCGCGCTTGGTCAGCACGATGCCCAGCGCGCGGCTCGCCTTTTCGGCATCGTCGAAGAACAGCTCGTAGAAATCGCCCATGCGGTAGAACAGCAGAGAATCCGGGTTCGCCGCCTTGATCTCGATGAACTGCTCCATCATCGGCGTCACCGCGGCCGTGCCGGGCTGTGGCGGCGTCATCACCTCGGGGGCGTCGGGCTCGTTCGGGCTGTGCATGTTCATGGCCCGGCACGCTAGCAGATGTGATGGCCGGGTTTAATGCCGGGTCATCGAAAAGCAGGGGAAGACCGAGGCGAGAGGTGCCCGCAATTTCTGTACGATCCGCGATTCAGGCGTGGGGGCGGTTTACACGCGGCGGCGCGTGGTCTTAATTCGGACCGAAACAAAGCACCCGCTTCAAGGAGGTGCAGCAGCGGCGAGGAAATCAAAAAGCATCATGGCAAGGAAAACCGAGAACAGCGGTCCGTCCGTCAGCGCGCAGGAAGCGCTCGAATTCCACGCCATGGGCAGGCCTGGCAAGCTGGAGATCGTCGCCACCAAGCCGATGACGACGCAGCGCGATTTGAGCCTTGCCTATTCGCCAGGCGTCGCCGTGCCGGTGCGCGCCATCGCCGAGGATCCCAGCCGTGCCTTCGATTACACGACGCGCGGCAACATGGTCGCCGTCATCTCCAACGGCACCGCCATCCTTGGCCTCGGCAATCTCGGCGCGCTGGCCTCCAAGCCGGTGATGGAAGGCAAGGCGGTGCTGTTCAAGCGCTTCGCCGATGTCGATTCCATCGACCTCGAGGTCGACACCGAGGATGCCGACGAGTTCATCAACTGCGTACGCTTCCTCGGTCCTTCCTTCGGCGGCATCAACCTCGAGGACATCAAGGCGCCGGAATGCTTCATCATCGAGCAGCGGCTGCGCGAGCTGATGGACATCCCAGTCTTTCATGACGACCAGCACGGCACCGCCATCATCTCGGCCGCCGGCCTGATCAACGCGCTGGAAGTCACCGGCCGCGACATGAAGACCACGAAGCTGGTCTGCAACGGTGCGGGTGCCGCCGGCATCGCCTGCATCGAGCTGATGAAAGCGATGGGCTTCGCGCCGGAAAACATCATCCTGTGCGACACCAAGGGCGTGGTCTTCCAGGGCCGCACCGAAGGCATGAATCAGTGGAAGTCGGCGCATGCGGTCAGGACCGACGCGCGCAGCCTCGCCGAGGCGCTCGACGGCGCGGACGTCTTCCTCGGACTCTCGGCCAAGGGCGCGCTGACCACCGCCATGGTGCAGTCGATGGCCAAGAACCCGATCATCTTCGCCATGGCCAATCCCGATCCGGAAATCACGCCGGAGGAAGTGGCCGAGATCCGCACCGACGCCATCATGGCGACGGGGCGTTCGGACTATCCGAACCAGGTCAACAACGTGCTTGGTTTCCCCTACATCTTCCGCGGTGCGCTGGACGTGCGGGCCACCACCATCAATGACGACATGAAGATCGCCGCGGCCAGAGCGCTCGCCGAGCTGGCGCGCCAGGACGTGCCCGACGACGTCGCCGCCGCCTACCAGGGCAACCGGCCGAAGTTCGGCCCCAACTATATCATTCCCGTGCCGTTCGACCCGCGCCTGATCTCGGCCATTCCGCTGGCGGTGGCCAAAGCGGCGATGGATTCGGGCGTCGCCCGCAAGCCGATCCTCGACCTCGATCGCTACGCGCAGGAACTGTCGGCCCGCCGCGACCCGATCGCTTCGACCCTGCAGCGCATCTACGACCGCGTGCGCCGCCAGCCAAAGCGCATCGTCTTCGCCGAGGGCGAGGAGGAGCAGGTGATGCGCGCCGCCGTCTCCTATGTGAACCAGCGGCTCGGCACCGCCATCCTGCTTGGCCGTGACGATGTCATCAAGGAAAACGCCAAGCAAGCAGGCATCGACCTCAACAAGCAAGGCATCGAGATCATCAATGCCCGGCTGTCTCGCCGCAACGGCATCTACACCGACTATCTCTATGAGCGCATGCAGCGGAAGGGGTTCCTGTTCCGCGACTGCCAGCGCCTGATCAACAACGACCGCAACCACTTCGCCGCCTGCATGGTGGCGCTGGGCGACGCCGATGGCATCGTCACCGGTGTGACCCGCAACTATTCGACCGCGCTTGACGATATCCGGCGCGTCATCGACGCCAAGCCCGGCCACCGCGTCATCGGCGTGTCGATCGTGTTGGCGCGGGGCAAGACCGTGCTGGTCGCGGACACCGCCGTGCACGACATGCCGAACGCCGAGCAGATCGCCGACATCGCCGAGGAGGCGGCTGGCTTTGCCCGCCGAATGGGCTATGAGCCGAGGCTTGCCATGCTCGCCTATTCCACCTTCGGCCATCCGCAGGGCGAGCGCTCCGAGCGCGTCCAGGAAGCGGTGCGCATCCTCGACAAGCGCCGCGTCGATTTCGAATATGACGGCGAAATGGCCGCCGACGTCGCGCTCAACGCGCGCGCCATGGCGCAATACCCGTTCATCCGCCTCACCGGCCCGGCCAATGTCCTGGTCATGCCCGCCTTCCACTCCGCCTCGATCTCGACCAAGATGTTGCAGGAACTGGGCGGCTCGACGGTGATCGGCCCGCTGCTGGTCGGCTTGAACAAGCCGGTCCAGATCGTGTCGCTGAACGCCAAGGATAGCGACATCGTCAATATGGCGGTGATCGCGGCGTACACGGCGGGTACTTGACTACGGCATCACACATTTCCAAGCAGCCGGTCTTTGGCGATAACGTGCATGGCAGGTTGGCGCATGCATTCCCTTGTGCCGCGCTGGTCGACCCCCACTCCGTCTCGGCTTCGCCGAGACACCTCTCCCCCGATCGACGGGGTAGAGGAAAGGCACCAAGTTCTTTATCGTCAACGCTTGTCCGGCAACGCTCCCTTTCCCTCCGGAGGGGGGAAAGGTGGCGCTGCGAAGCAGCGGCGGATTGGGGGAACCACATCGCAATCAAGTTTCGGGCCGATCAGCCGCCCTAATCACGGAAGATGCGTGCGTCACCTAGAGGGCTTAAGGCGAGAGCCATTGCAGACGAAAGCCAACAGCCGTTAGGCTAGCCTGGCGCGAACGCCCGCGCCGCTTCGACCACGTCCCCCACCTGATCCTGCCGCAACAGGTCGATCGGAATGCGCCCGTCGAGCTCTGCCGCCGGGCGTGTCAGCCACAGCCACACCAGCCTCGGATTGCCGATCTGCTTGAGCACGTCGCTTATGCCTGCCACCGGCCTGCCGTCGACGAACTGCGCCAGCGGGAAGACGTGTTTGCGGCCGCCCTTGCGCAAGGCGATGACATCGCCGCGCCTTTGCCAGCGATGCAGGGTCGAGCGGGCGATGCCAAGGTTTTCTTCCAGGTAGGTCGAACCGGCGACACGGCCGGCCCAGTCCTCGATCAGCATCGATTCGAGGTCGTCGGACCGCTGCGGTGCAGAAAGCGGCTCATCGGCCAGCAAAGCTGTCAATCGGTTTGTGCCGGCAGTGCCGGCTTCGCTGCGGCGCGCGGCTTCCGCCGCCAGCGCGCGCACGAATTTCGAGGCAAGGCCGGGAAGGTCGGCATGGATGGCGTCGATGGCCCTCTGGTGCTTCGGCGACAGCAAGGTGACGGCGGATGCTATGCTGCCGGCGATCTTGCCGACAGAGACCACGGTGGACTGGTTTATGGCCTCGTCATAGTGGGCAAGCGCGCGCTCGACATCCTCCGCGACCATTTCCGCGAAGTCGTCCTGTCCAAGACCAGGTGTCTGAAATCTGCTCATGCATATGTCTTCCGGCCGCGCGCGTTCCTCCCTCAGCCGCGGCCGACTGCTGAATTTCTAGTACGGAAAACGGAGATCGCGGCGGCAACGCATCGCGCTGCCCGACAGCTTGCTGTCTTGCATTTTTCAACACCCCATTGGCTGCGGGCGTCCCGAAATGTCAGTCACGGGACACTCACGATTTCGTGTAGGGGCGATATGTGACAACCGCGCGACGGCGAGCGGGATAGTCCGGCTGCCGATCTCCTCCCTCGTGGGGGAGAGCTGCAGACGCTGTTACAACAACCCCGCCAGTTCCGCCTCGCGGCGCAGATTTTGCCGCGGCCTTGGGCCGATCTGCTGGATCACCAGTCCGGCCGCCAGCGAGCCGAGGTCGCCGCAGGTCTTGAGGTCGCGGCCTTGCGTGTAGCCATGCAGGAAACCGGCGGCGTAGAGATCGCCGGCGCCGGTCGTGTCGACCAGCTCCCGGATCGCCGTCGCCTGGATGACCACGGTCTCGTCGCCGCGCACGATGACCGAACCCTTTTCCGAACGGGTCACGGCGGCTAGTCTGCAGTCCTTGCGGATCTTGGCCAGCGCCTCGTCGAAGGACGATGTCTGGTAGAGCGACTTGATCTCGTGACTGTTGGCGAAGACGATGTCGACCGTGCCCGAGCGCATGAGGTCGAGGAACTCGTCGCGGTAGCGGTCGACGCAGAACGAATCCGACAGCGTCATGGAGACTTCGCGGCCCGCCGCGTGCGCCAGCTTCGCCGTCTGCCGAATCGCTTCCTTGGCGCGTGGCGGGTCCCACAGATAGCCCTCGAAATAAGTGACTTTGGCGCCCGAGGCCTTTTCGGCCTCGACATCCTCGGGGCCGAGTTCGACACAGGCACCGAGATAGGTGTTCATCGAACGCTCGCCGTCGGGGGTGACGAAGATCATCGAGCGCGCCGTCGGCGGCTCGCCGTTGAGCGGCTTGGTGTCGAAGGCGACGCCCTGCGCATGGATGTCGTGCGCGTAGATTTCGCCGAGCGCATCGTTGGAGACCTTGCCGAAGAAGGCGGCACGTCCGCCGAAGGAGGCGACGCCTGCCGCTGTGTTGCCTGCGCTGCCGCCGGAGGCCTCGATCGCCGGGCCCATGCGGCTGTAGAGCAGTTCGGCGCGCCGCGTATCGATGAGGTTCATCGCGCCCTTGATGATGCCGTTGGTTTCGAGGAATTCCTCCTCGCACTGGGCGATGATGTCGACAATGGCATTGCCGATGCAAAGCACGTCATAATCCGGCATCAATATCTCCGCCAAAACCCGAGCCGGCTTCTTGCCACGCTGGCCGGGCGCGGGTTTAGCGATTAACGACAGCTTTGCCTAGAGCACGACTCAACTTTGGCGGGATCGCCCCAGAACAGCGCATCAACATCCAGGCGCTAACGACAATTCGACCGTGGACGAAGCGTTTCATCACCGCATTGCCTACAAATCGGGCCTGATCGACAGCACCGGAAGACGGCGAGCCCATGTCCGCGAAGAACGACACGACCATCGACCTGGCGCTGCTTGCCGTACTGGCGGTACTGTGGGGCGCCTCCTACACTTTCATCAAGATCGGCGTCGAGACGATCCCGCCGGTCACCTTCATCGCCGCCCGCACCTTGATCGCCGGCGGCATCCTGTTCGCCATCATCCGCTGGCGCGGGCTGGCCATGCCCGTCGATGCGGCAAGCTGGCGCCGCTTCGCCTTCCAGGCATGCCTCAACAGCGTCATACCATTCACGCTGATCGCTGCCGCCGAGCGCTCGGTCGATGCCGGCCTGGCCACGATCCTCAATGCGACCTCGCCGATCTTCACTTTCGTCTTCACCGCGCTCATCACCCGCCATGAGCCGGTGACCGTGCGCAAGCTGATCGGTGTCGGCGCCGGCATGGCAGGCATCTGCTTCATTGTCGGCACGCAGGCGCTGGGTGGTCTCGGTCACGAACTCTGGGCGCAGGTCGCCATCGTCGTGGCAACGATCTGCTATGCGGGTGCGGCGATCTTCGGCCGTGGCTTCAAGGGCCTCGATCCGATGTTGCCGGCCGCCGGTTCGATGCTGTGCGGCGCGTTCATGCTGGTGCCGCTCAGCCTGTTGGTCGACCAGCCATGGACGCTGACACCCTCGATGGCATCGACCCTGGCCCTGCTTGGCCTGTCGGTGTTTTCGACTGCGCTGGCCTTCGTCATCTATTTTCGCCTCATCCACACGCTGGGTTCGGTCGGCACGACATCGCAGGCCTATCTGCGCGTACCGATCGGCGTCGGCATCGGCGCTGTCTTCCTCGGCGAAAGCCTGGGGCCAACGGCATGGCTGGGTATGGCCTTTGTCGTGGTGGGCGTCGCGGCCATGACGATCCCGGTCAGAAAGCCGGCGTTTGCCCGATAGCGATACGCGCTTGTGCTCAAGAGCCGCGCTGCCTATCTCGTGAACGTCCCGCCTTTACGGCGCTGTCGCTGACTTGGGGTTGAAGCACGGTGATTTTCGACGCTGCCCGCACCGCGGCCCTCGAACTGCTCTCGCCGCCGTTTCGCGCCGTGTTCATCAAGACGCTTGGCCTGACCGTGCTGGCGCTGGTCGCCTTGTGGTTCGGCCTGACCAGCCTGGTCGAATGGCTGGCGCTTCCGTGGCTGCAGGCCCTGTTGCCCGGCATGCCCTCCTGGGCCGGCTGGCTGGGCGGCATCATCGCGGCAATAGCGCTTGCCTTCGGCACGGCGCTGCTCGTCGCGCCGGTGACGGCTGTGATCGCCGGCCTGTTCCTCGACGATGTCGCCGAAGTGGTCGAGCGCACCGACTATCCCGGTGACCCGATTGGGCGCTCAATGCCGGCGCTGCGCTCGCTGGTGCTGGCGATAAAATTCCTCGGCGTCGTCATCCTCGGCAACATCGTCGCCTTGCTGCTCCTGCTGGTGCCGGGCATCAACATTGCCGCCTTCTTCGTCGTCAACGGCTATTTGCTCGGCCGCGAATTCTTCGAATTTGCCGCCATGCGCTTTCGCGGCGAAGACGAAGCCAGGGCCTTGCGAAGGCAGTATGCCGGCACGGTCTTTGTCGCCGGGCTGGTCATCGCCGCCTTCCTCGCCGTGCCGTTGCTCAATTTGGTGACGCCGCTCTTCGCCGCCGCCATGATGGTGCACCTGCACAAGGCGATTTCGGCGCGGGAAGCGGCACGTCGCTCGCGGAGCTAAGCGCGGCTCAACGGAGCAGGAAACCTCGCCCCAGCTCGTCATCGGGCTCGACGATGAATTCCGTCCGCCCGCAATAGTAGGCGCGGCCGCCGACGCGGGCGATGATCGCCTCATGCGGGCCGGCCCGAGCCGTCCGCGCCACCGCGCCGGAAAAGCGCGAACCGGCGATGCTCTCGAAGGTCCGCGTCTGCCCGATAGCGATCTCGCCCTTGGCAAGCATGGCGGCGAGGCGGGCGGTGACGCCAGAGCCGGTCGGCGAGCGGTCGACCTCGGCCTCGGCGAAGACGCAGATGTTCTTGGTCACCTCGCCGGAAAACGCGTCGCGTCCGTCGGTCAGGATTGTGCCGTAGAGAAAGGCGAGGTCGGCGTGGTCGGGATGCGACAGCGGGAATTCTGCCTTGAGCCTGTTCGTCAGCGTCGTTGCGGCATCGACAAAATCGCGCACGCGATCACGGCCGAATTCCAGTCCGAACTGATGGCAGTCCGCCAGCGCGTAGAAAGCGCCGCCATAAGCGATGTCGAAGCCGATCTTGCCATACCCTGTCAGCTCGATCTGCTGGTCACCGGCTAACAGGAAGGCCGGCACGCTCTCGAACGACACGGCGCCGGCCTTGCCGTCCAGAACCTCGACCGAAGCGACGACCAGGCCGCACGGCGCCTCGATGTTGACGGTCGTGATCGGCTCCTGCTTCGCCACCAGCCCTTCATCGATGGCGTAGCGGCCGAGGGCGACGATGGCGTGGCCGCACATGGTCGAATAGCCCTCATTGTGCATGAACAGCACCGCGAGATCGGCCCCCGGCAAGTCGGGCTCGACCAGCAGGGCGCCGTACATATCGTAATGGCCGCGCGGCTCGAACATCAGGATTTTTCTGAGATGGTCGAGATGGTCGCGCACATAGGCGCGCTTTTCCAGGATGGTGCCCTTCGGGATACGGGGATAGCCGCCGGTGACGATCCTCAGCGGTTCGCCGCCCGTATGCATGTCGACGACGGTCAGCGTCATGCGCCCAGCCTGTTCATCATGATGGCTTGCTGTATAGCGCCTGCAACTTGCCGAAAGGCATGGCGGCGCGGGTGAAGCCGAAGGTGCCGTCCTGCTGGATCTCGCGCGCCGCCGTCTCCAGCATGCCATAGGCGAAATTGGTCAGCCATGGCCCGAGTGAAATGCGCTTCACGCCGGCCATGGCAAGATCGGCGATGGTAAAGCCCGGCTTTGCCATGACATTGACCGGCTTGCCGACCGCCGAGCAGATCGTACGCACCATCTCGATGTCGCCGATCCCCGGCGCATAGAGCACGTCGGCTCCAGCCTTCTCGAAGGCCTGCAACCGCTTGATCGTGTCGTCGAGATCGGTTCTGCCCCAGAGGAAATTTTCGGCGCGCGCGGTGAACACGAAATCTCGCTTCAGCGCCCGCGCCGCCTCCACCGCCGCGGCGACGCGCTCGACCGCATGCGAAAAATCGTAGATCGGCTTGTCGGGATCGCCGGTGTGGTCCTCGATCGAGCAGCCAGCAAGGCCGGCCGCTTCCGCCGCGAAGATGGTTTCGGCGGCCCGCTCGGCGCTGTCGCCCTTGCCCCTCTCGAGATCTGCCGAGACCGGCAGGTCGGTCGCCGCCGTCACCTCGCGGCAGTGATGGATCATCTGCTCGAAGGTCACCGAGCCGTCCGGCAGGCCGCGCGAAAACGCGAAGCCGGCGCTGGTCGTCGCCAGTGCCTTGAAACCGAAGGAGCCGAGCAGCTTGGTCGTGCCCGGATCCCAGGGATTGGGCATGACGAAGGCCGAGGCATGCAGGTCGCGAAAGATCTTGCCCTTGTCCATGAATGCTCCCCATCACGAGTTTTGGGCGGATGCTACCGCGCTGTCTCAAGTCGGGCAAACGAATGCGTTTGGCTCAGAAGCGTTTCGCGTTCTCTGCTGACAATTTCTCGAACGCGTCGGAATCCTTGACGTAGTGTGATGTCTTCTTGTCCCAATGGTAGGTGACGGAAATGTCGTGCGACGACGCCTTGGGCGCAGCCTCGTCGCAATTTTCACCACTCGGCACCGTGGCGTCGGTCGCCGTCACCTTGATTGCCGCATAAGGCTTTCCGTCGTCCAGCGTCAGGAAGGCCAGGTCCTGGGTGCGCTTGTAGGCGCAGACGTTTTCGTCGAACGTGTTGATCGTGTCGACCAATTGGAGGCGATCCTCGCGAGGCAGGATCAGCAGCGTGCTCACATAGCCCTGGTTCGAATTGAAATGCGTGCTCATGGAGATGAGCACATCGTCGCCGGCGCCGATCGAAAGCTTGTTCGGTTCGCGGAAATAGGTGCTGCGATCGACCGCGACATTGGCCGCATCGAGCAGTTTCGGCTCGGCCGCGACGTCGTAGAGCGCCAGCACCGCATAGCCTTCGGCGCTGTCGGGAGAATCGCCGAGATCGAACAGCATCGCCAGCCGATCCTTGCCGCCGGCCTTGATGGGAAGCACTGCCGCATTGGGCAGGCTCGTCGTCTCTGGCGGCGAGCCGCCGTCATCGCCACCGGCAATGTGGCGCATGTCGATCGGCAATCCGCCCTTGTAGAAACCGTCCTTGTCGGCGGCGAGGTCCGGGATGACCATCTTGGCCAGGTCGAGATAGGTGACATCGCTGCGGCCGGCCAGCGGGCTGCTGAGTTCGGGGAAGCTTACCGCCTGCGCGCCGGCCGCCGTCGACAACAACGGCAACAGCATCAATGCGAGCGTGAAGCGGAGCAGGTTCGTCGGCATGAGTGTCCCCCCGGAGATCAGGCCACTTACGCTAGCACGGGTTCCTGCATCGTGCAGCCGTGTCGAAACAGGATCAGTGGATCGGCACCAGGCCGGCCAATTCGCGCATGTCGTCGAACAGGATTCCGCCGGCCTGGATCAGGCCGTCGCGGTCGGAATAGGGGTCGCCATGATAGGAAAACACCCGCATGCCAGCGGCTATGCCGGCCTGTGTGCCGGCGACGCTGTCTTCGATGACGATGCAATCGGCGGGAACGACCCCCATGGTCTTGGCCGCATGCAGGAACAGGTCCGGGAACGGTTTGCCGCGCGAGACCATGGTCGAGGAAAACATCGCATGTTCGAACAGCGGCAGCAGTCCGGTCTGGCCAAGCGTGATGTGCATCTTCGAAATCCTGGCCGAGGTGGCGACGCAATAGGGGATGCCGGCCCCGCGAACCGCCTCGATGAACTCCCGGACATAGGGGATCGCCTCGACGCCATGGGAAAACAGGTCCGGCAGGCCGGCATTCCAGCGATCGACGAAATCGGTGCCGAGGCGGACATCGGTCTGCCCTTCGATTTCCTTCTGCACCGAGAGCATGCTGCGGCCGGAGAAATTCTTGCGGCAATATTCAAAGCTCGTCGGATAGCCAGCCGCGCTCAACCACTCGGCGAGGCGCCGATTGGCGAGGTTCTCCGTGTCGACGAGAATGCCGTCGCAGTCGAAGATGACAAGTTTCGGGATAGGCATCAGGCGGTGCCGGTCGATCCGAACCCGCCCGAGCCACGCGCCGTGCCGCCGGCCAGCGAACGTTCTTCGGCGGCCACCTGCGTCACGGCGGCGAAAACGATCTGGGCGATGCGCATGCCGCGCGTCACGGCAAAATCCTCATCGCCGAGATTAACCAGCAGCACCTTCACCTCGCCGCGATAGTCGCTGTCGACCGTGCCTGGCGAATTGAGGACGGTGAGGCCATGCTTGAAAGCAAGCCCGGAACGCGGCCGCACCTGGCCTTCCATGCCTTCGGGGATTTCCAGGATCAGCCCGGTCGGCACCAGGGCGCGTTTTCCCGGCAGGAGCAGCAGCGGCCGGTCGTCGGGCACCGCGGCGCGCAGATCCATGCCGGCGGCGCCGGCGCTTTCATAGGCGGGGAGGGGTAGTCCTTCAGCATGCGGCAACCTGACGAAGCCGACGGTCGGACCGATGACGGAGGAGTTTTGGAGGGCTGCGCGCATAAAATCGATCCTATCGGCGCGATTGCCGATTCGGTCAATTCGCCCGCCGGGGTATTAACGGCTTTCTTTAGGGCATCACTATGACTGAGCACGCCTAGCGTACTTCCATCGGAACCACCGTCGTTTCCTTGATTTCCTCCATCACGAAGGAGGCCGAAACATCCGACAGCGCTACCTTGGCGATCAGCCGCTGGTAGAGCCGGTCATAGGCCTTCACGTCGGCGACACGGGCGCGCAGGACATAGTCGAGGTCGCCGGACATGCGGTAGACGCCGGTGATCTCGGGGAAGCCGGTCACCGCGGCGCGGAATTTCTGCAGCCAGTCCGGGTCATGATTCGACGTCCGGACCAGGATGAACACAGACAGGCCAAGCCCGAGCTTGTCGGCATCGACCAGCGCCACGCGGCCGGTAATGACGCCTTCTTCCTCCAGCCGCTTGACGCGCCGCCAGCAGGCATTGCGCGACAAGGCCACCCGCTCCGATAGCTGGTCGACCGACAGCGTGCCGTCGCGTTGCAATTCGGCGAGCAGTTTTCGGTCGATTTCGTCGATTCCCAGCGTCATGTTGGGATGATTGTCCCATGAGGTAGCAAAATACAAGGATATTTTGAGACCGATGAACCGGCGAAGCGTGTCAGGATACTCATATCGGAAATCACGCTGAAGGGGACCAGCATGTCGGTCGCAAGCATCTTCACCTCTCATCCGGCCAAGGTCGGCGAAACCTATTTCGGCCATATGGCCTTCGCCGCCTGGTTTTCCTCGCGTTTGCTGATGGCTGCGGGTGCCGCGCTCGTTCACGCTTTCTTGCCGTTTCTCTTCGAGACTACCGCAAGCCGAATCGTCCGTGAGCTTTACGAGCGGACGCACAACAGAGGCACACACGCTACCAGGGAGCCCGCGGCTCTTCCGGATCGCGCCTAGAGGACGACAGAAGCGATGTGCCGTTGGGCGGCCTATCTCGGTGAAGCGGTCTTTCTCGAAGACATCCTCACAGCGCCCTGTCACTCGCTGATCGCCCAGAGCCATTGCGCCCAGGAGGCGAAGTCACCGACCAATGGGGACGGCTTTGGTCTTGCCTGGTACGGCGACCGTCCGGAACCCGGCCTCTACCGCGACATCCTGCCGGCCTGGTCCGATCCCAATCTGAAGAGCCTGTGCCGGCAGATCAAATCCGGCCTGTTCCTCGCCCATGTGCGGGCCTCGACCGGCGGCGCCACCAGCCGCATGAACTGCCATCCCTTCATCTCCGGCCGCTGGTCGTTCATGCATAACGGGCAGATAGGCGGTTTCGAGAAAATCCGTCGCGCGCTGGAGAATTCATTGTCCGATGCCGTCTTCGACCAGCGCGAAGGCACCACCGATTCCGAACTCTTTTTTCTCCTTATGATGGACGAAGGATTGGCCGGCGACCCGCAGGGCGCGGTGTCGCGCGCCACCAGCCGGGTTCTCGAAGCCTCGCGCCGCGCCGGCCTCGAACCGGCACTGAAACTCACCGCCGCCTTCTCGGACGGGCAGGCGCTGCACGCTGTTCGCTATGCCACCGATGCGCATGCGCCGACACTCTACACCTCTATCCTGCGCAAGGGCGGCGGCCGCTGCATCGTCTCCGAGCCCTTCGACCGCGAAGGCGGCGACTGGCAGGCGATCCCGCCGTCGAGCTTTGTCACGATGACCCGGGATGGGATCAGCATTCGCCCGTTTGCGCCAACGGCGGCGAAGCTGGCGCTGGTAGGGTAATCTTGGTCGGAAACGCCGCCGTAGAGTGCCGACCTCAATTGGCCTCGGCGCAATCTCGATCAAACGCAAGCTATCCCTGAATGCTCAACTCCGCTGAAGCAACGCCGCCGTTGGCCCATCTCGATTGGATGAGCGCGGCCAAGCCGGAGCATTCACCATGGACGTCGCCTTCTCCTCAACCGTCGACCTCGCCTGCGCGATAGCCCAGCGCGAGATCTCCGCTGTCGAAGCGCTCGACGCCCATCTGGCGCAGATCGACAGCCGCAATGAACGCGTCAACGCCGTCATTTCGCTCGACAGGGAAGGCGCTCGTGAGCGCGCCAAAAACGCCGACGCGGCACTTGCGCGCGGCGCCACGCCCGGGCCGCTGCACGGCGTTCCGTTCACCCTGAAGGACACGCACGAGACCGCAGGCATGAAAACCACGGTCGGCTTCCCGGCCTTCGTCGACTATGTCGCCAGCCGCGACAGCCCGGTGGTTGCGAGGCTGAAGGCCGCCGGCGGCGTGCTGATGGCCAGGACCAATGTCGCGACCATGCTCTCCGACTGGCAGTCGAACAATCCGCTGTTCGGCCGCACCAACAATCCGTGGAACCTTGAGCGCACCGCCGGCGGCTCCAGCGGCGGCGCCGCCGCGGCGGTCGCCGCCGGGATGACACCATTCGACGTCGGCACCGACATGCAGGATTCGATCCGCCTGCCTGCCGCCTTCTGCGGTGTCTATGGGCTGAAGCCGACGGAGCATCGCGTCTCGCTGGCCGGTGCCTTCCCGGACCCGGGCGGCGCGGCGCGCAGTGTGCGGCTGATGTCCTGTCTCGGACCGCTGGCACGCAGCGTGGGCGATTTGTCGTTGATCTATCGGATCATCGCCGGGCCGGACGGGCGGGATACCGATCTTGCGCCGGTGCCGGTCGAGGCCGTGCCGAAGCTCGACCTCAAGGCACTGCGCATCGCCTTCGCACCGTCCTTTCCCGGCTTCCTGGTGGCTGCGCGCATCGGTGCGGCGGTCGAAGATCTCGCCGGAAATCTGCGCTCGGCCGGGGCGACCGTGGAGGAAGCGAAACTGCCCAGGCTCGACCTGCACGACGATCTCGCGCAAGGCGGCGCGCTGATCGGCATGATGATGGAGGCTGCCCAACCCCAGCCCCCGGCGCAGCCGGCATCGGTTTCGCGCTGGTTCGAGGCGCTCGCCCGCCGCGACAAATCCATTCTCGCCTGGGATCGGTTCTTCGACGACTGGGATGCGCTGCTCTGCCCTGTCGCCATGACCACCGCCTTCCCGCATTGCGAGCCGGGCAAGCCGATCAAGGTCGACGGTCGGGAACAGAGCTACTGGATGCTGCCGGCCTACGGTGCCGTCTTCAACTACAGCGGCCATCCGGCACTTTCGATGCCGTACGGTGAAGGTCCCGACGGCCTGCCGATCGGCCTGCAACTGGTCGGCAAACGTTGGTCGGAATCGCGGCTGCTTGGTATTGCCGCGACGATCGAGCCGCACGTCGGCGGCTTCCGTCGTCCGCCGGGCTACTGAGCGAAACGCGACAATCCATAGGGCGCCAGCAGCGGGTCGCGCTCGCCGTCGAGGATTTCCCGCGCAGCGAACAGGCCGACGGCCGGCGCCAGCGTGATGCCGGAATGCATGACGGCAATATACAGGCCGTCCATGCCCTCGGGGCGACCGATGATCGGAAAGCCGTCGATCGGCGTCGGCCGGTAGCCGACCGTATGGAAATCGAGCTCCAGATCCCCGGCGTCGCGCAACGCCGCCTTCGCTACTGCAAACAATTCGCGCGCCGTAGCGGCGGGGTCATCGCCTGGATCGCCGCCAGCGAAATCCGAGCCGGCGATGATGCGGCCTTCGGCCGTCTGGCGCATATGCAGCTTCTCGTCGTGCACCAGGCCGTTAAGCAGCCTTTTGTATGGCCGCGAATGGATAATCAGGCCAGGCGGCGTCTCGATCGGCAGGCTGATCCCCGCCGTGGCGGCAATGTCCGGAGCGCCGACGCCGGCGGCGATCACCACCTCGTCGGCGGCAATCAGCCCATGCGATGTGTCCACGCCGGTAATCCGGCCATTGGTCTGGGCCAGCGCCGAGACCGTGCTGGCAATGACCCGCGTGCCGTGCCGTTCGGCATCGGCAAGCAGGGTCCTGGCCGCGGCAACCGGTTCGGTCACGCCTTCCTCGGCGACATAAACAGCGAATTCAGGGGGCTTGGCGAGGTCGGGCTCGATTTGCGCCGCCCGCTCCCGGTCGACGCGTTCGATGCCGTAGCCCCAGGAGGAGTGTTCGGCCGCGTAGGCTTCGAGCCGGTCGGCCGGCAGGTCCCAGCACAGGCCACCGCACCAGGCGAGCGGAAGCCCGGGCAACTCTTTTGCCAGCCGTTTCCACTCGGCCATGGCGCGGGTGCGCAGCCGGAAATAGATTTCGGGGTTGCCCCAGCTGGCGTTGATCCAGGCAAAGGAATTGGGCGTCGCGACGCCGCCTGCGCCGCTTTCGGAAACGACCGTGACCTGTGCACCGGCTTTGGCCAGGTGCCAGGCGATCGAAGCGCCGATGATGCCGGCGCCGACGACGATAATCTGTTTCGCCGCAGCCATGTTCGCTCCCTTGCCTTGTGGTCCGCCGAGGACACTCTTCCAGTGCCACCCTGCTCGTCACTTGCCAACAGCCGACACGGCAAAAAAAGTGCACTTGACATCAATACGTACGTACGTATTATTTCGCCATGGCTAGACAATCACTCCGCGAAAAACTTCTTGATGCCGGCTTCCGGACGATATGGGAGTCCGGCTATGCCGCAGCTGGCGTGCGCGACATCGTTGCTGCTGCCGACGCCCGGCCGGGCTCGTTCACCAACCATTTTGCCTCCAAGGAGGAATTCGCCGGCGAGGTGCTGGACCGCTACTTCGCCTATGTCGGCGGGCTGGTTGAAGCAGCGCTGGAGCGAGACGGCACGCCGCCCATCGGCAGGCTGCGCCGCTACCTAGACGTCATCACCTCGAAGCTTGAAGCGCATGACTGGGCACGCGGCTGCATGATCGGCAATCTCAGCCTCGAGACAGCGGTGCACAGTGAGCCGCTGCGTTTGCGGCTCGTCGCCATTTTCGAGCGTTGGCGCCAGCCCTTCGCGGCCTGCATCGCCGAAGGCCAGGCGGCTGGCGACATCACCAGGGCGTTCGAGGCAGAGGACCTCGCCGACTTCCTGCTGTCGTCCTGGCAAGGGGCAATGTTGCGCATGAAGGTCGAGCGCAGCCCCGCGCCGCTCGAGCGGTTCAAGAAAATCATCTTCAGCACGGTTTTTGCAAAGGAGACGGCTTCATGAACTCGAAAATCGATATGCCCCAGACGGGTGCCACCACGGCAAGGCGTTCTCAGGTTCCCGTGCTCGATTCCACCATGTCTTATGTTGAAGCGGGCGCGTCTGGTCCGATCGTGTTGTTCCTGCACGGCAACCCCACTTCATCCCATATCTGGCGCAACATCATCCCGCATGTCGCGCCCTTCGGCCGCTGCATCGCGCCTGACCTGATCGGCTACGGCCAGTCCGGCAAGCCCGATATCGACTATCGTTTCTTCGACCATGTCCGCTATCTCGACGCCTTCCTCGATGCGCTCGACATCGGCGATGCGGTGGTGGTCGCGCAGGATTGGGGCACGGCCCTTGCGTTTCATCTCGCGGCCAGGCGGCCGCGGCGCATCCTTGGCCTCGCCTTCATGGAATTCATCCGTCCCTTCGAGCGCTGGGAGGATTTCCACCAACGCGCGCAAGCCCGCGAAATGTTCAAGGCGCTGCGCACGCCCGGTGTCGGCGAAAAGCTCGTCCTGGAAGACAATGTCTTCGTCGAAAAGGTGCTGCCGGCCTCGGTGTTGCGGACCATGAGCGACGACGAGATGGCCGGATACCGGGCGCCGTTCCCGACGCCGCAATCGCGCAAGCCGGTGCTGCGTCTGCCGCGGGAATTGCCGATCGAGGGCCAGCCCGCCGACGTTGCCGCCATCAGCGAACACGACCATCGCGCGCTGTGGCTCTCCACCTATCCGAAACTGCTGTTTGCTGGCGATCCCGGTGCCCTGATCTCGCCGCAGGCGGCGAAGGAATTCGCGGCCAACTTGAAGAACTGCCGGTTCATCAATCTCGGACCTGGCGCGCACTATCTGCAGGAAGACCATGCCGACGCGATTGGCGGCGCCATCGCCAACTGGCTTCCGGAGGTCGTTCAGGCGAACCGCATGAGCGAGTTGGCCTGACGCAAGCCATGGGGTCCGGCGGCGTCCACGCCGCCGGACCGGTCGACAGCCCGGCACTGCGCTGCTAGAAGCCCGGCCTGTCACACGGAAATCCCAAAAATGCCCGACACAATACCAGAGGAAGTGGCGCGTCGCCGCACCTTCGCGATCATCGCCCACCCGGACGCCGGCAAGACCACGCTCACCGAAAAGCTGCTGCTGTTCGGCGGCGCCATCCAGCTTGCCGGCGAGGTCAAGGCCAAGAAGGACCGCATCCAGACCCGGTCCGACTGGATGAAGATAGAGCGCGAGCGCGGCATTTCGGTCGTCACCTCGGTGATGACGTTCGAATATGAGGACAATGTCTTCAACCTGCTCGACACGCCCGGCCATGAGGATTTCGCCGACGACACCTATCGCACGCTGTCGGCGGTCGACTCGGCCGTCATGGTCATCGACGCCGCCAAGGGCATCGAGCCGCGCACGCTGAAACTGTTCGAGGTCTGCCGGCTGCGCGACATCCCGATCATCACCTTCGTCAACAAGATGGACCGCGAAAGCCGCGACCCGTTCGAGATCCTGGACGAGATCGAGCAGAAGCTGGCGCTGGACACGGCCCCCATCACCTGGCCGATCGGCCGCGGCAAGACGTTCTCCGGCACCTATCACCTGGCGCTGAACGCGGTGCGCAAGGGCGACGACGAGAAGGAGCGCACGCCGGTCAACGGTCCCGATTCCAACCGCGTCGCCGGCCTGCTGCCGGAAAACGAGCGCGAGGCCTTCATCGAGGAGCTGGAGCTCGCGCGGGAGGCTTGCCGACCTCTTGATATAGATGCCTTCCGCGAGGGCCATCTGACGCCGGTCTATTTCGGCTCGGCGCTGCGTAACTACGGCGTGCGCGACCTGATCGAGGCGCTCGGCGCCTTCGGCCCGCCGCCGCGCGCGCAGGACGCCGATACGCGAACCGTCGAGGCGACGGAGGACAAGATGACCTCCTTCGTCTTCAAGATCCAGGCCAACATGGACCCCAATCACCGCGACCGTATCGCTTTCGTTCGCGTCTGCTCGGGCAAGCTCGAGCGCGGCATGAAGGCCAAGCTGGTTCGCACGGGAAAGCCGATGTCCCTGTCCGCGCCGCAATTCTTCTTTGCCCGCACTCGCGTCACGGCGGACGAAGCCTTTGCTGGCGACGTCGTCGGCATCCCCAATCACGGCACGCTGCGCATCGGCGATACGCTGACCGAAGGCGAGGAGATACTGTTCCGCGGCGTGCCGAATTTCGCACCGGAGATCCTGCGCCGCGTCCGCCTCGGCGACGCGATGAAGGCGAAGAAACTCAAGGAAGCGCTGCACCAGATGGCCGAGGAAGGCGTCGTCCAGCTGTTCTCGCCCGAGGACGGCTCGCCGGCCATCGTCGGCGTCGTCGGCGCGCTGCAGCTCGACGTGTTGAAGGAGCGACTGAATTTCGAATACACGCTGCCCGTCGAATTCGAGATGTCGCGCTTTTCCGTTTGCCGCTGGATATCGGCCGACGACAAGGCGGAAGTCTTGCGCTTCATCGAGGCGCATCGCGGCGACATCGCCCGCGACCTCGATAACGATCCGGTGTTCCTCGCCCAGCACGCCTTCTCGCTGAACTACGAAGCGGAACGCTGGAAGGCAATCCGCTTCGCCACGATCAAGGACTACCAGGTCCGCGACAAGGCGGCGTGAGCGCATTCTTCCTTCTCCCCCGTTCACGGGGAGAAGGTGCCCGAAGGGGGATGAGGGACAGCGCAAATCTCAAGGATTAGCGGCTGAGATGCGCCTCCGCCCTCCGAATGGCTCCCCGCCTTTCGGGTGTTCAGCCTAAGCTCGAAAAGCCAAGCAATTGGCTTTTCGTCCGCTACGCGGACTGCTTCTCACCCTTTGGCCGCTGCTTCGATCTTAGCGATGTCGATCTTGCCCATCTGCATCATCGCCGACATGACCCGGCCGGCCTTGGCCCGGTCTGGATCGAGAAGCAGCCTCGGCAATTGCTCCGGCACGACCTGCCAGGAGACGCCGAACTTGTCTTTCAGCCAGCTGCAGACGCCCGGCTCGCCACCTTCCGTGAGCTTTTCCCAGAAATAGTCCACCTCTTCCTGCGTCTTGCAGTCGATGGACTGTGACATCGCCTCGTTGAACTTGAATTGCGGCCCGCCATTGAGCGCCTGGAACGGCACGCCGTCGAGCTCGAACGTGGTCATCAGCACTTTGCCCTCATTGGCATGTCCCTTGGGCCAGCGCAGAACGCTCAGCACCTTCGAATTCTTGAAGATGGACACATAGTGGTTCATCGCCTCTTCGGCCTGGCCGTCGAACCACAGGCAGGTGGTGATCTTTTGCATGTCGTGCTCCTCGCTTGCTTCTGCAGTGAAACGGCTGACCCCGAGAATGGTGCCATTTCCGTGCCGTCTACCCAAGGACGGCCGTGCGCCGCGCAATCCGACAGCGGCATCCGATTTTTCGTCGATTCTCGTTTTTCGGCGGAATCTGGCGCATCGCAAAAATGTGGCCAGACCAAGCTCTGGCGGCTATAACGCCTGCGATCCAAATTCAGCTCCGCCGCGCCACGCTTTGGCCGCGGCCAGCCACCAAGGAAAAAACATGCCTGCCTATCGCTCCCGCACCACCACCCACGGCCGCAACATGGCCGGCGCCCGCGGCCTGTGGCGCGCCACCGGCATGAAGGACTCGGATTTCGGCAAGCCGATCATCGCCGTGGTCAATTCCTTCACCCAGTTCGTGCCGGGCCATGTCCATCTGAAGGACCTCGGCCAGCTGGTCGCGCGCGAGATCGAGAAGGCCGGCGGCGTCGCCAAGGAGTTCAACACCATCGCCGTCGATGACGGCATCGCCATGGGCCATGACGGCATGCTCTATTCGCTGCCGTCGCGCGAATTGATCGCCGATTCCGTCGAATACATGGTCAACGCCCACTGCGCCGACGCCATGGTCTGCATCTCCAATTGCGACAAGATCACCCCCGGCATGCTGATGGCCTCGCTGCGCCTCAACATCCCGACCGTGTTCGTCTCCGGTGGACCGATGGAAGCCGGCAAGGTGGTGCTGGCTGGCAAGGCGCAGGCGCTCGACCTGGTGGACGCCATGGTCGCGGCCGCCGACGACAAGATCTCCGACGAGGACGTCAAGGTCATCGAGCGCTCGGCCTGCCCGACCTGCGGTTCCTGCTCGGGCATGTTCACCGCCAATTCGATGAATTGCCTGACCGAGGCTCTCGGCCTGTCGCTGCCGGGCAACGGCTCGACGCTGGCGACGCATGCCGACCGCAGGCGCCTGTTTGTCGAGGCCGGCCATCTCGTCGTCGATCTCGCCCAGCGCTACTACGAACAGGATGACGAGACGGCACTGCCGCGCAGCATCGCTTCGAAGGGCGCCTTCGAGAACGCCATGACGCTCGACATCGCCATGGGCGGTTCGACCAATACGGTGCTGCACATCCTGGCCGCCGCGCATGAGGGCGAGGTCGACTTCACCATGGAGGATATCGACCGGCTGTCGCGGCGGGTTCCCGTGCTCTGCAAGGTGGCCCCGGCAAAGTCCGACGTGCACATGGAAGACGTCCACCGCGCCGGCGGCATCATGGCGATCCTTGGCCAGCTCGACGAAGCAGGGCTGATCAACCGCGACCTGCCGACGGTGCATACGGCCAGCCTCGGCGAGGCGCTCGATCACTGGGATATTTCGCGCACCTCCAGCCAGAATGTCCGCGATTTCTTCCTCGCCGCGCCCGGCGGCGTGCCGACGCAGGTCGCCTTCAGCCAGGACCGGCGCTGGGACGAGCTCGACACCAACCGTGAGACGGGCGTCATCCGTTCCGCAAAGACGCCGTTTTCGAAGGATGGCGGTCTTGCCGTGCTGAAGGGCAATCTGGCGCTCGACGGTTGCATCGTGAAAACGGCGGGCGTCGACGAGTCGATCCTGAAATTCACCGGCCCGGCGCGGGTGTTCGAAAGCCAGGACGCTTCGGTCAAGGCAATCCTGTCCAACGAGATCAAGGCCGGCGATGTCGTCGTCATCCGCTATGAGGGACCGCGTGGCGGTCCCGGCATGCAGGAAATGCTCTATCCGACCAGCTATCTGAAGTCGAAGGGCCTCGGCAAGGCCTGCGCCCTGGTCACCGATGGCCGCTTCTCCGGTGGCACGTCGGGACTGTCGATCGGCCATGTCTCGCCCGAAGCCGCCGAAGGCGGCACGATCGGGTTGGTCAGGGAAGGGGATACGATCGAGATCGACATTCCCAACCGCACCATCCGCCTGGCCGTCAGCGAGGCCGAGCTTGAGGCACGCCGCGCGGCGATGGCGGCCAAGGGCGCCCTGGCCTGGAAGCCGGAGGAAAAGCGCAAGCGCAAGGTGACGACCGCGCTGCGCGCCTACGCCGCCTTCGCCACCAGCGCCGACAAGGGCGCGGTGCGCCACGTGCCGGAGTAAGAGCGATTCTTCCTTCTCCCCCTGTGGGAGAAGGTGGATCGGCGCGCAGCGCCGAGACGGTTGAGGGGTGGGTGACAGATCGCCATCATTGCCAAGCTGGAGCACCCCCTCATCCGGCCGAGCTTCGCTCGGCCACCTTCTCCCACAAGGGGAGAAGGAAAGGGCCCTCACGGCATCAGCTGATACTCATACAGCTTCTGGTAAAGCCCGCCCTGATTGAGCAGCGCACGATGTGGCCCGCTCTCCACCACCTTGCCGGCTTCCAGCACCACGATCGTGTCGGCCTGGTGCACGGTCGACAGGCGGTGGGCGATGACGATCGTCGTGCGCCCTTCGGTCAGTTGCTGCAGTGCTTCGCGGAACAGCGCTTCGGATTCGGCGTCGAGCGCGCTGGTCGCCTCGTCGAGCAGCAGGATTTCGGCATTGCGCAGCATGGCGCGTGCGATCGAGATGCGTTGGCGCTGGCCGCCCGACAAGAGGCCGCCATTCTCGCCGACATCGGTCTCATAGCCTTTCGCCTGCGCCTTGATGAAGTCATGGGCGTTGGCGGCCTTGGCGGCGGCGATCACTTCGTCGTCGGTCGCGCCCTCTCGCCCGAGCCGGATGTTGTGCATGATCGTACCGGCAAACAGGAACGTGTCCTGGCTGACATAGGCGATCTTTTCCCTGAGCGAGGCGAGCGTCGCATGCGAAATGTCTTGGCCGTCGAGCAGCACCTTGCCGCTCTTCGGGTCGTACATGCGCATGATCAGGTTGAGGATCGTCGATTTGCCGCCGCCGGACGGGCCGACCAGCGCCGTCATCTTGCCGGGCGCGAAGGTCAGGTCGAAACCGTCGAGAACCGGCGGGCCGTTCTGATAGGCGAAGCTGACGGCATCGAACCGGATCTCGCCTGGTCCGGCCCGAAGCGGCGTCGCGCTCGGTTTCTCGGCCAGGGTCAGCGGTTCGTCGGCGAGCTGGAACATCATGCGCACGCCGACAATGCCGCTTTCCAGCGAGATGCGCACGCGCGCAAGCCGCTTTGCCGGCTCATAGGCAAGCAGCAGCGCCGCGATGAAGGCCATGATGTTGCCAGGCATCTGGCCGCCCTGCAGGACCAGGAAGCCGCTGACCATGACGGCCCCGGCGATCGCCAGTCCTGCCAGCGTCTCCATCACCGGGCTGGTCACCGCTTCCAGCGCGGCGATGTTGTTGGCCCGATCCTCGACGTCCGCCACCGCCTTGTACATGCGCTTGCGCATCAAGCTTTCGAGGTTGAAGGATTTGACCACGCGCACGCCGATCGCGGTTTCCTGCATCACCTGAATGATCTGGCCGACCGAGCGGAACTCCATGGCGGCGAATTTGCGCACACGCTTCAGGATGCGATTGACGCCGTAGATGGCCAGCGGCCCGACGACGAAGCAGATCAGCGACAGTGCCGGTTGCTGCCAGATCATGACGCCAATCAAGGCGAGCAGGGTCACCAGATCGCGGACGTAGGAAGTGACGATCAGGTCGAGCACGTTGCGTGCCGCCTGGGCATTGTTGGTAATGCGGGTGATCAGGTCGGATGACGAGGTCGAATGATAGAATTCGATGCCTTGCGCCAGGATGCGGTCGTAGATCTTGCGCTGCCGGTCGGCGATGATGGCATTGCCGACCCGGCTCATGAAGTAGGCCTGGACGAAATTGGCGAGGCCCTTGAGGATGAAGATCCCGGCGACCGCGCCGGCAATCATGTTGACACGGTCGATCCGCTTGTCGATCACGAATTCATTGGTGATTTCGCGCAGGATCCAGGCGCTTGCAGCCGTCATGCCAGCCACCACCAGCATCGACAGGATGGCGGCGCCGTATCCGAACTTATGCTGTCCGAAGGACTCTTTGACCAGCCGCACGATAAGGCGCTGGTTCTCGATCGAGCGTTCGTCGCGTTTCAGGAACGGCAAGTTGAAGTTCACACGGGACTTCCATGGTTTGCGACTATGGCCTTGAGTCCGAAGCCGATCGCAGCGTGGACGAGAGGCGGCTTATAGAGGGAGTTGCCGCGGGAGGAAACCTTTCGCGATCGCCGAAAGAAACGGCTGCGGCAAGCTGTCTTTTACGCCACCATGGCTGGGTGATTCTGGAACGGGATGACGAGAGATGGATTTCGACCTTATCGTTCGTGGCGGCACGCTGCCGGATGGCGGGATTGCCGATATCGGCATCAGCGGTGAGACGATCGCGGCGATCGAGCCCAAACTGCAAAGTTCCGCCCGGACCGAGGTCGACGCCCGCGGCAATCTGGTCTCGCCGCCCTTCATCGATCCGCATTTTCATATGGATGCAACGCTGTCCTACGGCATTCCGCGCATCAATGCCTCGGGCACGCTGCTCGAAGGTATTGCATTGTGGGGCGAACTGAAGCCGTTGCTGACGCATGAGGCGGTGCGCGACCGGGCGCTCGCCTATTGCGACTGGGCGGTGTCGATGGGCCTGCTCGCCATCCGAACCCATGTCGATGTCTGCGATGACCGTTTGCTGGCCGTCGAGGCCCTGCTCGACGTCAAGAAAACCATTGCCCCTTACATAGACCTGCAACTGGTGGCGTTTCCGCAGGATGGCTTTTACCGCTCGCCGAAGGCGCGTGAAAACACCATCCGCGCGCTGGACATGGGCGTCGACATCGTCGGCGGCATTCCGCATTTCGAGCGTACCATGACGGACGGCACGCGCTCGGTGACCGAGCTTTGCGAGATCGCGGCAAAACGCGGCCTGATGGTCGACCTGCATTGCGACGAGACCGACGACCCGCTGTCGCGCCACATCGAGCAACTGGCCTATGAAACGCAGCGCCTGGGCCTGCAGGGCAGGGTGGCCGGCTCGCACCTCACCTCGATGCATTCGATGGACAACTATTATGTCTCGAAACTTCTGCCCCTGATCGCCGAGGCCGGCGTTTCCGCCATCCCCAACCCGCTGATCAACATCATGCTGCAGGGCCGCCACGATACTTTTCCGAAGCGGCGCGGCATGACCCGTGTCAAGGAAATGCAGGCGCTCGGCATCCGCGTCGGCTGGGGCCAGGATTGCGTGCTCGATCCCTGGTATTCGCTGGGCACCGCCGACATGCTCGACGTCGCCTTCATGGGCCTGCACGTCGCCCAGATGTCGAGCCCGGCCGACATGGCGCGCTGCTTCGACATGGTTACCAACGTCAACGCCGCGATCATGGGGTTGGATCATCTGGGCCTGGCCGTCGGCAAGCGCGCCAGCCTCGTCGTCCTCGACGCCGGCAATCCGATCGAGGCCCTGCGCCTGCGCGCCGAGCGCATTTGCGTCATCGCCAGGGGCAAGGTGGTGGCGGAACGGACAAGGCAGGATACCAGGCTTTCCCTGCCTGGCAGGCCGGCGGCGGTGAACCGCAGGCATCAGGCCCAATAGGACGCCAGCATCTGCATCAAGCTTCGCCGCTTTGCCCGTCCGCGAATAAGTCTACAGTGATACTCCACTTTTAATCGAGGAGGGTTCCATGTGGCGCAAGACTCTTGTGGCGATGGCGCTGACGGCGCTTTGCGCCGGCTGCACGACGATGTCGGCGGAGGATCGACGCGCCGCCGACGAAGCCAAATGCCGGTCCTACGGTTTTCTCAAGAAGAATGACGCGTTCGCCGAATGCCTGCAGCGCATTGATCTCGATCGCCGCGCGGAACTGAGAAACACGCCGGACTTCGATCCCTGGAACCGGCCGGTGATCTATCGGCCGATCATCGTCAGGCCGCAACCGAAGTAGGTTGGGACGGGCCAGAGCCAGCCGATTCCCGGTGCTGGCCTTGCCGATTTCGGGATTTCTCCTCGTCAAAGCCGCCGCTTCCGTCTACGACGCGGCCTGGAGCAATTCCAGGAAAGTATAAGACGGTCTTTCCACAGGAATGCTCTACGCGAGGGAGGAATCGGGATCGGCATGACGCAGCCCGTGGCGCAGAATTCCACAATCAGGAACGTTCTTCTGGCCGGCATTCTGCTGATGCTGGCCGGCGATTTCATGTTTGCGCTGAACGATGCGATGGGCAAATGGCTGGTCGCAAGCTTCTCCGTCGGTCAGGTGGTGCTGATCCGCTCTGTCGGCGCCTTCATCGTGCTCGGCCCGATGATCGCCAACCAGGGCCCCGCAAAGCTTTTCCACTTGGAGCGGCCTATCCTCCAACTCCTGCGCGTGCTCGCGACCACGGCCGATACCGGGCTGTTCTACGCCGCGGTCGTCTATCTCCCGCTCGCCGACGTGATGAGCTTCTACATGGCCGGACCGATCTACGTTGCGGCGCTGTCGCACCTGCTGCTGGGCGAGAAGGTCGGCTGGCGGCGCTGGCTGGCGATCCTGCTCGGTTTCTGCGGCGTGCTGATCATCCTGAAGCCGTCCTCGGAGGCGTTCTCGCTATCCTCGGCCTTCGCCCTCGTCGGCAGCATCGCCTTTGCCTTCGCCATCATCCTCAACCGGCGTTTGCGCGGCACCAGCGACACCAACCTTGTGACATGGCAGACGATCGGCACGTTGCTGGTCGGCGGCGCGCTGACCATCGGCGCGTGGCGGACACCGTCGGCGCTCGATTTCGGCGCCATGCTCCTGCTTGGCATCGTCTCCTGTGCCGCCCATCTGATGATCACCAGGGCATTGAAGCTGGCGCCGGCCTCGACGCTGGCACCGCTGCACTACACGCTGCTGCTATGGGCCGTGGTGTTCGGACTGGTGTTCTTCGGTGACGTCCCCGGCCCGCGCATCCTGATCGGCTCCGCCATCGTCGTTCTGGCCGGCATCTTCATTTTCCACCGCCAAAAGGTGGTCGACACCACGGTGCCGCCCGAAAATGTGCCGAAGGGTGTGAATTGACGCCTGTCGCCCAAAAGTGCGCGGCGTTCCTGGGACGGCGGCACGGATAAGATTTAAATCCGGATTGCGGGGCTAACCCCGGCGTATTGCCGCCAGATGCCGCGAAAACTCCGGCGTCTCCATCAACGCCTTGCAGCGCGCGAAGCGGCCGTCGGCATAGGCACGGAAATCGTCGGCGGGATTGTCGTTGGCAAGCTGGATCAGCCCCCACAGCGTCCACAGCAGGTCGCACATCGCCTTGTAGATGACGACACGTCCGCGCTCCGCCGGTTTCGCCTCGCCGCCGAAATAGGCGCGCATCAGCTCTTCGTCCTGCGTAGCGTCGAACTTGCCTTCGACACTGAGGTCGCCGAGATCCCAGAGCGGGTCGTTCATCCCCGAATATTCCCAGTCGACGATCCACATCCGCTCGCCCGTATCGAGGAAGTTCTCGCACAGCGGATCGCAATGGCAGGCGACGAGCGGCAGGGGATGGGTGGCCAGCGCCGAGCGCACGCTCCCGGCCTCGCGAACCACGTCATGATAGCCGGCGGGCAGGGCGACGTCCTTGGTCGACAGGACCTTGAGATAGTCGTCGATCATCGCGAACAGTTCGAAGCGGAAAGGAAACACCGCACCGGACGCGTGCAGCTTGCGGAACGCTTCGCCGGCGCGGGCGGGGCTGCCCGGCCGTTCCCTGAATTTCTCCGGTGACATCGTTTCCGCACCGGCGATGAAGCGCGTCACCATCACGCCGGTGCCGGCGTCGGCATGCAGCACTTCGGGGCTGACGCCGGCCTTTGCCGCCTCGCGCGCCGCCACCGCTTCGTTGGCGCGGTTGATGTATTCCTCGGTGCCCTTGCCCGGAATGCGCAGGCAGAAGTCGCCGGCCTTGAAGACGAGATTGGTGAGGCCGCCAAGCCGGTCCAGTGGTCCGGCATAGTCGGCCAGCACCGGAATGGCGGCAAGTTCTGCCCGCGCCTCGTCTGTCACCATGCCTGCGCCCCCACGCGATTATTTCTCATCGCAACGGTTCCACAATTTTCGCCGTTTGGCTATCATCCGATCGTGGTGAGCAAGAGAGCGGCTGGCGGAACGGCGATGGTGGACGGCAAACATCATGGGGCACTCGGCGCCGCCTACGCGTCGAAGCGGCCAGAGGAAGTGGCCGCCCTCTATGACCGTTGGTCGCAGACCTATGACGCCGACATGTCAGCCGCCGGTTATCGCCATCCGACGATCTGCCTCGCCTTGCTCGCCCGCCATCTGCCGCGTGGCTTGGCGCCGCTGCTCGATGCCGGCGCGGGCACCGGGCTCATCGGTGAATGGTTGAACATTGCGGGCTATCCCGAAGTCGAGGCGCTGGACATCTCGCAAGGCATGCTGGATCAGGCCGCCCGCAAAGGGGTTTATTCCGCGCTGCATTGCCTCGCGCTTGGCGGTAGGCTGCCTTTTGCCGACAATGCCTATGCCGGAATCGTTTCGGCCGGCGTCTTCACCTCGGGCCATGTCGGCGTCGAAGGGCTGGACGACCTGATCCGCATCTGCCGGCCCGGCGGGGTGATCGTGCTGACGGTCAAGAACACGCTGTGGGATCAGGGTTTTGCAGCGCGCATCGCCGAACTCGAGGCGCAAGGCATCGTCACCCGCGCCGAGGAGACACGCCCTTACGTCTCCATGCCAGGCGAGGCCGACACCGTGCCCAGCCGGGGCCTTGTCCTGCGGGTAAACTGAAGCAATTCCAGGAAAAACCGTGTCGCTGTTTTCCCTTGGGAATTGCGTCAACACAAAGAGGCGGTTCGGCGTTTCCGTGAACCGATGAACCTTATCTAGGCCTTTACCCTCTCCGCCGCTGGATCGTACATCGGCTCGAGATGGATCTTGGCCGGCGTCCGCTCCATAGCGACCACCAGTTCATAGTCGCCCGAGGCGAGGAAATCGTCGCTCACCCCGTCGCCGTTGCGCACATAGCCGTAGCCGATATTCCTGCCGATCGTGTAGCCATAGCCGCCGCTGGTCAGGTAACCGACCGGCTCGCCATCGCGCAGGATGGTCTCCCGGCCGAGCAGCACGATCTCCGGATTGTCGACCGTGAAGCCGGCAAAGCGCTTCTTCAAAGGCATGCCATCGAGTTTCTCGAGCGCGCGCCGTCCGACGAAATCGGTGTTCTTGCGCAGCTTGACCGCCCAGCCGAGCCCGGCTTCCTGCGGCGTGTCGTTGGGCGTGATGTCGGAGCCCCAGGCGCGGTAGCCCTTTTCCAGGCGCAGCGATTCCAGCGCCCGGTAGCCGACCGGGCGGATGCGGTGCTTCTCGCCCGCCGCCGTCAATGCGTCGAAGACTTCACCAGTGGCCGCGATCGGCACATGCAATTCCCAGCCGAGTTCGCCCACATAAGTGACGCGCAGCGCCCGCACCGTGTGGCCGGCAATGGCGATCTCGCGCACATGGCCGAACGGGAATGCCGTGTTCGACACATCGGCCTCGGTCACCGCGGAAAGCACATCGCGGGCGCGCGGTCCCATCAGCGACAGCGTGCCGAATTCCTCGGTGACATCGGTCAGGTTGGCATCGAGGCCCTCGTCGATATGGTCGCGGATCCAGGAGGCGTCATGCGTGCGGAAACCGGTGCCGGTGACGATATAGAATTTGTCCTCGGCCAGCCGCGCCACGGTCAGGTCGGCCTCTATGCCGCCGCGCGTGTTGAGAAGCTGGGTGTAGGTCAGCCGGCCGACCGGCTTGCTGACATCGTTGGCGCAGATCCAGTCCAGCGCCTTGGCCGCATCGGGTCCGCTCAGCTCGTATTTGGCGAAGGACGACTGGTCGAAGATGCCGACATGCTCGCGCACATGCCGGTGTTCGTCGCCGACCGCCGCGAACCAGTTCTGCCGGCCCATGGAATAGATGTCGTGTGGCTCGACGCCTTCGGGCGCGAACCAGTTCGGCCGCTCCCAGCCGAGCTTGGAGCCGAATACCGCGCGCCGCTGCTTCAGCCTGTCGTAGAGCGGCGAGATGATGCGCGGCCGGCCGCTGGCATATTCCTCGTGCGGGAAGCCGATCGTATAGTGCTTGCCATAGGCCTCCAGCGTGCGCTCGCACACCCATTGCCGGTCGCGGTGCAGGGCGGAAAACCGTCTAATGTCGACCACCCACAGGTCGAGCGGCGCCTCGCCGTCGACCACCCACTGCGCCAGCACCCAGCCGGCGCCGCCGCCGGACGCGATGCCGAAGGCGTTGAAGCCGGCGCCGACGAACATGTTGGCGCATTCGGGTGCCGTGCCGAGAATGAAATTGCCGTCCGGCGTAAAGCTTTCCGGTCCGTTGATCATCTGCTTGACGCCGACGGTTTCCAGCGCCGGCACCCGCGCGATCGCCTGTGTCATGTGCTGTTCGAAATGGTCGTAGTCGTCGTCGAACAGCCGGAATTCCCAGTCGTCGGGCACGTCACCCGTCGTCCATGCCTGCGGGTTGGGCTCATAGCCGCCCATCACCAGCCCGCCGACCTCCTCCTTGAAATAGGTGCGCCGGTCGGGGTCGCGCAGCGTCGGCGCGTCGGTCGCCAGTCCATCGATCTTCTCGGTGATGATGTATTGGTGCTTCACCGGCTGTAGCGGGACATTGATGCCGGCCATGGCGCCCACCTGCCGCGCCCATTGGCCGGCGCAGTTCACCACCTTGTCGCAGGCGATGTCGCCTTGATTGGTCTTAACGGCCGTGATGCGGCCGCCCTTCATCTCGAAACCGGTGACGCGGACATCCTCCAACAGCTTCGCGCCATGCATGCGCGCGCCCTTGGCCAGCGACTGCGTGATGTCGGAAGGGCTCGCCTGACCGTCGGTCGGCAGCCAGGAGGCGCCGACGAGATCGCCGGTTTCCATCAGCGGCCACATCGCCTTGACCTCGTCCGGCGACAAAAGATGCATGTCCATGCCGAAGCTCTTCGCCGTCGTCGCCAGCCTTTTGTATTCGGTCCAGCGGTCGGCATTGGTGGCGAGCCTCAGGCAGCCGGTCATCTTCCAGCCGGTGGCAAGACCGGTTTCAGCTTCCAGTCCCTTGTAGAGGTCGACCGAATATTTGAGCACCCGGGTGATCGATGCCGACGAGCGCAATTGCCCGACCAGACCGGCGGCGTGCCAGGTCGAGCCCGAGGTCAGCTTGCCCTGTTCGAGCAGCACGACGTCGGCCTTGTGATCGCGCGCGAGATGATAGGCCGTCGAGCAGCCGATGATGCCGCCGCCGATGACGACGATGGCGGCCTGGCTGGGCAAGGTCATGATTTCAGGATCCCGTATTTTGTCTGGTAGTTTTCCAGCGCCGCGTCGAGCCGCACCAGGTTTTCTTCGGTGTACGCGACGTAGTCGATGCCTGGCGCGTCGAGATAGAGTTCCGACACCATGCTCCACATCGCCTCGCGCAACAGCGAGGCGCATTGCATGGCGGCGTGCGAGCGGCGGATCGCATCGTCTGGTTCCTTCATGAAATAGGCGGTCAGGAAGGCGAAGGATTCCTCGTCGCTCATGCCCGCGTTCGAAGCGACGCCGGCAAGGTCGAACATCGCCGTGTTAAAGCCGGCATATTCGAAATCGATCAGCCACAGCCTGCTGCCGTCGTCGAGAATGTTTGCCGGCAAAAGGTCGTTGTGGCCGAAGACGATCGGCAGCAATTTCTGCGCCCGCTCCAACTCGTCTGCCAGCGTCAGCAGCCGTGGCAAGTCACCGCGCTTGCGGCTGCCGCCTTCCTCGAGCGTGCGCGCGTAGTCGCGAATGACGTGGAAGACCCAGAACATGAAGCCGGCGCCGGAAATATGGTTGGGCATCTCCCGATGGAAGCCGCGCATCAAGGCCGCGACGCGGCCGAGATTGGCGCGCACGTCCTCGGCAAGATAGGTCCTGGCGCCAAGGAACGCCGTCACCATGATGCCCGGTTCGGCGTAATGGACCGCCGGCGCGAAACCGGCGGCGTGGGCCGCGCGCGCGGTCATCACCTCGCGTTCGCGGAAGACATGGTGGAATGGGTAGTCCTGACCGAACCGCACGACATGCCGTCCGGCACCGTCGCTGACTACATAATTGGCGTTGCTCAGGCCGCCGGGCAGCGGGGCGATCTCGATGGCGCCGGTCCAGCAGGGCAGGGCACGGATGCGGTCTTCGGCAATCACGGGATCATCCCTGGTTTGCTGGGCTTCGACAAGGCGCCATGGACAGCGCAGCGACGGCGGGGAGAAGCGCAAATAATCTCGCCGGTGCGGGACGCCAGGATCGGTATCCCGCACCGCACCGACGAGCCCCTTGGCCAGGTTTTTGATCCCGGCATCCGCCCCCGCGGATCTGAAAATTCCTTGCGCCAGGCACGTTCGAGACTGCCCGGCCAGTGAGTTGCGGCTCTGCCATCGCCCTCCCGTTGCAGCTCCGAAACGCCTGTCGATCAACGGATTTCACGCCAAGGTTGCCCGGTTGTCAACAAAAAGATGTGACTTTTTTTGGGTATTTTGCCCGAAACCAGAAGTCGATCCCTTTAAAAGCGCTTGAATTACCTTAAAACCGGTCAAAAGCCTAAGTCTGGGAAACCCAATGGTCCATTCCAAACGCCACGGCGAGATCCTTCGGCTGCTGCAGGAAGAGGGAACCGTCACCATTGCCAGCCTCGCCGACCGGCTGGGTGTTTCGCTCGAAACCGTGCGCCGCGACGTCAAGCCGCTCACCGCTGATGGGTCGGTGCTGAAGATGCATGGCGCGATAGGCCTGCCGTCGATGATCGGCGAAGCGCCGTTCGAGCGACGCATGCGTGAGAATGCCGATGCCAAGCGCGTCATCGCCCGCATGGTCGCCGCCACCATCCGCGATGGCGAGTCCATCATGCTCGATACCGGCACCACGACCTCTTTCCTGGCGCGGGAACTGCTCGGCCACCGGCGGCTGACGGTCGTCACCAATTCGTCTGATATCGCCCGCACGCTGGCCACGATCAACGGCAACAAGGTCTATATGGCCGGCGGCGAACTGCGCAGTGATTCCGGGGCCGCGTTCGGGATTTCGGCCATCGAGTTCGTCAGCCGCTTCTCCGTCAGCCATGCCATCATCTCCACCGGTGCCGTCGATGCCGTGACGGGTGTCATGGACTATGATCTGGAGGAGGCGGAATTCGCCCGCATGGTGCTGTCACGCGGCCAGCGCTCGCTCGTCGTCACCGACCACACGAAATTCGGCCGCCAGGGCCTGGTCCAGGTCTGCGGCTTCGACGGCTTTTCCGAACTCGCCACCGACCGCGCGCCGCCGCACGATGTAGCCGCGGCGCTGGCGCAGGCGGGCGCGCGGCTCAGCATTGCCGGCGGCGAAGTCGCTTTTTAGCCGAACACCAAGGATTGGTGGGCGCACACGCCAGCGAAAGTCCCGCCCGATACGGCAAAGGCGATGTTGTGCATGGCGCGCGCCGCGTCGCCGGCAGCGTAGACGCCGGCGACTGTCGTCTGCTGCCGGTCATCGACCGTGATTATCGGGCCGAGGAAGCCGTCGGTGAAGCCGCAGCCGAGTTGTTCGGCCAGCGGGCTCGCCATCGTGTTGCGCGGTGCGGTGAACATCGCCCTGACACCAACCTGTCGGCCGCCGTCGAGGTGGACGATCAGGCCGCCGGAGCGGTCCTCGCTGAGTTCGCTGACCGTGGCGGGTTCGAACCTGATGGTCTTGGCCTCCATGGCGTGCATCTGCTCGGTGTCGGGCTCCATCTGGCCGTTGCCGAACAGCGTGACGTCGCCCCAGTCGGCAATCAATTGCGCCTGATGCATGGACATCGGGCCGGTTGCGAGCACGCCAAGTGGCCCGCCGGAAACCTCGAAGCCATGGCAATAGGGGCAGTGCAGCACGGTCTTGCCCCATTGCCCGGCAAGCCCGGGAACCTCCGGCAGGATGTCGCGCACGCCGGTGGCCAGAACCAGTCGCGCGGCGCCGAATGCCTCGCCGCCATCGGTGGTGATGTCGAAATCGCTGCTGCTGTTGGCGACGGCGTTGTTTGCCCGCGCCTGGATGAGCTTGGCTGTCGGATAGGCCAGCAATTGCCGCCTTGCATCGTCGAGTATGGCGCCGGGTGCGCGCCCGTCCTGGCCGAAAAAGCCATGCGAATGCGCGGCAAAGCGGTTGCGCGGCTGGCCGGCGTCGATCACCAGGACGTTGCGCCGGGCCCGCGCCGCCTGGATCGCGGCGGACAGGCCGGCAAAGCTGCCGCCGACGACGGCAAGGTCATATTGCATGGCTGGAGGCTCCGGTGAGGTCGTAACGACGGCGGAAATCGGCGGTCAGGTCGGCCAGCGTGATGCGGCTGAGCTTCTCCGCCAGCAGCCTCTCCGCCGCGATGCGGAAATCGTCGAGCACGGCGATCACGGCTTGCTCGACGAGACAGCCGGGGCTTTCCGGCTCGGTGCTGAACGGCAGCAGCGTCTCGCCAAGTGCCGCGCTGATCTCGGCCAGCGAGATTTCTTCGGGCGTGCGCCCGAGCAGCCAGCCGCCGCCATGCCCACGTGACGAGGTGACGATACCGGCGTCACGCAAGCCGGCGATGGTGCGGCGCACCACCACCGGATTGGTGTGGATGAAGGTGGCAAGCTGCTCGGAAGTCAGCGCCTGTTCGGGCTTCTCGGCCATGTGGACGAGAATGTGCAAGATGGATGAGAGCCGGCTGTTGCGTTTCATGCAACTTAATTAGTTACGATTTCGGCGATGTCAAACCCGCCAACGCTTTTTTTCGTTAAGGCAAAGCTATGTCGGCGAGGCGCGAAAACTCATCCGGAAGCAGGCGCCGCTCGGCTTGCCATCGAAAATCTCGATGTGCCCGCCATGTAGTTGCATGATTTCCTGCACGAGGTTGAGGCCGAGCCCCGCGCCGTGATCTTGAGGGCGCAGCCGGTAGAACGGCTCGAAGATGCGTTCGCGCTCGGCTGGCGGCACTCCGACGCCTTCGTCCCGCACCTCGATGACGGCCGGAGCGGTGACGCTGACGGTGATCTTGCCCGCGCGGCCGCCATGCTCGATGGCGTTCAGGACGATGTTGGTCACCGCGCGCTCGATGGCGGTACGGTCGCCGGTCGCGAAAACCGTGTCCTTTGCCGGCTCGAACGACATTTCATACCCGGCAGAGAACGCCATCGGCGCGAGATCGACGACGACGCCGCGCGCGATTGCCACGAGATCGACTTTCTCGAAAGGCAAAGTCTGCCGGTCGAGCCGTTGCAGGTCGAGCAATTGGTCGGTCAGCGTCGAAAGCCGTGCCGCGTCCTGCAGCAGCCGGGCCCGCTCGGGTGTTGCCGGCAGCGAGGCCAGGCGCGTGTTGAGGATGGCGACCGGTGTCCTGAGTTCATGGGCGGCATCGGTCAGGAAGCGCTTGTGGCGTTCATAGCCTTTGTCCAGGCGTGCGAGGGCGGCGTTCACCGCCTTGACCAGCGGCGCGACCTCCTTTGGCACATCCTTCAGCGGCAGCTGCACACCGCGCTGGTCGATGTCGATGCGCTCGGCCTCGGCCGCCGCATGGCCAAGCCCCGACAGCGCGCCGCGCACCACCCAGGGCGTCGCGAACAGCGTGGCAAGTGCCATCAATCCGGCCAGCGGCAATATGCCTTGCAGGAAGAATTGCGGCGCCTGTCCGAGCAGGCGCAGCAGCGAAAGCCCACCCTTGGTGCCGGTGAAGATCTGGACATTGCCGGCGGCCGTCTCGGTCCAGCGGATCTTTGCATCCGGCGGTGCGCTCTCGCCGATGGAATTGTCGATACGCGCGTCGCTGATGGTGTCCAGCAGGTCGGCGAAGGGCTGGAAGATGGCCGGCACCGTGCCTTCCTGCAGCCGCTGCCCCTGCTTGTCGCGGATGATGAACCACAGGCCGGGGATATCGGATCGCAGCTTCGTCAGATCCGAAGTCTCGCGCAGCACAAGCTTGCCGCCCGTATCGCGCGCCACGGCATCCGCCAGCACGTCCATCGTGCCGTCCTCATAGTCGTGCGGAATGAGGCCGGTGGCGAGCAACGCGCCGAGAATACCGACGATGATCAGCGTCAGCATCGCGCATTGCAGCAAGGCGATGCGCAGCACCAGGCTCCATTTGAGCGAACGCGGGCGTTTGAGGCTCATCGCTCGACACTCATGGCGTTTCGCGCAGGAGATAGCCGACGCCGCGAATGCCGTTGATCGTCACGCCGCTCTCCGCGTCGGCGAGCTTGCGGCGCAGGCGCGAGACATGGGTGTCGAGCGCGTTGGACTGGATCTCGTCGTCGAGGCCGAACACCGCTTCCATCAGCGCCTCGCGCTGCACCATGCGGCCGGTGCGCCGCATCAGCGCCTCCAGCACCAGCAGTTCGCGGCGCGGCAGGCTGAGCGGCTCGCCGCGGATCGCCGCCTCGCGATGTCCGACATCGAGCACCAGATGGCCGGCACGGATGAATTGCGACTGCATCGGCGCCGGCCGCCTGAGCAAAGCGCGCAAACGGGCCAGCAATTCCTCGAAGGCGAACGGCTTTGCCAGATAGTCGTCGGCGCCCATGTCCAGCCCGTCGACCTTGTCGGACGTTTCGCCCTTGGCCGTCAGCACCAGTACGGGCGTGGTGTTGTTCGCCGCGCGCAATCTCGGCACCAGCGACAGCCCGTCGCCATCCGGCAACTGGCGGTCGAGCAGGATGGCGTCGTAGCCGTCGACGGCAACGAAGCCTTCCGCATCGAGCAACGTGCCGGCGTGATCGACCACCATGTCGTGGCGCTTCAGCGCCGCACGCAGCGCCGAGACCATTTCGGGCTCGTCTTCGACCAGCAAGATACGCATCCACACTCCCCCGGCAACGAGCACACCGTATCGGGCGCTACCGCGCCAACATTGCGTAGACATGGCAAAGCCGAATGGCCCGAGACCGGCAAGTCCTTTCTTTGCGTCCGCGCTATTGCGCAATGTCTATGAAATCCAGCCACGGCAAACAGCGCCGGCCGGCAGGAATCGCCATGCCGGCATCAAGGTGTCGGGCCCGGATATGCAACGGATTCGGGTCCGACGCTGAAACGAAATCAAGCGGCACGCCAAATTGGTTGGGGTGCTGTTGTCCGGGATTGAGGTTTGCTTATGCCTGCACATGATGCCCTGTCTTTTCTCATGGCGTGGACCTTCGCGCCGTTCCGGGTCGGCTCCGTCACGCCGTCCAGTTCCAGCCTGGCGGCCTTGATGACGCGCGATATCGGTCCCGAAACCGGCCCCGTGCTGGAACTCGGTCCCGGGACCGGCCCGTTCACACGGGCGCTGCTGTCACGCGGGGTGAGGGAAGAGGATCTGACGTTGATCGAATCCGATCCGGATTTTGCGGCACTTCTCATGCGCCGCTTTCCCGCCGCCCGAATTTTCGAGACGGATGCCGTCGGTCTGCGCCATCTGTCGCTGTTTCCCGGGCCGGTGGTTGGCGCTGCCGTCAGCGGGTTGCCCTTCCGACTGATTTCGCCGCGCAAGACGCTTGCCATTCTCGAAGGCGTTTTCGCGAACCTTCGCCCGGGCGGGGCGCTCTATCAGTTCACGCTCGGCCGGCGCTGTCCGTTCGACCAGTCGTTGCTCGACCGGCTCGATCTCGAGGTCACGCGGGTCGGTCATACCTTTCGCAATTTCCCGCCGGCAACGGTCTATCGCGTCGCCAGGATCAAGACTGCTACGTCCTATGACTGGCGCTTCGCATGACCGGGCCGCTGTCGGCCATTCTCGGCTTCGGCCTGTTCGGCGTCTTCTGCCTTGCCTTCACCGAGAAGATCCTGCCGGTTCCGCCCTCGCATGTGCTGCTGCTGTTCCTCGGCATGACGGCTGCACCGGATGGCTTCACACTGGCGATCCTGCTGGTGGTGACGACGCTTGCCTCCTTCCTTGGCTGCCTTGTCTGGTATGGGGTTGGCCGCCGGATCGGATTCGACCGTGCCGATCGCCTGATCGAACGGGTCGGCAGATATGTCTTCCTGCGCCCCGCAACCTACCGCAAGCTCGGCCAGGCCTATCGCTGCAATCATGTCCGCGTATCGCTGCTGGCGCAGTTCATCCCGACAGTGCGCAACTACCTGCCGATCGCGGCGGGCGCCCTCAGTCTGCCGGCGTTGCCCTTCGCGATCGCGACGCTGCTCGGCGCCACCATTTGGAATGCGGGCTTCCTCCTGACAGGCTATCTCTTGCGCGGCAGCAGCCAGGATTCCTTCACGGTGGGCTTGCGCATCATCGTTATTGTCGTGGCGCTGGAAACGGCGTTCATGCTGGCATTGCGCTATGGGCCCGCATGGCGGCGGCGCATCCGGCTGGTGCTCGGCTGAGCGCGCTGCCCCAGTCTCCGGTCATGGGATAAGTTCCGCCGTCGGCTTTTCTTCGCCCGGCCGCCGGTGTTTAGTCCGGCGATGGCTTTCACCATCCGACAGTTGCAATTCTTCATCGCCGTCGCCGAGCAAGGCACGGTGTCGGGCGCGGCACAGAACCTCTCCATCTCGCAATCCTCGGTCACCGAAGCGATCAAGGAACTCGAAAGCGATCTCGGCGTCGAGCTGTTCGAGCGCCATCCCCGTGGCCTCAACATCACCCACAAGGGCCATCAATTCCTGCGTCATGCGACCAAGATCCTCGCCGACGTGTCCGATGCGCGACGCTCTTTCTCTGGCGAGCAGGCCGTGGCGGGCGGCCGGCTGCAGCTCGGCGTCACCTCGCTGGTCGCCGGCTATGTGCTGTCGGACCTGCTCGCCCGCTATCGCCGCGCCTATCCGGGCGTCGAGGTTTCGGCCATCGAGGACAATGGCGACTACCTTGAACATCTGCTGATCGGCGGCAAACTCGACATCGCCGTCATGGTCACTTCCAATTTGCGCGATCGCACGGCGCTGCAGTCCGAAATCCTCGAGGTCTCGGCCTACCGCCTGTGGCTGCCGCTCGGCCATCCGCTCGCCGGCGCCGACATCATCGGCATTGGCGACATCGCCGGCGAACCGCTGATCATGCTCACCGTCGACGAGATCGAGGAGAACACCGGCAAGCTGCTGACGGCGATCGGCGCCAAGCCGCATGTCGCCTTCCGCACCCGCTCGGTCGAGGCAGTGCGCAGCCTGGTCGCCACCGGGGCCGGCGTGGCGCTGCTGCCCGATCTTGTCTACCGGCCATGGTCGCTGGAAGGCGACCGCATCGAATCGCGCGATATTTCGGGCTCCTTGCCGGTGGTTCAGGTCGGCATGGTCTGGCGGCGCGGCTCCGGCCTGCCGCAGGCGGCACGGGACTTCGTCGGCCTTGCCCAGTCGCAGCGCACGGTCCGCCAACGCCCCTGATTGAAGAGCGTTCATCTATCGGAAAAACCGATATCGCCTTTCTGATAAATGAATTTGCGAAACCGGAATTTTCCAAGCACCTTCCGTTCCACGGACCAAGCCGCCACCAGAGCGACATCAAGTCCATAGGACGAACCGGCAGTTTTTCAGTCCGCGCTTGATCTGGCGAAAACCGGAGCGGTTTCGGGATCAGGCGCCAAAATGGGAGATCGATGATGAATTCATTCCTGAAGTCATGCACTGCGCTGACGGTCGCGCTGACCTTCTCGGGTCAGGCCATTGCCCAGGTCAAGGAACTCGGCAAGGGTGAAGGCCAGGTCAACATCGTTGCCTGGCCGGGCTATATCGAGCGCGGCGAGACCGACAAGGGCTATGACTGGGTTACCGCCTTCGAGAAGGAGAGCGGCTGCAAGGTCAACGTCAAGACCGCCAACACGTCCGACGAGATGGTCTCGCTGATGAACGAAGGCGGCTTCGACCTCGTCACGGCTTCAGGCGACGCCTCGCTGCGCCTGGTCGCCGGCAAGCGCGTGCAACCGATCAACACCGATCTCATCCCGAGCTGGAAGGCGGTCGACGATCGTCTCAAGGATGCGCCCTGGTTCACCGTCGACAAGGTGCACTACGGCGTTCCCTATCAGTGGGGCCCCAACATCCTGATGTACAACACCGAGGTGTTCAAGGAAGCGCCCAAGAGCTGGAACGTCGTCTTCGAGGAGATGAAGCTGCCGGACGGCAAATCCAACAAGGGGCGCGTCCAGGCTTACGACGGGCCGATCCACATCGCGGACGCCGCCAACTATCTGATGTTCCACAAGCCGGAACTCGGCATCAAGGACCCCTACGAGCTCAACGAAGACCAGTACAAGGCCGCTCTCGACCTGCTGCGCGTCCAGCGCACGCTGGTCGGCCGCTACTGGCACGATGCCGCCATCCAGGTCGACGATTTCCAGAATGAAGGCGTCGTGGCATCCGGTTCGTGGCCTTACCAGGTCAACACACTGGTCGCCGCCAAGAAGCCGGTCGCCTCGACCGTGCCGGAAGAAGGCGTCACCGGCTGGGCCGACACCACCATGATGGAAGCCGACGCGGCTCATCCGAACTGCGCCTATATGTGGCTTGAGCATTCGCTGTCCCCGAAAGTGCAGGGCGATGTTTCGGCCTGGTTCGGTTCGCTGCCGGTCGTGCCTGCGGCCTGCAAGGGCAATGAATTGCTCGGCGAGGAAGGCTGCAAGACCAACGGCTACGACAATTTCGACAAGATCAAGTTCTGGAAGACGCCGGTCTCGAAATGCGTCACCCAGAACGACCAGTGCGTGCCTTACTACCGCTGGGTGTCGGACTATATCGGCGTCATCGGCGGACGGTGATCGTCTTTACCCTCCCCTTGTTGGGAGGGCCGACGCGCAACGTCGGGTTGGGGGCAGCGCGGGCGTTCGTGCCGGATCACCCCCACCCGCGGCTTCGCCGCGACCTCCCCCATGGATGGGGGAGGTAAAGTGGCCCGCGAATTTGCCATCCAAGCCATGATTTGCAGGCGAAGATGATTCAATAGAACAAAACCGGCAACAGACTGACAGCCCATGACCTCTGCCGTCTCCTTTCATAAAGTCTCCCGCCATTTCGGCAGCGTTCGCGCCGTCGACGCGGTCGATCTCGACATAACGCCGGGCGAGTTCTTCGCCATGCTTGGGCCGTCGGGTTCGGGCAAGACGACCTGTCTGCGCCTGATTGCCGGTTTCGAACAGCCGACCGCTGGTTCGATCTCGATCTTCGGCGAGCGTGCCGAGGGCGTGCCGCCCTACCGCCGCAACGTCAACACCGTCTTCCAGGATTATGCGCTGTTCCCGCATCTTAATGTGCTGGACAACGTCGCTTATGGGCTGATGGTCAAGGGCGTCGGCAAGGCCGAGCGCCACAAGGCGGCCGAGGAAGCGCTGTCGCTGGTCAGGCTGCCCGGCTACGGCGCCCGCCGGCCCGGCCAGCTTTCCGGCGGCCAGCGCCAGCGTGTCGCGCTCGCCCGCGCGCTGGTCAACCAGCCCAAGGTGCTGCTGCTCGACGAGCCGCTCGGCGCCCTCGATCTCAAGCTGCGCGAGAACATGCAGGAAGAGCTGAAATCGCTGCAGAAGGCGCTCGGCATCACCTTCGTCTTCGTCACCCACGACCAGGGCGAAGCGCTGTCGATGGCGGACCGCGTTGCCGTCTTCAATGACGGCAGGATCATGCAGATCGGCACGCCGGAGGATATCTATCAGCGGCCGAGAACCCGTTTCGTCGCCGATTTCGTCGGTTCCTCCAATGTATTGCCGCCGGATTTTGTCCAGCGCTATTCCGGCCAGCATCGCTGGGGCAGTCTCCGTCCCGAATCCATTCGTGTCGGCCGTGCCGCAAGCGGCGAAGGGGTTTCTGCCCGCCTCGTCTCGACCAACTATCTCGGCGCCACCACTAGGCTGGCGCTCGATGCCGACGGATTGAAGCTGCACGCCGTGGTGCCGGCCGGCACTGCCCTGCCGGCGGAAGGCGAGGCGGTGGTGCTCACCTTCAACCGCGAGCACCTGCATCTGATGGACGAGCCGGCATGAGCGTCGACGCCACCATGCCGCGCGCCACGGCTCCCGCCATCCTGCCGGGCAGCGGCGGCATGCGCGGTGCGCTGTCGGACCTGTTCTGGCGCCGGCCGCGACTGCTTCTGCTCCTGATGCTGTTGCCGCCGGTGCTGTGGCTCGGCATCGTCTATATCGGCTCGCTCTTCGCGCTCTTGGCGCAGAGCTTTTTCTCCATCGACGAGTACTCCGGCCTGATCAACCGCCAATTCACGCTGAAGACCTATGGCGACCTGTTCCAGGCCGCCAATCTCGACATCATCCTGCGCACGGTGACGATGGCGGCACTCGTCACGCTGGCCTCGGCCGTCGTCGCCTTTCCGATCGCCTACTATGCGGCGCGCTATGCACGCGGCCGCTGGAAAGCGCTGTTCTATCTCGGCGTCATGCTGCCGCTGTGGTCGAGCTACCTGGTCAAGATCTACGCGTGGAAGCTGATCCTGGCCAAGGAAGGCATTTTGACCTGGCTGCTCGCCAAGTTGCATCTGCTGTGGCTGCTTGATGCCTGGCTGTCGCTGCCGGTCGTCGGCGGCAACTCGCTGTCGGTGTCGTTCACCGGCACCTTCATCGTCTTCGTCTATGTCTGGCTGCCCTTCATGATCCTGCCGGTTCAGGCAGCGCTTGAGCGCGTGCCCGGCAATCTGGTCGAGGCCTCGTCCGACCTCGGCGCGTCGCCGGGGCAGACCTTCCGCAATGTTTTGTTCCCGCTGGCGCTGCCCGGCATCGTTGCCGGCTCGATCTTCACCTTCTCGCTGACGCTGGGCGACTACATCATCCCGCAGATCATCGGCACGTCGCGCCTGTTCATCGGCCAGGCCGTCTATTCGCAGCAAGGCACGGCCGGCAACATCCCGCTCGCCGCCGCCTTCACCGTGGTGCCCATCGTCATCATGGGTTTCTACCTCTGGGGCGCCAAGCGCATGGGGGCTTTCGATGCGCTCTGATCGTGGTCAATCCGCTCCGCTCGGCCTGAAGATCGCCGCGGCCTGCGGCCTGCTCTTCCTGCACCTGCCGATCCTGCTGATCTTCGTCTATGCCTTCACCACCGAGGAAAAGAGCTTCGTCTGGCCGCCGCCGGGGCTGACCACGCAGTGGTTCGCCGTCACCTGGAACCGGCCTGACGTCTGGGAGGCGCTGTCGCTGTCGGTGCGCGTCGCCGCCATCTCGACGGCGATCGCACTGGTACTTGGCACGCTGTGTGCCGCCGCGGTGTCGCGCACAAGATTCTTCGGCCGCGAAACCATTTCGCTTTTGGTCATCCTGCCGATCGCGCTGCCCGGCATCATCACCGGCATCGCGCTGCGCTCGGCCTTTGCGCTGGCCGATATTCCCTTCTCGTTCTGGACGATCGTGCTCGGCCACGCCACCTTCTGCGTGGTCGTGGTCTACAACAACGCTGTCGCCCGCTTCCGCCGCACCTCCGGCTCGATGATCGAGGCCTCGATGGATCTCGGCGCGGATGGTTTCCAGACCTTCCGCCATGTCGTGCTGCCCAACATCGCCACCGCACTGCTTGCCGGCGGCATGCTGGCCTTCGCGCTGTCCTTCGATGAGGTCATCGTCACCACCTTCACCGCCGGCCAGCAGCAGACTGTGCCGATCTGGATGCTGGAGGAACTGATCCGTCCGCGCCAGCGCCCGGTCACCAATGTCGTGGCCATGGTCGTCGTGCTGGTGACGCTGTTGCCCATCCTGTTTGCCTACTACCTGACCCGCGACGGTGATCAGATCGCGGGTTCGGGCAAATGAGAACAGTGAGTAGTGAGTAGGGAAATCCACAGCCGGAGCCTGCTCATCACTGACTACCAACTACTCACTATTCACTACTCACCTCGGTTCAAGGAGAAACCCGATGGACACCCAGATGCTGATCGGCTCGAAGTTCGAGAAGGGCGCCGAGACCGAGGAGCCGATCCTCAATCCCAAGACAGGGGCAACCATTCTCAACCTGCCCGAGGCCAGCCAGGCGCAGATCGAGGCGGCTGTCAGTGCCGCCGAACAGGCGTTCGTCTTGTGGTCGCGCACCACGCCGGCGCAGCGCTCCGGCTATCTGCTGAGGATCGCCGACCGCATCGAGGCCGAGGCCAAGGATTTCGCCACGCTCGAGGCACTGAACTGCGGCAAGCCGATCAATGCCGTGCTCAATGACGAGATCCCGGCGATCGTCGACTGCTACCGCTTCTTTGCCGGCGCGGTGCGCTCGATGCCGGGCGTTGTCGCCGGCGAATATCTGCCTGGCCACACCTCGATGGTGCGGCGCGACCCGATCGGCATCGTCGCCTCGATCGCGCCCTGGAATTACCCGCTGATGATGATGGCCTGGAAACTGGCGCCGGCGATCGCCGGCGGCAACACGGTCGTCTTCAAGCCCTCCGAACAGACGCCGCTCACGGCGCTGAAGCTGGCGAAAATCCTGGCCGAGATCCTGCCCGAAGGTGTCGTCAATGTCGTGCTTGGCCGTGGCGACAGCGTCGGCAACACGCTGATCAACCACCCAAAGGTCAACATGATCTCGATCACCGGTGACGTCGCCACCGGCAAGAAGGTGCTGCAGGCGGCCGCCAAGTCGGTCAAGCGCACCCATCTCGAGCTTGGCGGCAAGGCGCCGGTCATCGTCTTCGACGACGCCGATCTTGGCGCCGTGGTCAATGGCCTGCGCGCCTTCGGCTACTACAATGCCGGCCAGGATTGCACCGCCGCCTGCCGCATCTATGCCGGCAAGAAGATTTACGACAAGCTTGTCGCCGATCTGTCCTCGGCGGTGTCGACCATCAAGTACAATTTGCCCGACGATACCGAGAACGAGATCGGGCCGCTGATCTCGCGCCGTCAGCGCGATCGCGTGTCGAGCTTCGTCGAGCGCGCCTCGGAACTGAAGCACATCGAGATCACCACCGGTGGCAAGCCGGGCGAGGGCACCGGCTTCTACTATCAGCCGACAGTCGTCGCCGGCGCGCTGCAGGAAGACGAGATCGTGCGCCGCGAAGTCTTCGGCCCGGTCGTCTCGGTCACCCGGTTCTCGGAAGTCGACGAGGCGGTGAACTGGGCCAATGACAGCGACTACGGCCTGGCCTCATCGGTGTGGACGAAGGATGTCTCGCGCGCCATGGCGACGGCCGCCCGCCTACAATATGGCTGCACCTGGATCAACACCCACTTCATGCTGACCAACGAGATGCCGCATGGCGGCCTCAAGCAGTCCGGCTACGGCAAGGACATGTCGCTCTATGCGCTGGAAGACTACACCGCCGTCCGCCACGTAATGGTGGCGCATGGATAGGCTGGGAAGGAAGGCAAGCATTCAACGAGAGGGAGAAAGACAATGCAGCGCCGACAGTTTCTGACATCCGCAGCCATCGCCGCCACGTTTCTTGCCGTGGCGCCGTCCTTCGCCGCCGATACCGCGCAGTCGGTGGTCGAAGCCTATGTCGCGGCCTGGAATGCGCATGACTCGGCCAAGGCCGCCGGCTATTTTGCCGACGACGTCACCTACTACGATGCTTCAGTCGGAAAGCCGGTCGCGGGCAAGGACGCCGCCAAGACAGGCGTCATCGACAATTTCCTGAAGGCTGTTCCCGACGCCGTCTGGACGATGAAGGGCAAGCCCGTCGTCGACGGCGACCGCGTCTCGTTCGAATGGGAATTTTCCGGCACCAACACCGGGGCCTGGGGTGACGGCACGGCTGCGACCGGAAAGAAGTTCTCTTTCACCGGTGCCTCGATGTTCTCGATCAAGGATGGCAAGATCGCGACCCAGAGCGACTACTACGACGCGCTCGGCTTCTACAAGCAGCTCGGTCTCATGTAACAACGGTGTGTCTGCACCCTTCTCCCCGTTGCCGGGGAAAAGGGTGTCGGCCGCTACTCGACAATACGATAGATGTTCCACAGGCTGGTGCCTGACACGACGTAGGGCTCCATCTCCTTGCCCCATTTGGCGTGTGCGTCGATCTTGCCGATCTTGGCGAAAAACGCCTCCAGCTGGGCCAGGCTCTCGACCTGGTGATGGGATTCGACCGTCGCCTCCCGCGCGCCGATCGATCCGGTCATGATCTGGAACTGGAGGTCGGCGAGACCGACCTGTGAGCCAATCTCGCGTTCCCATTTCTTCAGCAATTCGAGCACGGTCTGCTTGTGGCCGAATTTGGCGTCGATCTGCCATCTGGCGCTGAACATGGCGGCCTCACTCGTCCCAGGCCTGCACGACCGTCTGGCGTGCGATCTGCCCGTTCTTCAGTTCCAGCATCGCCGCGGCGAACACTTTTGTGCCGTCCGGATAGGCGCAGGCCTGGGTAAAGGCCAGGCTGTTGCCGTCGGCGATCGTTGTATCGACCTTGTGGGTCATTGCCCGGCTGCAGATATCATCCCAGAAGGTGGTGATCGCCGCCCGCCCACGGATTTCGCGCGGTTTGCTCGGCGGGTTGTTGCGGTCGATCACCCGCACCAGCGCGTCATCGGCATAGAAGCTCGACAGCATCTTGCCGTCACGGGTTTCGATCGCCTTCTTGATGGCCGCGCCATCCACGGCTTGGGTCTTGGTCAGCATTTTATCCTCCATGGCCCGTCTTCACGATCGGGCGGTTGACGTTTGCAAGTCTGCCCGGCGCTTATCGGCGGGCAGGGTCTTTCACTGCGACTTCGCCTTGACAGCCGCGAAGACGTCGTCGGTCTGCTTCTTGAAAGTGGCGAGATCGACCTGGCTGCCATTGAGCATCGTCGACCAATGGCGAACGATCGCCGCCATGGCGATCGCCTCCTTGATCTCCTCGTCGCTCGCGCCATTGAGCTTGGCCGCCTCGGTGTGGAAATAGATGCAGTACTGGCAGGGGATCTGGGAGGCCACCGCAAGGCCCATCAGCTCCTTGGTCTTGCCGTCGAGCGCGGTCTTGGGGTTGAGCTGCACCCCCTTGATCTCGGCCCAGGCACCGGCGACCGCGACGTCGGGCAGTGTCCTGAACATGTCCGGCACCGAGCCGAGCGTCGCCTGGATGTCCTTGTAGGCGGCTGTCGCCGATGCATCCTCGGCCTTTGCGGGAGCGATCGCGGACAGCGCGCCAATGCCTGCCGCGATCACAAATGATCTGACATTCGGTTTTGACTTGAGCATTTCCTCCTCCGTTCGCAGCGCCTTCCCGGCGGCATCCGCCTGGCCTGCATGGGGGAAATTGATAGCGCTACATCGGCATGCCCGCTTCGCCCGAAAGCGCCATGGCTCTCATGGCCCGTCCGGGCCAGTGTGCCTGACGGAAAATGCCGCCGCCGCGGCTCGCGATGGCAGGTCGAGTTTGAGCAATATGTTGGCGACGTGGCGCTTGACCGTGTGCTCGCTCAGCCTGAGCTCGGCGGCGATCGCGGCATTGCTCTTGCCGTCGGCAATCAAGTTCACCACCTCGCTTTCGCGCGCCGTCAGGCAGGCAGGCTCGGTCGCCTTGGCCTTTGGGCGGCAAGCCGGTTCCAGATGCTGTTCGGACATCGCCAGGACAAGCGCCAGCGGCTCGTCCAGTTCGTCGATGCCGATGCGGCCGGCGTCGGTGAAATGAAGCCCTGACCCGGCGGCCAGGTCGGCGACCAGCCGCGACGCCAATATGTCGCCGCGCCCGGCATGCGTGGCGAGGTGCATCGTGACGCGGCCCGTCAATCCGGTCGGTGGCCCGCGCAACTCGATCTCGCCGACATGCGCCCCCTGGGCGCTCGCCACGCCGATCTGCTGCGCCGCCTCGCGCAACGACGCCGCGCAACGCAAGGCGCGCCCTGGCCCATCGAAGCGCGAAATCATCGTTTCACCATGCATGTCCACGCAGCGCCCGCCATGGCGCCCGACAAGCGTCCGCCATGTTTCCTGGAAACGCTCACAGCGTTCGCTCCACATCCGGTCGCCAAGCCGCGCGGTGTCGTAGATGCGCGTCACCAGAAGCGCGGCCAGGACGCGTTCGGCTTCCGCCACGGCGCACTCGCCGGTCAGGAATTCCTCGATCAGGTCGGCCACCCGGTCGACATCGCCGGTCCAGATCGGATGGTCGCGTCCCGGGATTTCGGCCAGCCGCGCATTCGCGATCTTCCTGGCCAGGAAGCGGCTGGCGTCGGGATCGACCCGGGCATCGTTGCGGCGATGGATCAGCAGCGTTGGCGCGCTGATTGCGGGCAGCACGCCGCGCACGTCGATCTCCGCGTTCATCCGCGCCAGTGCCGCCGCTGCTGTCGGGCTCGCCGACAAGCGCTCAAAGCGCGCCCACCAGGTCGAAAAACGGGTGTCATCCACCCGTCCCGGCGCGAAACTGGGCAAGGTGGCGCCGGTGCCCCAGGCCGTTTCGGCCGTCGCGATGAAGGCATCGAGGCGTTCGGGCGGCATCACCCATTTGTGGAAATGCGCATAGCCGCCATAGAGCGCCAGCGCCCGCGTCCGTTCCGGATAGGTGGCGGCGAACAGCATTGCCATGGGCGCGCCTTCGGAAGCGCCAAGCAGTGCCGCCCGGCCACTGCCCGCCGCGTCCATCACCGCGCGCACATCATCCATGCGCATTTCGAGACTGGGCAAGTGATGGACATCGACACGATCGGAAAGACCCGTGCCGCGCTTGTCGAACAGGATCAGCCGGGAGAATGCCGACAGCCGTCTCAAGAGCCTGGTATAGCCCTCGTCTTCCCAATGCAGGTCGAGATTGGAAATGAAGCCCGGCACGAAAACGAGATCAAGTGATCCCTGGCCGACCACCTGATAGGCGATCCGCACCTCGCCACTGAGGGCATATCGGGTCTCGATCGGCCTCACGAGTTCTTCCGCCCGGCCTGACGATTTCTGATCGTCGAACATAGCAGAGCCGCATCGATAGCGGCAGCTCAAACTTTAGCAAAAGGAAATATAAGTCCGTGCGGTCCGGAGGCTACTTTTGCGAGGCGGCAAGGTCGGCTGGGGAGGGGTTCAGTCCGAGCTTGATGTCGGCCTCGGCCGGCGAGATCGGGCGCTTGATCCTGGCGGATGCGGCCACGACGAGTTCGTCGAAGCCTTCGCCGCTGTCCAGCATCTCGAAGAACTGCCGCCGCATCCTGGGCTCCCAGAACTTGTTGATATGCTCGGCGACGCCCGCGACACCTTCCTCGCGCGGCCTCGAATGAAAAAAGGTCGCGATCTGATTGGCCATGCGCACCAGCTTTTCGCTCGTGCTCGTGATGTGGTCTTCGTCATGCGACATGCTGGGCGGCTCCATAGATCACCCGGTCGGGGTGAGTGAAAACATCGAAATCGTCGCCGCGCACCAGCGCCACCAACGTCATGCCCGCCTCCTGCGCCGTGCGGATGGCAAGCGCGGTCGGCGCCGAGACGGCAATGATGAAGGCCGAGCCGATCGCCGCCGTCTTCTGCACCATCTCGACCGAGACGCGCGACGTCACCACGACAGCGCCCGACGCGCCGTCGATGCCGGCTTTGGCCAACGCGCCGGCCAGCTTGTCCAGCGCATTGTGGCGGCCGACATCCTCGCGTGCCATCACGACGCCCTTGCCCGGGATGTAGAAGCCGGCGGCATGCACGGCTCCGGTTTCCGTGTGCAGCGGCTGCACCTTCGACAACAGCCTGACGGAGCGCACGATGTCATCGGCATCAAGCGTAAGTTTTGACGCACCAACGGCGTCAGCCGACCGCAGTGCTTCCTCGATGGATTCAATGCCGCACAACCCGCAGCCGACCGGCCCGGCAAGCCTGCGGCGCCGCGCCTCGAAGCGCGTATTGGCAAGGTCCTTCAGCCGGATCTGGATATCGATTCCGGCGCCATGATCCTCGACCTCGATCGCCTCGATCTCTTCAGGGGAAGCAATGATGCCTTCGGTCAGCGAGAAGCCGAGCGCGAAATCCTCGAAGTCGGCCGGGCTTGCCATCATTACCGCATGCGTGGTGCCGGCGAAGGAGAATGCCACCGGCGTCTCCTCCGGCACCATGCGGTTGGCCGCAGCCGTGCCACTGGCACGGTGCGCCAGCCGCGATATCTCAGTCGTTGCTTTGCGGCGCGCGGCCAAGGTTACTCCGCCGCTTGCAGCGAGGCGATGCGGCGGCTGTTTTTTGCCTGTTCATCGTACTCGCGTTGCCATTCCGACGGCCCGTTGGAGGCACCGACTTGCACGGCGGTGACCTTGTATTCGGGACAGTTGGTCGCCCAGTCGGAGAAGTCGGTGGTGATGACGTTGGCCTGCGTGTCGGGATGGTGGAACGTCGTGTAGACCACGCCCGGCGACACCCGGTCGGTAATCAGCGCGCGCAGCGTCGTTTCGCCGGAACGGCTGGTCAGCCGCACCCAGTCGCCATCGCGCAGGCCGCGGTTCTCGGCATCGTGCGGATGGATCTCCAGCCGGTCTTCCGAGTGCCACATGACGTTGTCGGTACGCCGCGTCTGCGCGCCGACATTGTACTGGCTGAGGATGCGGCCGGTGGTCAAAAGCAGCGGGAAGCGTGGCCCGGTTCTCTCGTCCGTCGCCACATATTCGGTGCGGATGAACTTGCCCTTGCCGCGCACGAAACCATCGACATGCATGATCGGCGTGCCGAGCGGAGCCTTCTCGTTGCAGGGCCATTGCACCGACCCGACACGGTCGAGCAACTCGAAGGAGACGCCGGCGAAGCTTGGCGTTGTCTTGGCGATCTCGTCCATGATCTGCGAGGGATGCTCATAGTTCCAGTCCAGCCCGATCGCGCGGGCGAGCTCCTGCGTTGCTTCCCAGTCGGCGTAGCGTGCCTTCGGCTCCAGGACCTTGCGCACCATGTTGATGCGGCGCTCGGCATTGGTGAAGGTTCCGTCCTTCTCCAGGAAGGTCGAACCCGGCAGGAAGACGTGCGCGTAGTTCGCCGTCTCGTTCAGGAACAGGTCGTGCACGACCACGCATTCCATCGCCGCAAGGCCGGCGGCGACATGCTTGGTGTCGGGATCGGACTGCAGGATGTCCTCGCCCTGGATGTAGATGCCCTTGAACGAGCCGTCGACGGCGGCATCCAGCATGTTGGGGATGCGCAGGCCAGGTTCGTCGTCGAGCTTCACGCCCCACAGGCTTTCATAGATGTCGCGCACGGCTTCCCCGGAGATGTGGCGATAGCCCGGCAGTTCATGCGGGAAGGACCCCATGTCGCACGAACCCTGCACGTTGTTCTGGCCGCGCAGCGGGTTCACGCCGACGCCTGGGCGGCCAATATTGCCTGTCGCCATCGCAAGGTTGGCGATCGCCATGACGGTGGTCGAGCCCTGGCTGTGCTCGGTGACGCCGAGGCCGTAATAGATCGCGCCATTGCCGCCCTTGGCGTAGAGCCGGGCAGCGCCACGGATCAGCTCGGGATCGACGCCGGAAAGCTTGCCGACGGTTTCGGGGCTGTTTTCCGGCAAGGCGACGAACGACGCCCAGTCCTGGAACTCCGTCCAGTCGCAGCGTTCGCGGATGAAGGCTTCGTTGAAAAGGCCCTCGGTGACGATGACATGGGCCAGCGCCGTCAGCACCGCGACATTGGTGCCGGGCTTCAGCGGCAGATGATAATCCGCTTCGACATGTGCCGATTTCACCATTTCGGTGCGGCGCGGATCGAGCACGATCAGCTTGGCGCCCTGGCGCAGACGCTTCTTCAGCCGAGAGGCGAAGACCGGATGGGCGGAAGCCGGATTGGCGCCGATGATGACGGCGACGTCGGTGAACTCGACGGAATCGAAATCCTGCGTGCCGGCCGAGGTGCCATAGGTCTGGCCGAGCCCATAGCCGGTCGGCGAATGGCAGACGCGTGCGCAGGTGTCGACATTGTTGTTGCGGAAGCCCTGCCGGACCATCTTCTGCACGAGATAGGTCTCTTCGTTCGTGCAGCGCGACGAGGTGATACCGCCGATCGCGGTGCGTCCATACTGGTACTGGATCCGGCGGAATTCCTTGGCCGTATGGGCGATTGCCTCTTCCCAGCTCACTTCACGCCAGGGATCGCTGACCTTTTCCCGGATCATCGGCGACAGGATGCGGTCCTTGTGGGTGGCGTAGCCATAGGCGAAACGGCCCTTCACGCAGGAATGGCCATGGTTCGCCTTGCCATCCTTGTACGGCATCATGCGGATGACTTCGTCGCCCTTCACCTCGGCCTTGAACGAGCAGCCGACGCCGCAATAGGCGCAGGTGGTGACGGCGGAGCGCTCGGGCATGCCCTTCTCGAGCACGGTCTTCTCACGCAGCGCATCCGTCGGGCAGGCCTGCACGCAGGCACCGCAGGACACGCATTCGGAGGCGATGAAGTCCTCATGCATGCCGGCAACCATGCGCGACTCGAAACCGCGGCCCTCGATCGTCAGGGCGAAGGTGCCTTGCACCTCCTCGCAGGCGCGCACGCAGCGCGAGCAGACGATGCACTGTGCCGGATCATAGGTGAAATAGGGGTTGGATTCGTCGCGGGCGATATAATCGACCGCCAGCGAACCATGGCCGGGCGCCACGCCATCTTCCTGCTTGACGTGGTTGCGGCCCTCGATGCCGTAGCGGTTCTCTGTCAGGCCGACCGACTTCGCCACCGCGTCGAACTCGCTGGCGCCGGTTCCGGCCTTCTCGTTCCAGCCGGTCGGATGGTCGGAGACATAGAGTTCCATGACGCCGCGACGGATGGCGTCGAGCCGGTCGGATTGTGTGCGCACCACCATGCCTTCGCCGACCGGCGTCGTGCAGGATGCCGGCGTGCCGCCGCGCCCTTCGATCTCGACCAGGCAGACACGGCACGAGCCGAACGAGTCCAGCATGTCGGTGGCGCAGAGCTTCGGGATCTCAACCCCGCCTTCCATCGCCGCCCGCATGATCGAGGTGCCTTCCGGCACGCTGATGCTGCGGCCGTCCACGACCAGCGTGACCTGCTTTTGCGCCTTCGATTCCGGGGTCCCGTAGTCGAGTTCTTCGATGAGTATCGGGAAGTCGGCCTTGATGTTCATCTGCCAGCTCCTATTCAGCAGCCACGCGCGCGGGCGCGGGCTTGAAATCCTCGGGGAAATGGGTGATCGAGCTCATCACCGGGTAGGGCGTGAAACCACCCAGCGCGCAGAGCGATCCGAACTTCATCGTGTTGCAGAGATCGGTGACCAGAGCGAGGTTCTTTTCCGGCTCGATGCCGGCGGCGAGCCGGTCGATGGTCTCCACCCCACGCGTCGAGCCGATGCGGCAGGGCGTGCACTTGCCGCAGCTTTCGATGGCGCAGAACTTCATGGCGAAGCGCGCCTGCTTCAGCATGTCGGCCGTATCGTCGAACACGGTGATGCCGGCATGTCCGATCAGCCCGTCCTTGGCGGCAAAGGCTTCGTAGTCGAAGGCGGTGTCGAACAGCGAGCGCGGGAAATAGGCGCCGAGCGGGCCGCCGACCTGCACGGCCTTCACCGGCCGGCCAGTGGCGGTGCCGCCGCCGATATCGTCGACGATCTCGCCCAGCGTCAGGCCGAAGGCCGTCTCGAACAGGCCGCCATGCTTGACGTTGCCGGCGATCTGGATCGGGATCGTGCCGCGCGAGCGGCCCATGCCGAAATCCTTGTAGAACGCCGCCCCCTTGTCCATGACGATAGGGACTGAAGCCAGCGAGATGACATTGTTGATCACCGTCGGCTTGCCGAACAGACCCTGGATCGCCGGCAGCGGCGGCTTGGCGCGCACGACGCCGCGCTTGCCTTCGAGGCTGTTGAGCAGCGATGTTTCCTCGCCGCAGACATAGGCGCCGGCACCAACACGGATTTCCATGTCGAAGGCGTTGGGTGAACCCATCACGTTGACGCCGAGCACGCCTGCCTTGCGGGCGATCTCGACGGCCTTGTTCATCGTCGCCACCGCATGCGGATATTCCGAGCGGATATAGACGAAACCCTTGGTGGCGCCTGTCGCGACACCGGCGATCGTCATGCCTTCGATCAGCACGAAGGGATCGCCCTCCATGATCATGCGGTCGGCGAAGGTGGCGCTGTCGCCTTCATCGGCGTTGCAGACGATGTATTTTTGGTCTCCCGCCGTATCCAGCACCGTCTTCCATTTGATGCCTGTCGGGAAACCCGCGCCGCCACGGCCGCGCAGGCCCGACTCGGTAACCTGTTTGACGACATCGGCGGGCGCCATGGCCACCGCGTTCTGCAGGCCTTTCAGCCCGCCGAGCGACTTGTAGGCGTCGAGCGACAGCGGGTCGTTGATGCCGCAGCGCGCAAAGGTCAGCCTGGTCTGCTTGGCCAGGAAGGGAATCTTGTCCGGCGCGCCCAGCCAGCGCTTGTGATGGCCGCCGGTCAGGAAGCCGCTATCGAACAGGCTCTTGACGTCCGACGGCTTGACCGGCCCGTAGGCGACACGGCCGTTGGCGGTCGCCACCTCGACCATGGGCTCGAGAAAATAGGCGCCGCGCGACCCATTGCGCACGATCTTGGCCTCGATGCCGCGTTCGGCGAGTTCAGCGCGAATGGCGTTGGCGACCTTTTCCGCGCCGAGCGCCAGCGCGCCCGAATCGCCGGGAATATAGATGCGGGGGATCATGAGCGCACCTCGGCAACGATCTCGTCGATCTTGTCGTCATCGAGCCGCCCGATCACCTCGCCGTCCAGCATCGCCGACGGCGAACAGGCGCAAAGCCCGAGGCAATAGACCGGCTCAAGCGTGACCGATCCATCGCGGGTCGTCTCATGGAAATCGATGCCGAGCAGCTGCTTGACCCTGGCGGCCACCGCATCCGAACCCATCGACTGGCAGGCTTCCGCCTGGCACAGCTTGAGCACGTGCCGACCGGCCGGCCGCGCACGGAAGTCATGATAAAAGGTCACGACGCCATGCACCTCGGCCCTGGACAAGTTCAGTTCATCGGCGATGACGGGCACGGCGTCCTGCGGCACATGCCCGAATTCTTCCTGGATGCCATGGAGGATCGGCAGCAGCGGGCCTTCGAGGCCTTTCAGCTCGTGGATAATCGCGGCCGTGCGCGATACGATCTCGGTACTTGCAGGCTGCATCGTCAAGCAGCGCCCTCCCTGGTCGGTAGCGCTCGAGCGCTAAGTCGTTACAAAAACAGAGGAAACCCGCGAAATCAATAAAGCTGATCCGTTGCTCGATAGAAATCTTCTATCGATGACGGTCAGCTCACCGTGTCTAAACTAGCGATGGGTGCGGAAATCGTCTGCCAGCGCCATTGCCTCGTCCAGCAGCGCCTGCACCAGCGGCGTGTGCGGTTCGCGCGGCGCGGCCACCAGGCCGACCGTATGGCTGGCATCCGGCTCGACGATCGGAATGGCCCGGATCGGCTCCGAAAAGCCGAATGTTTCCGCGAGGTTGAGCGGCATGATCGACGACCATTTGCCGGTGCGGATATGCGAGAACAGCACAATCATCGAATTGGATTCGAGCGTCGGCCGCACCTGCACGCCGGCCTCGGCCAGATGCTGGTCGATGAGGCGGCGGTTCTGCATGTCAGGCGTGAGGAGGCACAGCGGCAGCTGACTGATCTCGGCCCATGACACTTTGTCGCGATCCGAATAAGGGTTGCCTATGGCTGTGATCAATTGATAGCGCTCGTCGTAGAGCGGTACGCTGGTCACCCGTCCAAGCGGCTCGTTGTCGAGATAGGTAATGCCGGCATCGATGTCGAAATTGCCGAGCAACGACAGCACCTCGATCGAAGTGCGCGACAGCACCGAGAAGGTGACGCCCGGGTGCTTTTCGCGAAACGGCGTCGTCAGCCGCGCCACCATGGCGAGCGCGGTCGGAATGGCGGCGATGCGGATGCGGCCGGAAAGGCCGTGCCGCGCCGCCCGCATCTCCTCGCGCATGGTCCTCGAATCGCCAACGATGCGGCGCGCCCAGACCAGCACCTGCTTGCCCTCCGGCGTCAGCCCCTGGAAACGCGATCCGCGATTGACCAGCATGACGCCGAGCTGCCCCTCCAGCTGTTTGATGCCGGCCGACAGGGTCGGCTGGGTCACGCCACATGCTTCCGCCGCCCGGCCGAAATGCTCTTCCTTGGCCAGCGCGATGAAGAATTCGAGTTTGTCGATCATGCCATCCTTCCGGTCGTCACGCACAGGCTCGGGGAAATTGTTCTTTGCCGCAAGCGATATGCGCAATCGTTCCGCATCCACATCTTTCAGCCGGCTTACTGTTTCCCGCGGCATCGCGCGGCGTTATGTCAATGAAACGGTCGTGGACCGGGCGCGAGGGGAGACTGACATGCTGGGCTGGTTCCGCAAGCTGCTGCCACGCGAAGATCGTTTCTTCGACCTGTTCGAGCGGCATTCCCGCACGGTGGTCGGCGGCGCTGAGGCGCTGCAGCAGCTTCTCCAAGGCAAGGACATCGATCGCTGGTGCCAGAAGATCGTCGATCTCGAGGACGAGGCCGATCACGTCACCGCGGAAGTCCTGCTGGCCGTACGACGCTCCTTCATCACCCCTTTCGATCGCGGCGACATCAAGGATCTGATCCAGTCGATGGATGATGCCATCGACATGATGCACAAGACCGTCAAGACGGTAAGACTGTTCGAGAAGCGGGAGTTCGATCCGCTGATGCAGGAAATGGGCGCCGTCATCGTCGACGCCGCGCGGCTGGTCGCGGAGGCGATCCCGCTGCTCGCCAAGGTCGGCGCCAACAGCGCACGCCTCAACGCTCTCGCCGAGGAAGTCATGCGCGCCGAGGGCCGGGCCGACGATTTGCATGAGCAGGGTCTGAAGGATCTGTTCAGGCGCCACGGCCGCGGTGACGCGATGGCCTACCTGATCGGCTCGGAAATCTATGGTCAGCTGGAGAAGGTGGTCGATCGCTTCGAGGACGTCGCCAACGAGATCAGCGGCATCGTCATCGAGAACGTCTAGGCGATGGACGTCGCGATCGCCTTCCCCCTGCTGGCCGGCCTTGTCGCCGTCGCGCTGTTCTTTGATTTTCTCAACGGCCTGCACGATGCCGCCAATTCCATCGCCACAATCGTCTCCACGCGTGTGCTCAGGCCGCAATATGCAGTGCTGTGGGCAGCCTTCTTCAATTTCATCGCCTTCATGTTCTTCGGCCTGCATGTCGCCGAGACCGTGGGGAAAGGCATCGTCGATGTCAGCATCGTCACGCCGGCGGTGATCTTCTCGGCTCTCGTCGGCGCCATTGTCTGGAACATCGTCACCTGGATTGCCGGCATCCCTTCGAGCAGCTCGCACGCGCTGATCGGCGGGCTGGTCGGCGCCGGGGTTGCCAAGGCGGGCATCGGTGCCATCGTCTGGTCGGGACTCGGCAAGACGGTCGCCGCGATCGTGCTCTCGCCGGCGACCGGATTTGTCCTGGCGCTTGTCCTGATCCTGGTGGTTTCGTGGCTGTTCGTGCGCCAGACGCCGTTCGCCGTCGACAGCACCTTTCGCGTCCTGCAGTTCTTTTCCGCCTCGCTCTATTCGCTCGGGCATGGCGGCAACGATGCGCAGAAGACCATGGGCATCATCGCCGTGCTGCTCTATTCGCAAGGCATGCTCGGCGAGAAATTCTACGTGCCGCTCTGGGTCGTCCTCACCTGCCAGTCGGCCCTGGCGCTCGGCACGCTGTTCGGCGGCTGGCGGATCGTCCACACGATGGGTTCGAAGATCACCCGGCTCAATCCGATGCAGGGCTTCTGCGCTGAAACCGGCGGCGCCATCACGCTGTTCGCCGCCACCTGGCTCGGCGTTCCCGTATCGACCACGCATACGATCACCGGTGCCATCATAGGCGTCGGTGCTGCCCGCCGCGTCTCGGCGGTGCGCTGGGGCATCGCCGGTAACATCGTCATCGCCTGGATCATTACCTTGCCGGCGACGGCGGCGATTTCGGCTCTTACCTATCTCGCCGTCAACCTGACGGGTTGACCGCAGGCATCGTGGCGCTTGGAGTCGGCTTCAATCTGCACTATCTGAGCGGCAGCCCAACGCCAGGATAAAATCATGTCCGTCACCAAGGAAATCGTCACCGAGCGTCTGAAGACGGTCAATGGGCCGGATTTCACCGGCAACATCGTCGACCTCGGCATGGTTTCCGAGATTTTCATCGCCGATTCGAAAGTGTTCTTCTCGATCACCGTTCCCGCCGCCAGGGCGCAGGAGATGGAGCCGCTGCGCGCCGCCGCCGAACGTGTCGTCAAGGCAATTCCAGGTGTTGCCGGTGCCGTTGTCGCGTTGACGGCGGAAAAGAAGGGCGGCGGCATGGAGGCGCCTGTTCCGACGCGTCCCGCGCCCAGGCCGGCTCCGCCCGCCGCACCACGTTCCGCTCCGCATGCCCCCGCTTCGCACAGCCAGGGGAAGCGCGGCGTGCCCGGCATCGAGGCGATCATAGCGGTTGCTTCCGGCAAGGGCGGCGTCGGCAAGTCGACCACCGCCGTCAACCTGGCGCTTGGCCTTGCCGCCAATGGCTTGCGGGTCGGCGTGCTCGATGCGGACATCTACGGCCCGTCCATGCCCAAGCTGCTCGACATCCATGGCCGGCCGCAGACGGTTGACGGCAAGATCCTCAAGCCGATGGAGAATTACGGCCTCAAGGTGATGTCGATGGGCTTCCTCGTCGATGAGGAAACGCCGATGATCTGGCGCGGGCCGATGGTGATGTCGGCACTCACACAGATGCTGCGCGAGGTTGAATGGGGCCGGCTCGACGTGCTTGTGGTCGACATGCCGCCCGGCACCGGCGATGCGCAATTGACCATGGCGCAGCAGGTGCCGCTGGCCGGCGCCGTCATCGTCTCGACGCCGCAGGACCTGGCCCTCATCGATGCCCGCAAGGGGCTGAACATGTTCAAGAAGGTCGACGTGCCGCTGCTCGGCATCGTCGAGAACATGAGCTATTTCATCGCGCCGGACACCGGCAAGCGCTACGACATTTTCGGCCATGGCGGCGCGCGCCGCGAGGCCGAACGCCTCGGCGTCACCTTCCTCGGCGAAGTGCCGCTGGAAATGGGCATCCGCGAAAGCTCGGATGCCGGGGCGCCGGTGGTCGTCTCGAAGCCTGACGGCGCCGCGGCGAAAACCTATCGCGACATCGCCGCCAAGGTCTGGGACAGGGTCAATGAAGAGCGCGGCGCGGCCGAAGCGGCGGTGCCGAGCATCGTCTTCGAGTGACCTCCCGGGAGGATGGTCAGCCGCCGACCTTCTCGCCAAATGTCGAAAAGAACTGCCCGGCCAGTTTTTTCGACGTCGACTCGATCAGCCGGCTGCCGAGCTGGGCGATCTTGCCGCCGACTTCGGCCTTGGCGGCATATCTGAGCACCGTGGCGTTCGGCCCATCCGCCGTCAGCGTCACGTCGGCGCCGCCCTTGGCGAAGCCGGCGATGCCGCCCTTGCCTTCGCCCTGGATCGTGTAGGAATGCGGTGGCTTGAGGTTCTTTAGCGTCACCTCGCCATTGAAGGTCGCCTTGATCGGTCCGATCTTCAGCACGACCGTCGCCGCCATCTCGGTGTCCGACGTCTTCTCCAGGCTCTGGCAACCGGGAATGCTCTCCTTGAGCACCGCCGGGTCGTTCAGGGCTTCCCATACTTTCTGGACGGGCGCCGCGATGCGTTCCTCGCCTTCGATCACCAAAGCCATCAAGACCTCCCGTGCAATTGATGTCGATTGGTCCTAGCGCGCGGCCCGATACATGTCTATCGCACCAAAGTCCGGATTCAGATCGCGCGTGCCCCTTGCCTGCATCCGCGCGTTGTCATATCGATTTGTCATACAAATACGGAGACCATGATGGCTGGCGCCCCCACAGGAAAGAAGAAATTTCGCTCGCAGGAGTGGTTCGACAATCCCGATAATCCGGGAATGACGGCGCTCTATCTGGAGCGTTACCTGAACTACGGGCTGACCCGCGCCGAACTGATGTCGGGCAAGCCGCTGATCGGCATTGCCCAGACCGGCTCTGATCTGTCGCCTTGCAACCGGCACCATATCGAGCTCGCCAAGCGCGTGCGCGAAGGCATCGTCTCGATGGGCGGCATCCCTTTCGAGTTCCCCTGCCATCCGATCCAGGAGACCGGCAAGCGCCCGACCGCGGCCCTTGACCGCAACCTTGCTTATCTCAGCCTGGTCGAGGTGCTCTACGGCTATCCGCTCGATGGCGTCGTGCTCACCATCGGCTGCGACAAGACCACGCCGGCGCTGCTCATGGCGGCGGCCACCGTCAACATTCCCGCCATCGCGCTGTCGGTCGGCCCGATGCTCAACGGCTGGCACAAGGGCAAGCGCACCGGGTCCGGCACCATCGTCTGGGAATCGCGCCAGCGCCTGTCGGCCGGCGAGATCAATTATGACGAGTTCATGGACATCGTCGCCTCCTCGGCGCCCTCCACCGGCTACTGCAACACCATGGGTACCGCCACCACGATGAATTCCCTGGCCGAGGCGCTCGGCATGCAGCTGCCGGGCTCGGCCGCCATCCCCGCGCCATACCGTGAGCGCGGCCAGATCGCCTACGAGACGGGAAAGCGCATCGTCGACATGGTGCATGAGGATCTGAAGCCATCAGACATCATGACGCGCAAGGCCTTCGAGAACGCCATCGTCGTCAATTCGGCGATCGGTGGCTCCACCAACGCACCGATTCATCTCAATGCCATCGCCCGCCATCTCGGCGTGCCGCTCGACAATGACGACTGGCAGAAGGTCGGCCTCAAAGTGCCCCTCATCGTCAATCTGCAGCCGTCCGGCGAGTATCTGGGCGAGGACTATCATCATGCCGGCGGCGTGCCGGCCGTGGTTGCCGAACTGATGAAGGCCGGGCTGCTGCCCTATCCTGAAGCCATGACCGTCAACGGCAAATCGATCGGCGACAATTGCAAGGGTGTCGCAAACGAAAACGCCGACGTCATCCACAGTGTCGACAAACCGCTCAAGACCAATGCCGGCTTCATCAATTTCAAGGGCAATCTGTTCGATTCCGCGATCATGAAGATGAGCGGCATCTCGCCGGAATTCCGCGAGCGCTATCTGTCCAACCCCAACGACCCGGAAGCCTTCGAGGGCAACGCCATGGTCTTCGACGGTCCGGAGGACTACCACGCTCGCATCGACGATCCGGCGCAAGGCATCGACGAGCACACCATCCTGTTCATGCGCGGCGCCGGCCCGGTCGGCTATCCCGGCGGCGCCGAGGTCGTCAACATGCAGCCGCCGGCCTATCTCATCAAGAAGGGCATCCACTCGCTGGCCTGCATCGGCGACGGCCGCCAGTCGGGCACGTCGGGCTCGCCATCGATCCTCAACGCCTCGCCGGAAGCCGCGATCGGCGGCGGACTGGCGCTGCTCAAGACCGGCGACCGCGTGCGCATTGACTTGCGCAAGGCCACCGCCAACATGCTGATCAGCGATGAAGAGCTTGCCAGGCGGCGCGCCGAGCTGGAGAGCGATGGCGGCTACCACTACCCCAAGCACCAGACGCCGTGGCAGGAGATCCAGCGCGGCATGGTCGACCAGTTCTCCGAAGGGATGGTTCTGAAGCCGGCCGTGAAATACCTGGACGTCGCCCATACCAGCGGCGTTCCCAGGGACAATCATTGATTACACCGGGGACAATCATTGATTGCTCCGGGGACAATCACTGACATCGGATCGACGGCTGGCAGCTTGATCAATCAGGCCGCCAGCCGTTCTTCCATTTGGCATTGTGCGTCCTGACCGTGGTTCGAGACCGGTCACGATCCTTGACAAGCGTGCCCAACAAATCCACGATCATAACAAGGGGTGCATCGCGACGACCCCGTGAGGCGTCAGCCCAACGTTCGCGTCCAGGCTTCTCTGTCAGGAGGTGGACGCCATGCCGTCAACAACCGCTATCACCGTATCGCAACTCTCCCGGCTGGTCGGCCTGCCGGGCGCGCCTGCAATCATCGACGTCCGTATTGATGAGGATTTCGACGCCGATCCGCGCCTGCTGCCGGCCTCGGTCCGTCGCGATTTCAAAACCGTTTCGACGTGGGCATCCGACTTCGCCGGCAAGCCCGTGGTGGTGGTCTGCCAGAAAGGCCGGAAACTCTCGCAAGGTGTAGCCGCATGGCTGCGCCACGGGGGGATTCCCGCCGAAACCCTCGAAGGTGGCTTCGAAGCCTGGCGCGATGCGGACGCGCTTCTGGTCCGCACCGACAAATTGCCGCCGCGCGACGAAAAGGGCCGCACGGTCTGGGTGACGCGCGCCCGCCCCAAGGTCGACCGCATCGCCTGCCCCTGGCTGATCCGGCGTTTCATCGATCCTCGCCCTGTCTTCCTGTTCGTCGAGGCGGCCGAAGTGCCTGCCGTGGCCGACCGCTTTCAGGCCGAGCCGTTCGACATCGACAACGTGTTCTGGAGCCATCGTGGCGAACGCTGCACCTTCGATACGATGATCGAGGAATTCGGCCTGGAATCCGCCGCACTCGATCGCCTTGCGGTGATTGTGCGCGCGGCCGACACTGCAAGTCTCGATCTGGTGCCCCAGGCCGCCGGCTTTCTGGCTGCCTCGCTTGGCCTGTCGCGGATGTTTCGCGACGATCTGGAGCAACTGGAAGCAGGCATGCTGCTCTACGATGCGTTCTTCCGCTGGTGCCGTGATGCCACCGAGGAAACGCACAATTGGCCCGGTGCAGGTAAACCGTCATGAGCGCCGTTGTGCCTGCACACAGGTCGGGGAACGCCGAAGCGCCGGCGGCACCGACCCTTGCCGAAGCCGTGAAGGTCTGGGCGGAGATCGGGCTGCTCAGCTTCGGCGGGCCGGCAGGGCAGATCGCGCTGATGCACAAGGAACTGGTCGAGGAACGACGCTGGATCGGTGAACAGCGTTTCCTGCATGCACTGAATTACTGCATGCTGCTGCCCGGCCCGGAAGCCCAGCAACTCGCCATCTATATCGGCTGGCTGCTGCACAGGACGATCGGTGGCCTTGTCGCCGGCATCCTGTTCGTCCTACCGGGCGCGCTCGTCATGCTCGTCTTGAGTAGTCTCTACGTGCTCTATGGCGACATGCCGCTCGTCGCGGCACTGTTCCTCGGGGTGAAGGCGGCGGTGCTTGCCATCGTCATCGAGGCGGTGATCCGCATCGGACGGCGTGCGCTGAAAAACCCCGCCATGGTGTCGATCGCGGTTGCCGCCTTCTTCGCCATCTATGCGTTAAATGTGCCGTTTCCGCTCATCATCCTGCTCGCGGGCCTGACAGGATGGCTGGGAGACCGCGTTGTTCCCGGCCTGTTTTCCGGCGCCGCGCACGGCAAGGGCGATGTTGCCGACATCAAGGGAGCCGTCGACCTGATGTTCGAGCGCGGCGAACTGACCCATGTCGAACCGACCAGATGGCATGCGCCGCGCACTGTCGCGATCTGGCTGCCGATCTGGCTCGGACCGGTTCTTGTTATCTGGTGGTTCACTGGCTCCGCCAGCGTGTGGACGGAGATAGGCCGGTTCTTCAGTCTGATGGCGGTCGTCACCTTCGGTGGTGCCTATGCGGTGCTTGCCTATGTCGCGCAGGCGGCTGTCCAGTCCTTCGGCTGGCTCGCGCCCGGTGAGATGGTCGATGGTCTTGGGCTTGCCGAGACCACGCCTGGTCCACTCATCCTGGTGTTGCAGTTCGTCGGCTTCATCGCCGCGTTCCGTCACGCCGGGTCACTGAACCCGTTGCTTGGCGGATCGCTTGGCGCGCTGCTGACTTTGTGGGTGACGTTCACGCCGTGTTTCTTCTGGATATTCCTTGGCGCGCCCTACATCGAGGCCTTGCGCGGCAACAGGGTGTTGTCGGCCGCGTTGGGGGCGATCACCGCCGCTGTTGTCGGCGTCGTCATGAACCTCGCACTTTGGTTTGCCTTGCACGTCGTTTTCCGCGAGGTGCACGCGATGGGTCTCGGCATGAATGTCCCGGTGCTTTCGTCGATCGACTGGCGGGCGGCGCTGCTTTCCTGCGCCGCGATGATCGCCATCCTGAGGCTGAAGATCGGCGTGCTGCCGACGCTCGCCGGATCGGCCCTTGCCGGTGTCTTGCTGCTGGCGGCGAGGGGATAGAGGCTCGCCTGCCTTTGTATTCCGCTCGCCGACCATTTAAGTGGTTGGAAACGGATTGGAACATCATGGCGCAGCGACGCTCTTCCCTCGGTTTCCTTGGCATGTTCGGACGATCGGGCGATCTGAGGCAGCTTGATGCGGCATTGCGTGACGCCGACCTTCATCCCGCGCTTGTGCCGGAGGGGGTGAAACTCACCCTCGTCAATCTGATGAAGGATCGCTGGTCCGACGAGCCGCCGCCACAGGCCTACCCGGATGTGGCGCGACTGTTCAGCTACTGCGTTGCCGGACCGGAGACGTTCGAGCGCTCCCACGGCTTGCAGCAGCGGCAGGACGTGGAGCGCCGTATCGAGGACGCGGTCGAGGCCGGCGACAGTTTCGACGCCCGGATCGTGTTGATGACGCTGCACGCCAAGCTGATCAACGCCGAAGTCGTTGAACGCTACGGCCTGGGCGCCGACTGACTGCTTTGACGAGGCTCAGCCGCCCATATTGGCGCGCGGCAGCTTGATCATGTCGCCGAAGCGCGCGCGCAGCCTGTCGTCGAGCAGCTTCGGCACATGGCGCGGGAAGCGTTCGGCAAGGACGCGCTTCTTCTCGATGATCGCGCGCTGCAATATGTCGGGCCGGCCCTTTTCGTTCCATTCCTTCGGCGAAAACCGGTCGCCGACAGCCGGATAGAAATACTCGGTTTGCATCAGCCGAAGCGTCTGCTCGTTGCCGAGATAATGGCCCGGTCCCTTCAGGCAGACTTCGGCGATGGTGTCGATCGACAGCGCCTCATCGGTCACCTCGATGCCGCGGACGCAGCGCAGGCAATGTCCGAGCATGTCATTGTCGATGATCAGGCTTTCCAGGCAGAAGCCGAGCAGCGAGGCATGCATGCCGGCCGATTCGTAGACCAGGTTGAGCCCGGCAAGGCCGGCCATCACGTCGGTGATGCCTTTTTCATAGCCGGACTGGATGTCGGGCAGTTTCGAATCCGTCATGCCGGCGGCCGAGCCGCCGGGCAAATCGTAGAACTGCGCCATCTGCGCGCAGGCAGCGGTCAGCACCGCCTGCTCGGCCGAGCCGCCCGACATGGCGCCGGTCCTCAGATCCGACACGAACGGCCAGGTGCCGAAGATCGCCGGGTGTCCCGGCTTGATGGCGTTGACATAAACCAGACCGGCCAGCACTTCGGCCACCGCCTGCACGACCGCGCCGGCAATCGCCGCCGGGGCGGTCGCACCGGCCTGGCCAGCCGACAGAAGCAGGATCGGGATGCCGCCCTCGACACAGGCCTCGAGCACGCCGCACGCGTCCTCGGCGAACTTCATCGGCGGCACGACGAAGCAGTTGGAGTTCGAAACGAAAGGCCGGGCGCGGAAATTCTCCTCGCCGCCGGCGATGGCATAGAGCATCTCCAGCGCCGGTTGCACGTTCTCGCGCACCGTGAACGAGGTGCCGACATGCTTGGACGTGCCCATCACGCAGGCATAGAGCGTGTTGAAGTCCATTTCGAGCGGATCGGGAATGTCGCGCGGCACCATCGGCCGCTGGAAGAAATGGATGTTGTCGAGCCCCTCGACGATGCGGGCCGCGTCATAGATGTCCTGCAGCAGCGATTCGCGATATTCACGCTTCTCCACATCGACCAGATGCACGGCGGCACCCGCCGTGCCGTAGTGCACGCGCTTGCCCTGGATCACCATGTCGTGTTTCGGGTCCTGGCCGTGCAAGGTGAAATTGCGCGCTGCCTTCTTGATGGTGTCGAGCACCAGCGCGCGCGGAAAACGGATGCGGCCATCATCGCCATGGGTGGCGCCGACCTTGGTCAGTGCCTCGATGCAGGAAGGGATGGCATTGGCGAAGCCGACCGTCTCCAGCAGCGTCAGCACGGCCTCGTGGATGCGCTCCTGATCGTTCCCACGCAAGGGCCCGTAGCTGCCGCCCTCGAGGCCGGCGCGCACCGGCCTGATGTCGTCGGCGAGCGGCGCGGCCCGCATGGCGCGGCGCGCTTCGCGTCCACCGGAGCGGCGCGAGCGCTGATCCGCCGCCGCTTCCTGCTTTTCAAGAACCACTGACATGGAGACACTCCAGCTTTCTCAGAAGCAGGGCGGCGGTTGGTCCACCATCGGCTGCTTCTTCCCCTTTGTGCCACGACTATGCCGCCGGCTTTGGCACAGCCTATGGGCCAGCCTGTTCGGGTGCATGTGCCAGAGCTAAAGGAACCGGAGCCGCCTTTGGGGTTCTGGTCCAAGCATCGGGTGGATGGATCAGGCAGCCGCCGGCCTGCGTCCGGCCGCGGTGGCGAGCTCGCGGATGCCGGGCTCGATGTGCTGCAGCGCGATCGAGGAAATGCCCAACCGCATGAAACGCGAAGGCTTTTCGGTGCGGTCGAAGAAGCGGTCTCCCGGCTCGATGATGACGCTGCGTGAGGCGGCGGCCTCGGCCAAACCACGGGAATCGGTGCCCCGCGGCCCCTCGAGCCAGAGCGACGTGCCGCCGGCCGAATCGGTCGAACGCCATTCCGGCAGGAAAGCGGAAATCGCATGGACCAGACGCTTGCGCCGCTCGTCAAAGGCGCTCGACAGACGCCGCACCAGGGCCTCGTGATGGCCGAGCGACAGGAACAGCGCCACGGCGCGCTGATTGTTGGCCGGCGGATGGCGCAGCATGAAACGGCGCAATGCCCTGAGTTCCGCGATTAGTCCAGCCGACGCGACGATGTAGCCAAGCCGCAGGCCTGGAGCCAGCGTTTTCGACATCGAGCCGACATAGACGACGCGGCCGGAGCGATCGAGGCTCTTCAATGCCTGCTGCGGCGCCTCGTCGAGTAGCTGGCTGTCATAGCCGTCCTCGATGATGATCTGGTTGTGACGGTTGGCACGTGCCAGCAGATCCTGCCGCCGCTCGGCCGACAACGGCACCATGGTCGGGCAATGATGGCTGGGCGTGACGAACACGAAGCCGGAATCATTGGGGATAGAAGAGGTTACGATGCCGGACTGGTCGACCGGCACAGGCTGGATCTCGGCGCCCGCAAGGCGGAAGATCGAGCGCGCGTCGGGGTAGCCCGGGTCTTCCATTGCCACCTTCGAGCCCTTGGTCATCAACAGCGAAGCCAGCATGTAGAGCGCGTTCTGGGCGCCCAGCGTGACGATGATCTCGTCGGGATTGGCGAAGATGCCGCGCCGGGGCAGGAGCCGCGCCTGGATCTGCTCGATCAAGAGCGGATCGTCACGATCGACCATGTCGGACGCCCAGTTGCGGATCTCGAGCACGGCCAGCGCCATGCGGTTGCACTCGCGCCATTCGGCGGTCGGGAACAGCGCCGGGTCGAACTGGCCATAGACGAAGGGGTAGGACGACTTGATCCAGTTTTCGTGCTTGGCCGGCGGCGGCATGTCGCTGGCGGCGATCTGCCGGCGCGCCTTCCAGTCGATCTCATTGGCCTGGTCAGGCGCCTTCTGATGCGGCTTGGCCGGCGTCGCCAGCACGTCTGGATTGACGAAATGGCCGCGCCGTTCGCGCGCCACCAGGAAACCCTGGTCGACGAGCTGCTGGAAGGCGAGAACCACGGTTCCGCGCGCCACGCCGAGTTTCTCGGCCAGGATCCGGCAGGAGGGAAGCGGCATCGAAGCGGCGATCTGTCGGTCCAGGATGGCGGCCACGATGGCTTGGCGGATCTGCGCCTGCAGGGTCTGGCCGGATTCAGCCGAAATCCGGAACAGGCCGGACCATATCGCCGTGTCGTTTCTCTGTGGCATGGAAGATGTTCCTCGATGGCCAGCTTTTTTCGCTTTGCTGGACCAGTCGAATGTAACGGTGGCACAAGGGGTTGCGCCAATCAATTTTTCTGATCTTTGGGATTTATACCAGTGATCCTTCCAGCCGAAATCGGGCGCTGTATCGTTCCTGTGACAATCCATGCCATCACTTCGTGACGCGCTGCGTCATCGCCGCGTATTGACCGGACGGAATTCGGCTCAATAGTTTTGTCGCGACGACACGCGCCGGAAACATCCGGTCTGATAGAGTGCGTCGAAAAACGCCAGGAGTCCCCGCCAGTGGATAAGTCAGCCTTCCAGAAACAGCTTGCCGCCTTGCGCGATCATCGCGCCGGGGCGCCAGCCGACATGCGCCAGGCCTTCGCTGCCGATCCACAGCGGTTCAAGACATTCTCCGCCACCGATGGCGACCTTTTGCTCGACTGGTCGAAATGCGCCGTCGACGCCACCACCATGGATCTGCTGGAAAAGCTGGCCGCCGCCGCCGATCTCGAGGGGCGCCGCGCCGCCATGTTTGCCGGCAAGAGGATCAACATCACCGAAGACCGCGCCGTGCTGCACACGGCGCTGCGCAACCTCAGCGGCAAGGGCGTCACGGTCGACGGCCAGGACGTCAAGGCGGATGTCATTTCCGTGCTCGACGCGATGGGTGCCTTTGCCGACGCGATCCGCTCCGGCAAGGCAGCCGGCGCCACCGGCAAGAAGATCACCGATATCGTCAACATCGGCATTGGTGGCTCCGACCTCGGCCCGGCCATGGCGACGCTGGCGCTCGCCCCCTATCATGACGGACCGCGCGCGCACTATGTCTCCAACATCGACGGCGCTCATATCCACGACACGCTGAAGGGCCTGTCCGCCGAGACCACGCTGTTCATCATCGCCTCCAAGACCTTCACCACGGTCGAGACGATGACCAATGCGCAGACGGCGCGCGACTGGGTGCAGAAGGCGCTCGGCAAGGAAGCGGTCGGCAAGCATTTCGCCGCCGTCTCGACGGCGCTCGACCTGGTGGCCAAGTTCGGCATCGAGCAGGATCGCGTCTTCGGCTTCTGGGACTGGGTCGGCGGCCGCTATTCGGTCTGGGGCGCGATCGGCCTGCCTGTCATGATCGCCGTCGGCCCAAGAAATTTCCGCGCCTTCCTCGACGGCGCGCATGAGATGGACGAGCACTTCCGCAGCACCCCGCTGGCCGGGAACCTGCCGGCGCTTCTGGGGCTGGTCGGCTGGTGGCATCGGGTCATCTGCGGCTATCCGGCGCGCGCGGTCATCCCCTATGACCAGCGCCTGTCCAGGCTGCCTGCCTATCTGCAGCAGCTCGACATGGAATCGAACGGCAAGGGTGTCACCCTCGACGGCACGCCCGTTACGACGCCGACCGGGCCGCTGGTCTGGGGCGAACCCGGCACCAATGGCCAGCACGCCTTCTTCCAGTTGCTGCACCAGGGCACGGACCTCATCCCGGTCGAATTCCTCGCCGCGGCCGTTGGCCATGAGCCGAACCTGCGGCATCAACACGATCTGCTGCTCTCCAACTGCCTGGCGCAGTCGGAAGCCCTGATGAAGGGTCGCACGCTGGACGAAGCCCGCGCGCAGATGCTGGCCAAGGGCATGAAGCCGGCGGATGTCGACAAGATAGCACCGCATCGCGTCTTCTCCGGCAACCGGCCGTCGGTGACCATCCTCTATCGCAAGCTCGACCCGCGCACCTTCGGCCGGCTGATCGCGCTCTACGAGCACCGCGTCTTCGTCGAGGGCACGCTGTTCAACATCAATTCCTTCGACCAGTGGGGTGTCGAGCTCGGCAAGGAACTGGCGACCGGCCTGCTGCCTGTCGTTGAAGGCAAGGAAAGCGCCGCAAACCGCGACGCCTCTACAAGGGGCCTTGTGGAACGCATCCACCAATTGCGTGGTTCGGAGTGAACGACTTGGCAGACATCAAGGGGATATTGTTCGACAAGGACGGGACACTTGTCGACTTCAACGCGACCTGGCTCGGCGTTGCCGACTTCATGGCCATGGACGCATCCGATGGCGACCGCTGGAAGGCCGACAGGCTGCTCGCGGCCGCCGGCTTCGATTTCGCCAACCGGCGCTTCAAGCCCGACTCCATATTTGCTTCCGGCACCAATCTCGACGTCGTCGAACTTTGGTTTCCGCGCCTTTCGAACGAAGACCAGATGCTGGCCGTCGCCCGCTTCAACGAGATCACCTCGGTGCAGGGCTCGGCGATGGCGGTGGCCCTGCCGGGCGTCGTCGACACCTTGGCGGTGCTGCACAAAACATCCTACCGGCTTGGCGTCGCCACCAATGATTCGACCAGCGGCGCGGAAAAGACCTTGGTCACGCTCGGCGTCGCGCAGCTCTTCGACGCAGCCTATGGCTACGACGCGGTCGCCAATCCCAAACCCGCGCCGGACACCATCCAGGCCTTCTGCGACCTCACTGGGCTGAAGCCGGCGCAGATCGCCATGGTCGGCGACAACCGCCACGACCTCGAAATGGCGCGTGCCGGCGGTTGTGGCCTGGCGGTCGGCGTGCTTTCCGGCACCGGTACGCGCGAATCGCTGGCCGAGATCGCCGACGTCATCCTGGATTCGGTTGCCGACCTGCCGGATTTCCTTTCAACGCGGGTCAAGGAGACGGTTTGATCGCCTCCACTGATGCATGTCGCCCAAGTGACCCCGGTTTTGGGAGAACGACATGCATGGAGCAAAGACCCGAGGTGCGCGGCACGAGTCCGGTTCACGGCGATGCGCTTCAGGCAGGCGCGGTCTCGGCCTCGAGGCGAAAGACGCCGCTCGGCGTCAGCGCGGCGTCTCTTGTCTCTCCGAAGTCCGGCACCTTGTATTCCGCAAGCAGGCGCAACCGCGACCGTGGCAGATAGGCCCGGCCCGGATCGCCGACAAGGATCTCGACGCCGGCCGCGAGGCAGCGATCGAGAAAAGGCATGACGCGCGCCGCGACGTCTTGTCCGTAGAACACATCGCCGGCAAGCACGAGGTCGACCAAGGGGGGCGGGCCCCCGGTGATATCGCCGTCCACCACCGTGATGGCGACGCCGTTGGCGGCTGCGTTGAGGCCGAGCGCGGCGATGCCGTTGCGGTCGATTTCGGCGGCAACCACCTCGCACGCGCCGGCCTTCGCGGCGGCGATGCCGACCAGGCCGGACCCTGCGCCCAGGTCGAGCACGCTGCGGCCCGCCACGCTCATCGGATGGTCGAGGATATAGCGCGCCAGAACGGCGCCGCCGGCCCACGCATAGGCCCAGTAGGGCGGCTGCGGTTCTGGCGCGTCAGCGTCCGCGCCGGCGTCGTCTTCAGGCTCGACCAGCCGTCTCAATCCGCTGCCCGGATGGGCGGTGTAGAGCCGGATTTCAGGAAGTGCGGGCACCGGGACAAGGTGCATGTTGGCCTTGATGAATTCCGCCGCATCGAGGCGAAGGCGCCGGTCCGGTGCATCATTGTCGGCAAGGATCACTAGCCGCGCAGCGCCCGCCGCAGGATCTTGCCCACCGGCGTCTTCGGCAATTCGGTTCTGAACTCGATGTATTTGGGCCGCTTGTAGCCGGTGAGGTTCTCGCGGCAGAAAGCGGTGATGGCTTCCACGGTCAGGGCTGGATCCTTCTTGACGATGAACAGCTTCGGCACTTCTCCCGAATGCTCGTCCGGCACGCCGATCGCCGCGACCTCAAGCACGCCCGGATGCATGGCCACGACCTCCTCGAGTTCGGTCGGATAGACGTTGAAGCCGGAGACCAGGATCATGTCCTTCTTGCGGTCGACGATCTTGGTGTAGCCGCGCTCGTCCATGAAGCCCATGTCGCCCGACTTGAAGAAGCCGTCCTTGGTCATCACCTTGGCGGTCTCGTCGGGCCGGTTCCAGTAGCCGGCCATCACCTGTGGCCCCCGGATGCAGATCTCGCCAACCTCGCCCAGCGGCAAATTGTTGCCGTCATCGTCGCGGATGACGATTTCGGTCGAGGGCAGCGGCAGGCCGATGGTGCCCGTGAACTCACTCGATGTGAACTTGTTGGCGGTCGCCACCGGCGAGGTTTCCGACAGGCCATAGCCTTCCGAGACCGGACAGCCGGTCAGCGCCTTCCAGCGCTCGGCAACGCCCTTCTGCACCGCCATGCCGCCGCCCAGCGTCAGGATCAGCGGCTTGAAGTCGAGCTTGCGGAAATCCTCATTGTTGAGCAGCGCATTGAACAGCGTGTTGAGACCGGGAAAGATGTGGACCGGATATTTCCCGAGTTCCTTGACGAAGCCCGGAATGTCGCGCGGGTTGGGAATGAGGATGTTCTGGGCGCCTTGCTGCATGCCCATCAGCGCGTTCACCGTCAGCGCGAAGATATGATAGAGTGGCAGTGCGCAGACGAAGTTGAGATGCGCGGGCTTCGGCTTGATCGTGTAGGCGTCTTCGACCCAGAGCGAGTTCTGCGCGACGTTGGCCAGCACATTGCTGTGCAACAGGGTCGCGCCTTTCGAGATCCCCGTTGTGCCGCCGGTATATTGCAGGAAGGCCACATCATTGGCGGCCACCGTGGCCGGCTTGAAATTCATGCCGCGGCCTGCCTTCAGCGCCGCGTTGAACTTGACATGGCCGGGTAATGACCAGGCCGGCACCATTTTCTTGACGCGGCGCACCACCAGATTGACGATCGTGCCCTTAAGCCCGCCGAGCATGTCGCCCATGGAAGCGACCACGACATGCTTGACCAAGGTCCTGGAGACCACGGCCTGCAGTGTACCTGCGAAGTTCTCGAGGATGACGATGGCCTGCGCCCCGGAATCCTTGAGCTGATGTTCCAGTTCGCGCGGCGTGTAGAGCGGATTGACGTTCACCACCGTATAGCCGGCGCGGGCCACCGCCATCATCGCCACCGGATACTGCAGTACGTTCGGCATCATCAGCGCGACGCGCGCGCCCTTCTGCAGTCCCGTCGACTGCAGATAGGCGCCGAATGCCGCCGAAAGCCGCTCGAGCTCCGCATAGGTGATCGACTTGCCCATGCAGGTGAAGGCCGGCTGGCCGGAAAACTGCTTGCATGCGGCGACAAGGAAATCGCCGATGGAACTGTGGGGAAGGGGACCGATCTCGGCCGGCATGTTCTTCGGATAGCTTTTCAGCCATGGTTTTTCCGGCAGGCCGGCGACGAGTTCGGTGAGTGCCTTCGGCAGTCGCCGGCCTGGTGCGGGCGCCGGTGTCGGTGTCGCTTTCGCTGGCGATGCGGCCTTCGTTGCGCCGGTCTTGTTCGCCGCTGCCTTCATCGGAGCCGCTTTTGTGGGAGAAGCCTTCGGCGAAGTCTTTGCGGGGGCGGCTTTCACGGTCGGCTTGGTGGCGCCCTTGGCCGTGGTCGCCGCCTTTGCCGCTGGTGCTGTCTTGGCGGGCTTTGCGCCTGCCTTGGCGGTCGCGGCCTTGGCGGCAGCTTCACCTTGACCGTCGGCGGCGGCGGCTGGTTTCGAAACCGCCTTGGCCGACACTTTCACCGGCGCCTTCGATGCTTTAGCCACCCGTTCCTCCCTAGCAATTCTTGTTCGCCCGTCTCTTGGTCGCCTGGTGCCGCACCCGCCTCCAGATAACAGAGACGTCCTCCGCTGCCGCCAGCCAGACCATCTATGTATTGCCTCTATCGGCGGGGGTGCAAGTCTTGCCCTTGCGGCAAGGCGCCGAAAGATTTGCCGTCGAAAATCTTCCCCGCCGGCGACACTGGAACGGTATCTTTCCGCGTCCGCGGCCGGCTGAAGACGCGACGCGGCAATGATGGCGCCAGATGCCGGATCAATAAAAAAATGCGGTTGTTAACAATATCGTGAATGGAAAAAACTGCTAATTTTTTCTGCCATTTAGCAAAATTACGGATTTTTTTCCTGCTTCCCGCGGGGTAAGCAAACGGGGTGTTCCAAAGCCGGAAAAACGGTGCTTATATGCGCGCTTCGCGAGCCTGATAGAGGGGCTTGGAAGAACATCAGGGAGTGCTCAATGAAGAAGAAATTGACTTTTGCAGCCGCGTTGCTGGCTGCAAGCGTCCTGGGAGGCGTGGCCAACGCGAAAACCCTGGTCTATTGCGCGGAAGCATCGCCGGAGGGTTTTGATCCGGCGCCGTACACCGCGGGCCAGACGTTCGACGCGTCCTCGCGTACCGTTTTCAACCGTCTCGTCGAATTCGATCACGGCAAGACCACGGTCTCGCCCGGACTGGCTGAAAGCTGGACGATCTCCGACGACGGCAAGGAGTATACGTTCAAGCTGCGCAAGGGCGTCAAGTTCGCCGCCACCGACTATTTCACCCCGACGCGCGATTTCAACGCCGACGACGTGGTGTTCTCGTTCCAGCGTCAGGTCGACAAGAACGGCCCGTGGTTCCAGTACATTCCCGGTATTGCCTACCAGTATTACAATGACCAGTTCGGCGACAACATCACCAAGGTCGAGAAGGTCGACGACATGACGGTGAAGTTCACCCTCAAGGAGCCGGCGATCACCTTCATTCCGACGCTGGGCATGGACTTCGCCTCGGTCGTGTCGAAGGAATATGCCGACAAGCTGCAGGCCGACAAGACGCCTGAACTGTTCAACCAGAAGCCGGTCGGCACCGGCCCGTTCATCTTCGTCGACTACCAGACCGACGCCGCCATCCGCTACAAGGCCAACCCGGACTATTGGGGCGGCAAGCAGAAGATCGACGACCTGGTCTTCGCCATCACCACCGACCCGGCGGTGCGCGCGCAGAAGCTCAAGGCCGGCGAGTGCAACATCATGTCGTACCCGGCCCCGGCCGACATTGCCGGCCTGCAGGCGGATGCGAACCTGAAGGTCGACGAGCAGGAGGGCCTCAACGTCGGCGCGCTGATGTACAACACCCAGCAGAAGCCGTTTGACGATGTGCGCGTCCGCAAGGCGCTCAACATGGCCATCAACAAGAAGGCCATCATCGACGCGGTCTTCCAGGGTGCCGGCCAGGTGGCGATCAACCCGATCCCGCCGACCATGTGGTCCTACAACAAGGACGTGAAGGACGATCCGTACGATCCGGACGCTGCCAAGAAGCTGCTTGAGGAAGCCGGCGTCAAGGATCTCAAGATGAACGTCTGGGCGATGCCGGTTTCGCGCCCCTACATGCCGAACGCGCGCCGCACCGCCGAACTGATCCAGGCGGATTTCGCCAAGGTCGGCGTCACCGTCAACATCGTCAGCTATGATTGGGGTGAGTACCTCAAGCGCGCTTCGGCGGTCGATCACGACGGCGCCGTCATCGTCGGCTGGACCGGCGACAATGGCGATCCGGACAATTTCCTCGGCGTGCTTCTGAGCTGCGCTTCCGTCGGTTCGAACAACCGCGCGGAATGGTGCAACAAGGACTTCGATGCGCTCATCAACAAGGCCAAGACGGTTTCCGACCAGGCCGAGCGCACCAAGCTCTACGAACAGGCTCAGGTCATCTTCAAGGAACAGGCACCGTGGGCAACGCTCGCCCATTCCAAGGTGTTCATGCCGATGCAGAAGACCGTCTCCGGCTTTGCGATGGATCCGCTCGGCATCCATCGCTTTGACGGCGTCGATATCGCCGAATAAGGTTCGCGAAACGGGGCGGCGCCACAAGGTGCCGCCCCACCTCGCCCGCCATGCTGCGTTATATCCTCGGCAAGCTCGCCCTCATCATCCCGACCTTCATCGGGATAACCATCCTCGCTTTTGGCTTCGTGCGCATCCTGCCCGGTGATCCGGTGCTGGTGCTCGCGGGCGAACGTGGCCTGTCGCCCGAACGTCACACGGCACTGATGCACCAGTTCGGTTTCGACCTGCCGATCTGGCAGCAATATCTGACCTATCTGACCAACATCCTCAGCGGCGATTTCGGCACCTCGTTTTCCACCAAGACGCCGGTGCTGAAGGATTTCTTGGTGCGGTTCCCGGCAACGGTCGAACTCGCCATCTTCGCCATGATCTTCGCCGTCGTCTTCGGCGTCGCCTTCGGCATCTTCGCCGCGATCCGCCGTGGCTCCTGGTTCGACCAACTCACCATGGGCACCGCGCTGGCCGGCTATTCCATGCCGATCTTCTGGTGGGGGCTGCTGCTGATCATCGTCTTTTCCGGCACGCTGCACTGGACGCCGGTCTCCGGCCGCATCGACCTACTCTACTTCTTCAAGCCGGTGACCGGCTTCATGACCATCGATTCCCTGATTTCCGGGCAGAAGGGCGCATTCCGCTCGGCGGTGTCGCACCTCATCCTGCCGACCATCGTGCTCGGCACCATCCCGCTGGCGGTCATCGCCAGGCAGACGCGCTCGGCCATGCTCGAAGTGCTGGGCGAGGATTATGTTCGTACCGCGCGTGCCAAGGGCCTGGCGCCGCGCCGCGTCATCGGCCTGCATGCCTTCCGCAACGCGCTGATCCCGGTCGTCACCACCATCGGCCTGCAGGTCGGCACGCTGCTCACCGGCGCCATCCTGACCGAGAGCATCTTCTCCTGGCCAGGCATCGGCAAATGGATGATCGACGCCATTTCCAAGCGCGACTATTTCACCGTCCAGGGCGGGTTGCTTCTGATCGCGCTGATCGTCATGTCGGTGAACCTCATCGTCGACGTGCTCTACGCCGTCATCAACCCGCGCATACGGGCCAATTGACATGACCAACGAAGGCCCAGCCACCGTCGAAGCCGCCACCGTCGTCAAGCCGCAGGACGCGCGGCTGCAGATGTTCGCGGAATTCTGGCATTACTTCTCCATCAACAAGGGCGCGGTGATAGGCCTCTTCGTCTTCGCGCTGCTGATCCTGGTCGCGCTCTTCGCGCCGCTGCTCGCCCCGCATTCGCCTGACGATCAGTTCCGTGACTTCTTCCTGACGCCGCCGGCCTGGCAGGCGGGCGGCAATGCGCAGTTCCTGCTCGGCACCGACGCCGTCGGCCGCGATATGCTGTCGCGCCTGATCTACGGCTCACGCTTCTCGCTGGCCATCGGCTTCGTCGTCGTGACCACGGCGCTGATCTCCGGCGTCATCCTCGGCCTGCTCGCCGGTTATTGCCGCGGTTGGGTCGATACGCTGATCATGCGCATCATGGACATCATCCTGGCCTTCCCGTCGCTGCTTCTGGCGCTGGTGCTGGTCGCGGTCCTTGGCCCTGGCCTCGTCAATGCCATGATCGCCATCGCCTTCGTGCTGCAACCGCATTTCGCGCGGCTCACCCGCGCCGCCGTGATGGCGGAAAAGAACCGCGAATATGTAATCTCGGCCAAGGTTGCCGGCGCCAGCCATCTCAGGCTGATGCTGGTTACCATCCTGCCCAACTGCATCGCGCCTTTGATCGTCCAGGCGACGCTGTCCTTCTCCAACGCCATTCTCGAGGCGGCCGCGCTCGGCTTCCTCGGCATGGGCGCGCAGCCGCCGACGCCGGAATGGGGCACCATGCTTGCCGAAGCACGTGAGTTCATTCTGCGCGCCTGGTGGGTGGTGACCTTCCCCGGCCTCGCCATCCTGATCACCGTCTTCGCCATCAACCTGATCGGCGACGGTCTGCGCGATGCGCTCGACCCCAAGCTGAAGAGGTCGTGAGCATGCCCCTGCTCGAGATCAAGAACCTCACCGTTTCCTTCGACACCGCGGCCGGACCGTTCATGGCCGTGCAAGGCATCGACCTTTCGATCGAACCGCGCGAGGTGCTGGCGATCGTCGGCGAGTCCGGTTCCGGCAAATCGGTGTCGATGCTGGCGGTGATGGGGCTGTTGCCCAATACGGCGACGGTCAGGGCCGACCGCATGGCCTTCGACGGCGTCGATCTGTTGAAGCTCAGTCCGTCCGAACGGCGCAAGATCGTCGGCAAGGACATTTCGATGATCTTCCAGGAACCGATCGCCAGCCTTAATCCGTGCTTCACGGTCGGCTTCCAGATCGAGGAGGTTCTGCGCTTCCACATGGGCATGGATCGCGCTCAGCGCCGGGCGCGGGCCATCGAACTGATGAAGCTGGTCGGCATTGCCGATCCGGAGGAACGGCTGAGCTCGTTTCCGCACCAGATGTCGGGCGGCCAGTGCCAGCGCGTCATGATCGCCATCGCCATTGCCTGCAATCCCAAGCTGTTGATCGCCGACGAGCCGACGACCGCGCTCGACGTCACCATCCAGAAGCAGATCCTCGATCTCCTGGTCTCGCTGCAGGCCAAATACGGCATGGGCCTGATCATGATCACCCACAATATGGGCGTGGTGGCCGAGACCGCCGACCGCGTCATCGTCCAGTACAAGGGCCGCAAGATGGAAGAGGCCGACGTGCTGTCGCTGTTTGAATCGCCGAAGAGCAACTACACGCGCGCGCTGCTGTCGGCGCTGCCGGAAAACGCCGTCGGCGACCGGCTGCCGACCGTGTCCGACATGCTGTTCGAGCCGGCTCCCTCTGCCGCGGGAGCCTCCGCATGAGCACTACGGTTCTCGAAGGCAAGAACATCGTTCGCGACTATCACATCGGCGGCGGCCTGTTCACCGGACCGCGCACCGTGCATGCGGTCAAGGGCGTCTCCTTCACCGTGGACAAGGGCAAGACGCTCGCCATCGTCGGCGAAAGCGGCTGCGGCAAGTCCACGCTTGCCCGCATCATCACGTTGATCGATCCGGCGACGGCGGGCGATCTGTTCATCGACGGCAACAAGGTCGACATCGCCAGGGGCGGATTGACCAAGGAGATGCGCCGCAAGGTGCAGATCGTCTTCCAGAACCCCTACGGCTCGCTTAATCCGCGCCAGAAGATCGGCGACGTGCTGGGCGAGCCGCTGCTGATCAACACCGACAAATCGGCCGCCGAGCGGCGTGACCTCGCCATGAAGATGCTGAAGAAGGTCGGCCTCGGTCACGAGCATTACAACCGCTATCCGCACATGTTCTCGGGCGGCCAGCGCCAGCGCATCGCCATCGCCCGCGCGCTGATGTTGAACCCGAGCCTCTTGGTGCTAGACGAGCCGGTCTCAGCGCTCGATCTTTCGGTGCAGGCGCAGGTGCTCAATCTGCTCGCCGACCTGCAGGACGAATTCCAGCTGACCTATGTCTTCATCAGCCACGATCTGTCCGTGGTGCGCTACATCGCCAACGATGTGATGGTGATGTATTTCGGCGAGGCGGTCGAATACGGCTCGCGCGACGAGGTGTTTTCCGACCCCAAGCACAGCTACACCCGGACGTTGTTCGCCGCGACCCCGCGCGCCGACGTCGCTTCGATCAAGGCGCGGTTGGCGAAGAAGAAGGCGGCCGCCTGAGGCTGCGAGCCGCAGCCGTCAGGCGCCCTTCGTCCATCAGGACAGCTTTGCGATGATGGCGCGCAGCGCCTCGCCGAAGCGGTGGATCTCCTCGACCGTGTTGTAGTGGACCAACGAGGCGCGGATGGCGCCGCTGTCCATCGACAGGTTGAGGCGCTTCATCAGGCGTGGCGCGTACATGTGGCCGTCACGGATGCCGATCTGCATCTCGGCCATCTCCTCGACGATCCTTTGCGGCGACAGCTTGCCGATGTTGAAGCAGAAGGTCGGCACGCGCTCGTTGATGCGCGCCTCGTCCGCGACGCCGTAGATGGTCGCGCCGCAGCCCTTGAGCACGCCAAGCATCTCGCGCGCCAGAACCAGCTCGTAGTCGCGGATTGCTGTCATGCCGGCAACGATGTTTTCGCGCCGCGAGCGATTGTTGGAGGGCGCGAGATTGCGGCCGATCAGTTCCAGATACTGCACGGCCGCGTCCATGCCGGAGACATTCTCGTAGATGAAGGTGCCGGCCTCGACCTTGTAAGGTGGTTCGTCCGGAATGAAATCCTCGCGGAAGGTCGGCAGCCGCTTCAGCGTGTCGAAGCGGCCCCAGAGGAAGCCCATATGCGGCGAGAAGTTCTTGTAGCCGGAGCAGACGAGGTAGTCGCAATCCCAGGCCTGCACGTCGATCAGCCCATGTGGTCCGTAATGCACGCAGTCGAGGAACACTTCGGCACCGGCCGCATGCGCGATCTTGGCCACGGAAGCCACATCGACGATCGAGCCGATCGAATGCGCCGTCACCGTGCAGGCGACGAGGCGGGTGCGGTCGGAAACCAGCGGGCGCAGATCGTCGACATGCAGGTTGCCGTCCTCGCGCATGCGCCACCACTTGAATTTCGCCCCGGCCGATTCCAGCGCCAGCCAGGTGGCGATGTTGGCGTCATGGTCCATGTCGGTGATGACGATCTCGTCGCGTTCTCCAAGCATCTGGCCAATGCCGAGGCTGACGAGGCGGATGAAGGAGGTGGCGTTCATGCCGAAGCAGATTTCCGCCGGGCTGTAGGCGTTGATCAGCAGCGCTACGCTTGTGCGGGCATCGGCGACCGACTGGTCGACGGTTACGCTGCGGCCATAGCGGCCGCCGCGCTGCACATTGTGCGAGACAAGGTGGTTGGTCACCGCGTCGAGCACGCTCTGCGGAATCTGCGCGCCGGCGGCGTTGTCCAGGAAGATGAAATCGCCGGCCCGCTGCAGGGCGGGAAACATGGCCCGGATTGTGGCGACGGGGAAGCCGTCGGTGGCGTGGGGATTGCTCAAGGGATGTCTCCTGCGGAGTGCTATGGCGAACGGTCTGATGGTCAGCGCGTCTTTTCGGTCTTGAAGCGGGCTTCAAGCAGGCTGACGAGGCGCACCATCGGCCAGAGGAAGATGAGATAGACGAGTGCCGCGCCGATCAGCGGCGAGGGGTTGGCGTAGAGCGACTGCGCGTTGGTCGCCTCCTTCAAGAGTTCCGGCAGCGCCACGGTCGAGGCGAGCGAGGTGTCCTTGAACATCGAGACGCAGTTGCTGGTCATCGGCGGGATGACCACACGCACTGCCTGCGGCAGCACCACCTTGCGCAAGGTCAAAAGGAACGGCAGGCCGAGCGCTTGCGACGCCTCGAACTGGCCGCGCGGAATGCTCTCTATGCCGGATCGGAAGACTTCCGCCGAATAGGCCGACATGATGATGGCGAACGCCGTCACCGCGGACGCCCAGGACGACAGGCGTATGCCGAGGAAGGGCAGCGCGTAGTAGATCAGGATCAGCACCACCAGCACCGGCAAGGCGCGGAAGATGTCGGTGTAGCCGACGGCCAGCCACCGCAGCGGCTTTGGCGCATAGAGCCGCAGCAAGCTGATCACCAGGCCGATCGGAATGCCGATGCCGATGCTGAGCAGGCCGAGCAGCAGCGTGTTCAGGAAGCCGCGCAGCAGCGCGGGCAGGCTCGACGCGATGACGTCGGCGTTGAAGAAGGTGTCGATCAGCGACATGGGAGCGTTCCCGAACCGTTTTGCGTCCCGTGACGCTGGAGCAGGGCCCGGAAACACCGAAAGCGGCTTTGCCGCGCTGACCTGTGGCTCCGGGGAAGGATCATCAATGAAAACGAGGCGTGCCGGCCTTTTGAGCCGGCACGCCCCTGTTCTCGGTCGCCGCTCAGGCCTTCGGCATCGGCATTTCCTTGACGGTCGACGAGTCGGCCGGCGCGTCGCTGCCGAACCACTTCTTGTGGATCGCGGCCAGCGTGCCGTCCTTCTTCATCGCCGTCAGCGCGTCGTTGAGCTTGCCGAGCAGCGGGTGGTCCTTGGTCATCATCAGTCCGTACTGTTCGCCGGTCTTGATGCGCTGCTTCACCTTCAGGTCCTTCATCTTGGTGAAGGAGTATTCCATGCCCGGAATGTCGCTGACGGCGGCATCGACGCGGCCGGCGCTGAGGTCGAGCAAAAGGTTCTGCTGCGTGTCATAGCCCTTCACGTCGCTGAAGCCATCGGCTTCCTGATGCGCCTTGACCCAGGTCTCGCCGGTCGAGCCGGACAGCACGCCGACGATCTTACCCTTGAGGTCGGCCTCGGTGTTGACAGCGCTATCGGTCTTGGTGGCGATGCCCATGTCGGAATCATAATAGGGCTGCGTGAAGGACTGCGACTTCAGCCGCTCCGGGGTGATGGTGATCGAGGAGATGGCGACATCGATACGCTTCGAGGTGGTGGCCGCAAACAGCGCCTGGAAGCCGAGATCGGCGATGTCGGTGGTCATGCCGATGCGCTTGGCCGCTTCGTTGACGATATCGACTTCAAAGCCCTCGAAAGTGCCGCTCTCGTTCTTGTATTCGAAGGGCGGATTGGTCGGGTAGGCGCCGACATTGAGCACATCGGCGGCATGGGCGGTGGCGGGGCCGGCGGCGATGCCGATGGCTGCAGCGAGCAGGATGAGATTGCGACGGGTGAGCTTCATTGGTCGTCCCTCTGGGGTATTCCCTCTGGTTGTTGATCGGGCGGGCTGGCCCCGCACGGTTTCTTGCCGTCCCACCTCCCAGCGGGGCGTCAATTCATGGCAGCGACCATGCGGTCGAGCGCGGTCGCTATCTGGTCGCGGTCACGGCAGACGCACATGCGCAGGAATGCCGTCGCCGAGCTTCCAAAGAGATGGCCGGGCGCCAGCCCGACGCGCGCCGTCTCCAGGATTTTGGCGCAGGCGCGACTGGCATCGCTTTCGCCTTCCATGGCAAAGAAGGCATACATGCCGCCACGCGGTTTCGTCGGCAAAATGACGCCCGGAATCTGTGCCAGCCTGATATAGGCGAGGTCGAGGCCGGTTCTGATCCGCTGCCGAATTTCTTCGACCAGTGGCTCGCCCTGGCGAATTGCGGCAACGGCGCCAGCCTGGATAGGAGCGGCGGTGCCGCTGTTGACGTATTGGGTCATGGCGCCGAGCTGGTCGGCCACTCCCGATGGATGCGTCAGCCAGCCGATACGCCAGCCGGTCATGGCCCAGGCCTTGGAGAAGCTGTTGACCGACAGCACCCGGTCGCCGTCCTCGGCGATCTGCAGGATCGAGGGCGCGACGTCGCCGTCGAGATAGAGCCGGCCATAGACCTCGTCGGAAATGATCCAGATGCCGGTGCGCCGGCTGAAATCAAGCAGGGCCCGCATCTCCTCGGCCGAGGCGGTCCAGCCGGTCGGGTTGGACGGCGTCGACAGGAAGATGGCGCGGGTGCGGGCGTCGCAGCTGGCGAACAGCCTGTCGAGGTCGAGCCGCCAGTCACCCTCGAAGTCGAGCGAAAACGGCCGTGGCTCGCCGCCGATCAGGTGGATGGCGTTGTGGATGTTGGGCCATTGCGGCGCGACGTAGACGACGTTTGTGCCGGTATCGACCAGCAGTTCCAGTGCAAGGTACAGCGCCTGCATGCCGCCCGGCGTGACGGTGGTTCGTGTGATCGGGATCGGCCGGCGGTGGATGCGCGTCTGGTATTCCGACAGCGCTTCATTCAGAGCCCCGAGCCCGCGCATGTTCGGCACGTAGAAAGTCTGACCTTCGTCGAAGGCCGCCTTGGCCGCGTCGCGGATGAAGGCGGGCGTCACCATGTCGCCTTCGCCGTACCAGAGCGCGATGACGTCGCCCAATTCACGCGCGCGCACGGCAAGGTTGGCGATGTTTTCGGTATGGAGATCACGGATCTGCGCGCGGACGCCATCAAAAGCATAGCGCGCGCTGGACGATGACTGGGGCAGCATGAACGACAAGGACTGAACCCCTCCCACCCGAAGCACTGCGATGAACTGGCCGGCAACCCCTCCGGCATCGCGGTCGCCATCGATCCTTGGATGCTATCCAAAGTGCGGCACTTTTCAAGGCGAAAGTTTTAAGCTTAAAAAGTTTGGGCGGCCTGTTGCCCTGCCGATACGCCTTTTTTGCCCCGATGCGCACGTTTCATGCCAATTCGTCGCGCGCCGCGGCAAAGTTGGCCGCCGCGCCGGCACCCAGAAACATCGTGTCGCTGGCCAGCACGAAGAAACTCGCACCGATGGCTGCCCAACGGCCGATCGTCTGTGGACTGGCGCAAAATATGCCTGCTGTCTTGCCATGTGCGATCGTGGCAGAAATGATCGTCCGGATCGCCGCATTGAGCTTATCGGCGCCTTGCGGTCCGATCGCGTCGATCGACACCGAAAGGTCGCCGGGGCCGACGAAGATCACGTCGACGCCGTCGACCGCCGCGATCGCGTCGATGTTGGCGAGCCCCTCCGCTGTCTCGACCTGGACCGCGACGACGGTTCTGTCGTTGGCACCGGCAAGATATTCGGGAATACGATAGCCATAGCCGGCGGCCCGACCGGGTCCGACGCCTCGCTCGCCCTGTGGCGGATAGCGCGAGGCTTTCACTGTTGCTTCGGCCTGGGCAGCGGTCGAGACGCGCGGCACCAGCACGCCTTGCGCGCCGCTGTCCAGCGCCGCCTGGATGGCTTCCGGCGCATGGCCGGGAACACGCACCATCGCCGGCACGCGATGCACGTCTGCGGCTCGCACCATGGTCTCGATCATGTCGCGCGAAATCTGGGCGTGCTCCCAGTCGATGCAGAGGAAGTCGAGGCCGGATAGCGCCATCACTTCGACCGCAACGGGATGGGGAATGGCGGCAAAGGAACCGACGAGGCCCGTCTTGCCGAGGCATTTCTGGCGGAACTCGCTCATGTCCATCCTCTTTTTCGACCTGCCCAAATCCATATCCGCAAACGACCGCGAGGCGAAGCTATTTCAGGCTTGAAATATTCTGACGCGGGCCTAGCGTGTAGCCTCCCGCCACGAGTTCCCGAGATGATCAAAGCGCATCCCCTGCACGGCCCGAACAAACTGAAGCTCGGCGTCTTCTCGACCAATGCCGATGGCGGCCTCGCCATCACCGATGTGCCGGAACGCTGGGCGGCGAGTTGGCAGGACAATCTGACGGCGGCGCAAATCGCCGATCGCGCCGGGCTGGAGTTTCTGCTGCCGATCGCCCGCTGGCGCGGCTTTGGCGGCCGCAACAAGGTGCGCGAATGGTCGTTCGAGACCTTCACCTGGGCGGCGGCTCTGGCGGTGGCCACTGAACAGATCGGCCTGTTCATGACCGTGCATGTGCCGCTGGTGCATCCGCTTTATGCCGCCAAGGCGCTGGCGACCGTCGACCACGTCAGCCAAGGTCGCGCCGGCCTCAACATCGTCTGCGGCTGGAACCCGAAGGAGTTCGGCATGTTCGGCACGCCGCTCGTCGAAAAGGGCTACGACCAGGCGGCCGAATGGATCGAAATCCTCGAAAAGCTTTATGCCTCTCCCGAGCCTCTCGACTATGAAGGCACCTACTATCGTCTCAAGGAAGCGGTCAGCCGGCCGGCCAGTGTGCAGACCCCGCGTCCGGTGACCATGAACGCCGCATTCGGCGGTCCGGGCCGCGATTTCGCCGCCGCCCGGTGCGACTATCTGTTCACGACTTTTTCCGAAATGAGCGATGCCGGCAAACATGTCGCCGACATCCGCGAACGGGCCGACAAGGTCGGCCGCGATGTCGGTGTCTATACGGTGGCGCACGTCGTCTGCCGCCCGACGATGGAAGAGGCGCAGGCCTATTATAACAGATACGCGGTCGATCTGGCCGACCATGACGCGGTCGATGCCCATATGGCCGGCAAGAAGGAATTCTCGCAGTCGCACGACCCGCACGCCTATGACCGCTACCGCCAGCGCTTCGCCGGCGGCGCCGGCACCTATCCCCTGATTGGAACCCCGGAAACGATCGCCGCCGACATGGCCGCCATTGCCGGCCACGGCTATCAGGGCATCGCGCTTTCCTTCGTCAACTACACGCAGGAACTCCCCTATTTCTGCGACCACGTGCTGCCGCTGCTGAGGCAGACAGGCCTTCGCGGGTAATGACGACAGATTAATCCGGTATGACCGCGGTCGCCTGGATCTCCACCTTGGCGCGATCCTCGACCAGTGCCACCACCTGCATGGCGGCCATCGCCGGAAAATGCCGGCCGATCACCTCGCGATAGGCTTCGCCGATGCCCCTGAGATTGGCCAGATATTCGGTCTTGTCGGTGAAATACCAGGTCATCGAGGTGATGTGCTGAGGCGTGGCGCCCGCCTCCGCCAGCACCGCAACGATGTTTTCCAGTGTCTGTTTCGCCTGGCCGACAAAGTCGTCGGTCTCGAACTGGCACTGCCCGTTCCAGCCGACCTGTCCGCCGACGAAGATGAGACGCCCACGCGCCGCGACGCCATTGGCGTAGCCGACCGGTTTGGCCCAGCCTTCCGGCTGCAGAACCTCGTGCATTTCAAGCCTCCCCGTATTCCAGAAACCAAGTGTCAAAATTGAATGCCGTCAATGCCGCTGTCAGCCCGCGCTCATCACTTGCCTGGCGATGACCACCTTCTGCACGTCGGAAGCGCCCTCATAGATGCGCAGCGCGCGGATCTCGCGATACAGGCTTTCGATGATGTGGCCCTTGCGGACGCCGTCGCCGCCATGCAACTGCACCGCTTTGTCGATCACCTCTTGCGCCTTGTCGGTGGCGAACAGCTTGGCCATCGCCGCCTCGCGCGTGACCCGCGCCGCGCCCATGTCCTTGGTCCAGGCGGCGCGGTAGACCAGAAGCGCCGCCGCGTCGACGTCGAGCGCCATGTCGGCGACATGCCCCTGCACCATCTGCAATTCGGCCATCGGCGCGCCGAACAGTTTGCGCTCGGCCACCCTTTTGATGCTTTCATCGAGCGCCCGGCGGGCAAAGCCGAGCGCTGCTGCGCCAACCGTCGAACGGAACACGTCCAGCACCGACATGGCGATGCGGAAGCCGTCGCCGGGCTTGCCGATCAAAGCCAAGGCCGGCAGCCGGACCTGGTCGAAGGACAGCCGCGCCAGCGGATGCGGCGCGATCACTTCGAGGCGCTCGGCGATGCCGAGGCCCTTGGCATCACCCGGCACCAGGAAGGCCGAGATCCCCTTGGCGCCCGGCGCCTCGCCGGTGCGGGCAAAGACGACATAGAGGTCGGCGATGCCACCATTGGAAATCCAGGTCTTCTCACCTGTCAGGATGTAGCTGTCGCCATCGTGGGTCGCCGTCATCTCGGTGTTGGCGACATCCGATCCCGACCGCGGCTCCGACAGGGCAAAGGCCGATATCGCCTTGCCGGCACGCGTCTTGGCCAGCCATTGCTGCTGGTTCGGTGTGCCGAACAGGCTGAGCGCTCCTGTGCCCAGTCCCTGCATGGCGAAGGCGAAATCGGCGAGCCCGTCATGGCGCGCCAGCGTCTCGCGCGTGATGCACAAGGTGCGCACGTCGAGCGGCCCCGGATTGTCGGTGTCAACAGCCGTCGGCTTCAGCCAGCCGTCGCGGCCGAGCTTCGCCACCAACTCGCGGCAGGCGGCGTCGACATCATGGTGATCGACCGGCAGGTTCTTGGCGCACCATGCCTCCAGGCGCTCGGCCAACTCGCGATGACGGTCTTCGAAGAACGGCCAGTTGAGGAAACTCTTGTCAGCCATCAATTGCCCTCGAACATCGGCTTTTCCTTGGCCACGAATGCCTTGTAGGCGCGTTCGAAATCGCGCGTCTGCATGCAGATCGCCTGCGCCTGGGCTTCCGCCTCGATGGCCTGGTCGAGGCCCATCGACCATTCCTGGTTGAGCTGCGTCTTGGTGATGCCGTGGGCGAAGGTCGGGCCGGAGACGATGCGCGCCGCCATGTCGAGCGCGTCGGCTTCGAGCGCTGCCGCATCGACCAGCCTGTTGTAGAAGCCCCAGCGCTCGCCCTCGGCCGCCGTCATGGTGCGGCCGGTGTAGAGCAGTTCGGCGGCGCGGCCCTGGCCGATGATGCGCGGCAGGATCGCGCAGGCGCCCATGTCGCAGCCGGCCAGGCCGACGCGGGTGAACAGGAACGCGGTCTTGGCTTCCGGCGTGGCGATGCGGATGTCGGAACTCATGGCGATGATGGCGCCGGCGCCGACCGCGACACCGTCGACCGCGGCAATGATCGGCTTGCCGCAATTCAGCATCGCCTTGACGAAATCGCCGGTCATGCGGGTGAAGGCCAGAAGCTGCTTCATGTCCATCTTGACCAGCGGGCCGATAATATCGTGGACATCGCCGCCGGAGCAGAAATTGCCGCCATTGGAGAGGAACACCACGGCGTCGACATCGTCGGCATAGACAAGGTCGCGGAATGTGTCGCGTAGTTCCGCATAGCTGTCGAAGGTCAGCGGGTTCTTGCGCTCCGGCCGGTCGAGCCGGACCTTGGCGATCCTGCCCTCGACCTCCCAGAGGAAATGCTTCGGCTTGAGGCCGGCCATCCCGGTCATTCGCGTCCCTCCCAGTTGCTGCGGAACGAGGTCAGCATGCCGGTCAGCCGGCGCGCATCTTCCTCGCTGACCTTGCCCAGCAATTCGCCGATCCAGCCCTCATGCGCCGCGGCGATGGTGGCGAAGGATTTGGTGCCTTCCTCCGTCAGCCGCACCATCGAGGTGCGGCGGTCGCCATTGCGGCGGGCGCGGGCGACCAGCCCTTCCGAAACCAGCCGGTCGACAATGCCGGTGACATTGCCGTTGGAGACCAGCAGGAAGCGCGACAGGTCGCTCATCAGCATGCCTTCGGGGGCGCGGTAGAGGGCTGCCATCACATCGAAGCGCGGCAGGGTCGTATCGAATTCCTTCTTCAGGCGCTCGCGCAGTTCGGCCTCGATCGTGCGCGAGGCACGCAGCAGCCTGATCCACAGGCGCAGCCTATCCTTGCCGGGTCCCGACGGTGCGGGCAGGGGGCCGGCTACCATGTCTCGCCTCCTGAGATCGAAATTGCCTGTCCGGTGATCGATGCCGCCGCGTCGCCGCACAGCCACAGCACGGCGGCGGCGATCTCTTGCGGCTGAATGAAGCGGCCTTGCGGGTTGGTCGAGGCGAGGCTTGCCCGCGCCTCACCGGCCGAGCGGCCGGTCTTTTCGATGATGCGCTGGATGGACTCCTCCAGCATGTCGGTCTCGACGAAGCCCGGGCACACGGCGTTGACGGTGACGCCGGATTTCGTCGTCTCGGCGGCAAGCGCCCGCATCAGCCCGACGACGCCATGCTTGGCCGCGACATAAGGCGCCACATAGGCGTAGCCCTTCAATCCCGCCGTCGAAGCGATGAACACGATGCGGCCTGCCTTGCGCGCGGCCATCCCGGCCAACGCCGGCTTCACCGTCAGGAAGGCGCCGGTCAAATTGACGTCGAGCGTCTTCTGCCAGTCGGCGAGCGTGGTCTTGTGCGCCGGCGTGCTGCCGGCCATGCCGGCATTGGCGACGACGATGTCGAAGGCCCCGCGCGCGGTTTGCGCCGTCTCGTAGAGCGCGGCTATCGCCGCCTCGTTGGTGACATCGGCGGCGATGGCGAAGATGCGGTCGCTTTCGCCCGCAACCTTGGCAAGCTCGGCTTCACGGCGGCCGCAGATGGTCACATTGATGCCAGCGCCAGCCAGTGCCAGGGCGATGGCCCGGCCGACGCCGGAGCCGCCGCCGGTGACCAGCGCGTGCTTGCCGGGGATCGCTGTTGCGGCAGTCATACTTTCAGCCCCGCGGCCGCATCGCGCTCCGCCAGCCGGTAGAGCTGGTCACGCCCCGGCAGGTAGGGATCGGGCCATTTGACGCTGCGGTCACCAAGCGTCACCGCCGCATGCAGCGTCCAGTAGGGGTCGGCAAGATGCGGCCGAGCCAATGCCACCAGGTCGGCGCGGCCGGCCATCAGGATCGAATTGACATGGTCCGGCTCGTAGATGTTGCCGACCGCCATCGTCGCCATGCCGACCTCGTTGCGGATGCGGTCGGAAAAAGGCGTCTGGAACATGCGACCGTAGACCGGCTTTGCCAATGCCGAAGTCTGGCCGGCCGAGACGTCGCATATGTCGACGCCGGCTTCATGCAGCAGTCGCGCGATCTCGACCGCGTCGGCCGGTGTCACGCCTTCGATGCCGACCCAGTCATTGGCCGAGATGCGCATCGAGATCGGCTTGCCTGCCGGCCAGGCGGCACGCACCGCGTGGAAGATTTCGAGGGGGTAGCGCATGCGATTCTCAAGCGAACCGCCATAGGCGTCCGTGCGCCGGTTGGTGACCGGCGTGATGAAGGACGACAGCAGATAGCCGTGCGCGGCATGGATCTCCAGCATGTCGAAGCCGCAGCGGTCGGCCATCTCGGCCGAAGCCACGAACTGGTCGCGCACCAGATCCATGTCGGCTCGGTCCATCGCCTTCGGGACCTGGTTTTCGGGCGACCATGCGACGGCCGATGCCGCCATGATCGGCCAGTTGCCCGAGGCCAGCGGCACGTCGGTGCCTTCCCAACCCAGCCGGGTCGAACCCTTGGCACCGGAATGGCCGATCTGCGCGCAGATCTTGGCCTCGGTCTCGGTATGGACGAAGTCGACAAGCCGCTTCCATGCCACCTCGTGCTCAGGCGCGTAGAAGCCGGGGCAGCCCGGCGTGATGCGCCCTTGCGGGCTGACGCAGGTCATCTCGATATAGACGAGGCCGGCGCCGCCCTTGGCGCGTTCGGCATAGTGGGTGAAATGCCAGTCGGTCGGGCAGCCGTCGACGGCCTTGTACTGCGCCATCGGCGAGACGACGACGCGGTTGTTGAGCCTGAGTTCGCGCAGCTTGAACGGCGCGAACATCGGCGCGCGGCGCAGCCTGTTGCCGCCGGCACCCGCCTGCCGCTGGAACCATTCCTCCGCGCCGCCCAGCCATTCGGCATCGCGCAGCCGCAAATTCTCGTGGCTGATGCGCTGCGAGCGTGTCAGCAGCGAATAATTGAACTGCACCGGGTCGAGGCCGAGATAGCGCTCGACCTCCTCGAACCATTCGAGCGAATTGCGCGCCGCCGATTGCAGCTTCAGCACCTCGGTGCGGCGGGCATCCTCATATTTACGGAACGCCGCATCGAGATCCGGCTCGGTCTCGACATAGTCGGCCAGCGCCACGGCACTTTCCAGCGCCAGCTTGGTGCCTGAGCCGATCGAGAAATGCGCCGATGCGGCGGCGTCGCCCATCAGTGCCAGGTTCTTGTACGACCAGCGCTCGCACAGCACGCGCGGGAAATTGATCCAGGCCGAACCCCTGATATGGTTGGCATTGGTCATGAGCGCATGGCCGCCGAGATGCTTGGCGAAGATGCGTTCGCATACCGCGATGGATTCCTGCTGCGTCATCGCGCCGAAGCCGAAAGCAGCCCAGGTCTGCTCGCTGCACTCGACGATGAAGGTCGCGGTGTCGCTGTCGAACTGGTAGGCGTGCGCCCACACCCAGCCATGCTCGGTCTTCTCGAAGATGAAGGTGAAGGCGTCGTCGAATTTCTGGTTGGTGCCGAGCCAGACGAACTTGCATTTGCGGGTGTCGATATCGGGCTTGAAGATGTCGACAAATGTGTTGCGCGCCCTGGAGTTCAGCCCGTCGGCGGCGACGACCAGGTCATGCGTCTCCATGTATGGCCTGGGGTCGGCGATATCGGTCTCGAACATCAGCTTGACGCCGAGTTCGCGGGCGCGGCGTTGCAGCAGGATCAACAGCCGCTTGCGGCCGATGCCGCAGAAGCCGTGGCCCGACGAGACCGTGCGCACGCCGTCATGGATGACGGCAATATCGTCCCAATAGGCAAAATGTTTCTTGATCCAGACGGCGCTGACCGGATCGTTCTTCGCGAGATTGTCGAGCGTTTCGGCCGACAGCACCACGCCCCAGCCGAATGTGTCGTCGGCGCGGTTGCGCTCAAACACCGTCACATCGTGGGCGGCGTCCCGGAGCTTCATCGAAATGGCAAAGTAGAGGCCGGCTGGTCCGCCGCCGAGAACCGCAACCTTCATGTGTGCGATCTCCTCTTCGCTTGCTGTGACCTCAAGTATCGCGCCGGCGGCAAGATATTTCAAGCTTAAAGTTTTATATCGAAATCATTGTGCTGATATTGGGCAGCGCGCTTGCGTCTCGAGCCGCAAGCGCGCGCCTGATGTCACTTCTCCGGATTCTTCGGGCTCCACAGCACGGTCTCGGCACCCTTCTCATAGGCCATGCCGTCGGGATAGCTGATCGCTTCCAGTTGAAGTCCCCAGGGCGCCTGGAAATAGAGAATGGTCTGGCCGGCGGCGGGGCCTTCCTTGACCGGCAAGGGGCCCATGCGCGTCTTGACGCCCTTGCCGTCGAGATAGGCTTTCGCCGCGGCGACATCATCGACATAGAAGGCGATGTGAAAACCGCCAATGTCGCTGTTCTTCGGCGTCAGGTTCTTCTGGTCGGGGGCGGTGTATTTGAACAACTCGATGTTCGATCCATAGCCGCAACGAACCATGGTGATCTGTTCGATGACAGCCTTGGGATCGACGCCCAGAAGATCCTGCATGAAGGTGCCCTTGTCGTCGGCGAACGGGCCGAAGGACATCGCCTTCTTGCAGCCGACCACTTCGGTGAAGAAGTCGACCGCCTGCTTCATGTCGGGAACGGTAATGCCGGTGTGATCGTGCCCGCGCATGCCGGGGATCGAATCCGCCGAGGCCATGCCGGCGCTGCCAAGGACAGCGGCGGCGAGCGTTGCGTTTCGAAGTATCGTTTTCATGTCAGTCCTCTCCATTGGCGGGACCTGGTTGTTTGCCGGTCGCACGTCCGAGGCCCGCTTTTCGGCGTGCTTATGCAATCATGGCGGCGCCTTGCCGGCGGAAGGGATGTCCAGCCAGCCGGCATCGATCTCGGGCAGCGGAATGGCTGCGATGAGATCGCGCGTGTAGGCCTTTCCAGGGTTGTCGAACAAGGCATCGGTGGCGCTGGCTTCGACGATCACGCCTTCGCGCATGACGATCACTTGCCGGCACAGCCGACGGATGACGGACAAATCGTGGCTTATGAAGGCGACGGTCAGGCCCATCTCCGCCGCCAGCTTTTCCAGAAGGGTGAGGATCTGCGCCTGTGTCGACACGTCGAGCCCGGAGACGATCTCGTCGGCCAGCACGAATTTCGGCGACAGCGCCAGGGCGCGCGCAATGCCGACCCGCTGGCGCTGGCCACCCGACAGTTCGTGGCGATAGCGGCCGGCGAAGCTCTGCGGCAGCCCGACGCGCTGCAGCGCCTCGGCGACACGTTCCTTGAGCCTGTCGCCGAGCCCGTTCTGCTTGAGCGGCGCGGCGATGATGCTGGCGATGGTGCGGCGTGGATTGAGCGACGACATCGGATCCTGGAAGATCATCTGCAGGTCGCGGCGCAACGGCCGCAACTCCGCTTCCGGCAGATGCGTGATATCGCGGCCATCGAAGCTGATCGAGCCGGCGCTGGGTTCCAAGAGCCGCACCAAAGCGCGGCCAAGCGTCGACTTGCCGGAACCGGATTCGCCGACAATGCCGGTCACCGACCCCCTGGGCAGGTCGAAATCCAGGCCTTTCAGGATCTCGGCCAAGGGTGCGCGGCCGATCAGCGGTTTGCGTGTCATGTCGGGCAGCGCGACCTTCAGCCCGCGCACGGAAAACAGCGGCTCAGCCATGGCTTGGCCTCCACGCCTGGTCCGCCGCCGCGATCTCCGCCGCAAGCCCGGCCAGCACCGCTTCGTCCACCGGTTTCAGCGAGGCGAACGGATCGGTGTAGCGCGGCGTCGCCGCCATCAGCGCGCGCGTGTAGGGATGCTGCGGCGCCGCGAAGAGAGCGGCCGTCTCAGCCTCCTCCACCACCTTGCCGGCATAGAGAACCGAGACCTTCTGACTGATCTTGGCGACGACGCCGAGATCGTGGGTGACGAACAGGATCGCGGTGCCGTGCTCGCGCTGCAACGCAGCGATCAGCCGCAGGATCTGCTTCTGCACGGTGACGTCGAGCGCCGTGGTCGGTTCGTCGGCGACGATCAGCCGGGGTTCGGCGGCGAAGGCGGCGGCGATCAGCACGCGCTGACGCATGCCGCCGGAGAGCTCGTGCGGATAGCTTTTCAATACGCGGTCGGGGTCACGGATCTGCACCTCGTCAAGCAAGTGCCGGATGCGGGTGTCGGCCTGGTCGCCGCTCCAGCCGAGAATGCGCACCAGCCGATCGGTCATTTGCGGGCCGATGCGGCGCGACGGGTTGAGCGCGGTCAGCGGGTCCTGCGGGATCAGCGCGGTGCGGGCGCCGATCAGCGTGCGCCGTGCCTTCGGTGGCATCTTGCCGAGGTCTTCGCCCTCGAGCAGCATGTCGCCTTCGACGATACGCACGCTGGACGGCAGCACGCCGAGCACCGCCTTGCCGATCATCGTCTTGCCGGCGCCGCTCTCGCCGACCAGGGCGCGGACCTCGCCGGGCTGCACGGCAAGCGAGACCGAGCGCAGCACGCGGGCGCCGTTCGGCAGCACCGCGCTGAGATTGGCGATGTCGAGACAGGCGTTCATCGCAGCACCGGGTCGAAACGCGCCTTCAGCGCTTCGCCGAACTGGCTGAACGACAGCACGGTGAGGATCAGCGTGATCAGCGGAAAAACCAGCACCCACCAAGCCTGGTGGATCGACAGCCGGCCCTCGGCGATGAGGCCGCCCCAGGTTGGATCGTCGGTCGAGATCGACAGGTTGACGAAGGACAGGATCGCCTCGACGATGACGGCGATGCCCATCTCCAGCGACAGCAGCGCCACGATCGACGGCACCACATTCGGCAGCACTTCGCGCAGCATGATGCCGATGCGGCCATAGCCGGCGATGCGGGCATTCTCGACATAGTCCATGCGCGACTGGCCCATCGCCTCCGCGCGGATCACCCGGCAGAAGCGCGTCCAGTCGATGATCGCGATGGCCAGGATGACGGAACTGATGCCGGTGCCCAGCACGGCCACCAAAAGGATGGCGAACAGCACCGGCGGAAACGCCATCCAGACATCGACGATGCGCGAGATGATGCGGTCGGCCCAGCCGCCGAAATAGCCCGCGATCAGCCCGAGCGTCGAGCCGACCAGGCAGGCGGCGATGGCCGCGGCAAAGGCGACGATGAAGGCGATGCGGCCGCCGAAGATCAGCCGGGACAACAGATCGCGGCCGAGGCTGTCGGTGCCCAGCCAATAGCCCGGCTCGGCGCCATCGAGCCAGAACGGCGGCAGTCGCTCCAGCATCAGATCCTGTGCCAGCGGATCCTGCGGCGCGACAAGCGGCGCGAAGATCGCCGCCAGCAGCGCCAGCAGCAGCCAGCCGCCGGCGAGCCACAGCCTGGGGCTCAGTCCGCGTCTTGTGGCTCTATCCATGGCGCAGCCTCGGATTGAGCAGCGCATACATCATGTCGACGGTCAGGTTGATCAGCACGAACAGCAGCGCGAAGACCAGCACGATGCCCTGTATCAGCGGCAGGTCGCGGTTGATGACGGCATCGATCGCCATGTTGCCGAGGCCTTCATAGGAAAACAGCCGCTCGACGATGACGGTGCCGCCGATGAGGAATGTGAACTGCACGCCGACCAGGGTCAGTGTCGGTAGTGCGGCGTTCTTCAGCGCTTCGCGCAGGATCACCTGCGTCTCGGAAAATCCTTTCACCCGGGCCAGCACGACATAGTCGAGGTCGAGCACTTCCTTCAGCGACTGCTTCAGCAACTGCGCGATGATCGCCGCCAGCGGCAACGCCAGCGCCACCGCCGGCATCAGCATGTGTTTCAACAGGTCCCAGGTCAGGTCGAAGCGCAGCCGAAGCAGGCTCTCGAAGAGATAGAACTGGGTGACGAAGGGCAGGTCGAGCTGTGGCGAGACCCGGCCGGAAATATCGAAGATCGGCACCAGCACGCCGAACAGCAGGATCAGCACCAGCCCCCACAGGAAATCGGGAATGGAAAGCGCGGCGCCGCTGGCGATGTCGATGCCGGCTTCCACCGCCGTGCCACGTTCGCGCGCGCCGAGCACGGCCGTGGTGCCTCCAAGCACCACGGCCATGACCAGTGCGACGATGGCCAGCTCCAGCGTCGCCGGCAGCCGGTTGAAGACGAGGCCGAGCACGTCTTGCCGCAGCGAGATCGAGGTGCCGAAATCGCCGCGCACCACTCCGGACAGCCAGATGAAGAATTGTTGGATGATGGTCTTGTCGAGGCCGTAGAGCGCGCGCAGCCGGGCGATGTCGTCATCCGTCGCGCCGGGCGGCAGCATCATCGCGATCGGATCGCCTGGCGCGACGCGGATCACGACGAAGACGACGATCGCCACGCCGAACAGCGTGATCAGCATCGTCAGCAGACGGATCAGGAATCGTTGCAGGAGCATGTAAATCTTTGCAGGAGCCCGCGGGCTCGTATGCCTGATAGAAAAATGCGCGCCGTCGCTATGGACGGCGCGCGGCAAGCCCAGGCCGATGTCAGGCCGGGGTCATCAGGGCGGGCAGCAGCGCGCCGGAGATATGCTGCACGACGTTGACGCCCTTGGCATGCACGATCGGCTGGGCGAACTGCAGCAGCGGCAGCACATAGGCCTGCTCGGCGATGTATTTGTCGACCGCCTTCCAGCCGGCGATGCGCTTGGCCTCGTCCTTTTCCCCCCAGAGCGGACCGATCTTGGCGTCGAGGTCGTCGGTCTTCCAGGACGAGTGCGGCGACGGCCCGAACATGGCGAAGCCGGTCGAGGTGGTCGGATCGCCGATGGCGTTGCCCCAGTTGTAGAAGGCCGCCGGCGCCAGCTTGTGCGCGGCGCGCAGTTCATAGTGCTTGGCAATCTCGTAGACCTCGATCGTCGCCTCGATGCCCACCTTGCGCCACATGCCGACGATCGCCTGCACCATCTCGTAGTCCTTGGGCTTGAAGCCCTTGGTCGTCTGGATGGTGACTTTGGCGGGCTTCTCTGGCGAGTAGCCGGAGGCGGCGAGCAACTCCTTGGCCTTTTCGGGATTGTGCTCGACCTTGATCGATGGATCGAAGGCCGCGTATTCCGGTGTCTCCAGTGTCGCGATCGGCTGGCCATAGCCACGCAGCAGCCGCTTGACCAGAAGCTCCTTGTCCACCGCCATCACGGCCGCCTGGCGGACATTCTTGTCCAGCATGGCGTCCTTGTTGTTGAAGAAGATCATGCCGATGTCGGAGACGTTCTTGCACGAGCCCGCCAGCCCGTCCTTGGCGATCAGCCGGTCATATTCCTCGTACGGGATTTCAAGCGTCACCTGCGAGGAGCCGGACTCGATCTCGGCCACGCGGCTCGCCGCGTCGGTGACGAACTTGATCGTCACATTCTCGAAGGCCGGCTTGCCGCCCCAATAGTTCGGATTGGCCTTGAGCCGCAGGAAGGCGTTGCGTTCGAATTTTTCGACCATGTACGGGCCGGTGCCGATCGGCGCCTTCTCGAAACCTTCGGCGCCGACCTTCTCGTAATAGGCCTTCGGCAGGATGTAGCCGGTCAGGAACGACATCCATTTGAAATAGACCGGGTCGAACTGCACCACGTCGCCGGTGATCTTGTTGCCGTCGATCTTGAAGTTGTTGACGTTCTTCCAGACGAACTGGATCGGGTTGCCGGTTTTTTCGTCGCCTGCCCGCTGCAGCGACCAGACCACGTCCTCGGGCGTGAACGGCGAGCCGTCATGCCAGGTCACGCCTTCGCGTACCGTCATCGCCACCTTGGTGCGGTCGTCGTTCCAGCCCCATTCGGTAAGCAGGCCCGGCGCGAAGGACAGGTCCGGCTTCTGTGGAATGAACTGGTCGAAGACTGATTGATAAAGGCCCTGGATCGTCGGGTTGACGGCCGAGGGACCGGTGGTCGGATCCCAGGAGGGCAGGTTGACATTGTAGGCGATGGTCAGTTCGCCGGCGGCCGCCTTGGCGATCCGCGGCAGGCCAACGGCGGCCACACCAAGTGCGGCGGCACTGTATCCAAGCAGTTCGCGTCTATTGATTGTCATGGTCGTTCCCCTTGTTGGTTATTGTCGTTGCGCGGCAGTGTCTGGTCATTGGTTCAGGCTTCGCGGGCAGCAGCGCCTTGCCTCTCGTCACCCCGATGAAATCGTCGGCCTACCTCCCGCCAAGCTGTTGCGCGAGCATGAAGCCCGAGGCCGCGCCGGTGCCGGCGCCCGGCCATGTCGCGGCGCCCGTTAGATGCAGATTGTTGACCGGCGTGTTCCAGCCGGCATAGCCGCGCGCCGGGCGGAACAAAAAGTTCTGCGCCAGATGGTGGCTGCCGCAGACTTGGTCGCCGCCGACGAGGTTCGGGTTCTCGCGTTCGAGGTCGATGGGCGAGAACACCGCCCGGCCGAGAATTTTGCCCCGCAGGCCGGGCGCATAGGTCTCGATGATGTCGAGCACGCGCTCGGCGTAGGCCTCCTTGACCTGATCCCAATGCGCGGGCGCGATGCTGGCCGATGCATCGCCCAGGATGTCGGCTGGCAGCATGCGCACCTGCACCCACAGCACATGCTTGCCCTGCGGCGCGCGCGACGGGTCGATCGCCGAGGGCTGGCCGACGACCAGCACCGGCTCGTCCGGCAGCTTGCCCGCCATGACCTGCTGATAGGTGCGCGACATCGCGTCGAGCGAGGGCGACAGATGCACATAGGCGAACTTCCGAAGCTCGGCCCCCGCGCTCCAGTCCGGCAGATCGTCGAGCGCCAGGTGGATCATCATCGTACCGGGCGCGTGGCGGAATTTCTGCATCGCGGTGTCAAAACCGGCGTCGCCGGAACCGTTGGGCAGCAGCTTGCCGGTCAGCGCCCGGGGCGCGACGCCTGCGATGACCGCCCTGGTGGCGGTATGCGTCTCGCCCGAAGCGAGCCGAACCCCCGTCGCCTTGCCGCCGGATACGGTGATCTCGGCCACATCGGCGCCAGTGATGATCTGGCCGCCGGCGGACGTCACCATGCCGGCCAGAGCCCGGATGATGGTGTCTGCCCCGCCCTTGCCCAGCACCATGCCGAAACTCTGGTTGGCCATCGATTCCAGGTAGGGGAACACCGCACCGCCGGCGATATCGGGCGCGAAATCGAGATGCATGCCCCAGGTGGCGAGCGTTGCCCGCACATGTGGGGACTCGAAAGTCTCCTCCAGCCACGCGCGTGGCGACGACAGCAGCAGCCGACCGGTGTCGAGCGCACCGGTGACACCCTTCTTGCGCCACAGGTTCCACGCCGTGCCGGCAAGCGCGCGGGCGCCCATCGGCGAGCCGAGCAGCCGGAACAGATGCTCGGCCTCCGCCGGGAAGGCGGCGACCAGCTTGCGCCATGTCGCGGCGTCGGCAGCGGAGAAAGCCGCCATGCGCGCCGCGGTCTTTTCCAGATCGTTGCTGACGCCGAACCAGCGTCCATCCGGAAAGGCGCTGACAAAACAGTCGGCGACGGGCGCGAATTCCAGCCCCTGCGCTTTCAATTCATTTGCATATTTCCGATGGAAGGCCGAGCCGGCAAACAGGCTCAGATTCATCGCGCCGAAATCGTGGCGGAACCCAGGAAGGGTGAATTCGCGGGTCTGGACAGCGCCACCGATTGTTGCACTGCGCTCAAAAATCCCGGTTTTCCAGCCTTTGAGCGCCAGATGCGCAGCGCATGCCAGACTGTTGTGGCCCGCCCCGACAAAGATGGCGTCGAACTCGCTCACGCCCCGTTCCCATTTCCTTTATGCTTAAAGATAATTGCAGATGCATATGTTTTCGTCTAGTAGGATATTAAGGGCCGAGACGAGCCTTGATCATCATCGAAAAGAGGGAACAGAGACCATGGACACCCAAAAACTCCTCGGCGAGGTCGCCGGCCAGCTTCTTTCCGGCGCCATCAGGGTGGTCGACCTGTCGGCACCGCTCGGTCCCGATACACCGCTGATCAAGCTGCCGCCGGAACTCGCGGTCGACACGCCGAAGGTCGAGATCCACAACATCTCCCGCTACGACAAGAACGGTCCCTGGTGGGCATGGAACTGGCTGAAGCTTGGCGAGCATTCGGGCACGCATTTCGATGCGCCCCAGCACTGGATCAGCGGCAAGGATTACCCGGACGGCGCCACCGACACCATTCCGGCGCAGAACTTCGTCGGCCCGGTCAATGTCATCGACTGCTCGAAGGAAGCCGCCGCCGATCCCGATTTCCTGCTCACCGTCGATCACATCAAGGCATGGGAAGCCAAGCATGGCGCCATCAACGCCGGCGAGTGGGTGGTGATGCGCACCGACTGGTACAAGCGAAACGGCTCGGAAGCCGAGTTCCTCAACGCCAACGAGACCGGTCCGCATACGCCCGGCCCGACGGCTGAAGCCATCCAGTTCCTGATCAGCAAGGACATCAAGGGCTGGGGCTCGGAGACCATTGGCACCGACGCCGGCAAGGCCGGCGGCATGGAGCCGCCATTCCCGGCGCACACGCTGATGCACAAGGCCAACCGCTACGGCCTCGCCAGCCTCTGCAACCTCGATCAATTGCCGCCGAAGGGCGCGATCCTGATTGCGGCGCCGCTCAAGATCGAGCACGGCACCGGCAGCCCGATCCGCGCACTGGCGCTGGTATCGGGCAAATAGAGCGAGGTGGGTCTTCGGGAGAAGATCATGCGCGCAGGCCCGACGGTCGAGAGAAACTGTCAATGAAGGCGCCCGACCACATCATCGTCGGCAGCGGCATCAACGCGCTGGTTTGCGCGGCGATGCTTGGCGGCAAGGGCGCCGATGTCCTCGTTCTCGAGCGCAACGACCGTATCGGCGGCTGTATGCGCACCGAGGAGATCACCGCGCCCGGCTTCGTCCACGATGTGATGGCGACGACCTTCGTGCTGTTCATCACCTCGCCGGCCTTCGCGGCGCTGGGCGCCGACCTCGCCCGGCATGGGCTGGAGTTCTGCCACACGGCAACGCCGACCGGCGTGCTTCGGCCGGACGGCAGCCATGCGGTGCTCGGCACCGACCGCGCCGCCAATGTCGCCGCACTCAACGCGATCGCGGCGGGTGACGGCGACCGGCACGCGGACGATGTCGGCGGCATCGAGCGCAATGCCGGCCTGCTGTTCGGCCTGCTCGGCGGGGCGCTCTGGTCTTATCCGACGGCGAAGCTGTTGGCCGGCGATGCCTGGCGGCGTGGTTCGCGCGGCCTTGCCGCCTTTCTCGGCGACGCCCTGGTGCCGGCGCGTGGCTGGCTGGAAAGTACTTACCAGTCCGAAACCATCCGGGCACTCTGGGCGCCCTGGGTATTGCATGCCGGGCTGGGACCCGAGGATGCGTTCTCCGGCCAGATCGCCAAGGTGATTGCCTTCGCGCTCGAGGCGGCCGGCGCGCCGATCGTCAAAGGCGGGGCGAGGAAATTGCTATCGGCTTTCGAGGCATTGATCACCGAGCGCGGCGGCGTCATCTCGACGGGAGCGGACGTTGCTTCCATCATCCTGGATGGAGGCCGCGCCACCGGCGTGCGGCTGGCCTCGGGCGAAACGGTCCATGCGAAGAAGAGCGTGATCTGCTCGGTCACGCCGACGCAGCTCTACGGTCGGCTGCTCGGCACGGATGCTGCCCAGGCCGATGTCGATGCGACGCGGAAATATCGCTACGGCAAGGGCAACTTCCAGATCCACTACGCCCTCGACAAGCCGCCGGCATGGCGCGGCGAGGGGCTGGACAAGGTGGCGTTGTTGCACCTGACGCCTGGACTGGATGGCGTCTCCAAGGCCTGCAACGAGGCGGCGCGCGGCATGCTGCCGGAGGTGCCCACCATCTGTGTCGGCCAGCCGCATGCGCTTGATCCCTCGCGCTGTCCGGCGGGCAAGGCGATCCTGTGGCTGCAACTGCCCGAGGCGCCCCGGCACATCAAGGGCGACGCCGCCGGCAAGCTGCAGGCCCCGGCTGACGGGCAATGGACCGACGCATTGCGCGAGGCCTACGCCGACCGCGCCGAAGCGATCCTCGCCGGCCACATCGACGGCTTCAAGGACAGCGTCCTGGCCCGCCGCGCCTATTCGCCAGCCGATCTTGAGGCGATGAACATCAATCTGGTCGGCGGCGATCCCTATGGCGGCTCCTCGACCATCGACCAGTCCTTCCTGTGGCGGCCGTTCAAGACCAGCCGCAACCACCAGACCGGTATCAAGAACCTCTACCATATCGGCGCCTCGACCCATCCCGGTGCCGGCCTCGGCGGCGGTTCCGGCTTTCTCCTGGCGGGGAGGCTCTGATGGAACAGAAGGTTGCGGAAAAGCGCCAGCGCATCTCGACCTTGGGGCAGATCGGCCTGCAGCAATTCGCGCCCTATCTGATGAACCGCATCATGGGCCGCTACAACGCCACCTTGCGCGACGATTTCCGCAAGCAGGGCCTGACCATTCCGCAGGTGCGCACGCTGGCCGTCCTGTCGGTCACGGACGGCGTCACCGTCAACGACCTCTCGGTCTATACGGTCATCGAGCAGTCGACCTTGAGCCGCACGCTCGACACGCTGGAGGGGCAAGGCTTCGTGCGGCGCGAGCAGGGCGTCACCGACAGCCGCATCCGCCATGTGTTCCTGACCGACGAGGGGCGCGCCGAGTTCACGCGCGCCTGGCCGGCCATGCATGATGCGTTCGAGGCAATGTTCGACGATGTCGACGATGCCGAATACGCGGCACTCATCGCGACGCTGCAGAAGATGCTGAAGAACATTCGCAAGCACGACATCTAGACCTACGCGCCGCCAGTGCCAGCCGATAACGGGCTGGGCGGTAACGGAAGGATTGAAGAAATGGCCGAACGGTCTTTTGCCAAGGAAGTCGAGAAACTCAGGCTCGGCGCAGGCGAGGAATTCGCCGGCGAAGGCATCCTCGCCATCACCAAGGCGCTGCTGCAATGCGGCGTCGGTTATGTCGGCGGCTACCAGGGCGCGCCGATCAGCCATCTGATGGACGTGCTGGCCGACGCGCAGGACATTCTGGGCGAACTCGGCGTGCATTTCGAGGCCAGCGCCTCGGAAGCGACCGCCACCGCCATGCTGGCCGCCTCGGTGCATTATCCGATCCGCGGCGCGGCGACCTTCAAGTCGACCGTCGGCACCAATGTCGCCTCCGACGCGCTCGCCAACCTCGCGTCCGGCGGCGTCACCGGCGGCGCGCTGATCATCGTCGGCGAGGACTATGGCGAGGGCTCCTCGATCATGCAGGAGCGCAGCCATGCCTTCGCCATGAAGAGCCAGGTCTGGCTGCTCGACCCGCGCCCGAACCTGCCGTCGATCGTAAAGGCGGTGGAGGACGGCTTCGAGCTGTCCGAGGTTTCCAACACGCCGGTCATGTTGCAGGTGCGCATACGCTGCTGCCACGTCCACGGCCATTTCATCGCCAAGGACAACAAGCGCCCGCCGATGACGGTGGCCGACGCGCTGGAGGCCCCTCGTCGCGACACCGGCCGCATCGTGCTGCCTCCCGCCTCCTTCCTGCATGAGAAGGAGAAGGTGGCGAAGCGCTGGCCGGCGGCGGTGGATTTCATCGCCAGGAACAAGATCAACGAATTCTTCGGGTCGGACCATGGCTCGGTCGGCATCGTCATGCAGGGCGGCATGTACAATTCGGTCATCCGCGCCTTGCAGCGTCTCGGTCTCGCCGACACCTATGGCGACACCGATGTGCCGCTCTATGTGCTCAACGCCGTCTATCCCTTGATCGACGACGAGTTCCTGTCGTTCTGCGAGGGCAAGCAGGCGGTGCTGGTCGTCGAGGAAGGCCAGCCCAACTACATCGAACAGGCCTTTGCCGCGATGCTGCACAAGGCCGGGCGGGGCACGAGGCTGGTCGGCAAGGAATATCTGCCGATGGCCGGCGAATACACCGGCCAGGTCATGCTCGACGGCATTGGCACGTTCCTGCGCGCCGAGGCGCCGCATCTGCTCCCAGGTGAAGTGCGCGCGCCCAACAAGATCGGCGAGGGCGTCGACACCGCGGACCTGATCAACGTCGTGCCGGGCCGCCCGCCGGGCTTCTGCATCGGCTGCCCGGAGCGGCCGATCTTCGCCGCGACCAAACTGGTCGAGCAGGAACTCGGCAAGCATCACATCGCCTCCGACATCGGCTGCCATCTGTTCTCGATCATGCCGCCTTTCGAACTCGGCGCCACCACAATGGGCTATGGTCTCGGCCCGGCCTCGGCCTCGGCGTTCAATTCGCCTGATGCCAAGCGCCGCTCGATCTCCTTCGTCGGCGATGGCGGCTTCTGGCACAACGGCCTGACCTCCTCGATCGGCAATGCCGTGTTCAACAAGAATGACGGCGTCATTGTCATCGTCGACAATTTCTATTCGGCCGCCACCGGTGGGCAGGACATCCTGTCGTCGCGCGCGGGCAACAAGACAAAGTCGACAAAACATCCGATCAGCGAAGCGGTGAAGGGCATGGGCGTCAAATGGCTGCGCCATGTCGACCGCACCTACGATGTCGGCAAGATGCAAGCCACGCTGCGCGAGGCGCTGACGACGGAGGAGAAAGGGCCGAAGGTCATCGTCGCCTCGTCCGAATGCATGCTCAACCGCCAGCGCCGCGAAAAACCGTTGGTCGACAAGGCGATCAAGGGCGGGACAAGGGTCGTCAAACCGAAGTTCGGCGTCGACGAGGACATCTGCACCGGCGACCATGCCTGTATGCGGCTGTCCGGCTGCCCGTCGCTGTCGGTCAAGTCGCTCGACGATCCGCTGCGTGACGATCCGGTGGCGTCCATCGACCAGAACTGCGTCGGCTGCGGTAATTGCGGCGAGGTCGCCGATGCGGCGGTGCTGTGCCCGTCCTTCTATCGTGCCGACGTCGTGCACAATCCGAGCCGTTGGGACCGCTTCCTGGAAAGCGCGCGCCGCGCCGTGATCAGCCTGTTGCAGCGCCGCCGCGAAAGCCGGCGCCTGACCTTCGCCGATGCTTGACGCTGTCCCGCCATTCCGCGCCAAGGCCGGCGCCCAGGACGACGAGCGCGTCATCAAGCTCGCCGTGCTGGCGGTCGGCGGCCAAGGTGGCGGCGTGCTGGCCGACTGGATCACCGACGTCGCCGAGCGCAATGGTTACGTCGCGCAATCGACCTCGGTCGCCGGCGTCGCCCAGCGCACCGGCGCGACGATCTACTATGTCGAGATGGCCCGCGATACCGGCCGGCTGCCGGTCTTCGCGCTGTCGCCTTCGCAAGGCGATGTCGACATCCTGATCGCCGCCGAATTGATGGAGGCCGGCCGCGCCATCATCCGTGGTTTCGTTACGCCGGAACGCACCACGCTGATCGCCTCCTCGCACCGCATTGCCGCCGTGTCGGAAAAGATCGAGCCGGGCGACGGCCGGGCCTCGTCCTCCAAGGTGCATGCGACGGCGGAGGCCGCATCGAAGCGCTTCATCGCCTTCGACATGGAAAAGATCGCCGCCGACAACGGTTCGATGATCTCGGCCAGCCTGCTTGGCGCGCTGGCGGGATCGGACGCGTTGCCGTTCATGCGCGAAAGCTATGAGCAGGCGATTGGCGCCGGGGGCCGTGGCGTCAAGGCCAGCCTCGCCGCCTTTGGCGCCGCGTTTGACCGCGCGCGGGGCACGGCCGCGCCGGCGCCAAGGCCAGTTGAACCTGCTATCGCGGAATCCGCCCAGGGTGCCGGACAGGTGAGTGGCCCGCAAAACCTGCTGCAGGGCTGGCAGGTGCTCGCCGCTCGCATCGACCTGATGCCCGTCGCCGTGCGCGAAATGGCGCTGCGGGGCCTGAGGAAGGTCGTCGATTATCAGGACATCGCCTATGGTGGCGAGTATCTCGACCGGCTGGACAAGGCCGCCGCGCAGGACAGCGCCGACCATGCCCATGCGCTGTCCATCGCAGCCGCCAAGCATCTCGCCAACGCGCTGTGCTACGACGACATGATCCGCGTTGCCGACCTGAAGACGCGTTCGACCCGTGATCGGCGTGTGCGCAAGGAGGTCGGCGTCAAGGAAGGCTCGGTCCTGCAGGTGACCGAATATTTCCATCCGCGCATCGAGGAATTCTGCGGCACGCTGCCGGCGGGGCTCGGCAGCTACATCGAGAACCGGCCGAAACTCGCCGCCTTCCTCGACCGGCGCATCAACCATGGTCGCCGCATCCGCACCGACAGTTTCGCCGGCTTTGCGGCCCTCTGGTTCATCGGCGGCCTGCGCCGCTGGCGCCGCCGCCTGCTGCGCCACAAGGTCGAGATGAGCCATCTCGATCGCTGGTATGCGCTGGCGCTCGCCCATGTGTCCCAGGACTATGCGCTCGCCGTCGAAATCCTCAACTGTCGCCGGCTGATCAAGGGCTACAGCGACACCCATGTGCGCGCCCAATCGAAATTCGACCGCGTGCTGTCGGCGCTTCCCATGCTCAAGGGTCGAACCGATGCCGCCGACTGGATTCGCCGCCTGCGCGAGGCGGCGCTGAAGGACGAGAAGGGCGACATGCTCGACGGCGCGCTGAAGACCGTGGCGACGCTCGGACCAGGTCCGGCAACCGGGACGCCCTGACCCCTTATAAACGGCGTTGGCCGCCGCCGCTGTTTCCAGCTGCGGTGAACGTTGTTCATTTTTTGCTTGAACGCTGTTCAAAAAATGATAAGCTCCGATTGTGAACGATGTTCATTTCCGACGGCCGAAAGCCATGGATGGGCATCAAGCGCAGTAAGGAAGTTTAATCAGCTCACTGATATCACTGAGATTGAAACAGCGCCTGCAACCCCGCAGGGCCTTCCGGCACGCCGTCGTAGGGTTCCGCCAAATGGAAATCGCCATGAACACGCATCTGATGTTGTCCCGGCGCTTTGCGCCCCTGTTCTGGACGCAGTTCCTGTCCGCCTTCAATGACAATTTCCTCAAGAACACGCTGGTGTTCCTGATTCTTTTCACGCTGGCCGCCGATCAGGCGGCTTCGCTGGTCACTTTGGCGGGGGCCGTCTTCATGGCGCCCTTCCTGTTGTTGTCCGCGCTTGGCGGCGAGATCGCCGACCGCTTTGACAAGGCCCTCATCGCCCGGCGGCTGAAATTCGCCGAGATTGCCGCCGCGGCTGTCTCCGTCGCCGGCATCGCGCTGTCGTCGATCCCGGTGCTGATGACGGCCCTGCTGATGTTCGGCATCATCTCGGCGCTGTTCGGACCGATCAAATACGGCATCCTGCCCGATCACCTCGAGCGCAAGGAACTGCCCAAGGCCAACGCCTGGATCGAGTCGGCCACTTTTGCCGCCATCCTCGGCGGCACCATTGCCGGCGGCGTCGTCTCGGCCGATGGCATCGGCGTCGCGGTCTTCGGGCCGATCATGATGGCCTTGGCGGTCGGCTGCTGGTTCGTCAGCCGCTACATCCCGTCCACGGGTTCCGCAGCGCCCGACCTTGTCATCGACAAGAACATCTTCCGCTCGACCTGGCGCCAGGTCAGCGAGTTGCGCACTGACAAGCGCATCTGGCGCGCCGGCCTGATGACTTCATGGTTCTGGCTGATCGGCGCCATCGTACTGTCGATCCTGCCGACCTTGACCAAGGATTCGCTCGGCGGCAACGAGATCGCCGTCACCGTCTATCTCGCGGTCTTTGCCGTCTCGATCGCCATCGGCTCGGCCATTGCCGCCTGGATGTCGCAGGGACGCATCGTGCTGCTGCCCGCGCCGGTCGGCACCGCGCTGCTGGCGCTGTTCGGCCTGCATCTGGCCTGGACCATCTGGAGCATGCAGCCCTCGCCGAGGGCCGAAACCCTTGCCCTGTTCTTCGCCGGGCCAAACACGATCCGTGTCGCGATCGACCTCGCCGGCATGGCTATCGCCAGCGCCTTTCTCGTCGTGCCGACCTTTGCCGCGGTGCAGGCCTGGTCGCCCGAAGCGCGCCGCGCCCGCGTCGTCGCCGCCGTCAGCATCGTCAATGCCGGCTTCATGACGGTCGGCGGCATTGTTGTCGCGGTGATCCAGACGAAAGTCTCCACTGGCGGCATCCTGTTCGGCTTGGCCGCAGCCAATGCCATTGCAGCCTGGCTGATGCTGAAATTCCTGCCGACCAACGCGTTCCGCGACTTCGTTTCCATCCTGTTCCGCGCCTTCCTGCGCCTTGAGGTCGAGGGCATGGAGAACCTCAAGGCGGCTGGCAAGGCGCCGATCCTGGCGCTCAACCATGTCAGCTTCCTCGACGGTCCGCTCGCCTTGACGCTGACCGATGAGGAACCGGTCTTCGCCATCGACTACACCATTGCCCAGGCCTGGTGGATGAAGCCGTTCATGAAGCTCGCCCGTGCTTTGCCGCTCAATCCGGCCAAGCCGATGTCGACCCGCACGCTGATCAAGATCGTGCAGGGCGGCGATCCGCTGGTCATCTTTCCCGAAGGCCGCATTACCGTCACCGGCGGGCTGATGAAGGTCTATGACGGAGCCGCCATGGTGGCGGACAAGACCGGCTCGATGGTTGTGCCGATCCGCATCGACGGCCTGGAGAAAAGCCCCTTCTCCCGGCTGACGTCGCAGCATGTGCGCCGCCGCCTGTTCCCGAAGGTCAAGGTGACCATTCTGGAGCCGGTCAAGCTGGAAGTGCCGCCCGAGCTGAAAGGCCGCCAGCGCCGCGCCGCGGCGGGTTCGGCCCTCTATCAGGTCATGTCCGATCTCGTCTTCCGCACCCAGGACATCGACAGGACGGTCCTGGAAAAGATCATCCTGACCGCGAACGAACGTGGCATGAAACGGCTCGCCGTGCAGGATCCGGTCACCGGCTCGTTAAGCTATGGCAAGCTGCTGACGGCGGCCGCAGTGCTTGGCGAGAAATTCAAGAACCTCCATGCCGATCAGCGGACGCTCGGCGTCATGCTGCCCAACGCCAACGGCTCATGCGCGACGCTGCTTGGTGTGATGTCGGCGGGCAAGGTGCCGGCGATGATCAACTTCACCGCAGGCGCCGCCAACATACTGTCCGCCTGCAAGGCCGCCGAGGTGCGCACGGTGCTCACCTCCCGCGCGTTTGTCGAGCAGGCAAAGCTCGGCGCGGTGGTCGAGGAAATCGGTCGCTCGGTCGACATCGTCTGGCTCGACGATTTGCGCAAGACGATCGGTCTCAAGGACAAGCTGCTCGGCCTGCTGCGCAAGTCGACGCCGCGCGCGCCGCGCAAGCCCAACGACCCGGCGGTAATCCTGTTCACTTCGGGTTCGGAAGGCACGCCGAAGGGCGTTGTACTGACCCACCGCAACATCCTGGCCAACGCCGCGCAGGCGGCCTCGCGCATCGACTTCCACTCGGGCGACAAGGTGTTCAACGTGCTGCCGATCTTTCATTCCTTCGGCATGACGGCCGGTACGGTGCTGCCGCTGATTTCGGGTGTGCCGGTCTATTTCTACCCGTCGCCGCTGCACTACCGCATCGTGCCGGAACTGATCTACGCATCCAACGCGACGATCATCTTCGGCACCGATACATTCCTCAGCGGTTATGCGCGGACCGCGCACCCGTACGACTTCCGCTCGATACGCTATTGCTTTGCCGGCGCGGAACCGGTCAAGGCGTCCACACGCATGACCTATATGGAGAAGTTCGGCGTGCGTATCCTGGAGGGCTATGGCGTCACCGAGACCGCGCCGGTGATCTCCATCAACACGCCGATGTACAACCGCTCCGGCAGTGTCGGCAAGATCATGCCCGGCATGGAGTATCGTCTCGATCCGGTGCCCGGTGTCGACGATGGCGGCCGGCTGCATGTCCGTGGTCCCAACGTGATGGCGGGTTATCTGCGCGCCGAGAAGCCGGGCGTGCTCGAACCGCTGCCGGATGGCTGGCATGACACCGGTGACGTCGTCTCGGTCGACGACGGAGGGTTCATCACCATTCGCGGCCGCGCCAAGCGTTTCGCCAAGATCGGTGGCGAGATGATTTCGCTCGCCGCCGTCGAAGTGCTGGCGGGTGAATTATGGAAGGGCTCGTTGTCGGCCGTGGCGGCTGTGGCGGATGCGCGCAAGGGCGAAAAGCTCATTCTCATCACCGAAGCACTCGGTGCCACACGTACAGAGTTCCTGGCGTTCGCCAAGGCGAACGGTGCCATGGACCTCATGGTGCCCGCTGAAGTGCGCGTCGTCCAGAAAGTCCCGGTGCTTGGCTCCGGCAAGCTCGATTTTGCTGGCGTGACCAAACTGGTGCGCGGGGAGGATGTGCCGGTCGCCAAGGTCGAGGCTGCGTGATCAAAGGCCAACAGCGCCCCCATGCCCCGTGCCCGGCCGAAATTCGGCCGGGAACTGTCGGCGCTCGATTCCGCTCAAGGCGCCGACGCCGCCATCAGCCGGATCCGCCGCCAGCGCGAGGCGGCGCCGGGCGCCTATTCGCTTGCTTCCCGACCAGAAACCTTTTCGACAAGGATCCGGAAAAAGACGTGCGGCAAGCTGTCTGATACGGGAGGCGTGACAGGCTTGAGCGCGCCAGGCTCCCACCAGTCCGCGTGCTTGCTCAACACAGACCATGCATGGTCCCGTTGAACCTTGTGGCCGATCCGATCCGTCAGTTCCTCATAGCGGCCGTCGACAATCACGCTTCTCCATCCGCGCCTATTTGTGTGTTCTTCCACCTGGGCGCACACCAGGGGATTGGCCCGCATCCAGTCGATCTTCTTACCCGGCAGGGAGAATGCATAGAGGTGACTGTCGGCATAGGCGTAGTTGAAGCACACGACGTAGGGTTGTGCGTCCTTGGCGCATGCCAGATGGCCCGTGCGGTTGGCCGCCAGCAATTTCGTGCATTCCAAGGTAGAGAGCGTGCGGATCATCATCGGTATGATCTCCTGGTCTTAACCCGGCCTTCAGCCCGAGCACTTCTGTTAATTGGCCTCCATCAACCCAAGCGCGGGACCGCTCATTGATCTGGATCAATCTGCCGTGCGGCAAAGGTCGAGGTCTGTCCTGTCAGTACGAAGCCGCGCCGCCGCCGATCGAAACTTCGGCGGGCGCAGCCGGTATGAATCGCGAGGCATTGTGTGCCGAGCCCGGAACGCTGTGCTGATCTGACGAAGATGTGATCCATCCCGTTTCGACGGGTTTGGGCCGTGCGCCGCGTTTCACGGTGGTTAGGGACGAAACCACGGAGACAACGCATGTTCACAAAATACTTGCTGCCCTTTGCACTGGTGGCCGGCACTTTGATGCTGTCCGGCGCCGGCTCGCAAGCCATGCCGATGGCCAGGCCAAGTGCCCCTTTGCCGATCGAGACCGTCGGCTGGCGCTGCGGTCCCGGCTGGCACATGAACCGTTGGGGCAATTGCGTGCCGAACCGCCGCATGATGATCCGGCCGGCGCGCCATTGGCATCCTGGCTTCTGGGCCCACCACCGTTGGCACCCCGGCTATTGGGGCTGGTGATCCCTCGAGCGATCAGACGGGCGATCGGAACACCCGCTCCGGAAACGGCGCGGGTGTTTTTCGTTCGGGCCATCAGGCGACGAGATCCCGCATCGGCTTCACTTGCGTGGACTCCGGAAACACCTTGTCACCGAGCACGGCCGCGGAAAGGCCGAACTGGTCGGCGAGCAACCCCTTCAGCACTGCCCTGACATCGCTGGTCGGGGCCAGATCACGCTGTTGGTAAAGCTGAGCCGGCTTCAAGCCCGGCCAGTCGGCGATGACCCGGCCGCCCTTGATCGCGCCGCCGGCGAGCAGCACCACCGTGCCGGTGCCGTGATCGGTGCCGACCGTGCCGTTGATCTGTGCCGTGCGCCCGAACTCGGTGATGGCGACGATCGCCGTGTCCTTCCAGCGTTCGCCAAGACCCTTCTCGAACTCCTCGAAGGCGCCGTCGAGGCCGCCGAGCAGCGTGGCGAGCCGGCCTGTCGCGCCACCTTCGTTGACATGTGTGTCCCAGCCGTCAAAGGCCAGTGCGGCAGCACGCGGACCGTCATCGGCGGCGATCAGCTTGGCGGCGCCTTGCGCGGCCTGCCGCATCCCGGCGGCGCTGTCGAGGCCGCCTTTCGGCTTCATCGCCCCGCCCTTCGATTTCATCGCATTGCCGCCCATCTGGTCGTCCAGCGCCATGCGGTCGGCATCTAGTCCTTTTTGCAGCGCCACCGCCAGAACCGGATCGCGATGCTGGTAGAGATCGAGAACCCGCGCCGCGAGGTCGCCGGCCGGCTCCGGCAGGGATTGCGGCGCCCAGCCGAGCACGGGAGCAGCACCGCGGATCACCAGCGGCGTCGAGGGGCCGACGGCGAGACCACCAAGCGCGGCCACGCGATCGCCCGCCGGCAGGTTTTCCAGCGCCCGGTTGAGCCATCCGGTGGCGACATGGCCGGGTCCGGCAAAACCGCTTTCCAGCACATCCTGCCCGTCGAAGTGCGAGCGTTCGCGATAGCCCGTCGCGGCCGCATGCACCACCGCCGCCTGGCTTGCCTTGAACAGCCGCGCGAACACCGGCATCGCCGGATTGACGGCGAAGAAGCCATCGAGAGGCAGGGCCGCGTGCGGGCCGGTGAGCGACAAAGCGATGTCGCCATGCAGGCCGGCATAGTCGGGATCGCCGACCGGGCCGACCGCCGACAGGCCGTCGAGTGCGCCGCGCAGGACGATGACGATCAGCCGTGGGTCGCGATTGTCGGCGGCGCGGGCGAAGCGGGGCAGATAGGCCCAGGCAAACAGCGCGCCGCCGGTCATCAGCACGGCACGGCGGGAGGGATGAGGGGTTTCACACAGCAGGCTCATGACTTCATCTCCATGGGAGTTGTCGGCGCCGGACCTATCGCTCGAGCTATCGTCTCTGGAATTCGGGCGCCATCAGCAGCAGCGCCAGGCCTTGCTGCCTGGACTCGGCGCGGGCGATCGCCTGCCGCGTCTCCGGCGAGGCGGAAGGCCCGATCACGGCGTCGAGTATGTCGTTGGGATTGCCTATGTCCTTGACCTGACGGGCCGCCTGCCAGGCGATGTCGAGGCGGATCTTCATGCCTTCCGCCGACGCCCAACTGTCCGCCTGGTCGGAAAAGCCGTTCGGTCCCGGTGGCTGCCAGAGCGGCTCGCCCAGCGCGTTAAGCCAGCCGAGCGATTGGCCGGGATCGCTCGCCGCACCCGGGCCGACCGCCCGCCGGATGGCGGCGATGTAGTCGAACGGCGAGCGCATCTTGGCCAATGGCGTCGACCAGGCCTCCGGCATATCGATAAGGGTCGAGGCCAGTGCCCTGAGATTGCCGTCGCTCTTGGCGAAAACCTTGGCCAGCCGCGCCACCGCGGCCGGCGGCGGATCGTCGGATATGAAATGGCGGGCAAGCTCGGTGGCGATGTGCCGCGCCGTCGCCGGATGGCTGGCTATGTCGTTGAGCGCAGCCTCGGCCTGGGCCATGCCCCCGGCCGGATAGGTCTTGCCGAGCAGCACCGCGTCACCCGGCTCATGCGCATTGGCGTTGAAGACGGAACTGCCGGGTTCACCCAGCCGACCTTCACGCCCGGCCATCGTCCAGCCGGTCAGGATGCGCGCGAAGCTGGTGACATCGGCTTGGGTATAGCCGCTGCCGACGCCGAGCGTATGCAGTTCCATGATCTCGCGGGCGAGGTTCTCGTTGAGGCCGCGCTGGCGGTTCTTGCCGGCGCGCGAATCCGGGCCGATCGACTGCTGGTTGTCGAGATAGAACAGCATCGCGGGATGCCGCTCCACGGCCATCAGCATGTCGGCGAAACGGCCGAGCACGAAAGGGCGGATCGCTTCCCGTTCGAAGGCACCGGCGCTCGCCCGCACGACGTTGTCCTTGGCCACGGAAACGCAGAAATGGTTCGACCAGAAATAGACCAGACGTTCGACAAAGCCGGCATCGGCCCGCAGAGCCTTGTCGAAGCGCGCCTGGGCTTCCGCGCGGAACAGCGTGGCCTCGACCGGCGGAACCGCTGGCTTTGGCGGCGCGGCGGGCGACGGCGTGGGTTGGACGGGCGCAACCCGGACCGGTGTGCTCTGGACCGGCGTGAGCTGGATCGGCGCGGCTTGGGCAGGCATGTTCTGGATGCTCGCCGTTGCCATCGCCGGCTGTGCCGCGGCCATGCGTTCGCGGTCGAGCTTGCGCTGGACATTTGCCGCCATGCTGGCCTGGATGGCCGGTGTGCTGCCCAGCAGGCCCCCATAGGCCGGATCGGCAAGCGGGATCAGGGCGATGTCGGGTTGCCGCAGTTCCGCCTTCAGATAGCCGCGCGGGTCGCCGGCAATCCTGTCTCGGTCGCCGAGCCTTGCCCCGAGCCCGAAGCGGTTGAAAGCGACGAGGGTCGGGTCTGGCGGGGAATTGGAGGCCGGGATAGCCAAGTCAACTCTCCATTGCTGGGGCTTCCGGCGAGCAGCGCCTGAAGCCCGTTCGAGCCGGTTCGTGCCTGCTTAGACGGGATCATGGGGCCGGCGCGGTGGGCGGCCCCACGGCCCTTACCAGCGATGCCAGCGGTGCCAGTGGCGGTGCGGATGCCAGGCGTAGTAGGCCGGGCCGTGCCAGTAGTAATAGCGGGGGTAGACCACCACGCGATTGGGGACGCAGCGCCCCCAGGGATTGGGATGCCAGCCAGGGCCGCAACCCCAGGCGACTTGCTCGACCACCGCCGGGGCGGCAAGCGGCGCCAGCGGCATTGCCGAGGACGCCGCAACCGTCGCAGCCGTTCCGGTCACCGCGAGAGCGGCGGTGATCGCGTATTTTGACAGATGGTTCATGACCAAACTCCGAAGTTGTCCGAGGTTGAAACCTGTCGGCGCCAGGTTGCCCGGCAGATCCTGCCCTTCATCTCGTTAAACGGGCGCCATCGACATTTTCCGTCGGTCGTCAGGGCGATTTTTTGGGCGTGGCGGATGGCTGCGTCCCGCCGCGTCTCGCGAGGCCCTCCGCCAGCATGTTGCGATCCTCGGTGGACGCTGCTGCCGCGAACTCGACGATGCGCTGCTCCAGCCGCGTGCGCACGGTGACGTCGGCATTGCGGGCCCGCTCCAGGGCGGCCGACAGGGCCGCCGTGTCGAGGACAGGCTGCCGCAGCAGGTCGGCCGCCTCGCGCCTCGCCTGCTGGCCATCGCGAATGATTTCGCGCGACTCTTGGCGGACCTCGCGCAGCGCCTTGCGAAACAGCGTGCGCTGCTGGTCGGGCAGCCGGCCCCCGGCCGCTTCCAGCGAATAGCCCTGGGCCGGCTTGCCGCTTCTTATCCAGACGGCTCCGCCGGCAAGCGCACCGGCCAGGAAGACATTCACCACCACCGACGCAATGAGGAGGTTACGCCCGGTGCTCATAGGTCTTCCTCGATCGTGTCGGGCCCGGCATCGCCGAAAGCCGTCGCGTTGGCGTCGAGCACATAGTGGTCGGGCTGAACCTCGGGCGTAACGACGGTCACCAGGGCCAGTCCGGCGATGGCGCCGGCGACCCCAATGCCGGCCAACCCCAGCCCGAGCCACCAGAACCGCTGACGCCGGCGCCGGACGATGTGCCGGCCGGCGGTCCGCAGGATGGTGTCGTGCAGTGTCTTGCCGGGGTGCGGGACGTTATAGCTGTCAAGCCGGGCGTCAAGCGTGCCGGCATGCCGCGAAATGGCCTGGCCCGCCTCGGTTGAAGCAAAGATGGTGGCTGCCTCATGCTCCGCTTTCGGCCAGCGCCGCAGATCACCGCCATAGGCTTCGGCGAGCGCCGCGAAGCGCTTGGCATCCATTGCCGGGCCGTCCTCGATGTCTTCAGCCATGTGTTTTCCCCTTGCCCCTTGGTGCCGCGTGCCCACGCGGGTTGGAAACGAGGCCGACCGGTCCCCACCGGGCGCCCGCAAGGCGCGATGAATGTCCGGCGTCCATGATCGCACCTTTCTCAGTCATGGACGCCGTCCCTGGCCAGAATCATCTGCAAGGACCGACGGCCGCGTGAGAGCAGGCTCTCCAGGGCGTCGACGCTGATCTCCAGCGTCGCGGCCGCCTCTATGTTGGACATCTCCTGATAGTAGACCAGGATGATGGCCTCGCGCTGGCGCGGCGCGATGGCCTGCAAGGCTTGCTCTACCCGATGTGGCTCTTCGCGGGCGTCGGGAAGCGGGGCAGGGTCGGCCATTTCCGGCAAATTGTCGGTCACCAGCTCGCGGCGCCGGCGCAACCGGTCGTAGCAAAGGTTGAGCGTCACCCGGTGGATCCAGCTGTCGAAGCGTGCATTGCCGCGTCGCCAGCTGGAGGCATGACGCCAGATGCGCACGAAGGTTTCCTGCGCGACGTCCTCGGCCTCCGCCGCGTCGCCCAGCATGCGCACGGCAAGTGAAAGGATGCGCGGCAATTTGCGTGCGACGAGCGTCTGCACCGCCGCGGGATCGCCAGCACCGACCCGACGAACCAGCTCCTCGTCCGGATCGGCGCTCATCGGCTCGCGCACTCCCGATATCCATCACCCGTCATGGCCTCTTGGTCATTGCTCCGGCTTGGGAGCGGATTTGTGGCCTGGCATTTCATCGGCCGTCAGAACGCCGTCGCCATTCTTGTCCAGCCTGGCAAAACGCTTGGCGAAGAACGCATCGAGCTCGGCGCGATCGACGAAGCCGTCATGATTGGAATCGATACGCTCGAAGGATTTGGCGGCGTCTCCCTTGACGTTGCGCTTGGCTTGAAAGGCTTCCCATTCCAAGAGGCTGATCTTGCCGTCACCGTCGGTGTCGGCGGCCATGACCGCCTTCTCCCGCCGCTTCTGGAACTTGGCCAGCGTGAGTTCGGACTTGGCATTTGACGCCGCGGGGGCAGCGGCTGGCGGCGTGGCGGCTGGGGGCTGTGTCGCTGTCTGGGCGAGAGCCGCGACGGTCAGCAGGCTCAAGGCAGCGGCAAGGATCGAACGGCGTATCATGCTTCGGCGTCTCCGGTTGGCGCGTCGGCCACGGCCCATGCCGTGGTCACGCTTCAACCGTTAAACGCCGAGATCGGGAAAATCCGTCGGTCGCCTGTACCTTCGATTGCGATGCCGAATCGGCATCACTCCACAGAGCGACCGCCGTGACGCAATTCCGCGCCGCCTGAATTCACGCCGGGCCGGCCACCACTCCTGGCGGGGCAGGGACTACGCCGGTTGATCGGCGGCGACCAACTGGTCGGGTTTGAAACCCGCATGCTGCGGCGTCCAAACGTCACCTTCCTTGTTGAACCAGTGGCAGAGATACATGCCGGAAGCGGCCCCATCGCTGACCGTCATCCTCGGCCCTCCCGACTTCAGCTTGACGACGTCTCCGGTCTTGAAAGTGTTAGGCATTTTGGACCTCCCATGCTGAGGCCCGCGAGTTTCCCACCAAAGCTGAGTCGCGACAATGGCGGATATGGATCGCTGGCGTCGCGATCCATATCGCAGAGTGCATGTGCCATTTGCGGCATATGGGACGACAACCGGGGGGGAAACTGGTGCCGCTTGCGTGACTCGAACACGCGACCCCATCATTACGAATGATGTGCTCTACCAACTGAGCTAAAGCGGCCCGGGAGGCCAAGGCCTCCAAGATGGGCTGGGTGATAGACTCAACCGGCCGCGAATTCAAGATGCGACTTGGCAAATCATGCACGAGCGCCCAACACGGTCAAAACCAGGGTTGGAGTGTCGCTGCCTCCGAAGAATCGCCAGGATAGTCCGATTTTATTTGCCGGAACATCGCCAAGATGGACTTTCGACGGCCCGTCGAGGCAGAATGCACGCGCACGCCCGTTGATTGATTGGTCGCCTACGGCTAACCATCAGGGAAGATTGGTGCAATTTGCAGAGGGATCTCGCTTGGACGCCATCGAAAAAGCGATCCGGAACGCCTTGGAAAAGGGCAATGCCGAGGACCGGGCGTTTCGCGAGAGGGTCTACCGGTCGGCCTTTGCCGCGCTAGATCGTGCGCTCCAGGCCAATCCCGGCGTGACCGTGGAAGTCGCCATCAAGCGCCGCAAGGCGATCCAGGCGAAGATCGCTGAAATCGAATCCGAGTTCCTGCCGGCGGTGCCGGATGTTGGTCCGCAGGTCGATGCCCCGGCGGCCGGGCCCGCGGCCGCCGCCGCGCCCGCGATCGAGATCGGCGACACGGCGCCGCCCGCGGTCGCCGTCGACGGCCCCGCGCAGCCCGCATCCGACGCGCCGCGCTCACGCGTGCTGCCGGTCGTTCCCGACATCATGCCGGACGCTACGCTGCCCGGCGCGCCTGCCATCGACATGTCCTCTCCTGCCGCTTCGGGAGCCGCGGCCGAAGTGGCGCCCGATCGCGACGAGCGCCGCATTCGCGGACGTCGCCTGCCGCTGACCGCCATCTTCTTCACCGTGACCCTGCTTGCGGCGATCGGCATCGGCCTGTTTTTCGCCATGCAGACCGGCGTGTTCAAGACCGCGGCGCAACTCGATACGGCACCGCCGGAGGCGCCGCCGACCGTGGAGGACGACGATTTCACGCCGGCCGACGGCGCCAACGCGCCGGCAAAGCCCGGTGCCGTGGACCAGTCGCGCGACTGGATCAATGTGTTCTCGCCGGCCGATCCGACGCATGTCGCCGCCCCTTCGGACGCCAAGGCCGAGGTGATGAAGGACGACACCGGTCCGTTCCTGCGCATCCGGTCCGGCGCCTCCGGGTCGGCGATCGCCTTTGATGTCGGGCAAGGCGTGCTGGAAAAGCTCGCCGGCAAGCATGCCGTGTTCGATATCATCGCCCGCGCCGAGGACGGCAAGGACACGCAAATATCCGTCGACTGCAATTTCGGCGAACTCGGCGACTGTGGCCGCAAGCGCTACGCGGTCGGCCAGCAGCGCAACGAATATCTGTTCGACGTGCAGTTCCCCAACAAGCGTCCGGGCTCGGCCGGAACCATCGCCGTCAATTCCGATTTCGACAAGCAAGGCAAGGCGGTCAACATCTACGAGATCCGCGTCTCGATCGAGCCTTAGGCGGCTGGAACTCAGCGATCGAGCAGCGCCTGCAGCGTCTCGATGCGGTCGGCCTCGTTGGCCGGCTTGTCCCAGCGCAGCCGTGAAATGCGGGGGAAGCGCATGGCGACGCCGGATTTATGCCGGGTCGAACGGTTGAGTCCCTCGAAGGCGACTTCCAGCACCAGGCCATTGTCGCGGTCCGCCCGCACCGAGCGCACCGGGCCGAAGCGCTCGATCGTATTGTCCCTGACATATTTGTCGATCTGCTTCAGCTCCTCGTCAGTGAAGCCGAAATAGGCCTTGCCGACCGGCACCAGTTCCTCCTCGCCCTCGGGTCCGGACCAGACGCCGAACGTGTAGTCGGAGTAGAAGCTCGAGCGCTTGCCATGGCCGCGCTGGGCATACATCAGCACGGCATCCACTGTGTGCGGATCGCGCTTCCATTTGAACCACGGGCCTTTGGGCCGCCCGGCGACATAGGGCGAATCCCAGCGTTTCAGCATTACGCCTTCGATGATCGGGTGAGGTGGCGCGCGGCGCATCTCCTCCAACGCCTGCCAATCCGCGAAGTCGACGAAGGGCGACAGGTCGAAACGGCTGGGGTCGAGCGTCTTGACGAAGGCTTCGAGGCGCTCGCGCCGCTCGCGGAAGGATAGCCCGCGCAAATCCTCGGCGCCGATCTGCAGCAGATCGTAGCAGCGCATGAAGGCCGGATATTGCTGCTGCATCTTCGGCGTCACCGTCTTGCGGTTCAGCCTTTGCTGCAAATCCGAGAACGTCCCGGTCGCCTGTCGGAGATCGCCAACCAGCAACTCGCCATCCAGCGTCGCGGAAAAATCCATTGCGTCGGCAAGGTCGGGAAAGGCGCCGGAGACATCGTCGCCGGTGCGCGAATAGAGCCGGCGAATGCCGCCTTCCGCCACTGCCTGGACGCGGATGCCGTCCCATTTCCATTCGGCCGCATAGTCCGCCGGATCGAGTTTTTCCAGATCGCCGTCGCCGACCGGGTTCGACAGCATCACCGGCCTGAACAGCGCCATCGCCGTGTTGCGGGGTTTTTCAGCCTTGCCCTCCAGCCACGCGAACAGCGCCGTGTAGGGCGGCGACAGCCCGTGCCAGAGTTCCTCGATCTCGGCGACGTCGACCTCGCCGAAATCCGCCAGTGCCTGCTTTGCGAGCCGCGCCGACACCCCGATGCGCAGGCCGCCGGTGACCAGCTTGATGATGGCGAAGCGCGCCGAAATACCGGCGCTGTCGAGCAGCCCAGCCAACACCTTCGGTCCGTCGGAGCGGCTTGCCGTCTGCAATCTGGCCACGACCTCGCCGAGCGTCGGTTCACGGTTCGGGATATGTCCCGGCGTTTGCGGCCAGACCAGCGACACCGTCTCGGCCAGATCGCCGACATAGTCGTAGGAATAGCCGAACAGCACCGGGTCCATGCGTTCGGTGACAAGGGTGCGCAGCATCGCCGGCTTGACCGCGGCTATGTTCAGATCGCCTGTGATGGCGGCCAGCGCCAGGCCGCGATCCGGGTCCTCGACACTGCGGAAGTAGTCGACCAGCAGCGTCAGCTTGCCGTTGCGCGATGGAGTCAGCACCAGGCGGTCGAGGAGTTCGGCGAAGCGGTTCATGCCATCAATCGCCTTCGTCCTCATAGCCCACAAGATGCAATGGTCGGGCGGCAATGCCTTCGAGTTCGCACCAGCGCACCAGTGCTTCCTCACGGCCATGCGTGACCCAGATTTCCTCGGCGCCGGTCTCCTTGATGGTGGCGGTGAGCTCGTCCCAGTCGGCATGGTCCGAGATGATCAGCGGCAGTTCGACACCGCCCTGCTTGGCGCGCTGGCGGATGCGCATCCAGCCGGACGCGAAGCAGGAGATCGGATCGGGGAAACGCCGCGCCCAGCGGTCGGCGAAGGCCGATGGCGGGCCAACCACGATGGCGCCGGCGAAATCCCCTTTGCCGCCTTCCACCGTCGCCGGCTCGAGTATCCCCAGGTCGATGCCTTGGCTTTGATAGTACTCGCTGAGCTTGGCCAGCGCGCCATGGATGTAGAGCGGCCTGTCGTATCCGGCGTCGCGCAACAGCCGCATCACCCGCTGCGCTTTGCCCAGCGCATAGGCGCCGACCAGATGCGAGCGTTCGGGAAACTGCGCCGCCGATTTCAGCAGGCGGGCGATCTCTTCCGTGTCGGGCGGGTGACGAAACACCGGCAGGCCGAAGGTCGCCTCGGTGATGAACACGTCGCAGCGGATTGGCTCGAACGGCACGCAGGTCGCATCCTTTCGCCGTTTGTAGTCGCCGGAGGCGACGATACGCATGCCCGGATGTTCGACCGATATCTGCGCCGAGCCCAGCACATGGCCGGCCGGATGGAAGCTGACGCTGACGCCGTTGAGGACGATCGTCTCGCCCAGCCGTGCCGGTTGCATCGTGCCGGCGAAGCCCTCGCCATAGCGCAGCCCCATGATGTCGAGCGTCTGCTGCGTTGCCAGCACCGAGCGGTGGCCGGAACGCGCATGGTCGGAATGACCGTGGGTGATCAGCGCGCGGTCCACCGGCCGCACCGGATCGATGAAGAAATCGCCCGGCGGGCAGTAAAGGCCTTCTGGCCGGGGATGAAGCAGGTCGCTGGCGCGCATGGTCTGCAAGATAGGATATAATTCCGCCGCGGGAAGCCTGTCATCGGAGACTGCTGACTCTCCTGGCAAAGAACGCTCAATTTGGTTCAGCTTCCGCATCCTTTGCATTACAGAGATGGCGGCCCGGCCGCCTCCGCCGGCGGAACCCGCTATCATGAAGCCGTTGCAGACCTTATCGGGCGATTTGAACGCTGATCGCCGTGCCGACTATGCCGAGATGCTCTTTGCCTCCGGCGATCACGTGGCGGCGGCCGAGCTCCTGCTCGGCGCATTGGAATTGGCGCCGCAATGGGCAATGGGCTGGTTTCGCCTTGGCGAGATGCAGGAGGCATCAGGCAGGCTCGACCTGGCGGCGCAGGCCTGGGTGATGGCGCTGAACCTGGATCCAGCCGATCGCCAAGGCGCGGCCCTCAAATTGCAGCTGATCGGCAAAGGCCCGGTTTCCAGCGCGCCGCCCAGCGCCTTTGTCGAAACGCTGTTCGACCATTACGCCGAGACATTCGAAGAGATGCTGGTCGGCAAGCTCGATTATCGGTTGCCCGAAGTCCTCGAGCAGATGGTTCGCAAGGCAAGGTCGGGACGCTTTCGTCTGGCGCTCGACTTGGGCTGCGGCACCGGGCTGATGGGCGAGAGGCTGAGGCCGATCGTTGACCGGCTGGAGGGGATCGACATCTCGGCCAGGATGCTCAAGAAGGCGCGGACGAAAGGCATCTACGACACGCTGACAAAGGCTGATCTGCATTGCTTCTCCCACTCGGGCGAAAACCCCGATCTGGTGACATCGGCCGACGTCCTGATCTATGTCGGCGCGCTCGAAGGCCTGATCGGGAGGGTCGCTGGTGTGCTCGCCGGCGGCGGCCTGTTCGCTTTCTCTGTCGAGAGCCTTGCAAGCGGCGACTTCGCGCTGCGGCCCTCGCGGCGCTACGCTCATTCCGACAGCTATGTCAGGCAGACACTCGAGGCCAACGGGCTTTCGATCCTGGCGCTGGAGCCAACGACCATCCGTCAGGATCGCCGCGAGCCCGTCAAAGGCTTGGCCGTCTTGGCCCTGAAGGCTCACGCCACTTGAAGTGTGCATGATCATTGCGGTGAATCCCGACACCGCTCCGCGCTGCTGCGAAAAAGTCCGATTTGCGTGCGCGACTGATATTTGCGATCTGGTTGCGTCAGGGGCGGGATATCAGGAGGAGCATATCGGATGCGCAGGAACATGACGGTCTTGGCCTCTTGCCTGGCAATGGCCGGCTGCGTCGGCAATTCGATGTCCGAGCGGCAGGACGCCAACATAGAATCCTCCCTGCAATACGACACCGTGCCGTGCGATCAGTTGCTGGCGCAGCGCAATGGGTTGGCACAGCAATACAATCTTGCGACGACCGTGAAGCCGACCTTCTCCAATCCCGCGATGGGTTTCGGTCCGTTCACGCCCGACATGCGCTCCAAGGCCCAGCGCGACAGCGACAAGGCGACTGGCGAGATCGACGCCATGAACCGGTCCATCGACCGCCGCGACTGCGGCAAGCCGGACAATCAGAAGAAGAAGTTCGCTCTGCCGGGCTGACGATACGAGACAGGCATTTGGGCGAGATTTATCGCCGGCAGCATGTTGCGCTGGCGCAGGGGTACTATCGGATGAAACTGTCTGACCTCGGAGATCGCATCTGCATTTTGGGGCCGTCCAACAGCGGCAAGTCGACCTTGGCCGACGCGATTGCCCGCAAACGTGGCCTGGAGCCCGTCCACCTCGATCTGCTTCATCATCTGCCCAACACCGACTGGGAACCGCGTCCCGAGAGCGAGTTCATTGTCTTGCATGACGCCGCGATCGCCGGCGAGCGCTGGGTGATGGACGGAAATTATTCGATCTGCATGCCGCAACGCTTACGCCGAGCGACGGGACTGATCCTGCTGGATGTCTCCACGCCGGCAAGTCTGCTGCGCTATTTCAGGCGAAGCTGGTTTGAGAAGAGCAGGCGCGGTGGCCTGCAAGGCGGGCGCGACAGCGTCAAATGGGACATGATCCACCATATTGCCGTGACTACGCCGAAAAACCGCCGGAGATACCAGGCGATGTTCGATCGGCTCGACCTGCCAAAGCTGCGGCTATCCTCCGTGAGAGCAATCAAGCAATGCTTCAGGCAGTGGGATCTGGCCAGATAAGAATCCTGGCTAGAGCACTTCACCGTTTCACGGAAACGGCGAATCACTCTAACTCCTTGTTTTGACGCAATTCCGGACGGAAAAACGCTCACACTTTTCCTGGAATTGCTCTAATACCCCGCTTTGCGATCTACCAGATTGTCGAGCTTCTCGCCGCGCTCGAAGGCATCCATCTGGCGCAGCATGATCGGCGCCAGGTGCATCGGATCGGAGGTCGCCGCGGCGTGCGGCGTCACGAACACCTTCGGATGGCTCCATAACGGACTGGTCTTGGGCAGCGGCTCGACCTCGAACACGTCGAGGCTCGCCTCCTTCAACGTGCCGTCGTCCAGCGCCCGCACGATGTCGGCGTCCTTTTGCAGGCGGCCGCGTCCCGCGTTGATCAGCACCGAGCCGCCAAGGCCGTTGCGCTTGCGCAGTTCCTTCAGCACGCCATAATTGATGATGCCCTGCGTGTCCGGCGTCAGCGGCAGGAGCACGACGAGTATGTCGGTTGCCTTTAGGAACGGGATCAGGCCGGCCTCGCCGGAATAGGTCGCGACCCCTTGCATCGGCCGGTCGTTGCGCGACCAGCCATTGACGGCGAAGCCGAGCGAAAGGAGCACCGAGGCCGCGGCGCGGCCGAGATTGCCGAGCCCCATAATGCCAACGGAAATGTCGCCGGCCGGCCGCTGCTGCGGCTCGTGCCAGATCTTCTTTGGCTGCTGCGACCGGTAGAGCAGGCCGTGGCGATGGTGATCGAGCACCCGCCAGACGACATATTCCGTCATGTACTGCGTGAGGTTGTCGGCGACGACCTTGACGATCGGCACATCGGGCAGGCCCGGATCGGCGAAAATATGGTCGACGCCGGCACCGATCGAGAAGATGGCGCGCAGATTGGGCAGCGACGACAAAAGGTTCGGCTTCTGCTTCCACACCACCGCATAGGTGATCGATGGATCCTTGGCACCGTCCGGCTCCAGAACCACCTCGCGCTCGGCCGACAGCAGCTCGCGCCAGCGCTGCGGGTGAAAGCCGGTGACGGCGAGCAGGATGCGGCCTTTTTCCATCGTTGTTCGTTTAGTCCCTCTAATCACTGACTGACGATGCCGACCGGCGCCGTCTCTATCTTGAAGGCCGCCGAAATCAGCGCCCGAGTATAGTCGGTTTGCGGATTTTCAAAAATCTGCTGGGAAGGGCCTGCTTCGACGATCCGGCCATTGCGCATGACGATGACATCGTTGGCAAGCGCCCGGATGACCTTGAGGTCGTGGCTGATGAAGAGATAGGCGAGGTCGTGCTTGGCCTGCAGATTGCGCAAGAGGTCGACGACCTGCGCCTGTACGCTCATGTCGAGCGCCGATGTCGGCTCGTCCAGCATGACGAAGCGCGGGTTGAGCACCATGGCGCGCGCGATGGCGACACGCTGTCGCTGTCCGCCGGAGAATTCGTGCGGATAGCGGTTGCGGGTCGCCGGATCGAGGCCGACCTCCTTCAGCACGTCGGCAACCTTGTCGTCGCGTTCATCGGGCGACAGCTTCGGCTCGTGGATCTTGAGCCCTTCCTCGATGATCTCGGCGATCGACATGCGCGGGCTGAGCGAACCGAACGGATCCTGGAAGACGATCTGCAATTCGCGCCTGAGCGGCCGCATGGCATTGAAGGTGAGCTGGTTGATGTCGCGCCCGTTGAACTGGATGGTCCCGGTCGATGAGATCATCCGCGCCAGCGCCAGGCCGAGCGTGGTCTTGCCCGAACCGGATTCGCCGACCACGCCCAGCGTCTGGCCGGCGCGCACGGTGACATCGATGCCGTCGACCGCCTTCACATGGTCGACCGTGCGGCGGAAGAAGCCTTGCTTGATCGGGAACCAGACCTTGATGTCCTTGCCGGTCATTACCGGCTTGGCGTCGGCGTTGGCCGCCGGTGGCTTGCCTTTCGGCTCGGCCGCCAGAAGGTGGCGCGTATAGGGGTGCTGCGGGTTGGCGAAGATCTCCTTGGTCGGACCGGTCTCGACGATCTTGCCCTTGGTCATCACACAGACCCGGTCGGCGATCTTGCGCACGATGCCCAGATCGTGGGTGATGAACAGCATCGACATGCCCTTGCGGCTTTTCAGGCCGGCGAGCAGTTCGAGGATCTGCGCCTGCACGGTGACGTCGAGCGCCGTCGTCGGCTCGTCGGCGATCAGCAGTTCCGGTTCGTTGGCCAGCGCCATGGCGATCATCACGCGCTGGCGCTGGCCGCCGGACAACTGGTGCGGATAGGCGTCGAGGCGCTTCTGCGGGTCGCGGATGCCGACCTCGTTGAGCAAAGCCAGCGTGCGTGCCTTGGCGGGGCGATCGGCCATGCCCTGATGCAGCTTCAGGATCTCGACGATCTGCTGCTCGATCGTGTGCAGCGGATTGAGCGAGGTCATCGGCTCCTGGAAGATCATGGTGATCTTGTTGCCTCGCACCTGGCGCAACTGCTTCTCGCTCATCGCCAGCAGGTCGGCGCCCTGGAACAGGATCTTTCCAGAGGGATGGCTGGCGCTGGGATAGGGCAGGAGCTTCAGCACGGACAGCGCCGAGACCGACTTGCCGGAGCCGGATTCCCCGACCAGCGCCACTGTCTCGCCCTTCGCGATGTCGAAGGAGATGTGGTCGACGGCGACAGACTGGCCGCCGCCCTGGCTGAAGGCGACGCTGAGGTCCTGTACGCTGAGCAGGGGAGCTTCGCTCATTTGAACGTCTTGCGCGGATCGAAGGCGTCGCGCGTTGCCTCGCCGACAAAGACGAGCAGCGACAGCATCAGCGAGATGACGACGAAGCCGGAAATGCCGAGCCACGGCGCATTGAGGTTGCGCTGCGCCTGCTTCAGCAACTCGCCCAGCGAGGCGGAGCCGGGCGGCAGGCCGAAGCCGAGATAGTCGAGCGAGGTCAGCGTCGAGATCGAGCCTGAGAGCAGGAAGGGCAGGAACGTCAATGTCGCCACCATGGCGTTGGGCAACAAATGCCGGAACATGATGGTGCGGTTGGGCACGCCGAGGGCGCGGGCGGCGTTGACATATTCGAAGTTGCGGGCGCGCAGGAACTCGGCCCGCACCACGCCGACCAGCGCCACCCAGGAGAACAACAGCATCAGGCCGAGCAGGATGAAGAAGCCCGGCGGCAGGATGGCGGCAACGATCAGCAAGAGATAGAGCACCGGGATCGCCGACCAGATTTCGATGAAGCGCTGGAACAGCAGGTCCGTCCAGCCGCCGAAATAGCCCTGCAAGGCACCGGCGCCGACGCCGATCAGCGCCGATCCGGCGGTCAGGATCAGCCCGAACAGCACCGAGATGCGGAAGCCGTAGATGACCCGCGCCAGGACGTCGCGCGCCTGGTCGTCCGTGCCGAGCCAGTTCCAGTTGCCGACGATGCAGGCCGGGTCGGCAGCCCCTTGCGGGTACTGGTTGCAGCGCTTCGCGGCGTCATACTGCCAGGACGGCCTGGCGGGCGCGGCCTCCGGAATGGCGTTGTTGACTGTCTGGTAGGAATAGCGGATCGGCGGCCAGATCATCCAGCCATTGGCGTTGATCTCGTCCTGGATCACCGGGTCGCGATAATCGGTGACGGCATAGAAGCCGCCGAACTTTTCCTCGGGGTAGGCCACCAGCACCGGAAACAGGATCTCGCCCTTGTAGGAAGCGATGATCGGCTTGTCGTTGGCGATGAATTCGGCAAACAGCGACAGCACGAACAGGACGAGGAAAATCCACAACGACCAGTAGCCGCGCCGGTTGGCCTTGAAATTCTGCAGGCGGCGCTTGTTGAGCGGCGACAGGAATGGCCGTGGCATCCGCTCCGGCACCACTCCGGCGGTCACGCTTGCCTCCGACATCAGATGTCTCTCCGCTCGAAATCGATGCGCGGATCGACCCAGGTGTACATGAGGTCGGACAACAATCCGACGAACAGGCCGAGAAGCGAGAAGATGTAGAGATTGGCGAACACCACGGGATAGTCGCGCTCGACCACCGACCGGAAGCCGAGCAGGCCCAGGCCATCGAGCGAGAAGATGTTCTCGATCAGCAGCGAACCGGTGAAGAAGGCCGAGATGAAGGCGCCGGGGAAGCCGGCGATGACGATCAGCATGGCGTTGCGGAAGACGTGGCCGTAGAGCACTTGCCGCTCCGACAGGCCCTTGGCGCGTGCCGTCACAACATACTGCTTGCGGATCTCCTCCAGGAACGAGTTCTTGGTCAGCAGCGTGGTGGTGGCGAAAGCCGACAGCACCAGCGCCGTCAGCGGCAAGGTCATGTGCCAGATATAGTCGGCGATCTTGGCCGGCCACGACAACTGGTCCCAGTTGTCCGAGACGATGCCGCGCAACGGGAACCAGTCCCAGAACGAGCCGCCGGCAAACAGCACCATCAGCATGATGCCGAACAGGAAGCCGGGAATGGCATAGCCGACGATGACGACGCCGCTGGTCCAGACGTCGAAAGGCGAGCCATCCTTCACCGCCTTGCGGATGCCGAGTGGTATGGAAATCAGATAGGACAGCAACGTGATCCAAAGCCCGATCGAGATCGACACCGGCATCTTTTCCAGGATCAGGTCGAGCACCGAGATGTCGCGGAAGTAGCTGTTGCCGAAATCGAACCGGGCATAGTTCCACAGCATCATGCCGAAGCGTTCTAGCGGCGGCTTGTCGAAGCCGAACTGCTTCTCCAGCTTCTTGATGAATTCCGGATCGAGTCCCTGCGCGCCGCGATATTTCGAGCTGACATCGCCGGCGGCGTCGAAGTTGGAGCCGCCCGCATCGCCGCCGCCACCGCCGAGGCGGTCGCTGCCGCCCTGATTGGTCAGCTTGGCGATGACCTGCTCGACCGGGCCGCCCGGCGCGAACTGGATGACCGCGAAGGAGATCGCCATGATGCCGAACAGGGTCGGGATCATCAAAAGGATGCGGCGCAGTATATAGGCGCCCATCAGGCTTCCTGCCCTCTGCGGACCGATATCTCAGCCTTTGCCAATTTTTGCCGCCTTGCCCTTATCGAACCACCACAGCGTCTCGACCGGAAAGCCGAAATCGGGCTTTTGCTCGGGAAAGCCGAACATGTCCCAATAGGCGCTTCGGTGATTCGCCAGGAACCAACTAGGAATCCAATCGCACCGCGCGCGCAAGACCCGGTCGAGCGCTCGCATCGCGACCGTCAGGCTTTCACGGTCTTTTGCCGCGCCCACCGTGGCGATCAGCGCATCGATCGCGGGGTCTGAGGTGCCCGGCAGGTTGCGCGACCCGGAGAGGTTGGCCGTCCTGGAATGGAAGAAGCCTTCGAGATCGTCGCGCGTCGGTGTCGCGCTGAACGAGAAAGCCGCTGACAGCAGATCGAAATCGAAGGTCGCCTGCCTGGCCTGGTATTGTGCCGAATCCACCAGCCGGATCGTGGCATCGATGCCGATCGCCTTCATGTTGGCGACCCAGGGCGAATAGACCTGTACGAAAGTGTCGTCGTCGACCATGAATTCGGCCGAAAGCCGGCCGCCCCTGCCGTTGACGACGAAATCGCCTGACCGTTTCCAGCCGGCTGCGGCCAGAAGCTTTGCCGCCTGGCCAAGCAGCTTGCGGTCGCGGCCGGAACCGTCGGATGCCGGCTGGGCCACGGCCTGGCCGAAGACCTCAGCCGGCACCTGGCTTCGCAGCGGCTCGAGCAGCGCCAGCTCTTGTGTCGGTGGCACACCTTCGGCGCGAAAATCCGATTTCTCGAAGCAGGATTGCGAGCGCTCGTAGGAGCCGTAGAAGAAGTTGCGCCGCGTCCATTCGAAATCGAAGCAGAGCGCGATCGCCTGGCGCACGCGAGCGTCGCGAAACTGTTCGCGCCGCTGGTTGACCGCCGTTCCCTGCATGGTCGGCCGCTTCTCGGCCGGGAATTCGTGCTTGACCACCTTGCCGGCGGTCAGCGCCGGGAAGTCGTAGGCGGTCGCCCAGACGCGCGAGGTGAATTCCTCGCGGTAGGTGATTTCGCCCTTCTTGAAGGCTTCGAAGCCGGCGGTGCGGTTCTGGTAGAATTCGATGCGGATACGATCGAAATTGTTCTGGCCGCGATTGACCGGCAGATCACGGCCCCAGTAGTCCGCGACCCGATCATATTCGATCCATGCGCCGGCCGAGAACCGGCCGACCTTGTAGGCACCGGAGCCGAGCGGCGGGTTCAACTGCGAAGAGTCGAACGGGTTGGCCGTATAGAAGGCCTTCGACAGGATGGGGAACTCCACGACGTTGAGCACGGTGCGGGCCGATTGCTTGCCGGAGAAGGTGAGCCGCAGCGTGCGGTCGTCGACAGCAACGGCGTCGACCATGTGCGTCAGCGACAACGACAAGTCGGGATGGCCCTTGTCCTTGTAAAGCTTGAAGGTGAAGGCGGCGTCCTGGGCGGTCAGCGGCGTGCCGTCGTGGAAGCGCGCCTCGGGGCGAAGCGAGAAGGTGAAGGAGTTGCGGTCTTCCGACAGTGTCACGCCGTCGGCGATCTGGCCGTAGACGGCGTCGGGCTCGTCGAGTGCGCGCACCATCAGCCCGTCGAAACACATCTCCATGCGCGGCGGCGCATCGCCCTTGTCGGCGAAGGAGTTCATCGTGTTGAAGGTTTGTGTGTCCTGGTTGTAGCCCCAGTTCGGCGGCGAGAAATTGAAAATTCCACCGGCAGGTGCGTCGACATTCACATAGTCGAAATGGGTGAAGTCCGGTCCATATTTGAGGTCGCCAAAGGCGGACAGGCCATGCAGCTTGGTGCCGGTCGCAATGTCGGCGAACGCTTTTCCCGGCAGTAAGGCGGCGGCAGCGGCGGCGCCACCCAAAGCCAGGAAATCGCGGCGGGGCACGGCCGTCATCGGTCGCTGCGCCATCAATTGCCGCCCTTGTACTTGGCCGCCAGCGCCTTTTCCTTGTCGACGTCGATCCACCAGGAATCGATATCGACACCGACATAGGCAGGCTGCTTGTCGGGAAATTTGAACTTGTCCCAATAGGCTAGCCAGACCGCCGACCGGTGATATTGCGGCACGACGTAGAAGTTCCACAGCAGCACCCGGTCGAGCGCATGGGTGGCGGCAACCAGATCATCGCGATCCGTGGCAAAGATGATGCGGTCGACCAGCGCATCGACGGTCGGATCCTTGATGCCCATCAGATTGCGCGAGCCAGGCGCGTCGGCGGCCTTCGAACTCCAGAAGTCGCGCTGCTCATTGCCGGGCGAATCCGACTGGCCGAACAGGCCCGTGACGACATCGAAATCGAAGTTGTTGACGCGGTTGATGTACTGCGTCTGGTCGATGATGCGCAGCGAGGCGTCGACGCCGATCTTGCGCAGATTGGCAATGTAGGGGCTGGCGATTACCTGGTCGGTGTCGTTCCAGCCGAGGATCTCGAATTTGAACGGCGTGCCTGTCTTGGCGTTGACCATCTTGCCGCCCTTTATGACCCATCCGGCCTTGGCGAAGAGATCGACAGCCTGCTTCAGGTACTTTCGCTCCGCTTGCGGCGAATCGTAGACGGGTAGCTTGAATTCCTGGGTGAAGAGTTCGGGCGGCAGCTTGTCACGGTATTTTTCCAGGATTTCCAGTTCTTTGCCCTGTGGCAACCCGCTGGATGCCAGTTCGGTGCCCTGGAAATAGCTCGATGTGCGGGTGTTGAAGCCGAAGAACAAGGTGCGGTTCATGCTCTCGAAATCGAACGGTATGGTCAGTGCCTCGCGGACCAGCCGGTCCTGGAACAGCGGCCTGCGCTGGTTGAGGACAAAGCCCTGCATCGGCTGTGGCGACTGGGTCTGGAAGTCCTTCTTGATGACGTCGCCGACCTGGATCGCCGGGAAATTATAGGCCGTCGCCCATTTGCGGGAGCTGTATTCGCGGTTGATGTCTTCCAGTCCGCCCTTGGTGAAGGCCAGCCAGGCGGCATTGTCGTCGAGGATGTAGGTATATCGGCGCGTGTCGAAATTCTCGCGGCCGATCTTCACCGGCAGCTTGGCCGCCCAATAGTCCGGCACGCGCTGCCAGACGATTTCGGAGCCCGGCTTGAAGCTGGCGATCTTGTATGCGGCCGAGCCCAGCGGCGGTTCCAGCGTTCCCTTGGTGATGTCGCGCTTCTTGCCACTGGCGTCGGTGCCTTCCCACCAATGCTTCGGTAGAACGACGAGGTCGCCGATAATCTTCGGCAGTTCACGATTGCCCTTCTGGTTGAAACGGAACTCGACCTCGCGATCGGAGATCGCCACCGCGTCGGTGACATTTTCGAAATACCGGTTGTATTGCGGGCTGTTGGCCTTCAGCACCTGGAACGACCAGATCACGTCGTCGACGGTGATCGGCTGGCCGTCATGCCACTTCGCGCGCGGGTCAAGCCGGTACGTGGCCGAGGAATAGTCGTCAGGATATTTATAGGCATCGGCGATCAGCGGGTGGCTGGTGCTGCCTTCGTCCGTCGCCTGCTCCATCAGCGTGTCGTAGAGCAGGCCGCCGCCAAACCCGACCAGGCCCGCCGCCGGCGATCCCTGGACGATATAGGGGTTGAAACTGTCATAGGTGCCAAGCAGCACCGAATTCAGCGTACCGCCTTTCGGCGCGTTCGGGTTGACGTAGTCGTAATGCTGGAAATTGTCGCCGTATTTGGATTGGCCGATCAGCGATGAGGTGGTCCGCCACTCGTCGGCCAGGGTCGTCTGCAACCCCGCCGCCAGCAGGGCCGCCGCCAGCAGCGACTTGAGAAGCGTTCGGCCAACCGTCATGCACTATCCTCTTCGCGATGCGTGCCAGATCATCCAGGACGCGATCCTAGATGATTTGGCGCTGGTGAAAACCGCAATGCGCCGGCTTTGTCGCCGCACCCTGGATTTTCCCAACAAAAAAGCCGGGCTGAACCCGGCTTTTTCAAGATCGTGGAGATTACAAATTGTTCACTGGGCGGGTGCCGGCGCTGGAGCGGCAGGCTTGGCCGGTGCGGCGCCTTCAGCCGGCTTCGCCGGGGCGGCTGCATCGGCCGGCTTGGCGGGCGCGCTGGCGTCCGCGGCGGCACCCGGTGCCGGCAGCGGCTTGGGATTGTCCGACAGCGTGCGCAGATAGGCGATGACGTTGGCGCGGTCCTCGTCCTTGGGCAGGCCGGCGAAGCCCATGGCGGTGCCCTTAACGAATTTCTTCGGCGAGGTGATGAAGTGGTTGATGTTGTCGTAGGTCCACTTCTCGGTGCCGCCCTTGGAGAATTCCTTCATGCCGGCCGAATAGGCGAAGCCTTCATGTTCGGCGACGGGGCGGTCGACAAGATCCCACAGGTCGGGGCCGACCTTGTTGGGGCCGCCCTTTTCGCCGGAATGGCAGGCCTGGCATTTCTTGAAGACGGCAGCGCCCGCCTCGACATTGGCGGTCTGCAGCAGGTCGGCGATCGGCTTGGCCGCGGCGGCCGGCGCGGCCGGGCCGCCTTCGGCGGGCTCAGCCGCCTCGATGGCGAAGCCGGGCTTTTCCGGGGCCGGCGAGGCAAACAGTGCGTCCGACACCAGGCCGACCGAGAAAACGACGAAAACGGTTCCGAGCAATCCGGCGAGCAGTTTATTGACTTCGTTGGAATCCATACGCCCCTTGCTCCCTTTTCCGGCGGACCGAACCGTCCACTCCGTCCGTCGGTATCGAGACCCGCCCTCCAGAGCCGGTCAAATCGGGCGGAAACTAGGTCTTTTGCTCGGGCGTTGCAACACCTATAAGGGCGCTGCCAGTGAGACCTTTTGCCACTTTTCCCCTCCTCTTTTCGAACGCCTTGCCATAGCGATGTCCACCTTGATCCTGATACCGGCCCGCATGGCCTCCACCCGCCTGCCGGGCAAACCTCTGGCCGACATCGCCGGCGTGCCGATGATCGTCCATGTCGCCCGCCGTGCCGCCGAAGCGGGCCTTGGCCGGGTGGTGGTGGCGACCGACACGCAAAGCGTGGCCGAAGCGGTGCGCGCGCATGGATTCGAGGCGGTGATGACGGGCATCGACCACGAATCCGGCTCCGACCGCATCCACGAGGCGCTGGTCGCGCTCGATCCTGGACATAAGGTCGAAACGATCGTCAATGTGCAGGGCGACCTGCCGACCATCGATCCCGGCATCATCGCCGCCTCGCTCAGGCCATTCGAGGACGGGGCGGTGGATATCGCCACACTCGGTGTCGAGATCGTCCGCGAGGAGGAAAAGACCAATTCCAATGTCGTCAAGATCGTGGGCTCGCCGCTGTCTGCCACGAGGCTGAGGGCGCTCTATTTCACCCGCGCCACGGCACCTTGGGGCGAGGGGCCGCTCTATCACCACATAGGCCTCTACGCCTATCGCCGCGCGGCACTCGAGCGCTTCGTCGCGCTGAAGCCGTCGCCGCTGGAACGCCGCGAGCGGCTGGAGCAGCTGCGGGCGCTGGAAGCCGGCATGCGCATCGATGCCGAGATCGTCCGGTCGCTGCCGCTAGGCGTCGACACGCCGGAAGACCTTGAGCGCGCCCGAATCATCCTTTCAAACTGAGAAATTCCTCCGCCATGCCTGAAAAAACCAACAGAATATCCTTCCAGGGCGAGCCGGGCGCCAATTCCGATACCGCCTGCCGCAACGTCTATCCCTCGATGGAGCCGTTGCCGTGCCCGACTTTCGAGGATGCCTTCAACGCGGTCGAGACCGGCAAGGCCGATCTCGCCATGATCCCGATCGAGAACACCATCGCCGGACGCGTCGCCGACATCCATCATCTCTTGCCGGAATCGAGGATGCACATCGTCGGCGAATATTTCCTGCCGATCCATTTCCAGTTGATGGTGCTGCCCGGCGTCAAGCGGGAAGAAATCAAGACCGTTCACAGCCACATTCATGCGCTTGGCCAGTGCCGCAAATACATCCGCAAGAACGGCTGGAAGGCCGTCGTGGCCGGCGATACGGCGGGCGCCGCCAAGATGATCTCCGAGGTCAAGGACCGCACGATGGCCGCCCTGTCGCCGGCGCTGGCGGCGACGCTCTATGGGCTCGACATCATCGAGGAGAACGTCGAGGACACCGATTCCAACGTCACCCGCTTCGTCGTCCTGACCAAGAGCAAGCAATGGGCCGAACGGCCGACTGCCGACACCAAGATGATGACGACCTTCATCTTCCGCGTCCGTAACGTGCCGGCCGCGCTCTACAAGGCGATGGGCGGCTTTGCCACCAACGGCATCAACATGACCAAGCTGGAGAGCTACCAGCTCGGCGCTTTCACGGCGACGCTTTTCTACGCCGACATCGAGGGCCATCCCGACGATCCGCTGGTCAAGCTGGCGCTGGACGAGCTTCGCTTCTTCTCCCGTGAAGTGCGCATCCTGGGCGTCTATCCGGCCAGCCAGTCGCGCGAGCAATGGAAGGTAGCGGATTAGAGCAATTCCAGGAAAAGCGCTTGGCGCTTTCCCTTGAGAATTGCGTCAAAACAAAGAGTTGGAGCGGGTCCCCGTTTCCGTGAAACGGTGAATTCTAGATCACCGCGCCCAGCGGCACATAGTCGATCTCGAGAAATTTCTCGACCTCCGGCACCCAGCGGTCGCGCACGAAGGCGACATGGTCGGGATGGTCGTTGTATCTGGTGTAGGCGGCCTGGTCGGCGAACTCCATCGAGAAGCCGAACTGATAGTCGTTCTTGGGGCTGATCTGCCGCAATTGCTCGAAATGCGTGACGCCCCGGATCGCGGTGAGGATTTTCTTGGCGTCGACGAGGAATCGCTTTTCCTCCAGCGAATGCGGCGGGTGCTTCAGCGTGAAGACGACGGTGTGGCGGATCATTTGTCTCTCCTGCAATGACTTTCAGTATCGGCTATTCGCTGTCGACCCAGGCGCGGATGAGGTGATGCGCGATCGCACCTTTCGGCGGCGTGACCAGATTATCGGCGTGCTCCCTGGCCAGCATCAGGCGCACCTCGTCGCGGCCAAACCAGCGGCAGTCCTCCAGCTCGTTGAGGTCGGCCTGGATGTCCTCATTGAGCGGCTCGCCGAAGCAGCCGATCATCAGTGAGTAGGGGAACGGCCAGGGCTGGCTGGCGTGGTAGACGACGCGGCCGAGCCGAATGCCGGCCTCCTCCAGCGTCTCGCGGCGCACCGCCGCCTCGATCGTCTCGCCCGGCTCGATGAAGCCGGCGAGCGCCGAATACATGCCCGGCGCGAAGTGCCGGCCTCGCCCAAGCAGGCATTTCTCCCGCGTTGCCGTCAGCATGATCGCCACCGGGTCGGTGCGTGGAAAATGCTCGGTGCCGCAATTCGGGCAATGGCGCTTGTAGCCGCCGGCCCGCATCTGCGATTGGGTGCCGCATTTGCTACAGAAACGGTGGCTGGCGTGCCAGGCGAGCAGGGCGGCCCCTTGTGCCATCGCGCCGGCGGCCGCTTCGTCGATCAGCCCTTGCATGTAGACCGACCGGTAGTCGATCGCCTTGACGGTCTCCGGCAACTGTTCGGCGTCAACGCCGGCCACCACCGCGAGCACCGGTCCTTGATCGGAAAAGCCGAGCAGGACACTTTGGTCGAGGGAAGGGTTGAAAGACTGGCTCTCGGAGGCGCCGAACCAGGGATCAAGACCGCTGCCATTCCCCAATTTCAGATAGAGCCGGCCGCCATTCATCAACAGCAGCCGCGTCGTTGGATCGGCCAGCGCCTTGTCGACCGAATCGTCGGCGCGACTCTCGGATTGCCGGTCGATGGTATTGCCGGCAAAGCCGACAAATTGGCTCGGCTCGCGCAGGGGCGCGTCAAACAGGCTGAAGCTCATGCGGACTCTGGTTCTTTGGGATGGACATGTTTTGGAATGAATACAGGGGAGCTTATAGCGCCGCCCTTATCGTTTCGGCAAACCGGCGCAGGTCGGAGCGCTCATAAGGTTCGCGCAGGCCGTGCCCCCACACCGGGCCGGGCCAGCCGGGATCGCCTTCGGACCGGGCGATGATATGGATATGCAACTGGCGCACGATGTTGCCGAGCGCGCCGGTGTTGATCTTGGTGCAACCGCTCACTTTCTTGAGCGCCTGCGCCACCATGTTGGTCTCGAAGGTCAGCATGGCCTGGTCGAGCGGCGTCATGTCGTGGATTTCCTCCGCGCCCGGCCGCTGCGGCACCAAAAGCAGCCATGGCCAGCGGCGATCGTTCATTACCCGCAATTCGCAGAGCCCAAGCCACATCAACTGCTCGCTGTCCGCTTCCAGCCGGGCATCCAGCATGAATCCGGCCTTCAGGCCCGGCAGCATCGGCGTTTCCCTTGCTTTTCTTGGTTTCCTTGAACTCACGACGCTAGAGCGGCGGCAAGAGGGCTGCAAGCGAATCATTGTTCCTCTAAGGGTTTGGTGCGCCAAATCGCATGCGCACTTGCATTTCATCGCGCAATTGCCGATATGGACGGTGGGAGGTTGGTGGTGGACGATCCACTCGCCAACCGGGTCAGGTCCGGAAGGAAGCAGCCCTAACGAGCCCGGAACGGGTCATTGTTCCAGCCTCCCACCTCATCGGCCCCCCTCGCGACATTGACGACGCATTGCAGCGCGGGCGAGACTATGCGCAGGAATCGGCGCCTTTGGGCGCGGCCTTTTGGAGCTTAACGGGCGAATGAGCGAAGCCGGAAATTCGGGGCCAAAAAGCCTGGAGCCAAAAAGCCCGGAAAACGCAAAGGCCGCCGCCTATCGCGTGCTGGCGCGCAAATACCGTCCGTCGAACTTTTCCGAACTGGTCGGCCAGGAGCCGATGGTGCGCACCCTCACCAACGCCTTTGCCACCGGCCGCATTGCCCAGGCCTGGATGCTGACCGGCGTGCGCGGCGTCGGCAAGACCACCACGGCGCGCATCCTGGCGCGGGCGCTGAACTACAAGACATCGACCGTGGACCAGCCTTCGGTCGACCTTGCCGTCCTCGGCGAGCATTGCCAGGCGATCATGGAAGGCCGCCATGTCGACGTCATCGAGATGGACGCCGCCTCGCACACCGGCATCGACGACATCAGGGACATCATCGAGCGTGTGCGCTATGCGCCGGTGTCGGCCCGCTACAAGGTCTACATCATCGACGAAGTGCACATGCTGTCGACGCAGGCCTTCAACGGCCTGCTGAAAACGCTGGAAGAGCCGCCGCCGCACGTCAAATTCATCTTCGCCACCACCGAAATCCGCAAGGTTCCGATCACCGTCCTGTCGCGCTGCCAGCGTTTTGACCTGAGGCGCATCGATGCCGGATCGCTGGTAGCGCATCTCTCTTCGATCGCCGCCAAGGAAGGCATTTCGGTCGACGACGACGCGCTGGCGATGATCGCGCGTGCCGCCGAAGGCTCGGCCCGCGATTCGCTCTCCATCCTCGACCAGGCGATCGCCCATGGCGCCGGCTCCGTCAGTGCCGAGGCCGTGCGGGGCATGCTGGGCCTGGCCGACCGCGCCCGCATCGTCGACCTGTTCGAACATGTGATGAAGGGCGACGTGGCGGCGGCGCTTGCCGAGTTCCGCGCTCAATACGACACCGGCGCCGATCCGGCCGCCGTACTGACCGATCTTGCCGAGTTCAACCACCTTGTCACCCGGCTGCGTTTCGTTCCGACCGCCATGGATGATGCTTCGCTGTCGCAGGACGAGCGCCAGCGCGGCGCCGATTTTGCCAGGACGTTGTCCGTCAAGGTGCTGTCGCGAACCTGGCAGATGCTGCTCAAGGGCATTCCCGAGGTGCAATCCTCGAACCGGCCGGTGAGCGCGGCCGAGATGGTGTTGATCCGGCTGGCGCATGCCGCCGACCTGCCGACGCTCGACGAGGCGCTGAGATCGCTCGAGGGCGCGGGACCGGTTCAAAATGGCGCATCTCGTCCAAACGGGGCGCCCGCTGGTGCTGGCAATGGCGGTGGTGCCAGCGCGGTCGCGCAAACGCGCATGCCATCCGGACAGGGCGGTGGCGCGCAGACCATGCGGTTGGTCGAGGCCACGCCCGCGCCGGTGGCTTTCGTCGCCCCTCCCCAACCGGCGCCGGAGACGCCGCCGGTACCCCTGAAATCGCTGGCCGACATCGTTGCCCTCGCCGACGCACAACGCGACATCGCCCTAAAGGTGCTGGTCAAGCGCTGCATCCGTCCCGTGCGCATCGAACCCGGTCGCATCGACGTCAGCCTGACCGAAGATGCGCCCAAGCTGCTGCTCAACGATCTGACAACGAAACTGCGCGCCTGGACCGGCCGCAACTGGCTTGTCTCGCTGTCCAAGGAAGAGGGCGGCCAGACGCTGGCTGAAATGGAATCGACGAAGCGCGAAAATGCCTTCCTCGATGCCAGGAGCGATCCGGCCGTGGCCGCCATACTGGCGCGTTTCCCGGGCGCCAAGATCATCGACGTGCGCATTCCCGATGCGCCGGAGGCAGACGAGACCGAGGCGGAAGTGCCGGTCGAGCCGCCGGCGGATGACGACGAGACCTGATAAACCAAGAACCTGACAAACCAAGAACCAAGGATTGGACCATGAAAGATCTTCTCGGCCTCATGGGCAAGGCGAAGGAAATGCAGGCCAAGTTTCAGGCCATGCAGGACGAGATCGCCACGGTCGAATCCGTCGGCCAGGCCGGCGGCGGCCTGGTCAGCGTCACGCTGAGCGGAAAGTTCGACATGAAGTCGCTGAAGATCGACCCGTCTCTGTTCAAGGAGGACGATGTCGAGATCCTTGAGGACCTGATTCTTGCCGCCCACAATGACGCCAAGGCCAAGGTCGAGCAGATCATGCAGGAAAAGACCAAGGCGCTGACATCAGGCCTGCCGATCCCGCCGGGAATGAAACTGCCGTTCTGATGCATGGCGCCCAAAACCGTGCAGCGGTTTTGGGGCAACGGCGTGCACGAAAGTTGAGCCAGCGGTGATGCGCCCATGACCGAAGAGCCGTCTGAAAGACTGATCGAGCAGCGTATCCGCAACAGGATCTACGAGATCCTGGAAATCCTCGCGGATTGCGATGCCGGCGTCGATATCGTCGGCATCAAGGGCTATTTCTATTTGTTCGAGGATTTCGTGCACCGCCCGTCGATCGAGGCCGGCACATCGGCGCTTTCGAAGGAGGAGCGTGCGATCGTGCTGGAAATCGCTGAATTCCTCGAGGCGGCTTCCGAGACGAATCCCGATTTCACCAAGGCCGAATTCATCGATAGCGACTGGCCGGGAAAGATCGCGCCGACGGCCAGGAACGCGCGGGCGTTGTTCCTCAGGCGCGGCCTGTTTTCCGAGAAAGTCGAGGAGCTTGAGCCTGGTCGGCCGGCCGCGATGGCGGCGGGGCGGTAGCGATTTCCGGAAAAGCGCGCCGCGGTTTTCCCTGGACAATTGCGGCGAAACGAAGGGATAGCGGTCATCGCTTTTGTGAAATGATGGCTCGATCTATCTGGAAAGCCTCGAAATTGTGCCTTTTCGGCAACAGTACGTTGTTAATAACGTTTTGGCCATCATTTTGCCCGAAAGTGTCTCATTCTTGCCGCAGCCTGGGGGCGGGCATCGAAGTGAGAGGGTAACCTGTTGATCGTCACGCGATGGAAGACGCCGCTGTTGCTCGGCGTCATTACGTCTCCCCTGTTTTTGGCTGCGTGCAGCCAGACAACCTCGCACGGCATGTCCGTCGCCGGCCTCACCGATGCCATCACGCCGAGTTTCCTGAGCTCGCGGCCTTACAGCCACACCCCGAAGGACAGGGAATGCCTGGAAAGGGCGATGTTCTTCGAATCCAACAGGTCGAGCCGCGACGGCATGATCGCTGTCGGCACCGTGGTGATGAACCGCCTGCGCTCCGGCCAGCATGGCAGCACCATCTGCGAAGTGGTGGGCGAGCCGGGCCAATTCGCGCCGGGCGTCATGACCAGGCCGATGAATTCGCGCGCAATGCCCGATGTCGAGGAAGCGGCCAACGCCGTGCTCAAGGGCGAGCGCAAGGCCAAGCTCAAGAACACCATGTATTTCCACACGGCGGGCCTGCGCTTCCCCTACAAGAACATGCATTACACCATGGTCGCCGGCGGCAATGCCTTCTATGAGAAGCGCGGCCGTAACTGGCAGCCGCTGCCCGATGAGCCGACCGTGGCGGTTGCCTCGGCTGGGTCCGAAATCGTGAAGCCGGCCGCACCGGTGACGATGGTTGCCTCGGCCGAGCCGGCGCCTCCGGCCAAAACGTCCCGCGTCGCTCCGGCGCAGCAAGTCTTTATGACCGCCTCTGTGGAACCGGCCCGTCAGCCCAAGGCCAAGGCCGCTCCAGTTCAAGAGACCTATGTGACCGCGGCCGCGGTGCCCACGGCGAAGTCGGCGCGTGTGACCGTGAAGCAGACGATGGTCGCGATGCAGGAGCCGATGGAAGAACCGGATGCCGCCCGGTTCGGCGGAACCTTGAACAAAAAGGTTATCAGTTCGGTTCAGGGTGAGCCGCAAGAGGCGGCGATGGGGTTCCAGTCGACGCCGGAGAACACCGACGCCATCGGCGCGATGATCGCCAGCCAGAGTCGACCGCTCGAGGTCAACTGATTCGCATCGCCACGGCTTCGCGTGGCGGCATGGCGGACCATACGCTGACACGGATGTTCCAAGGCGCTCGGAAAAATCCTGGAGCAGTTCACCGTTTCGTGGAAACGGCGAACTGCTCCAGCTTTTCGTTTTGACGCAATTCCGGACGGAAAACCGCTTCGCACTTTTCCTGGAATTGCTCTAGATCAGAGCGATGTCCAAGCGAATCGCCGGTCCCGAGATCGAACGTCTGATCCAGCTCCTGGCCAAGGTGCCGGGGCTTGGTCCCCGTTCGGCCCGGCGCGCGGCACTGCATCTGATCAAGAAGAAGGAGCAGCTTCTGTCGCCGCTCGCCGCCGCCATGGGCGAGGCTGCCGACAAGGTGCGTATCTGTTCCACCTGTGGCAATGTCGATACGTCGGATCCTTGCATGATCTGCACGGACCCGCGCCGCGATGCCGCCACCCTCATCGTCGTCGAGGACGTCTCCGATCTCTGGGCGCTCGAACGCGCGGCGGCGATGAACGTACGCTACCATGTGCTCGGCGGCACGCTGTCGCCGCTCGACGGCGTCGGCCCGGATCAGCTCAACATCCGCTCGCTGATCGACCGCGTCGCCGGCGGCGAGGTCAAGGAAATCATCCTCGCCGTCAACGCAACGGTCGAGGGCCAGACCACCGCGCACTACCTCACCGACCAATTGTCCGGCTTCGACATCAAGGTGACAAGGCTGGCGCATGGCGTGCCGGTTGGCGGTGAACTCGACTATCTCGATGAGGGCACGCTGGCCGCCGCGCTGCGCTCGCGGACGGCGTTTTGACGCAATTGGCGGGATGTTTGCCGAAATGACTGCATTCCTTCGTACGATCACCTTCGCCCTTGTCGCTACGCTTATCGGTGTCTTCCTCGCCACCTCGGTCTCGGCAGCCAGGATCGACGACCAGTACCGCGCGTGGCTGCAGAACGATCTCTGGCCCGAAGCCAAGGCCAAAGGCATTTCCAAGAAGACCTTCGATGCCGCCTTCGACGGCATAAAACCCAACCTGAAGCTGCCCGACCTTGTCATGCCCGGCGAGAAGCCGAAGACGCCGCAGAAGCAGCATCAGGCCGAGTTCGGCTCGCCCGGCGCCTATTTCGCCGAAAAGACGGTTCGCGCCGTGACGTCGGGTGGACGCACGCGCGAGGCGGCCAACGCCAGGACCCTTGCCGCGATCGAGAAGCGCTATGGCGTGCCCGGCGAGATCGTTCTGGCGATCTGGGGCCGCGAGACCGGTTTCGGCGCGGCGAAGATGCCCTACGACGCATTCGAGGTGCTGGGCACCAAGGCATTCATGTCGACGAAGAAGGACTTCTTCCGCACCGAGCTTTTGGCCGCACTGGAAATCGTCGAACGTGGGCTGGCCCCTGTCGGCGCGATGAAATCCTCCTGGGCCGGCGCGCTCGGCCAGCCGCAATTCATGCCGACCTCCTTTCTCAAGCATGCCGTGGATTTCGATGGCGACGGACGCGTCGATATTTGGAACTCGACGCCCGACGTGCTTGCCTCGATCGCCAACTATCTCGTCCATTATGGCTGGGTGAGGGGACGGGGCTGGGGGTTCGAGGTGACCGTGCCCGAGAGCGTCTCCTGCTCGCTGGAAGGTCCCGATCAGGGCAAGAAGATCTCCGACTGGGCCGGCATGGGCATCAAGCGCGTCGGCGGCAAGCTGTTTCCGGCGAGCGAGCTGAAGGCGGAGGGCTTCCTGCTGATGCCGGCCGGCCGCAGCGGACCGGCTTTCATCGCCACCCCCAATTTCTACGTGCTGAAGGAATACAACACCAGCGACCTCTACGCACTGTTCATCGGCCATGGCGCCGACCGCATCGCGCATGGCGATCAGGATTTTTCCGGCAGCTGGGGGCCTGTCGGCGATCTGCATCGTTCCGATATTGCCGCCCTGCAACGGGCGCTGGAAGCCAAGGGCTATGATGTCGGCAGCGCCGATGGCCTGCCCGGCTTCAAGACCCGCCGCTCGATCGGCAAGTGGCAGGCCAAGAACGGCCAGGCCGCGACCTGTTTTCCCGACGCCGGCCTGGTCGCCGCGCTGAAATAGCGCCGAAATCAAAGCAATTCCAGGAAAAGTGTGAACGGTTTTCCGTCAGGAATTGCGTCAAAACAAAGAGATAGAGAGGTTCGCCGTTTCCACGAAACGGTGAGCCTCTAGCAGATTATTCTCGATCGGCTGCCTCGATTGGCCGAACTACGCGTCGACGCGCGACCCGCCATCCTGCTTCAATGAGCCGTCGTATAAATGCTCGTTGCCGGCCACGGAGCCGCCGGATATGGTGTTGACCAAATGGACAAAAACCACGACGGTAAGTGGACAAGGGGCCGTCATACGCCCTGAAAAGAAGACCTCAATCCTGAGCCGGGAACTCAGGTCAACAACAAAAAAGGGAACAGTCACCATGATGATGGAAAAGCTTGCTCTACGATCCCGCATCCTGCTCGCGGGCGCGGCCATGTCGGCACTGCTTCTGGCCGGAGCGCCGGCCGGCGCGGTCACACCCGCCGACACGCTGGTCGAAGGTTTTGCGATCGACGACATCATCTCCATGGATCCGGGCGAGGCGTTCGAACTGTCGACCGCCGAAGTCACCGGCAATACCTATGACCTGCTGGTCCGCCTCGACCTCAGCGACACCTCCAAGGTCAAGGGCGATCTCGCTGAAAGCTGGACCGTATCCGACGACGGCCTGACGTATACTTTCAAGCTCAAGCCCGGCCTCAAATTCGCCTCCGGCAATCCGATCACCGCTGCCGATGTCGCCTATTCGTTCGAGCGCGCCGTCAAGCTCGACAAGAGCCCGGCCTTCATCATCGATCAGTTCGGCATCAGCGGCGACAATGTCACCGAAAAGGCCAAGGCCGTCGACGACACCACCTTCCAGTTCGTCGTCGACAAGGCCTATGCACCGAGCTTCGTGCTGAACTGTCTCTCGGCAACCGTCGCTTCGGTTGTCGATGCAAAGCTGGTCAAGGAACATGTCGCGGCGGTGACGCCGAGCGCGGACTACAAATGGGACAATGATTTCGGCAATGCCTGGCTGAAGACCGGCTATGCCGGCTCCGGCGTCTTCAAGCTGCGCGAATGGCGCGCCAACGAGGCTGTCGTGCTGGAGCGCAATGACAACTACTACGGCGAGAAAGCCAAGCTTGCCCGTGTCATCTATCGCAACATGAAGGAAAGCTCGGCACAGCGCCTGGCGCTGGAAGCCGGCGACATCGACGTCGCCCGTAACCTCGAGCCGAACGATCTCGACGCCATCGCCAAGAACGCCGACCTCACCTCGACCAGCGCGCCGAAGGGCACGGTCTACTACATCAGCCTGAACCAGAAGAACCCGAACCTCGCCAAACCCGAAGTGCGCCAGGCCTTCAAATATCTGGTCGATTATGACGCGCTGAGCTCGACCATCCTCAAGGGGATCGGCGAGATCCACCAGACCTTCCTGCCCAAGGGCGTGCTTGGCGAACTGGACGAGAACCCGTTCAAGCTCGACGTCGCCAAGGCCAAGGAATTGCTGGCCAAGGCCGGCCTGCCCGACGGCTTCAGCGTAACCATGGACGTGCGCACCGGCCAGCCGACGACCGGCATGGCGGAATCGATCCAGCAGACGCTCGGACAAGCCGGCATCAAGCTTGAGATCATCCCGGGTGACGGCAAGCAGACGCTGACCAAGTATCGTGCTCGTAATCACGACATCTATATCGGCCAATGGGGCCAGGACTATTTCGATCCGAACTCCAACGCCCAGACCTTTGCCTCGAACCCGGACAATTCGGACGAAGGCAAGACCAAGACGCTTGCCTGGCGCAATGCCTGGGATATTCCGGACCTGACCAAGCAGACGGAAGCGGCGCTGCTGGAAAAGGATTCGGGCAAGCGCGCCGACATGTACAAGGACCTCGAGAAGAAGATCCTCGACACCAGCCCCTTCGTGGTCATCCATCAGCAGCTGGAAGTCGCCGGCCTGCGCAAGAACCTCAAGGGCTTCGCGCTCGGCCCGAGCTTCGACACCAATTTCGTCGGGCCGGTCTCGAAGGAATAGTGCCCGCGGACGCGCCGCATGAGTGCGGTTGAAAACGAAGGCGGGCGCGGTGGCGCCCGCGCCGTTGCCCTTGCATCATCGCTCGGCCGTTTCCTGGTCATCGCGGTGACGACCTATCTTGGTCTTCTCGCGGTGACCTTCTTCATTGGCCGTGTCATCCCGATCGATCCGGTGTTGGCGGTGCTCGGCGACCGGGCGCCGGCCAATGTCGTCGAGCGCACGCGTCGCGAGATGGGCCTCGACCTGCCGCTGATCGAGCAGTTCTACATCTACGTGAAAGGCGCGCTGAACGGCGATTTCGGCACTTCGGTGCTGACCACCAACCCGGTCATGACCGACATCCGCCGCGCGCTTCCGGCAACCACGGAACTGGCGACGCTCGGGACACTGATCGGTGCGCTGTTCGGCGTGCCGCTTGGTGTACTGGCCGCGGTCAAGCGCGGCAGCATCATCGATCAGATCGTGCGCGTCATTGGGCTGATCGGCTATTCCGTGCCGATCTTCTGGCTCGGCCTGCTGGGCCTGGTGCTGTTCTACGCCAAGCTGCAATGGGTGGCCTTTCCGGCACGGCTCGACGTCGTCTACGAATACACCTTCACCCCGATCACCGGTTTCTACCTCCTCGATTCTGCGATGCAGGGTCAGTGGGATGTCTTCCGGGACGCCTTCCGGCACATCATCCTGCCGGCCTCGCTGCTCGGCTATTTCTCGCTCGCCTATATCAGCCGCATGACGCGCTCGTTCATGCTCAACGAACTCGCCCAGGAATATATCGTCGCGGCGCGCGCAAAGGGTCTGTCGGAAACCCGCATCATCTGGGGCCACGCGCTACGCAACGCCGCCGTGCCGATGGTCACGGTGATCGCGCTCTCCTATGCCGGCCTGCTCGAAGGCTCGGTGCTGACGGAAACCGTCTTTTCCTGGCCGGGCATCGGCCTCTACATCACCAATTCGCTGCAGAACGCCGACATGAACGCCGTGCTCGGCGGCACCATCGTCATCGGCTCGGTCTTCATCGGCATCAATCTTCTGTCCGACCTCCTTTACCGCCTGCTCGATCCGAGGACGAAATCCGCATGAGCAGAGGTATCTCACTTTCGGGTTCGGCTGCGGCCAATCACCCCCACTCCGGCCCTTCGGGCCACCTCTCCCCCTGCCCGGGGGAGAGGAAAAGCCGGCCGCACGCTTGGCTCCTTTCCTCTCTCCCATCGAACGGGGGAGAGGTGGTCCGCGAAGCAGACCGGAGTGGGGTTCGACAGCCTCAGGAGGCATCGTCATGACCGCCTCCGACGCCCGCCCTCTCTCTCGTCGCGACTGGTTGCTCAGCGAGCGGCCGGCCTCGCGCATGCAGGCGAGGCTTGGCCGCGCCTATGTCGCGTGGCGGCGCTTTTCCGCCAACCGGCTGGCTTTCGTAGGCCTGCTGATCATTATCGCCCTGCTGGTCATCGCCGCCCTTGCCGGCGTGCTGGCGCCCTATTCGCCGACCTTTGGCGATCTGAAGAACGCGCGGCTGCTGGCGCCGAGCGAGCAGCACTTGTTCGGCACCGACGACCTCGGCCGCGACATCTACTCACGCATCCTCTACGGCTCGCGCTGGACGCTCTATGTGGTCATCCTGGTTGCCATCATCGCGGCCCCCATCGGTCTGCTGGTCGGCACCGTCGCCGGCTATGCCGGCGGCTGGACCGATGCCGTCCTGATGCGCATCACCGACATCTTCCTCGCTTTCCCGAAGCTGGTTCTGGCGCTGGCCTTCGTGGCGGCGCTCGGCCCCGGCATCGAAAACGCGGTGCTTGCCATCGCCATCACCTCCTGGCCGCCCTATGCCCGCATCGCGCGCGCCGAAACGCTGACGGTGCGCAATTCCGATTACATCAAGGCGGTGCAACTGATGGGCGCCTCGCCGGCCCGTATCGTGCTGCGCCACATCATGCCGCTCTGCATCTCCTCGCTGATCGTTCGCGTGACGCTCGACATGGCCGGCATCATCCTCACCGCCGCCGGCCTCGGTTTCCTCGGCCTCGGCGCGCAGCCGCCGCTGCCCGAATGGGGCACGATGATCGCGTCCGGCCGCCGCTTCATCCTCGACCAGTGGTGGGTGGCCGGCGCGCCCGGCTTCGCAATCCTCATCGTCAGCCTCGGCTTCAACCTGCTTGGCGATGGCCTGCGCGACGCGCTAGATCCGCGCAGTGGTGACCAATGAGCGCGCTTCTCGACGTCGAGGACCTGCGTGTCACCTTCCCAACCCGCACCGGGTTGATCGAAGCGGTGCGCGGCGTCTCCTTTTCGCTCGGCCGCGAACGGCTCGGCATTGTCGGTGAAAGCGGCTCCGGAAAATCGCAGACCGGCCGCGCCATCATGGGCCTGACGCCGCCGCAGGCCCGGATATCGGCCAGGAAACTGGCCTTCGACGGCATCGACCTGCTCGGCATCTCGGCGCGCCAACGCCGGGCGTTGCGGGGCAACCGCATCGCCATGATCCTGCAGGATCCGAAATACTCGCTCGACCCGGTGATGAGCATCGGCCGCCAGATCGTCGAAACGCTGCGCACGCACGAAAGGGTTTCCAAGGCCGAGGCCCGCGAGCGGGCGCTGGCCATGCTGGAGGCGGTGCAGATCCGCGACCCCAAGCGCGTCTTCGACCTGCATCCGCATGAAGTGTCCGGCGGCATGGGCCAGCGCGCCATGATCGCCATGATGCTGATCGCCGGGCCGGAAATGATGATCGCCGACGAGCCGACCTCGGCACTGGACGTCACGGTGCAGCTCGACGTTCTCGGCATTCTTGACCGGCTGGTCAGTGAGCGCGGCATGGGGCTGATCTTCATCTCCCACGATCTGCGGCTGGTCTCGTCCTTCTGCGACCGCGTCATCGTCATGTATGCCGGTAAGGTGGTCGAGCAGCTCAAGGCCTCGGAATTGGGCCAGGCCCAGCACCCCTACACGCGCGGCCTGCTCAACTGCATGCCCAAGATCGGCGCCGACCGCCACCCGCTGCCGGTGCTCGACCGCAAGCCGGAGTGGGCGGCATGACTGCTGCGATTACCGTCGACAGGCTGGAGGTGATCTTCGACCGTTTTCGCGCGCTGAAGGGCGTCAGCCTCGACGTGCGGCCGGGCGAATCCTTCGGCCTGGTCGGCGAGAGCGGTTCCGGCAAATCGACGCTGCTCAGGGCGATCGCCGGCCTTGCGCCGGTCGCGTCGGGCAGCATCGCCGTCAATGGCAAGACGCTCGGCGCGCGCCGCGACAAGGCCTTTTACCGCGAAGTGCAGATGGTCTTCCAGGATCCGTATGGCTCGCTGCATCCGCGCCAGACCGTCGACCGCCTGTTGCAGGAACCGCTTGCCATCCACGGCTTTGCCGATGGTGAAAAGCGCATCGAGCGCGCGCTCGACGAAGTCGGCCTCGGCAACGGCTTCCGCTTCCGCTACGCGCACCAATTGTCGGGCGGCCAGCGCCAGCGCGTGGCGATCGCACGCGCGCTCATCCTCGAACCATCGATCCTGCTGCTTGACGAGCCGACCTCGGCGCTCGACGCGTCGGTGCAGGCGGAAGTGCTTAATCTTCTGGAAGAGGTCCGCCGGCGGCGCAAGCTGACCTTCCTGATGGTCAGCCACGACCTCGCCATCATCACCCATATGTGCGAGCGGCTGATGGTGATGCAAAGCGGCGAGGCGGTGGAGAACCTGACGGCGGGCGACCTTGTCGAGCGCCATGTCACCAAGGATTATACGCGCAATCTTTTGCGGGCGAGCGACGGGTTTGTGAGAACGGCGTGACTCGTTCTTCCCGTGGCGGACCGGTGCTATCGGACAAGAGTATATTCAAATCTGACGATTGGATTGCATACGTTGTGCATGAAGCTGACGACGACGACATCTACAACGAAGAAGGTGGCAGCTGGCAAATCCACGCAGCGACACGCCAGAGCGGAACGAACGCGAGATAATGCTGGTCGGCCTGCGGCAGGTGGTTCGGCGGGATGAAACCCTCTTGGCATTGGCCGATTGCCGAAAGGTTGGCATGCTTGGCGCAGTTCCAAGTCGTCGCCGTGGCAGCGCGCGAAATCACTCCCTGTGCCGTCCAACGATAACGAGGATACAGCAGGGTCTTAATTCGAACCTTGCGCCAGTTCGCCGTTCTCCGGAGCGGATGGTTCGTCCCCTTGCTTGGGCTCCTTGATCCTGAACCACGTCACATAAAGCGCCGGCAGGAACAGCAGCGTGATCGCCGTGCCGGCGATGATGCCGCCCATCATCGCGTAGGCCATCGGGCCCCAGAACACTTCGCGCGCGATAGGGATCAGCGCCAGGCTGGCTGCGGCCGCCGTCAGAGCGATCGGCCGCATGCGGTGTTCGGTCGCCTCGATGACGGCCGTCCATCGGTCCTTACCCTCTCGGACGAGATCCTCGATCTGCACGATCAGGATGACCGAGTTGCGGATCAGGATGCCGATCAGCGCCAGCACGCCGAGGATGGCGACGAAGCCGAGCGGCGCGCCGCTCGGCACCAGGGCGGCCACCACGCCGATCAGCCCGAGCGGCGCCACCGCCACGACCAGGAACAGACGCTGGAAGCTCTGCAGCTGCACCATCAGGATGGTCGCCATGATGAACAGCATCAGCGGCACCACGGCCGCGATCGGCCCCTGGCTTTTGGCGCTTTCCTCGACCGAGCCGGCGGTTTCCACCGAATAGCCCGCCGGCAGCTTGGCGATGAAGGCATCCACCGATGGCTTCAGCTCGTTGACCACCGTGGCAGGCAGCGTGTCGCCCACCATGCCGGCGCGCACGGTGATCGTCGGAATGCGGTCACGCCGCCACACTGTCGGCTGCTCGAGGTCGTAACTGAAATTGGCCACCGCCGCGAGCGGGATCGCTTCGCCGGTGCTGGTCGGCAGCTGCATGTTCTGCAGCGTCCCGATCGAGCCGCGTTCGGCATCGCGTGAGCGCGCCACGACATTGATCAGATAGGTGGCGTCGCGCACCTGGGTGATGGTGGCGCCGCCGACCGTGCTGTTGAGCGCACTGGCGATGTCGGAGGAGGTGATGCCGAGCTGGCGCGCTTTGTCCTGCAGCACGTCGACCCTCAGCACGCGCTGCGGCTCGTTCCAGTCGAAGGTGGGTGCCGCGAGCTTCGGATTGGCCGAGATGAGGCCGGCGAATTGCTGCGCCAACTCGCGCACGGTCTGGATTTCGGGACCGCCGACGCGATACTGCACCGGACGGCCGACAGGCGGTCCGAGTTCGAGCAGTTTGACGAAGGCGTCGGTGCCGACAAACTCCTCGCGCAGCAACTTCTCCAGCGCGGGCTTGACCCGATTGCGAGCCTCGAGGCTCTTGGTGACGATCACGGTCTGGCCGAAATAGGGGTTGGCCGGCTGCACGTCATAGGCCAGCACGAAGCGCACCGCGCCCTGGCCGATATAGGACGAGAAATGGTCGATGTCTGGATTGCCGACCAGCGCCCGCTGCTCGAACCGCTCCATCTGGTCGCGCGTCTCGGCGATCGACGAGTTCTGTGGCAGGTTCCAGTCGACGATCAGCTCCGGCCGGTCGGATGGCGGGAAGAACTGCTGCTGGACGAGGCCGAAGCCGGCGATCGAGGCCGCGAACAACAGCACCGTGACGATGATGGTCATCCAGTGCCGGCGCACCGAAAATACCAGCAACCGCCGGAACGCCGAGGTGAATCGGCCAGGCTGGTCGTGATGCTTGGTCTTCATCGTCGCCGGCAGGATGGTTACGCCCAGCAGCGGCGCGAACAGCACCGCCACGATCCACGACACCAGCAACGACACGGCGATGACGACGAACAGGGTGAAGGTGTATTCGCCGGCGGCACTTGAGTTGAGGCCGATCGGGATGAAGCCGGCGACCGTCACCAGCGTGCCGGTCAGCATCGGGAAGGCGGTCGAGGTGTAGACATAGGTCGCCGCCTTGCGCAGGTTGTCGCCAACCTCCAGCCGCGCCACCATCATCTCGACCGCGATCATGGCGTCGTCGACCAGAAGCCCGAGCGCGATGATCAGCGCGCCCAGCGAAATGCGCTGCAGTGAAATGCCGAGATACTCCATGACCGTGAAGGTGATGGCCAGCACCAGCGGGATTGACAGCGCCACGACGAAGCCGGCGCGCATGCCAAGGCTGATGAATGAGACGGCAAGCACGATGGCCACCGCCTCGAACAGCGCGCGGGTGAAGCCGGAGACCGCTTCCTCGACGATCACCGGCTGGTCGGCGACCAGATGCACGCCGACGCCGACCGGTAGGTCGGCCAGCACCTTGTCCATCTCCCTGTGCAGCGCCGCGCCGAATTCGAGCAGATTGGCGTTGGGCTTCATGCCGATGGCGAGCGCGATGGCGTCCTGGCCGTTGAAGCGGAACAGTGCCGTCGGCGGATCGACATAGCCGCGTGTGATCGTGGCCACGTCGCTCAGCCGGAAGAAGCGGTCGTTGACGCGCAGATTGATGGCACGCAGGCTCTCTTCGGACGTGAACTGGCCGCCGACGCGCACGCTGATGCGCTCCGGTCCGGACTGGATGACGCCGGACGGCGTTATCGCGTTCTGCGCCTGCAGGCTGGCGATGATCGCCTGCTGGTTGAGGCCAAGGGCCGCGATCTGGCGCGTCGAGAATTCGAGATATATGGCTTCGTCCTGCGCCCCCACGAGATCGACCTTGCCGGCATTGGGCACGGTCAGGATTTTTGTTCGGACCTCCTCGACATAGTCGCGCAACTGGCGCGACGTCAGCCCGTCCGATGTGAAGGCATAGATGTTGCCGTACACATCGCCGAAGCGGTCGTTGAAGAACGGCCCCTGCACGCCTTGCGGAAACTGCGCCTTGATATCGTTGACCATGTTGCGCACCTGAAGCCAGTTCGGCACGACATCGCGCGCCTTGGTGGTGTCCTTCAGGTTGACGAAGATGACGGTCTGGCCGGCGGTGGTGACGGATCTGGTGAAGTCGAGGCTGTCGAGCTCCTCGAGCTTCTTCTCGATGCGGTCGGTCACCTGCTGCAGCGTCTCCTTGACCGACGCGCCCGGCCAGTTGGCCTGGATGATCATCGTCTTGATGGTGAAGTTGGGGTCTTCCTCACGGCCGAGGTTGAGATAGGAGAATATGCCGGCCACCACGAAGACCAGCATGAAATACCAGACCATGGAGCGGTGGCTGAGCGCCCAGTCGGAGAGATTGAAGCCCTTCATCAGACGCCACCCCCGGGCACTCTAACCTTCTGGCCTTGGCTCAGGCTATGGACGCCGGCGGTGACCACGCGCATGCCGGCCTCAAGTCCATCGGCCACCGTGAAGGTGCCGCCATTCCTGGAAGCGATCTTGATGTCGCGCGTACTCACGCTCGATGTCTGCGGGTCGACGATCCACACTTTGTCGGAACCGTTCTTTTCGAGCAGCGCCGACATGGGCAGTTCGATCGTCGGCGCCACCTTGGTCATGCGGGTTGCCGTTACCGTTGAGCCGAGCCTGAAGGCCTGCGGCGGATCGGAGAGCGTCAGCCGCACGCGCCGGGTGCGCGTCGAGCCCTCCGCCTGTGGCGCGATTTCGCGCAGCTTGGCCTCGGTCTGGATCGTCGGCAGCGATTGCAGGATGACCTGGAACGGTGTGCCGGCCGTGAGATCGCCGACCAGCTGGTCGGGAATGTCGACGACCGCTTCGCGCAGGTCGGAGCGCGCCACGGTGACGACTGTCTGGCCTGCCGAAACCGTCTGCCCGACCTCGGCGCCGACCGCGGTGATGACGCCGTCGAAGTCGGAGAACAGCCTGGCATAGCCAAGCTGTTCCTGCGATTTGGCCAGCGAGGCCCTGGCTCGCTCGACGCTGGCTTCCGCGGCCTTGCGTGCCTGCTGAGCGGCATCGAAGACTGCCTGGGAAGCGTTGGCCGAGGCAAGCAGCTGGCGCTGGCGCTCCTCGCTCGCCGCGGCGTTGGCGAACTGTGCCTCGGCATTGGAGAGCTCCGCCTTGGCCGCCTGCACGGCCAGTTCCAGCGCGGTCGGGTCGAGCGCGGCGATCGTGGTGCCCTTGGTGACGATGTCGCCGACCTTGACGTCGCGGGAGACGACCCGGCCAAGCAGGCGGAAGGCAAGGTCGGCGCTGACCTGCGGCTCGACCGAGCCGGCGAAGCCGAAGGTCTCGGTGGTGCGCGGCTCGACCACCACCGAAAGCACCGGCCGGATGATCTCCGTCGGTTTTTCTTCGGATTTCGAGCAGGCGGCGAGCGCGCCAAGCGCGAACAAGCCGAGCACGATTGGCGGCAGCCGGTTCATTGGCCCGCCCTCGATATCTCCACCGTCTGGCCGGGACTGAGCAACTGCCCGCCCGCGGTAACGACACTCTGGCCTTCGTTCAGACCGCCGGCGACGACGACCGTGCCCGAATCGAAGGCCAGCACCTCGATCGGTGTCGTCGAAACTGCCTTGGTCGCCGGGTCGACAATCCAGACGGCCGGCCTGCCGGCACTGGACGTCAGCGCCTGCCACGGCAACAGGATCGCCTTCGCTGGCTTGGCGCTGATCGAGCCGATCACGGCCGCCCCCAGCGGCATGCCGGGGGGCGTGGCGGGAATGCCGACCCTGACCCGGATCGAACCGGAGGCCTGGTCCACCACCGGCGAGATTTCGCGCACCTTGCCTGTGGCCCGGACCTGCGGATCGGCCAACAGCGTGATCGTCACCGCCGGCGAGACCGGCGTCCTGGCGACCAGCGTTTCCTGCACGTTGAACACGGCGTCACGGTCACCGTCCTCGGCGACGGTGAAGACAGTTTGCGCCGCCTGCACCACCTGGCCGGTTTCGACTTGGCGGGCGGTGATGACGCCGGGGGCGCCAGCCTTGAGCTCGGTGAAGGACAGGTTTTGCTGGGCATTGGCGAAGGCGCTCTGCGCGGCATCGACGCTGCCTTGCGCCACCTTCATCGCCTGGTCGGCAGCGTCATAGTCGCGCCTGGTGGTGAAGCCCTGGGCAAGCAGCGTCTTCTGCCGCTGGAAGGCGGCGGCGGACTGGGTCAACTGCGCCTTCGCCGCATCGAGATCGGCCTGTGCGGAGCGCAGATCGGATTCCTGTTCCTGTGGATCGATGCGGGCCAGCACCGCGCCTTGGTCGACATGCTGGCCGACATCGACAAACCGCTCGGCGACCCGGCCACCGACACGAAACGACAGATTGTTCAGCGTACGCGCCGCGATCACCCCGGTCAGCGAGGTCCTCGGTGCGTAGTCGGCCATCGCCACCGTTTCCGCGCGCACCATGACCGGCAATTTCCTGGTCGCCGCTTCCTGCTTCTGGCAACCGGCCAGCAGCAGGGCGGCCGCGCAGACGCAGACTGCCGAGGGAAAAGACAAAAGACTGGAGGTTTTGACGGATGGCGGCGACACGGATGATGACGCGTTTCTGCTCATGGGCTCCCCCAGCCGCGGGCCACTCGTTGACGGCGATGCCTCGCCGATATCCGGAGGATAATCGATCCCCCGAAAAAGGAAACCGCTCTCGTACGTGTATCGCCCGACTGGTTAAGGGCGGAGATATGCCCGTCGCAGGCCCAATCGCCATCCGGTGGTGCCGACTTGAGGAAAACATGAAATAAGGTCAGAAGACATCTGATCAACGAGAGCGGGCGCCGGCCCGATGAGGGATATTATGAAGAATTCAGCCATTTCCGAACGCAAGAACCAGTCGATCTCGCGCGGCGTCGGCATGACCACGCAAATCTACGCCGACCGGGCTGAAAACTCGGAGATCTGGGATGTCGAAGGCCGCCGCTACATCGACTTTTCCTCCGGCATCGCCGTCGTCAACACCGGCCACCGCCACCCCAGGGTGATCGAGGCCGTCAAGGCGCAGCTCGACCGTTTCACCCACACCTGCCACCAGGTCGTGCCCTATGAGAGCTATGTCAGGCTGGCCGAGCGGCTGAACGCCATGCTGCCCGGCAAGTTCGAGAAAAAGACCATTTTCGTCACCACCGGCGCCGAGGCGGTCGAAAATGCCATCAAGATCGCCCGCAACGCCACCGGCCGCCAGGCCGTCATCGCCTTTGGCGGCGGCTTCCATGGCCGCACCTTCATGGGCATGGCGCTGACCGGCAAGGTCGTTCCCTACAAGGTCGGCTTCGGCGCCATGCCGGGCGACGTCTACCACGTGCCGTTTCCCGTGGCGTTGCATGGTGTCTCGGTCGCCGATTCGCTTGCCGCGCTCGACAAGCTGTTCAAGGCCGATGTCGATCCGGCACGCGTCGCCGCGATCATCATCGAGCCTGTCCAGGGGGAGGGCGGCTTCTACGACGCGCCCCGTGAACTCCTGACCGCGCTGCGCAAGCTCTGCGACCAGCACGGCATGCTGCTGATCGCCGACGAGGTGCAGACGGGCTTCGCCCGTACCGGCAAGATGTTTGCGATGGATCATCATGAGGTCGCGGCCGACATCACCACCATGGCCAAGAGCCTCGCTGGCGGCTTCCCGCTGTCGGCGGTGACCGGCCGCGCCGAGATCATGGACGCGCCTGGCCCGGGCGGCCTCGGCGGCACCTATGGTGGCAGCCCGATCGGCGTCGCCGCGGCACACGCAGTGCTTGACGTGATCGAGGACGAAAAGCTGTGCGACCGCGCCAACACGCTTGGCGCGCGGCTGAAGCAGCGCCTGCAGTCGATTCGCGACGACGTGCCCGAGATCGTCGATATCAGGGGCCTCGGCTTCATGAACGCGGTCGAGTTCAACGACGTCAAGAAGGGCCTGCCCTCGGCGGAGATTGCCAACGCCATCCGGCTGAAGGCACTCGACAAAGGCCTGATCCTGCTGACCTGCGGCGTCTACGGCAACGTCATCCGCTTCCTGGCGCCGATCACCATCCAGGACGAGGTCATGAACGAGGCGCTCGACATCCTGGAAAGCTCGATCCGCGAAGTCTGCGCTGCCTAGCGTTCTACCTCCCCCTCGTGGGGAGGTCGGACCAAAGGTCCGGGTGGGGGGGCGCCGACCCCCACCCCGCGGCTTCGCAGCGACCCTCCCCACAAGGGGGGAGGGTAAGGGCGCCTAGCCCGCAGCCCTTGCCGGCTCATCCTGCTGAAACGCGGCCAGCGCCGCCTTCAGCCCATCCGGTCCAGCCGCAACGGTTTCCGGCGTCGGTGAGAAACCCGCACCGAGCATCTTGCGGCCAAGCATGTGGTCGCCGGGGCGGTTGACGGATTCGATGCCGAGCAGCCGGTCACCGGCGTAGTGATAGATGGAAAACTTGTTGTCGGGCAGGTCGCCCAGCACGACATGGCTGTCGCCGCCCGCAGTCAGCCCGACCATCTGCAGCTTCATGTCGCCAATATCGGACCAGAACCATGGCACCGCTGAATAAGCGTCCGCGTGACCGGTGATCGTGCGGGCCGCGAGCCGCGCCTGGTCGGTGGCGTTCTGCACCGATTCCAGCCGCACGTCGCCGCCGGTGAACCAGTGCCGGTAGGAGGCGGCGTCGCCGATGGCCAGGATTTCCGGCACCGAACTGCGCATCTGGTGGTCGACGCGGATGCCGTTGGCGATGGCAAGGCCAGCTTGCTGCGCCAGCTCGACATTGGGCACGGCGCCGATGCCGACGATGACCATGCGCGCCGGCAGCCTTTCGCCCGACGAGGTGATCGCGGCCACGACATGGCCGTTTTCGCCTTCGAGCCTTGAAATCGAGGTCCCGGTCAGGATGCGTACGCCGGTCGCCTCCAGCCGCTGGCGGACATGGTTGGCCACCACGGGTGCCACGGCGCGGCCGAGCAGACGGTCGACCGCTTCCACCACAGTCACCGTGCGGCCGGCCGCGCGCAGCGTCGCGGCGATCTCCAGTCCGATAAAACCGCCGCCGAGGATGACGACATCCTCGCTGGTTGTGCTGAGCTTCCGGATCAGCCGTGCGTCGGCCAGCGAACGCAGCGACAAGACGCCGTACAGGTCCGAGCCCGGCAGCGGCAGGACGCGCGGGCGCGACCCGGTCGCCAGGAGCAGGTGGTCGAAGGCAAGTTCGCCGCCGCCTGATATCTCCAGGTTGCGGCGGCCGGCATCGATGCGCTCGATCCGGATGCCCGGCCGGTAGTCGATCGCGTTGCCGGTATAAAAGGCCTCGCCACGCAAGGGTTGCGGCTTGGCCTCGGCATCCTTGATGAAGGTCTTCGACAGCGGCGGCTTGTGGTAAGGCAACTCGTTCTCGTCGCCGACGAGGATCACCGGCCCGTCATAGCCGTCCTCGCGCAGACTGGCGGCCGCCTGCACGCCCGCATGACCCGCGCCGACAATGACCACACCGTTCTTCATCGCATTCCAATCCCGATTCGATCCTAGAGCGTCTCGCCAGGTGGCAATTGTCTGGCGCCGCCGCAAGAGAGCGTTTGCGGGTCGCACCCGGGATGACAGCTGTCAATCGTACAGTTCGGCGGCAAGGCCGGCACAGCCGAGGCATAAAGTTGACCATTGTAGTTTAGAATAATTCTAAACTATTGTTTCAATTGGCTTTTCCGGACGATTTTCATTGACTTCCATTGGCGTCGAAGCTTTATGGAAGCTCGCGCGTTAGCGCATCCCTTTGATGTCTGGGCCTTGAACCCGTTCGATTGGAGGCATTTTGGTGTCTTTCTTCCCCCAACCGCGCGATCGCGTGGCCAGTCTTGCGTCCCATGGCATCAGCATGGCCTGGCGCCGGCCGCCGCACGCGCCGTTTATAAAATTTTCAAAAAACTGGAGAGCGATAATGACGGCACGATATGGCGGCAGGCTTGCGGCGATTGGCGCCACGGCACTGCTGACGGCGGCGGTGTTTGTGCTGCCGGCCAAGGCGGATACCGATGCGAAAGCGGTGATCAAGACCTACTCCGACATCGCGCTTGCCAAATATGAGGATTCGCTGACCACGGCCCAGGCCCTCGACAAGGCGGTCGACGCGCTGCTTGCCAATCCGTCCGCTGACACGCTCAAGGCCGCTCGCGACGCGTGGAAGGCATCGCGCGTGCCCTACCAGCAGACCGAGGTCTACCGCTTCGGCAACAAGATCGTCGACGATTGGGAAGGCAAGGTGAACTCCTGGCCGCTGGACGAAGGGCTGATCGACTATGTCGCCAAGAGCTACGGCACCGAATCGGATGCGAATTCGCTCTATACCGCCAATGTGATCGCCAACAAGGAAATCGAGATCAACGGCAAGAAGGTCGATGCCTCGAAACTTTCGCCGGAATTCCTGTCCGGCACGCTGCAGGAGGCCGGCGGCATCGAGGCCAATGTCGCCACCGGCTATCACGCCATCGAATTCCTGCTCTGGGGCCAGGATCTGCACGGCACCGGCCCGGGCGCCGGCGAACGCCCCTACACCGACTACGACCTCAAGAACTGCACCGGTGGCAATTGCGACCGCCGTGCCGAGTATCTGAAGTCGGCCACCACCCTTCTGGTTTCGGACCTGCAGGAAATGGTCGGTAATTGGAAGGAGGACGGCACCGCGCGCAAGGCCCTCATCGAGGAAGAGCCGAACACCGCCATCTCGGTCATCTTCACCGGCATGGGCTCGCTATCCTATGGTGAACTTGCCGGCGAGCGCATGAAGCTCGGCCTGTTGCTGCACGACCCCGAAGAGGAGCATGACTGCTTCTCCGACAACACCTACAACTCGCATCTCTATGACGCGATCGGCATTCGTGCTGCCTACCTCGCCAGCTATACCAGGCTCGACGGCACCGCCGTTTCGGGGCCTTCGGTGCATGACATGGTCAAGGCAGCCGATCCGGCGATCGACAAGGAACTGTCCGACAAGCTCGATGTCACCGTCGCCAAGATGGAGGCGATCAAGGCGCGGGCCGAGGCCGGTGAGGCCTATGACCAGCAAATCGCCGAAGGAAACAAGGAAGGCAACGCCACCGTGCAGGCGGCGATCGACGCGTTGGTTGATCAGACCAAGTCGATCGAACGTGCCGTCGGCTCGCTGAAACTCAACGCCATCGCCTTCGAAGGCTCCGACAGCCTCGACGCGCCCGACAAGGTGTTCAAGTAAGACCGAACCTGGTGCGCGGTTCCGGAGCCTGACAATTGGCTCCGGAATGGGCTCCGGGACCAATCAAGCCACGCGGCGCGGAAGGCGCCGTCAGCCATCCGAGCACTATAAATGCTGATCTGCCATTGCAATATCATCACGGAGAGGGAGATCGAGCAGACGATCATCGGGCTGCTGGACCAGGACCCTTGGCAGCTTATCGTGCCGGCAAAGATCTACCACTCCATGCAAAAGCGCGGTCGCTGTTGCGGCTGCTTCCCAAATGTGGTGGAAACGATCATTCGGGTCACCGAAAATTACCACGCCCGCTCGGAGGCGACCGGCGTGGATGTCGTTTCACATCTGGATCGCGTCAGAGGCCTGCGCATCCAATACGGGAGCAGAACCCATGAAGGGCGAAAGTCAGATCATCGAGCGGCTTAACGAGGCTCTTTTTCTGGAGCTTGGAGCCGTCAACCAATATTGGGTGCATTTCCGTCTGCTGGAGGATTGGGGGTACACCAAGCTGGCAAAGAAGGAGCGGGCCGAATCGATCGAGGAGATGCACCACGCCGACAAGCTCATCGCGCGCATCATCTTCCTTGAAGGCCATCCGAACCTGCAGTCCGTGGCGCCGCTGCGCATCGGGCAGAACGTCAAGGAAGTGCTCGAATCCGACCTTGCCGGCGAATATGACGCGCGCACTGCCTACAAGCGTTCGCGCGAGATCTGCCACGAAGTGGGCGATTACGTGACGATGAAACTGTTCGAGGATCTGCTGGCCGACGAGGAAGGTCACATCGACTTTCTCGAGACGCAGCTCGACCTGCTCGCCTCGATCGGCGAGGAGAAGTACGGCCAGCTCAACGCCGATGCGGCCAACGAGGCGGAGTAAAGGCATGCGGGAATGCGGCGCCCCTTAGAATTCCTGCGCCGCTTGCTGAGGGCCGCCGGCTCGCCGCTCCTGCCGAAAAGACCAGCCCGCCCGGCTGGCCGGCGCTGCACCATTCTTGTCCTGGCGCTGACATCATCCGCGATTGCGGGTGACCTTCAGCCAGCCAGCCTTGCCACCACGCGCGGCGACCTCGATGCCCGGGATCAGGCGCGTGTCACCGCCGTCACCAGGCCGACCACGGATTTCTCCAAACCCGAGCCGTTCGAGCTGATGCAAGGTGGCGCCGGCACGTCTGAGAAGGACGTCAGCCGCGATGCCTTCTCGCAATCGTCGACCAACATCACCTTCGAGGAGGAGGGCACTTTCAAGCTCGGCAACGCCTTGTTCCGCAAGAACTGGGTCTCGTCGCCATCCTCGACGCAGGCGTCGGACGGGCTTGGTCCGCTGTTCAACGAGCGCGCCTGCCAGAACTGCCATCTGAAGGACGGCCGCGGCCGTCCGCCGCAAGGCGATGCCGACACCACCTCGATGTTCCTGCGCCTGGCGCGGGACGCCGGCAGCGCCGAGGAAAAAGCGGCCATCGCCAACCGCCAAATGCTCAATTTTCCCGACCCGGTCTACGGCACGCAGTTGCAGGAACTGGCGGTGCCCGGCCTGCGCGGCGAAGGCCGGATGCGTGTCGACTATCAGGAACGTGAGGTGGAACTGACGGATGGCACCGTCGTTTCCCTGCGCAAGCCCAATTATTCCGTCACCGATCTCGGCTATGGGCCGCTCGATCCGCATACCACGCTGTCGCCGCGCCTGACGCCGCCGATGATCGGCCTTGGCTTGATTGAGCAGATCGCGCCGGCGGACATTCTGGCCCACGCCGATCCGGTCGACCACGACAATGACGGCATTTCCGGCAGGCCCAACATCGTGCTCGACGGTCCGAGCGGTGAGTTGACGCTTGGCCGTTTCGGCTGGAAGGCACAGACCGCATCGATCCGGCAGCAGGCCGCGGATGCCTTTGCCGGCGACATCGGCATCTCGACACCCGAGGAACCAAGACATTGGGGCGATTGCACCGCCGCGCAGGCGGAATGCCTCGCAATGCCGAATGGCGTGCAGGAGCGCCTCGGTCCGGTCGAGGCGCCGGCGCCGGTGATGGATCTCGTCACCTTCTATTCGCAGAACCTGGCCGTGCCGGCACGCCGCGATCTCGCAGCGCCTGATGTGCTCGCCGGCAAGAAGGTCTTCTACGAGATGGGCTGCATTTCCTGCCACACGCCGAAATTCGTCACCCGTCGCGATGCGCCTAACAAGGCGCAGGCGTTCCAGCTGATCTGGCCTTATTCCGACTTCCTGCTGCACGACATGGGTCCCGGCCTGGCTGACGGCCAGGCGGTGGGCGATGCGACGGGCAGCGAGTGGCGCACCCCGCCGCTGTGGGGTATTGGCCTCACCGAGACCGTCAACGGCAATTCCTTCTTTCTACATGATGGTCGTGCGCGCAGCCTGACCGAGGCGATCCTGTGGCATGGCGGCGAGGCGCAGAAGGCGCGCGACCGCTTTGCCGCCGCCAATGCGGCCGAGCGCGACGCACTGGTCAAATTCCTGGAGTCACTCTGATGTTGAAGCGTTCCGCCCTGGTTCTCGCTCTTCCGCTGGCCCTGCTGGTTACCTTCCCCGCATCGGCGGCGGTGAAAGCCTCCGACATCATCCAGCCGGCGATCGACGGCTTCGTCCGCCCGGCCTATGCCGATTTGCACCAGCATGCCGAAACCTTGACAAAAGCGATGCACAAGCTCTGCGAGGCGCCGTCGCAAGGCGAACTCGACGCGACGCGCACCGAGTTTTCCGCCACGGTCCATGCCTGGTCATCGGTCGAGATCATCGGTTTTGGACCGATCAAGGAGAACAACCGCCTGGAGCGCATGCTGTTCTGGCCGGACCGCAAGAGCATCGGCCTCAAACAGGTGCAGGCGGCCTTGTCGGACAAGGATCCGGCAGCCACCGATCCGGCACAGCTTGCTGGCAAGAGCGTCGCCATGCAGGGGCTGGGCGCGCTGGAATTCGTGCTTTTCGGCGACGGCGCCGATGCGCTGGCGGGCAAGGATGATCCCTATCGCTGCGCCTATGGCGCGGCGGTTGCCGGCAATATCGAAACCATGGCCGGCGAGGTCAGCGCAGCTTGGAACAAGCCGGACGGTTTTGCCGCGCTCTGGGCCAATCCGGGGCCGCAGAACGCGCTCTACCGCGACGGTAACGAGGCGGTGACCGAACTGGTCGGCGTCTTCATCAACGAGTTGGAGATGGTCCGGGATGTCCGCCTGAAAGGTTTCCTTGGCGGCAAGCCCGAGGCGGACAAGCCCAAGCAGGCGATCTACTGGCGTTCGCAAAACACCACCAATTCGCTGGCGGGAAATCTCGCCGGCATCGATGCGTTGTTCCAGGCCTCCAAACTTGGCGACGCGCTGCCGCCCGATGCGCGCTGGATGGCGGAGTCGATCCATATCCAGCTGGTCAACGGTGTCGCCACCGCGAAGTCCGTCCCGGGTCCGATCGACAAGGCGCTCGCGGACCCGGCTCTGGGCGAAAAACTCGAGCATTTCGCCCTGATCACCTCCAGCCTGTCGACCCTGATCGGCACCCGGCTGACCGCCGAATTCGGCCTGACCGCAGGCTTCTCGTCGCTCGATGGAGATTGATCCTTGAAAACGCCGCTGATCGATCGTCGGGATTTCCTGAGAGCCGCGGGCATCGGCTTTGCCGCTGTGGTGGCGCCGTCCGCCTGGGCAAGGACACTTGCCGCCGACGCCGTCTTCGCCACCGCCTTCGTCAAGCGCGACGGCAGTTTTGGCGCCGCCGTCCTGTCCGAGGCGGGCAAGGTGCTGCATGCGATCGACCTGCCTGATCGCGGCCATGACGTCACCTTCGATCCCGTATCGAAGCGTTCAGTGGTCTTTGCCCGCCAGCCCGGCACCTTCGCCGTGGTGTTCGATCATACCGGCAGAGACGCCCCGTTGACCATCGCCAGCGTCACCGGCCGGCATTTCTTCGGCCATGGGGTGTTCTCGCCCGACGGCGCCCTGCTCTATGCCACCGAAAACGACTTCGACAACGCTGCCGGCGTCGTCGGCATCTACGACGCGCGGGCGAAGTTCAGCCGCATCGGTGAATTCCCGACTTACGGCATGGGTCCGCACGAGCTTCTGCTGCTGAGCGATGGCAGGACGATCGCGGTCGCCAATGGCGGCATCGAGACCCATCCCGATTATGGCCGCGCGGAACTCAACATCGCCACCATGAAGCCGTCCTACGTCCTGATCGACCGTGTCACCGGTGACCTGATCGAGAAGCATGAATTACCGGCTTCCCTGCACCAACTGTCGATCCGCCATATGGACACCGACGCATCCAGTACCGTCTGGTTCGGCTGCCAGTATAGGGGGCCGGGCATCGATCGCCCGCTGCTGGTTGGGCGCGCCGCGCGCGGCAAGGATTTGCAACTGCTCGACATGTCGCCGGACGTGCTGTCCGGCTTCCGCAACTATATCGGCTCGGTCGCCGCCAATCCTTTGGCGGGCACCGTCGCCGTTTCGTCGCCGGAAGGCAATTCGCTTGCCGTGATCGACGTGGCGAGCGGCAGGGTGGTCTCGACCAGTGCGCTGGTCGAGGTCTGCGGCCTGGCGCCGGACGGAGCTGGCTTCATGGCAACCACCGGCGCCGGCGAGATCATCGAGGGCAGCGGCGCGACACGGTCGGAACCGGACTATGTCTGGGACAACCACATGCTGCGCATCGAGCAGGTTTGACGTCGAGGCGGCGAAGCGAAGCCGCTTAACAAATTATGCTTGCGGTGCCGCGCCTTGGCGGGCACAGGGAAGTGTTTCTCGGAAGCGTTCGTTTCATGAAAGTGCTTGCCATCGACTGTGCCGCCAGCCTCTGCGCCGCCTGCGTCTACGACGCGGTGGCCGGGCGGGAGCTTGGCCGCGCGGTGCTCGATCTCGGCAAAGGCCATGCCGAGCACCTGATGGCCGTCATCGCCGAGGCGCTGAAGGCGGGCGCGACCGACTATCCCGGCCTCGGCGCCATTGCCGTCTCTGTCGGCCCAGGGTCCTTCACCGGTCTGCGCGTCGGCGTTTCGACCGCGCGTGGCCTGGCGCTGGCGTTGAAAATACCGGCGATCGGGGTGACGACGCTCGAGGCACTGGCCGCCGAGGCCGCATCGGCATTTCCCGGCCGCGCCGTACTGGCGGCGCTCGATGCCGGCCGCGACGAAATCCATGCCGCGCTCTACGACAAAATGTCAGTTTTGACTTACGGTCCGGCGGTGGCCACATTGCCGGAAGCCACGGCCTTGGCGGTGGAGAACCTTGCGGTGCTTGCCGGCACAGCGGCGGTGCGGATCGCCGCGTCGGCGGGTCGGGTTTCCGACATCGGGCCTCGGACGGCCACCGCCGACATTGTCACATACGCCCGCCTCGCCGCCGCCAAAGGCGAGGGTGAAAGGCCGAAACCACTTTACCTGCGCGGCGCCGATGCAAAGCCGCAAGCCGGATTTATTCTTTCAAGGCAACAAAATTGATGCGCATACCTTTTTTACAGCCGCGGCGCCGGGACTATGCGCTCGAGCCGCTCAGGATCACCGACAGCCCCGCGGTCTCGTTGCTGCATCGCGAGGACTTTGTCCGCCCGTGGACCGATGGCGAGTTCGCCGCCTTGCTCGAGCAGGACACCGTGTTCGGTTATGCCGCGCGCGAAACCGGGCAGGGCGCCAAGCCGCCCGTCGGCTTCGTGCTGGCCCGGCTGGCCGCCGGCGAGGGCGAGATCCTGACTGTCGCGGTGGCGCGATCCCATCGCCGCCAAGGACTGGGCTGGCAGCTGATGGACGCCGTGCTGCGCGAACTGCATGTGCAACGCGCCGAAGCGCTGTTCCTGGAGGTCGACGAGACCAACATCGCCGCGATCGCCCTCTACCGTCGGCTGGGCTTCCGCGAAGTCGGCAAGCGTCCCGACTATTACAGGTCGCCCGATCGCGGGCCGACCGGCGCGCTTGTCATGCGTCGCGATCTTCGCTAGCCAGACGCCGAAATTAAATCATTACGGCGTCCTTTGCGCGTCCAAGAGAACGCGCGGCGCTGTGATGGCAGGACCAGGACAGCATGATCGGAAAAATCAGGATTTTCCTGGCCCTGGGCCTAGTCGTTGCTGGTTCGCTGGTCCTGGTGCCGCTGCAGATACTGTCGATGAAGACCGGCTGGTGGCCGGAAACCTTCATCCTCAAGATCTGGCACAGGCTTGTCCTCAGGGCGCTCGGCATGCGCGTCCATGTCAAGGGGGCCCTGTCGGCCAAGCGCCCGTTGCTGGTTGCCTCGAACCACATCTCCTGGACCGACATCATGGTGCTGGGCTCTTTTGCCGATGTGAAGTTCATCGCCAGGGCCGATATGGAAGGCTGGCCGCTGATCGGCATGCTGTCCAAGCTGCAGCGCACCGTCTTCATCGAGCGCGAGCGCAAGCGTTCGTCCGGCGACCAGGCAAGCGAGATCGCCAGCCGCATGGCCAAGGGCGACGCCATGGTGCTGTTCGCCGAGGGGTCGACCGGTGACGGCAACGTCATCCTGCCGTTCAAGAGCACGCTGTTCGGCGCCGCCTCGATGGCGATTTCGGAGGGTGCGGCCGAGCAGGTGTTTATCCAGCCGGTGGCGATCACCTATACGCGCCTGCATGGCGTGCCGCTCGGCCGGCGGCACCGGCCGATCGCGGCCTGGATCGGCGATGAGGATCTGATGCCGCATCTCAAGGTGCTGATGGCGGAAGGCGCGCTCGACGTCGAAGTGCATTTCGGCGAACCGATCGCCTTTGCGAAGGGTTCGAACCGCAAGGAAACGTCGAAGCTGATGGAAGGCCAGGTGCGCGGGATGATGCAGGCGGCACTCGCCGATCCGCGCCCGAGCCGCTAGCCCGACATGCGCCTTGGGGGCGCACGCCGAGAATCGTCTGTTTTTTGTCACGGAAAGGCGTTAGAAGCCGCCGGATGGACTTGAACACGATTGAAAGCGACGACATCGGCACCATGGCCGGACAGCCGGCATCTCGCGCCATGGCAACGAAGAAGGTCTTCATCAAGACCTATGGCTGCCAGATGAACGTCTATGACTCCCAGCGCATGACCGACGCGCTGGCCGCCGACGGCTATACCGCGACCGACGCCATCGGTGAGGCCGACCTGGTGCTGCTCAACACCTGCCATATCAGGGAGAAGGCGGCCGAAAAGGTCTATTCCGAACTCGGCCGCATCCGCGACATGAAGGCGGAGCGCGCCATTGCCGGTCGCGAACTGCTGATCGGCGTCGCCGGCTGCGTGGCGCAGGCCGAGGGTGCGGAAATCATCAGGCGTTCGCCGGCCGTCGACCTGGTAATCGGGCCGCAGACCTATCACCGCCTGCCCGATGTGCTGGCAAGAGTGCGCGGCGGCGAAAAGATCGTCGAGACCGACTACGCCATCGAGGACAAATTCGAGCACTTGCCGCAGCCCAAGCGCGCCGAGGTGATCAAGCGCGGCGTCACCGCCTTCCTCACCGTGCAGGAAGGCTGCGACAAGTTCTGCACCTTCTGCGTCGTGCCCTATACCAGGGGCTCGGAAGTCTCGCGGCCGGTGGTGCAGATCGTCGCTGAAGCCGAGCGCCTGGCCGAAGCCGGCGTGCGCGAGGTGACGCTGCTTGGCCAGAACGTCAATGCCTGGCACGGCCAGGGCGAGAACGGCGAGGAGTGGGGCCTTGGCCGGCTGCTGTTCCGGCTGGCTGAAATTCCGGGCCTGGCCCGGCTGCGCTACACCACCAGCCATCCGCGCGACATGGACGACGAACTGATCGCGGCCCACCGCGACCTGCCGTCGCTGATGCCTTATCTGCATCTGCCGGTGCAATCGGGCTCCGACCGCATCCTGAAATCGATGAATCGCAGGCATACGGCCAGGGACTATCTGGCGTTGCTCGATCGCATCCGCGCCGGGCGTCCCGATATCGCGTTGTCCGGTGACTTCATCGTCGGCTTCCCCGGCGAGACGGAAGCTGATTTCGAAGCGACGATGGAACTGGTGCGCCAGGTGAACTACGCTTCGGCCTTCTCGTTCAAATATTCGCCGCGCCCGGGTACGCCGGGCGCCGACATGCCTGATCATGTGCCCGAAACGATCAAGGACGAGCGCCTGCAGCGCCTGCAGGCACTGCTCCTCAAACAACAGCAGGATTTCGGCTTGAGCCTTGTCGGCACCACCATCGACACGCTGATCGAGAAGCCCGGCCGCCAGGCTGGTCAGAAGGTCGGCCGCTCGCCTTGGCTGCAGCCCGTTATTGTTGATGAAAAGGCCGGCGAAATCGGTGACATTATCCAGGTGCGAATCACGAAGACGGGCTACAACAGCCTGTTCGCCGAATTGGCCTGATGGTCTCGGCAGATGAGGAGAGACGGTTGAGCGCAGCAGAGCTGAAGAACCTGCCCCCGGTACCGGCATCTGGGGCTTCTGACATGGCGCACATCGTTCTGACTTTCGACAACAACAAGCTTGCCAGCGCCCTTTACGGTCAGTTCGACGAGAACCTCGCCCGGCTCGAGCAGAAGCTCGGCGTCGATATCCGCTCGCGCGGCAACCAGCTGACCATCAAGGGGTCCGCTTCGGCCGCCGAGCAGGCGCGCCGCGCCTTGGACAATCTCTACGGGATTCTGCAGAAAGGCGTCGATATCGGCCAGTCCGATGTCGACGGTGCCGTGCGCATGGCGGTCGCCGCCGACGATCAGCTGACGCTGCCGACGCTGGAGCGCAAGGGCAAGGTCTCCGCCGCCCAGATCGCCACCCGCAAGAAGACCATCTATGCCCGCTCGTTGAACCAGGACGCCTATATGCGGGCGCTCGAGCGCTCGGAACTGGTGTTCGGCATCGGTCCGGCCGGCACCGGCAAGACCTATCTGGCGGTGGCGCATGCGGCGATGCTGCTCGAGCGCGGTATGGTCGAGCGCATCATTCTGTCGCGGCCGGCCGTCGAGGCCGGCGAGCGGCTGGGCTTCCTGCCCGGCGACATGAAGGAGAAGGTCGATCCCTATCTGAGGCCGCTCTACGATGCGCTCTACGACATGATGCCGGCCGACAAGGTCGAGCGCGCCATTGCCGCCGAAGTCATCGAAATCGCGCCGCTCGCCTTCATGCGCGGCCGCACGTTGGCGCATGCCGCTGTTATCCTTGACGAGGCGCAGAACACCACGCCGATGCAGATGAAGATGTTCCTGACGCGTCTTGGCGAGAATTCGCGCATGATTGTCACCGGCGATCCGACCCAGATCGACCTTCCTCCAAGCACCAAATCGGGCCTGGTCGAGGCCTTGCGTGTCCTCGACGGTGTGGCCGGCGCGGTAACCGTGCGCTTCAACGATGTCGACGTCGTTCGCCATCCGCTGGTGGCGGAGATCGTCAGGGCCTATGACCGCGATGCCAAGCTGGCGCGCGGCCTGGGCGCGGAGAATTGATTTCAGCGATGCGGCCTCATGCCTGAGGACAATTTATCCGGCGACGGGGGTCCTTCGGTGCCCGTCGACATCGATATAGCGGTCGAAGCGGGCGACTGGCCCGATGAGGCAAGCCTGACGCGGCTGGTCGATCGAGCGGTTGACGCTGCTTTCGCCGAGACCGGCGTGGCCGGTCGTTCCGAGCTCAGCATCGTTTTTTCCGACGACGCCCATATCCGCACGCTCAATGCCGGCTGGCGCGGCAAGGACAAACCCACCAACGTCCTGTCTTTCCCGGCCTTCCCGCCCGTGCCCGGTGGCCCTCTGCCGCCGATGTTGGGCGATATCGTGCTTGCCGCCGAGACAGTGGCGCGCGAGGCGGCACTGGAAGACAAGCCCCTGGAGAACCATATCACCCATCTCGTCATCCACGGCCTGCTGCATTTGCTGGGCTATGATCACGAGACCGACGCCGAGGCCGAGGAGATGGAAGCCATCGAACGCGTGGCACTTGCAAGGCTTGCCATTCCCGATCCCTACGCGTAACTACATCTGACAATTGACCGGACGACGATGAACGACAAACCAGAGACTGCCGCCCGCCCCGACGCCGGCAGTGCGACCAAGGCTTCCGATACGTCGGAAGAGGGGTCAAGTCCGAGTACCGTTACCACTGGTGTTGCCAACACCGGCAGCGTTGCCAGCGAGTCTTCGTCTGCCGGCCCCTCCCTGTTCGACCGCGTTCTGGGCCTGTTCAGGCAACGCAACGGCACCAGCCTGCGTGAGGAAATCGCCGGCGCGCTGGCCGAGACGGCGAGCGACGCCGAATCCTTTTCGCCCGGCGAGCGCGCCATGCTCAACAACATCCTGCGCCTGCGCGAGGTGCGCGTCGAGGACGTCATGGTGCCGCGCGCCGACATCGAGGCGGTCGAGATCGCCACGACGCTCGGCGACCTCTTGGGCACCTTCGAGCAGTCCGGCCATTCCCGTATGCCGGTCTATTCCGAGACGCTCGACGACCCGCGCGGCATGGTCCATATCCGCGACGTGCTGGCCCACATCACCAAGCTCGCGCGCGTCAAGAAGGGGCGTACGACCAGGAAGACGCCTGCCACCACGCAGCTCGATCTCGCCCAGGTCGACCTTGCACGCACCATCGGCGAACTCAACCTGATCCGCCAGGTTCTGTTCGTGCCGCCATCGATGCTTGCTTCCGACCTGATGGGCCGCATGCAGACGACGCGCACGCAGATGGCGCTGGTCATCGATGAATATGGCGGCACCGACGGACTTGTATCGCTCGAGGACATTGTCGAGATGGTCGTCGGCGATATCGAGGACGAGCATGACGATGACGAGCCGATGATCACCCAGGCCGGTGACGGCGTGTTCATCGTCGACGGCAAGGCCGAGATCGACGACGTCGCCAAGATGATCGGCGAGGACTTCGCCGCCGGCGAGCACGGCGAGTATGTCGATACCATTGGCGGCATGATCTTCAACACGCTCGGACGCGTGCCGACGCGTGGCGAGGTGGTACAGGCCATTCCGGGCTTCGAGTTCCATGTGCTCGATGCAGATCCGCGCCGCGTCAAGCGCGTGCGCATCGTGCAGAGCCAGAAGGGCGAGCGCCGCCGGCGGGCCACGGCGCGCACCGAACAAGCCTGAACGGTTCGGCTTCTAGATGACGATCGACGACCCGTTCAGGCACGCAAGTCTGGGGTCCGGCGTCTTCTACAGGGATCCTCGCGCAGCGCTGGCTTGGCTAGAAGCGGCTTTCGGCTTCGAGCCCAGCATGGTGGTGACCGATGCCGCGGGAAAGCTCGTCCACTCCGAGATGCGGTTCGGCGATTGCTACATCATCGTCGATTCAGAATGGAGCGATTATGTCGCGAGTCCTGCTTCGGTGTCGGGCAAGAACACGCAGTCGGTCTATGTCAGGCTCGTGGGCGGGCTGGATGCGCATTGCGAGCAGGCGCGCGCGAGCGGCGCCGAAATAATCCAGGAGCCGACGGATCAATTCTACGGCGAACGCCAGTATCGGGCCCGCGATCCCGAGGGTCATGTCTGGACCTTCACCCAGCCCATCCGTTCCGTTTCCCGCGAAGAAGCCGAGCGGTTGAGTGGCTTGCGCATCGACGGCTGGCACCGTTAATGGGCGTCGCCAGAAGTGACCTCGGCTTCGGGGGAACGAGATGCATAAAAACAAAGACCTGAAGCGCGTCGCATGAATCCGTTTCGACGCGACGCGCTTTTGAGCGGCGGTCGAGGCATCCCGGCTGATCGGCCGTTTGGAGCACAGGCCGCGGCCTGATAAATCTTGCGTCCTGATTCGCGCGACTCGGAAGTATGCATGGAGCGCCTTGCCGGCCGGATAATTCTGCTTTGGGGTTGGCGGCGGGCGCTCGTGGCCTTTCTTGCCGGAGCGCTGACGGTGCTTGGGCAGGCGCCCTATGATTTCTTCGCAGCCTGCTTCATCTCGTTTCCGATGCTGGTCTGGCTGCTTGACGGCGCGACCGGCGATGCCTCCGGCAGCCTGTTTCGGCGCCTGCGGCCGGCCTTTTCCGTCGGCTGGTGGTTCGGTTTCGGCTATTTCCTCGCCGGTCTCTGGTGGATCGGCTCGGCGTTGCTGGTCGAGGCTGATGATTTTGCCTGGGCGCTTCCCTTCGCCGTGGTCGGTATTCCCTTCGCGCTCGCCTTTTTCTATGGCTTCGCAACGATGGTTGCCCGGCTGCTGTGGAGCAGCGATATCGGCCGCATTGCCGCCCTGGCCTTCGGCTTCGGGCTGACGGAGTGGCTGCGCGGCTTCCTGTTCACCGGTTTTCCCTGGAATGCGATCGGTTACGCGGCAATGCCCGTGCCTCTCTTGATGCAGAGCGTCTCGGTGACCGGCATGATCGGTATGAATGCGCTTGCGGTGTTCCTTTTTTCGCTGCCCGCGCTGCTGGCGGCGCGCCGGCATCTTCGCCTGGGCGCGGCGCTGTTCGTGCTGCTTGCCGCCGCCCATGTCGGGTTCGGCTATATCAGGCTTGCCGCTCCTGAAAAGCCGGCGCAGCGCAGCCTTGATGTGCGCATCGTCCAGCCTGCCGTCGACCTCAGTGAAAAATGGGACGCCTCGGTGCGCGACCGCATCTTCGCCACCTTGCTGGGCCTGTCCGCCAAGGCGCCGGACCCTGGTCACGGCAAGCCACAACTCATTCTCTGGCCGGAAACCTCGGTGCCATTCCTGTTCACCGAGCGTCCGGATGCGTTGACGGCGCTGGGCGACATGCTGGCCGATGGCCAGATGCTGATCGCCGGCGTCGTCCGCGAGGAAGGCGGCTCCGCGGCCACCGACAGCCGGTATTACAATTCCGTGGTGGCGATCGACGACAAGGGCGAAATCACCGATGCCGTTGATAAAGTCCATCTGGTGCCGTTCGGCGAATACCTGCCTTTCGCCGACCTGCTCAACCGGTTCGGCATCGCACAGCTTGTTGCTGGGCCGGTGACGTTCGCGGCCGGCAACGAGCGGCACGCCATCACGCTGCCCGGTGGCATCCGAGCCCTGCCATTTATTTGTTATGAGGTGATCTTTCCGGATCTTGTGGCAGTTGACGCTACGTCAGCGCAGCTTATTGTGAACGTTACCAATGATGCCTGGTTTGGGGACACGCCAGGCCCGTATCAGCATTTCAGACAGGCCCAGATTCGCGCGGTGGAGAACGGATTGCCCTTGCTGCGTGCTGCCAATAACGGCATTTCGGCGGTCGTCGATCCATACGGACGCATCGTCGATGCGCTGGCGATCGACGCGCGTGGCGCCATCGATGTGAAGGTGCCGATTTCCGGACAGACGGTCGTTTCCTCGGGCCAGCGGCGCATTAACGGAATGCTGATCATGTTGCTGTTTGCGGTGGTGGGGGCGCTGTTGAACGTAAGGCAAAGGCTACGGGTGAATTGACAGTCGACACATTAGAAACTCATACTGTATCGCCTGAAAATTTCTCGAAGCTGGTGGATCGTTCTGTTGGGGCAGTCGCCCCCGGCTTTGTTTGGGCGGAAAAAAATCACAAAGCCGAAAAAATTCGGCGAGGAAAAAATGACAGAAGAAAACAAGAAAAAACCCAATCCCATCGACATCCACGTTGGAAGTCGCGTCCGGCTTCGGCGCAACATGCTCGGAATGAGCCAGGAAAAGCTGGGCGAGAATCTCGGCATCACATTTCAACAGATCCAGAAATATGAAAAGGGCACCAACCGCGTCGGCGCCAGTCGCCTGCAGGCAATTGCCTCCATACTCGGCGTGCCCGTCGCCTTCTTTTTCGAGGACGCGCCGGGCCAGGAGCCCGCGGCCAGTCGTGGCTTTGCCGAGGATGCGTCGATGGCTTTCGCCGTGGAATTCTGCGGCAGCCCCGAAGGCCTCCAGCTCAACCGGGCCTTTGTCAAGATCGCCGACGTCAAGGTACGCCGCAGGATCATCGATCTGGTGAAGTCGCTCGCCGCGGACGACCTCGACTGACGCTCAACGCGACTCGAACCGGCGGCATCCGCCGCCGGTGGCACAAGATATTGACATCGACAGTCATGCCAGAATGGCGGCAACGCTTGACGAGCGGCGCTTTGCCCCGCTAACACGTGGCGCGCCAAAATCGGCAGCCTGCCGATCGTTTTTCAAGAGGGGACACCCGTGACGCGGCAGAATTACTTCTTTACCTCGGAGTCCGTTGCCGAGGGCCATCCCGACAAGGTCTGTGACCGGATCTCCGACGAGATTGTCGATCTGGTTTACCGTGAAGCCAAGAAGACCGGCATGGACCCATGGAAAGTGCGTGTCGCCTGCGAGACGCTGGCGACTACCAACCGTGTCGTCATCGCCGGCGAAGTGCGCGTCCCCGAGACGCTGTTGAAGAAGGACAAGGCCGGCAATATCCTCAAGGACGCGGCGGGCCACCCGGTCGTGAATCCGGCGAAGTTCAAATCCGTCGCCCGCAAGGCGATCCGCGAGATCGGCTACGAGCAGGCCGGCTTCCACTGGAAGACAGCCAAGATCGAGGTTCTCCTGCACGGCCAGTCGCCAGACATCGGCCAGGGCGTCGACAACGCCGCCGACCGCCAGGGCGAGGAAGGTGCCGGCGACCAGGGCATCATGTTCGGCTATGCCTGCCGCGAGACGCCGGACCTGATGCCGGCGCCGATCTACTACAGCCACAAGATCCTCGAACTGCTGGCCGCCGCCCGTCACGAAAACAACGGCGAGGCTGGCAAGCTCGGACCCGACGCCAAGAGCCAGGTCACCGTCCGCTACATCGACGGCAAGGCCGCCGAGGCAACGCAGATCGTGCTGTCGACCCAGCATCTCGATGCGACCTGGGATTCCAAGAAAGTCCGCAAGGTCGTCGAACCCTATATCCGCGAGGCGCTTGGTGATCTCAAGATTGCCGACGATTGCATGTGGTACATCAACCCGACCGGCAAGTTTGTCATCGGTGGCCCGGACGGCGATGCCGGCCTCACCGGCCGCAAGATCATCGTCGACACCTATGGTGGCGCGGCACCGCACGGCGGCGGCGCGTTCTCCGGCAAGGATACCACCAAGGTCGACCGATCCGCTGCCTATGCGGCGCGCTACCTGGCCAAGAATGTCGTGGCGGCGAAGCTTGCCGACCGTTGCACCATCCAGCTCTCCTACGCCATCGGCGTCGCCCAGCCACTGTCGGTCTATGTCGACCTGCACGGCACCGGCAAGGTCGACGAGGCAAAGCTCGAGGACGCGCTGCGCAGCGTGATGGACCTGTCGCCGTCCGGCATCCGCCGGCATCTCGACCTCAACAAGCCGATCTACGCCAAGACGTCGTCCTACGGTCATTTCGGCCGCAAGGCCGGCCGAGACGGGTCTTTCTCCTGGGAGAAGACCGATCTCGCCAAGGCGCTCAAGGATGCTGTCGCGGCCTGAGCCGCGACAGACCCCGCGCCAGCCAGATGAGCCCTGAAGACAGGCCAAGCCGAGCGACCGAAGCCTTCTTCGGTCGTCGACGCGGCAAGCCCGTTCGCCCGCAGCAGGCGGCGGCCCTGGAAAGCGGGCTTGGCGCCTACCGGCTCGATCTGACGGCTGAGGCGCCATCGGATCTGCGCACTCTGTTTGAGGCTGACATTTCGGCGGTTCGGCTCGAAATCGGCTTTGGCGGCGGCGAGCATCTTCTGCATCGCGCAATCGAGACGCCGACGGTCGGCTTCATCGGTGTGGAGCCCTTCGTCAATGGCATGGCCAAGATGATGATGGCGGTGCGGGCGAGGCCGCTGGCCAATCTCAGGGTTTACGACGACGATGCCACCCGGCTGCTCGACTGGTTGCCCCCGGCCTCGCTCGACGGCATAGACCTTCTCTATCCCGATCCCTGGCCGAAGAAGAAGCATTGGAAGCGGCGTTTCGTCAGCCCGGTCAATCTTGACCGTTTCGCCCGCGTGCTGAAGCCGGGTTCAAAGTTCCGCTTCGCGTCAGACATCGATACGTATGTCAACTGGACCTTGCTCCACTGCCGGGCGCACGGCGCCTTCGCATGGCAGGCAGCGGAAGCGGCGGATTGGCATCGCCCTTACGATGGTTGGCCGGGCACCCGTTACGAAGCGAAGGCCATTCGCGAGGGCCGGCCGCCGGCCTATCTGACCTTTATCCGGATTTAGGCGCCTTCGAGCAATTCCAGGAAAGTGCATAACGGCTTTCCGTCTGGAATTGCGTCAAACAAAACTAGAGAAGTTCACCGTTTTCGCAAAGCGGTGAACTTCTCTACGGCGCCTCCCGCCGGATTTTCAGAAACGACCGATGCGGTTGAAGACAGCCGGATCCATGCCAAGCTGGCGCAGATCATCAGCGCGCGGCTTGCGCCCGGCTTCCACTGCGCGCGACGCGGCCACCGCGCTGCCGAATGTCGTGAACAGATCGCCTATGGCGGAAAAAATCTTACGGTTGCTCATGGTCGTGCCCTTTCGCGTCTGCGAAATCCCTTTGAATTTTTGTGATGCCGTACAGATGGGGATGCGGCATCAAAGCTCACAGAGGCGCGGCTGCATGGAGGCCATGCGTCTGACGCAACGCTGGCGCGGCGGCGTGACACCTCGTCGGTTTGCCACGGCGGGCTTGAAATACGAGCAGTGTTCGTTTATATCAGGCTCAAATTCTTGGTCGGTATGACGAAGAGTGGGTCCACCCGGTCCCGCTCTTTTTTATTACCTGCCGATAGGTTCGAAACGAACGACAGGTAATTGATGACTGCAACGGCAAGCGAAAGTGACGACCGCATCATCCGCGAAAGCGGCATCGATGCGCGCATTGCGCTGATCGTCCAACCGGTGCTGCGCGGCATCGGCTTTCGCCTCGTGCGCGTGCATCTGTCCGGCCAGAACGGGCTGACGCTACAGATCATGGCCGAGCGCGAGGACGGCACCATGACTGTCGAGGATTGCGAAGAGGTCAGCCGCGCGGTGTCGCCGGCGCTCGATGTCGATGATCCGATCGAAAAGGCGTATCATCTCGAAGTCTCTTCGCCTGGTATCGACCGGCCGTTGGTGCGCAAATCGGATTTCGTCACCTGGACCGGTCATCTGGTGAAGATGGAAACGTCGGTCATCGTCGCGGATCGCAAGCGCTTCAAGGGCAAGATCGCCGAGGCCGGCGAGAACGATGTGCTGATCGAGCGCGACAAGGCAGCCTATGGCGAGGAGCCGACGGTGCGTGTTCCCTATGACGCGATCGCCGATGTGCGGCTGATCCTTACCGACGACCTCATCCGTGAGGCGTTGTCGAAGGACAACCGGGAACGCAAGGAAGCCAAGAAACGCCGCGGTGAGCCTGATGACGCACCCGAGGGTGTTGAAGGCGGCGCGGAAGACGAAATCTAACAGGAACTATGATTGAGCGGCGGGGCGTAAAAGCTCGGCAACAAGCTCGGGAGAAATAAGATGGTTGTAAGCGCCAACAGACTTGAACTGCTGCAGATTGCCGACGCGGTCGCGCGTGAAAAGTCGATCGACAAGTCGATCGTCATTGCCGCCATGGCCGATGCGATCCAGAAGGCGGCGCGTTCGCGTTATGGCCAGGAGACCAACATCCGCGCCGACATCAACCCGAACACCGGCGAGATGAAGCTGCAGCGGCTGATGGAAGTGGTCGAAAAGGTCGACGACTATGCCACGCAGATCGCCATTTCCTCGGCTCGCGAGCGCAATCCCGACGCCCAGCTCGGCGACTTCATCGCCGAACAGCTGCCGCCAATGGATTTCGGCCGCATTGCCGCCCAGTCGGCCAAGCAGGTCATCGTGCAGAAGGTGCGCGAGGCCGAGCGTGACCGTCAGTACGACGAATACAAGGACCGCATCGGCGAGATCGTCAACGGCACCGTCAAGCGCGTCGAGTATGGCAATGTCATCGTCGATCTCGGCCGTGGCGAAGCCATCATCCGCCGTGACGAGCTGATCCCGCGCGAAAACTACAAGTATGGCGACCGCGTTCGCGCCTATGTCTACGATGTGCGCCGCGAGCAGCGCGGCCCGCAGATCTTCCTGTCACGCACGCACCCGCAGTTCATGGCCAAGCTCTTCACCATGGAAGTGCCGGAAATCTATGACGGCATCATCGAGATCAAGTCGGTGGCCCGCGACCCGGGCTCTCGCGCCAAGATCGCCGTTATCTCGCGTGACAGCTCGATCGATCCGGTCGGCGCCTGCGTCGGTATGCGCGGCAGCCGCGTCCAGGCCGTCGTCGGCGAACTGCAGGGCGAGAAGATCGACATCATTCCGTGGTCGCCCTCGGCCGCCTCCTTCATCGTCAACGCGCTACAGCCGGCGGAAGTGGCCAAGGTCGTGCTCGACGAGGACGCCGAGCGCATCGAAGTGGTGGTTCCCGACGATCAGCTGTCGCTGGCCATCGGCCGCCGCGGCCAGAACGTGCGTCTCGCCTCGCAGCTCACCGGCTGGGATATCGATATCCTGACCGAGGCCGAGGAATCCGAGCGCCGCCAGAAGGAATTCGTCGAGCGCTCGGCGCTGTTCATGGAAGCCCTCGATGTCGACGAGATGGTCGGCCAGGTGCTGGCCTCCGAAGGCTTCACCAGCGTCGAGGAAGTCGCCTATGTCGACGCCGGCGAGATCGCCTCGATCGATGGCTTCGACGACGACACCGCTTCCGAAATCCAGACCCGTGCTCGCGAATATCTCGAAAAGATCGAGGCCGAGCATGATGAGAAGCGCAAGGCGCTGGGCGTCAAGGACGAGTTGCGCGAAATCCCCGGCATCACCACCGCCATGATGGTGACGCTCGGCGAGGACGGCGTGAAGACGATCGAGGATTTCGCCGGCTATGCCGCCGACGACCTGACCGGTTGGAAGGAACGCAAGGACGGCGAGACCAAGGTCTATCCGGGCGTGCTGGCCAATCACGGTGTTTCGCGCGCCGACGCCGAGCAGATGGTGCTCAATGCCCGTCTCAAGGCCGGCTGGATTTCCGAAGACGAGCTTGCGGCCGAGGAAGCATCGGCTGACGAAGCCGTTGGTGCGTGAGGTGAAACCGCATCGCACAGAACCCGCCCTTGGACGAGATGAACGATCGCACCTGCATCGTCACCCGCAAGCAGGCCGAACCGGATGAACTGATCCGGTTCGTCGTCGGCCCGGATTCGGCCGTCGTTCCCGATCTCAAGAGAAATCTGCCCGGCCGTGGTTGCTGGGTGAGCGCCGACCGCCTACATATTGACAAGGCGGCGGCCAAGAACCTTTTTGCCCGCGCCTTCAAGGCACAGGTGGTTGTGCCGCCGGATCTTGGCGGCATGGTCGACGGGCTGCTCTCCCGATCCGCGCTGGGCATGTTGGGTCTCGCCCGCAAGGCAGGCGCGATCGCGCTGGGCGCCACCAAGGTTGAGAGCGCCGTGCGCGGCGGGCTGGCGCTTTTCGTGCTCCACGCGACCGAGGCATCCGACGATGGCGTGCGCAAGATCAGCCAGGCGCGACGGGCGACTGTCCATCTCGGTGGCCCTTCCACCCTTGCCTACAAACTTTTCTCCGAGGCCGAGTTGAGCTTGGCATTGGGGGGTACAAATGTGATACATGCTGCCGTCCTCGCGGGAGACGCGGGTAAGGCGGTCCAGAAGCGCATGGTTGCGCTCGACCGATATCGGGGCGGTACCCCGGACGATCTGGCAATGCTTGCGGCCGTTGCTGACGAAGATGAGCCCGCAGAGGATATGGAATGAGCGATACGAAATCGGGCGACGACAAGACGTTGAGTGTTACACCGAAGAAGACCTTGACGCTGAAGCGCCCCGGCATGGAACAGGGCACCGTGCGCCAGAACTTCTCGCATGGCCGTACCAAGTCGGTCGTGGTCGAGACCAAGAAGCGCAAGTTCTCCCTGCCCGGCGACAAGCCGGAGCCGGTTGCCGCTGCCCCTGTGCCTGTCTTCACGCCGAAGCCGCCGGTCGCGGCAGCGCCTGTCGTGCAGGAAGCGCCCAAGGCGCCGCCTCCGCCTCCGCCGCCAGCTCCGGTCGAGCGCAGCGGCATGGTGCTGAACGAATTGTCGCGCAGTGAAATGGAAGCCCGCCGCAGGGCGCTTGAAGGGTCCAAGGTCCGCGAGGTCGAAGACCGTCAGCGCGCCGCCGAGGAAGCCAAGCGCCGCGCCGAGGACGAAGAGCGCCGCAAGCGGGAACGCGAGGAATCCGCGCGCCGCCAGGCCGAGGAAGAGGCACGGTTGCAGACCGAGGCCGAATCGCGCCGTCGCGCCGAGGAAGAGGCACGCCGCCGCGCGCCGCAGGCCGCGGAACTGGCAACCGTCGACGAAGAGGAAGAGGTCAAGCCGAAGCGGACGGGCGCAGGTGCGCCGGTACGTCGCCTGGTCACGCCCGAAGTGGCGCGTCCGGCCAAGCCGACCAAGGGCGAGGAAGATCGTCGCCGTGGCAAGCTGACACTGAATTCCGCGCTTTCCGACGAGGATGCGCGGGCTCGTTCGCTGTCGTCGATGCGTCGACGCCAGGAGAAGTTCAAGCGCGCGATGCACAATGAGCCGCGCGAGAAAGTCATGCGCGAAGTGATTCTGCCCGAGACCATCACCATCCAGGAACTGGCGCAGCGCATGTCCGAACGTGCGGTCGATGTGGTCAAGTTCTTCATGAAGCAGGGCCAGATCCTGAAGCCGGGCGACGTGATCGACGCCGATACGGCCGAGCTGGTCGCCACCGAATTCGGCCACACGGTCCGCCGCGTCGCCGAGTCCGACATTGAGGAAGGCCTGTTCAACATCGCCGATCGTCCGGAAGACCTCGTGTCGCGTCCGCCGGTGGTGACCATCATGGGCCACGTCGACCACGGCAAGACGTCGCTGCTCGATGCGATCCGCAATGCCAATGTCGTCTCCGGCGAGGCCGGCGGCATCACCCAGCATATCGGTGCCTATCAGGTCGAGAAGAATGGTCAGAAGATCACCTTCATCGATACGCCCGGCCACGCCGCCTTCACGGCGATGCGTGCCCGCGGCGCCCAGGCCACCGACATTGCCATCCTGGTGGTGGCCGCCGACGACAGCGTGATGCCGCAGACGATCGAATCGATCAGCCATGCCAAGGCGGCCGGCGTTCCGATCATCGTGGCGATCAACAAGATCGACAAGCATGACGCCGATCCGCAGAAGGTGCGCTCGGAACTGCTGCGCCATGAGGTCTTCGTCGAATCCATGGGCGGTGAAGTGCTGGACGTCGAAGTGTCGGCGACCAAGGGCACCAATCTCGACAAGCTGCTCGAGGCGATCCTGCTGCAGGCCGAAATCCTCGACCTGAAGGCCAATCCGGACCGTACCGCCGAGGGCGTCGTCATCGAGGCGCAGCTTGACAAGGGCCGTGGTCCCGTCGCCACCGTGCTGGTACAGACCGGAACCTTGATGCCGGGCGACATCCTCGTCGCCGGCAACGAATGGGGTCGGGTGCGCGCTCTGGTCAACGATCGCGGCGAGCAGATCAAGGAAGCGCCGCCGGCGATGCCGGTCGAGGTGCTCGGCCTTCAAGGCACGCCACAGGCTGGCGATCGCTTCGCGGTCGTCAACAACGAGGCCCGCGCCCGCGAGATCACCGAGTATCGCCAGCGTCTGGCGCGCGAGAAGGCGGTGGCCAGGCATGCCGGCCAGCGTGGCTCGCTCGAACAGATGATGTCGCAACTGCAGACGAGCGGGCTGAAGGAATTCCCGCTGGTCATCAAGGGCGACGTTCAGGGTTCTATCGAGGCGATCAACGCCGCGCTGGACAAGCTCGGCACCGACGAGGTGCGTGCGCGCATCGTCCATGCCGGCGCCGGCGCCATCACCGAAAGCGACGTCTCGCTGGCGGAGACTTCGGGTGCCGCGATCATCGGCTTCAACGTTCGCGCCAACGTGCAGGCGCGCGCCGCGGCCGCGGCCGCGGGCATCGAGATCCGCTATTACTCGATCATCTACAACCTCGTGGATGATGTGAAGGCGGCTCTGTCGGGCCTGCTGTCGCCGGAGCGTCGCGAGACCTTCATCGGCAATGCCGAGATCCTCGAGATCTTCGACATCACCAAGGTCGGCAAGATCGCCGGCTGCCGTGTCACCGAAGGCAAGGTCGAGCGTGGCGCGGGCGTACGCCTGATCCGCGACAACGTCGTCATCCACGAAGGCACGCTGAAGACGCTGAAGCGCTTCAAGGACGAGGTTTCGGAAGTTCCCGGCGGCCAGGAGTGCGGCATGGCCTTCCAGAACTACGAGGACATGCGCGTCGGCGACATCATCGAGTGCTTCCGTGTCGAGATGGTGACCCGGACACTCTGAGTTCGCGTGACTTGTCGGTATCGGGTGGTGGTCGAAAGACCGCCGCCCCAAGCCTTTTGAGAATGACCCGTTTGAGACATGCGGCACGGTCCCACCCCGCGCCTCACGCTTTCAGGATTGAGAAAAATGCCCCGTTCCACCACATCCGGCCCATCCCAGCGCATGCTGCGCGTCGGCGAACAGGTGCGCCATGCCCTGTCCGAAACCCTGCAGCGCGGCGAGATCCTCGACCCGTTGATTGAAAATTCGGTCGTCTCTGTCTCGGAAGTGCGCATGTCGCCCGATCTGAAGATCGCCACCGCCTTTGTTTCCCCGCTCGGCGCCAAGGATGCCGGCGCCGTCATCGAGGCGCTCAACAAGCATGCGAAATTCGTCCGTGGCCGTGTCTCCGGCGCGCTCCGGCAGATGAAATACATGCCGGAGTTCCGCTTCCGGCTGGATACCTCCTTCGACAATTTCGCCAGGATCAACGACCTGCTGAAGTCGCCCGAAGTGGCGCGCGATCTCGATGCGGACGGCCAGGACAAAGACGAAGACAAGGACAGCAAATAATGGCGCGCCGCGGCAAGAAGAAGGGCCGGCCGGTCTCCGGCTGGGTGGTGCTCGACAAACCGGTCGGCATGGGCTCGACCGAGGCTGTCTCCAAGATCAAGTGGCTGTTCCAGGCGGAAAAGGCCGGCCATGCCGGCACGCTCGATCCGCTGGCCTCCGGCATGCTGCCGATCGCGCTCGGCGAAGCCACCAAGACCGTGCCTTACGTGCAGGACGGCGCCAAGATCTATCGTTTCACCGTCGCCTGGGGCGATGAGCGCTCCACCGACGATCTCGAAGGGCCGGTGACGAAGAGCTCCGACGTGCGTCCGGCGGAAGCCGAGGTCAGGGCGCTGCTGGCGAAATACACCGGCGTCATCATGCAGACGCCGCCGCAATTCTCGGCCATCAAGATATCAGGCGAACGCGCCTATGACCTTGCCCGGGAAGGCGAGACGGTTGACATCCCCCCGCGCGAAATCGAGATCGGTCGTTTGGAGATCATCGAGCATCACGCCGATCGCACGGTTTTCGAGGTCGAATGTGGCAAGGGCACCTATGTGCGCTCGCTGGCTCGTGACATGGGCCGCGACCTCGGCTGCTTCGGCCATATTTCCGACCTGCGCCGGGTCGAGGTCGAGCCGTTCACGCAAGAGGATTTCGTCACCATCGCCGAACTAGAGGCGGCCCGCTTCGGAGTACAAGGTGAGGACAGACCGGAGCCCGCCGACGGCGCCGAGCCGATAGAAATCCCCGTCGACTTCGATGCCATCGATGCGCTTCTTGTCGACACATCGGCGGCTCTCGACTGCCTGCCGCAGATCGCCATCAGCGATGATGCGGCGACCAAGATCCGTCTCGGCAATCCGGTCATCATTCGCGGCCGCGATGCGCCGGTGGAAGCCGAGGAGGCCTGCGCGACGGCGCGCGGCAAGCTGGTCGCCATCGGTGCGATCGAACAGGGCATGTTCAAGCCCAAGCGGGTCTTTGCCGGCTGACGCAATTCCGGGAAAAGGGTGAAACGGCGTTCGAAATTGCGAGAACAAGGTTCTAACTTCACGTCGACTCTACGCTCGAGGGGCACATGGCAAAAGCCGAGGCGGTGAAAAAGCGGGCGCCGGTGAAGACAAGGCGGCCGCCGGTCGGCGCCTCGCCGGGTACGCTGATCGCCGATCCGGCGGCGCGGCGCTCCGAATTGCGGCTGACCTTGATCTCGCCGCAGAAGTTCAAGACCATCGACAATGCCAGCATCGCCGATGTCGAGGCCAATTGCCGGAAATGGCCGGTGATCTGGCTCGACTGCACCGGCCTCGCCAACATCGGGCTGATCGAGGAGATCGGCCGCATCTTCAGCCTGCATCCGCTGGCGCTTGAGGATGTCGTCAACACCGGCCAGCGGCCGAAGGTCGACTTCTTCGAGGATCATGCCTTCGTCGTCGTGCGCATGATCGACGATGTCACCTCGCATCGCTACGAACAGATCGCTCTCTTCCTAGGCGAGAACTTCGTCGTCACCTTCCAGGAGCGCGAGGGCGATCCGTTCGACCCGGTGCGCAAGCGCATCGAGAGTTCGGCGCCCAACCGGTTGCGGACCCGTGGCGCCGACTATCTGGCCTACGCGCTTATCGACGCTATCGTCGACAGCTATTTTCCGCCGATCGAGGGAGCCGGCGACCTGGTCGACAGCATCGAGGATGAGATGCTGCATTCGCCGCACAAGCATCAGATGCGGCAGCTGCACGAATTGCGGCGCGACGCCAATGTGCTGAAGGGCGTGCTGTGGCCGATGCGCGATGCGTTGGCGACGCTGATCCGTAACGAGGTGCCCTATGTCAGAGCCGAGACCAAAGTCTTCCTCAATGACACGCTCGACCATTCGCTCAGGTTGATCGAACTCGTCGAGACCCAGCGCGACATGCTGACCGGCCTGATCGAGATGCATCTGTCGCTGAGCCAGGCGCGCACCAACGACGTCATCAGCTATCTCACCATCGTTTCGGTCATCTTCATGCCTCTCACCTTCCTGGTCGGTGTCTGGGGCATGAATTTCGACCCCCAGAGCTCGCCGTGGAACATGCCGGAGTTGAAGGCCTATTACGGCTATCCGGAAGCGCTCCTGTTCATGGCTGTTATCGCGGTCGGCCTGGTTGCGTTCTTCAAATGGAAGAAATGGCTTTGACTGCGGCGAAACTTGCCATTTTGGGCTGAAAAGCCGGCTTGGTGAATTGGGCTGGTGTTTTGCCGGGAATTGCACTATATGCGCCGCAGCATAGCGCCACGACGCTTTGCTTGCACCGGCCCCTGCTGGACGACATCCCGGCTGAGGGCGACCCGTTTCCTCAAACAGATAAGGAAAAACACGATGTCGATTACTGCCGAGCGCAAGAAGGAATTGATGGGTGAATTCGCTACCGCCAAGGGCGATACCGGGTCTCCGGAAGTCCAGGTGGCCATCCTTTCCGAGCGCATCAAGAACCTGACCGACCATTTCAAGGACCACAAGAAGGATAACCATTCCCGCCGTGGTCTGCTCGCTCTCGTGTCCCAGCGCCGCAGCCTGCTTGATTATCTCAAGCGCAAGGACGACGCGCGCTATCAGACACTGATCGAGAAGCTCGGTCTGCGCCGTTGACGAATTGACCGGCGGGCTCCTTCAAGGAGTCCGCCGGTCGCGCATTCGAGCCCGGGTCAACCTGATCTCGAATGCATGACTGGAGCGCCGCGCACCCTTCCGGATGCCGGACGGACGCTCCAAAAGTAGAATTTGCGCATGACGCGTTCCGTAAGCCGTGGGTTTCGGGGTTGTGCGCAGGCCAGTCGATCGATTGGTCATATCCGGCTTCGAGCGCGCAGAGGGCCACTCGAAGCCACCCATGGACGGTCATGGGGCAGGATTGCAGGACGCTCGTAAGGCCACCGCGCCGATGAAACCCGAGCCTCCCGTTGTCTTGCCCGTGGCTGCCCGAGAAAGGAAGCCAGAGGAAAGGGCACCCGCGCACGCTGAAACGGCGCGGCCTTTCCTCATACAAAGGACAAGACATGTTCAATCAACACAAAGTGGAAATCGAATGGGGCGGTCGCCCGCTCATCCTCGAAACCGGCAAGATCGCGCGCCAGGCTGACGGCGCTGTACTCGCCACCTACGGCGAGACCAAGGTTCTGGCGACCGTCGTTTCGATGAAGGAGCCCAAGCCCGGCCTGGATTTCTTTCCGCTGACCGTCAACTACCAGGAAAAGACGTACGCCGCCGGCAAGATCCCGGGCGGCTATTTCAAGCGGGAAGGCCGTCCGAGCGAAAAGGAAACGCTGGTTTCGCGCCTCATCGACCGCCCGATCCGTCCGCTCTTCGCCGACGGCTACAAGAACGACACCCAGATCGTCGTCACGGTCGTCCAGCATGACCTCGAGAACGATCCGGACATCCTGTCGATCGTTGCCACCTCGGCCGCTCTGACCCTGTCGGGCGTTCCCTTCATGGGCCCGGTCGGCGGCGCGCGCGTCGGCTACATCAACGGCGAATACGTTCTCAACCCGCACATCGACGAGATGCAGGAATCCAAGCTCGACCTCGTCGTCGCCGGCACCGCCGACGCCGTGCTGATGGTTGAGTCGGAAGCCAAGGAACTTGGCGAAGAGCTGATGCTCGGCGCTGTCATGTTCGGCCACAAGGGCTTCCAGCCGGTTATCGACGCCATCATCAAGCTGGCCGAAGTTGCCGCCAAGGAGCCGCGCGACTTCACCGCGCCCGACTATTCCGCGCTCGAAGGCGAAATGCTCAACATCGTCGGCGACGAGCTTCGTGAAGCCTACAAGATCACCGACAAGCAGAAGCGCTATGCCGCCGTCGACGCCGTCAAGGCCAAGGTCAAGGCCGCGTTCGCTCCGGCCGAAGGCGAAGAGCCCAAATACACCTCCGAGCAGATCGGTTCCGTGTTCAAGGAACTCCAGGCCAAGGTCGTGCGCTGGAACATCCTCGACACCGGCTCGCGCATCGATGGCCGCGACCTGAAGACGGTCCGCAAGATCGTTTCCGAAGTCGGCGTGCTGCCGCGCACCCATGGTTCGGCGCTGTTCACCCGCGGCGAGACCCAGGCGCTGGTCGTTGCCACGCTCGGCACCGGCGAAGACGAGCAGTATGTCGATTCGCTGACCGGCATGTACAAGGAGAAGTTCCTCCTTCACTACAACTTCCCCCCCTATTCCGTCGGTGAGACCGGCCGCATGGGTTCGCCGGGCCGCCGCGAAATCGGCCACGGCAAGCTCGCCTGGCGCGCCATCCGGCCGATGCTGCCGAGCGCTGACCAGTTCCCCTACACGCTGCGCGTCGTCTCGGAGATCACCGAGTCCAACGGCTCTTCGTCGATGGCCACCGTCTGCGGCACCTCGCTGGCGCTGATGGATGCTGGCGTGCCGCTGGCCAAGCCCGTTGCCGGTATCGCCATGGGCCTGATCAAGGAAGGCGAGCGCTTCGCGGTTCTGTCCGACATTCTGGGTGACGAAGATCACCTCGGCGACATGGACTTCAAGGTCGCCGGCACCGCCAACGGCATCACCTCGCTGCAGATGGACATCAAGATCGAGGGCATCACCGAGGAGATCATGAAGATCGCGCTGGACCAGGCCAAGGATGGCCGCCAGCACATCCTCGGCGAAATGGCGCATGCCCTGACCGGCGCCCGCGCCGAACTCGGCGAGTTCGCGCCGCGTATCGAGGTCATGCACATCCCGACCGACAAGATCCGCGACGTCATCGGTTCGGGCGGCAAGGTCATCCGCGAGATCGTCGAGAAGACCGGCGCCAAGATCAACATCGAGGACGACGGCACGGTCAAGATCGCTTCCTCGAACGCCAAGGAGATCGAGGCGGCGAAGAAGTGGATCCACACCATCGTCGCCGAGCCGGAAGTCGGCGAGATCTACGAAGGCACGGTCGTCAAGACTGCCGACTTCGGCGCTTTCGTCAATTTCTTCGGTCCCCGCGATGGTCTCGTCCACATCTCGCAGCTCGCCAATGAGCGCGTTGCCAAGACCTCGGACGTCGTCAAGGAAGGCGACAAGGTCTGGGTCAAGCTGATGGGCTTCGACGAGCGCGGCAAGGTCCGCCTGTCGATGAAGGTCGTCGACCAGGCCACCGGCAAGGAAATCGTGCGCGAGAAGAAGGCCGAAGGCGAAGAAGACGCCGCCTGAGCGACCTGACAGAAAAAGCGGAACGGGCGCGGCTTATGTCGCGCCCGTTTTCGTTTGGAGCAATTCCAGGAAAAGTGCGTGGCGCTTTCCCCACGGGAATTGCGCAAGACCATGGGGAACACGGCTATGCCCGCTGAGGCGCTGAAGACGCTTTTCCATCCGTTCGAGGCCGAGGCTCTTGCCATGCCGCGAAAGGGTGAGCGCATTCTTTTCCTCGGCGCCGAGCCTGGCCTGCGCTTGCCGTCGGCGTTCGAGGCCGGGCTACATCTCGTACAAGGCTTCCGGCCGCATTTCCGCGCGTTGCAGGCGGCGGGTTTCACGGTCGCGCCGCAACCGGTGGGTGATGGTTTTGATGCCGCCCTGGTGCTCGCTGGCCGCCATCGCGGCCAGAATGAACAGCGTATCGCCGAGGCTCTCGAGCGCGTGGTGCCGGGCGGACTGATCGTCATCGCCGGCGGCAAGGACGAGGGCGTTGCCAGCCTGCGCAAGCGCGTCGACGAACTCGTGCCGCTCGACGGGCATATGCCGAAATATCACGGCATTGCCTTTTGGCTGCGCTGTCCGGCGGATATGCGGGCTGCCGCGGCACTGCGTGCCGCCAACCCGGCGCAACTGGTGGAGGGCCGGTTCCGCACCGAGCCTGGCATGTTCTCCTTCGATCGCGTCGACGCGGGTTCGAAACTACTGGCCGACAATTTGCCTGGCGATCTCCGTGGCAATGCGGCTGATTTCTGCGCCGGCTGGGGCTATGTGGCGGCTGAGATGGCTACCCGTTCGCCGGGCTTGTCGGGGCTCGATCTTTACGAGGCGGATTTCGATGCGCTGGAGGCTGCCAAGGGCAACCTCGGCGGCACCGTGGCGCAAGGCTTCTTCTGGACGGATCTGCTCGCCGAGCCTGTCGAGCGCCGCTACGACGTCATCGCCATGAACCCGCCCTTTCACCGCAGCCGTGCGGCGGAGCCGGAGATCGGCGCCGGCATGATCCGCGCGGCAGCCAAGGCGCTCAAGCCCGGTGGCAGGCTGGTCATGGTCGCCAACCGCCAGCTTCCCTACGAGCCCGTGCTGTCGGCCGCCTTTGCCAGCCACGCCGAGCTTGCCCGCGACGGCATGTTCAAGGTGTTTGTCGCGCGTCGCTGAAACGATGCGTATCGCGCTCAGTGCAGATTGGCGACGCGTCGGACCTCGTCGGTGGCTTGCCCGCCACCAAGGCCGATCCTGAGCGGCGCCGGCCGGCCGAACAGGTAACCTTGCACCACCTCGCAGCCGGCTGCCCGCAGCAGCGTGGCCTGGCTCTCGGTCTCGACGCCTTCGGCAATGATGCTGACGCCAAGTGCACGCGAAAGCCCGACAATGGTCGAGACGACGGCGCCGGAGCTGGAATCGGTATCGATGCGGCTGACGAAGGAGCGGTCGATCTTCAGCTTGCCGAAGGAGAAATCGATCAGATAGCTGAGGTTCGAGTAGCCGGTGCCGAAATCATCGACGGCAACGGAGATGCCCATTTCGGCCAGCTCTTTCAGGATGACGGCAGCGCGATCGCGGTCCTGCATCATCGCCGTCTCGGTGACTTCCAGCTCCAGCCGTGACGGCTTGATCCCGGTGGCCCGCATCGTGTCGCGCACGATGCCGACGAAGTCCTTGGTCATGAACTGGACCGGCGAAATATTGACGGCGACGAAACAGTCGTCTGGCAAATGCCGGGCGTCGTTGCAGGCTTTGCGCAGGACCCATTCGCCGATCGGGTTGATCATTCCGGTTTCCTCGGCAATCTGGATGAACTCCATGGGCGGGATCATGCCTCGCTCAGGATGGTTCCAGCGGATCAACGCCTCATAGCCGACGATGCGGCCGCTCGGCAGGTCGAGTTGTGGCTGATAGTGGAGGTCGAAATCGCCACGCTCGAAAGCCGTGTGCAGCTCGGATTCCACCCATTGGCGATAATCGGCGACTCGTCCCATCTCGCTGTCGAATACCGACCAGTTGCCAACGCCGCTGGCGCGCGCATGCTGCAGCGCCAGGTTGGACCTGCGCAGGATAAGGACCGGATCGACACCATCCTTGGGCATGGCCACGATGCCCACGGACAGGCTCACCGATTGCTGATGGCTGCTGAGTTCATAGGGTTCCATCATCTCGTCGATGAGCCGCTCGATCATGCCCTCCATCGTCCCTTGGATCTGGTGATCCGGCAGCAGTACCGCGAACTCCCCGGCACCGATGCGCCCGATCAGGGCGCGTGCGGGCACGCTGTCTTGTAGTCGCCTGGTGAAGGCGCGGATCAGCTCGTCGCCCTGGCTATAGCCAATCGCATCGTTGATCTGCTTGAACCGGTCGATGTCGATGTCGATCAGGAACACCGGTTCCCCGGTCCGGCTTGTCACGCATGCCGCCTCGGCGATCTTGCCGACCATCGCCGGCCGCGCCAGAAGTCCCGTCAGCTTGTCGAAATGGGTTTCGTTGAAAACGAAATCCGCCGATTCATCGACGCCGGCGAAGAAGGACATTGCAGCCACCGATGCCGCGAGCGCGCAAAGCGCAGCCATGATCGCGACCATCATGTCCGCCGATATGCCGGCAAACCCGGCGCCGAGACCGTGCTTCAGACCCCAGATGCCGAGGACGAAACTGCCAATGCCCGAACTTGCTATCGTGAGCAGTCGGAACACCGGTGTTCGCTTCGGGTTGCTGACGGCAGGCATTCAAAGGTCCCCAGATTGCGGGCCTCTATAGCGGAAATCCTCTTAAAATGAGTTTCCGCGAATGCATCCAATTTTACTGGAGAGGATTATTTCTTTACTGGAAAAGGACCATTTCCGCGAAACGGCACCATCCATGTTTCCCGAAACGTGTCGCCTTGACCCGTTTCAGTACTCGTTAGCCATCCGTCTGCTTCAATTCATCGAGCGTCGGCATCGAGACGATGTGATAGCCGGAATCGACATAGTGGATTTCGCCGGTGACGCCGGAAGCCAGGTCGGACAGCAAATAAAGCGCCGAGCCGCCGACCTCGTCGATGGTCACGGTACGGCGCAGCGGCGAGTTGCGCTGCTGGTAGGAGAACATGTGGCGGGCGTCCGAAATGCCGGCGCCGGCAAGCGTGCGCACCGGCCCCGCCGAGATGCCGTTCACCCGGATGCCGCGCGGGCCATAGTCATTGGCGAGGTAACGCACGCTGGCCTCGAGGCCGGCCTTGGCGACGCCCATGACATTGTAGTTCGGCATGACGCGGACCGAACCGGCATAGGTCAGCGTGATCATCGAGCCGCCCTGCGTCATCAGGGGCGCGGCATTGCGGGCGACCTCGGTGAAGGAGTAGCAGGAGATCACCATGGTGCGGACGAAGTTGTCGCGGCTGGTGTCGGCGTAAAGGCCCTTCAACTCGTTCTTGTCGGAAAAGCCGATGGCATGGACGACGAAATCCAGTCCGCCCCAGGCATTGCCAAGCGTCTCGAACGTGGCGGTGACCGAAGCGCTGTCCTCGACATCGCAGGGAACGACCAGCGACGCGCCCAGCCTGTCCGCGAGCGGCTTGACCCGGCGGCCGAAGGCCTCGCCTTGGTAGGTGAAGGCGAGCTCCGCCCCATGTTCGGACAATTTCTGGGCGATGCCCCAGGCGATCGAATGATCGTTGGCGACACCCATGACAAGCCCGCGCTTGCCCTTCATCAATCCGTCCATGTCAGGCAATCCTTCTAGAAAAACGCTGGCGTTATGCGGAATAGCGCTGGAAAACGAGCGTCGCGTTGGTGCCGCCGAAACCGAAGGAATTTGACAGGACGGTGTCGATCTTGGCGTTGTCGATGCGCTTTCGCACGATCGGCATGCCCTCGAATTCAGGATCGAGCGTTTCGATATGGGCGCTCTCGCCGATAAAGCCGCCTTGCATCATCAGGATCGAATAGATGGATTCCTGCACGCCGGCCGCGCCCAGCGAATGGCCGGTCAGCGATTTCGTCGAGGTGATGAACGGCATCTTCTCGCCGAACACCTCGCGGATGGCGCCCATTTCCTTGGAATCGCCCACCGGCGTCGAGGTGCCGTGGGTGTTGATGTAATCGATCGGCGTGGAAACCGTCGCCAGCGCCTGGCGCATGCAGCGGACCGCGCCTTCGCCGGAAGGCGCGACCATGTCGTAGCCGTCCGAGGTCGCGCCGTAGCCGACGATCTCGGCATAGATCTTGGCGCCGCGCGCCTTGGCATGCTCCAGCTCTTCCAGCACCAGCACGCCGGCGCCGCCGGCGATGACGAAGCCGTCGCGGTTGACGTCATACGCGCGGGACGCGGCTGATGCCCTGTCGTTGAACTTCGACGACATGGCGCCCATGGCGTCGAACAGGTCCGACATGGTCCAGTCGAGATCCTCGTGGCCGCCGGCAAAGACGATGTCCTGCTTGCCCCACTGGATCAGCTCGTAGCCATTGCCGATGCAATGCGCCGAGGTCGAGCAGGCTGATGAGATCGAATAGTTGACGCCGTGGATCTTGAACCATGTGGCAAGCGTCGCCGACGCGGTCGACGACATCGCCTTTGGCACCGCGAACGGACCGATGCGCTTGGGGCTGCCGTTCTTGAGCGTGGTTTCGGCCGCCTCGACAATGGTACGGGTGGAGGGGCCGCCCGAGCCCATGACGATGCCGGTGCGCTCGTTGGTGACGTCGCTTTCGCTCAAGGCGGCATCCGCGATCGCCTGATCCATGGCGACGTGGTTCCAGGCCGCGCCCTGTGACAGGAAGCGCATCGCGCGACGATCGATCATGGCGGTCGGGTCGAGTGTAGGTGCGCCCCAGACCTGGCAGCGGAAGCCATGTTCGGCGAAGGAATCGGAAAAGCTGATGCCGGATCTGGCGTCATGCAGCGAGGTCTGCACCTCGTTGGCATTGTTGCCGATCGACGACACGATGCCGAGGCCGGTGACTACGACACGTCTCATTCGCAACTCCTTCCAGGGATGCTGGCCAGTGGGTCGGCCAGAACTGCGGTCAAGCGACCGCCGACTGCTTGGACAGACCGACCTTCAGGTCGGTAGCCGCATATATGGGCTCGCCATCCGCCTTCATCCAGCCATCGGCGATGCCGAGCACCAGCCGGCCACGCATCACGCGCTTGAAATCCACGCCATACTCGACCTTCTTGACCGATGGGGTGACCATGCCCTTGAACTTGACCTCACCGGTAGACAGCGCCATTCCCTTGCCGGGTTCGCCGAGCCAGCCGAGATAGAAGCCAGTCAACTGCCACAAGGCGTCGAGGCCGAGGCATCCCGGCATGATCGGATTGCCGATGAAATGGCAGGCAAAGAACCACAGGTCCGGCTTGATGTCGAACTCCGCCCGGATGAAGCCCTTGTCGAAGGCGCCGCCCGTCTCGCTGATTTCGGTGATGCGGTCGAACATCAGCATGGGCGGGTAGGGCAGCTGGGCATTGCCCTCTCCGAACAGTTCGCCGCGGGCGCAGGCCAGCAATTCTTCGTAGTCGTAGCTGGATTTACCCGCCATCAATCTCGTCCCCATATCGTCCGGGCGGTAGCGCGCCCTTGTCGTTGGTGTCCTAACACAATCTGTTTCAGGCCGGAAACCGGCGTTTGCGCTTAACCCGCCAGTCTGCCCGGGTCAATGCGCGCTATTGATCGCATTCGGACGACAGAATATATGTCAGCAGGGGTCCGGTTTCGGCAGACGTTCATTTTTTTGCCATTCTGGGCGTGTCTTGAAGCGGGACTGCAAGCTTGGAAGACCAGATGGACCGGGGCTGCCGGAAGGAAAATGTCGCTGTGGACAAGCGGGTGCGCGAAGCCGGCCTGAGGCCGACGCGCCAGCGTATTGCGCTGGCCGACCTGCTTTTTGCCAAGGGCGACCGCCATTTGTCGGCCGAGGAATTGCATGAGGAGGCGCTGGCCGCCGGCGTGCCGGTGTCGCTGGCCACGGTCTACAACGCACTCCACCAGTTCACCCAGGCGGGACTGCTGCGCATCCTGGCCGTCGAGGGCGCCAAGACCTATTTCGACACCAACACCTCCGACCACCACCATTTCTACGTCGAAGGCGAGAACCGGATTTTCGACATTGCCAGCGGCCCGGTGACGATCACCAACCTGCCGGACCCGCCCGAGGGCATGGAAATCGCCAATGTCGATATCGTGGTGAGATTGCGCCCCAAGCGCCGGGAATGACCGGCAGGACCAGAACAATCGACCAGGCCGGAATAATCGGCAAGGGATGAAACCCCCGACCTGACAATCCGGCTCGAATCGGCAGTCGTGGCGGCCTGCACCGCCCAAATCGCCATCGACCGCGCATCGGGCTTATGGCCTGAAGCTGCCAACCGGCTTTCAGGATACCCATCCCGGCTGTATCGGCCGCGAACGGAGCGACCTCAGTCCTTGACCCGCTCGCCGGGATAGGCGCCCCAGACCGCCGACTGGGCGAGCCAGCCGGTGTGGCCGTCAAGCGTCATTTCGCACCACTGGCCGTCGCAGGTCTTGATCGTGCCCATGACGCCCGGCTCGACGATCGCCACGACCCTGGCGTCCTTGTCCGGACTTTTCATGAGATTGATCTGGCCACCCTTGCCGCGCTGCCAAGGCGCGATGATGGCGGTGCGCCGGCCCGAAAGCATCGACTGGTTGATCCAGCCCTCCGAACCGTCCGCATCGCGCACGCGGCGCCATGTATCAAATTCCTGGATGACCTCCATCGGCAGGCCGGCCTTCACATACATCCAGTTGACGGAGTAGTTGGCGCCCGGACCGACGCGCGAGTTGACGCGCGCTGGCTTGAGGCTGACGAATCGCGGCAGCGGCAGGCCGCTCGGCCCGAGCGTGACGCTTTGGGCGGGTGCTGCCGCGCTTTGCGCCACGGCAAAGGGAGAATAAAGCAGAGCGCCGAGAAATGCTGCGCTTAGGGTCAGGCGAAGCGACGCGAAACCAGACACTTTCGTTCCTTTCGGCGCGGGCTCGATGACCTCGGCGCCCCTTTTTCTTTGTCTTCGGCGGCACCGCTTGTTACATGGGTAAATCGGCTACCGCGACCGGCTTTCAGTTTCGCCGGTCTTGGTTAAAGAGGTCTCAACGAGGGAAACAATGCCAGGCAAAAAGAAGCCTCTCGTGGTCATCACGCGAAAGCTCCCCGACCCGGTCGAGACCCGCATGCGCGAGCTGTTCGACGCGAGGCTGAATGTCGAGGACAGGCCGATGACGCAGCCGGAACTGGTTGCCGCGGTCAAGGAGGCCGACGTGCTGGTGCCGACGGTGACCGATCAGATCGACGCGGCGCTGATCGCCCAGGCCGGCGACAACCTCAAGCTCATCGCCAATTTCGGCAACGGCGTCGACAAGATCGACGTGGCCGCGGCCGCCAGGAAGGGCATCACCGTCACCAACACGCCCAATGTCCTCACCGAAGACACCGCCGACATGACCATGGCGCTGATGCTGGCGGTGCCGCGCCGGCTCGCGGAAGGCGCCAATGTGCTCACCGGCGACAAGAAATGGGCCGGCTGGTCGCCGACCTGGATGCTTGGCCGGCGCATCTGGGGCAAGCGGCTCGGCATTGTCGGCATGGGGCGCATCGGCACGGCCGTCGCTCGGCGCGCCAAGGCCTTCGGCCTCTCCATCCACTACCACAACCGCCATCGCGTCCTGCCGGCCGTCGAGGACGGGCTTGAGGCGACCTATTGGGAAAGCCTCGACCAGATGCTGGCCCGTATGGACATCATCTCGGTCAATTGTCCGTCGACGCCGGCGACTTTCCATCTTCTGTCGGCACGGCGCTTGGCTCTGCTGCAGCCCACGGCCTACGTCGTGAACACCGCGCGCGGCGACATCATCGACGAGGAAGCGCTGGTCAAGCTGATCCAGGACGGCAAGATCGCCGGCGCCGGCCTCGACGTCTACGAGCACGAGCCGGCGCTCAATGCCAAGCTGCTCAAGCTCGCCGCCAGGAACAAGGTCGTGCTCCTGCCGCATATGGGCTCGGCGACGCTCGAGGGCCGCATTGACATGGGCGAGAAGGTCATCATCAATATCCGGGCGTTCGTCGATGGCCACCGCCCGCCGGACCGCGTTCTGCCGCTCAGGACCTGACGGGCTCGACGCCTTCAAGTGAAAGCCAAAGGTTACGAAAGCGCCTTGCGCATGGTGATCGAGGTCGGCCTGACGTAGCCGTCATGCGCCGTCCGTTCGGTCTCGCGAAAGCCGAGGCGGGCAAAGACGGCGTGGTTGGCGGTGAGCTCGATCCGTGTCTGCAACTCCAGGGCTGCCTTGCCGTGGTCTAGAGCGAGCAGTTCGACCGACCGCATCAGCCGCCGGCCAATGCCTTGCCCATGGCAGTCCGGGTCGACGGCGAGCTTGCCGACGTAAAAATCATGTGCCCTTTCAAGAGCGAAGACGCAGCCGACGATCCTGGCACCGTCGAGGGCCACCAAACCGGTCTCCCGCCCGGCCTTGTCGCGCAGTGTGTCTACGGTGAGCAGGTGAGCAGAGGACGGCGGGTCGATAACGCCGTCCATGAAGGCGAAGGCACGCATGATCAGGGAAAGCAGCTCGTCCCAACGATTGAAGCCGACCGAAATGCGGTCGATGGAAAGGGGCATTTTTTGCGTCAAGGTCAGCGCCTGGCGTAGCGGATCGTTTCGAAGCGTGCGGCAAGCGCATCGTAAAGCAATAGCCTGCCGACCAGCGGCTCGCCGATGCCGGTGATCAGCTTGATCGCTTCCATCGCCTGCAGCGTTCCGACGACGCCGGTCAGCGCTCCAAGCACCCCGGCCTCGGCGCAGGACGGCACAAGGCCCGGCGGTGGAGCTTCGGGGAAGAGATCGCGATAGCCCGGGTTCGGCTTGCCATCCTTACCGTTCTCGAAGGGCTTCAGCACCGTCACCGAGCCGTCGAAGCGACCGACAGCGGCATGCACCAGCGGTTTGCACGCGCTTGCGCAGGCATCGGCCACCGTATAACGGGTCTCGAAATTGTCGGAACCGTCGACCACAATGTCATAGCGAGAGACAAGGGCCGGGGCGTTCTCCGCGCTCATCCGGAACGTGTGCGTCTCGACCGCGGTGTTGGGATTGATGCGGGTGATTGCCGCCTTGGCGCTGTCGGTTTTCAGCATGCCGACCGTATCGGTGCCGTGGATGACTTGGCGTTGCAGATTGGACAGCGACACGGTGTCGTCGTCGATGATGCCGAGCGTGCCGACGCCTGCGGCCGCGAGATATTCGAGCACTGGGGCGCCCAGCCCGCCGGCGCCAATCACCAGGACCCGTGCTTGTTTGAGTTTCTGCTGGCCCGGGCCGCCGACCTCGGGCAGCACTATGTGGCGGGCGTAGCGTTCGATTTCGTCGGAGGTCAGCGCGGTGGTCATGTCAGGACCATATAGCGGCTGAAAAACCTTGTCAGGGCCCTTCGGTTGGCCCAACCGTGCCGTGGTCTACGGTGAGGAACTGGGCGCGGCCTTGCAAGCTGGAAAACAGCGCGGCATCGGTTCCCGTCATGAATGCCTGGCAATTCAACTCCTCGAGGATCGAAAACAGCGCCGCCCGCCGCCCGCCGTCGAGATGAGCGGCGATCTCGTCGAGCAGCAGGATCGGCGTCAGGCCCGACATTTCGCCGGTCAGCCGGGCATGTGACAAGACGATGCCGACCAGCAGTGCCTTCTGCTCGCCGGTGGAACAGAGTTCGGCCGGCATTGCCTTGGGCCTGTGTCTCACCAGGAGATCGGAGCGGTGCGGCCCTTCGAGCGTTCGTCCCGCGGCACGGTCACGATCGCGGCCATCGGCGAGCGCCCGTCGGAACCGCTCCTCGACGTCGACTGCCGGCGCGGCGGAAACGTCTGTTTCCAGATCGCCAGAAAGGCTGATGTCGGCCTGCGGGAACGGCCCCGTGTCGGGCAGCCTGTCGATCATGGCGGCAAGCAGGCGCACCAGTTCGGCGCGTGCCGCAGCAATGGCGACGCCGGTTTCGGCCATCTGTATCTCGATCGCTTCGAACCAGCGGTCGTCCCGAGACCCATCCGTCAGCAACCGGTTACGGCCGCGCATCGCCTTTTCGTAGTCGAGCGCCCGCTGCCCATGGCCGGGATCGATTGCCAGGACCAGCCGGTCGAGAAAGCGTCGGCGATCCGCGGCCGGTCCAGTGAACAGCGCGTCCATTGCGGGCGTCAGCCACACCACCCGCAGCCATTCCAGCATGTCTTCGGCCGATCTCGCGGTCGCGCCGTTGATGCGAACCCGCCTGCCGCCTTCGCCCTCACCGCCGGAAATACCCGTGCCGATCTCGACCTGGCCGTCAGGCCCGTCGAGACGGGCGTGCAGCGCAAAGCCGCCATCGCCGCCCTCGCGTGCGACGTCGGCGTAGGGCGCACGGCGCAAGCCGCGTCCCGGCGTCAGGAAGGAGATTGCTTCGAGGAGATTGGTCTTGCCGGCGCCGTTGTCGCCGGAAAAGACCACGGGCCCCGGGGCGAGATCGATCGCCAGCGAGGCGTAGTTGCGAAAATTAGTAAGTGTAAGCTTACTTATATGAGTTTGTGCCGGCAACCGCTATCCGCCTGTAGAAGTCGCCATTGTTGCTGCCGCGGGTCCCGTCGCAGAGCCGGATCGATGATGCGGCGCCGGCTATACCCGCATCGGCATCAGCACGTAAAGCGCCGTCTCGTCGGCCATGTCGTGGATCAGCGTCGGCGAACCGGCGTCGGCCAGCATGAATTTGGCTTCCGTGCCGGTCAGCTGCGCGGCGACATCGAGCAGATATTTGGCGTTGAAGCCGATCTCGATCGGGTCGGACGAATAATCGGCCGCCAGTTCCTCGGTGGCGCTGCCCGAATCCGGATTGTTGACCGCAAGCGTCACCTGGCCTTCGCTGATCGAAAGCTTCACCGCGCGGCCGCGTTCGGAGGAGATGGTCGAGACGCGGTCGACCGCGGCGGCAAAACTCTGGCGGTCGAGGATCAGCTTCTTGTCATTGCCGGTCGGAATGACTCGCTGATAATCGGGGAAGGTGCCATCGATCAGCTTCGAGGTCAGGACCACGCTGCCGATGGTGAAGCGGATCTTGGTGTCGGATAGTTCGGTCGTAACGGCGACATCCGGGTCGTCTACCAGCTTCTGCAGCTCGCTCACCGTCTTGCGCGGAATGATGATGCCCGGCATACCCTCGGAGCCCGCCGGCGCATCGATTTCGGCGCGCGCCAGGCGGTGGCCGTCGGTGGCCACCGAGCGCAGCTTCAGCTTGCCGCCGACTTCATGCGTGTGCAGGTAGATGCCATTGAGATAGTAGCGTGTCTCCTCGGTGGAAATGGCGAACTGCGTCTTCTCGATCAGCCCCTTCAGAGCAACCGAGTCGAGCCGGAAGATATGCGAGAAGGATCCGGCCGAGAGCTCGGGGAAATCGGATTGCGGCAGGCATTGCAGGCGGAAGCTCGATCGGCCCGACGTCACCGTCATGGCGTTGCCGTCTTCATCCGTCTTCAGCATCACCTCGGCGCCGTCCGAGAGTTTGCGCACGATATCGTAGAGCAGGTGCGCCGGCACCGTCGTCGCGCCGCCGCGCTCGACCTTGGCGGGCGTCGCTTCCGTCACCTCCAGATCGAGGTCGGTCGCCTTCATTTCGAGGCTGGCGCCCTCGGCGCTGAGCAACACATTGGACAGGATCGGTATCGTGTTGCGCCGTTCGACCACGCGATGAACGTGGTTGAGCGACTTCAGGAGATTTGACCGTTCCAGGATAACACGCATGACGAAACAGGCTCGCTTGAAAGGATGAGCGGGTCTCCGGCTGGCGGCGCCCCGCGAAAGGTCTGAACAGGCTCAGAATCTGCGTAAACTGACAGGAAAAAGCCAGCAAACGCAAGCCCGCGCCGCCGGTTCCGGCCGGCCGCGCGGGCTTTCTGGGGATAAAGGCCGCGAAGACCGCCGCGCAGGGTACTGAAACCGGAATCCGGATCGTCGCCAGCCACTGGCTCGAGCCCATCTCAGGGGTGCCGCCGAGCAGGCAAGCCATTGAATTCCGATGCGGTTCTGGCTTGCCTGTCTCGGATCCATCAGGCCTGGTCGTTGATCAGCCGTCGCAGCAGCTCGAGTTCCTGCGCCAGCGTGTTGTCATTACCGGACAGGTCCTCGATCTTGCGCACGGCGTGCAGCACCGTGGTGTGGTCACGGCCGCCAAAGCGCCGTCCGATTTCGGGCAGCGAGCGCGGCGTCATCACCTTCGACAGGTACATGGCGACCTGCCGCGGCTTGACGATGGTGCGCGTGCGCCGGTTGGACAGCAACTCCGTCTTCGAGACATTGTAGTGGCGTGCCACGATGCGCTGGATATCCTCGATGCGAACCCGCTTCGGCTCTCCGGTGCGATAGATATGGCCGAGGATCTCGTCGATGCGGTCGATGGTGATCTGCGGCTCGAACGACTGGCGGAACAGCAGCTGATTGAACGCGCCTTCCAGTTCGCGTCCGCTGCCGGTCACGGTGCGGGCGACGTGATTGAGGATTTCGTCTGAAATGTCGAGCGACGCGTCGTCTACCCGGGCCGTGGCCAGGCGCAGCTTGAGCATGCCGAGGCGCATGGCGAAATCAGGCGCCGACATTTCGAGCGCGACGCCGCCGTTGAGGCGCGAGCGGACCCGCGGCTCCAGCGATTCCAACTCCGACGGCGGCCGGTCGGCGGCGACAACGACTTGCTTGGCGCTGTCGAGCAGCATGTTGATCAAATGGCAGAATTCATGCTGGATCGACTTGCCCTGCAGGAACTGCATGTCGTCGATGATCAAGAGGTCGATGTCGCGCAGCTGTTCCTTGAGCGTCAGCGCATTGTTGTCGCGGATCGCCGTGGCGAAGCGCCACATGAAATATTCCGCGGTCAGATAGACGACGCGCGACTTGGGGTTCTGCTTAAGCGATTCCGCCGCGATGGCCTGCAGCAGATGGGTCTTGCCGAGCCCGACGGTCGCGTGCAGGAAAAGCGGATTGAAGCGCACCGCGCTCGACTGCGATTCCGCCACGGCCTTGGCGGCGGCGAAAGCCACCCGGTTCGACGGGCCTTCGATGAAGGAACCGAACGTGTAGCGCGGGTCGAGCGGGGATCCCAGCACATTATGGCGGAACTCGCTCTCGATCGCGGCGCCCGGACGCGGCACCGGGGGACGTTCCACCCTGCCGGGGCTCACGGTGCCGGCGGCCAATGCCGTTTGCGTCTGCCGTGTCATCTTGCGTGCCGGGGCCAATTCCGGTTCCGCATGGCTGCGCCCCTGGCGGGTGGCCGTGCGCACCACGATCTCGATCTTGAGGAGATCGGCATCCTCCTGCTTCCACAACTCGGAGATGAGGTCGAGATAGTGGCCGTTGATCCACGAGCGCAGGAACGCGGTGGGCACCGAGATGCGGACAATGCCCTTGGATGCCTCCGCGACCTTCATCCGGCCGAACCAGCTCGAATAGACTTCAGCTCCCAGGCGCGCCTTCAACTGGGTCTTGACCCGGTCGAACTTCTGTTCCGCGTCGCTGGAGACCGCCATCTCGTTTGCTCCGATCAAAGTTCCAGGAAATGGGAGGTCGCCCGTAAGCTCCCTTTCGATGCCGCTCTGCAT